>CAVXAB010000015.1:0-188685 GCA_963759545.1 uncultured Actinomycetota bacterium
CCGCATCGGCCACCCGGACCGGCACCCCGGCCACGACCGCCAGTTTCAGGCCGTACCCGGCACTCACCCGGACATGGCGGTCTGCGGCGGCCGTGGCCAGCCCGACCAGCGCCGCGGCCGTGTCCGGGTGCAGCTCCGGCACATCTTCACCGGCAGGCTCGATGTCCACGGCGGTCACCCCCACCCCGGCCGCATGCAGCAGCCGGGCCGCTGTCTCCTCCAGGACACGGGCCATCACGGCGTCCCCGGCAGACCGCTCCAGCAGCCCCCACAGCAACTTGGCATCGATAACCCGCAGCCACAGCGGCACCGCCCGGTGACCGGCGTCATCGGCGAGCACGATGAGCTGCTGGCCGTTCACGGCACTGCCCTCCGGCACCCGTCCGGTCCGGGGATCAGCAAGCACGATACGAACAATCGTCACGGCGGCCCTCCAGAAGACAGCAAGACAGCGACACGACCCACACTCGTTAGTGTCCGACAGCACCGCCATGGGTTACCCGCCGCCGACAAATCTGGGAAAGCAGCGCCCGAGCCGATCCACCGCAAAATCGCAGGCCGGGTGCCCCTCGCCGGTCCCCACCGGCCTCGCCGAGGCCATGGGAAGCTTGGAACCCTTAACCCAGCGTGGTCGCGGAGACGCCGGACGGCTTCTCGATCACGACGAGCACCCGCCGGTTCGCGCCCGGCGACCCCGAGCCGAACGCGTTGGTGGCGCCGTGGCCCACGATGATCAGCGAGGATTCAGGAATCCCGTGAGATTCGAAAAAGTCGGCGACCTTTGTCGCCCGCTGGTAGGAGAGTACGTAGTTCGCCTGGCTCGTGCCGGAGGTCGACGCGTATCCGTTGATCACCAGGGTTGCCCCGCCCTCGTGTAGCCGCCCGAGCAGTCGCGTGAGCTGGCCGGTGGATGTTGCGTCGAGGGCCGCGCTGTCGTTGGCGAACAGCACCGGCGTCGAAACGGCGTCCCCCGTCGCGCCCTGGCTCAGGCCGGCCGAGACCAGTGCGGCGAACTGCGCGGCGGTTACTTCCGGGCCGATCACGGCGGCCTGGGCCGCTCCGGCCCCGAGCAGCTCGGACTGGGCGGCGCTGGCGGCTGCCGACGTGGGCAGGGAGCTGGTCACGGCGATAACGTCGTCGCCGGTCAGCTCGCCCGCCGGAAGCGTGCCGCTCAGGACAGTGGTGAAGAGGACGATCACGCGGCGGCCGCCGAAGGCATTGCCAGCCTCTCCGTCCAACTCGATTACCGCGCTGGCCGCGTCGGCGCTCTCCGCGGCCAGGCCGCCCTGGCTTCTCCGGGGATCAGCCAGCCCGCTGACGCGCTGCGCGACCTTGAGGCCAGTCACCCAAGCGGACAGTCTCCTGCGCGTCTGCACGGCGGTGGCCTGGACATCGGCGGCCTGCGCGGTGCGCCAGGCCTTCAGCTTTTTGGCGTACTGCGCCGACTGGTAGGCCGTCTGCCCGCCCGTCGGCGCCGCGGGCGGCCCCGGGATGACCATCTCCGCCGGCGCAGGGGAGTCGGATGCCACGATCGTCCGGACGGGCGCCACCGCCTGCAGGATGCTGAGGTCTTCGTTTGACCGGGCGGTGTTGGCCACCAGGCCGGCGAGAGCCGAGCCGGATGTCCCGCCGGCCGTCACCGCAACCAGGGCCGACGGGGCTGTGGCCTGCGTGATCGTGACCGGCGGGCCGGTCGTGTGGCCGCCGGTCGTGCCACCCATACCCGTGAGGCCGCACCCGGCGAGCAGAACGGCGGCGCCGGCCGCGCAGCCGATACGGCCGATTCGGTAACTAAGGATCTCCATCTGCCTTCCCCCGGCTAATCCCGCGGCTCTGCCGCGAGATTCATTCAGGTATTCCGAAAGGGAAGAGCAGCAGAGAGGAGCGATCCTGACACTCGCGCGGCTGAGCATGGTTCGACTGGAGCCCCTGGGGCATGGGAGCCGAAGTGTCGCCACGTATCCTGGCCGCTGGCACTGATCGCGCATGCGATGAACGGAAATCCGCAAAAGGGGAGGTGGCATGGCGGACAAAGCCTCTGGGGCGGAGGATCCGGTTGACGCCGAGCCCAGGCCCGGGCTCCGTGACGCGCAAATGTTGAAAGAGGCGATGCACGAGGCTACCTCGACATCGCCGGAAGCCTTCCTAATGACTATCGACGACATCAAGGCCAAGGAAGCCGACTACTGGGAAAGGGAGATCAGCTCTTCTACCTGGGCGGTCATTCAAAAAGGCGATAAAGTTGTTGGCTTCGCGGTCGCTAGGTGGCCAGACGGCGAGATGGACAGGGATGTCGATCCGGCTGCGGCGCGCTTCATAGAGTCAGTCTGGATACACCCGAAGCTTCGACGTCAACGCCTGGCTGAGCGGCTAGTGAGGTTTCTCTTCGAGGTTGAACGTGCCAAAAGCCCTGGGATCAGGCAGTTTCTCCTCTGGGTTTTCGATAAAAACGACAAGGCCATCCGTTTGTACGAGCGCATGGGGTTCAGGCGCGTGGGACGGCAGAAACTTGATGACCAGAGCGGCCGAGAGGAACTCCGCTACGAATACCGGCTGGAACCGGACGCCCGGAGAATGCAGGCCGCCCTCGCCGCCCGGCTGGACGACCTGCGCACGTCCGGCCTGGTCTACCGGGTGCTTGGCGAAGACACCAGGTAGACCAAGCCCAGCTGCCCAGCTATGCCCGAGTTGGCGTGGCGAGCCCGCCGACGCCGGCGCGCTCCGGCATGTGGTTCATGGTTTGGGACCGGGGGATCGCGGCGACTCCCGCGGCTGGGGCCAGCGCCGCCGCGTCCCAGTGGGACAGATTTCCCGCCATGTGCCGCATCCGCACAGTTGGCGCCAGTCGCAGCGCCGCGAGTGCCTCCTCGGTGGAGAGTTGGCCGATCCCGGCCACCCGCTGCCTCCAGCCGTCAAGATCCTCGCGCCACGCTTGGACGTACCGCGCACACAGGTCGGCGTCGATCGTCTGCAGGCACTTCAGCGCCCGCTTCACCGAATACACCACCTGGCCGCGATGGACAGGCTGGCCGAGGTACTCGAGGGGCCCTCTCCCTGCGGCGCGGGTGGCGACATCCTCGAGGAAATTCCGCCGCGCCTCAAGAAAATGCCCCCAGTAATCGGCTGTTTCCACGTCCACCGCCGGACCTGGGTGCAGGCTGGTGTAGAGCCCTTCCGCTAGGACGTCGCCGAACTCCTGCCAGGCCGCGCGCCGCGGCTTCGCGAATGGGTCATAGCGGAGTTGTGTAACCTCAAGGCCCGAGTTGGCTAGCCGCTTTTCCGCCGCATAGTTGAAGAAGAACAGCCAGTCTTCATTGTAGACGTTGGGAAAGAAGCCGATATCCGCCGCAGAGTCCACGGCCAGGGCGGCACCACTCACGAACACGTCCTGTGACCCGCCGGTTATCCGGTTGGCATGGCAGACAATCGAGTTATCGGGAAATTCAGTGATCCAGAGGCCGGCGGCCGCGAACGAGCCGAGCATATTGACCGTGGATTGCAGGTCCGAATAGCTGACATCTCTGATGTCGTCGTCAAGGAAAAAGATGCGCTGCCAGTTGAGCATCCGTGCCATGACCAGGCCGATATTGCGCTTCAGGCTGAGGTCCGTGCTGTAGAGGAGGCGTTCCTCAGGAAGCTCTCCATTGATGGCGGACAGGCGCGGAAAGCGGAACAGCTCGTGCGAGTACGACGCCGGCACGTCGATGACGATCGCCTTGCGGTAGGAGCGGATGGCGAGCTGGCGCACCGCATCGGCGCCACGCAGCTGCTGGCTGCACAGGATGACCAGCCAGCAGCCCGCGGCACGGGCCAGGGTGATCGCCTGGTCGAGATTCGGCGCGGGACGTGAGGCGGGAACGATGATCGCGTCCAGCTGCAGCCGCTCAAGCGGAACCCTGTCCAGCCCAGCCTGCCAGGCCAGCTGGTTGTGCGTCTCGTACTGTCTGATCTCTTCATCGGGAAGGTTCAACGGTGTCCCCGTCTGGTGGCCGGGACTAGGCGCTGGGCGAAGGTGATCATGCGACGGCCCCTCCCCACTGGTGGAGAACGACGCCGGGAGTGTTGAAGTCCGGCGTAGCCGTCTGGTTCTCGATTACCTTGACCGACATCAGGATGCCGAACGACCCGACGTCGCCGAAGTTCGACGAGATGTAGCGCTCGTTGCCCTCGCGCAGCTCTTTTTCGGTCAGCGTGCGCGCGGCACCGTAGACGCCGCGGCTGTGGATGCCGTTGCAGATGGTCAGCGTCCGGCTTGCGTTCAGCGGGTTAGGGACCCGGGCGAGGAGGCCCACGTCCTCGGTGAGTACCCTCCTACCCCCACCCCCGTCCTTCCACTGCGGCCAGAATTCGCGCGATTCACCGTCGATGTTGGCAATGAAGATCTCGCCGGAGTCGAGACCCGGATGCGCTACCTGCGTAATTGGCAACTTGGCCATATCGGACAGCCTCTCGTTCATTTCGTTCCAAACGACGCCGCCAAGGAGAATAAGGTGCCCGCTAAGATCATCGCGGCTTATTTCAGAAGATGTTCTGAATTGCACCAAAGACGCAGGGTTTTCCGCGCGGATGTGCCCAAACAACTCTACCAGGGCATCCACGTCGGCGTAGGCCTGCAGTTCTGTGTAATTAGGGCTAGACGGGTTCCCGAATGGCCCGATCTGGTCGGCTGGGAGTTGTGCGCAAACAAGGGTTACCCGGCCAGTGTCCTGAAAATTCCAGGATCGCTTGAATGTCTGTTCCGTTACTAGCGTCTCGCCGCCGGCCGCGTTCCTGAGCTGGAGCAGGTCGGCCTTGAGCTTCTCGTATGCCGTTTTCTCGTCCGGGGCCAGCTCGTCCAGCCGGAGCAGCCGGGGTCCCGCCTCGATCGAGCGCGCGGTGGCAAAGAAGCGCGCGTACGCGTCCAGCCGTTGCGCAGGAGGCAGCTTGGGCGACCTCAGGCTCTCCCAGGACGACACCGTGGCGGAGGCCAGGCTCCCTTCGGCTTTGAAGGCAGCGGCCAACCGGTCTTGGGTCAACCCTGGCCACTGCTGCCGGAGCTGCTTGAGCCGTTGGGCAAGTTGAAGTGCCGCGGGAGGTGCAGGCTGCATTGACGTCACCTCCCCAGGGATGCCGTGGACCGCGACGCTGGACGCGCCGCAGTCGGCCAGCAGTCTCTAGAGCTATTCACGCACAGTAGCTTAGTCCGGGCTATGGACGCTAGGCATCGGGCATGTCTACCATAGACATGAGTTTACTTCCAAACTCTACCAAATTCAAGACAAGTTTGGTAGAGATCGGTAGAGTCTCCATCATTCAAATGGTGAGGCCAGACAATTGACTGGGGGTGCGCCCCTTGGCCAAGCACCACATCCCCCGACGGACGATCGGAATTCCTGCGGCAGCTGCTGGAGATCCGGCAAGATCCGCAGGTCAGGAGCCTTGCCCGGAGACGGGCGGGGAGCCTTGACCTCGCGGAAGACGCCCTGCAGGAGGCGTACTACGCCGTGGCCAAGGTGAAGAACCCCGGGCAGATCAGCAACCTGCGGGCGTATTTCTGCCGGGTCCTGGTCCGCAAGGCGGACGAGCTGCGCGGCCAGTTGGCAACGCACCCGGCCGATGATGTCGCGGACCTGGCCGATGTGCGGCATGACATGGTCGTCAGCCAGCCGCCCGCGCCCGCGATCGACGAAACGGTCAGCAGACGCCTCCTCGCCAGAAAGTGGCGTGAGCACTTCACCGCCCACCGCAGGGACCTGGTTCGGAACGTGCCGGGCCGGTCGCCCGACCCCGGGCGGTACCGGGACCTGATCGTCTCCGTGGCCGAGCGCGTGCTGCTGTCCATAGTTTTCGGGGATCCCAGCGACGCCGACGGCAACCTGGCCTTGTCCGTCGCTTACCCGGAATGGTTCGCCGGGGAAGGCTGCGCGGTCGGGAACGGCCATCAGCGATTCAGCCGGGCGCGCGCCGACGTGTGCGGTGTCCTGCGACTCGTCGTCAGGCGCACCGACCTGTTGCCCTGAGCCGGCGTGGATCACCGTCGCAGAACGAGATCGTAAAGAAGTAGCGAAGACCGGCTGGCTCGTGTGGAGTTGTGCTCATGAACGACCTCAGGCTGAGCCATGAGCCGGAGACCGGCCAGGTGGTCATCGACGGCCGCCCGGCTGGCCCGGCGGGCGAGGCCGGGCTCGCTCCGGCCGAGGGCGTCGATCTCGCCTTCGACCGGATCGATGGCCACCTGGTCCGGGCGACCGCCGATACCGGCAGCGCGCCCGCGGCGGGCCTGCTCACCCGTTTGTTCGGCCCACAGGCGACCAGCGTCCTGCGTGAGGCGGAAAGCGCGGAAAAGACGGACACGGCGCGACCGCTGCCACTCTCCCCGGAGCCCGGCCTGTACGCCGCGCTGTCCGCTGTGGCCCGCCTCGACGCGGCCCGGGCGACCAGTCCAGTTGCGACATCGCCGTGGTGGGCGGCCGAGGCTGCCGTGCTCGCGGAGGCAGCCGGGCTGCGCGGCCGGGCGCTCGCTGACGCGGGACGCGCGGTTCGAGCCCTGGGCCAGGGTGGCCGGTTGGCCGTTCCCGGCGACGCCGCCCGCACTGCGCTAGCGGCCGCCGACATCGCCGCTAGCACCGAACCGGGAGCCGCCCGCCAGCTAAGGAAAAGCATTGTCGTCGACGAACGGCGCCAACCGCCTTACCGGGTTGCCTTCGACGTCGCCGCCGAAGTCGCGCGCTTGGCGAAGGACTGCGTGCGCCCGCCCGGCCCGCAGTGGGTGCTTGACCCTGGCCTCGCGCCTGCCTGGTTGTTCCGGCCAGGACTGACACCCCACTCCGACCTGCTCGTTCGCCTGGAAGTCCGCGGACGACGCGTGGTGGTGGAGGCGACGCCCGCCGCGGGTGCGCAGCCAGCGGCGGCGGGCCGGTGGCACGCCCGCCTCGTGGACCCGGCGGACCGGCAAGTCCTGGCCCTGGCGGGCTTCCGCGCAGCCGGGTCCCGGCTTCAGGCCGAGTTGGAGCTCCCGTCCCCGCTGACGGCGGACCTGAATGAGACCTGGGTCGAAGTGGTCGAGGACGGGGACCGGCCGGTCCGCAGCGCCCAGGCGCACTTGATCCAGCGGGCGCTTCGCTGGGCGGACGCGGCCTTGCGGGCCGGACGCGCTCCCGCGGGCCTTGCCCCCTGGTCGTCGCCTGGCGACTGGTCGGCCCTGGCCGACCTGGCCTGGGAGCGGTGCCTCAGCGACTGGGCCGCAGTCGGCCACACAATCGTCACCGTCCCGGTCTCTCAGGTGCTCCCGCCCGGCCCGGCCTGCCTGGCCGAGATCCTCGGGAACTGAGGCGGTCCCCGTAACCGCACCAGGCACCGCGCCCGGTATGTCGTCAAAGTCCCGAACGGGGGTGCCGTAAGGTCGAAGTATGAGCGCTTCGACCATCGATCAGGGTGAGAGCAACGGTGTCAGCGAGGCGGCCATGCGCGCGGCGCTGGCCCGGGCCGGGGACGGCGAGCCGCTCGACCAGTCGGAAGCCGAGATCCTGCTCCACGCCCGCGGCGACGACCTCACCGCGCTCCTCGGTGACGCGGCCCGCACCAGGGACGCCGGGCTCGAAGCGGCCGGACGGCCGGGAGTCATCACTTACTCCAAGAAGGTGTTCATCCCGCTGACCCGGCTCTGCCGGGACCGCTGCGGCTACTGCACGTTCGCGACCGTCCCGGGAAGGCTCGACAGCCTCTACCTCAGCCCCGACGAGGTCCTGGCGATCGCGAGGGAGGGCGCGAAGCTCGGCTGCAAGGAAGCCCTCTTCACGCTCGGCGACCGGCCGGAGGCCCGCTGGAAGCAGGCACGCGAGTGGCTGGACGCGCATGGCTACGAGGACACTCTCTCCTACGTCCGGGCGATGGCGGTCCGGGTCCTTGCTGAGACCGGCCTGCTGCCGCACCTCAACCCGGGCGTCATGACCGAGCAGGACTTCAAGCGGCTCAGGCCGGTCGCGCCGTCCATGGGCATGATGCTCGAAACGACGTCAAGCCGCCTCTTCGAGACCAAGGGGGAAGCGCACTTCGGCTCACCGGACAAGGATCCCAAGGTCCGCTTGCGGGTGCTCGACGACGCCGGCCGGAGCAATGTCCCCTTCACGACCGGCATCCTGATCGGCATCGGCGAGACGCTGGAGGAGCGCGTCGACGCGATCTTCGCGCTGCGGAACGTGCAGCGCGAGTACGGCGGCATCCAGGAAATCATCGTGCAGAACTTCCGCGCCAAGCCGGACACGAAGATGCGCGACACCCCCGACGCGGAGCTCACGGACCTCGCCGCCACGATCGCGGTCACCCGCCTGGTGCTCGGTCCAGAGGCGCGCGTCCAGGCCCCGCCGAACCTCGTCGGCCACGAGCACCAGCTCATGATCGACGCGGGCATCGACGACTGGGGCGGCGTCTCACCGCTCACCCCGGACCACGTGAACCCGGAGCGCCCCTGGCCGCACCTCGACGAACTGGCCGAGATCACCGCCGCCGCGGGCTTCACGCTCAGGGAGCGCCTCACGATCTACCCGCCCTACATCCGCGAGCCGTGGCTCGACCCGCACGTGGCCGGGCACGTGGCCGCCCTCGTCGACCCGGCGACCGGCCTCGCGAACGAGTCCGCGCTGCCGCAGGCCCGCCCCTGGCACGAGCCCGCCACGGAGGTTCTGGTCAGCGGTGGCCGGCCGCTCTCCCGCTTATGCTGAGGCAATGAGTCGCGACGTGACCGGCAATGGCGCAACCGGCATGGGTCTTCCGTCACCCGACAAGGTCCGCGAATGGCTAGGCGCGGCGGCCGCGGATCCGGCGTCCCTGCCGGATGAAGGGTACGAGGCGCTGCTCGGCGCCGACGGCCCGCAGCTCGTGGAGCTCTGCGAACTCGCCGACTCCCTGCGCCACCAGGCGGTGGGCGATGACCTCACCTACGTGGTGAACCGGAATCTCGACACAGCCGTCGTGGCCGGCACGGATCCGAGGTCGCGGGAGCGGCTGGCCGCGCTCGTGGCCGAGGCGCACGGGCTCGGCGCCACCGAGATCTGCATGCAAGGGCCGCTGCCCGCCGACTCCGATGACGGCTACCTGGAGCTGATCGCGGCCGTCCATGCGTCCGCGCCAGAGATCCACCTGCACGCGTTCCGTCCCGCGGAGCTCCTCGACGGGGCAGCCCGCCGCGGGATGCCGCTTGCGGAGTTCCTGACCGCCGCCCGGCAGGCGGGACTCGGCTCGGTCCCAGGAACGGCGGCGCGCATTCTCGACGACAAGGTGCGGGCCGACATGTTGGGCCGCCAGGACACTCCCGTGTCCCAGTGGGTTGAGGTGATCGAGGCCGCGCACCGCGCCGGGCTGACCTCCACCTCCACCATGGTCTTCGGACACGTCGAGACCCCAGCGCACCAGGTCGCGCACCTGCGCCTGCTGGCCGGCATCCAGGACCGTACCGGCGGGTTCACCGAGTTCATCGCGATGCCGTTCGTCCCTGCCGCCGCGGCGGTCACCGCTCCTGCCCTGGTCGGCATGAACGTCCCCGGCCCCTCATGGCGGCAGGTGCGGGCCGTGCACGGCGTGGCCCGGCTGATGCTGCACGGACGCATCGGCAACATCCAGGCGGCCTGGCCGAAGTTCGGCCTCGACGCTTCCGTTGACCTGCTGCGCGGCGGCGCCAACGACCTCGGCGGGCTGCTGCTTGACGGCCGCCTCGCGCCGGACGCGGGAGCGGAGGCCGGGCTCGTGCTGACCCTCGACGACGTAACCCGGGTCGCACGGGAGCTCGGCCGGCCGCTCCGGCAGCGCACCACCGGGTACGGCAAGGTCCTCGCCGGTGCGTGACCCGGGCGACGTGACAGCGGTCGACGTCCTGATCGTCGGCGCCGGCTTCGCCGGGATCGGCATGGGCATCCAGCTCGCCCGCCGGAGCAGGGAATCGTTCGTCATCATCGAGCAGGCCGGGGACGTCGGCGGGACCTGGCGGGACAACCGCTATCCGGGCGTGTCCTGCGACATCCCCTCGCACCTGTACTCGTTCTCCTTCCGGCCGAACCCCGGCTGGTCCCGCGTATTCGCCGAGGGCCGGGAGATCCATGGCTACCTGCGCACGTGCGTCCGGGAGGAGGGGCTCGAGGAACACCTGCTGCTGAACTGCGCGCTGTCGGAAGCGGAATGGAACGGCGACGACGCCCGCTGGCTCGTCCGCACGACGCGGGGCGACTTCTCGGCCGCCAGCCTGGTCATCGCCACGGGCCGGCTGGCCGAGCCGAAGATCCCCCCGATCAAGAACCTAGGCGGGTTCGGCGGACGCTGGTGGCACTCGGCCCGGTGGAACGCGAAGGTATCCCTGGTCGGCAAGCGCGTCGGCCTGGTCGGCACCGGTGCGTCAGCGATCCAGATCCTGCCCCGGCTGGCGGCCGAGGCGAGCGAAGTCGTGGTCTTCCAGCGCTCCGCCCCCTACATCCTGCCGCGCGGCGACCGGGAGTACAGCCGCGAAGAGATGGAGCGCTTCGCGTCCGACCCGGGAACGGTCACCGCGTTGCGGGACGAGCTGTTCGCCGAGGCGGAACGCGGCATCGGCGCCAGGCAGCGGCGGCACCCGGACATCGACCTGCTCCGCCAGCGGGCGCTCGACCACCTCACCGCCTCGGTCCCCGACCAGGGCCTGCGCCGCCAGCAGACTCCCGATTACGAGATCGGCTGCAAGCGGATCCTGTTCTCCGATGACTACTACGCGGCGTTGCAGCTCGGCCACGTGCGGCTGGAGCCGACCCCGCTGGACCGGATCGCGGACCACTGCGGTAACCGCACGGCGGTCGCGGCGGGGGGGAACAGCTACGAACTTGACGTGCTCGTGCTCGCCACCGGGTTCAACTCCACCCGGCCGTCCATCGCCGGGCACATCCGCGGGCGTCAGTCCCGGTTGCTGGCCGACGAGTGGAGCAACGGCATGGCCGCCCACGCGTCCACCAGCGTCCACGGCTTCCCGAACATGTACGTGCTGGACGGGCCGAACGCGGCGCTCGGCCACAATTCGGCGATCTACATGATCGAGACGCAAGTGGGCTACGCGCTCAGCGCGCTCGATCACCTCGCGGCCAGCGGCGCGGACGCGCTCGATGTCACCGCCGAAGCGGTGCGCTCTTACATGCGCGACATCGACACGATGGCGCAGGACACGGTCTGGGTACAGGGCGGCTGCACGAGCTGGTACCGCGACGAGCGGACCGGCCGGGTCACGCTGCTGTGGCCGGACTCGGCGACATCCTTCCGTGACCGCCTCGCCACCTTCGCGCCCGCCTCCTACGAGCACCTGCGCCGCCCCGGCAGTCCGCTTTGCTGATCACGCGCCGCCGTCCGCGCTCCGCTTCATCGCTGGCGCGGTGCTGCTCGTCGCGGGCCTGATCCTCTCATACGCGCGCGCTGGCTGACCGGCACGAACTGGTACGGCGGTGCTCAGCCTACGTGGCAATTCGGCGGGGATGGTTGCGCTGATGCTCTCTACCGAGGGCTCGGACACGCTGGTAGTCACGTTCCGAGAAGGTCGTCCGCCATGCCTTTCGCATGCCGGTAATGACGGCGATGGCCGGACGTTTGAGTCCGCGTTTCGCCAGTTGGTCTGGAGTCCCATTTTCTGGCAGGCAAAAAGCCGGAATTGCTCCCGTCGTGGTCCGGTGAGGCGGACTTCGTACCAGCCACTCATCGCGCCGTGCATCGCCTCCCATGCTCCGCCTCCTGAGAACCGCGGCGGTGGCGCCGCAGCGATCGCGTCGAGTGTCGCCAGGAACCGCGCGGAGATGGCTTGTGGACAACCCATGAGAAAGTCCCTGGCAGGGACCGTGCCGTCCGCCATTAAGTAGAGAACAACCGACCAGGGCGTCGACTTTCCAACTGAGCTGCCCTGAACGGCCACATGTTTGTTTGATAGTGACATGCTATTCAAGGTAGCACTTTGATCTATATTGTGACCGCGACACGCCGTTCACTGCGAAGTTCCGTCGCCACTCGGCGAGCTTTCCGCTTGCGTGGCACGATGCGTACCTCTGCGTCGAGAGCGTCGGCGAGTGACACGATGAGCAACAGTTCAGGCCGCGCTCCGCTCGGGGAAAAGAGGCGACGCACGCTTGAAGCGTTGCGGCCGACTCGCCGGGCAAGCTCCGCTTTGGACACGCCGAGATCGACTCGGAGGGCGTCCAGTGCCTGGATCACGCCATCGATCTGGGCAATCTGGCGGGCCGCGCGTTCGTACGCCGCCCGAAACTCCGGATCTTCCATGTTCTGTGCGCGGAAACGTGCGTAAAAGCTTGTGTCCAGCATCTGCGAGTCCATCGCAGCCCCCTTAGGCTGTTGCGCAGGTGATACACATAGTGTACCTCCTATGCAACGCTTCGAGCGTGTTGTGGCAGTGGTTCGGCGTGTTGGTGCCGGGCGAGGTGATTGCTCTGTGGCTGTGCTGTCCGTCCAAGGAAGGGCACATTGCGCGAGACTCCGCTCCCTGCCGCATCGGCACGTGACTGCCGCCCCGGCAGTCCGCTTTGCTGATGACGCCGCACCGTCCGCCCTCTGCTTCATCGACTTCGTGCTGCTCCCGTTCGAGCGCACGAGCCCGCCGCCAGGTTCTGGCGAGCCTCAGTTACGGTACGGGCGAGCGGTATCTGGCGGTCAAGGCCCGTGATGGTGAACAGCCGCTGGACCTGGTGCCGCGCGCATACCACATGCAGGCTGGCCCCGCGTGCAGCCGCGCGGCGGGCGGCGCTGGCTAGCGCCCCCAGCCCGGCCGCGTCGATGAAGGTGACCCGGTCCAGGTCTACGATCAGCGGCCGTCCACTGGCGGCCGGCGCGGCGAGCCGCTCCCGCAGCTGCGAGACGGTGGCGATATCAATCTCTCCGGCCACCGTGACGAGCACGTGGCCTGGTTCCCGGCGGACCTCGATCGTCAGCCCGTAGTCGTCCATGGCCTGCTCACCGCCTTCCCCTGCCGGCTTTTATGAACTGACCGCGGCACGGTCGCGGTCGCGGGTGCCTGCGGGGGGCAGCGCGTGAGCGCGGACGGCCAGGCCGAGCGTGCGGGTGAGTAGCATGCCGAGGGCCATGAGCAGGAGGGTGTCGGTGATGGCCCCGGAAACGACGTGGTGCGTCGTCATCCAGGTGCCGAGCTGCGGGCTGAACCAGTGGGCGGATCCGTAGGAGAACGCGGACCGCGCCCCGATGACGGCGATCCAGAGGATGGCGTAGCCGGTGCCGGCGCGGCTGACGGGCCTGCGTGTCTTCGGGCTGCGGTAGACCTTCATGAGCCCGGTCGCCGTCAGTCCGAGCAGGATGCAGGCGGCGGTCCCGGCCAGCTCCAGGTACAGGCCGGTCCCGTGCGTGGTGAGGGACTTGAGGTAGACCGGGACGATCACCGCGGCCAGGACCAGCGGCCGCGCGATGCGGAACCAGCCGATCTTGCGGTGCGGGCCGATATCGGCCTCCAGTACGATGAACAGGACGATGGCGTTGATGAGCAGGGCCTGGTTCACGGTGGACATGCCGGTGACGCTCCTTCTGGCTGTACTCTGGTCTTTCGCTGACGTTCCTCACGATGCCGTGACGGCGGGTGCAGCGCGTCGGAGCGCGGGCTCAGTTCCGGCATGCGCAGCGGGCGGCCTCTCATACCTCCCGGCATGCGAGGTCATGCCGGGATCTCCACCCGGTCTCAGCCGCGGTTCGATGTGCCGGCTGCCGGGTGTCTCTAGCGTCGGGACAGAGAGTCCGGAACCCCGCAAGGTGAGGAACAGTCGTGTCAGAGGTCATCAGGGTGCTCGCGGTCATCGCGGTCATCGGCTACGTCATCGGGCGGCAGCTGCTAGGGGAGCGCTGCGCGGCAAGCGGGTCGTGCTGCTGCCGGTGGTATTGGCCGTTGCCGGGGTGGCCGACCTGGGCACGCACGGCCGCCATGTTGAGCTGGCCGATGTGATTTGCCTGGTGATCAGCGGCCTGATCGCGGTGACGATCGGCCTGCTGCAAGGCCGCATGATGCGGCTGGAAGCCAGGAACGGGGCGCTGTGGGGGCAGATGCCGGTGCGCGCCCTGTGGCTGTGGGCGCTGCTGGTCGGATCGCGGCTTGTGATGACGGTCATCGCGCTGGCCGTCGGCGCGAAGGTCGCCGGGTCCAGCGCGCCGGTCATCATGCTGCTCGGGATCAACCGGCTCGGCCAGGCGGCCATCGTCATGCGGCATGCCCTGGCGACCGGCATCCCGTTCGCCCCGGAGAAGGACGGCCGGTCATTCCGGTTTGGCCAGGCCGGCGGCATGACGTCAGCCGGCGAGCAGACCCGGCCGGCCACCCAGGGACAGGCCCGGCCGGGCTTTGTTCCGCACGGCGGCGGCGCGGCCTCTGACCTGGCGGCACTGGCCCGCCTGGCCGGTGAGTGGCTGGCAGCACGGCGCGAGCGGGGACGGTGACCCGTGACCAGGCAGCTCGCAGCAAGCCCGGGACCGCTTAGCGGCAGCGCGGCGTCGCAGCCGCGCAAGGCCAGCGCGAAGGCTGAGCCCGTTCTGGACGCGCTTACCCAGCTGTTCCGCGGAGGCGGGGCCGTCCTGATCGCAGTGGCGACCTTCGGCTACTCGGTGGCGTCCGGCCGGGACCTGATCATCGAGGTGGTCGCTTTCGCCGTCGGGGCCCTGGTGGTGGCCTACTGGCTGGCGGCCGACCTGCGTCCCGGGCACCCGAAGCCGCGTGTCCTGGCCGGCGCCTGATCGTGACGGCAGCGGCGTCCGGCTTCGCCTCCACGGGCGCGCACGGGGGTCCGCTGATCGGTTTCGCGTTCATGGCCGTCATCGGCGCCGGGGCGGGCAGCAGCCTGCTGACCGGCTGCGCGACCACCGCGATCGCGCTGGTCGGCGTGGAGGCCGGCGCACTGGTCACCGGGGCCAGCGCGACGAGCGCGCTGGGATTCCCGCTCCTGCTCATCGTGGCCTTCGTCAGCGGCAGGAACCGGGCCGCCTACCGGCGCCAGGCAGAGCAGTCCGCCGCGCTGGTGACGCAACTGGAGCAGCTGCGCGCCGAGCAGCGCCGGGCCGCGGTGCTGGACGAGCGGGCGCGCATCGCCCGCGAGATCCACGACGTGCTCGCCCACTCCCTCGGCGCGCTCGGCATCCAGCTCCAGGCTGCGCGCGCCGTACTTGCCGACCAAGGCGATGCCGGCCGCACGCTGCGCCTGCTGGACCAGGCCCAGCGGATGGCCAAGGACGGCCTGGCCGAAACCCGGCGGGCCGTGCACGCGCTGCGCGCCGGCACCGCCGGACTGGACGAGGAGCTTGCCGCCCTGGCCGATACGCACCGCAGCCGGCATCACGCACGTGTCAGTTTCGGCGTCGCCGGGCAGCCGCGGCCGCTGCCGCCCGAGGCGACCGTCGCCCTGATCCGCGCCGCCCAGGAGGCCCTGGTCAACACCGCCAGGCACGCCCCGGCCCAGCCCGTCGACATCGGCCTGCACTACGGCGAGGACCAAGTCCAGATGACCGTCAGCAACCCGCTGCCGCCCGGTACCTCGCCAGCCCGGCCCCGGAACCGCATCCGGTACCGTTAACGGCGGGTACGGCCTGCGGGGCATGCGCGAGCGGCTGCTGCTGATCGGCGGCTCCCTGACCGCTGCATCCGGCGACGGTCACTGGACAGTGACGGCGCAGGTGCCCGGTGAGCTATCCGGACGAGGCGCCGCTGCGCGTCATCATCGCCGATGACCAGGCCAGCGTCCGCGAAGGCCTGGTCCTGCTCCTCGGCCTGCTGCCCGGCATCGAAGTCACCGCGGCCGCCGCTGACGGCCGGCAGGCAATCGACCTGGTCGCCGAGCATCATCCCGACGCGGTCCTGCTCGACCTGCACATGCCCGTCCTGGACGGAATCGAGGCCACCCGGAGACTGACGGCCGAACATCCCGAGGTAGCCATCGTCGTCCTGACCACGTATGCCGACGACACCTCAGTCCTGGCCGCTCTCCGCGCCGGGGCACGCAGCTACCTCACCAAGGACGCCGACCGCACCGACATCGCCCGTGCCCTGCACAGCGCCGCCGGCGGCCTGTCGGTCATGGACCCCGCCGTCCATGCCACCCTGGTCGCCGCCGCCGGAGCCGGCTTCACGCCGCGCCCGGCCGAAGCCCGCGACCTGCCCGACGGGCTCACCGCCCGGGAGGCCGAGATCCTGGCAATGATCGCCAGGGGCATGACCAACCCCGAGATCGCCAAAGCCCTCGTCCTGAGCAACCACACCGTCAAGAGCCACATCAACCGGATCTTCGCCAAGACCAGATCCCGGGACAGAGCCGCAGCCACCCAATACGGCCAGGCCCATAACCTTCAATAGCCGTCTGCCGTCCAGAAACGGAAACACCGTGGTACACGTCGGATGAGCCATGCGCCGACGAACGCCCCGTGCAAGGAAGGTCACATTGCACGGGGGCGCCGTGCGGGCGTAGACAGGCGGCGTGAGCGAGTCAAGCATCATTTCCGCCGGCAAGGGCAAGGTCGTCACGGCGCGGGGGAGCGTGATGGCGTTCAAGGCCGTCGCCGCGCAGACGGCCGGTGACTTCTCCCTGATGGAGCGAACCGTGCCGCCCCGCGGCCGCCGCCCGCTGCCGCACCGGCACGTGAACTGCTCGGAGGCCTTCTGGGTGCTCGACGGCACGATCACGTTCGTCCTCGACGGCGTGGAGAGCCACGGCGGCCCGGACGACTTCCTGCTGGTGCCGCGCGGCGCCTCGCACACCTTCGGCAACGACGGAGACGAGCCGGCGCGGCTGCTCGTCCTGCACGCCCCTGCGGCGGACGCGTATTTCGTCGAACTCGAAGCACTCTGGTCTAGGGAAACCCCGCCAACCCCAGACGAAGAACGCGCCCTGATGGCCCGCCACGGCATGGAGCCCGGCTGACGCCCAGCGGTCCCCACCCCCGGCTAACGTGCAAATTCGGTTCATCGGGTGAACTTGTTCAGAACGTAAATGGGGACAGCGCTGCGCGCAATGCGTCCACTTACAGAAATTGAAGTGCCAGCGCGACTGGCGCAAACAACGGCAAACCGGGCAGCCCGTGCGGCGTGACAGGGATAGTGGATCGTTGACCACGCAATGGCGTGGTCAATGATCCACTGTCTTCGTGATGGGCCCCGGCGCCGCGGCGGCGCGAGTGAAATGTCCCTTTTGCCAATGGGTTTCGGGCGCACCAGGAAAGAACCTGCCCGTTCAGTCGCTGTAGTGATGCGTGGTGACCGTGAGATCCGTGCGCGGGCTGGCGCGCGGCGCCCGCGCGCTCGCCGCGGCGCGACCGCGGGGGATTTTCATGATCATGTGGATCCCGCAGCAAATAAGCTGCGGAATCCACATGATCACGGTCCGGACCGCGGTGCCGCCGGGACAATACGGGCGAAACGGGCACGTGCGCGCCGGCGTGAAGGCGGGGAGCGCGCAACTTAACGGCATTGCGCGCTACGCGAGCTTTATTTACTTCGCGTACACGGAGGCTTATTCAGTAGCGCCCTAAACGGGCGCAGTCCCCCGCTGCGGGCCCATTTCTAGGGACAAAACCGAAAAGGCTGGTTGCGGCAGGCGGCTGGCCCCGGTGAGTGGCCGGGGCCGGCGCGGCCGTGCGGGTTCGCGGCGGCGGCCCGCCGTGGTGCCGGCCAGGGCAGGGGCGCCAACCGGGGCACGGGGACCCCGTGAGCACCGAGAGTCCGCTCCTGGGCGGAGCCTGGCTCTCGGCGGGAGCGAACCCGCCGCCTCGCCGCGGATCCTCCGCCCGCAGGCCGCGCGGCGCGGGCCGGCATCACCGCCGGCATCACGGCCGGCATCACGGCCGGCGCCACGGCCGGCGCCACGGCTGGCGCCACGGCCGATGCCCACGGCGAGCAGAGCCGCCGGCCGGCCCCAGGAGGGGGCACGCGACCAGAGGACGCCAAGGCCCGCGGGCGCCCTGCCGAGACCTCCTTCCGCGACCGCTTCGCCACGTTCACCCCTCCTCGTACGGGCACCCTCCGCCGGCGCGCCGGGCCGCTGCCGTAATCACACGCCGCCGGGCCGCGACGCGAGGCCGGCGGGAACGGACAAAGAACTCATAAAGGACTCACAAAACCCCACCGCAGGGGATTATTCTCGATCAACTCAGCAACCCGAGTGGCATCCCGTCGTGCAACGACGGACCAAACCGGGTCCGCCTGGGGAGCGGGGGTAGTCGATGGTTTTCAGCTCGTTGGCTTGGCTGCGCCGCGGAGGCGGCAAACTGCATGCGTTCGCGGTGACCCAGATATACCGGGTGGAGCAGCGGGTTTTTGACTGGTACAGCGGCGCCGAAACTATCGGTACGGTTGGAACCGAGGTCGATGCCTACAACGCCGGCACCGAAAACTGGTGGTACGTGGGATGCCAGTGGCCCGCGCTCCCGCGGGTGCTCAAAGAATTGCCGCACGCCGGAACCTTCGTCGATCTCGGGTCGGGCAAGGGCAAAGCCCTGCTGATCGCCGGGATGCTCCCGTACACGCGCGTCGTCGGTGTCGAGATCGACAGCGAACTGTCCATGGTGGCCCAGCGTAATATCGAGCGTTTCCGTCACAGGCAGCGAGCTGGGGTTATCGAATCCGTCACCACCAGCGTCGTTGACTGGAAGGTGCCGGATGACGCGAGCATCATCTTCATGCAAAACCCGTTCTTCGGCGAGACGTTCAGGAAAGCGATAGCGAACGTGCTCGCTTCCTACGACAGAAATCCCCGTGAGATGCACGTCGTCTACATGTTCCCTTGGGAGCACGAGTGGCTCCTGTCGACGGGCCGGTTCAACGTTGAGAGCGTAACGTCGGAAGGATGGCCTAATCATCTTCGCTGGTGGGATGACGAGCATGTGACTGTCGTTTACCACGTCACCGGAGAAGGCCAATCCAGAACTCAATGCCGAGCAAGGTACCGCCACCTCACGGAAGCCAAGCGAAAGGCGATGGAGCGGTGGAAAAACCCATCCGCCCATGATTTCACCGTCGAGCAAAAGCCCCTATAGTCGAGCAAAAAGCCCCTATAAGTGGCACTGCCGATTCAAGTTCCGTCGATGTTGAGTTTGGTGTAGCTAGAGCGACATCAAACTCGCATTCACGCGACGAGGGCGCCGCGGCTAGCGGGTCACGGTGAAGGCCGCCGGGTCGCGCGGCGGCCGCGGGCGCGCCGCGCCGGCCGGGTGGCCGACGGCGACCGCGCCCATCGGCAGCCAGCCGTCCGGGAGGCCGAGGGCGCCTGCCGCGACGTCCTGGCAGAAGAGGGTCGACGAGATCCACGCCGAGCCAAGGTTCTCCACCGCCAGGGCGACCAGCAGGTTCTGCACCGCCGCGCCCATCGCGACCACGAACATCTCCCGTTCCGCCCGGGTCCTGCGGTCGTCCGGGTAGGCGTTCATGGCCGACAGCTCGAGGCAGGGGACCACGATGAGCGGCGCGTCCCGCAGCGGCTCGCCGCGCCGCAGACGGCGCGCGATCTGCTCCTCGGTGAACCCGTCGCCGCGCAGGTCCGCGACCCACGCGTCCTGCATCGCGTCGAGCAGGGCCAGCCGGCCGGTCAGCGATGACACGACCACGAACCGCCAGGGCTCGCTGTGGTGCGGTGCGGGCGCGGTGAGCGCGGCGGCGATCGCCCGCTCGACGGCGGCGGGGTCGACCGGCTGGGCGGTGAACTCGCGGACGGTGCGGCGCGCGGGCAGCACGTCGGCCGCGCCGAGCCGGAACATGTCCTCGCTCGACGGCCGGACCAGGAGCCGCGCGCCGGGCCCGTCGGCCTCGGTGACCAGCGCGGACAGCCCGCGCACCAGGGCCACGGGCAACTGCAGCGCCTTGCCCTTGACCAGGTCGCCCGCGGCCGCGATCTCATCGGCCACCGCGGCCACGGTGACGTCGAGGGTGTTGCCCCACGCGTCGGCCTCGCCGCGGTGGTCGCGGACCGGCAGCACGCCGGCCGCGCCGATCGCGGTGTCGGTCTGGCCCTCCCGCCAGGGCCGGCCGAAGGTGTCGGTGACCACGACGCCGACGCTCACGCCCGTCCGGGCGCGCAGCGCCTTGCGGATCCGTCGCGCCGACTCGTCGGGGTCTTCAGGGAGCAGCACGACGGTGCCCGGAGCGGTGTTGGACTCGTCCACCCCCGCGGCGGCCATCACGAACCCGTGCCTGGTCTGCGAGATCATCATCGTCCCGCGCCTGGCCACCACCCGCACGGTCTCCGCCTCGACCGCGTCCTCGCGGGTCATGGCGGTCACCCGGCCCTCGGCCTTGCTGACCACCTTCGAGGTGACCACGAGGATGTCCCCGTCGAGCAGCCCAGGCCCGCCGGGGGAGGTCACCGCGTCGGCGATCAGCCCGGCCAGGTCGTCCCCAGGTGATATTTCAGGAATGCCGGGGACGCCGAAAATCTGCAGGGGGCCTGGTGCCTGCTCCGGTGCCGCGGGGGCGGTCGACATCCCGGCAGACGGTGCCTTGGTCATCGCGTCAGTTCCTTAGCGAGGTCGATGGCGGCCTGGGCGATCGCGGCCGACGACGGGACGTCGCGCATGTACAGGGGCAGGGCCCGGACCGCGATGCCTGCCAGGGCCGGGTCGTCGACCGTGGCCTTGTCCTGCTCGTCGACCAGCCAGCCGTTGATCAGCTCAGGTCCGTAGTGCGCGGCGACGGCGGCGGCAGAGGTCTCCACGCCGATCGCGGTCAGGCAGGCGTCGGCCATGCCCCGGACCGGGGCACCGCCGATGATCCCGGAGACGCCCACCACGGTCTTGCCCGCGACGGCGGCCCTGATGCCCGGCACGGCGAGGATGGGGCCGATGGACACCACCGGGTTGGAGGGCGGGAACAGCACGAAGTCCGCGTCCGCGATCGCCTCGAGCACGCCGGGCGCGGGCGACGGCGGCCTCGGCGCCGACGGGAGTGATCGACTCCGCGGGGACGGCCGCGTGCAGCCGCACCCACCACTCCTGGAAGTGGATCAGCTCGTCCTTGACCTTGACCAGGGTCTCGACCCGGTCATCGGACATCGGCAGCAGCCGGACACCAGGCCGCCAGCGCTCGCACAGCACGCGGGTGACCTCGGAGAGCGGCTTGCCCTCGGCGAGCAGCTGGCTGCGGAGGATGTGCGTGGCGAAGTCGAGGTCGCCGAGCGTGAACCAGGAGGGCCCCGCGCCGTAGGCGGCGAGCTCCTCACCGATGCGGTGCGTCTCGCCCGCGCGGCCCCAGCCCTGTTCCTCGTCGCTGCCGCCGCCGAGCGTGTACATCACCGAGTCAAGGTCCGGGCAGACCCGCAGGCCGAACAGGGTGATGTCGTCGGCGGTGTTGCCGATGACGGTGATCGTCGCGTTGGGGGCCGCCGCGAGCAGGCCGCGCAGGAAGCGCGCGGCGCCGATGCCACCGGCAAGCACGGTAATCCGCATGGGTCTAATTATCCTCCGGGGGGACGACCCCCCTGGACCCCCCGCGCATGGGAGGGCTTCGCCCCCCCGTAGCCCCCCACGGGGGACGCGCAAGAACCCGCTCGCCCCCCGCGCTGTGGCTGAGGTCAAGGCTTTTCGGTTGCACACAGTGACACATTGACTACACAGCGAAGTTTTTCGGGGAACTTACGGTGCATCTTGGACAACCAGGGGGCCAATACCACGTTCCTCGCTTGACTTAAAGCAAGACACGCGGGTGTAATTTCATTGGTGTGATTCTCGCCGCCACGGGAATGGCGACGAGTGTCAAATGGGGGCTCCGAGAGGGAGGATGCGCTATGACTGAGGTCATCGTCCCGCTAACGCAGGTTGTGGTCCGTCCTGAGGACATGGATGACCTGGGTTGGCAGGACCGGGCGCTCTGCGCGCAGACGGACCCGGAGGCGTTCTTCCCAGAGAAGGGCGGCTCCACCCGGGAGGCCAAGCGGGTCTGCCGGAGTTGCGAGGTCCGCGCCGAGTGCCTTGAGTACGCGCTTGAGAACGATGAGCGGTTTGGCATCTGGGGCGGCCTGTCCGAGCGGGAGCGCCGCCGTATCAAGCGGGAAATCGTCTAACGCGGGCGCGTTCGGTGCGCTCTGCGCACCGTCGCGTACGCACGGTAGCTACCGGCGGGCGGCCCCCAGCCCCCGGTGCCCGGCTTCTTCCGAGGTCAGCGCGCTGCACCCAAGCGGGGCATGACCGACATGTCGGCGTAATCCTGCCGTGTGCGTGCACGAGCTGTATTGTTCTCAGGGTCATCGCGGGGAGCTGACCAGACTGGTACTGCCGTCTCGCGGGACGGCCCTGACCACCGACCTGTGCTGGACCCCTTGTCAACTACCGCTCAGCAGACCAGGCATACCGTCACCGCGCTCATCGTCGCGCACGACGGTGCTCAGTTGCTGCCCTCCCTCGTCCGGGCGCTGAAGGCCCAGACCTACCAGGTTGAGCAGGCGGTCGGCGTGGACACCGGAAGCCGGGACCGCAGCGGTGCCGTGCTCGCCGAGCTGATCGGCCAGGACGCGGTCTTCGGCATGCACCGGGAGTCGGGCTACGGCGAGGCGGTCGCGGTCGCGCTGCGGCACGCGACGCGGCGGCGGTCAGGGATGACCGACCCAGGAGTCAACCGGGTCGAGTGGATCTGGCTGCTGCACGACGACTGCGAGCCCGCACCCGACGCGCTCGAGAAGCTGTTGCGGGCGGCGAGCAGGGACCGCTCCGTGGTGGTGCTCGGGCCCAAGGTGCTCGACGGCCAGGACCGGCGGACCATCCGCGAGGTGGGCGTCTCCATTGACCGCGCGGGCCGCCGCGTCACCGGCATCGACCCGGGCGAGATCGACCAGGGCCAGCACGATCACAAGCGCGCCGTGCTCGCCGTGGGCTCGGCGGGCATGCTCGTCCGGCGCGACGTGTGGGAGCGGCTCGGCGGCTTCGACCAGGCGCTGCCGTTCTTCCGCGACGACGTGGACTTCTGCTGGCGGGTCCAGGGCGCTGGCTTGCGGGTGCAGGTGGTCACCGACGCCATCCTGTACCACCGCGACCTCGCCTCACGGCGCCGCAGGCCGACCGACGCAGGCAACGCGCGCCGCCTCGACCGGCGCAACGCGCTGTACGTCCTCGCCGTCAACCTCCCGCTGCTGACCATGCTCCGGGTGGTCGGCGGCGCCGTCGTCGGCTCGCTGATCCGCGCCGCCTACTTCCTGCTGACCAAGCAGCTCGACCTGTCCGCGGCCTACGCGTTCTCGGTGCTCGGCCTGTTCGCGCACCCGATCCGGCTCATCCGCGGCCGCCGTCGCCGCGCCGCGGGCATCGCGGAGGGGTACTACGCGGTCCGCGTCTTCATCCCGCCCGCCCGCACGCTCTCCAAACTCGCGGAGAAGATCGCCGGGCTGGTGTCGAACGGCCCGCCGCAGGCGTCCTACGGCCGTCACCAGGCGACCGTCGAGGAGTCAGAAGAAGACGAGCAGTTCGTCGACCAGCAGTCCGTGCTCCGCCGGATCATCGGGCACCCCGGGGCCCAGCTGTTCGTCGCGCTGCTGGTCATCGCCCTGGTCGCCGAGCGGAGGCTGCTCGCCGCCACCCCGCTCGGCGGCGGCGCGCTGGTGCCCGCCTGGGGCGGCGCCGCTGCCCTGTGGCAGGAGTACCTGGCCGGGTTCCACGCGGTGAGCGTCGGCTCCACCGCGTCCGCGCCGCCGTACCTCGCGGTCGTGGCCGGGCTCGCCACCTTGCTCGGCGGGCAGGCGTGGCTGGCGGTGGACGTCCTGCTGCTCGGCTGCGTGCCACTCGCCGGGCTGACCGCCTACCTGGCCACGCGCTGGCTCGTCACCGCGACGCCGGCCCGCGTGCTGCTCGCGTCGTCCTACGCGCTGCTGCCCGTCGCCACCGGCGCCGTGGCGGCGGGCCGACTCGGCACGGCGGTCGCCTTCATCCTGCTTCCGCCGGCCGCGGTCAGCGCGGGCCGGATGCTCACCGCCGCGCCACGGCAGGCGCGCCGCGCGGCCTGGGCGACCGGCCTGATCATCGCGCTGGCGGCCGCGTTCGCGCCGCTCACCTGGGTGCTCGGCCTCGTGTTCGCGGTCGGCGCGCTTGCCGCACGACGGTGGCTCGTCGCCGTCAGCCCGGTGAACGCGGCCATCGTCGTCGCGACGCCGTTCCTCGTGCTGTTCCCCTGGTCGCTGCACCTGCTCACCCGCCCGTCGGCCTTCCTGTCCGAGGCGGGCCTGTCCAGCCAAGGGCTCACCACCCGGGGACTGTCACCGACCGCGCTGCTCGCGCTCAGCCCAGGCGGTCCTGGCCTGCCGCCGGTCTGGGTCACCATCGGGCTCGGGCTCGCCCTGCTAGCGCTCGTGCTGCCGGTCAGCCGCACCGGGCTCGTCATCGCCGGCTGGGCCGTGGCCGTCGCGGGCATCCTCACCGCCGTGCTGGTCAGCCGGGTCAGCGTGACGCCGCCGGCCGGCGGCCAGCCGGCCGACGGCTGGCCGGGAGTAGCGATGGCGCTCGCGGCGCTCGGGCTGCTGCTGGCGTCCGCGCCCGCCGCTCAGTGGCTGGTGGGGATCATCCCGAACGACAGCGGGCGACTCACTGCCGGCACCCCTTCTCCGGTCGCGGGGCACGGCCGCTCCAGGCGAGCACTCGCCTGCGTGGCGCTCGCCGCCGCCGCGACCGCCCCGCTGCTCGTCGCCGGGTACTGGGTCAAAGACGGCGTGCGCGGCCCCGTCGGCAACATCACGGCGCCGCTGCTGCCCGCCTTCGTCTCCGCGTCCTCCACGTCGGGCGAGCAGTACCGCACGCTGATCCTGCGGCCGGACGGCGCGGGACTGGACTACCTGGTCGTCCGGCAGGGGGACCCGACCCTCGGCGAGCCGGAACTCGGCACCGCCTCGTCCGCGGGTGCGGCGCTGAGCCGCCAGGTCGCCGCCCTCGGCGCCCCCGACGGGGCGGACGCTGGCGACCCCGGCCTTGTCCTCGGCTCGTTCGGGATCAGGTGGGTGCTGCTGCCTGGCCCGGTCAACCCCGTCCTCGCCCAGCGGCTCGACGCGTCGCTCGGCCTGGTGGCGCTGAACAAGGGCGCCTCCTACGACCTGTGGCAGGTGACGGGGCCCGTCGCGCGGGTCCGCGTCGTGGCGGCCGACGGCACGACGACGGACCTTTCCTCCGCCACGGTGAACATGAGCGGCGTGACCGCCCCCGCCAGCGGCGGCACCCTCCTGCTCGCCGAGCCGTACGGCGGCTGGACCGCGACACTGAACGGGCGGGCGCTCAAGCCGGTCGCGACGCCAGTGAACGGCTGGGCCCAGGGATTCGTGCTGCCGCCAGGCGGCGGTCAGCTCTCCATCACCAGGAACAACCTGGCCCGCGAGCTGTCCCTGTTCCTTGAACTGATCGCGACGCTGGCCATCTGCCTGCTCGCCCTGCCGGGCAAGCGCGTCGACCCGGTGCGAGAGGCCGAGGCGCTCACCGCCCTGCGCGAGGCAAGGAACGGCAAGCGCGCGGCGAACTCCGCGCGTCGTGCCACGCGAAGCGTGCGCGCCGAAGGCGCGGGGCACCGGGCGGCAGGCGCGGTGGACCGGCTCGGCTTGCGCTTCGCAGGCAGGCGGCGCGCCGGGCAGGAGCAGCCCGACGAGGAGACGGCGAGCGGCGAGGTGCTTGCGGGCCAGGCGGCGACAGACCAGGTGCCAGCGGGCCGGGTGCCGGCGGGCAAGGCGTCGGCGGCCGGGGAAGCCACGGACGCGGAGCTAGCGGAACCCGCCTGGCCGGAGGCCGTGTCCACGGCCGGCTTCGCCGACCCGGGACAGGGCCGCCACGGCCGCCACAGCCGCCTCGCCGAGGATGACCGCGGCGGCGGCGCGCCGAGTGCCCCCTGGGACATGGCCGGCGACTGGGATAGCCCAGCAAGGACCGGAGCCTCGGACGCCTGGGCGGCCGATCCACTGGACACGTCGAAGCCACTCAAGGGTCGCGGGCGGCGAGACGACCCGGCCCGGCTGACCGGGCAGCAGGCCGCGGCGCCGGAACGGCGCGGGCCGGCCAGGCCCGCACCGGAAAGCCCCGTCCTCGGCACCCCCGTGCCGCAAAACCGGCCCGTGCCGCAAAACCCCGTGCCGCAAAACCGGCCCGTGCCGCAGAACCCCGTGCCGCAAAACCGGCCGGTGCCGCGGACCAGGCCCGTGCCGCCGGAGTCCGGGCCGCAGCGCCCGCCCTGGGAGAGCGGTCCGCAGGTCCCCGTGCCCGCGACGGGCACCCAGCCGCGGTACCCCTGGGAGAGCGGACCGCAGCCGCCCGTCACGCCCACCGGATCACAGCCGGCCTCGCGGCCGGCGGCGCAGCCGCCCGTCACGCCCACTGGATCACAGCCGGCCTCGCGGCCGGCGGCGCGGCCCGGGTCCCGGACCGGAGCGCTGCCCGTCTTCAGGACCGGAGCCCAGCCCGCGTCGGGAACCGGCGCACAGCCCGCCTCGCCCGCGGGCGACCAGCCCGCCTCCCGGCCGGGGGCGCAGCCCGTCCCGCCGACGGAGACGCAGCCCGTCGAAAGGGCGCCGTGGGAGTCGGGTGACTGGGGCAAGGCGCCAGACTGGGATGCCGTCCCCGGCAGCCGCGACACGGGCATTGCGGCGTCAGAGCCTGAGCCGGGGGCCGCCACCGGGTCAGGTGCCTGGCCGACCGCCGGGCAGCCGGCAGGCCAGGAGCGGCCGGCGAAGCAGGAAAGGCACTCGCACCGGGCGGCCAAGCACGGCAGGCCAAGCCGCTGGCGTGGCTCGGGCAACCGCTCAACCGGGGACGGCGAGTCCTGATGCGTCGCCTCGCCCTGCCCGGCGCGGTGCTGCTCGCGGTCGCCGTCTTGTTCGCGGTCGCGTGGGCCACGCGGCCCGCGGCCAGCGGCGCCACCGTGCAATCAGGCCAGGGGGCCGCGGTGACGTCGATCACCAGGTCCTGCCCGCCGTCCGCGCCGGGCTCGGCCGCCGCGCGGATCTCGATGGTCGCCCTGCCGTCGCAGGCGGCCACCGCAGGGTCCGCCGCCGGCACCTCCACCGGCGCGGCCACGTTCAGCGCGGTCCTCGCCGCGCCCGCCGCGAAGACCGCCACGCCGGCGGCCGGGAAGACCAAGGGCACGCAGCCCGTCACGGTGTCCACTCCCGGCGCGGTCGCGGCCGTGACAGCGCCAGGCGACGGCGGTACCGCGGTCGCGGCGACAGGCAAGATGGCCGAGGGGTTCGAGGCGGAGCAGTCGGACGCGTCGGGCACCGGGCTGGTGAGCTGCACCCATCCAGGCTCCGACATGTGGTTCGTGGGCACCGGGCAGGCCGCGGGCGCCGCCCAGGTCTGGCTTTACCTCATGAACACGGGGAACCTCACCGCGAGCGCGGACGTGACCATCCTCACCGACACCGGCCAGCAAAACGGCCTGAGCAGTGCCATCACGATCGCACCGAACCAGTCCGTGGCCGAGAACGTCACCCCGTACGTGCAGGGATCGGAGGCGCTGGCCCTGCACGTGCAGACGAATACCGGCCAGGTGGCCGCCTCGGTCTGGGAGGGCAGCCGTTCCGGCGGCGCCTGGCTGCCGCAGGCGAACGCCCCCGCGACGTCCCTGGTGATCCCTGGCCTGACCGTGGCGAGCAGCGCCGCGCGGCTGTTCGTGGTGGTCCCTGGCTCGACCGACGCGCAGCTTAAGGTGGTGGCCTACACGCCGGCGGGCGCGGTCACCCAGTTCCCTGGCAGCCCGGTGGACGCGTCGGCGGGCGCCGCCACCCCGTTCGCGCTCAACTCGCTCGGCGCCTCAGCGGCCGGGCTCAAGCTGACCTCCAATCAGCCCATCGTGGCGGGCGTGCTCGTCCCTGGCACGGGAATCGGGTCGTTCACCACCGCGGTACCGCCGATCACCGAGCAGGGCGTGGTCGCGGGAAACCCGGCGGCCAGGGGAGTCACGGTCGGCCTGCTGCTCACCGCCCCGTCGGCCGCGGCGCGGGCGAGCATCTCGGTGATCGCCGCGGACGGCTCGGTCACGACGCCGGCCGGCGACCAGTCGGTCACGGTCGCCGCGGGCCACACCCTCGCCGTGGCCGTCACAAGGCCGTCGGCGGGCAGCCGGCAGCCGTTCGCGATCGTCGTCACGCCGCAGCACGGGTCAGGGCCGCTCTACGCCGTCCGCGTGGTGACCTCGGGCACGGGCGGCCTGTCCGCGCCGCTGACCTCGCTGCTGCCGGTCTCCAGCGCCGTGACGTCGATCATGCTCCCGCCGGCCCAGGACTCCTACACGGCCGTCCTGCCCTCAGCGACCCACTGAGCCCGCTGAGCCCGGACTCCTATACGGCCGTCCTCGCATGAGGGACCACACTAGTCCCGGGAGAAACTAGTCGAGGCCGCCGCGGTAGCCGGGGTCCACCGAGTCGGGGTCGAGCCCGAGGAAGGCGGCGAACTCCTCCACGACGATGTCGAAGACCAGCTCGCTGAGCTCGCCGTCGCTCTCCGTCCTGGCCATCAGCGGGCGGCGGTAGACCACGATGCGCGCGGGCGTGGCCGGGCGGCTCGGGTCGGCCGAGGCCGGCGTTCCAGGCACCGTCCTGGCGAGCGGCAGCGGAACGCTGTCGTCGACAAGCTCCTCGGCCTCAGGTACCTCCTGGACGGCGAACTCCACGCCGGCTAGCTCGGCCTCCCAGCGCGACTCAAGGCGGGCCACCGCGTCGAGCACCATGTCGTCGAACTGCTGCGAGCGAGTCCGGTAGAGCGGCACCCCCGGCGGCACAAGCCGGCCGCGCAGGCCCCGTCCATGCCGGTCCCGGCGCCTGACGCGAGGGGGCTGAGCAGCCCCGTTCTCACCGCTGTGCACAGTCACCGAGCGTATCGCCGCCGCGCGCCCACCGGGTACCAGGGAGGCAGACAAAACGACACGATCGCGAACCATGCCCGGGTGATGGCGTAACCGCGTTCGGATAGGTACCGTCAGCCGTTGTGAGTGAGATCCAATACCTTCCGACGGCCCGGGGGGCGGCGCCGGCGAGACGGTCGGACGACGCTCACGCGAGCATGGTCCTTGCCGGCGGGGGGACTACGGCCACTATCGTGATCAATATCGATCTGGTGAGGGTGGTGGGCTGGTGAATTCCCGTTGCTGCTCACGTACCGCGTGCAAGCAGCCTCCCGTCTACACGCTCACGTACGTGTACAAGGACTCCACGGCCGTACTCGGCCCGCTCGCGGGCTACGTCGACCCGCACTCGTGGGACCTGTGCGAGATGCACGCCGCACGGCTGGTGGTGCCGCGTGGCTGGGACGTGGTCCGGCTGCCGCCTGACCCGGCGCAGGAACGGGCCGACGACCTTGAGGCGCTGGCCAACGTCGTCCGTGACGTGGGCCGGGCCGAGCGGGCCGCGCAGGCGCGCCCGGTGGCCCAGCCGCGGCAGGCCCAGCCACGGCAGGCGGCGCGGCCTGCCGCCGCCGCGGCCGCGGAACCGGTCGGCCAGGGCGTCGAGGTCGGCCGCAGGGGCCACCTCCGCGTCGTCCGCTCCGCCCCGGCACCGCAGCCCGAGTCCTAGGCCCGCCGCTAGCCAGAACCCGCCCTCGCAGAGCCCTGCCGTTCCGTTAGCCTCGGCTGGCGGGGACCGGGCGGGCAGCAGCTGCTGGTTTCCGGGCGGGCCATCCGGCGCCGAGTGCCGGCAGCACCTGCGCGACCGTAAGGGCCGCTCCCGGGCCGCCTCCCGCCGCGCCCCCAAACAGCAGCGCGGGTCCCGCCGCTGGCGGCAGCACCGCCGTAAGCGAGCGCGCGGCCGAGGCCCGGCACCGGCGGCGGGTCCGCCAGGCCCAGCACGAGGCTGCCAAAACAGTAGTGTCCTGGGCTGTGGAACACAGGGTCGGGACGCTCGCGGTCGGCGACCCCCGGGGCGTCCTCAACCTCGGCGCGGGCCGGCGGCACAACCAGCGCACCAGGGACTGGCGCGTCGGGCACCTGATCCGCGCCCTGAGCCGACAAGGGCGAGGCCGCCGGGATCGCTGTCCGGCTGGTCGACGAGCGGGGCACCTCCTCCACCTGCCCCGCTTGCGCCGCCGGGTGCCCAGGCCCGCCGGGCGCAACTTCCGCTGCCCGCACTGCGGGCACCAGGGGCACCGCGACCTGGTTGCGGCCGCCAACATCGCCGCCCGCAACAGCGGCGGCGGCACCATCCCCGCAGCCTCTGAGGGCGCGGGGATCACGCACCGCCGAGCCGGCGCGCACCTGCCCGGTGTGCACCCGGCACGACGTGACCCCCGCCGCCGGCCCCGATCACGGCCGGCTCTCCGGGGGCACCTGGCAGGCACCGGCCAGCCCCGTGCGGCAACCACCACACGGGGAGTCGCTCGCCACCCAGCGAGGAGCCCGCAAGCCCGCCGGGCAACCCCGACGAACATGCGGACCGATGCATAGGTTGAACCTTGGAAGTCAGGGAAGCCGATAGCGACGGGCTCATTCAGAAGGCGGGGACGTAGTGCCGGACCTGAACAAGATCTTCAAGGCTTACGACGTTCGCGGCGTCGTTCCTGATGAGCTCGACGAGTCCGTGGCGGAAGCCGTCGGCGCGGCGTTCGTCCGGCTGACCGGCGCGAAGTCCGTCGTCACCCTGCATGACATGCGGTCGAGCAGCGCCCCGCTCGCCGAGGCGCTCGGCCGCGGCGCGGCGGCCCAGGGGGCGAACGTCATTCACGGCGGGCTCGGCTCGACCGACATGGTGTACTACGCGAGCGGGTCGCTCGACATCCCTGGCGCGATGATCACCGCGAGCCACAACCCGGCCAAGTACAACGGGGTCAAGCTCTGCAAGGCCGGCGCGAAGCCGGTCGGCATCGAGACCGGCCTCGCCGAGATCAGGCAGATGGTCGCCGACGGGGTTCCCGCGTACGACGGCGAGCCTGGCACCGTGTCGAGCAGGGACCTGCTTCCTGGCTACGCCGAGTACCTCAAGAAGCTGGTCGACATCTCCGGCATCCGCCCGCTCAAGGTCGTCGTCGACGCGGGCAACGGCATGGGCGGCTACACGGTGCCGACCGTGTTCGAGGGCCTGCCGATCACCACGATCCCGCTTTACTTCGAGCTCGACGGCTCGTTCCCCAACCACGAGGCCAACCCGATCGACCCGAAGAACCTGCGTGACCTGCAGCGGGCGGTCAGGGAACACCAGGCGGACATCGGCCTCGCCTTCGACGGCGACGCCGACCGGTGCTTCGTCGTGGACGAGCGCGGCGAGGTCGTGAGCCCGTCCGTGCTCACCGCGCTGATCGCCACCCGCGAGCTCGCGCGGGAGCCGGGCGCGACCGTCATCCACAACCTGATCACCTCGCGGGGGGTCCCCGAGATCATCAGCGAGTACGGCGGCACGCCGGTCAGGACGAGGGTCGGCCACTCGTTCATCAAGGCGAAGATGGCGGAGACCAACGCCATCTTCGGCGGCGAGCACTCGGGCCACTTCTACTTCAGGGACTTCTGGTTCGCCGACTCGGGCATGCTCGCCGCGTTGCACACCCTCGCCGCGCTCGGCCACGACGACCGGCCGCTTTCTGCCATACTCGCCGCCTTCTCCAGGTACTCGGCCAGCGGCGAGATCAACAGTGAGGTCACCGACCAGGCAGGCCACCACGCAGCGGGTCAAGGACGTGTACGCGTCGCAGCCAGGCGTGACCACCGACCAGCTCGACGGGCTCACGATCCTCGGCGACACCTGGTGGTTCAACCTCCGGCCGTCCAACACCGAGCCGCTGCTGCGGCTGAACGTCGAGGCGGCGGACGAGGTCGAGATGGCCGCCATCCGTGACGAAGTGCTTGGCCTGGTGCGTGGAACAGGCTCTCGTTCGGAATAACCGATTTTGATCTTCTGAATAAGCAAAGGGATATGAAGATGGAACTCGAAGACTGGGTGCTCGACATCATCGTCTGCCCCAAGTGCCGGGCCGCCTTGCGCGCCGACGACGCCGCGAGCGAGCTGGTATGCACCGGGTGCGGCCTCGCCTACCCGGTCCGCGACAACATCCCGGTGCTGCTGATCGAGGAGGCGCGCCAGCCGGAGGGCCAGGCGGGGTGAACACGCCGCCTGGCGGGGCAGCGCTCGCCGCATTCCGCCTCGACGACATGGAGATCGTCGAAGCGGGCGATCCAGGCGGGATGCTGCGGCAGGTCGCCTCGTCGGCCGCGCAGGTCCGCACGGCGCTCCGTGCGTGCGCCGAGGCCGACCTGTCCGCGCTCAGCCAGGACACCCGGCCGCGCGCCATCGTGGTGGCGGGTTCCGGCGGCGCCGGCGGCTCGGCGTTCGCGTGCGACGCGCTTGCGGCCATCTGCGGCCTCGGCTCGCCCGTCCAGGTGACCGGGGTGTCCGGCTACCAGCTTCCCGGCTGGGTCGGCGCCGCCGACCTGGTGATCACCGTGTCCCGCTCCGGGCACACGGCCGAGGCGCTCGCGCTGGCCGGCGAGGCGGCGCGGCGCGGCTGCGACCTGATCGGGGTGAGCGCGGCCGACTCGGCCCTGCGCGAACTCGTCGCGCAGGCCAGGGGCACGTTCATCCCGGTGACCACGGTCGGGCCCGCCAGGGCGATGCCCTGGGCGCTGACCGTGCCGCTGCTTGTCGCCGCCGAGCGGCTTGGCGTGGCGCGCATCGACGACACCGCCTACGAGACGGCCGCGGTCGCCATGGAGGACGTCTCGCACCAGTGCCGCCCGTCAAGCGAGTCGTTCGTCAACCCGGCCAAGTCCCTCGCGCTCGACCTGGTCGGGCGGCTCCCGCTGATCTGGGGCGGCTCGCCGGTCGCGGCGGCGGCGGCCAGGCGGTTTGCCTCACAGCTCGCGGCGAACGCCAAGTACCCGGCGCTCGTCGGGCTGCTGCCCGAGGCGGGGCACGACCAGGTGGCGACGTTCGACGGCCCGTACGCGCCGCCGCCGGAGCCCGCCTTTCCCGCGGCCGAGGAATTCGGCGGCGCCGGGCTTGACGGCACGGGGTTCAGCGACGGTGACTTCAGCTTCTCCGGCGAGGACGACGCCGACCTGGACGGGCTGTCGGACGACGAGTCGCTGCGGCTCGTGCTGATCGCCGACCCGGCGGGGGAGCATCCCGCCGTGGCACGGACCAGGACGGCGGCCGCGTCCCTCGCCGGGATCAGGGGCGTCGACGTGTCGGACATCACGCTGGACTCAGGCGGCGATCCGCTGCGCCGGCTGGCCGCGACCGTGCAGCTCCTCGACTACGCCTCGGTCTACCTCGGGATCGCCGCGGGCATCGACCCGCTGGCGATCGCCGCGATCAAGGACCTGCGCGACCTGACCGGGCGCGAGTAGGAAAAATCAGTGCTTTTGGTTAAGAGCGGGGCTGCCGGGATGGGTATGCTACGCCGGTGAAGGCCGTCGTCGCCGCGCTCGCGGCCAACCTGGGCATCGCCATCGCCAAGTTCGCGGCGTTCCTCATCACCGGGTCGGCGTCGCTGCTCGCCGAGTCAGTGCACTCGGTGGCCGACACCGGCAACGAGGCGCTGCTGCTGATCGGCCGCGGCCGGTCGCGCCGGGCGCGCACCGCCGAGCACCCGTTCGGGTTCGGCCGGGAGCGGTACTTCTACGCGTTCGTGGTGGCGGTGATGCTGTTCACGGTCGGCGCGGTCTTCTCGATCTACGACGGCATCCACAAGATCCTTTCCCCGAGTGCGCTTACGTCGCCGATAGTCGCGTACGTGGTGCTCGGCCTGTCGTTCGTGCTTGAAGGGTTCTCGCTGCGGACCGCGATCCGCGAGGCGAACCTGGTGCGGCGGCCGGGACATGGCTGGCGGCAGTTCGTCCACTTGACGAAGACGCCCGAGCTGCCGGTGGTGCTGCTTGAGGACACCGCGGCCCTGATCGGGCTGGTCTTCGCCTTCCTTGGCGTGCTGCTTTCCGAGCTGACCGGGCACGATGAGTGGGACGGGGTCGGCTCGGTCGGCGTCGGCCTGCTGCTCGCCTGCGCCGCCTTCATCGTGGGCTACGAGACGAAGAGCCTGCTGATCGGCGAGTCGGCCTCGGAGGAGACGACGGCGCAGATCGTGGCCGCGCTTGAGGGCGGGCCGGAGAAGTTCCGCCTGATCCACCTGCGGACGTCGCACATCGGCCCGGACAACCTCCTGGTCGCCGGCAAGATCGGCGTGCCCGCGGAGCTGACGGCGGCCGACCTGACCGCGGGCATCGACGCCGCGGAGAAGCGGGTCCGCGCGGCGGTCCCGATCGCGGAGACCATCTACCTGGAGCCGGACATCTACCGCCCGGGACAGGAAGACCTGCTCGACCCGTCGGTGGCGGTCGTCGAGCGCACGACCCGCCGCTCCCGCTTCAGGTCACCGCGCCGCGCCTCAGCTGACCGGAAATAAGCCGGATACCGACACCAGGGCACCGCTTAGCGCCGGTTGCCGACGCGAAGACGGCGTTATCGCCGGCCTGGCGGATGGGGCGCTAGTGCCGGGTGGCGGAATTCGAGCTGACCGCCGCCGTTCAGGAAGACGCCGAACATGATCAGGTTGGCGTCCGCCGGGATCTGGGCGGTGACCTCATACTGGGTCCACGCGCCGGTTCCCGTGGCGAAGGCGATGTGGTTGGCCGGGTCTTCCCAGGGATCTGGGCTGGCTGCCCGCGGTGGCGCGGACCGGCCCTGGCTGGCGGCGCGGAGTGCCAGCCCGGCGCGGCCGTCCGCCTGGGCGGTGCGCAGTTCGCCGCGGAAGGTGACGGTGCGGCCGCGGTAGTCGTCGGGTTCGATGTCCTGGGCGAGGAAGGCGAATCCGGCGGGCTCGGGGCCGGCCGCGGCCAGGATCGCCCGCCCGTCCTCGGCGGTGGCGGAATAGTCGAACCCGGTGCCCTGGCGCAGGAAGGTGCCGCGGAGCTGCCAGTAGTCCAGGCCGTCGGTGAAAGCCATGTTGCGGGGCTCGAACTGCCGGCGCAAAGGCCTGGGGGGTGTCTCCTGGCTGCGGAACTGGCTGAGCAGGTCGGGGCCGGTGACGGGCCTGGCGAGCCGGTCCATGACCGGGTCGTCGACGGCCAGCGGCGCGCCGGTGACGACGGCGAGGGTCAGGCCGTCGGCGAGGCTGGCGGTGACTGGCCGGGTTCGCGCCGGGCCCGGCGATGCCTATCCGCGTGACGGTCACTCCCGGGCCCAGGTCGGTGACGGTCACGCCGGTCGGGCTGACCCCTGCCGCCTGCAGCAGCCGGCCGGTCGTCTCCTCGACATGAGCGCCCAGGGGGTCCTCCTCGTGGAGGTCGTCGGGGCGGCTGAGCAGGCGCCAGAGCTGCTCGGGGCCGGAAAGCCGGACCGGCAGCGCCCGGTGGCCAGCGTCGTCGGCGAGGATCACGAGCACGTGGCGGACATCCATCCCCCCGTCTGGTGTGCGTCCGGGCCAGGGGTCGGCGTGCGCGATGCGGACAGCGGTCATGGGGATTCTCCGTGAGACGGCGGGGATGAGGTCGGGGCGGTGCGCGGTGATGTACTCGCGCAGCCGGCGGCGGGCCTTGTGCAGGCTGGCCTTGGCGGCGCCGGGAGTGGCGGCGACCTGCCCGGCGGGCTGGTCGGCGTAGTAGAACTGGGTGACGGCGTGGCGCTGTCCTGGTGGCAGGCCGGCGACCGCGCGGCTGAGCACGTCGGCGCGGTCCAGGTCCTCGGCCGACGGCAGGTACTCCGCCGATGCGGGGTGCAGGTTCTCTGGCCAGTCGCCGAGCAGGGTAAGCAGCGCGCGCCGGTGCTGGGCGCGGCAGACGTTGGCCACGATGCCGCCCAGCCAGCCGGCGAACCGGTCGGGGTCGCGCAGCCGGTCCAGGGCGATGAACGCCTGCAGGAAGGCGTCCTGCACGGCGTCGTCGGCGTCGTCGGGCTGCGGGCACAGCCGGGCCGCGCGGGCGCGGGCCATCGGCAGGTGCCGCTCGACCAGCAGCGGGAACGCGGCCGGGTCGCCGTCGCGGGCCAGCCGGACCAGGTCGCCGTCGGGGATGTCCATGCCCGGCGTTACTCCTGGGTTCCCGGCGGCGCCGGGGCGAGTTCCGCACCGCGCAGCTCAATGCGGCCGCGGCCGGCCAGGGAGATGCCGAACCGGATGCCGGCGGCCTCGCCGCCGACCGGCACCGTGACCTCATGCCAGGTCCAGTCGCTGCTGCCCGGGGCGGCCGGGCTGCTGCCGTGGTCGCGCAGCAGGGCGCCAAACGGCGCGACCGTCGGCCAGGTGCAGTCCGGCCTGGCCGGCGATGCCGGTGACGCGCAGCTGTCCGCGGAAGGTGACCCCGGTGTCGCGGTAGTCGTCGGCGGCGATGGTCTGGACGAGGACGGCCGAGCCGGCGGGTTCCGGGACCGTGGCGGCCAAGACCGCGGACCGGTCCGCGGCGGTGCAGGAGTAGTCCTGCCCGGCCGGCTGGCCGTCGCCGGAGAAGCTGCCAGCCAGTTCCCAGTAGTCAAGGCCGTCGGTGAACGCCATGTTCCGCGGCTCGAAACGCCGTGATTGCGCCGGGGCGGGCCCGCGAGACAGGAACGGCGCCAGTATGTCCTCGCCTGGCACCGGAACCGCGAGCCGGTCCATCACCGCATCGGCCACCCGGACCGGCGCTCCGGCCACGGCGGCCAGCGCCAGGCCGTACTCGGCGCTCACCGTGACCGGCCGGGTTCCCGTGGCCGTGGCCAGCCCGACGCGCGCCGTGACCGTGTCCCAGCGCAGCTCGGGCACATCGTCGCTGGCCGGCTCGATGTCCACGGCGCTCACCTCCGTCCCGGCCGTCCGCAGCAGCCGGACCGCCGTCTCCAGCAGGCCACTGGCCACCTCGGCGTCTGCGGCGGGTCGGCCCAGCCGGCCCAGCAGCTCCTTGTGACCGAAAATACGCAGCCACAGCGGCACTGCCCGGTGGCCCCCATCTTTGGTAGGCACGGTGTCGGCCAGCACGATGAGACGCTGGTGCGGCCGCCAGTCGGGCACGTCACTCCCGTCCGGGGCCCGTGCGGGCCGGATGTGGCAGCGTAAAAACGATGCGGACAGTCGTCACGGCGGTCCTCCAGCAGACGGCGAGGCAGCGATTCGGCTCACACTCGTTAGTGTCCGACGGCCCGCCACCGGTTACCCGCCTGCCGCCGCGTCGGGTCAGGAATTACTGATCACGATGGCACCGCTGTCGGGCACACCGGGCCGATCTGGCGTTACCGGCGCGGTCGTAGCGGCCGTGCACGGCGATCGCGGGCTGCGTGACGCCGGCCAGCTCACCGGTCAGGTCGAGGCCCCGCTGGCTGGCGAGGACTGCGGGCGTGTCGCCACCGCATGCCTGGTTTGGGAAGAATTCATGGTGATTGATCGTGCCATATTTGGCGAATCAATTATCTGCAATCCATTGCCGTACGCGGCCAGTGCCGCATGTCGTCTGCAAGCTGGCCGTTGCGTGCCATTTGTGCCGCTTCACTTACTTAGCGATGAATAAATAATATGGCACTTGAGCTGCGAGGATGAGCATAAAGTGGGCAACGGTGCATCAATTGGCACTGTTGCTGTGAATGCTTGGCGGAAATCTCGCCGAAGTGATCCGACTTCGTCGCTAGCCGTGATCACCTCGGGTAAGGTTTGCGACTGGCAAGGACATACGAATTCATCGCCGGAGCCTGTCTGGCGGTAAATAGCAAAAAAGGGGGAACGGGAAGTAATGCTCAAGAAGACCCACGCTCTCGCGCTCACCGTAGCGACCGCGGGGCTGCTCGGTTTCGGCGCGCCGATGGCGAGTGCCGCCACGATGTCGCTCGGTTCACACCACCCGAGCGTCGTGAACGTCAGCAACAACCAGGTTCCGATCCAGGCCTGCGGCAACGATGTCTACGGCAACTTGGCGGCGGCCAGGTCCCGGCGGAGGGCAACGCGGTGGTGGGGAGCCTGCTGAGCCCGGGCGCCGTCACCAAGTCCAAGGCCGTCAACAACCGCGGCTGCGCCATGAAGAACAACGAGACCAACCGCCACGACGACGAGGGCGGCCTGGTGAAGGCCACCGGCAACCAGGTGCCCGCTGCAGGCCTGCGGCAACGACTCATCATCAACGGGATCGGCGGCCAGGTGCCGCTGTACGGCCTCTCTGGCGCGCTCTCGGTGCTGTCGCCGGCGTCCGTCACCAAGTCCACCGCGGTCAACAACCAGGGCTGCAAGATGAAGAACAACGAGACCAACGGCAAGACCAAGCACCACAAGAAGCCCTGCAAGAAGAAGCACTAGCAGTCTGAATCACCCGGCCGATCGCTGGCCAGGTATCAGCGATCCCCGCCTGCCACCCGGCAGGCGGGGATTTTTCGTGCCGGGCCGGGGCGGGTAACCGCGCGGCCGGGCCGTGCGGCGCGCCGCCGAGCGCGCGCAGCGCGCGCTCCTTCTCGAAGTCAAGCGCGCGCCCGGCGCCGGGACCCGCGGGCACGTGGCCGGTGCGCCGTCCCAGGTCGGCGACGGCGGCGCGCGCCGCCGGGTCGGTCAGCACCCGCAGCCCGAAGGCAAGCGCGGCCGGCGTAATGTCGAAGCGCCGCTCGATGGCGAGCCCGGCCGTGATCGTGGCCAGGTCCTCCTCGGTGAACTGCCGGTGCGCGTGGCCCCGCCCGTACGGGCGGTCCCGCAGCGGCGGCAGCAGCCCGAGATCCTCCCGGTAGCGGAGCATCCGGGGGGACATGCCGAGCCGCGCGGCGGCCTCAGTGATGCGCATGAGGATCAATCTAACATTCTGCTGTCAAAATCCGCCGGGAGAGCGTGCGCCGGGCCGGCCGCATCCCGTAGCGTCGACAGTAGTCATCCGGGGGGACGACCCCCGTACCCCCCGGCTGCGCGCCCGATGGCACAAACCGCCAATTATATCGAGCGTGTGAAACTCCGGGCAGACTCTATGAAAGGGTGTTTGCATGAGCGCCGAACCGTACCGGGTCGCCGACATCAAACTGGCCGACTTCGGCCGGAAGGAGATCCAGCTCGCCGAGCACGAGATGCCCGGCCTGATGGCGACCCGCGCCGAGTACGCGGCGTCCCAGCCGCTGCGCGGTGCCCGGATCACCGGCTCGCTGCACATGACGATCCAGACCGCCGTGCTGATCGAGACCCTGGTCGCCCTCGGCGCCCAGGTGCGGTGGGCGTCCTGCAACATCTTCTCCACCCAGGACCACGCCGCGGCCGCCGTCGCGGTCGGCCCGGATGGCACGCCGGATGACCCGAAGGGCATCCCGGTCTTCGCCTGGAAGGGCGAGACGCTCGAAGAGTACTGGTGGTGCACCGAGCAGGCGCTGACCTGGCCGGAGGGCCAGGCCCCGAACATGATCCTCGACGACGGCGGCGACGCCACGCTGTTCGTGCACAAGGGCGCCGAGTACGAGGCCGCGGGCGCGGTCCCGTCGCCGGCCGAGGGCGACTCCGAGGAGTGGCTGGTCATCCTTGACCGGCTGCGCAACTCCCTCGCGGACGCGCCGGGCAAGTGGACCAGGTCCGTCGCCGAGATCAAGGGCGTCACCGAGGAGACCACCACCGGCGTGCACCGTCTCTACGAGATGGCCAAGGCCGGCGAGCTCAAGTTCCCGGCGATCAACGTCAACGACTCGGTCACCAAGTCCAAGTTCGACAACAAGTACGGCTGCCGCCACTCGCTGATTGACGGCATCAACCGGGGCACCGACGTGCTCATCGGCGGCAAGGTCGCGCTGGTCTGCGGCTACGGCGACGTGGGCAAGGGCTGCGCCGAGTCGCTGCGCGGCCAGGGCGCCCGGGTCATCGTCACCGAGATCGACCCGATCTGCGCGCTGCAGGCGGCGATGGACGGCTACCAGGTCACCACGCTCGAGGACGCCCTGCCGTACGTGGACATCTTCGTCACGACCACCGGCAACAAGGACATCATCACCGCCGCGCACATGGCGGGCATGAAGCACCAGGCGATCGTCGGCAACATCGGTCACTTCGACAACGAGATCGACATGGCCGGCCTCACCGCGACCCCCGGCATCAAGCGCAACAACGTCAAGCCGCAGGTCGACGAGTGGGTCTTCCCCGACGGTCACGCGATCATCGTGCTGTCCGAGGGCCGCCTGCTCAACCTGGGCAACGCGACCGGCCACCCGTCGTTCGTGATGTCGAACTCCTTCACCAACCAGGTCATGGCGCAGATCGAGATCTTCACCAAGCCCGAGGAGTACCCGGTCGGCGTCTACACGCTGCCCAAGCACCTGGACGAGAAGGTCGCCCGCCTTCACCTGGACGCGCTCGGCGTGAAGCTGACCGTGCTGAGCAAGGAGCAGGCCGACTACATCGGCGTGCCGGTCGAGGGCCCGTACAAGCCGGACCACTACCGGTACTGATCCGGCGGCGCGATGAACACCGCAGCGGCACCCCGCGGGGACGGCCCGCCGCCCCCGCCGAGGGGGCCGCGCCGGTACCGGTCCGTCCCCGGGCTCGCCGAGCTCGGGGACGGCCGTATCAGGTACTCCAAACGGATGATGCCGCTGCTTGCCGCGCTCCATGACCAGTTCAGCGCGGACAAGCCATTCGACGGGCTTGCCGTCGCCGCCTGCCTGCACGTGACGGCGGAGACGGCGGTGTTCATCCGCGCCCTGCGCGCGGGCGGCGCGCGGGTGGCGCTCGCGGCGTCCAACCCGCTGTCCACCCAGGACGACATCGCCGCCGCGCTCGAGGCGGACGAGGGCATCGCGGTCTTCGCCCGCTCCGGCGTGGACCGTGAGACGTACTACCAGAACATCGAGCAGGCGCTCGACGCGGTCGGTCCCGGCCCCGACCTGGTCATCGACGACGGCGGCGACCTGGTGAGCACCCTGCACACCGGGCGCACCGCGCTGCTCGGCCGGGTGCGCGGCGGCTGCGAGGGGACGACGACGGGCGTGCTCCGGCTGCGCCGGATGGCGGCCGACGCGACGCTGGCCTTTCCGGTGATCGCGGCGAGCGAGACCCCGGTCACCAGGCTCGTGGACAACACCCACGGCACCGCGCAGTCGGTGCTTGACGGGCTGCTTCGCGCCAGCGGGGTGCTGCTCGCGGGCAAGACGGTGGTGGTGGCCGGGTTCGGCGCGTGCGGTTCCGGCATCGCCGAGTCCGCCCGCGCGCTCGGCGCCAGGGTGGTGATCACCGAGGTGGACCCGGTGCGGGCGCTCGACGCGGTGCTGCGCGGGTTCAGCGTGCTGCCGATCGCCGAGGCGGCGCCGATCGGCGAGGTCTTCATCACCGCGACCGGCTCGACCGAGGTGATCACCGCCGAGCACCTGGCCGTGCTGCGGGACGGCGCGATCCTCGCCAACGCCGGCCACTTCGACGTGGAGATCGACGTCAGGGCCCTCGCCGCCATGGCGGTCGCCGTGGACACCGACGTCCGCCCGCACGCCGACGCCTACGAGCTTCCCGACGGCCGCCGCCTGCTCCTGCTGGCCGAAGGCCGCGTGGTCAACCTCGTCGCGGCCGACGGCCACCCGCCCGAGGTGATGGACCTCGCGTTCGGCATCGAGGCCCTGGCGCTGGCCTGGCTGGCAGGCCGCGCGGAGCAGCTGCCACCGGGCGTCCACCGGGTACCGCCGGACATCGACGCCGAGGCGGCCCGCCTGGTCCTCGCCGCCCTCGGCGCCAAGCTCGACACGCTGACCGAGGCGCAGCAGGCCTACCGGGACAGCTGGCGCCTCGGCTCCTAGCCCGGTCAATTGAGCTACCCAGCACTCGGCCTTCGGGCCGGGCTGGCGCATGCCTTCGGGCCGGCTGGCGCATGCCTTCGGGCCGGCCGCGCGTGCCTGCGGGCCGGGCGGGCGCATGCCTTCGGGCGGGGGCGCTCGCGCGTGCCCGTTCTGTCCGGGTTTTTCCTAGCGGCACTGCGGCCCGGCCCATGATCATGTGGATTCCGCAGCTCATTAGCTGCGGAATCCACATGAAAAGCGAAATCCTTGTCGATGGTGGCGCGCTCCACGCGCGGGTGGCCGCTTGCCAGCCCGCGCACGGCCCTCACGGGCACCACGCACCACTTGAGGCTAATTGTCGGACGCGCCCGCGCGGGTACGGTCGGACGCGCCCGCGGGGTGGTCGGACGCGCCCGCGGGGTGATGGCGGGCGTAGTGGAGACACTCCCCGCCATACCTAACGGAATCTGTCGTCGTTTTCCGTTAGAACACGTGTTATGGTCTTCCTAACGGATAAGTAGTGAGTCAACCGTTAGAAAGGAAGGCTGAAGATGGTGCGCATTCAGTTGGTCGGGGGGCCGACCGCGGTCCTTGAGGTTGGCGGCCTGCGCTTGGTAACCGATCCGACCTTCGACCCGCCGGGAGAGTACGCGCGGACCGGCGGGCCGAAGCTGGTGAAGCTCGCGCCGCCGGCCGTGACACTCGACGACGTGGGACCGGTCGACGCGGTGCTGCTCTCCCACGACCAGCACGCCGACAACCTGGACCGGGCCGGCCGGGCCTTCCTCGCCAAGGCGCCGTTGACGCTCACCACGTCAAGCGGGGCGGGCCGGCTGGCCGAGGACGGCATCGGCGTGCGCGGCCTGGCTCCGTGGCAGCACGTCGACCTGCCGCGCGACGGCCGCGAGCCGATCCGGGTCACCGCGGTGCCCGCCAGGCACGGTCCGGAGGGCGCCGAGTCAGTCAGCGGCGAGGTGAACGGCTTCGTGCTGACCGCGCCCGACCTGCCCACGATCTACGTCAGCGGCGACAACGCCTGGCTCGGCGCCGTCGAGCAGGTGGCGTCCAGGTTCGGACCAGTCGACGTCGCCCTCCTGTTCGCCGGCGCGGCGCGCATCGCGGGCGCGTTCGACGGCGCATTGCTCACCCTCGACAGCGACCTGGCCGCCGAGGCGGCGCGTGTCCTTGACGCTCGCTCCGTGGTCCCGGTTCACTACGCCGGCTGGCAGCACTTCACCGAGGGCGGCACCAGCCTCCGCGCCGCCTTCGACCGGGCAGGCCTCGCCGACCGCCTGGTCCTGCTGGCCCCGGGCGAGTCCGCCGACCTAGCGAGCTAGCGCTCATCCGGAACTGCCAGGACGCGGCGCGCTGGCTTCGGGATAGCGGGTGCCTCCGGACAGGTAGATATCCTCTGGACCGTGGACACAACAGCCGGGGCCGCCGTGCAGGGGAACCAAGCAGCGCCCGAGCCTGAGCAGGCACACGACGGTGCGCGCCCCGAGTCGGCGGCGCAATCCTGGCTGCCCGGCCGCCGCGCCATCACCGTGTGGTTCGCGCTCTTCACGGTGTACGCGGGCGCGGAGATCTTTACCAGGCACGCCGACGGCACCTGGGGTGCCTGGGCCTGCGGCGGCTACGCGGTGGCCACCCTGCTCCTGCTGGTCACGAGGAACTGGCTGGCCCCGCTGGCCGCCGCCATCGCCGGGGCGTTCCTCGCGCCGCTCGTCTGGATGATCCTCAAGGTGCCCGACACGTCGACCGCCGAGGTGGTGGTCATCAACCGGTCGGCGGACTACCTGGTCAGGCACGGCACGCCGTACTTGCCGGCCAGCCTCATCACGGACTGGCAGCACTACAACCCCTATCTGCCGCTGATGGAGCTGTTCGGGCTGCCCCGCGAGGCGGGCTTCCCCGAACTGCTCGGCGACCCAAGGATCTGGACCTCGCTGGTCACGGTGGCCGCGCTTACGGCGGCCTTCGCGCTCATGGTCCCCGGGACCGGCCGGGACCGCCGCCGGCAGGTAGCGGTGCTCGCCGCGATTTCGGTCGCCTCCCCGCTGGTCGCCTTCCCGCTGACGGTCGGCGTCACCGACCCGCCCATCATCGCGCTCACCTGCCTGACGCTCGCGCTGGCCGCTCGCGGCCAGTTCCTCCGCGCGGCTCTGGTGCTCGCGGTCGCCTGCGCGATGAAGTCCACCGCCTGGGCCGTGGTCCCGGTGCTCGCGGTCATGACCTGGGTTCGCGCGTCTCACCGGGTCGCGGTCAAGTTCACCGGCACCGTCGTCGGCGCGGCCGTCCTGCTCGCGCTGGCCGCCGCACCGGCCGCGCTGGCGACCCCGGATGCCATCAGGCAGAACCTCATCGACTACCCGCTTGGCACGTCGAAGTTCAAAACGGTGGCGGCCAGCCCGCTGCCCGGCCACCTGATCTCCCAGCTCGGCCACGCGGGCCACCTGACCGTGGACGCGCTCCTGCTGCTCGCGCTCGTCGCGTTCGCCGCCTGGCTGCTCGCCCGCCCGCCGCGCGATGCGCGGGACGCCACGGTCCGCCTGATTGTCCTGTACGCGGTCCTGTTCACGCTCGCGCCGTCGACCAGGTACGGCTACTACGCCTACCCGCTCGCGCTCGTCGGCTGGCTGGCCCTCACGAGGGGACCTAGACGAGCAGAGCAGAAGTGATCAGAGGCTGAACGCGCGTGACCGGCCGGCCGGCCGGGCGCGGGGCTGGGGCCACTGCTCCGCGGGCGCAGCTGCGATCAGTGTGGGAAGTGGTGCGGCAGCTCCGTGGTAAGCGCGGCTACCGCGGGGGAGAGCCAGCGCCGACGGTGGCGGGCCAGTTGGACGGTGACGTCAGGGAAGTGCGGGCCGGACACCTGTGTCAGGCGGCCCGCCGCGAGCGCGTCCGTGACATTGGCGCGGGCCAGCAGGCTGAGGCCGAGGCCCGCGGTCACGCAAGCCCTGGCGGCCTCAAGACTGCCGAAGCGGGTGATCCGGGGCGGCCTGCCCTTGGCGGCGACGAGCAGCTGCTCGATGAAGCGGTCGCTGTACGAGCAGCCTTGCTCGTGCAGGAAGTAGTCCTCGCGGGCCAGCTCCGCCCAGTCGGTGGCGCTGCGGGCGGCGGCGGGGTGTTCGGGGGAGCAGACGAGCACCAGCGGCTCACGTGCCAGCGGCGTGCACTCGATGTCGCGGAAAGCCGCCTCGTCCTCCAGCAGCAGGGCCAGGTCCAGCTCGCCGGTGCGGAGCGCGGCGACGGCGGCCGCCGTCCCCATCGTGCGCAGGTCAACCTCGACCGCGGGGTGGCTGCGACGCAGCGCGGCGATGACTCCCGGCAGCCGCGCGGACACCAGCGTCTCGCCGGCCGATAGCGTCACGCGTCCGGTCACCTGACCACCCACGCCACCGGCCGAGACCGCGACCGTCAGCAGCCGGGACTCGGCCTCCAGCACCGCCTCGGCCTGCGCCAGCACCTCGCGTCCGGCGCCGGTGAGCACCACCCCGCGCGGCAGCCGATCGAAAAGGCGCAGGTCGAGCTCCTTCTCCAGCGCCTGCACCTGGGCGGTCACGGTGGACTGGACGAGGTGCAGGCGCTCTGCGGCGGCGGTGAGGTTCTCGGTCTTGGCGACGGTGGCGAAGGTGCGCAGCAGTCGGGTGTCCATGCCCCGACGATAGTCCTAGCCATCGTAGATGACGATGGAAATGATCGGGATCCATCGTTTGTCTGGATGTCTGTGCGGTGCCAGGGTAGGGGCATGAGCCTGAATACACGCCCCGAGATCCTGCGCTACTCCGCCTTCAGCACCGACTCCGCCGGCGGCAACCCCGCCGGTGTCGTGCTTGACGCCGCCGCGCTTGACGATGCCGCCATGCTCGCGACCGCCGCCGAAGTCGGCTACTCGGAGACCGCGTTCGTCACCGTAGGGGACCAGGCGGCGCGCCGGTTCCGGCTGCGCTACTTCAGTCCGCTTGCGGAGGTCGCCTTCTGTGGTCACGCGACCGTCGCCACCGCGGTGGCCCTGGCTGAGCGGGTCGGCCCAGGTCCGCTCGCCTTCGACACACCGGTGGGTGAGATCGCCCTGGACACTTCGGTAGCGCTCGGGGGTTCCGTGACGGCGACGCTCACCAGCGTTCCCACCCGCTCCCGGCCGGCGAGCGAAGCAGAGGTACACGCCTCACTCGCGGCCCTGCGCTGGTCCGCGGAGGATCTTGACCCGGCGTTGCCGCCGCATGTCGCCTTCGGCGGAAACGAGCACCTGGTCCTGGCTGTGGCAACCCGCGAGCGTCTCGCGGCCCTGGACTACGACTTCGATGCTCTGGCCGAGGTGATGCACCGTCACGGCTGGACCACACTCCAGCTGGTGTGGCGTGAGACCCAGGAGCTCTTCCATGCCCGCGACCCCTTCCCGGTCGGGGGTGTCATCGAGGACCCGGCCACCGGCGCCGCGGCCGCCGCCTTCGGCGGTTACCTGCGTGCCCTCGGCGCCCTCCCACCCTCCGGTGCCTTCACCATCCTCCAGGGGGAGGATCTCGGCCGGCCCAGCGTGCTCCGGGTCGAGGCATCCCCCACGGACGCGCGCGTGCGAGTGAGCGGCCAGGCGGTGCCGATCGCGGGTGCAAACGCGAGCACCGCACCCGTCACCCGGTGACTCATCGCGTTCGACCAGTGATCACTTCGGATCCACTCATCTAGGGAAGGCGCCAGTCGATCGGGTCGGCGCCCTGGCTGGCTAGCAGCTGGTTGGCGCGGCTGAACGGCCGGGTGCCGAAAAATCCGCCATGCGCGGACATGGGGCTCGGGTGCGCGGACTCGATGCGCGGGATGCTGCCAAGCAGCGGGGCGAGGTTCCTCGCGTCGCGGCCCCACAAGATGGCGACAAGCGGCGTGTCCCGCTTGGCGAGGGCGCGGATCGCCTGCTCGGTGACCTCCTCCCAGCCCTTGCCTCGGTGGCTGCCCGGCTTTTTCGGCTCGACGGTGAGCACCCTGTTGAGCAGCAGGACGCCGCGCTCGGTCCACGGCGTCAGGTCGCCGTTTGACGGCTGCGGGTAGCCAAGGTCGTCGGCGTACTCGCGGAAGATGTTGACGAGCGAGGGAGGCAGCAGCCTGACACCAGGGTCGACCGAGAAGCTGAGGCCGACCGGGTGGCCGGGCGTGGGATACGGGTCCTGGCCGACGATCAGCACCCGCACGTCGGCGAACGGCTGCTTGAAAGCGCGCAGCACCAGGTCGCCCGCGGGCAGGTACCGCTTGCCTTCGGCGATCTGCTCGCGCAGGAACACGCCCACCTGCGTGATCCGGTCCTCGACGGGGGCGAGCGCTTCGGCCCAGCCCGCCTCAACGATGTTGGTCAACGGCTCAGACATGCCCAGAAAATAGCGCAGTTCATCGACAAAGGAGTGCGAGCAGCAGGGCGCCGCGCGGAAACAGTAAAGGCGCCCGGCAGTATGCTGCCGGGCGCCCAGAGCCGATGGTTGCTACCAGTTCTGATTCTGGCCCTGGTTCTGGTCGGGGTCCATGTTCTGGTCCTGGTCACCCGTCTGCATGTTCTGGTCCTGACCGCCCATGTTCTGGTCCTGGTTCCCCATGTTCTGGTCTTGACCGCCCATGTTCTGGTCCTGGTTCCCCATCTGCTGGTCCTGACCGCCCATGTTCTGGTCTTGGCCGCCCATCTGCTGGTTGGGGTCCATGCCCTGGCCGCCCATGTTCTGGTCCTGGTACCCCCCGCCGCCCATGTTCTGGTCGCCGGAGTCCTGGGGACCGCCCTGCTGGCCTACCGTGTTCTGCGCGGTCTGCATGTCGCCTTGGCCGCCCTGGCCGCTCTGACCGCCCTGGCCGAACTGCTGGGCCTGCTGTGCCAGGTTGGGGTCCTTCTGCGCCATGTCCTCGGCTTCGCTCTCGGCCTTATCGAAGATACCCATGATTCTCCCCGGTACTTTTCCGAATGCCGACGATTTGCCAACATTCCGCTTTCGCGCCTAGAGGTAGGCGTGTTCCCCACCTACCCCCGGCATCGGCGTCTACCCGTGCAAACACGCCAGGGACGCAGAGGTTTTCGCCTACGGTCGCGGTTAGCCTTTACGCAGCGCGCGGAACGGCCGACGGGCTCATCGGTAGTATCTGGCGGCTTGTTGAGATCCCCGCCGGCCATTTACCGGTAATTGCTCATTTTCCTGGCAAGTGGGTCAATTAGCCTATTGCACTGGTATTTCAGGAACGGGTATTTGTCCGCATTTGTCCGTGCGGTCAGGGCCTTGACGCGGCGCCTGCCGTGTCCAGGCGGTGCTGTAACGACATGCCCGGGCTTGCCCTGTGCCTGGTAAACGGGCTCCTGGGTGGTGCGGACCTGGTAAAAAGGGGTAACCTGCGCATGCGAGCGCGGGTTCAGCGATGGACGTCACTGTCTGTCGTCGTGGGTGCTCTGCTTGGAGCCGGACACATGGAACGATGGGGCGCATGAAAGGACGTGTGCTGGTCGTCGACGACGACGCGGCGCTCGCGGAGATGCTTGGCATCGTGCTCCGCGGTGAAGGGTTTGAGCCGACGTTCGTCGCGGACGGGGACAAGGCGCTTGACGCCTTCCGCGACACCCGGCCGGATCTCGTGCTGCTTGACCTAATGCTGCCTGGCTCTGATGGCATCGACGTATGCCGCCAGATCAGGGGCGAGTCGGGCGTACCGATCGTGATGCTGACCGCCAAGACGGATACCGTGGATGTCGTGCTCGGGCTCGAATCGGGTGCCGACGACTACATTCTCAAGCCATTTAAGTCCAAGGAGCTGGTCGCCAGGATCAGGGCGCGGCTGCGGCGCACAGACGAGCCGGCCCCCGAGATGCTGCAGATCGGCGACGTGTCGATCGACGTGGCGGGCCACTCGGTCAAGCGGAGCGGCGAGACGCTGAGCCTTACGCCGCTTGAGTTCGACCTGCTGGTCGCGCTCGCGCGCAAGCCGCGGCAGGTGTTCACCCGTGAAGTGCTGCTCGAGCAGGTCTGGGGCTACCGGCACGCGGCGGACACGCGCCTGGTGAACGTGCACGTGCAGCGGCTGCGGGCCAAGATCGAGCAGGACCCGGAGCACCCCGAGATCGTCGTGACGGTGCGTGGTGTCGGCTACAAGGCGGGACCTGGCTGATCGACGGATGGAGCAGCGGTCGGCGGAACGCGTACGGCGCGACCAACCGGATGTGCGCGAGGCGTGGGAAATGGCGCTCCGGCGCAAGAAGTGGGTGCGCTGGATCGTCAGCTGGCTGCCGCACCGGCTGACAATTGCCGCCCGCACCCTGCTGCGCCTTCAGCACCTGGTCATCGCGAAGCTCCGGCATCGCTGGCGCCGGTCGCTGCAGCTGCGGGTGGTCGGCACCACCCTGGTGATCTCCGCCACGGTGATCGCGGTGCTCGGCTTCTTCCTCACCGAGCAGATCGCCTCCGGCCTGCTGATCAACGCGGAGAACACGGCGCGTGCGCAGGTAGTGACCGGCCTGAACACCGCCCAGTCGCAGTCCGCCCTGACCGCGCCCCCGAACGACGGGCAGGCCGCGATGCAGGTCATGGCGTCTATCGACCACCTGCTCCAGCCGACCAGCGGTACGGCGAGCTACAGCGTAGCGGTCGGGCTGAACGCCGACCTGCGGGCCAAGCCCGGCTACTCGCCCTGGGCGGAGACCGGCTTCGACGCCGGCGCGACGCTCCCTGCCGCCCTAGTCGCCAGCGTCCAGCATGAACAGCTCGAGCTAGCGAGCGGCAAGACGGAGAACCTGCTGTACTACGCGCCCACCACGCTTGTCACAAGCGACGGCCAGGGAACGGCCGCGGCCGCGTTCGGCGTGCCGCTCAACAACTCCTACCAGCTGTACTTCGTGTTCCCGCTCACCCAGGAACAGCAGACCCTGCAGCTCGTGCAGACCACGCTCATCGGCGCGGGGATCGCGCTGGTGGCGCTGCTCGCGGCGATCGCCTCGCTGGTGACCCGGTGGGTGGTGCTGCCGGTGCGGCACGCGGCGCGGGCCGCACAGCGGCTTTCCGCCGGCCAGCTTGAGGAGCGGATGGTCGTTGGCGGCGCCGACGACCTCGCCGCGCTCGCCACCTCGTTCAACGACATGGCCGCCAGCCTCCAGGAGAAGCTGCACGAGCTTCAGGAACTGTCCAAGGTGCAGCGCCAGTTCGTCTCCGATGTCTCGCATGAGCTGAGAACCCCGATGACGACGATCAGGATGGCAGCGGAGATCCTCTTCGAGTCGCGGGAAGACCTTGACGCGGCGGCGGCGCGCAGCACCGAGCTGCTGCAGAGCCAGATCGAGCGGTTCGAGACCCTGCTCACCGACCTGCTGGAGATGAGCAGGCACGACTCGAACGTCGCGACGCTTGACGCCGAGCCTGCGGACCTGTGCGACATCGTCCGCAGGAGCGCGGACGACGCGCAGCAGCTCGCGGAGCGGCGCGGCTGCCGCATCGAGTTCCGGCTGCCCGTGCAAGCGTGCATGGCCGAGGTGGACCGGCGGCGGGTGGAGCGCATCTTGCGCAACCTGCTGGTCAACGCGGTGGAACACGGTGAGGGACGCGACGTGGTGGTGACCCTGGCGGCGGACAGCGAGGCGGCCGCCATCGCCGTCCGCGATCACGGCGTCGGGCTGGCCCCCGGCGAAGAGCAGCTTGTCTTCGACCGGTTCTGGCGCGCCGACCCGTCACGGGCGCGGACGACCGGAGGCACCGGCCTCGGCCTCGCCATCGCACTGGAAGACGCCCGGCTGCACAGCGGCTGGCTCCAGGCGTGGGGCGAGAAGGGCCGGGGCTCGGTGTTCAGGCTCACCCTGCCGCGGACGGCAGGCCAGCGCATCGCGGGCTCGCCGCTGCCGCTTGGCCCAGATGAGGCGGAGGTCATCACCAGCTCCGTCACCACGCTGGAAGCGGACCTTTCAGGTGGGCACCTTGCCTAGGGCAACGACGTCCAAGCCGATCAGGCCGCGGCCGGTGCTCGCGGCGCTGGCGGCGCTCCTCGTCGCCGCGCTGGCCGCCACCGGATGCGTGTCGGTGCCCACCGGCGGGCCGGTGGTCTCCTACCCGGTGACCCAGGGGACGGCCGCCCAGAACCAGCCCTACGTGCAGATCCAGCCGCAGCCGCCTGGCGCCGGCTGGCAGCCGGCGGACGTCGTTCGCGGGTTCCTCACCGCCTCCGCTAGCTACGGAAGTTACCCCCAGGTGGTGCGGGAGTACCTGACCCCAACCGAACAGAAGACCTGGAATCCGTCCTGGTCAGCGGTCGTGTACAAGTCCGGCCCGAACCCCACGGCGCCGACGTACACGTCCACCGCGAAGAACCAGAAGACGGCGACGGTAGGGATAACCGGCGCTATCCAGGCGAACCTGCTGGGAAACGGCAACTACTCCGTGCCCTCGGCGTCGGAGCCGGGTGTCTCTCCGAACGAGCCGACCTTCCAGCTGACTAATATCGGCGGGCAGTGGCGTATCTCGTCCGGGCCGCAGGAACTGCTCCTCACCAGCAACTCGTTCGCCAACGACTACCAGCTCCGTAACCTCTACTTCTTCGATCCGCTGACCAGGGTCCTCGTTCCCGACCCGGTCTACGTGCCGGTGCGGGCCTCGTCCGGCGACCTGATGGACGGGCTGGTCAGTGAGCTGATGGCACCGCCCGCTGACTGGTTGTCCCACGGGGCGACGCGGACCGCCTTCCCGCAGAAGACCAAGGTCAGCAACGTCACGCTGAACGGCGTGACCGCGGTCGTCAACCTCACGGGCACGGCCCTCGGCAAGGCAAGCGATCCCGTCATGGCGCAACTCTCTGCGCAGTTGCTTTGGACGCTTTCCGGCGCCGCGCCGAGCGGCTCAACCGGCCAGGGGGTGCAGTCAGTGGAGGTCGTGGTGAACGGCAAGCCATGGACGCCGCCCGGCCATGGCAACCCGATCCAGCCCACGTCCAAGTGGAACCCGGCATTCGGCGTGAGCACGGAGTACTACTACCTAACCAGCGGCGGGTACCTGACCAGGTGTCCCACCGGGTGTACCAGGGGGCAAGGCAAGCCGGTCAGCCTCGCGAGGATCGGCACCGGCTACTCCCAGATCGCGGTCTCCGCCGACGGCACGTACGTGGCCGCGCTGCGCGGCGGCACGCTCTACGCCGGCCTGGTTGGCGGCCCGCTGACCAAGCGCGGCACCGGATTCGCGTCAGTGAGCTGGGACGTCGACGACGACCTGTGGGCGGCGCAGAATGGCCAGGTCGTCATGTTCCGCGGCACGCAGAACGTGCGGCAGCCGCTTGCCCAGATGGTTTCCGTCGCCGTGAACCCACCCGCGAGTGCACCGGTGATCGGGCCGTTCACGGCGCTTCAGGTCGCGCCGGACGGCGTCCGGGTGGCGCTCGTCATGGACGGCAACGAGCTGATCTTCGGCGCTATCTCCCGGCAGCAGGCGCAGAGTCCGCGGATCACGCTCTCCCTGGTACAGGAGACCGTTCCCGTCGGCACCAACTTCACCGCGCTGACCTGGTACGGCCCCGACGACGTCATCGCGCTCGCCGGGCGACGCCGTGACCGATTACCCCGTCAGCGGCGGGACCCCCACCTCCATCCAGGCCGACCCGGGCATGCAGACGATCACGGCAAGCTACAAGCAGCCGCTGATCGCCGGCTTGTCGAGGGGCACGATGGCCACCGACGCCAGCCTCACCGGCTCCTGGATGCCCATCCCCGGCAACGCCACGCCAGCCACCGGCATCTCGCCGGTCTATCCAGGGTGACGCCAACCCCGGAGGCTCAAGAGAACCCGCCCCGGAAATCATTGTTACAAGTCTGTTATGTTCCGCTTCGGGCCTAAAGTCCAGCCTGACATTTGGCCTCGTAAGAGCTAGCGTTCATGCATGGCACTCGCCCGGGTCCGTGGTTGCGCCGGACAGGTCCGCCGAGCCGCGCAGGCGGCAAGCGGGTCTACCAGGCAAGCCGATGCCAGCCGCAGGCGAAGCGGTCCACGTAAGGCGACTTTTCGTCGTCCGATCACGGTGCGGCTTAGAAGTAAGTCCTGCCCCGCCGGGGGGCACATGACGTCCCCCGAACTACGGGAGAAGGGCAGTAGTGGCCATGGAAGGCCGCGAACCTCTCAGCAGGCGGATGTGGGGTCGAAGACCAGGTCGGCCGGGCGAGTGCCCACTACCGGTAATCAAGGCCGTAGAGGGGATCGAGATGGAAATCACCTTCAAAGGCAGGCACACCAGCGTTCCCGAGCGTTTCCGTAGGCACGCGACCGCGAAGCTGGCCAAGCTAGAGAAGCTCGATCACAACGCGATTCGGATCGACGTCGAGGTGTCGACGGAGCGCAACCCAAGGCAGGCCGACCGGAGCGAGCGGGTGGAGCTCACGATCAGATCGCGGGGCCCTGCCATCAGGGCCGAAGCGGCGGCCGACGACCGTTACGCCGCCCTGGACCTCGCGTTCGCCAAGCTCGAGGGTCGGCTCCGCAAGATCGCCGAGCGGCGCAAGGTAAGAAGCGGGGGCCTGACGGTCCGCTCGACGGACGCGCTCACGGCGGTGGCGGCCGGGCCGGCCGACGCGAGGACCATCGCGGCCGAGACGGCCGCGCTCGCGGACGTCGACATCCCGGCGATGCCCCGGCCCGACGACGCGGCCGTGCTGGCCGGCACGCCGGTCGGTCGCAAGGCGAACGGCAAGGGGAGCGGCAAGCCGAGCGCAAGGGCGGCCGCGAGGGTCGGCACCAGGCCGAACGGGCCACGCCGCCCGGAGGCGGTGGTGCCGCTCCCGGCCTTCCCGCGAGACGACGGCGCCGGCCACGACTTCGAGGGCTCCCGGGACGAGGCAGAAGCGGAGGCAACCTTCTCCGGGGTGCTGCCGATGCAGATGGTGGGCGACGGCCCGCTGATCGTCAGGGAGAAGTTCCACGCCTCGCACCCGATGACCATCGACGACGCGCTCCTGGAGATGGAACTCGTCGGGCACGACTGGTTCGCCTACCACGACAGCCAGTGCGGCAAGTTCAGCGTCGTCTACCGCCGCCGCGGCTACGACTACGGCGTCATCAGGCTCGTTGACGATTAGAAATTGCAAAGCAATTGCGTACCGCCCCGGCTGGCACTGTCGGGGCGGTACGCGTAGCTTTAGTGACATGTCCTATCCTGTGCGTGAACTGCGAACGCTGCGGAAGGAGTGGCCGTGACCGAGCGGTCTCTTGCGGCCAAGAAAAATACGCCTGGCGTGCCCGCGTCGGGTCCAGTGCCTTCCGTCCCCCCGCCGGCAGAGCCCAGGGCGGGCACGGATCCGATCCGGGTGCTGATCGCGGACGACCATGCCCTCGTCCGCCGCAGCCTGGAGACGGTCCTGCAGGGGGAGCCGGGCCTTGAGCTGGTCGGCCAGGCCTCCGACGGCCAGGAGGCGGTGCAGATCGCCGGCGAGGTGGTGCCCGATGTCGTGCTCATGGACATCCGGATGCCCAAGATCACCGGCATCGAGGCCGCGCGCCAGATGAAGGAGGTCGCCCCGTCCGCCAAGATCGTGATGCTGACGATCAGCGACGAGGAAGAGGACCTCTTCGAGGCGATCCGCGCGGGCGCGAGCGGCTACCTGCTCAAGGACATCCCGCTCGACGAGCTTGCCGACTCGGTGCGCGCCGTGTACGGCGGGCAGTCCCTGATCAACCCGTCGATGGCGGGCAAGCTGCTCACCGAGTTCGCCACCCTGGCCCGCAGGGACGCCGAGGATGAGCCGGCCAAGCACGCGCCGGCACCGAAGCTGACCGAGCGCGAGATGGAGGTGCTCCGCCTGGTGGCCCGCGGCATGAACAACCGCGACATCGCCAAGGAGCTGTTCATCTCGGAGAACACCGTGAAGAACCACGTGCGGAACATCCTGGAGAAGCTGCAGATCCACTCCCGGATGGAAGCCGTGATGATCGCGGTGCGCGAGAAGCTGATCGAGATCAGCTAAGCGCCCAGGTCCTTCAACGCCGCCGCAAGCGGTTGGGCCAAGTGAGTCGGCTGCACTCGTTCGGTGGCTACGGTCGAGCAACCGACCCACAGAGCCGCCTCCGCGAGCGCTCGCGCCATTGGCGCGACGGCCGCGGGCTTTTCCATGAGCACGTTCCTGGCGACGAGCGTGTTCCCCTCCCTGCCCGGGTCCACCCAGCCCACGATCCGGCCGCCGGCGAGCAGCGGCATCGTGAAGTAGCCGCGCTCGCGCTTCTCCTTCGGCACGTAGGGCTCGAACAGGTGGCGGTAGCCGAACATCCGCAGCGTCCGCTTCCTGTCCCAGATCAGCGAGTCGAACGGGGACAGCAGCGCCGTGCGGTGCGTGCCGCGCCCGCCCGCGCTGAGCCAGGCCAGCGCCGCCGGGTCGCCCCAGGCCGCCACCGGCGCAGTGCCAGCCCGGGGGGACGACCCCCCGGAACCCCCCGCCCGGGCGCCAGGCACGGTCACCGGGACGAGCCCGGCCGCCGCGGCGGCCTCGTCGAGGTGCGGGCCGCTTCGCAGGCCCAGCCGGTACTCGTTGAGCCGCAGGTACTCGATGAAGTCCGCGTGGGTGGCCACGCCGAGCGCGCGGGTGGCGGTCCCGACCAGGTAGGACAGGCATTCCGCGTCGGTCGGCTCGCGGTCGATCAGTTCCTTCGGTATGACACGTTCCGGCAGGTCGTAGACGCGCCGCCAGCCGGTGCGCCGCACGCAGACCGCCCGGCCGGTGTCGAGGAGCCACTCGGCGGCGATCTTCACCTCCGACCAGTCCCACCACGGCCCGCCCGCCTTCGCGCCGCCGAGCTGGGTGGCCGTGAGCGGCCCCTCGTCGCGCAGCCGGGCGAGCACCACCTCGCAGGTGTCCTCGGAGACCTTGTGCCAGCGCTGCCCGCGCGCGGTGATGGCGCGCCGCCGCATGGCGTAGTACGGCCAGTCCGCGATCGGCAGTATGCAGGCCGCGTGCGCCCAGTACTCGAACGTCGTCGGCTTCTTCGCGGGCCAGTACGCGTTCTCCACCCTGTCCCGCCCGACCGGCCCGAGCCGCGCGTACGCGACGAGCTCGTGCGACCGGGCGAGCACCGAGATCGTGTCAAGCTGCACGGCACTGACCCGCCGCAGCACCCCGGTCACGCCGCCGCGCCGCGCGCCGGCCCCGAGGAAACCCTGAGAGTAAAGGGTGATCCGCCGCACCTCGTCGGCGCTCAGTGCCGTCATCTCCCGGGGGTGCGGCCGACCGCCCCCGTAGTCCGCGGCGTCCGCGCCCGCTGCTGTTTCCTGATCATCCCGAACGGGTGCGGCTGACTTTCCCACGCCCATGACTGTAGCCGTCGGGTACGACATTCCGGCCCCACAGCCAGGCGATAGATGCCGCCCGCTTCGTTCAGCGAGCCCATCATTAAGCTTCGATATCTAAGACATTGACATCTAACTCTTAGATATCTAAGCTTCTGCTATCGCGGCGGCCGGCCCTCGGGCCGCCACGGCACAGCGAGAAGGGACGTGCGCGATGAGCGAAGCCGCAATTGAGGCCAACGGCCTGCGGAAGGCCTTCGGTGACGTGCTGGCGCTTGACGGGCTGAGCCTGGCAGTGCCCCCCGGATCCGTGCTCGGGCTGCTCGGGCCGAACGGTTCCGGCAAGACCACCACCGTGTCCATCCTTGCCACCTCGCTGCGTCCGGACGCGGGCCGCGCGACCGTCGACGGGCTCGACGTGGTGAAAGATGCGGCGCAGGTACGCCGCGTCATCGGCCTGGCCGGCCAGTTCGCGGCCGTGGACCCCAACTTGACCGGACGGGAGAACCTCAGGCTGATCGGGCGGCTGTCCCGGGTGGGCCGCGCCCAGGCCAGGATCCGCGCCGACGAGTTGCTCGACAGCTTCGGGCTGAACGCGGCGGCGGGCCGGCTGGTACGCGGCTACTCGGGCGGGATGCGGCGCCGGCTCGACGTGGCCGCGGCGCTGCTGCACCGGCCGGCGGTGCTGTTCCTCGACGAGCCCACCACCGGCCTTGACCCGGAGAGCCGCTTCGCGCTGTGGGACTCGGTGCGCGACCTCGCCAGGTCAGGCACCACCGTGCTGCTGACAACGCAGTACCTGGAAGAAGCCGACGCGCTGGCCGATCAGGTGGTGATCATCTCCGCCGGGCGGGTCGCCGACACCGGCACGCCCGCCGAGCTGAAGGCCAGGTTCGGCTCGATGGTCTTCCACCTGGACTTCGGCGGGCAGGAGGCCGCGGCGGCCGCGGAAACGGCGCTTGCCCGCGCGGGCTACCGGCCGCAGCGCGACGGCGCGGGCATCCAGGTCCGGTCCGCCACCGGTTCAGGCGAGCTCACCGGCGTGCTGCGCGCCCTGGACAGCCGGGCACCCGACCCGGTGTCCGTCGCGGTGCGCGAACCCACCATGGACGACGTATTCCTCTCTCTCACCTCTCTCACCCGCGGAGGCGAAGCAGCATGAGCACGATCGCAATCACGCCGCGCCCGGTCGCGGCCGGCCGCGTCGCGGCGGCGTCAAGCGCCGTCGCCAGCGCGCTCTCGGACACCGCCGACGTCGCCTGGCGCAACTTGCTGACTCAGTTGCGCACCCCGCAGGCGCTGGTGTTCGCCACCGTCCAGCCAGTGATCTTCGTGCTGCTGTTCCGGTACGCGTTCGGCGGCGCGATCCACGTGCCAGGCACGAACTACGTGGACTTCCTGATGCCGGGCATCTTCGCGCAGACGGTCGCCTTCGGCGCGGTCGGCACCGCGGTCGGGTTGTCCGGTGACCTGCGCACCGGCATCCTGGTCCGCTTCCGCACCCTGCCGATGTCCAGGATCGCCGTGCTCGGTGGCCGGACCGTCGCCGACCTGGCCCGCAACCTGCTGGTGGTCGCGGTCATGACCGGCGTCGGCTTCGCCGCCGGGTTCCGCAGCCCGCACGGCGCGGGCGGCCTGCTCGCCGCGCTCGGCCTGGTGGTCGCGTTCGGCTACGCGCTCTCCTGGGGCTTCGCGTCACTCGGCCTGCGGGTCAGCGACCCGGAAGCGGCGCAGGCCGCAGCGGTGCCCCTGATATTCCTGCTGGTCTTCACCTCCGCCGCCTTCGTGCCTTCGACGGCGATGCCCGGCTGGCTGCAGGCGTTCGGCACCCATCAGCCGGTCGACGCCCTGGTCAACGCGGAACGCGCGCTGATACTCGGCGGCCAGGCAGCACACGACGTGCTTATCTCGCTGGCGTGGAGCGGGGGCATGCTAGTCGTGTTCGCCTTCTTCGCCGTCCGCACCTACGCCCGCATGGGCCGATAACAGAAGGGATCAAGCAATGGCAGTCGAACTGAACCACACCATCGTCCCAGCGCACGACCCGCAGGCATCGGCGCAGTTCCTCGCCGACATCCTCGGCCTGGTCGTCGATCCGCCGCTGGCGCACTTCACCCCGGTCACGCTGGCCAACGGGGTCAGCCTGGACTTCGATCACCACGACCACGTCGACGAGCACCACTACGCGTTCCAGCTGGGCGACGAGGAATTCGATGCCGCCTTCCGCCGGATCAGGGACAGGGGCATCACGTACTACGCCGACCCCGCCTGCCGCCAGCCCGGTCAGGTCTATGCAGGCAAGAACGGCCGCAGGGGCACCTATTTCCGTGACCCGAACGGCCACCTCATGGAGATCCTCACGCCGGTCGGTGCCGTGCCCGTCTAACATCTGGGGGGCCGGGGGGCCATCCGGGGGTCCAGGGGGCGGGCCCCCGGAAACTAATCGGCGCCTGCCGGCGTTCTAATACCAGTCTGTGCTCATCGCCTTGGAGAACAAGAGGACGAGGCAGCCGATGATGGCGACGCCAGCGCCGATCCAGAAGATGAGCCAGTCTGGCTTGGGAATGAAGGCGATTCCGCCGATGATGAAACCGATGATGACGACGATGGTCCCGACCCAGGAGATGGGCCTGCCCGGGTTGTGCTCCAGGTGGCTGGAGCCGTGCGCCAGCGCTCCCGCGGTGCCCGTGCCCTCCACGGTGCCTGTTGCCTGCTCGGCCACGACTCCTCCTCCAACCCAAAGCTGCCTATGCTGAGGTTGTCACGAAAATACCGCAACGAGGTCCGGGACTCGGTAGCGGGCCCCCATCTCGCCTACCATGGCAGTCAAAGCCTGTCAGTTGATCCCACGTCCGATGAGTACTGCCGCAAGGAGCACGACGAAAAGTGCCTTCGATCCTAGATAGCATCCTTCGCGCCGGCGAAGGCAAGATCCTGCGCCAACTTAAGCGGATCAGCGTGCAGATCAACTCGGTTGAGGACGACTTCGTCGCGATGAGCGACGCCGAGCTGCGTGGGATGACCGACGAGTTCAAGCAGCGGCTCGCCGACGGTGAGACGCTTGACGACATCCTCCCCGAGGCGTTCGCCACGGTCCGCGAGGCGGCGCGGCGCACGCTCGGGCAGCGCGCCTTCGACGTGCAGCTCATGGGCGCCGCGGCGCTGCACCTCGGCAACATCGCCGAGATGCGCACTGGTGAGGGCAAGACGCTCACCGGCGTGTTCCCCGCCTACCTGAACGCGCTTTCCGGCAAGGGCGTGCACGTCGTCACCACCAACGACTACCTGGCCAAGCGCGACTCCGAGTGGATGGGCCGGGTGCACCACTTCCTCGGCCTTGAGGTCGGGGTGATCCTGGCCGACATGACGCCTGCCGAGCGGCTCAAGGCCTACGCGGCCGACATCACGTACGGGACGAACAACGAGTTCGGCTTCGACTACCTGCGCGACAACATGTCGTGGTCGCTTGAGGAGTGCGTGCAGCGCGGTCACAACTACGCGATCGTCGACGAGGTGGACTCGATCCTCGTCGACGAGGCACGGACCCCGCTGATCATCTCGGGCCCGGCCGAGCAGAACTCCCGCTGGTACACCGAGTTCGCCAAGATCGCGCCCAAGCTGAAGCGCGTGAAGGACGAGGAGCTCCAGGACGGCGACTACGAGGTCGACGAGAAGAAGCGGACCGTCGGCATCCTTGAGTCCGGTGTCGAGAAGGTCGAGGACTGGCTGGGCATCGACAACCTGTACGACCCGGTCAACACGCCGCTCGTGTCCTTCCTGAACAACTCGCTCAAGGCCAAGGAGCTGTTCAAGAAGGACAAGGACTACGTCGTGATGAACGGCGAGGTCCTGATCGTGGACGAGTTCACCGGCCGCATCCTGCACGGCCGCCGGTACAACGAGGGCATGCACCAGGCCATCGAGGCCAAGGAAAGCGTGCAGATCAAGGACGAGAACCAGACGTTCGCCACGATCACGCTGCAGAACTACTTCCGGCTCTACGACAAGCTCGCGGGCATGACCGGCACGGCCATGACCGAGGCCGCCGAGTTCATGCAGATCTACAAGCTCGGCGTCGTCCCGATCCCGACCAACAAGCCGATGATCCGCGCCGACGAGACCGACGTGATCTACCAGACCGCGCAGGCCAAGTTCGACTCGGTAGTCGAGGACATCGCCGAGCGGCATGCCGAGGGGCAGCCCGTCCTGGTCGGCACGGTGAGCGTCGAGAAGTCCGAGATCCTGTCGGTCATGCTCAAGCGGCGCGGCATACAGCACCACGTGCTGAACGCCAAGTACCACGAGCAGGAGGCGATGATCGTCGCCCAGTCCGGCCGGCTCGCCGCCGTCACGGTCGCGACGAACATGGCAGGCCGTGGCACCGACATCATGCTGGGCGGCAACCCCGAGTTCATCGCCGACCTCGAGCTGCACCAGCGCGGCCTGTCGCCGGTCGACACCCCGGAGGACTACGAAGCCGCGTGGCCGGAGTCGGTCGCCAAGGCGAAGGCGGCGGTCGCCGCGGAGCACGAGCAGGTCGTGGCCGCCGGCGGGCTCTACGTGCTCGGCACCGAGCGGCACGAGTCGCGGCGGATCGACAACCAGCTGCGCGGCCGGTCGGGACGGCAGGGCGACCCGGGCAAGTCCCGGTTCTACCTGTCCCTGGAAGACGACCTGATGCGGATGTTCAACTCCGACCGGGTCGCGGCGATCATGGACCGGCTGAACATCCCGGCCGACGTCCCCGTGGAGAACTCGGTCGTCTCCCGCGCGATCAGGTCGGCACAGTCGCAGGTCGAGTCGCAGAACTTCGAGATCCGCAAGGACGTCCTGAAGTACGACGACGTGCTTAACCGCCAGCGCACGGTCATCTACGGCGAGCGGCGCAGGGTGCTTGAGGGCGCGGACCTGCACGAGCAGATCCGGTCCATGGTCGACGAGGTGATCGCCTCCTACGTGTCCGTGGCCACCGCCGACGGGTACCCGGAGGAGTGGGACCTCGACAAGATGTGGCGGGCGTTCAAGCAGCTCTTCCCGATCACGCTGAAGATCGACACGGTGATCGAGGAGGCGGGCGGCGACAAGTCAGGACTGACCGCCGACCTGCTCACCGACATGGTGCAGGAGAACGCGCAGGAGGCCTACGACCGCCGCGAGGCCGAGCTCACGCCGGACCTGATGCGCGAGATCGAGCGGCGCGTCGTGCTCTCGGTCCTCGACCGCAAGTGGCGCGAGCACCTGTACGAGATGGACTACCTTCGCGAGGGCATCGGCCTGCGCGCGATGGCGCAGCGCGACCCGCTGGTCGAGTACCAGCGGGAGGGCTACGACATGTTCAACTCCATGATGGACGGCATCAGGGAAGAGTCGGTCGGTAACCTCTTCAACCTCCAGTTCGAGATCCAGGAGAACCCGATCGTCGAGGAGGTCGGCGCGGGGGCACAGCTCGCGTTCGGCGGCGCCCTCCCTGGTGTCACCGCGGGCGGCACGCCACAGCAGGCCGCCGCGCCGGCGCCAGCGGCCCAGGCCCAGGCTCCCGTCGCGCCGGCCAGGCACGCCCGGTCCGCCCCCCAGGCGCCGGAGCCGGTCGCCCCGCCCGCTGCCTTCGGCAAGAGGCCGGGCGGCGGTCAGCAGTCCGGCGGTCAGCAGTCCGGCGGGCAGTCCCGCGGCCAGTCTCGCGGCCGGCACGCGGCCGACGGGCGGGGTCACGCCACGGCGGCGGGCCGCGGTCAGGCGGCGACGCGCAGCGGCACCCACCGGGCCGAGCCCGCCCAGGCCGACACGGAGGTGACAGACACGGTCCCGGAGAGCACCGGCCCGCAGCCCGTGCTTCCGGCCGGCTTCGAGCCGCGCCGCCCGCGCAACCTCCAGTACTCGGCGCCGGCCGAGGGCGGCGGCGTCGAGATGCACGGCGTGGCCGCCGATGACCCCTTCGCCAACGTGGGCCGCAACGACTTGTGCCCCTGCGGCTCAGGCCGCAAGTACAAGCGCTGCCACGGCGATCCCCGCCACAGTTAGCCGCAGGGGGGACGACCCCCCTGCACCCCCCGAGCATGGGGGGGCTTCGCCCCCCCATATCCCCCCCACGGGGGGACGTCGCAAAAACCGCTCGCCCCCCGCGCTGTGGCTGAGGTTAGGGCCCGGTGGTTGCTGTAGCAGGCGATCCACAACCCGGACCGCCCGCGGCTACGCCGCTTCGATGTCGGTGCAGAGCCATTGCCTGGGGTGCTCGGCGTGCTCGAGGCGGACGGCGAGGGCCCTGGTGCGCGGGCCGGTCACCACGACCATGGTCATCTCGATGACGCCGGGCGTCGGCCGCATGGTGAGCACGCGCAGCACCCTGGGCTTGTGCTCGCCGGTGAACAGCGGCATCAGCCGGTGCAGGTGAACGCTGCCGCGCTTGGACAGCCACGGCGTCAGCTGCCTGACCGGGCGGACGCCCGCCAGGCACTCGACGAGGAAGGCCGCGAACTGCCCGGGCAGCACGGCACCCGGGTCGGGCGCCTGCGGCTGCGCGTAGCTCGGGCGGGCCGGCTCGCTGCAGCGCGCGGGCTCCTGGTCGAGCGGCGGCCAGACGTCCGTGAGCGCGATGAGCTGGATCGCGGATTCCTCCCCGTCGGCGGGGCCGCGGGACGCCAGGGCTGGCTCTACGGGCATCGTTTCCCCCTGGTTGTGGACGGGCCAGTGACAACTGCTTGCGCATTACATCTACTCGCCCCCACCGACATTCCACCGCTGGCGACCATCGGCGGTCGCTAAGCTTTGCGCGTGGCGCACATAGCAGCGCAAGGTGGTGCCAGTGCCGCGGGGGCGGGGCCAAGGAAGCCGCGGGCGGTCAAGGCCAAGCCCAAGGAGACGGCCGCGAGCAGGTCCGCGACGGCGGCGGCCGCGAAGGGCAAGGCGTACCCGTTCACGGCCGATGCAGGCCGCGCCGCGAACATGCGGGGCAACCGCCGCGCCGACACCAAGCCCGAGCTGGCGCTGCGCGCCGCGCTGCACGCCAAGGGCTACCGCTACCGCAAGGACTTCCGGCTCGACCTGCCGCTGCGCCGGGTCCGCCCGGACATCGCGTTCACCAGCCGCAAGGTCGCCGTGTTCGTCGACGGCTGCTTCTGGCACGCCTGCCCGGACCACGGCAGCAAGCCGAAGAACAATGACTGGTACTGGTCGCCGAAGCTGGCCAGGAACGTCGAGCGTGACCGCGCCGCCGACGAGGCGCTCACGCAGGCCGGCTGGACGGTGGTCCGGCTCTGGGAGCACGTACCTCTCACGGAGGCGATAGACGCCGTGGTCGCCGCCGTCGGCCGGCCCCGACGGTAGCATTTCGGCCATGCGCGTCTACCTGCCGTCCACGATGCCGGGCCTGGCCGACATTCTCACCAAGGGCGAGGCGGGCCCGGCCCCGCTGCGCGCCTTCGCGGTAACCCCGGCGCTGCGTGAGGCCTACGCGAGCGGTGACGACGAGGAGCTTGAGTACGTGGCGATGCTCGCGGCCGCCAAGCAGTCGCTCCGGCTGCTCGACGCCGACCCAGGTGCGCCGCGCCGCCGCGTCGTCCTCGCCGCCGACGTGTCCGATGCGCAGGTCAGCTGGCACGCGTACGACGACGAGCCCGCCGCGGTCCTGGTCGGCAGCGAGATCCAGGTCGGGACGATCGCCTCGGGTCACGTCGACGAGCTGGACGCGGTGCCCGACGTGGCCGCGGCGGCCGACGCGATCACCGCCGCCGACGCGGGCGACGACGACGCCTGCTTCGCGGTCGACTCCGCCGAGGCCCACGAGCTCGCCTGGTACGCGACCCAGGAACTCGAGTACCTCTAGCCCCGCCGGGAACCTGGCGGCACCCAGGGCCACTTCATCGAATGGCCCGGGCGCACCCAGGGCCAGTTAGCATGAGCGGGTTATCACGTTGTCCCGCTAGGGAAGGTGGCCAGCATGGACGCTGTGACCCGGGTTCCCCCGCCGTTCAACGAGCCGATCAGGCAGTACCCGCCGGGAAGCTCAGACCGTGAGGTACTGAAGGCCAAGATCAAGGAACTATCAGGCCAGCGGGCGGAGCTCGCGATGACCATCGGCGGCCGGGCCGTCATGGGTTCTGGCGAGCGGGTGGCCGTCGTCCAGCCGCACAACTTCCGGCACGTCCTCGGTGACCTGGTCAATGCCACCGACGCGGACGTCGTCGCGGCGATCGCGGCCGCCGGCGGCGCGGCGCGGGCGTGGCGGGCGCTGCCTTTCGACGAGCGCGCCGCCGTCTTCCTCCGCGCGGCCGACCTCCTCGCCGGCCCGTGGCGCGCGACGCTGAACGCCGCGACGATCCTCGGCCAGTCGAAGTCGGTCTTCCAGGCCGAGATCGACGCCGCCTGCGAGATGATCGACTTCTGGCGGTACAACGTCGCCTTCGCCAGGCAACTGATCGCCGAGCAGCCGGCGTCCGCGCCAGGCACGTGGAACCGGATGGAGTACCGCCCGCTCGAGGGGTTCGTGCTGGCGATCACGCCGTTCAACTTCACCTCGATCGCGGGGAACCTGCCGACCGCGCCGGCCCTGCTCGGCAACGTGGTGGTGTGGAAGCCGTCGCCGACGCAGCAGCTCGCGGCCCACTACACGATGGCCCTGCTTGAGGCGGCCGGGCTGCCGCCCGGTGTGATCAACATGGTGACCGGGGATGGCCAGGCGGTCTCCCGCGTGGCGCTTTCCCACCCCGACCTGGCAGGCATCCACTTCACCGGGTCGACGGGCACCTTCCAGCACCTGTGGCGCACCGTAGGCGGAAATATCCAGAATTATCACGACTACCCCCGCCTGGTCGGCGAGACCGGCGGCAAGGACTTCGTGATCGTCCACCCATCGGCGGACCCCGGCTCCATCGTGACCACGCTCGTCCGCGGCGCCTTCGAGTACCAGGGGCAGAAGTGCTCCGCCGCCTCCCGCGCCTACCTGCCCGCCTCGCTGTGGGCGGTGGTCAAGGACGAGCTCATCGCCGCCACGCAGTCGATCGCCTACGGCGACGTGTCCGAGGACCTGTCCCTCTTCGGCGGCGCGGTGATCGATTCACGCGCGGTGGACAAGCATCGCGGCGCGTTCGACCGGGCGCGGTCCCGCCCGTCGGTCAGCTTCCTCGCCGGCGGCGAGATCGACGACGAGACGGGCTACTTCGTCAGGCCGACCATCCTGGAGTGCACGGACCCGGCTGACGAGGTGTTCACCACCGAGTACTTCGGCCCGATCCTCGCCGTGCACGTCTACCAGGACGCGCGCTACTCGGAAACGCTCACCCAGGCCGCCGACGCGGCGCCGTACGCGCTGACCGGCTCGATCCTCGCCACCGATCGCACCGCGATCGCCGAGGCGGCCGAGGCGCTGCGCTACAGCGCGGGCAATTTCTACGTCAACGACAAGCCGACCGGCGCGGTGGTCGGCCAGCAGCCGTTCGGCGGCGCCAGGGCCAGCGGCACCGACGACAAGGCGGGCTCGGTCTTCAACCTCATCCGCTGGGTTTCCGCCCGGTCGATCAAGGAGACGTTCGTCCCGCCTACCGACTACCGTTATCCGCACATGGGCTGAAAATTCAGCGGAGGGGTTCCGATTCACCGGCTGGTTCTGTGGAACATCGACCTGACGCTGCTCGACGTCGCGAGGGTCACCAGGGCGGCGTACGCCGAGGCCTTCGCCGCGGTGACCGGCCGCCCGCTCGTCCAGCTGCCGCAACTGGTCGGCATGACCGAGCCGGAGATCTTCTTCGACGCGCTGGGCCGTAACGGCGTCAGCCTCCGCGCGGACGGGGAGTCCGAGCGGCTGCTCGCGCCGTTCGGCGCCGAGTTCGCGACGCGCCTGGCCGCCCGCAGGGACCTGCTGACCACCGAGGGCTCCCTGCTGCCGGGCGCGGCCGAGGCGCTGCGGGCCGTGGCGACGCTCGACGGCGTGGTCCAGTCGGTGCTGACCGGGTCGAGCCGCCCGAACGCCGCGCTCAAGCTCCGCGCCTTCGGCCTCGACCGGTACGTGGACCTGGCCGTCGCCGGATTCGCCGGCTCCGAGCCCTACCCGAAGGGCGCGCTGCTGCGCGCCACCCGGCTTCGTGCCGAGGAAAAGTACCAGGTCAGCTTCGCGGAGAAGGCGACCATCTACGTCGCGGACTCGCCGCGCGACGTCGAGGCCGCGGCGATGGGCGGCGCCACGTCGGTCGCGGTGGCCAGCGGCCGAGCGTCCAGCGCCGAACTTCGCGACGCCGGCGCGGACCTGGTCCTCCCCGACCTCACCAACCCCGCGCCCCTCATCGCTCTCATCACCGCCCGCCCCTGACCTGGGCACCCGCCACCGGTCCGGCATGTGAGCCCCATCACCGCCCAGCCGCCCGAGTTAGCGCCGAGACCTTGACCCCTGTACGGGACCGTAGCCTCGGCGTTAACCTCGAAAAGATCGATCTTGGTGTGCTTATGCCGAAAAAGTCCGGCAGATCGCCACGCGTCATGAAGGCTGGTGGCCTAGTGCGGAAGCTTCTCCTAGGGTCTCCCCAGGAAAACCCCGGTGACCCGGGCGCCCTCACGGTCAGGAAGTGCTCGCTTCGGACCTTCCTGGTTCTAGTCTGTAGATAGGAGGGCATCAGGGCGCGTCCCATGCGCCCGTTCTTGCGATGCGACAGTGATCCGGATTTCTCGCTAGCGGCGCAGCCACGGGGGCACCGTGGCCGCCGCCGCATGCCCGTGTGCAGGACGGCACAACGAGGTGCCGTATCGGCCATCACAAAGGAGTGGACAGGCAATGCCGGAACGCGCGGCCGAGACCAGTCAGGTCTCGGACGACACCAGGGAGGAACTGATCGCCAAGACGGCGGGCGAGTGGCCCGCCGCCAACGGAGGCGTGGCGCCGCCGGGGGACCTGGGCCGGGCGGTTGGCGACCTGCCTGGCTTCCTCACCGCGTACTACCGGTTCGTCGCCGCCGATGACCTGATCGCGGCGGGGCCGGCCAGGCTGGCCGCCACCGCGGCGAAGCACGCCGCGCTCGGGGCCGGCCGCCCGCAGGGCCGCGCGGCGGTCAGCGTCCACCCCGCGGCCGACACCTCGCTGACCGGGGCCCAGACCGTTATCGACATCGTCACCGACGACATGCCGTACCTGGTCGACTCGGTAACGATGGAGCTCAACCGGCACGGCACCGACATCCTGCTCATCGTGCACCCGGTGCTCAGCGTCCACCGCGACGTCGCGGGAGCGGCGCACGGCACCAGCCATACGGATACCGGCGCGACGGAGACCGACGCGGACGCGGTCCGCGAGTCCTGGATCCACGTCGAGCTCGGGCACGTCGACGACACCGAGCGCCTCGCCGCCGACCTGCGCCGCGTCCTTGATGACCTGCGGGTCGCGATGGAGGACCAGCGCCGCATGCGGTCCGCCGCCCGCGACCTGGTCGAGCAGCTCGCCGACGGCGGCCCGGAGGAGGCCGAGGCCAGCGAGCTGCTCGCCTGGCTGTCGGCAGGCCACTTCACCTTCCTCGGCTACCGCGTCTACGACCTGGTGGGCGAGGACAAGCCGGAGCTGAAGCCCGCGCCGGGCACCGGCCTCGGCATCCTGCGCCACGACGCGGACTCGTTCGCCGTCAACCCGCCGGGCGGCGGGCGCGGCAGGGAGCGGGCGCGGCTCCTCGTGCTCGCCAAGTCGTCCACCCTGTCGACCGTCTACCGGCCCAGTTACCTGGATTACGTCGCCGTCAGGCGGTTCAGCCAGGAGACGGGCGAGGTGATCGGGGAGTACCGCTTCCTCGGGCTGTACACGCAGGCCGCCTACACCGAGTCGGTCACCCGCATCCCGGTGCTGCGCCACAAGGTCGACCGGGTGCTCGAGACCGCCGGGGTGCCCGCGGACGGCCACGACGGGAAGGCCCTCATCGAGATCCTCGAGGGCTACCCGCGCGAGGAGCTCTTCGAGATCAGCGCGGAGCAGCTTGCCCCGATCGCGATGGCCGTGCTCGGCCTCGCCGAGCGCAAGCAGGTGCGCCTGTTCCTGCGCCCCGACGCCTACGGGCGCTACGTCTCCTGCCTGGTCTACCTGCCGAGAGACCGGTACACCACGCAGGTAAGGCTGCGCGCGCAGGAGATACTGCGCAGCGCCTTCGGCGGGGTCTCTGTCGACTACAGCGCGATGGTGGGCAACTCGGCCCTGGCCCGGCTGCACGTTGTGGTGCACGCCGCGCCCGGCTGCCCGCTCGCCAAAGTCGACCAGGCGGCCCTCCAGACGCGGATCGCCGCCGCGGTCCGCTCCTGGGACGATGACCTGACCGCGGAGGCGCAGCGCCAGCTCGGCCCAGAGCGCGCCGCCGTGGTCCTGCGCAGCTGCGCCAACAGCATCCCGCAGACGTACAAGGCCGACATCATGCCGGCCGACGCGCTGGCGGACCTGGCGGTCGTACAGCGGCTGCGGGAGGAGTCCGCGCCGTTCGCGCTCCGCCTTTCGATCGACCAGAACGAGTCCTGGCGGCTCCGGGTCTTCCGCCTTTCCCCGCTCACGCTCTCCGACGTGCTCCCGCAGTTGCAGCACATGGGGCTCGAGGTGATCGATGAGCACCCGTACGAGTTCGGCGACCCGTACCCGTTCTGGATCTACGACTTCGGCATCCGCGGGAGCAACCGCGCCGCGACACCCGCGGAAGCCGACACGATGCGCGCCGGGTTCGAGGCCGCGCTGACCGCGCTGTGGCAGGGGCAGACCGAGGACGACGACTTCAACGGCCTGGTGCTCAACGCGGACCTCACCTGGCGGCAGGTCGTGGTGCTGCGCGCCTACGCGCGGTACCTGCGGCAGGCGGGGATCCAGTTCAGCCAGAACTACCTGCAACGGGTGCTGCGCGCCAACCCGAGGATCACGCGGCTCCTGGTCAGGCTGTTCGAGTCCCGGTTCGACCCGATGCTCCAGGGCGGCGCGGAGGAGCGCTGCACGGCGATCACCGAGGAACTGCGCGGCGCCCTCGACGAGGTGGTCAGCCTCGACCACGACCGCATCCTCCGCTCCTACCTGGCCCTGATCGAGGCCACCCTGCGCACGAACTACTTCCAGCACAAGGACGAAGGCCCCGCGCCTTACCTCGTGTTCAAGCTCGCCTCCGAGCGGGTGCCCCTGGTCCCCGCGCCGCGGCCGAAGTTCGAGATCTGGGTCTACTCGCCCCGGCTTGAGGCGGTGCACCTGCGGTTCGGCGCGGTCGCGCGCGGCGGCCTGCGCTGGTCGGAACGGCCGGAGGATTTCCGCACCGAGGTGCTCGGCCTGGTCAAGGCGCAGGAGGTGAAGAACTCGGTCATCGTCCCGTCCGGCGCGAAGGGCGGGTTCGTCTGCAAGCACCTGCCCGACCCGGCCGACAGGGACGCCTACCAGGCGGAGGTGCTCGGCTGCTACCGGACGTTCATCAGCGCGATGCTCGACGTCACCGACAACATCGTCGGCGACGCCGTGGTGCCGCCGTCCGGCGTGGTCCGGCTTGACGGGGATGACCCGTACCTGGTCGTCGCCGCCGACAAGGGGACGGCGACGTTCTCCGACGTGGCCAACGAGATCGCCATCAGGTACGGCTACTGGCTCGGCGACGCGTTCGCCTCGGGCGGCTCCGAGGGGTACGACCACAAGAAGATGGGCATCACCGCGCGCGGCGCCTGGGAGTCGGTCCGCTGGCACTTCGCGGCGCTGCGGCTGAACCCGGACACCGACGACTTCACGGTCGTCGGCATCGGCGACATGTCCGGTGACGTGTTCGGCAACGGCATGCTGCTTTCCCGGCACCTGAAGCTGGTCGCCGCGTTCGATCACCGCCACATTTTCCTCGACCCTGACCCGGACCCCGCGGCGAGCTTCGCCGAGCGGGAGCGGCTGTTCAACCTGCCCCGCTCGTCGTGGGCGGACTACGACACGGCGCTGATCTCCGCGGGCGGCGGCGTCTGGCCCAGGTCGGCGAAGTCGGTGCCGGTCTCCGCGCAGGCCCGGGCGGCGCTCGGCCTCGACCCCGCGGTTGTCGCCCTGTCACCGGACGAGCTGATCTCCGCGATCCTGCGCGCGCCGGTCGACCTGCTGTGGAACGGCGGCATCGGCACGTGGGTGAAGGCTTCGCACGAGACGCACGCCGACGCGGGCGACCGGTCGAGCGACGCCGTGCGGGTCAACGCGACCGAGCTGCGGGCGCGGGTGGTCGGCGAGGGCGGCAACCTCGGGCTCACCCAGGCCGCGCGGATCGAGTACGCACTGGCCGGCGGCCTGGTGAACACCGACTTCATCGACAACTCGGCCGGCGTGGACACCTCCGACCACGAGGTCAACATCAAGATCCTGCTCGCCGGGGCGATCGCGGCCGGCGAGCTGCGGCCGGACGATCGCGGCACGCTGCTGCACGCGCTGACCGACGAGGTGGCCGCGCACGTGCTGCGGCACAACGACGGGCAGAACATGGCGCTCGCCGCCTCCCGCCACCAGGCACCTCGCCTGCTGCACGTGCACGGCAGGTACCTGCGCCAGCTCCTGCGGGAGAACCGGGTGTCGCTCGAGACCGACGGGCTGCCGGACGAGAAGGAGATCGCGGCGCGGCGCTCGGCGGGCACCGGCCTGACCACGCCGGAGCTCGCGGTGCTGCTCGCCAATACCAAGATCGCGGCGGGCCAGCAGGTGCTCGCCTCTGACCTGCCGGACGACCCGTCCCTGCGGTCCGCGCTCGTCGGGTACTTCCCCGTACCGCTCGCTGAGCGGTTCGCCGACCTGCTCGACGCGCACCGGCTGCGCCGGGAGATCATCACCACCTCGGTGATCAACGAGATGGTGGACACCGGCGGGTCGACGTTCCTGTTCCGGCTGGGCGAGGAGACCGGGCTGCCGGTGCCCGACATCACCAGGGCCTGGCTGGTCGCCAGGGAAGTGTTCGGCATGCGGGTCTTCTGGGAGCAGGTCGAGGCCCTGGCGGGCACCGTGGACGTGGACGCGCGGATCGCGGTCGTCCTCGAGGCGCGCAAGCTCATGGAACGGGCGACGCGCTGGCTGCTGATGAACAGGCGGCCGCCGTTCGGCATCACCGAGACGGTGAGCTTCCTCGGCGCTGGCGTCGGCACGGTCCGCTCCGCGATACCCAAGCTGCTCTCCGGCAGGGACCTGTCCGGCTTCGAGGAGCGGCGCGCCTCCTTCACCAGCCAGGGCGTCCCCGCGGGGCTGGCGGACGAGGTCGCGGCGATGGTGCCGTCCTACTCGGCGTTCGACATCGTCACCAGCGCGGCGGCGACCGAGCACGGCGTCGAGGAGACCGCGGCGGTGTACTTCCTGCTCGCCGACCGGCTGCAGCTTGGCAGGCTGCGCGACCTCATCACCGCGCTGCCGCGCGATGACCGCTGGATGTCGGCCGCGCGGTCGGCGCTGCGCGATGACCTGTACGCCGCGCACGCCGCGCTGACCAGGGACGTGCTCGCCGTCGGCGGCACCGGTGCCGGGCTGACCGGCGCGTGGGCGGTGGCCAGCGCCACCGGCAGCGCGACGGACCGGATCGCCACGTGGGAGGCGCAGAACGCGCCTGCCGTCTCCCGCGCGGCGGCGACCCTCGCCGAGATCTGGGAGAGCAACCGGTTCACCTTCACCACCCTGTCGGTGGCCGTCCGGGTGATCAGAGCGCTGGTCGCCCCCGGGTCGTAAGTCAAAATCAAAGATCAAGGTCGCAAGTCGTCCGAACGGTTCAGTGTTTCACCGCTCGGCGACCCATGACACCACGGAGCGGGGCCGGCAATCCGCCCCCGCTCCGCTCAGTTGCGGCTTCAGCAGAGGCCGCTGAGCCGCGGGAGCCTGGTCACAAAGCACAAGTCCGCCGGGCGGCCAAGGGCAAGCGGGCTTCGGAACGGGACCGGGTGCGCCGTGTTGAATTGGCACGGCCCTCCGGCCGCTGACGGGCAGATCGCCGCCGGCTTCGGCAGCGGCCCGCCCGGGATCAGCTTCAGGTTCGGCGCGACGGCCGCGGGGAGCGAGACCTGGCGGAATCCGGCGGGGACGGGCACGGTGAGCTCGGCCAGGTTCTGCGCGGTCGGCGGCAGCCAGGTGAAGTCCGCTGTCTGCTGGAGACCAGGCGGGCCGTAGGGTGAGCGGACGGCCACGCGCACCGGCAGGTACGTGCTCGGGTCGACCCAGATGGTCTCGGCGAGCGGGCTGCCCGCGCGGCTCGTCAGCTTGATCGCATTGGTTCCGTCCACCGTCTGCCGGCCGGCCACGGTCAAGGTCCCGCACGAGACCGCGGTGCGCAGCGCCGTGGCCACGGTCGTGGGCAGCGAACTGGCGGAGGTGCTTGTGCCAGGCAGCCCGAGCCGGAACAGCGTCGGGAAGCCGGCGACCGCCGGCCCGCAACCGCGCTTGGCGGAGGGCGTACCGAACGCCAGCCCGGTCGGCTGGCCAAGCCCTGGCTGGCGTGCCCAGGTCTTGGTCGGGTAGCTGACCAGGGTGTAGCCGGACGTGGTGCTGAAGCCCTCGTCGTAGGCCGGATGGCCGGGCGACGAGTACGTGACCGAGCGCCACTCGCTGCCGTTGGACCACTCCTCGGCGGTGGTCGTCGTGGACTTGACGCCGGGCAGCGCGGGGCCGCTTGTCGTGACCGTCATCTGCGCGATCGTGCCTGGTTCGGCCGCGCTCAGCGCGTTGCTGACGTTCTTGATCACGTACGCCGCATCGACGGCCGTACCGCCGGCGCCGTTGACGCCGGGGACCACGGCCACCGCAAGGGCCGCGGCCCCCGCGGCAAGCGCCACCGCCCCTGCGGTCAGCGAGCGCACGGCCAGCCGCTTGCGGCGCCGCCGCGCGACCAGGTAGGTCAATCCAGCGGGTGCCCGGAGATCAGCGGTGTAGCGCTCCATGCCCTCGCGGAGCAGCTCTTCGACGTCGGTGTTCATGATCGCTATTCCTCCCGGCCGCTCATCGCCGCCGTGTCGTTCCACTCATCGGCAAGCTCGCGCATCCGTGTCAGCCCGCGCGAGACGGCGGACCGCACCGTGCCCTCCGCGCAGCCGAGGACCGCCGCCGCCTCGGCGTCGGTCAGCTGCTCCCAGTACCGCAGCACCAGCGCGGCCCGCTGCCTGGCAGGCAGCCGCAACAGCAGCCGGACCAGGGCGTCGCGCAGGTCAACGTCGCCGGCCGGGTCCGGCGTTGGCCGCAGGTCGGTGCGCAGCAGGCGCTCCTTCTGCCGCCACCGGCCCGCCCGCCGCTTGCCGTCGATCGCCAGGTTGCACAGCGTCCGGCGCAGGTAGCCCTCGGGGTCACCGTCGAACCGGCGCCACCGCTGCAGCAGCCGCTCGACCGCCGTCTGCAGCAGGTCCTCGCCGGCCTCCCGGCCGCCGGCCAGCAGCACGGCGGTGCGCAGCAGGTGATCGGCGCGCTCGGCGAGGAACTCCTCAAGCTCCGCCGTACTCCGGTCGGCCGCCATCCAGCTCTCCTCCCGGTTTCCTCCCAGTTCGCTATCCAAGTACGAAGAACCGGCCGCAACCGTTCCACTCGGGCGGCAAGAAATCGCGATCGCCACGGTGTCCCCGCGCCCGGCCGGCGGCCGGGCGTTTGCTTAGGAGCGCGCGCCGCAGCACTAGGCGAGGGAAAAGCACGTGCAGGGCGCAATGCCGTTGACTTACGTGGTGCGTGAGGGCCCTGCGTGGCCTGGTGGGCGGTGCATTGGCGCCAGGCGCGGCGTCATTGAGGAAGATTTCCTTGATCATGTGGATTCCGCATCAAATGAGCTGCGGAATCCACATGATCATGGTCCGGGCCGCGATGCCGCCGGGACAAACCGGGCGGAACGGACAAGCGGCCGTCTCTACCTCGGTCTCATGGCTCTGGCCGGCGCCACGGCGGCCCTGCATCGGGCGCCAGCACGCCAGCACCAATCATGGCCACTGGCTAAGCAAGCAATGGTCACCAGGTTAAGCAAAGCCGCACCGTCCGCTCGGAGGCAGGTAGCGCCCTTCGTGCTAGGACGCGGAGGCGCTGGTCAGCCCGCCGCCGATGGCGATGACCTGGATCTTGGCGTTGCCTGAGGCCGGGTCGACGGCCGCGAACGAGAGCGTCTGGCTGGCGGAAAGCTGAACGAGCGGGGCTGGCCGGCCAAGCGGGAGCAGCATCTGCACGTCAACGGGCACCTGGATGGGCAGGCCGGAGTGGACCGGGTTGGCCTTGTTGATCACGTCGGGGACGGCGACCGTGGTGTTCAGCGACATCGCGTAGAAGACGAGGGCGCCGCCCGCGGCGGTGCGCAGCGCGAACTGCGGAAGGCTGGACCCGTCGAGTTCCCACTGGTAGACGTCGCCGCGCGGTGCCCTCAGGCCGCCCGCGTGGTTGACGGCGCCCTGGTACATGCCGGTGGTGAGCGGGCCGTCCGCTACCGCCCTCGTGGCTGCGCTTGCCGGGCCGTCATCGACTACGCCCGCTTGGAGCGGACCGGCGTCATCGGGCTGCGCCACCAGCGACGCGTCCGACAGCGGTACGGTCGGGACAGATCCGGCGCTGCCGGCCGCCAGTCTGGGCGGCGTTACCCCGGACGGGAGCTGCGAGATGCTCGCGAGCAGCCACGGCGCTCTCGCGTCGGCCTGCTCGAACAGCATGAGCGCCGGGCCGTGCAGCGGCACCTGCGCGCCGCCGACCCCGGTGGCCGAGCTGTCAGTGCCGCGGAGCGCCCGGTTGACGGAAGCGACGAAGAAGCGCGGGTAGCCGGCCGCCGCTGGCAGGTAAAACGTGGGCGCGCCATACGTGTAGACGGCAAGGCCAGGCTGGACGCTGAGGGAGCTGCTGTAGGCGCCCTGGGCGTCCGGCGAGGTGCCGTTCACGACCACGCCGTGACTCGCCAGCGTCGCGGTCAGCACTGCCTGCTCGACGCCGGTGACCAGGGAGAGCAACGGCGATGCGAGTCGCGGCGATACCGCCTTGGCCGCGGTGGCGACATAGCGGTCGAAGACCTGGCGGGCCCGGTCCGCGGTGATGGCGGGCGAGGCGGTGCCCGGTGAGGCGGTGCCCGGCGAGGCGGTGCCCGGCGCGCCGGCCGTGGCGCTCGTGCCCGAACCCGCCGACGTGCAGGCCGCGGTGGGCAGCACGGTGGCAAGCGCCGCTGCCAGCGCGAATGCGGGGGCGGAGCTCAGCGGGCGCCACCGCGGGCGCGCCAAGGGCTTCCGATGTGCCACGAATGCGGAGGATACCTAAGTCAACCGGCCTTCGGCGCGTCCTGGATACGCTGACGGGCCCGTATTCGCGTAGGCTTTCCGACATGGCAGCTACCGATCCCGCCGATGAGATATCGGAACTGTCGTCCAAGCTCGACACGATCGAGGCCGTAGTCGATCCTGAGGCGATGCGCACCGAGGTCCTTGACCTGCGCGAGCAGGCCGCCGACCCGTCGCTCTGGGAGGATCAGACGCGGGCACAGCAAGTTACCCGGCGGCTGTCCTACCTTGAGGGCGAGCTGAACCGGATGGAGAGCCTCCGGCAGCGGCTCGCCGACATCAGCGTACTGTTCGAGCTTGCCAACGACGAGCACGACCAGGCCACCGCCGACGAGGCCGTCGCCGAGCTTGCCGCGGTGCGCAAGGAAGTCGACCTCCTTGAGATCCGCACCCTGCTGAACGGCGAGTACGACGCCCGCGAGGCGCTGATCACGATCAACTCGCAGGCGGGCGGCGCCGACGCGGAGGACTTCGCGGGCAACCTGCAGCGGATGTACCTGCGCTGGGCGGAGCGGCACAAGTACCCGGCCGAGGTCTACGACGTCTCCTACGGCGAGGCGGGCATCAAGTCCACCACGTTCGCGGTGAAGGCCCCCTACGCCTACGGCACGCTCCGCGGCGAGCAGGGCACCCACCGCATGGTGCGCATCTCCAAGTACGACAACCAGGGCCGCCGCCAGACGAGCTTCGCCGGCGTCGACGTGGTGCCCGTGGTCGAGCAGACCGACCACGTGGACATCCCCGACGACGACATCCGCGTGGACGTGTTCCGCTCCTCTGGTCCCGGCGGCCAGGGCGTCAACACGACCGACTCGGCGGTGCGGATCACCCACAAGCCGACCGGCATCGTGGTCTCCTGCCAGAACGAGCGGTCCCAGATCCAGAACAAGGCCTCCGCGATGGCCGTCCTGCAGGCCAAGCTGCTTGAGCGCCGCCGCGAGGAGGAAGCGCAGGAGCTGAACGCGCTGCGGGGCGACGGCGGCCGCGCCTGGGGATCGCAGATCCGCAACTACGTCCTGTACCCGTACCAGATGGTGAAGGACCAGCGGACGGGCTACGAGACCTCGCAGGCGGAGTCGGTGCTCGACGGCGCGATCGACGACTTCATCGAGGCGGAGATCCGCTGGCTGCGCCGCGAGGAGAAGGAATCCGACTAGCCGCGGCGCCGGTCAAGTCAAGTTAAAAAACAAGCAGATTCCGAACGGGATCGTGCGCTGCTTAGTCACGCACGGACTTCTCCTGGCGGGCGAGCGGCGGGCGCCGGCCCCGCCCGCCAGGCAGAAAATGAGACGCGGGGGAGTCGGCCGCTTACGTTCGGGATAACTCTTTTGCTTTATTGCTTTTGATCTGCGTGCAGCCGCCGCTAAGCAAGTACGTGGGTCGCGATGAGGAGGCCCAGAAGTAGCAGCAGTGCGGCCGCAATGAGCAGTTGCGGCGTGAGGGTCGGACCGTGGTGGTGGACCTCGGCGCGGGAAGCGCGGCAGACCGGACAGCGGGCCTCGATCACGGGGCCCCCGCAGTGTGCGCAGATCAGATGCTCGCAGCTCATCTGGAACCCCTTCCTGTGGTGGTGCCCCGGCGCACTTGGCGTGATCTGGAGCCTTAGCTGCCAGTTTCCCCCTAGACTGTTCCCTGGCTAAGCCAGGTTACCCGCAAGTTGCCAGCTAAGCCGCAATACCCGTGTGGCGGTCGGGCCCTGCGTGAGCGCGGTTCCCGGCCCGACAAGCCAGTCCTGCATTAAGGCGACGAGAGATCCTGTGATGGTCCTGTGATCGAGTTTCAAAACGTCACCAAGATCTACCCGAACCAGAATCGGGCCGCCCTGGAGAACGTCGACATGACGATCAACAAGGGAGAGTTCGTCTTCCTCGTTGGCCCGTCTGGGTCGGGCAAGTCCTCCTTCCTGCGGCTGATTCTCCGTGAGGAGCGGCCGAACGAAGGCCAGATCCTCGTCGCCGGCAACGACCTGGCGAGACTCACGAACTGGAAGGTCCCGGCGCTCCGCCGCAAGATCGGCTGCGTGTTCCAGGACTTCCGGCTGCTGCCGAACAAGACCGTCGAGCAGAACGTCGCGTTCGCGCTTGAGGTGATCGGCAAGCCGCGGCGGTTCATCAAGCGCGTGGTGCCCGAGGTGCTCGACCTCGTGGGCCTGGAGGGCAAGCACGACCGCATGCCCGACGAGCTGTCCGGCGGCGAGCAGCAGCGGGTCGCGATGGCCCGGGCGTTCGTCAACCGGCCGATGATCCTGCTCGCCGACGAGCCGACGGGGAACATCGACCCGGCGACCTCGATCGGCATCATGAAGGTCCTCGACCGCATCAACCGGACGGGGACGACGGTCGTCATGGCGACCCACGACGCCGCGATCGTGGACTCGATGCGCAAGCGCGTGATCGAGCTTGAATACGGCAAGGTGGTCCGCGACCAGAATCGCGGTGTCTACGGCCAGAACTACTAGGTCAGCACTGCTAGCGGCCGTTTTATTACGGTCCGCTTACCGGGTGCCTGGATAGACGGCACATGACTCACCAGGGATGAGATAAGGCGAGTATGCGTTCAAACTTCGTGTGGCAGGAGATCTGGGTCGGGCTGCGCCGTAACCTCACCATGACCGTCGCGCTCATCGTCGTGGTGGCGATCAGCTTGTCACTGCTCGGCACGGGGCTTCTCTTCGTCAAGCAGGTCAACAGCACGCGCACGTACTGGCAGAGCAAGGTGGAGATCTCGGTCTACCTCTGCTACGCGGACAGCGCGAACCCGAACTGCCACGGTCCGGTGACCCAGGCGCAGACGACGGCGCTTGAGCAGCGGCTGCAGTCCATGTCTCAGGTCCAGACCGTCACCTACGTGTCGCAGGCGCAGGCCTGGGCCCTGTACAAGCAGGCGTTCGCCAACGACCAGTCGTACGTCTCGACGCTCAAGGAGACGGACATGCCGCCGTCGCTTGAGGTCAAGCTGAACAACCCGTCGGCCAGCTACAACATCGTGGCCAGCGCGGTCACCGGCGCCCAGGGCGTGGACTCTGTCATCGACGAGATGAACATCCTGGACAAGTTCTACCATCTGCTCGGCGGCCTGCGGAACGCGGTCGTCATCGTGGCGCTGATCCTGGTGGTCGCAGCCATCTTGCTGGTGGCCAATACCATCCGGCTGTCCGCGTTCAACCGGCGGCGGGAGACGGGCATCATGCGGCTGGTCGGCGCGTCGAACTTCTACATCCAGCTGCCGTTCCTGCTCGAGGGCGTGATCGCCGGGCTGCTCGGCTGGGTGCTCGCGGCGGCACTGCTCGTCGGGGTGAAGTCGTTCCTGCTCAACAGCCTGCAGCAGTACTTCAACTACAACGTCGGCCTGTCGACGGCAGACCTGATCGAGGTCATCGTGCTCGCGATGGTCGTCGGAGTGGCGCTCTGTGGCGTAACGTCGTTCGTGACGCTCCGCCGTTACCTGCGCGTTTAGCCTTCGTCGGCTGGGGAGGTGCCCAGTCGACAGCTTGGCGCGGGAAGGGCCGACAGGAGAAAAGTGGCACGCGAGCAGGGAAACAAGGTCATCGCCTCGAACCGGCGGGCCCGGCACGACTACGCGATCGAGGACACCTTCGAGGCGGGTATCGCGCTCACCGGTACCGAGGTGAAATCGCTGCGCGCGGGCCGTGCTTCGCTTGCCGATGGGTTCGCACTGGTCTCTGACGGGGAAGTCTGGCTGCATAACGTTCACATCCCGGAGTACACCCAGGGAACGTGGACGAACCATATGCCCAGACGGACCAGGAAGCTGTTGCTGCACCGGGGGGAGATCGAGCGGCTGGTCCGGAAGCAATCGGAACAGGGCCTAACGCTGATCCCGCTGTCGCTTTATTTCAAAGACGGCAAAGTCAAGGTGGAGCTCGCACTTGCCCGCGGTAAACGGACATACGATAAGAGACAAGACCTGGCCAAGCGGGACGCGGCCAGGGAAGTTGAGCGTGCCATGCGGCGACGACGGTGACTCCGGAGGCGGACGGTGACTGCGCGCTCTCGTGAGCGGGGAAGCCACGCCGGCCGACCCCGCAATTACGGCTTGCCGTTCGCCGTTCCCGGGCTGTCCGGGCGCGGGACGCCGGGATCCTTTCTGAACGGCCGGCGATCGGCATCCGCTCCCGGCACGGCTCAGGCTCCCGCTTCGGCCGAGCTGTCGGGACCGGCGGGGACCCAGGAACCTGGCGCTGCGGGCCCGTGGCCGCCCGGTCCTGGTCCTGGTCCTGGTTTCGGTCCAGGCAACGTCCTGCCGCACCCGGCCGACGCGCCCGCGCAGCACCCGGGCGGCGCGCCCGCGCAGCACCCGGGCGGCGTTCCCCGCCAGAACGGTGCCCCGTATCCGGGCGGTGGCGTTCGCCCGGGGGGCCCGCAGCGTTCCGGCGGGGCGGGGCGCGGGCACGGCAGCCGGCACCGCAAGCCCGCGGAGCGGCGGTCCCTGCCATCCAAGAAGCAGCGGCTGGCGCTCGCGCTCGTGGTCGTCGCCGGCTTGCTCGGCTTTGGCTTCGCTGACGGCTTCGGCGGCGAAGGGTCACCGACCCCGACGGTCGCGAGCTTCTTGCTCGACTGGCAGACGGGCCATTACGCGGCGGCGGCCGCCCTCACCAACGGTGCCACCACGCAGGTGAGCGCGCAGCTCGCGGCCGCTTACACCGACCTCAACGCGAGCAACTCGTTCCTCTCCATGGCGGGCGTCGAGCAGCACGGCGACACCGCGGTGGCCACCTTCAAGGCCACGGTGGACCTGGCGCAGGCGGGACAGCAGTGGTCTTACACCGGCCACTTCGGGCTGACCTCGAAGAACGGCCAGTGGGTCGTCGACTGGGCGCCAAACCTCATCAACCCGCGGCTCGGCGCGGGTGACCGGCTTGCCGTGGTGTCGACGTACGCGCCGCGAGCCGGCGTGCTTGACATGGACGGCCGGCCGCTTGTGGACCTCTCGGCGGACTACCGGATCGGCGTCTATCCGGGCAAGCTGAAGCACCCGGCCGCGACGGCGGCGAAGTTCAGCCAGGTCACCGGGCTGGACGAGCAGCAGGTGCTCGGGCAGATCGAGTCCGCGCCGCCAAGCGACTTCCTCCCGCTGCTCACGCTTGACGCGGACGGCTACGGGTCGCTGTGGCCGAAGCTCGCCAAGGTCCCCGGCATGACCTACCAGCAGCAGAAGCAGCGACTGTTCGACTCCTCCGCCCAGGAGGTGGTCGGCCAGGTCGGCACGGAGAACTCAAGCGTGCTGCGCGAGGAAGGCGCGGCGTACCAGCCGGGCATGACCGTGGGGTTGACCGGTTTCGAGCAGGCCTTCCAGACCGAGCTGCTCGGCGTGCCGACGACCTCGGTCGTGGTGGTGAACGCGGCCGGGCACAGCGTGGCGACGCTCTGGAGTTCGTCGGGCGGCCGCGCCGGGACGCCGGTGCAGACCACGCTGAACACCCAGCAGCAGTCCGCCGCCGTGAACGCGCTCGAAGGCGCGGGCAACTCGGCGGAGATCGTCGCCCTCGACTGGAGCAGCGGGCAGATCCGCGTCCTCGCGTCGCATGAGGCGGGCAACGTGGCGCTGCCGGCCGGCGGGGCGCTCAACGCCAAGGTCGAGCCGGGCATGGCCTTCAGCATCGTGTCCGCGGCGGCGCTGCTGTCCAGCGGCGTCGAGGCGAACCACCCGCTGCCGTGCGAGCCGGTGGCCGACGTCGGCGGCGTGACGTTCACCTACACGCCCGCCACGACGAGCAGCGCGACGCTCGCCTCTGACTTCGCCGACGGCTGCGGCACCGCGTTCGCGAACATGTCGCGGACCCTGACTCCGCAGCAGCTCGCCAGCGCGGAACGGGGCTTCGGCATCGGCGCGTCCTGGCAGCTGCGGCTGCCGGCGTTCTCCGGCTCGGCCCCGACGGTGTCCGGCGAGGCGAATGTGGCCGCGCAGGCGACCGGCACCGGCGGCGTGCTGATGAGCCCGCTCGGCATGGCGACCGTGGCGGCCGAGGTCGCGGCGGGCGCCGGGCGCTCTCCCGTGCTCCTGCCGACCGACACGCCCGCCACCTGGCAGGCGCCGCTGGCCGGGACGCAGCTCGATGAGTTGCGGCAGCTGATGCGACTTGCCGTCACGAAGGGATCGGCGCAGGCGGCGAACCTCCCTGGCACCCCGGTGTACGGTCAGGCCGGCGTGGTCCCGTCGGGGAAGCACTCGTACCTGAGCTGGTTCGTCGGGTACCGGGGCAGCCTGGCCGTCGCCGTGCTCGAGACGGGCAGCACTGCCTCGCAGGCGGCCGCGGCCCTGGCCGGGAGCTTCCTCAAGGCCGCCGGCTGACCCTGTGTTAGCCCGGGGGGCGACCCCCGGACCCCCGGTGTCGGCCCCGACGGGCCTGATCGCAAAAACCGCGATCGTATCAGGCCCGCCGAGGCCGACAAGAGCTGCCGGATGACCCGAAGAACAAGAGTTGGGCATGTCCCGGTTGGCGCACACCCGCCGGGATGTGGCACACTAGCTTCCGTGACGACCCAGCTGATCATTATCGGCAGGCGCGTCGGCGAGCTACTCATGGCCTTGGCAGATTTAGCAAAGGCTCGTAGCGTGCCCGGGGGACGACCCCGGACCCCCGATGCCGGGCTTCGCCCGGCAGGATGGTGCCAGGGCAGGTGCTGACGCGCAGACCTCTCGCGTTCCGCGAGGGGTCTTTTTGTTTGCTCTGAAACGCGACGGCCGCCACCAACACGACACGGAAGAAACGGAAGCGACGATGCTCGACGACCAGTTCCACGTCTACGACACCACCTTGCGCGACGGCGCGCAGCAGGAGGGCCTGAACCTCACGGTTGCCGACAAGCTGGTGATCGCGAGGCACCTGGACCGGCTCGGCGTCGGCTTCATTGAGGGCGGCTGGCCGGGGGCGATTCCGAAGGACACCGAGTTCTTCCGCCGCGCGCAGACCGAGCTTGACCTGCGGCACGCGACGCTGGCGGCGTTCGGCTCGACGCGTAAGGCGGGTGTTGCCGCCGCCGATGACGCCCAGGTGGCCGCCCTGCGCGAGTCACGCGCCCCCGTCGTCACGCTGGTCGCCAAGAGCCACGACCGTCACGTGGAGCTGGCCCTGCGGACCACGCTCGACGAGAACCTCGCGATGATCGCGGACACCGTGCGGCACCTGACCGAAGAGGGCCAGCGGGTCTTCCTCGACGCCGAGCACTTCTTCGACGGCTACAAGGCCAATCCCGCGTACGCGCTTGAGTGCGTCCGCGCCGCCGCCGAGGCGGGAGCGTCCGTGATCGCGCTGTGCGACACCAACGGCGGCATGATGCCGACCGAGCTTGGCGACATCGTCCACGCGGTCGTGTCGGGGACCGCGGCGCGCGTCGGCATCCACTGCCACGACGACACCGGCTGCGGCGTCGCGAACACCCTGGTCGCCGTCGAGGCGGGCGCCACCCACGTGCAAGGCACCGCCAACGGCTACGGCGAGCGCGCAGGCAACGCGAACCTGTTCAGCGTGGTCGCCGGGCTGCAGCTGAAGAAGGGCAAGGTCGTACTCGACGGCGCGGGCATCACGGAGATGACGCGGATCGCGCACGCGATCAGCGAGGTCACCAACGTCACGCCGGACAGCCACCAGCCGTACGTCGGCCTGTCTGCCTTCGCGCACAAGGCCGGGCTGCACGCCTCGGCGATCAGGGTCGACCCGATGCTCTACCAGCACATCGACCCCGAGCTGGTCGGCAACGACATGCGGATGCTCGTCTCCGACATGGCTGGCCGCGCCTCCGTGGAGCTCAAGGGCCGCGAGCTCGGCTTCGACCTGTCCGGCGACAAGGAGGTCATCGGCCGGGTCACCGACAAGGTCAAGTCGCTTGAGGCCACGGGGTACTCCTTCGAGGCGGCCGACGCGAGCTTCGAGCTGCTGCTGCGCGACGAGCTCGCGGGGGAGCGCAGGCGGCACTTCACCGTGGAGTCCTGGCGGGTGATCGTGGAGCAGCGCGAGGACGGCGTCGTCACCAGCGAGGCCACCGTGCGCCTTGAGGCCAAGGGCGAGCGCGTCGTCGCGGTCGGCGAGGGCAACGGCCCGGTGAACGCGCTCGACCGCGCCCTGCGCGCCGCGCTTGAGCAGACCTTCCCCGAGCTCGCCACCCTGGAGCTGACCGACTACAAGGTCCGCATCCTCGAAGGCTCGGCGGGCACCGGCGCGATCACCCGGGTGCTCATCGAGTCGAGCAACGCCGACGGCGACACCTGGTCGACGGTCGGCGTGGACGAGAACGTGATCTCCGCCTCCTGGCACGCCCTGGAAGAGGCGGTCACCTACGGCCTGCTGCGCGCGGGCCGCATCCCCGAATAAGCCCTGAGGCGCGCTCCCGGAGCTCCGTCTACCCACGGCGCTCCGGTCCCGCCCTGCCCTTTGACTGGCTCACGAGGCACATCAGGGCACGGCGGACGCTGGTTGCCCGGCCCGCCCACAAGGCAGACCCGGGCGACGGCGACAGCCAGAACCACGGCGGACTCACCAGGCGCCCGTGGCTCGTTAAGGCTCGCGCGTCTCAGAAAAACCAAACAACCGCTAACTCCGAACGGATGCGCGCTTGCACCCGTCCGGCCAACTAGGACAGTGATGCGGGGCCGGCCGGTGGGCGCTCGCCTAGCTACTACCCCGAGGCCCGCACCCTCCCCGTGTGGCGTTGGGCTGGCTACCGGCCTAACGCCACACGGGGACAGGCGAGCCGTGACCAGAGTGGCGTCCACCGCGCCGGCGTGCCGGCGATTCGCCGGTATTGTGGCCTAGTGCGTAATTCTGGCCAGCCGGCGGCCTCGGCCGAGGCCAGAGGCAGCAGACGGAAATGGCAGCGCGGGGCCATCGGACCCGCGCGCTTTGCGATCTCGGCGCATTTCCTGGTCATGGGGCTGACCGGCGGGGTGTGGATGGCGCGCGTCCCTTCCGCCAAGTCACAGGTGCACCTGTCCGACGGGACCCTCGGCGTCGCGCTCCTCGCGGTTCCCGTCGGGCTTGTGCTCGGCGCGGCCCTGGCGGAGCGGCTCGTCGACCGCGTGGGCAGCCGCGTGCTCTGCCGGATCTGCGGCGTCGGCAGTTGCGTGGCGATCGTGACCCCTGGCCTGGCCCACACCCTGCCCGAGTTGATGGCGGGGCTGTTCGTCATCGGCGTGGTCGGCGGAACCCTCGACGTCGCGCAGAACGCCCAGGGCGTCCGCGTCGAGGCCGCCTACGCCAGGCCGGTGATGACGTCGATGCACGCCTTCTACAGCCTCGGCGCCATCCTCGGCTCGCTGGCCGGCGGCGGCCTCGCCTGGGCAGGCGTCGCGCTGCTCCCCTCGCTGGCCGCCGTCGGCGTGGTCGGCGCGCTCATCGACGGCACCGCGGGCCCGTGGCTCCTCGCGGGCAAGCCAGCCCCCGCCGCGCCCGACCGCCCCCGCCGCGCCCCGACCTCGCCGCGCCCGACCTCGTTGGCCCTGCCCTCGGCGGCCCTGCGCTTGTTGACGCCAGCCTCGTCGGCCGGGAGCACGCCACCCCGGACGCGAGGCGGCGGGTGCGGCGCCTCGTCCTGGCGCTCGGCGTGCTCGGTGTGTGCGGCCTGGTGGGAGAGGGCGCGGCGGGCGACTGGTCGGCCGTCTACCTCAAGGACAACCTGGGCACCAGCGCAGGTTTCGCCGCCCTCGGCTTCGCCGCGTTCTCGGTCACGATGACCCTTGGCCGCGCAGTCGGCGACCGGCTCATCCGCAGGTTCGGCGTGGTCTCCGTCATCCGGGTCTGCGGCCTGATCGCGACCGCCGGCCTCACGCTGGCCCTTGCCACGCCGGTCCCGGCCGTCGCCATCGCGGGCTTCACCGCTTTCGGCGCGGGCCTGTCCATCGTCGTCCCCCAGGTCTTCGCGGCTGGCGGCCGCGCCGACCCGTTCCGCCCGGGCTCCGGCCTGGCCAGGGTCGTCGGCCTCGGCTACACCGGCATGGCCGCGGGCCCGGCGATCATCGGCCTGGTAGCCAACAACATCGGCCTGCACCTGGCCCTCCTCATCCCCCTCGCGCTAGCCGCCTGGATCGCGGTCGCCGCCCCGGCCCTGCGCGCCTCCGAGGCCCTCAGCCAAGACCCCCGCCTTGCCCAAGCGACCAAGGCCAACGTCTGACCCGGCTACGGGGTAAAGGGACGCGAACGAGACGCAAGCCACGCACTCGTCCGGAAGAACGCGCGGACCCGTGCGCACGCCTGACGGCCGCGGGCATACCTTAAGCACATGGACGACAAAGAGATCATGTCGCGGATCACTGAGCTGATCGACACCGAGCACGAGCTGCGAAGCCAGCTCCAGCGGGGCGAGCTGAGCACGGAACAGGAGCGGGAGCGTCTTCGTTCGACTGAACAGGCGCTTGACCAGTGCTGGGATTTGCTGCGCCAGCGCCGGGCCAAGCGGGAGTTCGGGGAGCGCCCGGAAGATGCGGCCGCCCGGCCGGTGTCTGAGGTGGAGGGATATCAGCAGTAATCCCTAGGGGGACCCCCGTTCCCCGGGCACGAGCCGCGGCGTTTCTCAGTTCGGTTTGGCGCAAGTAGGCTCGAAAGCGACAGCGAGCAAAGGAGCATCGTGCGTATCGCGAGGTTCGCCAAGGGCGACGGCGTGGCCTATGGCGTGGTTGAGGGTGAGAGTGAGAGCGGCCAGTCGCAGACGATCGCGGAGCTGTACGGCCACCCGTTCGGGGTCGACCCGGCGGGCGTGCAGTTCACCGGGAACCGTTACCCCCTCGCCGAGGTGCGGCTGCTTGCCCCGGTGCTGCCGTCCAAGGTGGTAGCGGTCGGCAAGAACTACGCCGAGCACGTCAAGGAGATGGGCGGCACAGAACTGCCCGCCGAGCCGATCTTGTTCCTCAAGCCGTCCACGTCGGTGACCGGCCCCGGTGACCGCATCGCCTACCCGGTGAAGATCACCGACCGGGTGGACTATGAGGGAGAGCTTGCCGTAATCATCGGCAGGCTGTGCCGGGACGTGCCCAGGGAGCGGGCGGCCGATGTCATCTTCGGCTACGCCTGCGCCAACGACGTGACCGCCAGGGACCTCCAGCTCAAGGACGGGCAGTGGACGCGGGCGAAGGGCTTCGACACGTTCTGCCCGCTCGGGCCGTGGATGGAGACCGGTGCCGACCCCGCCGACCTGGGCATCACCACGACGGTCAACGGCGCGGTCAAGCAGCACGCGCGCACGTCTGAGCTGCTGTGGGACGTGCCGTCGCTGGTCGAGTACGTGTCGTCGGTGATGACCCTGCTGCCAGGCGACGTGCTGCTGACCGGTACCCCGGAGGGCGTCGGCCCGCTGACCGACGGCGACGAGGTATCGGTGACGGTCGAGTCGATCGGGACGCTGACCAACCGGGTAGTGATCAGGGACTGACGTCGGACGCGGAGAGCAACTCCCTGGTGTAGGGGTGACTGGGTGACCGGAAGACCTGCTCGCGGGCGCCGGCCTCGACGATCTCACCTCCCCGCATGACCGCAATCCGGTCGCAGAGGTAGTGCACGACCGCGAGGTTGTGCGAGATGAACAGGCAGGAGAAGCCGAGGTCGCGCTGCAGGTCGGCGAACTGGTTGAGGATGGCGGCCTGCACCGAGACGTCGAGCGCCGAGGTGGGCTCATCTGCCACCAGCAGCAGCGGCCGGGCGATCAGGGACCTGGCCAGCCCGACCCGCTGCCGCTGACCGCCGGATAGTTCATGCGGGTAGCTGCCGCGCAGCTGCGCGGAAAGGCCGACCTGGGCCAGCATCTCGTCCACCTCGGCGTTGAGCTTCCGTCGTGACGTCGGCCGCAGGTGCCGCTGGGCGCGGAGCGGGGCGGCGACGATGTCGGCGACCTTCATCCGGGGATTCAGCGACGAATAGGGATCCTGGAACACCATGTGCATCTTGGGCCGCAGTGGCGTGAGCTTGCGCCGGGGCAGGTGCGTGATGTCGGCCCCGTCGAGGGCGATCGCGCCGGCGTCCGGTTCGAGCAGGCGCAGCACGCAGTGCGCCACGGTGGTCTTCCCGCTGCCGGACTCCCCGACGAGGCCGACGATCTCGCCGCGCCCGATCGTCAGGTCGACGCCCGCCACCGCGTGCACCGCGCCGCCGCCGGCCGAGCGGGGCACGCGGAACGCCTTGCGCAGCCCAGTCACCGTGAGCGCCGGGCACTCCGCGCTTGTGTTCGTGTCGCTCGCGTTCATGTCGCCTGTGCTCGTGGCGCGGCCTCCCGCGCCGGATCGGGGATACGGTCGAGAACGCAGGCGGCCCGGTGCGCCTCACCCGTCGTGTCGCCCCGCGTGACCTGACGGAGGGCGGGCTGGCCGGTCAGGCACCGGGGCTCAGCGTGCGCGCAGCGCGGGCTGAACACGCAGCATGCGGGCTCGGCGCGCAGCAGCGGCACCTGGCCGGCGATCGGCGTCAGCCGCCGGGTCTCGGCGTTGCTGTCCGGCTGCGGCACCGCGCCGAGCAGCCCGGTCGTGTAGGGGTGGGCCGGCGACGCGAGCACTTCGGTGGTCGGCGCCTGCTCGAGCACGTACCCGGCGTACATCACCACCACCCGGTCGGCCATGCGGCTGACCACACCGAGGTCATGGGTGATGAGCAGCACCGACATGCCGAGGGAGCCGCGCAGGTCCCGCAGCAGGCTGAGGATCTGGGCCTGGATCGTCGGGTCGAGCGCGGTCGTCGGCTCGTCGGCGATCAGTACTTCGGGGTCGCAGGCGACGGCCATGGCGATCATGACCCGCTGCCGCATCCCGCCGGACAGCTGGTGCGGGTAGGACCGCAGGTGCCGCGCCGCGGACGGCATCCGGACCAGGTCGAACAGCTCGAGCGCCCGGGACCTGGCGTCCGTCCACGACAGCCCCTGGTGCCTGCGGAGCACCTCGGCGACCTGGCGGCCGACGGTCAGCGACGGGTTGAGCGCGGTCATCGGCTCCTGGAAGATCATCGCGATCGTGGCGCCGCGGATGTCGCGCAGCCGCCGCGGCGAGGCCGCGCGCAGTTCTTCGTCACGGAACCAGATGCGCCCGGTCACTGCGGCGCCGGCCGGTTCAAGGCCGAGCACGGACAGCCCGGTCAGCGTCTTGCCGGAACCCGACTCGCCGACGATGGCGAGCACCTCGTTGTCGTGCAGCGAGAGCGACACGCCGTTGACCGCGAGCACCGGGCCGTGGGCCGTGTGGAAGCTGATCCGCAGGTCCTCGATCCGCAGCAGCGGGGTCTCTGCTCATCGCCGCCCCCGAGGGTTGAGCGCGTCGGTGATGCCGTCGCCGAACAGGTTGAAGCAGAGCGCGGTGAGGAAGATCGCGACGCCTGGGAAGACCCCGAGCCAGGCCGCCTGGTACAGGTACTGCTGCGCCTGGGCGAGCATCCCGCCCCAGTCCGCGGTGGGCGGCTGGACGCCGAGGCCGAGGAACGACAAGATCGCCGCGCCGACGATCGAGGCCGGGATGGCGACCGTGGTCTGCACGGTAACCGGGCGAAGCACGTTCGGGAGGATCTGCCGCCGCAGGATCGTCAGGTCGCGCTCGCCGTTCACCAGCGCGGCCTGGACGTACTCGAGGCCGCGTACCTCTAGCGTCGCGGCGCGGGCGATCCGGGCGATCTGCGGCACCTGCGCGACGCCGAGCGCGAGCACCGCGGTCCACAGGGTGGGCTGGGAGATCGCGGCGAGTCCGACGGCGAGCAGCAGGAACGGGAAGGCGAGCAGCACGTCGGCAACCCGCATCAGCAGCGTGTCAACCGGCCCGCGGAAGTACCCGGCGATCATTCCGTACGGCAGCCCGACCGCGGTGCCGAGCAGCGTAGAGACGATTCCTGCGGCGAGTGTGGTGCGCGCGCCGTAGAGCATCCGGGACAGCACGTCCCTGCCGAGCTGATCGGTGCCGAGCAGGTGGTGCGGGGACAGCGGCGGGGCGAGCACGAGGGCGAAGTTCGGCGCGTTCGGGTCGTACGGCGCGGCGAGCGGGCCGAATACGGCGACGAGCACGACGATGACCGAGCCCACTGCGCCGACCATCGCCAGCGCGCTGAACCGGGGGCGCGTCCTGGCGGCGCGGACCATCCGCGCCGCCGCTCGCGCGCCGAGCGGTGCCGGAACGCCCGGCCCGGCGATCCCCGCGGTCACGCGGCACTCCTGCCGACGGTGACCCGCAGCCGCGGGTTGATGAGCGCGTAACACACGTCGGTGAGCAGGTTCACGATGATGTACCCGGCGGCGGTCAGCAGCACCGCCCCTTGCAGCGTCGGGTAGTCCCGCTGGTAGACCGAGTCGAGCGTGAGCTGTCCGATACCGGGGATGTTGAAGACCTCCTCCACGGTCACGATGCCGGCGATCAGGCCGCCGAGCTGCAGCCCGACCACCGTGACCACGGTGACGAGGCTGTTGCGCAGCGCGTGAATCCAGATCACCTGCGATTCGCGCAATCCCTTGGCGCGGGCGGTCCGCACGTAATCGGCGCCGAGCGCCTCGATCATCGCCGCCCGTGTCTGCCGCATGAGCACCGCGGCGAGCCCGGTGCCGAGCACGATCACCGGCATGACCATGTGCGACAGGTTCCCGCCGAGACCGCCGCTCAGCGGCACGAAGCCACCGGACGGCAGCACGTGCAGGTGCACCGCGAAGATCAAGATGGCCAGGATGCCGAACCAGAAGTGCGGCAGGGAGAGCCCGCCGAGCGCCGCCGCGCTCGCGACCCAGTCGGTGACGCGCCCCGGCCGGACGGCCGCGGCGACGCCGGCGGGGACGCCGAGCGCGACGGCGAACGCCAGGGCAAGCACCGCGAGCTCAAGCGTAATCGGCAGGCGCTGCGCGAGCTGCGTGGCCACCGGGATGTCGGTGACCGGCGAGGTGCCCAGCTGCCCGCGCAGCACCTCGCCGATCCACCGCGCGTACTGGACGGGCAGCGGCTGGTCGAAGCCGTACCGGTGAATGGTCGCGGCGAGCGCCGCCGGGTTGGTGGAGTCCGCCGACAGCGCCGTCGCCGGACCGCCGGGGAGTGCGTGCACGGCGCCGAACACCACGATCGTCGCGAGCAGCAAGGTGACGAGCGCGATGAAGGTGCGCCGCGCGATGGCCCAAGGCAATCAGCCCACCTGCGCGTACTCGAGCCGGATCAGCCCGTCGGGGAAGTACTGCACGCCGGTGACGTTCTTGCTGACCCCGAGGTAGTACTTGTCGTACCACAGGTAGATGATGTTGAGTTCCTGGTGCATCAGCTGGACGGCCTGCGTGTAGATCTGCTGTCGCTGTGCGGTGGACGTGGACGCGCGGGCCTGCAGGAGCAGGTTGTTCAGCGCCGGGTAGTCCGCGCCTGTGTAGTTGAGCCCGGCGCCCGGGTACCAGTCGCTGAAGATGTTCTGGTCCGGGTCGATCCGGCCCGACCAGCCGATCTGGTACATCTCGAAGTCGCCGGCCGCCGCCCTGGACAGCGTGGTGGTGAACTCAAGCGGCTGGAGGGTCACGGCGAAGCCGGCCTGCGCCGCCATCGACTGGATGATCGAGCCGATCTGCAGCTCAAGCGGGGCGTTCTCCAGCATGAGCGTGACGTGGACCGGCGTCTTGAGCCCGGTAGCCGCGATGAGGCTCTTCGCCTCGGTGATGTTCTGCGCGGGACACGGGACGCTCACCGCCCACGGGCTGTTTGGCGGGATTGGCGTGCAGCCGGGCGTGTAGAGCCCGTCGAAGGCGACCTGGTTCAGCTGCGCGCGGTTCAGCGACAACTCGAACGCCTCGCGCAGCGTGGGGTGCGTGGCGAACGGGTTGCTCGCGGTGCCGTAGGCCTTCAGCGACCCGTTCACGTTGCCGGTGTTGATGTCTAGGCCCTCGTAGCCAAGCGAGTTCTGGCCCTCGACGGTGGTGCTCGCGTTGTTCTGCAGCGTCTTGACGTCCTGGGGCGCGATCTGGTCACCTATCTGGATCTGACCCGATTCCAGGTCGGCCGCCATCGTGCTCGGATCCGAGATGACCTCGAAGGTGACCGTGGACAGGTGCACGTGGGACTTGCCGTAGTAGTAAGGCGACTTCTTCAGCACGATGGTGTCCAGGCTGGGCCGGGAGGAGAACTCGAACGGTCCGACGCACACCGGGTCCTGCGCGAAGTTGTTGCCCAGCTTGGCCAGCTGCTTCGGCGAGAGGATCATGCCGGCCCGGTCGGCGAGGACCGACGTCAGCGGGGCGAACGGCTTGGACAGGTGCAGCACGACGGTATCCGGCCCGGTCACGGCGACGCTGGTCACGCCCTTGAGCTCGCTGGCGCGGTTGGACTGCGGGTTGGTCAGGTACCGGTCGATCGTGGTCTTCACCGCCGCCGCGTTGAATGGCGTGCCGTCGTTGAACAGGATGCCGGGCTTGAGGTTGATGGTGTAGGCGCGCCCGCCATCGGTGATGACCGGGAGCGAGGCGGCGAGCTGCGGCACGATCTGCAGCCCGGCGTTGATGTCGTACAGCTTCTGGCACATGTTCGCGAACACCGTGCGCCCGACGAAGGTGGCGGCCGTCGTCGGGTCGAGGGCGTCGGGCGCTTCAGCGAGGCCAACGGTGATGCTGCCCGACCCGGCCGAGGCGGTGGAGCCGCCGCCGCCGCCGCTGCTGGTGGTGGCCGGCGCGGTGCAGGCGGCTAGCCCGGCGAAGAGCGCCACCGCTGCGGCGGCGGCAATCAAGTGATAGGGGAAGCGCAGAGTTGATCTGGCTTTCAGCCGAGGGTTCACCATAAAGACATGATTAGCCTTCGACGCAAAAATGATAAGTACGTGATTTGTTAAATGTAATCGACTAAGATCACAAGGCTTTACACCGGAAACTCTAGCCACAACAGATACGCACACCCCGCGCCCGCAACCACGCGCCAGCCACATCAGGCAAGGCCTCAGATAGGGAAGTGCCGCCGCAGGTGCTTCAGCTGCGGCTCGGCGTGCGCGTGCGGCACGCTGTGCCCGCTGTACGGGTACACGATGATGTCCTTGTCCGCGGTTATCTCGTTATAGGCGGCAAAGACCGTCGAGGGCGGGCAGATGTCGTCCATCAGCCCGACGCTGACCAGGGTCGTCGCCGTGATCCGGCGGGCGAGCAGCGCGCAGTCGACGTAGCGCAGCGTGTTCAGCGCCGTGTCGATGAGCGCGACGTTCTCCGCGAGGAACTCCGGGATCTCGGTGTACGGCGCGTGCGGCGCGAGGGTGATCGCCCGCTGGATGTCGCACAGGAACGGGACGTCCGCGTGGCACACGCTCACCGCGTCCCGGTGCAGCGCCGCGGCGGCCAGCGCCAGCCCGCCGCCCTGACTGCCGCCGCTGACCGCGACGGTCGCTTCCGCGCCGGCGAGCTCGAGCGCGACGTCCACCGCGCGCGCCGCGTCGGTGAACATCCGGGTGTAGTAGTAGTCCTCTGGCGTGGTGATGCCCCGGGTCATGACCAGCGAGTTCTCGGCGCCCGTGCCGCCCCGGCCGTCCGGGGTGGCGCCGGTTGACCAGCGGCCGCCCTGTCCGCGGCTGTCCATGACGAGCACCGCGTAGCCGAGTGCGGGCAGCAGGAAGTGCTCGGACGGCGCGCCCCGGCCGCCGCCGTAGCCGATGAACTTCACCACGACCGGCGAGTTCGCCTGGCCGCCGGGCTTGATGTACCAGGCACGGATCGGGTCGCCGCCGGCCCCGGAGAACTCCACGTCGAACACCTGGAACGGGCGGTAGACGTCCGGCTCGTGCGGCGTGAACGTGGCCGGCCGTGCCTGCGCCCGCGCGTGATCCAGGCGCTTGGCCCACCACTCGTCGAGCCCTTCCGGCTCCTGCGTGCTCGTACGGTACTCGCGCAGCCGCTCGAGCGGCATGTCATACCAAGGCATGCGTCGTAACCTATCTGCTCTTACCGGCAGTTGCCTGCCAGCCTGATCTCAGTCAGCACGAAGTCACGGAAGGTCGCAAGGCAGCGCACTCACTGTTCGGTGAGACGGCGCAGTCGGAAGGAAGCAGCGGCGTTTTCGTTCCCATGTGGATTCGGCATCAAATGAGCTGCGGAATCCACATGATCATGGTCGGGCGGCGGTGCCGCGCCCGGACAATCCGGACGAAACGGGCGCGGCGGCCACGGTGGTCGCGCTAACGCGCTCCGGCTGGGACCGGCGCGCCGACGGAGCGGAGGCCCGCCTCAGTTACGACTCCGGGTGGGAGGTCGTGCTTGGCGCGTACGGCTCCACGGCTGCCACGTGACTCCTAGCTCTCGGCGATCTTGAAGACCTTGACTCCGAACGGGTGCAGCGTGACCGTGTCCGTGACCTCTGTCTCTCCGAGCGCGGTCAGCCCCAGGGGCGGCGCGAGTTCGCCGGCCGCGCTGAGCGCCGGCTTGACGGTCAGCGTCTCGTCGGCGTGGCTGACGATCACCGCGTACCGCGTCCCGTCGCGGTGCACGAGGACGTCGCAGGCGACGTCCGGGTCCTCGACGGTCACGGTCCTGCGGATCCCCGCGTGCGTGGCGAGTGCGGAGTAGAGCGCGACCGTCGCGTCCGGGTTGACCCGGGCGACGGCCGAGGCCATGTACTCGAGCGGGTAGGTGCACAGAAGCAGGGCGCCGCGGCCTGTCTGGCGGCGCAGGATGGCGGGGCGGCCGTGCGCGTCGGTGGCGATCACTTCCGCGGTCGTCGGGATCACGGGCAGGTAGGAACGCGCGTGCTCGTTACCCGCGACCGGGAACGTGAGCGCGGTTCCCCTGCTCAGGCCGCCGAAGTCCCTGGCGAGGGTGATCTCGACGAGCTCGTCGGTGATCGGGTCGACGAGGCCGACGTCGAGCTGGTGCCTGATGCCGAAGAGCTCGTTCATCGCACCGTACGACGGACCGCGGTGCCAGGGCACGTCGCCGGCGCAGTAGGAGACGTAGACGGTCGCGCCGTCTTCGGCGAGGCGTTCGAGCGTGGCGGCGGTGGGGGCGAGGAACTGCTTGACCGACGGCGCGAGGTAGAGCCGGGCACCCGGCTCGATGCCGTCGGTTTCCCTGGTCAGCTTGGGTGGCAGGTCGGCGAGCCGCGCGGCGATGTAGGACTGGTGAAGTCCCCTGGCGACGGCCACGTGGCTGTCAGGCGAGGTGAACGGGAACTGGTTGTCCAGGTAGGCCGAGACGATCAGCGCCGTGTCGGTGTCCGCGCGCTCGCAGTTGGTGTGGTCAATGGCCTTGAGCGTCTGCGCGAAGGACTTCATCTCGGTGAGCGTGGCCTTGGGCGTGCCGTGCGCGTCGGTGAGCCCGAAGTTCTGCTCGAACGCGTGATGGCGGTACGGGTCCTGGTGCGGGAGGGCGAAGTCGGTGTTGTTCCACGCGATCCACCCGGTCGCGCCGGCGAGCAGCGTGCTGTGCAGCACGTGCCGGTAGTACGTGGCCGCGTTGGCGTCGGAGGCGAAGTCGGAGCTGACGCCGAACTCCTCCATGATCACCGGCTTGCCGAACGTGCCGGACAGCTCGCAGGCGATGGCGGCGGCGTAGCGCTGCCGGACGGGGTCGTCGCCGACGGGGTAAGTGTGGGGGCCGAGGAAGTCCGTCATTTCCGATACTTCGGTCAGACGGAAGCCGTTGTCCCTGCCGGTGACCTCGATGCCCCAGGCGCCGTCGCCCAGCGAGAACGGCTGGTGCCCGCCGGCCGCCCTGACCGCGTCCTTGATGATCCGCGCCCAGGTCGCGACGATCTCGTGATCCGTGTCCGAGCCGCCGTAGATCGGCATCTCGTTGGTGACCAGCCAGCCCGTGACCGCGGGGTGCGCGTGGAAGCGGCGGACCATCTCGGCGGCGAACCAGGCCTGCCTGCCGACCATCCAGACGTCGTTGTAGAGGTGGCGGTCGTTCCGCCAGGCCGGGTCCCAGTTCTCGCCGGACATGTGGCCGACGATGAAGGTGGGAATGGTCGCGAGACCCTGCTCGGCGTGCCTGTCGAGGAAGTCGGCGAAGCGCCCGGTCATGGTCTCGTCGATCTCGTACGGGCCGGGCATGAAGTCCGGCCAGTAGAAGAACGACCTGGTCATGGTCAGGCCGTGGCGCTTGAGCACGGCAAGCTCCGCGGTGACGACCGCCGGGTCGTAGTGGCGCCACATGAGCGGCCCGCCGGTTCGCGACCAGAAGTTCGCGCCGAGCCAGTCCACCGGCACGCCGCCGGCCATGACCCTCGATGTGTTCCTGCGCATGTGGCCTCCTCCGCCAGGCGGCGGCTATCCCCGGGAGGCGAACCCCCCGTACTCCCGATGTCTGCCCGGCCGGGCCTGATCGCAAAGACCGCGATCGTGCCCGGCCCGGCCGGGCAGACGAGAGGTGTTCAATGCCGGCCCGGTCGTCCTGGACTATACCGGTTTAGTGCAGCGTCGTCCACGGTAGGGGCTGGTTATTGGACGCGTCCCGGACTTACCGGGGATTTTCCCGGGACTTACCGGGACGCGTCCCGGACGCATCCCGGTTATGCTTAACCGGGACAGCGAATCTCTTCGTCCTGCCCTGCCCAGGGAGTCATCGGTCGGTCACGGTCGGGTGGAAGAGGTTCGGGAGATGAGGGGGCCCGGATGAAGCGTCCGACCATTACCGACATCGCCCAGCGGGCCGGCGTGACCAAGGCCGCGGTCTCCTTCGCCCTGAACGGACAGCCTGGGGTATCCGCCGCGACCAGGGAGCGGATCCTGGCGATCGCCGAGGAAATCGGCTTCCAGCCCAACAGCGCCGCCCGCGCGCTGACGGTCGGCAGGTCCGGTGTGTTCGGCCTGGTGATCGACCGGCCGGCCCGCACGCTCGGCATCGAGCCGTTTTTCATGCAGCTGGTCTCCGGCATCCAGGCCGACCTCGCCGCGCACCAGGTCCTGCTTCAGTTCACGATGACCGAGGACGTCGACGCCGAGATCGAGCTCTACCGGCAGTGGTGGGCGCAGCGGCGGGTGGACGGCGTGTTCGTCGTTGACCTCCAGGTCGACGACCGCCGGATCGCGGTGATCGAGAAGCTGCGCATGCCCGCCGTGGTGATCGGGACGCCGCGCGGCGCAGGCTCGCTGCCGGCGATCTGGCAGGATGACCGCGTCGCCGTGGACCTCGTGGTCGGCAACCTCGCGGCCCAGGGCCACCGGCGGATCGCCCGGGTAGGCGGCCGGGCGTCGTACTGGCACTCGGTGCTACGCAAGGACGCGTTCGCGGCGGCGTCCGCGGCGGCCGGGCTCACCGCGTTCTCCGTCGAGGCCGACTACACGGCCGAGCACGGGGCCCACGCGACCGTCGGGCTGCTCGGTTCCGCCGAGCCGCCGAGCGCGATCCTCTACGACAACGACGTGATGGCGGCCGCCGGGCTTGGCGTCGCGCAGCGGATGGGCGTCAGCGTGCCAGACGGCGTGTCGATCGTCTCCTGGGATGATTCCGCGCTGTGCGAGCTCATGCACCCCGCGCTGACCGCGCTGCGCCGGGACATCGCCGGCGCTGGCTCAACCGCCGCGCGGATGCTGCGCGAACTGGCGGCGGGCGGCCGTCCGGAGAACGTCATGGAGGCCACGCCGGTGCTCCAGGCCCGGGCGAGCTCTGGTCCGGCAGGCATGCCCGACATCGCGACACCGCGCCGTTCCCGCCTGACGGCCTAGGCGTTGCTGGTGGCGGCGCCCGGGCCTGTACGGCCTGAGCCGCCCAAGCGGTGTTTTCCGGCGCAGTGGCGTGGCAAGCACCCGTTCTGGATCCTGCTGTCGGGTACCGGCGGGAGCCTGCTGGCGGCGGTGACCTGCGCCACGGACCGCGTCCGTGACCCCAGAAGCGGACCGCTGAGACCTGATCGCGACCCGAGAGATACAAAGACGGCTCTTTACGTAGACGCTGCTTTGGGTTAACACTTAACCGGTATAGCCCACCTGTTCAGCGGCGGCATCGGGACGGACGGGACGAAATGGTCTTTCAGTCCGAAACGGTGACGTCGCACCTAGAACGGACAAAACGCCCCAGGTGGGGGTACCGTCTCGGGGGCGGTCGGCGCGCTGCATTGGCGCGACCGACGTCTCTACCCCTTGATGGTGTCGGCTCCCGGGGTCATCGCAGGACTTTGCTAGTGAGGAGGCAGGAGCAGGTGAGAACTACAAGGAGTAGGACGGGCAGGCGGTGGCGGTATGGGACCGCCGCCGTTGCCGTGCTCACGCTCGGTGTCGCGAGCGCGTGCAGCAATAGTTCGTCGAGTAGCCCGGCGGCGACGGGTTCGTCGTCAGCGTCGGCATCGGCATCGGGGGCAGCCGGCAGCGGCGGGACCCTCAGTTTCCCGAGGGCCGAGACGCTGTACACCAGCGGCACGGCCTACGGGCCGCCGGTGAACTGGAACCCGCTCGACACCGGTGCGTTCGCGACCGGTACGCAGGGGCTCATCTACGAGCCGCTGTACCTGTACGACCCGATCAAGGGCCAGTACGAGCCGTGGCTCGCCACCGGCGCTGAGGCGTCCGGCTGGCAGGGCAGCACGTACGTGATCAACGTGCGTCAGGGCGTCAAGTGGAGCGACGGGCAGGCGATGACCGCCGCCGACGTCGCCTACTCGATCAACCTGGCGCGCACCAACACGGCCGACCCGTACTCGGCCAACGTCGCCACGGTCGAGAACGCGGTCGCCAGCGGCAACACGGTCACCGTGACCTTCAAGGGCACGCCCGGCTACACCGAGTTCACCGACTACCTGTGGAAGGCCCCCGTCCTCCCGCAGCACATCTGGTCCAAGATCCCGGCCAGCAAGATCGCGACCGACGCCAACACCCACCCCGTTGGCACCGGCCCGATGACCCTGGACACCGCCAACACCCAGGAAGTCGCCTACCAGACCAAGTCGGACTGGTGGGGCACCGCCGCGCTCGGCCTCTCGTTCAAGTTCAAGTACCTCGTCGACATGGTCAACAGCTCCAACAGCCAGGAGCTCGGCCAGCTCACCGCGGGCAACATCGACTGGTCGAACAACTACCTGCCGGGCATCAACATGCTCACCCAGGCGCAGGGCGGCAACGGCGGTTACACGCTCAAGTTCTACGGGAACGCCGCGTCGCATTACATGCTGTCGGGCAACACGGTGTGGCTCGAGCCGAACACCACCAAGGCCCCGATGAACAACGTCAACTTCCGCAAGGCGCTGGCCGCCGCGCTGAACCCGTCGGCGATCGCTCAGGCGGTCTACGGCGGCATCGCGTCGCCGTCCACCCCGACGGGCCTGCTGCCCACGCTGAACGGCTTCATCGACCAGTCCGTGGTCAGCCAGAACGCCACCACCTACAACCCGGCCAAGGCCAAGCAGCTGCTTGCCGCGTCCGGCTACAACGGCCGCACCCTCACCCTCGAGGCCCCGCAGGGCTGGTCCGACTGGAACAGCGCGCAGACGGTCATCGCGCAGGAGCTGAACGCGGTCGGCATCAAGGTGCAGGTCACCGAGCCGTCGTTCAACCAGCGCACGGCTAACATCACCAACGGCACCTACGACCTGGCGCTGGACAACAACGCTGGCCTGGACTCTTCACCGTGGTCCTACTTCCAGCGCGTCTACCAGCTTCCGATCCAGAAGGAGCAGTCCGCCCAGCTCAACTGGGAGCGGATCAGCTCGCCGGCGGACTGGAACCTGGTGCAGCAGGCGGCCGCTACCTCGCCGTCCGACACCGCCAAGCTGAACCAGATCTACTCCACGCTGGAGAAGGACTTCCTGCAGGCGCAGCCGGAGATCCCGCTCTGGTACAACGGCATCTGGTTCCAGGGCAACACCCAGTACTGGTCCAAGCTTCCCGTCGAGCACGAGCAGCAACGACCAGAACATCCCGGCCATGTGGAACGGCTACATCGGCGCCATGACCACGGTCCCGGCGCTGGCGCAGCTCACTCCGGTCAAGCAGTCGAGCTGACAAGCATCGGCTACCGATCGCATTAACCACTAGCGGTCCTCGAACGACCCGCTCCCCGGCCCTGTACCGGGCCGGGGAGCGGGTCGTGAGGGCCGTTGAACCACATCCGGGAGCTGGAGCCAGGCAGTGCGGCGATATCTGACAAGGAAAATCATTACGTACGCGTTGGCGTTCTTCATCGGCGTCACCGTTGACTGGGCGCTCCCGCACTTCATGCCGGGCGACCCGATCCAGGGAATGCTCGCCAAGTACAACGTTTCGAACACCGCGGGATACCAGGCGCTCTACGCGCAGTTCCAGGCGTCCTACGGCCTCAACGTGTCGCTGTGGCAGCAGTACCTGAACTTCTGGCACGGCGTGCTGACCGGCGACTTCGGGCAAAGCATCTTCGCCCAGGGGGCCACGGTCAGGTCGCTCATCTTCTCGGCGATGCCGTACACGCTCGCCCTGCTCGTCCCGGCCGTGCTGCTCTCCTACGTCCTGGGGAACCGGCTGGGCGCGGCGGCGGCACGCCGCAAGCTGCTCGACAACTCCGTCCTGCCGCTCGGCTACGGCCTGCAGGCGATCCCCTACCCGTGGCTCGCCTTGGTGGTCGTCTACCTGTTCGGCCCGCTGTGGCACCTGTTCCCGACGTCCGGCGGCTACGACGAAGGGCTCGTTCCGCACTTCGACTGGGCGTTCATCTCCTCCGCGCTCGACCACTGGTTCCTGCCGTTCCTCACCGTGTTCCTGGTGAGCCTCGGCGGCTGGGCGATCGGCATGCGGAACCTGGTCATCTACGAGCTTGAGAACGACTCCTCCCGCTACCTGCGCGCCCTCGGCTCCAGCGAGCGGGTGGTCCGCAGGTACGCGTACCGGAACGCGTCGCTGCCCCAGCTCTCCGGGCTCGCGCTCTCGCTCGGCGTGATCATCGGCGGCAACATCGTCACCGAGGTCGCCTTCCAGTACCCCGGCCTCGGCAACCTGATCTTCAAGGCGATCGGTGCCCAGGACTACTTCCTGCTGCAGGGCATCTTCATCTTCATCGTCATCGGTGTCCTGCTCGCGAACTTCATCATTGACCTGGTGTTCCTCTCGGTTGACCCGAGGACGCGGCTGAGCATGCAGGGGGCCACGGCATGAGCGAGTCCATCAGCCAAGCGCCGGCTCCGGAGGTCGCCACCACCGGTCTGCCGGGTGGACCGGCCAGGGTGGCGGCCGCGCCACCTAAGCGCAACGAGTTCATCTACTACGGGCTGCGGAACCCGAAGCTGCTCTTTGGCCTCACCGTGGAGGTCCTCCTCGTCCTGGCGGCGATCATCGCACCGTTCTTCGCCAAGTACGCGCCGCTGGCAACCACCAACATGGCTGTGCAGCACCCGGGCAGCACCTTCTGGCTAGGGACCGACCTCAACGGCTACGACATGTACTCGCAGCTCACCTACGGCCTGCGTGAGTCCTATCTGATCGGCGCGCTCGGCGCCTTGTTCGCCACCATCGTCGGCCTGGTGATCGGCTTCCTCGCTGGCTGGCGCGGCGGCTGGCTGGACGAGATCCTGCAGCTCATCACCAACGTCTTGGTGATGATCCCCAGCCTCGTGCTGCTCATCGTGATCGGTTCCTACCTGACCTCGCGGAGCGTCCTGTTCGAGGGCACGTTCATCGGCCTGACGACCTGGCCGTGGGTGGCCAGGGCGGTCAGGGCACAGACGTTCTCGCTGCGCAGCCGCGAGTACGTCGACCTGGCCCGGCTGTCAGGGAAGCGGCCGGTGTCGATCGTCGTCAAGGAAATCGCGCCGAACATGGCGTCTTACCTGTTCCTCGTCATCATCCTGCTGTTCGGCAGCTCCATGCTGATCGCGGCCAGCTACGACTTCCTCGGGCTCGGCCCGAGCCAGACGGTCTCGCTCGGCTACATGATGAACCAGGCAGCGAGCAACTCCGCGCTCTTCTATCACATGTGGTGGGTGTTTATCCCGCCGGGTGCGGTGCTGACCCTGATGGTCTTCGCGCTGCTGATCGCGAACGTCGGCCTCGACGAGGTCTTCAACCCGAAGCTGAGGGAGCAATGAGCGTTAGCGTTGAGAAGCTCTCCGTGGCGTACCGCAGCCACCGCGGTGACGTGACCGCTGTCGACAACGTCAGCTTCTCCCTGGCCGACGGTGAGATCATGGGCCTGGCGGGCGAGTCGGGCAGCGGCAAGTCCACCCTGGGGAATGCCCTGGTCTACCTGGACGCACGGATGAAGACGACGGGCGGCAAGGTCGCCGTGGATGGCAGGGAACTGCCGATCGCGGACAACAACGCCATGCGCCGCCGCCGGATGACCGAGGTCTCCCTCGTCCCGCAGTACGCGATGTCCGCGCTCACCCCGACGCGGAAGATCGGCAAGCTGATCAGCGACCTGCTCAAGTCGCACCACGTCAAGGACAAAGACGCGGTCTACACCGAGCTGAGGCGCCGCCTTGAGCTGATTGGCCTGAAGGAGGACGTTCTCAGCAAGTACTCGTTCGAGTTGTCCGGCGGCATGCGGCAGCGGGTGACGATCATCATGTCCACGCTGCTGAACCCGTCGCTGCTTGTCGCCGACGAGGTGACGTCCGCGCTCGACGTGTCCACCCAGCGTGCGGTCGGCGAGATGCTGGTAGAGTTTCGCGACCGCGGCTACATCAAGTCGGCCATTACGATCACCCACGACCTGTCGATCCTGGCGCAGATCGCCGACTCCATCGCGATCATGTACGCGGGCCGGCTGGCGGAGCGGGCACCGACGTCAGTGCTGGTGGACAGCCCGCTGCACCCCTACACCCAGGCGCTGCTCGCCTCGCTGCCCGAGGTGGGGGTGCGGCACGACCAGGTGACGCTGACCGGAATACCTGGCCGCCCGCCGTCGCTGGTGAACCCGCCGTCCGGCTGCCGCTTCCGCGAGCGGTGCCCGTTCGCGTTCGCGAAGTGCACGGAGACCCCGCCGTTCGAGGAGATCAAGCCGGGCCACCTGGTCGCGTGCTGGAAGGTCAGCCAGGAGCAAGCCGAGACGGCCGCGACCGCACCGGGACTGCCCCTGAAGGAGCAGGTATGACGACGCTAAAGCTCGACCAGGTTTCCAAGCTCTACCCGTCGACCACCCGGGGCGGGGGGCTCACCCCGGCGCTGCGCAAGGTCAGCTTCGAGCTGAAGCCGGGCGAGGTCATCTCGCTGATCGGCGAGTCGGGCAGCGGCAAGACCACGATCGGCAAGATCCTGCTCCGGCTGACCAAGCCCACCTCGGGCACGGTGACCTTCGACGGCAAGGACATCGCGTCCTACACCTCGCGCGGCCTGAAGGACTACTACCGGAAGGTGCAGGGCGTCTTCCAGGACCCGTTCAGCTCCTACAACCCGGTCTACCGCGCGGACCGGGTCTTTGACCTAGTGCGCTCGTCGTACTTCCCGCAGGTCAGCGACAAGGAGTGGTCGGCCAAGATCGAGGCCGCGCTTGACGCGGTCGCGCTGAACCCAGGAGACGTGCTCGGCAAGTACCCGCACCAGCTGTCCGGCGGGCAGCAGCAGCGGCTGCTCATCGCCCGCGCGCTGCTGCTGGACGTGAAGGTGCTCATCGCCGACGAGATCATCTCCATGCTGGACGCGTCGACGCGGGTGGACGTGCTGAACCTGCTGGTCAAGCTCAAGCGGCAGGGGCTGGCGATCCTGTTCATCACCCACGACCTGTCGCTCGGCAACTACGTGTCGGACCGGACGATCATCTTGCGGCACGGCGCGATCGTGGAAATGGGCGCGACGGGGAAGATCTTCGGCAACCCGCAGCACGATTACACGAAGATGCTGCTCACGGCGGTACCGGAGCTGCACAAGAAGTGGCAGCACGTCCCGCTCGACCCGGACTTGGCTTCCGCCAACGGCGCGACCGCGGCCATGGCCAGCCCGAACGGCAAGGCGGCCACGGCGCTCGCGCACGCCAGCATGCTCGACGAGATCACCCACGGGGAGCAGGTGGTGAAGCGCGACCTGCGCGCGGTGTTCGGCGGCGGGCGGGCCGTGGCAAGCGGCAAGTCCCAGGTGGCGGTGGCCCTCGAGCCGCCTGTCCTGCACGAGTTCGAACCCGACCACCTGGTAGCGGAGCCTGAGTAACCCGTGTTCTGGTTCCTTCAGGCGGACGGTCCTCGGGTAACGGGGCCGGAGCGGGGCGGCGGGCGCACCCCCGCCGCCCCGCTCCTCCGGTAACAAGGTTCGGGTTGGTTCGCTCTGGGACGCGGGATTCGATACACTACATCGGCGCGGTCAGGTAGCTCCGAAGCCGTGTGACCAGTGGGGTATAGGGTAATTGGCAGCCCGACAGATTCTGGCTCTGTTAGTCTAGGTTCGAGTCCTGGTACCCCAGCAAAACTCAGGCGACCCAAGTGCTGCGAGACAGCACCGGGTCGTCTCTTTTTTGTTCATGAGGTCTCCGGCGACTCGGCGTCTAGCCTGGCCCGGGCTACCCGCCAGCCCGCGGCGGGACAACAGCGCGGGAAGCGTCACCGCGGGCGGGCGTGACATGGCGCTCGCCCCACGCGCGTAGCGCGCCGAGGACCGGAGTGAGTTCCCGGCCGGCGTCGGTGAGCAGGTACTCATCGCGCGGCGGGTGGTCGCAGTACCGGCGGCGCTCGATGACGCCGGCCTCCTCGAGCTTGCGTAGCCGTAGCGCAAGGGTCTCCCGCGGTGCGCCGGTATTCACCTGGATGTCCTTGAACCGGTGCACGCCGAAACCGATCTCCCGCAGGACGAGCAGGCTCCAGCGTTCCCCGACGACCTCCAGCGCGTCGGCGATGGAGCAGACCCGGGGACGCCCGAGATTAGACGGTTCGCTTTTCTGACTCACATTGCTATGATAGCCCTTGCTGGTGAGTTCAGAAATCGAACTTACCTAACCCCGGGCGATCGCACCCCGCGAGAGCCCTGAGCGAGCAAGGAGCAGCGAATGTCCTCAATCCTGATCACCGGAGCATCCAAGGGCATCGGCCGGGCCGCCGCCGTCGAGCTAGCCCGGCGCGGCCACCGCGTCATCGCCACCGCGCGCGACCCGCGCGCCCTGAGCGGCCTCGACGTCGACCAGCGGCTGCGCCTGGACGTAACCGACCAGGCCAGCGTCGACGCCGCCGTTGCGCAGGCCGGCGAGATCGATGTCCTCATCTCGAACGCAGGCGTCATCTTCCGCGCGGCGGTCGAGGCCAGCCCGGTCGCCGAGATCGAGCGCCTCTACGCGCAGAACACCGCCGGCGCGATCCGCGTTACCCAGGCCGTCCTGCCGCAGATGCGCGAGCGCAAAAGCGGGCGGCTGGTCTTCGTCTCCAGCGTCGGCGGGCGGACCGTGTTCCCGGGGAACGCCGCCTACGCGGCCACGAAGTGGGCCCTTGAGGCCTTCGCGGAGGCGCTCGCCATGGAACTCGCCGACTTCGGTATCGACGTCACCCTCGCTGAGCCTGGCCCGGTCAGCTCTGGCGCCCTGGACGACCCGCTCGCCTACCGCCTGCCCGATGACCCGTACGCGTTCCTGTTCGCATCGGGCGGCATCCCCGCGGCGACGATGATCAGTTCAGAGGAGGTCGCCGCGGCCCTCGCGGACCTCGCGGAGCGCCCCGCCGTCCCGCTTCGGGTACCCATCGGGTCGGTGGCCGAGAAGGTGCTCGCCGCCCGGGACGCCGCTCCCTACGACCGGCCCTTCGTCCGTTCCTAACCGTGGCCGGCCTCATGCCCCGCGGTCGCGTCCGCCGTCGCCCCGCTTCGCGGGGCGACGGCGCGGGTATCAGGTGCATCGTGGGTCACGTGCTTGTACAAGCTGCTCTTAACGGCGGGACGACGCGGGCTGCGCATCCCGCCGTGCCGCTCACTCCCGCTGAACTCGCCGCGGATGCGCGGGCCGCCGCCCGGGCCGGGGCCGGGGCGTTTCACGTGCATCCGCGGGACGAGTCCGGGGCGCAGACGCTTGAGGCGGAGCATGTGCTCGCCGCGGTGGCGGCGGTTCGCGGTGCAACGGGATTGCCGGTTGGGGTGACCACCGGGATCTGGACGGTGGACGGGGACGTTCAGCGGCGGCTGGCTCTCGTCCAACGATGGACAGGCCAGGACCGCCCGGACTACGCCTCGATCAACATGAACGAGCCGGGCATCGAGGAACTAGCCGACCTGCTCGCCAGCCTGGGCATCGGGATCGAGGCGGGTGTCTGGACGGCCGCTGACGCCCGGGTGCTCGGGGCGAGCGGCTTCAGTGACCGGCTCGTGCGGGTGCTCATGGAACCAGAGGGACTTACGTCCGCCGAGGCCGTCACGTCCGCCGGCGCGGCCGCGGCGGAGCTGTCCAGGATGGGCATCGTCGCTCGTCAGGTACGCCACGGGTATGACCTCGCGACCTGGGACGTGCTCCGCGCCGCCGTCGCGGACGGCCAGGACATCCGGATCGGCCTTGAGGACACGACGGTGCTGCCTGACGGCTCGCCCGCGTCAGGGAACGCCGACCTGGTCGCGGCGGCCGCCCGCCTAGCCTCAGAATCCTGACCTGACCAAGGCTGCTAGCTGCGGAAATGGCCCGTGTTGGCTCCACTCACCCAGAGGCGGTATGGTGTACCTCGCCGGGGATGCGGAACCCCCGGCGACTTCGGCCCCGTCGTCTAGAGGCCTAGGACGTCGCCCTCTCAAGGCGGTAACGCCGGTTCGAATCCGGTCGGGGCTACATCGGCACGAGGCCCCTGCCCGCGGAAAGCGCGGGCAGGGGCCTCGTAGCTTTACACCGGGGGGACGACCCCCCGGACCCCCCGGTGCGGGGCTTCGCCCCGCGAGAGGGTGGGCTTCGCCCCGCGGGGAGTGGGTGGCTTCGCCCCGCGAGGGGTGGGCTTCGCCCCGCGGGTGCCGGTGCCGTCCTGAACTCAGTGCGCGGCTTTGAAGACGACGCCGAGTGTCTCAAGGCCGTGCAGGAAAAGCTGCACGCCAACGGCGGCGAGCAGGATGCCGAGCAGCCGGGAGAGCACCTCGAGGATGCTTTCGTGCGTCCGGCGCAGCACCGGCGCGAATACCACTGCGCACAGCGCGTCAACGAGCGCGACCAGCGCGAACGCCCCCGCGACGACCCACCGCGCGCCCCAGTCGCTCGCTGAAAGCGACACTTCAAGGTCGGCGGCGACCGCCAGCGGGCTGACCACGAACGGCAGCAGCATCGCCCGGAACCCGGTCCTGAGCGGGTGTGACGGGTCGGCGTCGGCGTCGCCCTCGTCGCCCTCGCCGTCAGGTATCGCCGTAGCCGGTGCCTCGGCGTGGTCGAAATGGATGCCGAGCACCAGCCCGACCGCGTAGATGAAGAACACGATGCCAGCGGCCAGCGCCAGGGCGGCCTGACTGATGTGGAAGAAGGTCGCCAGCCAGGGAGCCGTGAGCGCGCACAGGGTACCCACGATGGCCGCCGTGAACGCGGTGGCCACGGCCACCAGGCGCAGCGAGCGGACGTCAAGGGTACGGGCGATGTGCGCGAACGAGAGCAACACCTTCTGCGGCCCGGCCAGCGCCAGGAACGTGATGAAGGTGTCGGCGAGGTTGAGGCTGGCCATGACTCATGATGATGACGCGGCTACACGCGTAGCACCAGTAACCAGCACCCTTTGTGGTACCTCAGGCGTCGGGGCCGTGTAATATCGACTCCGTGTCACGGTGGTATTGGCGCTTTACGACGGCTCCGGGTGGAGCCGTGCGTAGTCACGCGCGCTAATAGTCACCCGGAGCCAGCCGCGGGCGAGGCAACGGCCACGTCCGAATTCAGAGGGCGTAGCTGGCTCGCGGAAGACCCCGGGCACAGCGTGCCCAGGAGGAGAAAACCCCGATGTCGCGCGTCAGTGATACCAGGATTGTCGGCTACGAGCCACTGTTGTCCCCTGCTGCCCTGCTCCACGAGCTCCCACTGGGTGAGGCGCAGCAGGAGACGGTGGCGCGGACCAGGGCTGAGGTCCGCGCGGTGCTCGACGGCACCGACGACCGGCTGCTCGTGGTCACCGGTCCCTGCTCGGTCCACGACCCGAAGGCGGCGCTCGACTACGCGTCCCGCCTCGCCGGCCTGCGGGAGCGGCTGGCCGACGACCTGTTGATCGTGATGCGCGTGTACTTCGAGAAGCCGCGCACGGTGACGGGCTGGAAGGGCCTGATCAACGACCCGGGCATGGACGATTCCTTCGACGTGCACCGTGGCCTGCGCACCGCCCGCCGCCTGCTGCTCGACATCGTGGGCGCCGGGATGCCGGTGGGCTGCGAGTGGCTTGACCCGATCACGCCGCAGTACATCGCGGACACCGTGACCTGGGGCGCGATCGGCGCCCGCACGACCGAGAGCCAGGTGCACCGCCAGCTCGCGTCCGGCCTCTCCATGCCGGTCGGGTTCAAGAACGGCACCGACGGCGACGTCCAGGTAGCGGTCGACGCGTGCCGCGCCGCGGCGGTCAGCCACACGTTCTTCGGCGTCACGGCCGCCGGCGCGGCCGCCGTGGTGACCACGAGCGGCAACGCCGACACGCACGTGATCCTGCGCGGCGGCCGCAGCGGCCCGAACTACTCGTCCTCGCACGTGACCAAGGCCCTCGACCTGATCTCGGCCGCCGGCCTGCCGCGCCGCATCATGGTCGACGCCAGCCACGGCAACAGCGGCAAGGACCACACCCGCCAGATCGGCGTCGCCGACTCCCTGGCGGATCAGCTTACGGGCGGCCAGCACGGGGTGGTCGGCGTGATGCTCGAGTCGTTCCTGGTGGCGGGCCGCCAGAACCCGGGCAACCCGGCGACCCTGACCTACGGTCAGTCCGTCACGGACGCGTGCATGGACATCGAGATGACGACGTCGGCCCTGGAAACGCTCGCCGCGTCGGTACAGGCCCGCCGCGGCTCCTCTTCAGATTGATCCCGAACGACTTCGGCTTTCTCTGGCTGGCGCACCATGACACTGCGGTCGCGGGGGCGGAGGGGATCGCCCGCGCGCTGTCGGCCCACGATGAACCCCGATCGTGGGCCGAACGCGCGCGGACTCACCCCCGCGCCCCCGCTCCTCGCACGTGACTCAGGCGCGGCGCGACTTGGCGGACTGCAGTATGTAGCGGCCCGCGGCCTCGTAGTGCTCTTCAGACAACGCCAGGTGCTGACGCGCCGCCAGGACGTTCCGCAAATGCCGCTGCATCGGGTTGGCAAGCGCAAGCACCCGGCCGCCGCCGTACCTGAACAGGTCGCTGACGACCTCGGCGCAGGTTTCTACCGCGTAGACCGAGGCGGTCGTGACGGCGAGTTGCAGTTCCTCGCCTGGCACCGTGCCGGCGACGGCGCTCGCCCAGGCGGCGGCCATCGCCTCGCGGTGGATGGCGCGGGCGGCGCGGATCTTGGTCTCGGCGCGACCGAGTTCCTTGTGGAAGACGGCGCGCTCGCTGACGGTGGGGCCGCCGGGGAAGCGGGCCGTGTGGGTGGCGAGCTCGGTCATGTCGTCGAGGGCACGGCGGGCCAGGCCGATGGCGAGCGGCGGCACCTCGTTGGACACGAAGGCGGGCATGCCGAGGCGGAACAGGTCGCCGCCGCGGACGGCGGCCGAGCCCAGGTCATAGGTCAGTTCCGACGGGACGAAGATGCCGTCGACGGAGAAGTCGAGGCTGCCGGTGCCCTGCAGGCCCGCGACGTGCCAGTTGTCGATAACCTCGGCCTGCGCCTTGGGCGCCAGGAAGACGACCATCCGGCCGAACCCGGTATCCGCGGCGCCGTCATCCCCGCCCGAGGGACCCGGGTCCTCGCCGTCCGGCTTGAACGCACCGATCAGCCAGTCGGCGTGCACGATGCCGCTTGAGAAGCCCCATCGCCCGCTGACCAGGTACCCGCCCCTGACCGGGTGCCCGGCGCCGCGCGGTGCGAGCTGCCCGGCGACCACGGGCCGGACGCCGTCGGGTCCGGCGCCGAAGATCTGGCGCGCTCCCTCCTCCGGCAGCCAGCCGCCTGCCAGCCCGTTGCACCCCGCGCCGATCATCGCCGCCCAGGCCGTCGAGGTGTCGACGTAGGCGAGTTCCTCGATCACGTCGCTGAACTCGACCGGCGCCAGCGGCGTCCCGCCAAGCTCCGCCGGGGTCTTCAGCCAGAACAAGCCGAGCGACCGCAAGATCGCCACCGCGTCGTGCGGGAGCGTGCGCAGCTCCTCGGCACGGTCCCCAGCGGACTCGAACTTCTCCCTGTTGGCGCGAATCCCCGCGATCAGCTCGTCGCGCAGCTCGGTCATCGTGTGGCCTCTGTCGCATTACCAAGCGGGCGGAGCACTGGCATCACCTCAGTAGCGAACAACTCGGCACTGCGCATCACTTGCTCGTGCGTGGACGGGCCGATCGCGAACAGCCCGATGATCTGCCCGAATCCGCCAAGATCATCGTAGAGCTCGCCCAGCCGCTTGGCCACGGAGGACGGCGACCCGACGACCGCCTGTCCCTGGGCGAGCAGGTCCTCGTAGGAGGTGTTCGCCGAGCGGCCTCATCCCCGAGGCAAGCACGCCGCGCAGCGACCCGGGGGACATGTACCCGGGCGGCGTCACCATCTGCGAGGTCTGCTTCAGCCCCTTGTGGTACAGCCACTCGACCGCCGGCCGTGCCTCCTCGTGCGCCTTCTCATCGGTGTCGGCGACGTAGATCGGGACCGAGAACGCGATCTTCTCCGGGTCGGCCACGTACCCGAGGTCGGCCGCGGCCTGCCGGTACCCGTCGAACCAGCGTCGCACGATGCGCGTCGGCGCGTACACCGACATGTACGTGTAGCGGCGCTCGGCGCAGAACTTCATCGTCTCCGTCGACCCGGCCCCGGGGATGAAGATCGGCGGGTGCGGCTGCTGCGCGGGCCTTGGCCAGATGTTCACGTACCGGTACTCGTAGTTCTCCCCGTACCAGGAGAACATCTCGGGCGACGTCCACGCCTTGAGTATCAGGTCGTGCGCCTCGTTGAACCGCGACCGGGACTTCGTCGGGTTGATCGAGTGCCCGAAGTACTCCCAGCCGATTCCCCTGACGAACCCGGAGTCCACCCGCCCGCCCGACAGCAGGTCGAGCATCGCGATCTCCTCGGCGACCCGCAGCGGGTTGCCCCTGATGCCGATGGCGTTGCCGAGCACCATGATCCGCGCCCGCGTGGTCCGCCGGGCCAGCGCCGCCGCCATGAGGTTCGGTGACGGCATGAGCCCGTAGGCGGACTGGTGGTGCTCGTTGACCGCGATCCCGTCGAATCCGAGCTGGTCCGCGTACTCGAGCTCGTCCAGGTAGCGCGCGTACAGTGCGGCGCCGAGCGACGGGTCGAAGTTAGCGTTCGGGTACGTCAGGGAGGTCGACTCATAGGCGGTGTCGAAGTCATCCGGCAGGTAGGGGTAGGGCATCAGGTGGAAGAAGCTGAACTTCACCGGCTGACTCCGCTTTCTCCCGCAGCGAGGGGATGCGCACTCAAGAATTCACTCACGGATGACGCGAATTCGGCGGGCTTCTCGAAGTACATGGCGTGCCCGCAGTCGGGCACCTCGGCGTAGGCGGCACCGGGGATCCGCGCCGCGTACCGCCGCGCGTGCTCGGCCGGGATCACCCGGTCGTCGGACGGCGCGACGACGAGGGTCGGCGCGGTGACCCGGCGCAGCCGCCGCTCCAGCTTCGGGTCGGACATGAACGGTACCCAGCAGAACCGGGCAAGCGAGGTCGCGTCCCGGTACGCGGCGATGATCGCGTCCAGGTCCGGCGGCGTGCCTGGCGGCGGCGCCGGCGCGGGGGGCGGCGGGTTGTGGAACACCGTCGCGGCGACCCGGTCAGGCGGCAGCAGGAAGAGGTCAGTCACCGGGTGCTCTGGCAGCCGCAGCCCGGCCGCGGACAGCAGCGTCAGCGACCCGATCCGGTGCGGCGCGTAGACGGCGAGCTCGGCGGCGATCCATCCGCCGAACGACGCGCCGACGACATGCGGCCGGTCAAGCCCGAGCGCGTCGATGACGTCCAGGTAATGGAAGACGAGGTCGTCGATCGCCTCGGCCTCGGGAAACTCGTCCGACTTGCCGAACCCGGGATGGTCGGGCGCGATGACCTCGAAGCCGGCCGACGCGAGCAGCCCGTGAAAGGGAAGCCACTCCCCGGCCCCGCCGGCCGCGTGCAGGAACAGCACCGGTTCCCCGGTCCCGCCGCGCAGCAGGTGCACCCTCCCCCCGGCAAGCTCGAGGAACTCCTCTGCGGGAACCACGTCTGCCACCGCGCTGCCTCCTACACTGGTCGGCCTGCCATGGGCGCGCTAGGCCAGAATCCGTTCCCCGCGGCGGTCACGTCAAGGCTGCGGCCCCGGCCGTGTGCCCCTCCTGTGGACGGCAACGATCATCACCCCCCGCCTTAGTTCGATGATCCAGAACGGATTCGGCTTCCTGCTCCCGGCCCATTCCCCTAGGGGCAGGAGGGAGAGTAGGGGACGCCCGGTGCGGCCTGCGCCCACTGGGCGCGCGTGAATCCGCCCCCGGTGAGCCGGGCAGGCCAGCCCCACGGGGTCGGCGGCGATCGCCGGCAGCGAGTTGAGCGTCCAGACTTCGGCGGTCCCGTCATTGCTGCCGCTGACTAGCAGGCGGCCGTCAGGGCTGAACACGGCGTCGTTCACCGCGGCGGTGTCGTCGGTGAGGGTCTGCACGGTAAATGGCTGTGCCGGGTCCGCGACGTCCCAGACCGTGGTCGTGAAGTCGTTGCTCGCCGCGGCGAGCAGGTTGCCTCCCGGATGGAAGGAGAGCGAGTTGACCGTGTCGCTTGGGCCGGCGCCTGGAGCCGACCTGACGGGCCGCGCCGTTCCCGGTGTATGACCAAAGCAGCGCACCGGGAGGGGCTTCCGCCGCGGTCGCGGCGAGCCCCCTGACCGGGGCGAAGGTCAGGCGGTTGCCCAGGCCGCTGACCTTGCCCGTAGGCAATTCGATCGGGTCCGCCGGGTTAGCGATGTCCCAGAGTTGTACCGTCCCGTAGGAGCTTGACAGGATGAGGGTCTTCCCGTCCGGGCTGAGCCCTCCTGGGTCGTCAACGGCAAGGCCGGAGAAGTGATGCAGGACGAGCGGGTGACGTGGGTCGCTGGTGTTCCACAAGTCGCTCCAGGCCGGGATCCATTCGTCAGGAGATCCCTGGACCAGCTGGTCTCCGCCGCCGACCAGTGTGTTACCGCCGTGGGCGAAGGTCAGCCAGCCCACCACTCCGGGGGCTTGCGGGGTGGCGAGTAGCCGGGGAGCGGCCGGGTCGCGTACGTCCCACAGCGACAGCCGGCCGTGCCAACTGCCGATGGCGAGCAGGGTCCCGTCAGGGCTGAATGCCACGGCGCTGACCGGTCCGGCGCCCGTGGCGATCCTGGCGAGTTCCGCTGGGTGAGCCGGGTCGGCGATGCTCCACAAGAGCACGGCTTGGCGGTACTCGGCCGTCGCCAGGACGCGGCTATCCGCGCTGACCGCGAGGGCGTCGACGGTGTCGGCTGGGATCTTCCCTGTCGCTCAGCGTGGCGGCGAGCGTCGGCGCGTTGTTCGTGACGCGCCACTGGCTGACCTGGGTGTCCCAGTCGGCAGTGAGCACCGACTGCCCGCCGTGCACGAACGTCAGGGCGCCGACCTCGGCGCTGTCCTCGGCGAGCAGCGTCGAAGGCGGGACGTGGGCAGGGTTCGTGGTGTCCCAGAGCAGGATCCTGTTGTCGTCACCGCCGGTGGCCAGGGTGCGGCCGTCGGGGCTGAAGGCGACCGCGTTGACTTCCTGCGTGTGGCCGGTGAGCACGGTTAGCCGCCGGGGCCGCGCGGGGTCGGAAAGGTCAAACAGGGCTACCTGGTTCGACCAGCTAAGCGCCAGCGTCTTGCCGCCGGGGCCGAACGCGATACCGCCCTCGCCGTCCCACACCGGGATCGCGGCGAGCTCCCGCGGCGCCCGCGGGGCGCTGACGTCCCACAGGACGGCCCGGGTCGGCCCGGTGAGGGCCCCGTCGTTGCTGGAGGTGCCGGTGACCAGGATCCGCCCGTCGGGGCTGAACGCGGCGTAATGCGGGTAGTAGGCGCCGCCGGCCCGCGCGAGCAATCGGGGCGCGGCGGTGTCGGCGATGTCCCAGGTCTCCAGCGTGCCGTTGGCGGACTCGCCGCCCACGACGGCCAGCGTGGTCCCATCGGGGCTGAAGGCGACGCCCCACGCGGACGGCAGCGTGAGCGAGGAAAGCAGTCGCGGCGCGGCGGTCGCGGACCACAACTCGGCCTTGCCGTCGACGACGACGGCGAGTACCCGGCTATCCGCGCTGAATGCGATGTCGGTGACGTTCGCCTGGGCGTCAATTCCTGGCAGGCTAGCCACCTGGGACGGGTGCGTCGGATCGGTGGTAGTCCACAGCGAGACCGTCGTCGCGGTTGACTTGTTGTACACGTCGGCCAGCAGCCGGCCGTTCGGGCTGAACGCGGCGGTCCCGGCGGAGCCCCCCGGGGTCAGCGGCTGGCTGCTGCCCTGGTACCTGGTGTGCAGCAGGGTGTTCACCAGCGTCTGCCTGACCTGCGCGCTCGGGTCGATGCGGAGCGCGGCCAGGCTCAGGTCGAGCGACGTGACCGGCGTGGTCGCGGCATCCACCTGCGCCACGGCGTCCAGTGCCCGTTGCGTCGCCAGCGCCCGCTGCTGCTGCGCGATGGCCGCCTGCTGTTGCGCGACGGCGGTCTGCCGTTGGGCGATGTTCCGCTGGGTGTTCGCGCTGTTGTACTCGATGCTGGCGACCACCAGCAGCAGCGCGAGCAGGGCGACGACGGCGCGGCCAACCCGCAGCGCGCGGCGGTGCTGGCGGGCGTCCTCGCTGTCGATCTGCTCCTTGGCCCGGCCGTGCAGGCCGGCGGCGAGCGTGGCAACGTCGTCACGGAACCGGCCGTGCCGCAGCGTGAGGTCGCTCGGGTTGTTGCCGTGGGTCCAGCTGAGGTCCACCCAGAGCGGCTCGTGCGGGAACCAGCCGCGCACGTCCGCGGGCAGCGCGTCGGTGGCCGACCAGTCAAAGTCACCGGCCGAGTTGTCCCAGCGGATGACGCCGTCGGTCAGCGCGATCAGGAACGTCTCCCGTTCGCGGTGCTCCTGCCAGAACCGGATCTCCCTGCTCACCCACGGCGACTTGGCCGCGCCGGGGGAGGCGAGCAGCACGAAGTGCCGTGATTCCCGCAGTGCCCGCTCGATGGTGGCGTACAGGTCGGGGTTGGCGGCCAGGCTCGTCTGGTCGCGGAAGATCCGCAGCGCCTGACGCTGGTACCAGGCCCTGGTCAGCCGCTGCAGGCCGCGTTGCAGCGCCGGGGCGAGCCGGCTGTCCGCCGCGTGGCTGTAGGAGATGAAAGCGTCATATGTTCGCTGGGGGATTTTGCCCGGCGTCCGACCCGTCCGCACGGTACTCATGCCTACATTTTCGCGAACTATCTGACAGTTCCGAAGTAATCCGCGGAGTTTTGCCTGCGCTAATTGCCGCTAACTCAATACCGCGGTTTCCCCGTGTGGCGTTGGGCGGGCCATGGCCGGCCCAACGCCACACGGGGACGGCTGCGAAGCCGGATTATGACTCCGTCCGGTCGTTGAGCCAGCGGGCTATCGCCGTGTGGTCGGCGTCCGGCGGCAGGTCGGCGAGCGCCGCCTCCCAGGTGGCCACGACCGCCTCGCCCGCGGCCGACGGCACGCCGGTCGCGTGCTCGATGCCGAGGGCCAGCTTGAGGTCCTTGACCATGAGGCGGATCGAGAACCCGGCGTCGTACTTCTCGGTGAGCACGTAGTTGGGCCATTTGTTTTCCGTGGAGCCTGAGCGGCCGCTCGCCCCGTTGATGATCTCCAGCATGACCGCCGGGTCAAGGCCGAAGCGGCGGCCCGCGATCAGCGCCTCAGACGACGCGAGCAGGTGCGCGGCGGACATCAGGTTGTTCAGCGCCTTCACCGCATGGCCGGCCCCGACGTCGCCCGCGTGGACGACCCGTTTGCCGATGGCCGACAGCATCGGCTTGAATCGCTCGAACGATTCCGGCGGGCCGCCGACCATGACCATCAGGGTCCCGGCCCGCGCACCGGCGACGCCACCGGAAACGGGCGCGTCGATCAGGGTCATCCCCGCCGGGGCGACCAGTTCCGCAAGCACCCGTGTCCGCGCCGGGTCGGAGGATGACATGTCGATGATGGTGGTCCCCGGCGCCAGGTTGACCAGCAGTCCGCCGCCCGTGGTCCTGTCGGCAGGCTCGCCGGCGAGCCTGCCGAGCAACACCCGCTCGACGATGTCCGAGTCAGGCAGCATGAGGATGACCGCGTCCGCCCCGTCGCCGACCGGGCCAAGTTCGGTGACCGCGGTCACCCCGCCGCCCGCGTCAGAAGACCCGATGGCCTCGAAGTTCTCCCTTGCTTCGGCCGAGGTGTCGAAGCCGCGCACGTGGTAACCGGCCCCGACGAGCCGCGTCGTCATCGGGATGCCCATGTTTCCCAGTCCGATGAACCCGACAGTGCCGGCAGCCATCACGCCTCCGTGTTCGTGTCGTACAGCCGGACCCCGCCGGCCAGGTCGCCGATCGCGTCGACGACCCGGTTGCTGATCAGTTCCCCGTACCCGAGGTTGGCCGCCGCGCCGAACGCCGCGAGCGGGCCGGCCGCGTTCAGGCAGGGCACCCCGAGTTCCCGCACGTGATCGACGTACGCGACCACGTCCTTGGTCATCAGGTTGCTCGTCAGCCCGCCCTCGAGGTAGTCGCCCTTGATGATGTGCGGGAACCGGTTCGTGGACGCGTAGCTGACCCCGCTGGATGAGTTGATCACGTCGAGCACCGCCGCCAGGTCAAGCCCCGCCTTCCGCGCCGCGACCATCACCTCGGCGGTCGCGGCGAGCGTCACCGCGTTCAGGAAGTTGTTCAGCAGCTTGGTGGAGTGCCCGGCGCCGCTCTCGCCCATCAGCACGATCTTGGCCGCGATCGGCCCGAACACCCAGCGCACCGACTCAAGGGCCGCGGCGGCACCGCCGACCATGATCGTCAGCGTCCCCTTCTCCGCGGCCGCCGCGCCGCCGGAGATGCCCGCGTCCAGGTACTCGACGCCGCGCTCGGCGAGCGCGGCGTGGATGCGCTGCGTCGAGGACGGCGCCGAGGTCGACAGGTCGATGATGACCTGTCCCGGCCGCGCGAACGCGAGCAGCCCGTCTGACTCCGGCCGCGCGCCGAGCACCACGGACTCCACGGCCCCGCTGTCCGGCAGCGAAAGCAGCACGACCTCGGTCCCCGCGCACACCTCACCCAGCGCCTCGGCGGCAACAGCGCCAGCGGACGCCGCCTGCCCGGCCCGCGCGTCATACCCGACAACGCGGAAGCCGGCCGCGACCAGTCGCCGCGTCATCCGCCCGCCCATGTTGCCAAGCCCGACAAACCCGACTTGTCGCCCAGTCGCACCGCCCACTCCTCTCCGGCCAGCTGCGTGGATGTGCCGTTGATGTGGCTGTAGCGACACCAACGGCACATTCACGCACCGTCCAGTCCGTATGTTCGCTCATCCAATGCGCCGAAGTCCCAGGCGCCAGCGCCGCCGGACGGCCGCACCGTGGACACGATGGACGACCCGCCGTCCACGGACACGACCTCCCCGGTCATGTACGCCGCGTCGTCGGACAGCAGGAACGCGACGACCGACGCGATCTCGTCCGGCGTCCCCGCCCGGCGCAGCGGCACGCTCGCGGCCCGCCGGATCATGTCGTCCCGCCCGGACGGGCTGAACAACGCGGTCGGCACGATCCCCGGCGCGACCGCGTTCACCCGGATCCCGAGCGGCCCGCCGTACATGGCCGCACCGCGCAGCAGCCCGAGCACCGCGTGCTTGGACGTCTGGTAGGCGATCAGGTCGGCGCTGCCCCGCAGCGACGCGATCGACGCGGTGAGCACGACGCTGCCCGCGGTCCCGGTGGCCAGGTACCCGCGGAACGCCCCGCGCAGCCCAAGGAAGACACCGCGCACGTTGACCGCCATGACCCGGTCGAACTCGTCGGCCGTGAGGTCGGGGAACCCGCCGACGGACCCGGGAATCCCCGCGTTCAGGTGATGAAAATCGATTCTTCCGAACGAGCGCGTGGCTTCGTCCAGGTAGCGATCCACGTCTTCTTCAGCGGAGACGTCCGCCGCGACCGCGATGCTCGCCCCCGGCAGCGACTCGGCGACCTTGCGTGCCCCGTCGCCGTCCAGGTCCACGGCGACGACCGAGCACCCTTCCCGCGACAGCCGCAGTGCCGAGGCGGCCCCGAGACCGCCCGCGGCCCCGGTCACGACGGCGACCTTGCCCTGCAGCCCGCTAGTCATGGACCGGATCGTCCCTCTGTCTCCGCAGGTCTGTCCATAGTGTCGGACCACAGGACAACCTGGTCTGGCCCGAGCTGGCCCCTTATACGCGCAGCGGATATGGTCGAATGATTACCGTAGCGCTGGACGGAGAAGTGATCGTGATGCAGGACGGCGGCACCGGACGCGACGAGGACGGTTCCCTGGCCGTCCCCGGGTACGACCGGGTCGACGCCACCGTTTTCCGTGACACGCTCGCCCGGGTGCCCACGCCGGTGACCGTGGTGACCTCGCACATCGACCGCAGGCCGCACGGCACGACGGTGAGCGCGTTCTCCTCGCTGTCGCTTGAACCGCCGATGATCCTGGTCTCGCTTGACCAGAACTCCGACCTGCTGAAGATCATCCAGGAGTCCGGCCGGTTCGGCGTGAACGTTCTCGCGTCCGGCCAGCAGTCGCTGGCCACCACCTTCGCCAAGAAGGGCGATGACAAGTTCGCCGGCGTCGCCTGGTACATGGACCACGGCGCCCCACGGCTCGCGGGCAAGGGCCAGTGGCTGGTGTGCCGCACCGACCAGCTCGTCGCGGCGGGCGACCACGTGATCATCATCGGCCTGGTCGTGCACGCTGACACGCACTCGTTCGAGCCGCTCCTGTACCGCCAGCGTGCCTTCGGCACCGTCACCCACATGCGCGGCTAGCCCCGCCGCCCGCTCGCCACGATGGTGGATCGGTGACCGCGCCCGGCGCGGTCACCGATCCACCATCTTTTATGTGGACGTTTCGGGGACCGCAGTGCGAAACTGAATGATTATCATACAGTCATTATGATGACCATACACAGGTTGCCCGTGCCCTCGCTGTGGCCTGATCAGCTGGGGTGTAATGGCATACTGGCTTTCGTATGACAACTGGCCGCTCGATTGGCTCGATGGGCGGGAAAGAGTTATTTGTAATAACGGTTCCTGACGGTGGGCAGATTATGGTGGCGGAAAGTTCCTCCCTGCGGGTGCACCGCGTCGTGTCACCGGTGCGCACCCAGGTGGCGGAGAACCTCAGGCAGGCGATCCTCAGTCGTCACTTCAAGCCCGGTCAGCGGCTCGTGGAGCGGGAACTCGTCGAGGCGACCGGTGCCTCAAGGACCAGCGTGCGCGAGGCGCTGCGCGAGCTTGCCGCCGAGGGCCTGGTCACCTCGATCCCCAACAAGGGCACCGTCGTGACCGAGGTAACCAGGGATGAGGCCCGCCAGCTCTACGAGCTGCGCTCCGGGCTTGAGGCCCTGGCCGGGCGGCTGTTCGTGGAGCGGGCCACCGAGGCCGAGATAGACGAGCTTGAGCGTGCCTTCGCGGTCATCGAGGAGTCATACCGGCTTGGCGTCGGCACCCTGGCCGCCAAGGACGCCTTTTACGACGTGCTGTTCCGCGGTGCGCGCAACGAGCAGCTGCGCCAGATGACCGCGGGCCTGCACACAAGGGTCACCTACCTGCGGTCGTTTTCCCTCACTCAGCCCGGGCGGCTGACCGAGAGCCTGTCCGAGCTGCGCGACATCATGAACGCCGTCAAGGCCCGCGACGCCGACGCGGTCGCGAAGGCCTGCCTGTACCACATCAAGCGGGCCGGCCAGGCAGGCATCGACGCCCTCCCGACCGACGACCCGACCGACGCCTAGCCCCGCCGCGCACCTGCCTCCGTCCGTTCTAGCGCCGCTGTGCGGCGGGAATACCCTGGCGCCGTTTGCGTTTCAGATACATGCAAACGCATATAACTGAGTGACGTTAACACCGCCGCTGCGGATGGCAGGGAGGCATTAGATGCAGTTCGGGATCTTCTCGGTCAGCGACATCACCCGCGACCCCACGACTGACTACACGCCGAGCGAGGCCGAACGGATCGACGCGATCGTCAAGATCGCGCAGAAGACCGAGGAAGTCGGCATGGACGTGTTCGCGATCGGCGAGCACCACAACCCGCCGTTCTTCTCAAGCGCGCCGACCACCCTGCTCGCCTACATCGCGGCGACCACCAAGCGGCTGACTCGTCACCACGTCCACGACGCTGATCACGACCAACGACCCGGTGCGCATCGCCGAGGAGTACGCGATGCTGCAGCACCTGTCCAAGGGCCGGATGGACCTGATGCTCGGCCGCGGCAACACCGCCCCGGTTTACCCGTGGTTCGGCCAGGACATCCGGCAGAGCCTGCCGCTTGCGCTGGAGAACTACAACCTGCTGCACCGGCTGTGGCGGGAGGACGTGGTGGACTGGAACGGCAAGTTCCGCGGTCCGCTGCAGGGCTTCACCTCGATCCCGCGCCCGCTTGACGACGTGCCGCCCTTCGTCTGGCACGGCTCGATCCGTACCCCGGAGATCGCCGAGCAGGCCGCCTACTACGGTGACGGCTTCTTCGCCAACAACATCTTCTGGCCGAAGGAGCACTACATGCGGCTGATCCGGTTCTACCGGCAGCGCTACGCGCACTACGGCCACGGCACAGAGAAGCAGGCCATCGTCGGACTCGGCGGGCAGGCCTACATCGCCAAGAACTCCCAGGACGCCAAGAAGGAGTTCCGCCCGTACTTCAACGCCGCCCCGGTCTACGGCAACGGCCCGTCGATGGAGGACTTCGCCGAGATGACCCCGCTCACCGTGGGTTCACCGCAGGAGGTCATCGACAAGACGCTGACCTTCCGCGAGCACTTCGGCGACTACCAGCGCCAGCTGTTCCTGATGGACCACGCCGGCCTGCCGCTGAAGACCGTGCTCAACCAGCTTGAGCTGCTCGGCGGTGAGGTCATCCCGGTGCTGCGCAGGGAGATCGAGGCCAGGCAGGACCCGGAGACCGCCCCCGCCCCGACCCACGAGCTCCTGGTCAAGGCCAAGTACGGCGACCAGCCGGCGCGGCAGCCGCGCCCCAACGCGAACCGCGGCGACAACGTGACCGGCGCGTCCCCCTACCAGGACACGGCCGGTGACGTTAAGGCCGAGTACCCGTCGATGTTCTAGGAACGTCAAAATGGCCGATCGTAGACATCCCGCCAACGACGCGTGGGAGGCGCTTCTCACCGCCCACAGCTCGCTGATCAGGCAGTTCAACGCGCAGGACGTCTGGGGGGACCTCTCCATGAAGGAGTACGACGTCCTCTACACGCTGTCCAAGTGCCCGAACCCGATCCGCCTGAGTGAGCTCAACCGCCACGTACTGCTCAGCCAGCCGGCCCTGTCCCGGATGGTCGACCGGCTGGCGGACCGGGGTCTCGTCAGCCGCGCGACGGACCCAAGGGACGGCCGTGGCGTCCGCCTGGCACTGACCGAGGAAGGCCTGGCCGTTCAGCGGCGCATCGGCCGGCTGCACGGCCGCTCGGTCGCGCAGGCGATGCTCACCGGGCTCACCCCGGCGGAGCTCCGCCAGCTGGAGGAGCTATGCGCGAAGCTGACGCAGGAAGAATCCTCTTCTTTTGATCGCGCCGCCAGGTGAAATCTTGCAGGTAGGCAAAAGAAGAGGATTCTACCACAAGTCGTTCGGAATAAGGATTTTGAATAAGAGGAAGGCAAATGAGCGAGACATTCAACCTCGTCGTGGTCAGCGCTGGGACGTCTGACCCGTCCTCGACCAGGATGCTGGCCGACCGGACCGCGCAGCGCGTAGCCGCGCTTGCGGAGCGGCGCGGTGCCACGGTGCGCACCCGCGTGATCGACTTGCGCGAGCTCGCCACCGACATCACGACCGCGCTGACCAGCCAGCTCATCACGGCGAAGCTGCAGCAGGCGGTCGACGCGCTCGCCGTGGCCGACGGCCTCATCGCCGCCGCCCCCGTCTACAAGGCGGGCCCGAGCGGGCTGTTCACGTCGTTCTTCCACGTGCTCGACAACGACCTGCTGATCGGCACGCCGGTGGTGCTCGCGGCGACCGCGGGGACGGCGCGGCACGCGCTCGTCGTTGATGACCAGATGCGGTCGCTGTTCGCCTACCTGCGCACGCTGCCGGTGCCGACGTCGCTCTTCGCCGCACCGGAGGACTGGGGTGCGAGTACCGGAGAGCCCGGTGGTGGTGAGCCCGGTGGTGGTGAGCAGAGCGCGCTGAACAAGCGCATCGACCGTGCCGCCTTCGAACTCGTGCTGCTCATGGAGTCCGGCTTCGCGCGCCAGGTGCGCGGCGAGTCGTGGCAGAGCTACCAGCACGAGTTCGGCTCCGCCGGGGGCAGGGAACTCGACATCGACACGGAGAGCGACCTCATGCGCCTGGCGACGGGCGGCAGTGCCCTCTGAAGATATTCAGCGTTCCCGCGCCAACAGGGGCATTGCGCTCGGCATGCCCGGTGACGTACTAGGTGGCATACTGCGCCACATCAGACCACGTGGCACTGGCGGTGGGAAAACGGCATGAGCGTTCAAGGCAGACGGCTAGGGCACGGCCTGCGGCTGGCGCATGATAGCGCGCTGGGACATCCTTTGGGCGGTGTTCGTCGCGCTGAACCTGGCGGCGATGCGGCTGCTCCCCGAGTGGCAGACCGTGCCGTTCCTGGCCATCTGGGTGAGCCTGACGCTGGTCTACGCGTTCCGGTTGTGGCCGCTGCAGCCCGCCCTGCTGACGCTGGCGGTGGTGACCCTGGCCACCGGCGGGATCATCGGGGCGCAGGTCATCAGGGGCCAGCAGGACGCGGACTACCTGGTCCTCGTCCCGCTGGTCGCGGTGATGTTCCTGGTGATGGTCTGGCACGGACGGCGCCGGCTGGCCGCGCTTGAGGAGCGGTTGGCGGCGCTCGAGGAGGTGCAGCGTGTTTCCAGGGAGAACCTGCGCCTGCTTGAACAGCAGCGGCTGTTCCTGCTCGACGCGTCGCACGAGCTTGGCACGCCCATCACGGTGGCGCTCGGCCACGCCGAGCTGATCGAGCAGGCGTCCACCGACCAGGTCGCCGATGATGCCCGCGTGGTGGTCTCCGAGCTTGGCCGGCTGCGCAAGCAGGCCGGCCGCATGCTGCTGCTCGCCTCGGCGGGCGACCCGGGATTCCTCGAACTGGCGCCGTTCGCGCTCGACGAGCTGGTGATGAACGCGCTGGAGCGGTGGGGTTACACCCCGCGCCGCTGGCGACTCGGTGAAGTCACCGAGGCATCGGTCACCGGCGACCGCGACCGCCTTGCCGCGGCACTGGACGCGCTGCTCGAGAACGCCATCGCGCATACCGGGCCGGATGACCAGATTGAGCTGAGCGTCCGGCTGGCGGACGGGCAAGCCGTGTTCACGGTGACGGACTCGGGCTGCGGGATAGCGGGCGACGACCTGGAACGGATCTTCGACCGGTTCTCGCGCGGCCATCCGTCCCGCCGCAGGGAGTCCGGCGGCTTCGGCCTTGGCCTGCCGACCGTGCAGGCCATCGCGGAAGCGCACCAGGGCTCGGTCCGGGTCAGGAGCACCGTTGGCTCCGGGTCCACGTTCGAGCTTCTCGTGCCCGCCACCCTCGCCGCCACCTACCCGGCCGGCCATAGCGCCGCGGGCTGACGCCGATGAGTTCGCTGCCGGCCGAGATCGTCACGGCGGTGGCGCTGTTCGCGGGGACCAACTTCGACGACGTGGTGGTCTTGTCGCTGCTTAGCGCGTCCTCCCGGGCGGGCGGGCGGCCACGGCGCTGGGAGATCTGGGCCGGCCAGTACGCGGGCTTTGCGGTCCTGGCCGGGCTGTCGGTGGCGGCGGGCAGGGGCCTCGCCCTGGTGCCAGAGCGCTGGCTCTGGCTGCTTGCCCTTCTTCCGCTCGGCGTTGGCATCGTCAGCCTCGCGGCCGCGATCCGCTCGGTGCGCCGCGGCGAGCCGCCGCGGTCCCCGTCAGCCGGCGGCCTGCTTGGCGTCGCCGCGCTCACGATCGTGAACGGCGCGGACGACCTGGCCGCCTACACGCCTTTCTTCGCCGCGAGTAAGCCGGCGCAGGTCGTCGTTACCCTCGTGGTTTTCGCTGTCTGCGTCGCGCTCTGGTGCCTGGCGGGCGGCCTGCTCACCCGCCACGCCCGGGTGACCGCCGCCGTCAGCAGGTATAGCCACTGGATACTTCCCGTGGCGTTCATCCTCATTGGCCTTTACGTCCTGCACGAGACGAACGCCCCGATCCGCCTGTGAGCTGCCGGCGGGCGCGCTAGCCGGGCGCGGCCAGAAGATTGAAATGATTTTCATTTTCATGTAAGGATGGGCGGGAGAGGTCAAACTCTGCCTGCCGGCAGGCGGCAGGCAGGCACAGAAGGGAAGTGGCTCATGTCGCTGACGGTCCCCGCGGACCTGCTTGAGCAGGCACGGCACGGTGAGGTCGATGACGCCGAGTTCCTCGACTGCGTCCGGACGTCGCTGCCCTACGCCTGGAGTGTGATCGGTGGCCTGATCACGGAACTGGGCGCGGGCGATGCGGATTTCGCGGACAACGAGGTACCCCCGCCTGATGAGGCGGCGCGCGGCCAGTTGCTGCGGCTCATGGCCAGCGACGCGATGCGCGCGGCCGTCGAGCGGCACTTCGGTGTCCGGCTGGCATTCCAGAACTGCCACCGCGCCGCCGTCTTCCGCCCCGGGGCGGCCGCGGCGCTCGCCGACTTCACGTCGGCCCGCGCGCAGCTGCTCAACCAGCGCCCCGACCTCGTCAACTGCTGACCAGGTCGAACCGCTGCCCGGCCCCCGGCCCGGCCCGACATCGCGGGCCGGGCCGGGGCCGGCGCATTTCCGCACCGCGGGATCCGTGATTTCGCTAATGTCCCTGATCGGTTTCCTGAATACCCCGCCGGGGTTTATCCGATACCCTCTGGGGGTTTATCCGCACATCTGACGAGTCGAGTGATCAGCTGGTTTAGCTGCGAGTTCTAGGTATTGTTGGTATCTACATACTTTTCTTCTGAATTCTTGCGCTGGCAATAGGTGTCCTTCTATCGTTGACAGCGTTACTCGCCGTGCGGGACGAGCACCGGGGGAGAGTCGATGAGCGATGTCATCGTCGGCCGTACCGCGCTGCGGCGCAGGCAAGGCGGCGAGGCGCAGCCCGCCGTGGCGACGCTGGACCTGCCACGGGCGCTTCAGCTCGGACTTGCCGCCATGTGGCTGCTCGACGGCGTGCTCCAGTTCCAGCCGTTCATGTACACCAAGGCATTCACCCAGCTGCTGGCCTCGTCCGCGGCGGGCAATCCGGCCGTCATCGCCCGGCCGATCACCTGGGACGCGAGCCTCCTGCAGCACCACCTCGTGCCGCTGAACACGATCTTCGCGACGATCCAGCTGCTGCTCGGCCTTGGCATCGCCCTCCGGCCGACGGTCCGGCCCGCGCTCGCGGCTTCCGTGGCGTGGTCGCTCGCCGTGTGGTGGCTTGGCGAAGGGTTCGGCGGGATCCTGAGCGGCACCGCGAGCCCGGTCGGCGGCGCGCCGGGCGCGGTGATCCTGTATGCGCTGCTCGCCGTCCTGCTGTGGCCGGGCGGCAGGCAAGGCGCGTCGCCGCCGTTCGTCGCCGCACGGGCGGTCGGGGAGCGCGCCGCCCGTGCTCTTTGGCTCGTGCTGTGGCTGAGCCTGGCGTACTTCGCCCTGACCCCGGCGAACCGGGCACCGGGGGCGCTGAGTGCCGCCCTCGCGGACGCGGCCGTCGGCGAGCCCGGCTGGCTCGCCGGACTGGACAAGAGCGCGGCCTCGCTTGTCGCCGGGCACGGGCTGGTCGTCTCGGTGATACTCGCCGTGGCCTTCGCGGCGATAGCGGCAGGCGTCTTCCTGCCGCGACGGGCCGCCAGGGCGGCCATCGCTTTCGCGATCGTGGTCGCGGCGCTGATCTGGGTCATCGGGCAGGCGCTGGGGATGATCCTCGCCACCGGGGCGACGGACCCTAACTCCGGGCTGCCGCTTATCCTGCTCGCCCTCGCCTACTGGCCCGCCGCGATGCCGGCTCTCCAGGAGCAAGCGCCGTCCGCGTCGGCGCCCGGTGAGCCGGGACTGACCTTGGGCGGGGGAGCGGGGGTGCCGGGATGACCCCCGCCTGGCTGCTCGACGCCGTCGCCGCCCTCATGCTGGGGGTCGCGGTGGTGAGCGCGGCGCGACTGGGGGCGGCGCGCCCGTGGCGGCGCGGCGCCGTCGTTATCGACACCGACGTGGCGCACCTGCTGATGGCGATCGCCATGGCGGGCATGCTGGCGCCAAGCCTGCGCACCCTCCCCGATGTCCCGTGGGAGGTCATCTTCGGGCTGGTCGCTGCCTGGTTCGCGGTCCGGGTGGCACGCGATGCCCGGACGAACGGCGTGCGCGCCCTGGCCGGCGGGCACTGCGCACCGCACCTCGTGCACAGCTGCTCGATGCTCTACATGTTCCTGGCCATGACGGTCGCCGCGGCCGGCGCGGGCGGGATGAGCGGCATGGCCGGGACGGCGGGAGGGCCGGGATCGGCGATGACGCTGGCCTACCCAACGCTCGCGCTGCTCTTCGCGTTCACCTTGGTGGGGTACGGCATCTGGGACCTCGACCAGCTCTCCGGCCGCCGCTACAGCTTGGCGACCCCGCGCGTGTCCCTGGCCGGGGCGGCCGTGCCCGGCGCTCCTGTGCCGGGCCTCCCCCTGCTGGCCGGCGCTGACCCAGGATCGCTGGTACCGCCCAGTGCCGTGGCGCAGGGTGACTCAGGGACGCCGCGTGCATCAGGGGCGGCGGCCGCTCCTGCTCTCGCCTGCCGTCACAATCGGCTGCCGCATCGCGATGGGCATCGCGATGGCCTTCATGCTGTTCATCGCGATCTGAACTAGCGCCACCAGGGGCTTTCCAGGGCGCGGTCGGTGCCGTGGGTCCGGTCGAGGGCGTCGAGGGCGGCCATGTCCTGGTCGGACAGGGTGAAGTCGAAGATCTGGCCGTTCTCTTCGATCCGCTCGCGATGGGTGGACTTGGGGATGATCGGGATGCCGTGCTGTATGCACCAGCGCAGCAGCACCTGCGCCGGGGTGCGGCCGACGCGGGCGGCGATCTCGGTCGCCAGCCGGTTGGTCAGGTGCCGCCCGGTGCCGAGCGGGCTGTAGGCCTCGGGGACGATGTCGTGGCGGCGGCACGCGTCGACAAGGCCGCGCCGGTACTCCACCGCACTGAACTGGATCTGGTTGACGGCCGGCGCGACGCTGCCCGCGGCGATCACCTGGTCGAGGTCGGCCGCACCGAAGTTCGACACGCCGATCGACCTGGCAAGCCCGCGCTCCTGGGCCCGCTCCATGCCTGGCCAGGCCCATACCGGCCCGCCCTGCGGCCAGTGCACCAGGTAGAGGTCCACCTGGTCGACGCCGAGCCGCCGCAGGCTCTTCTCTGCCTCGGCGACCGGGTCCTTGCGCCCCGGATAGAACTTGGTGGTGATGAACACCTCGTCCCGGGGCACGCCGCTGTCCCGCAGCGCCTTGCCCACGCTGGCCTCGTTCCCGTAGGCCTGGGCGGTGTCGATGTGCCGGTAGCCGAGCTCAAGCGCAAAGCGCACGGCGTTCTCGGTCGTCGCCCCGTCGGGAACCTGCCAGACACCGAGCCCGAGCATGGGCAGCTGGTTGCCGTCGGCGAGCTTCACGAATTCCATGGTCTTCCCTTCAGGAGTCACCCCGCAGCTTTCGCACGGTCCAAGTTTGCGCGGTAACAGAGTTATAGGCCTGGCAGAGTCACCCCGCAGCCTTTGGTCCGCGCGGGCGGCCCTGATACGATCGCGGTTTTTGCGATCAGGGCCGCCCGCGCGGACATCGGGGGTCCGGGGGTCGTCCCCCGGGCTAAAGCAGCGTCGCTTCCAAGGTGATCTCGGGGACGCCTGCTAGCGCCCGGCTCACCGGGCAGCCTGCCTTAGCGGCCTGAGCGTGCTCGGTGAAGGTCGCCTGGTCGATGCCTGGCACCCGGCCGGTGGTGACGAGGGCGATCTTCGTGATGGTCGGGGCGCCGTCGACGAGCCGCAGCGTTACCGTGGCGTCGGTCTGCACGGACTCGGCGGTGTGCCCTGCCTGGTCGAGCATGTTGGAAAGGGCCATCGAGAAGCACGACGCGTGCGCCGCGGCGATCAGCTGCTCGGGATTGGAACCAGGGCCGTCCTCGAAGCGGGACTTGAAGGTGTATCCGCCGCTGATCGTGTCCCCGGCGGTGAAGGTGCCGGCACCCGTCCGCAGGTCACCCTTCCATTCAGCAGTTCCCTTGGCGGCCATAAGCCCCTCCGTCCCTAGAGTCCAGTACCTAGAAGCCGAGCCTATCGCCCGCCGCCCGCGGGCCCCGCCCGGTCCCCGAGACCCGTGCGGGCAAAGGATGTGGGATACAAAAGGCCCTGCGTGGCGGCTCAGCGCCGCCACGCACCCGTTCGGAATGATGCTGTTCCTATTCGCTGGCCTCGGCCGGGACGGCCATCACGTGGGTCTCCGTGAAGTCGTGCATGCCTTCCCGGCCGAGCTCGCGGCCGATGCCTGACTGGGCGAAGCCGCCGAACGGTGCGCGCTCGTCGACCGCGGTCGCGTTGTGGTTGTTGAAGAAGGTGACGCCGGTGCGGAGCTGGCGGGCAACCCTCATCGCGTGCTCGTTGTCACCGGACCACACCGAGGAGCACAGGCCGGACCAGGTGGCGTTGGCCAGCCGGATCGCCTGCTCCTCGTCGTCGTACGGCAGGACGGGCAGCGCCGGGCCGAACTGCTCCTCGGCCACGATCCCGAGCGCGGGCGAGGGGTCGAGGACCAGCGACGGCAGCATGTAGTTGCCCGACGTCCAGTCCCCGGCGTACTCGCCGTAGCTCTGCACCTCCGCCCCCGCCGCGCGCGCCTGCTCGAGCAGCCCGGCCACGTAGTCCCGCTGCCTGGCCGTGTTGAGCGGGCCCATGGTGATCTCCGGGTCGAGTCCTGGGCCCACCTTCTGGTTGACGAGGGTGGCGCCAAGCCCGTCGACGACCTCGTCGTAACGGGAGCGCGGCACGTAGAGCCGCTTGAGCGCCATGCACACCTGGCCGGTGGTCATGAACGTCGCGCCGCTCATCTTCGCGAACGCCGCCTCGTCAAGTACGGCATCGGAAAGGACAAGCGCCGGGTCGTTGCCGCCAAGCTCAAGGGTCACGTTGGTGACGTTCGCGGCCGCCATCGCCATGATCCGCTTGCCGCCGCCGACCGAGCCGGTGAAGCAGACGTGGCGGATGCGGGGGTCGCCGACGACGACCGGCCCCACGACGGAGTCTTCGCCGGTGACGACGTTGAGCACACCAGCGGGCAAGGCACGAACCAGGTGGCTGAGCGTCTGCACCGACGACAGCGGCGTGGTGGGCGGCGGCTTCACGATCACCGTGTTGCCCGACATCAGCGCGGCGGGCAGGGACGCGGCGAGGATCGCCAGCGGCCAGTTGAACGGGTAGATGATCGTCACGACACCGCGGGACAGCTTGGTGATCGTGGTGTTGAACGGCGGGCCCGCTATGTGCTCGTCGACGTCGAGTTCAGGCGCGAACTCCGCCGCCTGGTGGAACCGGCCGGAGAAAACGGCGAGGTCGATGAAGGCCTCGAACCGGATCTTCCCGTTCTCCCTGGACAGGATGTCGGTGCGCGCGTCGTTGTCTGACCCGAGCCCCTCAAGCGCCTTGAGCACGATCGCGACGCGCTCGGTCGCGGACATCGCGGCCCAGGCGGGCCAGGCCGCCTCGGCGGCAGCGACAGCCGCCAGGGCGTCGTCGGCGGACGCCGCGGCGGCGTAGCCGATGATCGCCCCGGTCTGGGCGGGATCATAGACGGGGAACGAGCCGGCGCTGCCCGGCCGCTCCTCGCCCGCGATCAGCAGCGGCGTGCTGATCTGGTCTGCTGGCGTTGTCATATGTGCTGGTCCTCCTTGGCTCTGGTGCGACTCGCTTGCGGAGATGGTCACCAGAGCCTCCGATCATGGCCACCTGAGACCACGGGGACTATCCGGGCACAAGGGTCGTAGTCTCAATGTGACTTCAAGCCTAAACGTGCCGTGAACAGGCCGCCTAGAGCGCCGCTGACAACCTGCCGGGCGGCGGACTTGGGGCAGCCCACAAGGCCGCTTCCGCGCGGCGGTGCGCGGGCGGCCGTGGCTCGGCCGCGGGGGGTGCCGGTGAACTGCTCTACGCTCTGAGGCAAGTCTCAGTTGCAGTCAAGGGTGGTACGGGGTCGCCCCCCGGGCGATTACTGGACAGCGACGATGACGTCCGAGGCCTTGATGACGGCGGTGACCTTGCTGCCGGCGGCAAGCCCGAGGTCGCGGGCCGCCTCGATGGTGATCGAGGCGACGAGACGTACGCCGCCGGCGTCCAGCTCGATGTTCGCGGTCGCTTCGCCCGCGGTGATGCCAGTCACCGTGGCCGGGATCTGATTGCGCGCGCTTAGTTTCATGAGCGTCACTCCCCGTGATAACAGATGATCGATGATTCTGCGGGCTCACGCTACTCCGGTCCGCTCCCGGCATCGTGGTCACCGGAGCAGACTCGGGCCAATACACCTTGCGAAGGGCAAGCGGCGTTTGCATGATGGGGTCATGTCCACCGCCGGAGGATCCGCCAGCGAGCTATCCAACGCCGGCCAGGCGCCGATCCGCGACCGGTACCTGACGGAGACCCGCGCGTTCTTCGCCTGCCGGGCCGCGACCTGGGACGCTAAGTTCGGCGACGACCTGCCCGCGTACTGCGCGGCGGTCGCCGAGGCGGGCATCAGGCGCGGCGGCGTTGTCATCGATATCGGCTGCGGCACCGGGCGCGCGCTGCCGCCGCTGCGCGAGGCGGTCGGCCCGGCCGGCACGGTCATCGCCCTTGACGTGACGCCGGAAATGCTCGACGCGGCCCGCCCCGCGGCCAGGCTCGCGGCCGCCTCGGTGGTCATCGCCGACGCCCGCGTGCTGCCCTTCGCGGACGGCTCGGCCGACGCGATCTTCGCCGCCGGCCTGGTCAACCACCTGCCGGACACCGAGGCGGGGCTACGCGAGCTCGCCAGGGTGACCAGCCCCGGTGGCCTGCTCGTCCTCTTCCACCCGTCCGGCCGTGCGGCGCTAGCCGCCAGGCACGGTCACGCGCTTTCCCCCGACGAGCCCCTCTCCAAGGGCCCGCTGCGCCGGTTCACGGCGGCCACCGGCTGGGCGCTGACGGCCTACGACGACGCGCCTGACCGCTTCTTCGCGGTCGCCGAACGCCGCTAGCCGCTGATAGCGGAAGTTTGAGCACGCTCTGGGGTGCCCGAACATCCACTATGTCTTTCGGAACGAGAGCGGCTGACTGCGGTCGCCACCACGCGGCTACGAGTCGGGTGACGATACAGGGTGAAACACGCTTCCGTTCGGGATGACTCGATACCTCGGGCGGGGAGGCGGGAAGGCGGCGCGGCTACGGGTGGCGGGACTCGGCGGGCGCGATCGTGTCGAGGAAATCCAGGGCGGCGACCGCGGTCGCCCGGCGCCAGGCGAGCAGGGTGGCGTCGAACCCGGCGCTGCGCGCGCGGCGCGACTCGATCGCCTCGACGATCGGCTCGAGTACCGCGCGCTGTGCCCGCAGCAGGTCTGCCGGGTTCTCGCCCGCACGGTCGAGGAGGGCGAGCTTGAGCAGCAGCTCCGAGCGGATGTCCCTGACGTGCTCGACCGGCGCGTGCAGCCAGCGATCGGCGGCCTCGCGGCCATCGGCCGTCGCGCTGTAGACGGTGCGCTGCGGGCCGAGGCCGGGCTCGGTGCCCTCGGGGACGATGAGCCCCGCGTCGAGCAGGCGGCCGATCGAGCGGTAGACGACCGCCTTCGGGATCTGCCATACCCGGCCAAGGTCGCCGCCCGCCGCGGTCAGCTGCGCGACCGCGAAGCCGTGCGCCGACTGCTGGCGGAGGATCGTGAGCACCAGCCATTCCGGCAGCGACATCTCGGGAAGCGCGGCGGTCATGGGCACGAGGGTAGTCCTCTGTGGGCGGCCACATCGACAGGTGCGCCGGCGGCTGTCAGGCTTGAATCATGATCGATGTCTCCTTCGGCACGATCTGGGAGGCCATCGCCCGTGACCTGCCGGACGCCGTCGCGATCTCCGAGCCTGCCAGGGACTACACGTTCGCGGAATTCGACGACCGCGCGGCCCGCCTGGCGGCCGCCCTCGCGGCGGCCGGGGTCGGGCCTGGCGACAAGGTCGCGTGCTACCTGTACAACGGCTCGCCGTACCTGGAGACGGTGTTCGCCGCCTTCAAGCTCGGCGCGGTGCCAGTCAACGCCAATTACCGCTACACCAAGGACGAACTCACCGCGCTTCTCGCCGACGCCGACGCCGCCGCCCTGGTGTTCAGCGGCGCCCTCGCGGCCAACGTGGTCCACCCCGTCTCGGCCCTCTCGACGCTGCGCCTTCTTGTCCGCGCGGGCCCGGCACCGGACATCGCCCTTCCTGGAGAAGGCGGCGCGTCGGCGGTCCGCGACGCTCCCGAGCTCGCCGACCTGTACGCCGCCACCGCGCCGCGCCCCAGGGAGCCGCGCCCGGGATCCGACGAGCTCTTCATGTACACGGGCGGCACCACGGGCAAGCCGAAGGGGGTCATCTGGCACATGTCCCAGCTCTTCGGCTCCATGGGGCCCGGGCTGTTCAGCCGCCTCGGCGTGGCCGAGCCCCCCGCCACCCTCGACGACCTGGTCGCGATCGCGCGATCGGTCGGGGATGCGGGCAGGTCCCCCGTCGCGCTGTCCGTCGTCCCCCTGATGCACGCGACCGGCCTGTTCAACAGCATGGGCACGCTGACCGCCGGCGGCCGGGTCGTGCTGACCAGGCCGGGCAGGCTCGACCCGCGGCACGTGTGGGAGACCGTGGCCGCGCAGCGCGTCCGCACGCTCGTCGTGGCGGGCAACGCCGTGTGCCAGCCGCTCGTCGATGAGCTGCTCGCGGCCGAGGACGCGGGGCGGCCGCACGACCTCAGCTCGCTTGAGGCCGTCACCAGCTCGGGGACCGTGCTGAGCGACCGGGTGAAGCGCGCACTGCACGAGCGGGCCAACGTCACGATCAGCGACGCCCTCGCGTCGAGTGAGGGCGGGCCGTTCGCGGTCGCGGTCACCTCGTCGGTCGACGACCTGCCGTCCCGGTTCTACCCGGTGCCGGCGACGCGGGTGCTGACGGCGTCCGGCCGGCCGGTGGTGCCGGGCAGCGGCGAGGTCGGCACGCTCGCCTTCGGCGGCTCGATCCCCTCGGGGTATTACAAGGACGCGGCGAAGACGTCGTCGACGTTCCGCGTCGTCGGCGGCATCAGGTACACGATGCCTGGTGACCTCGCGACGGTCGAGGCGGACGGGGCGATCCGGTTCCTCGGCCGGGGCGCCGGCGTGATCAACACCGGCGGGGAGAAGGTCCACCCGCAGGAGGTCGAGGACATCCTGCTCGCCTATCCGGGCGTAACCGACGCGTCGGTGGTCGGCGTGCCCGACGACACCTGGGGCGAGCGCCTGGTGGCCGTGGTCGCGACCGCGAACCAGGCGCTGACCGCAGACGAGCTGCGCACCGCGGTCCGCCGCCGCCTGGCCGGCTACAAGGTTCCCCGTGCGGTCATCCTGCTCCCCGCGCTGCCCCGCACCCCGACGGGCAAGCTTGAACTCGCCCGGGTCCGCGCCATCGCGGCCGGCGCCGTTTCCGTGCCTGGCGACCAGGGCTCGGCGCGATCGTAGGACGGACTCTCAGATCATTGCCTTCGCGTACGGTAGGCGAAACGCGAAATGGCTGTTAGAACACAACGTCGCTTGGAGGTTCCTGGTGGCAAACGCCCCTGACCTGGATGAACTCGCCGCCCTTTACCGCGACCTGCACGCGCACCCGGAGCTGGCCTTCGCCGAGCACCGGACCGCTGGCATCGCCGCGGGTCGGCTGCGCGACCTCGGCTACCAGGTCACGACCGGGGTGGGCGGCACCGGGGTGGTCGGCGTGCTTGCCAACGGGGACGGCCCGACCGTGCTGCTGCGGGCCGACATGGACGGGCTCCCGGTGCTTGAGCAGACGGGACTGCCGTACGCGAGTACCGGGCAAGCGCACGACTCCCGGGGCGCGGAGGTCCCGGTCATGCACGCCTGCGGCCACGACATGCACGTCACCTGCCTGCTCGGCGCGGCGGCGGAGCTGGCCGCGGCGCGCGACGCCTGGCACGGCACGCTGCTGCTCGTGTTCCAGCCCGCCGAGGAGGCCGGCCAGGGGGCGCTGGCCATGATCGACGACGGCCTGTTCGAGCGGTTCCCGGTTCCCGGCATCGTCCTCGGCCAGCACGTCATGCCCTTGCCCGCGGGGGTGCTCGGGCTGCACGGCGGCGCCGCGATGGCCGCGGGCGACGCGCTGCGGATCGTGCTGCACGGCCAGGGCGGCCACGGGTCACGCCCGGAGACCACGGTCGACCCCATCCTGATGGCGGCCGCTACCGTGCTCCGGCTGCAGGCAGTCGTGTCCGGCGAGATCGCGGCCAGCGAGAGCGCGGTGCTCACGGTCGGCGCGCTGCGCGCGGGCACCGCGCCGAACATCATCCCCGACCAGGCCGAGCTGCTGCTCTCGCTGCGCTCGTTCAGCGACAAGGTGCACGACAAGGCCCGCGCGGCGATCGACCGCATTGTCCGCGGCGAGGCCGCCGCCTCCGGCGCCACCAAGGAGCCCGAGATCATCACCGAGGTCTCGTTCCCCGTCCTGGTCAACGACCCGGACGCCAGCGCCAGGCTCACCGGCCGGTTCAACGAAGCGGGCATGCTGACGCTCGACCCCGGCCCGGTGACCGGCAGCGAGGATGTCGGCCTGCTGGCTACCGCCGCGGGCGTGCCGTGCGTGTACTGGTTCCTCGGCGGCTCCGACCCTGCCCTGTTCGCCGGCGTCACGACGATCGAGGAGGCGCGGGGCATCGTGGACGGCCTGCCGTCCAACCACTCCCCGCTGTTCGCCCCGGTCGTCGACCCGACGATCCGCACCGGGGTGACCGCGCTGACCACCGCCGCCCGCGCCTGGCTGGGGAGCTCTGCCTAGCCTGCCGGTCAGCCGGGGAAGACCTCGGCGAGTACCTGGCCGATCGGCCCGATCGCGGCCGGGTCCGCCGGGCCGACGATGATCATGCCGTCCGCGCCCACGGCGGCCAGCGACCGCGCCGACGCCGCGAGCGCGGCCAGGTCCGAGGTGTCGAACGCGAACACCGTCCTGGTGATCTCCGCCGGGTCCCGCCCGATGCGCTCGCAGTGCGCGTCGAGCACGTCGAACTTGTGCCGCACGTCCGCCGGCGCCCCAGCGGACACGTTGCACGCGTCCCCGTACCGCGCGACCAGGTCAAGCGTGCGCTTCTCGCCGCCGCCCGCCACGAGCACGGGGATGGAGCCGCGCACCGGGCGCGGCGAGTTGTAGGCGTCGCGCACCGCGTAGAACTTCCCGCTGAAGTTCGCCTGCTCCGCGCCGAACATGGCGCGGCAGATGGCCAGCTCCTCGTCAAGCCGGTCGAACCGCTCGCCGAGCCCGGGGAAGTCGATGCCGTAGGCCTCGTGCTCGGCGACGTCCCAGCCCGCGCCGACCCCGAGCACGGCCCGGCCGCCGGAGATCACGTCGAGCGTGGTCACCGCCTTGGCGAGCAGCCCGGGTACCCGCAACGTAACGGGGCTGACCAGCGAGAACAGCCTCGCCGACGCGGTGGCCAGCGCCAGCGCCCCGAGCACCGTGTACGCCTCGAACATGGGGGAGGCCGGCCCGCCGCCGACCCGGTTCTGGTGCACGTGGTCCGGCACGGAGATCGCGTCGAACCCGGCTTCTTCCGCGGCCCGCGCCGCCTCGGCCAGCCGCCAGAACACCGCCGCCCCGTCATCGACGCTGCCGTAAGACCCAAAGTGAATGCCACGCCTGATGAGCGCCACCGGACTCCTCGATACGTCTGATCAATACGTCGGAGAAGATCAAAATCGATCACTCCGAACGTATGCGTGCCTTCGCCCGTCCCGCAACGTTCACCGGCTAGCGGACCGACGCCAGGATCGCCTCCGCCTGGCGGATCAACGGGGCGTCCACCATCTGGCCGTCGACCTTGATCGCGCCCTTGCCGCGCGCCGCTGCTAGCACCCGCCTGGCCCACGCGACCTGCGCCTCGTCCGCCTGGAACGCCTTGCGGACGACCGTCACCTGGCTCGGGTGGATGCAGGCCTTGAGCGTGAAGCCGGAGGCGGCCGCGTCCTGCGATTCAGCCGCGAGCCCGTCGAGGTCGGGGATGTTCACGTAGACCGCGTCGATGGCGGGCCTGCCGCGGGCGGAGGCCGCGAGCAGTACCGCCGACCTGGCGTGCAGGGCGACGTCCCGGTACCGCCCGTCGGGGAACCGGCTGGTCCGGCCCCGCATGGAGGCGATCAGGTCCTCGGCGCCCCACATCACCGCGATGACGTTCGGCGCCGCGGCGATCTCGGCCGCGTTGACGATGCCGAGCGCCGTCTCGCAGAGCGCCACGACGTGCCAGTTGTCGCCGAACTCGTTGAGCTGCGCCCGGCTCTCTGACTTGGGCAGCATCACCGTCCGGTAGCCGGTGCGGCGCAGGGCCGCGAGGTCCGCCGGGTGCTCGGCGGTCCCGGTCGCGTTGACCCGGACGATGACCCGTGCGGGGTCGAGATCAGAAGCGGCCAGCGCGGCCCGCGCCGCGTCCTTGCCGCCCGCGCCGACGCCGTCCTCCAGGTCGAGGATGACCGCGTCGGCGGCGGCCAGCGCCTTGCCGTACCGCTCGGGCCGGTCGGCCGGGCAGAAGAGCAGCGCGGGACCGGGCAGGTACGGCACTTCAGGATGCGTCATACTCCGCCTCCCGCCCCGGCTGGTCCGCTGCGCCCGGCTTTGGCCGGCACCGCATGAGCGTGGTCCTGGTGACGACGGCCACGACCTCGCCGCGCTGCGTTGCGCGCGGTGTGCTCGAAGGTCACGACCCCCTGGCCCGGCCGGCTGGCCGACAGCCGCTTCTCCGTCACGACCGTCTCACCGTAGATCGTGTCGCCGTGCCGGACGGGCGCGGGGAAGCGCGCGTCGCGGAACCCCAGGTTCGCCACGATCGTCCCCTGGGTCAGGTGGCCGACGGAAAGCCCGACGAGGACGGACATGGTAAGCAGGCTGTTGACCAGCCGCTCGCCGAACTCGGTCGTCGCGCTGAACGCCGCGTCGAGATGCAGCGACTGCGGGTTCATGGTCAGCGTGGAGAACTGCGTGTTGTCCGCCTCGCCGATCGTCCGCCCTGGCGAGTGCTTGTAGACGACCCCGGTCCGCAGTTCCTCGAACCACAGCCCGCGCTGCTCGACGACCTCGCCGGGCGACTCGCTCATGTTGCCTCCAGAAAAGCTGGTCTCAGAGAACGACCTTAGCGACCGCCACCAGGCCTGACCCGGCGGGATCGTGGCGCTACTAGCGCGCGACGGCGCGGAACGCGACGATAGCGAGGTTGACTTAGCTGCCGGCCGGGCTGAAAGGTTGCCAGGAAGGCTGAAGGGGCTGAAGGGAATGTCACGATGGCGCGCGTAGACCTGCGGCTACGGGTATGGGGCTGGCTGACCAGGCGCATGGTCTCGGTCGCGACGATGAGCGATGCCGATGTCATCGCCCTCCAGGCCAAGCAGATCCCGGTGAACCCGGTGACCAACTGGCTATTCGGCACCGTCGCGCCGGAGGTCGACGTCACCGACCGGTCGGTGCCAGGACCCGCGGGAGACCTCAAGGTCCGCGTCTATCGCCCGGCCGCCGCCGGCGCCGCTACCGCCGCCGGCGCCGCTACCGCCGCCGGGCGGCCGCTCGTCGTGTACTTCCACGGCGGCGGCTTCGCGCTTGGCAGCCTGGACATGGGCAACTGGATGTGCGGGCTGGTCGCGGCCAATGTCGGGGCGGTCGTCGTCTCCGTGGACTACCGGCTCGCGCCGGCGCACGTGTTTCCCGCCGCGGTCGAGGACTGCTACGCCGCGCTCGCCTGGGCGGCGGGCAGCGCCGCGGAGCTCGGCGCGAGCGGGCGGATCGGGGTCATGGGGGAGAGCGCGGGCGGCAACCTGGCCGCGGTGACCTGCCTGATCGCGCGGGATCGCGGCGGTCCCGTGATCAGCCACCAGGCGCTGATGTACCCGGCGACCGACATGACGACGGGGGCGCCGGCGACGGCGGACCCGTCCGCGCCGTTCCTGTCGGCGGCGGAGATAAGCGCCTACAGGCGGCTCTACCTTGGCCCGGACGGTGACTCCGCCAACCCGTGGGCGTCGCCGCTGCTCGCCGACCACTCCGCGCTGCCGCCGGCCCTGATCCAGGTGGGCGAGCACGACCCGCTCCGCGACAACGTCGTGCGCTACGCCGAGGCCCTGCGAGCAGCCGGGGTCCCCGTGCGGTTCACCGAGTACGTCGGCATGCCGCACGGCTTCGTCAACTTCCCCGGGCTCTCCAGGGCGGCGCACCAGGCGATGGCCGAGGTATGCGCCGAGCAGTCCGCCGCCCTCGTCCTGCCAAGGGCAAGCGTGAACGAGTCGTGACAGACCTCCCCTCGATTCCCGACCTGCTCGATCTAGAGCACGTCGAGCCGGACCTTTACCGGTCCCGCGCCCTCTACGACGCCCCGTGGGGGATGTTCGGCGGGCAGGCCGCGGCGCAGGCCGTGTATGCCGCCGGCCTGACGGTGGAGAAGGACCGGCTGCCGCACTCGCTGCACGGCTACTTCGTCCGCCGCGGTAACACGGCCAAGCCGACCGAGTTCCGCGTCGACAGGGATCGGGACGGGCGCTCGTTCTCCGCCCGCCGGGTCGTGGCCGTGCAGGACGGTGAGGTTATCTTCAGCATGTTGGCCTCGTTCGCCATCCCGGCCGCGCCGCGGCAGCCCTTCCCCGACGAGGAGGCCGAACCGGTCCCGGAACTGCCGCCGGTTGACTCGCTGCCACCATGGCCCAACCCCAAGCACCCGTCGTTCGAGTTCCGCCCCGTCGACGCGGACCTTCGCCTGCCGAACCGCTTCTGGATCAAGTGCACCGATGAGCTGCCCGATGACCCGCTAGCGCACGCGGCGGTCCTCGCCTACACGTCGGACATCTCGAGCGCGCTGATCCCGTTCGAGTCGGCAGGGATCAGCACCGGCCCCAGCCTGGACCACGCGGTCTGGTTTCACCGGCCGGCCAAGATGGACGGCTGGACCTGGCAGGAGCTGACGCCGCGAACCGTCGCGGGCGGCCGCGGCTGGTACACCGCGACCATCTACACCCCCGAAGGGACGCGGATCGCGACCGTAGCCCAGGAGCAGCTCTTCGCCGCGCGGCGGCCCCGGTGAGTGGCCTTTTATAAGGCGGTGGGCCCAGGGGTTCTGACCTAGCCCCCGGGCCCGGTGTGCCGCTCAGTTGCGCACCCCAGCACGTTTGAAGCGAGCAGATCATTCTTTAGGCGTCGCGCTCTACCATTAAGCCATCGCCGCATGAGTTGGTGCGGCGAACCGGAGTCGAACCGGCATCTCGGCGTTTTTGTCTGCCCGCGGTCGATCTGGAGTTCAGCGGCGAATGCTGAACCTCGAGCGATAACTTCAGCGTAAGGGGCTGCCTCTGCCGTTGGGCTACCCCGGCACGCGTGCCGGGAGAGGGACTCGAACCCCCACTGATACCCCGCATAAGCCTCAGCTTTAGATTCAGCTTGCGCTCGGGTTCAACCCTAGCGCGGGGGACATAGCCCCCGCCAGCGGATAATCCGCCGGCGGGCCCGTAATCAGTCGAACAGGTAGCCAAAGACCGCTTCACCCGCGCGCTGGTCGGTGACCTCGGTCCCGTTGGCCTCCTCACGCGCGAACTTGATGGCGGCCTGCAGCTTCTCGACGCGGGCCGTGAGCTCGTGGACACGGCGTGCGGGGAGCGCGCCAGAGAACTTGGTCGTGGACCAATAGCCGACCGGGATGTCCTCGTAGTACACCTCAACCTGCGCCGGGTGGTGCTCGGTCGCCTCGGCCTTGACGTGGTTGCGCGGCACCTTCTTGGTCCGGATAGTGCGCACCGCGTCGGTCCGGTAGCAGTCAGCGGAGGCATCGAACGTCCATGACTCCGCGGCGTCGAGTACCGGCAGCTTCTTCATGAAGGTGTGCAGGTCGGTGAGCTGCTTCTCCAGGAAGAGGAGATAGGTGACGGGGACGTCGCGCAGCAGCACCTGACCGTCTACCGTCACGTCGGCCTTCGCGTGGCAGTTCGCCCAGTCTTTCGTGGCCGTGACGTCGAATAGCCGGGTGAGCGTGGCCGCCGTGTCGCGCAGGACCTCCTCGGTCTTGATCTGCACCCTCGTCGACTCCGGCGGCAACTGCTCGCCTTCCTCGTCCTTTGGCTGGTAGACGCGGGAGATGCCGGACAGCAGGGTTGGCTTCTGGACGCCGTGATGAGCCTCGGTGAGGTCTTGGAACGACTTGCTCTTCACGCCCTTCTCGACGGCGATGATCTGGTTCAACTTGGCCATCCCGGCCTCCCTCCGCTATGCGCTGTCAAATGCCTGATGAAGGCTAGCACTGAGCGACTCTGGAGGAAATTGACTTTTAACGGCAAATCTGATGCATGCCGCTAGGCCGTCGACCCGAGTTCTTACAGAAATTGAAGTGCCCGGGCGACTGGCGCGCAACCAGGGCAAACCGGGCAGCCCGTGGTGCGTGACAGGGATAGCGGATCGTTGCCCACGCCATCGCGTGGACAACGATCCACTGTCTTCGTGATGGCGCCCAGGCACCCCGGCCGCGTGAGAGGAATGTCCCTTTTGTCGATAGGCGGCCGGCGTGCCCGGCAAGGAACCCTGGCCGTTCAATGCCGTAGAGGTGCCCCTACTCGGGTGATGGCAAAGGCGTCAGGCGGGGACGATGCGCAGCGGCAGCTTCTCGTGTCCGTGCACCGCCATGTTGGTGGTCACTTCTGGCTCGCCGGCCAGTTCAATGGAAGCGACGTGCCGCGCCAGGGCGGACAGCAGTGACACGCCCTCGAGCCGGGCCACGCGGGCGCCCACGCACGCGTGCACGCCGAACCCCAGGCCAAGGTGCTTGCCGACGACATCGCGGGTGATGTCGTACTCGCCTGGGTTCTCCCAGCGGCGCGAGTCACGGCCCCCTGGCATGTGCAGCAGCAGGAGCTTCGCGTCCGCTGGGAGCGTCACCCCGTCGACGTCGACCTCCGCCGTCGCGCGCCGCCGGGTGAACCGCGCCGGGTTGTCGTAGCGGATCCCCTCCTCGAAGGCCCGCGTCGCGAACTCGTCGATGTTCGACCGCAGCAACTGGTACTGGTCAGGGTTCTCCGCTAGCGCCCGCAGCGTGTTGCCAAGCGCGTAGATGGTGGTGTCGGACCCGGCCGAGTACAGCGTGCGCACCAGGACCTCGGCCTCTTCCTGGGTAACCGCCCCGGTGTCCGCCGCCTCGTACATCGCCATGCAGACGCCGCCAGGCGCGACCGCGTCCCGCTTGCAGTTCGTGGCGACCCACTCGAAGACCTCGCCCGCTGCCTCCATGGACTCCCGGTAGATGTCGTTCTTCGGCCCGAACATGTTGAACTGCGCGTGCCCGAACTTGATCAGCATCTCCCGGTTGGCGTCGCCGAGCCCGATCGCGTCGGGGAACACCTTGAGCACGTACTTCTTGGCAAGCTCGGTATGCCCGTCGATCACCCCGTCCGGGGCGTCGAGCAGCGAGCGCACGAGCCGCTCGGCCTCGGCGGTGAAGTCCTCCTGCCAGCGCCGCAGCACGGCCGCCGACATGCCCTTGGAGATGACGGTCCGCACTCGCTGGTGATCCGGCGGGTCGTCGGACAGCAGGATCATCGGCTGCCCGATCTCCTCGAAGGCCGGCCGCGTGGAAGAAAACGTCTTCCAGTCCCGCATCATCAGCTCGATTTGCGCGTGCCGTCCGGTCGCCCATACGCCGTATTGCGGCGAGTAGACGACGGGGGCCGCCTCGCGGATCAGGCCGTCGTAGAGCTGCGGATCCCGGCAGACCTCCGGGCTGAACCAGTCAAAGTCCACGGAGGAGTCAGTTACGGGCATCGGTGCCCTCCCGCCTTTACGGAATGCCAGCGGCGTAATTCCAGCCCGTTATGCCCGGGCTTGCCCGGAGCGTAGGCCGGCCGCAAAAGGGGGTCAAGGCACCTCACGGGCTAGCCTGGCCGCGTTCCCCGCCAGCCACAAATGCCGCTCTTCGTGGCTGTCCCGCAACACAACCGCTCTAGCGACACAAGCTGGCGCGGCCTAATATCCGCGCTATGAAGGTCACCGTCGACCCTGTCGCCTGCGAGGCCAACGCGGTCTGCGCCCGCCTCGTCCCCCAGGTCTTCTCCATCTACGAGGATGAAGACGGTGAGGACGCCCTCGCCATCGCCAACGACGGCGAGGTCCCCGCCGAGCACGCGGCCGGCGTCCGCGACGCGGTAACCCGCTGCCCCAAGATGGCCCTGACGCTTGATGAGTAACCCAGGCTCAGGCCGGAAGGTCAAGACCAAGGACATCCATAACGAGGGCGGCTTACTCACTCACGCCACCACTACTGCCGCGGCGGTTAAGCATTGCGGCGGTCGACCGCGAAGCTGAGCGCGACCGCGAGGATGATCAGGACGCCGCGGATGATGTTCTGCCAGTAGTCAGCGGTGCCGAGCAGGTCGAAGCCGTTCGTGATCATGCCGAGCATCAGCACGCCGAGGACCGTGCGCCAGACGGCGCCGACTCCGCCGAAGATGCTGCTGCCGCCGAGGGCGACGCCGGCGATCGCGAGCAGCGCGAGTTGCCCGGCGAGTCCTTCCTGAGAGCTCGTACCCGACCCCGTCATCGACGAGTCGATCAGGCCGGCCAGCCCGCAAGCGGCACCAGTGATCACGAAGGTGAGGATCACGGTCCTGTCGACCTTGAGTCCCGACAGCCGCGCCGCGTTGCGGTTGTCACCGACGCCGTAGAGGTGCCGTCCGAAGACCGTATACGCCAGCACGAGTTGCAGGACGATGGCGAGCACGATGAAGATGATGGCGGAATCCCAGATGCCGCCGGCCTTGTGCTGCCCGATGAACGTGAACGCGCTGCTCGTCGGCGTGATCAGCAGGCCGCCGTGGGTCACGCCGACCGCGATGCCGCCGAACGTGAGGCCGCTCGCGAGCGTGGCGAGGAACGCGTTGACCCGCAGCTTCGTCACCAGCAGCCCGTTGATCAGACCCATGACCGCCCCGGAGCCGATCGTGACGGGGAAGCACCACGCAATGCCCCAGTGGACCGCGGCCCACGCGCCGAGCACCTCACTCAGCGCGAAGATCGACCCGAGCGACAGGTCGAAGTTGCCCGCGATGATCGTGAACGTCACCGCGCACGCCGCGATGCCGATCGTCGCGTTCTGGTAGACGATGTTGAGCAGGTTGGCCGAGGTCAGGAAGCTGGACGAGGCGACGGTGAAGTAGATGAACAGCGCGGCGGCGAAGACGATGATGCCGTAGTCGCGGACGTGCTGCGGCGTGACCCGGAGCCGCAGGCCCGGGATGGCGATCCCGCCGACGTTAACGGGGGCGCCGGGGGCGCCCGGGTCCCCGGTTGCCGGATCCCTCGGCTCCGGAACAGATGCCAGGGAATCGGACGCCACTGGGTCAGACGGCGCGGTCATCGGTTGTTCTCCCTCCAAGGCCGAACGCGGCCTCCATCACGGCCTCCATCGGCGGGTCGGCGCTGAACTCCCTGGTGATCGAGCCGCGGCGCATCACGAGCACGCGATGGGCGAGCCCGAGCACCTCCTCGATCTCCGATGAGATCAGCAGCACGGCGGTGCCGTCGGCCGCGAGTCTGTTGATCAGGCGGTGAATCGCCGCGCGCGCGGCGACGTCGACGCCGCGCGTCGGCTCGTCGAGGATCAGCACGCGCGGGTTGAGCAGCAGCCAGCGGGCGAACAGGACCTTCTGCTGGTTACCTCCCGAGAGGCTCGCCACCTTCGCCGACGGGTTCGGCGGCTGAACCGACGTCATGTCAAGCAGTTGTTTCGTCTTTGCTCGCTCGGTGGCACGGCGCACCACTCCGAGGCGCGAGGCGACGGAGCGCAGGTCCGCGAACGTCGTGTTCGCCGCGAGGGAGAGCTCGAGGAACAGCCCGTCATCCTTGCGGCTCTCTGGCAGGAACGCCATCCCGGCCGCCATCGCGTCCGCGGGGGAGCGGATGTGCCGCGTGGTGCCGTCGACGGCGATCGTGCCGCTGTCGACCGGATCAGCCCCCGAGATCGCCCGGGCCAGCTCGCTGCGGCCGCTGCCGATCAGGCCAGCGAGGCCGACGATCTCGCCCGACCGGATCTGCAGCGAGATGTCATTGAGCACGCCCTTGCGGCTAAGGCCGGACACGTCAAGAACCACCGGCGCCGACAAGTGCTGCCGCTTCTCGAAGTGCTCCGCGGCCGCGGCGGCGCCGAACATCCCGGCGACGAGGCTCTCCTCAGTTTCCTCCGTCGCCGGCGCTGTCCGCACGAGGCGGCCGCTGCGCAGGACCGTGACGGTATCGGCGAGGTCGAGCACCTCGTCGAGGAAGTGGCTGACGTAGACGATCGTCTTACCGCGCTCGCGCAAGGCGCGGATCATCCGGTGCAGGGTGCTGGTTTCTACGCTGGTCAGTGAGGAGGTCGGCTCGTCCATCACGATCACCTGCGCGTCGGTTGCGACCGCGCGGAGGATCTCGACCTTCTGCATGTCCGCGGTTCGCAGTGCGCCCACCTTGGCATGGGCGTTGAGCGAGAAACCCCACTGGGAGATGAGGTCCTCGTACTGCCTGCGCATCTGGCGGAACTGCACCACCCCGGCGCGACGCGGCTCGATGCCGAAGAAGACGTTTTCGATCACGCTCATGTGCGGCATCGGGGAGAGTTCCTGCGAGATCGTCGCGATCCCGTCGCTGCGCGCCTCGTGCGGGTCGCGAAGGCGAACCAGCCGGTCGTCGATGAACATCTCCCCGTCGTCGGGGCGGGTCACGCCGCCGATGATCTTCCCGAGGGTCGACTTCCCCGCGCCGTTCGCCCCGACGAGGGCGTGCACGGTGCCTCCGGCAATCTCGACGCTGACGTTGTCGAGCGCCTTGGTGCCGGAGTACCGCTTGCCGATCGAGACGAGCCGGACTTGCGAGACAACCGTTGTGCTCATCCGGCTCGCCCTTCGTTCATTGCGCTAAGCATTTACCTCGTTTCCCAGGCACTTAGCCGGCGGTGCCAAGCCCGCCCTCGAGGTTCCAGTCAGGCACGAAGTTCGGGTGCGCGCTCAGGAACGCCTGGTTGATGATCGCCGGACGGGTGGCCGGGTTGATGATGTTCACCAGGTTCGGTATCGACTTCCCGGTCAGCTCGTCGTTGAGGTACTGGATGCCGAGCACCGACTCGGACGCCGGGTACAGGCCGAGGGTGGCGTAAACCGTCCCGGCCTTGACCTCGTTGACGATCTCCTGCGCGCCGCCGTAACCGATGATCTGGATATTCTGGCCCGGCGTGTAGCCGCCGACCAGCTTCATCGCGGTCATCGCGCCCTGCGCCATCTGGTCGCCGAACGTCGCGAACACGTTGATGTTCTTGTGCGCGGTGAAGAACGTCTGAGCGACGGCCTGCGATTGCGTCTGGTCGTACTGTCCTGGCGGCATCACGGTGAATGTGTAATTCGGCTTCGACTTGTAGTACGCCGTCATCGAGTTGATGCGAACGGTGTCCGTCGGGTAGTTGGCGAGCCCGGGAAGGAAGGCGATGTTGCAGTGCCCGCTTCCCACGGCCTTCGTGCAGGCCGAGTTCATCGTGGCCTCCAGGTTCGTCGCTTCCGCGCCGATGGCCTGGCCGATGGTCGTGCTACAGGTCGCGGAGGCGTTCAAGGTGTTCTGCTGCGCCAGCGAGCCCCACGTGTAGTCGGCGCACGCGACCTTGATGCCTTTGCTGATCGCCGAGTTGATGACCGGAGTGAGGGAGGGGTCATCGAGGCCCCAGACCCAGAAGGCCTTGTACTTGCCGGTAGTGATCGCGTCCTGGATCTGCGTGGTCTGTGTCTGCGGGTTGTTATTCCCGTCGAAGGCGTCGAGCTGGATACCCAGCTTCGCGGCCTCCTCCTGCGCGCCCTTCAGCGACGCGACCCCGTACGGGCTTGGGTTGTAATAGAAGATTGCCATCCGGACACTCGACGCCGACCCGCTTGACGCCGGCGCGCTTGACGCCGCTGCGGCCGACGACGCACTGGTCGACGTCGACGGGGTTGACGAGGACGAGCCTGAGCTGCATCCAGCGATCAGGGCCAGCACCGCGGCTGCGGCTACGCCGCCCGCAGCGATGCGCGCATGTCTAAGCCTAAACATGGTCCTCACCCGCTCCTTTGAGAGAAAGGCCTTTGGCGCGAACGCTACATCGCTGTTTTGTTGGTTGATAGATCAATAAGATCACGATTCCGCGTACTGATGACGTTTAGCTCTCACAACAGGAGTGGCCTGCTTGTTGTGTGATAATCCAACAAGATCGCGATCCCGCGCACGGGCAAATAGTTAGTTCCCTTATTACAAATAAATCGTGCCGTGCGATGGAATGTTCTCTAATTCCTGTTGAGATTCGCAGAGTTTCTAAAGCGACAGGAGTCGCAAAATTTCTCATCTGCACATCCTGCCCCGGCAGCACCGCGCGTCGCCCGGGTTTAGGGTGAGGACTGTGAGCGCTGGCCTTCCGCTGCGGGCATTTCCCTTCGACTCCGACCAGGTGACCGCGGTCGTCACGACGCGGCACGGCGGGGTGAGCACGGGCCCCTACGGCAGCCTCAACCTCGGCGGGCACGTCGGCGACAGGCCCGAGGCGGTGGCGGAGAACCGGCGCCGGCTGGCCGCCGCGCTCGGCGTGGACCGGCTGACGATCGCGGACCAGAAGCACACCGCCACGGTCGCCGTCGTTGACGGCGCGCTGGCCGGCCGGGGGCACGATGGTGTCGCGGACTCGGCCGCCGCGTTCCCCGGGACCGACGCCATGATCACGAACCTGCCGGATGTGGCCCTGACGATCCTGGTGGCGGACTGCGCCCCGGTCGTGCTCTATGACCCGGTGCGGCGGGCGGCCGGCGTGGCGCACAGCGGCCGCGTCGGGACCGTCAAGGGCGTGATCCCCCAGACGATCAAGGCGATGGCGGCGACGTTCGGCTCGGCCCCCGCCGACCTCCTGATCGGGATCGGCCCGGCGATCGGCGCCGCGAGCTACGAGATCGGCGCGGCGGAGGCGGCGGAGGTGATGGCCGCGTTCGGCGACGCGGGGACGCGACTGCTGACCCCGACCAGGCCCGGGCGTGCCACGTTCGACCTGGCGGCCGCGATCCGCCGCCAGCTCGCCGCGGCGGCCATCCCCGCGGGAAACGTCCATGACATGGCCATCGACACCAGGACGGGCACGGCCGACTTCTTCTCCGACCGCGCGGCCCGCCCTTGTGGCCGCTTCGCCGCGGTAGCCCGCCTCCACCGGAGCGCGGACCACCCGCCGGTCCGCGCCTGAGCGTCAGTGTTAACTCCGCTCCCAGCATTAACACTGCTTAGATCTAAACCTTTGCGCTCGACGTAGAGAAAGCGCGCGTCAGCCAGCTCACCGGCGACGAGGTGCGCGCCGCAATGCCGTTGATTCAGGCGCTCCCCGCCTCCGCGCCGGGCCTGCGCGTGCCCGTTCCGCCTTCACGCCGGGCCTGCGCGTGCCCGTTCCGCCTTCACGCCGGGCCTGCGCGTGCCCGTTCCGCCTTCGCGCCGGGCCTGCGCGTGCCCGTTCCGTCCGGTTTGTCCCGGCGGTACCGCGTCGCGGACCATGATCATGTGGATTTAGCATCGAATAAGCTGCGAAATCCACATGATCATGGAAAATATCTTCGATAGTGCCGCGCCCTGTCCGCGGGCACGCATCCCAGTCCGCGCACGGTGCCCACGGTCACCATCCGCCACTGAAGCCAACGGCACTGGCTTGTGCGCGGTGAAGTTCGGCGATCATCACGGGCGAGGCGGATAGACGCCGGGCGGAACAGGGCACGGTGATGCCGGGGGAACAGGGCACGGCGGGCTGCCGGCCGCGGCGCAGGCCCGCTGGCGCTGCCCGGACCGCCGGCACTGCAGGCGCACGGCGGTGCCGGCGCTGCAGCGGTGCCCGCACTGGCGGTGCCCGCACCGCTGGCGGTGCTCGCGCACTGCGCGGCGGTGCCCGCACCGCTGGCGGGCCGCCACTCTTGATTCCCACGGTCGAGACTGGCGGGGTAGCGTGGGCCGGTGGTGAGAGCGAGTCGGCGGCATTCACGGTGACGCCGGGCCTCCGTGAGCTGTTTCTCGTCGGAGCTGGTGCGGTCGCCGGGCTCGTGGGGACGGCGGGCGGGATCACCTCGCTCGTGTCCTATCCGGCGCTGCTGCTCGCCGGGGTCGCGCCGTTGCAGGCGAATATCGCGAACCTCGTCGCTCTCGTCGCGTGCTGGCCGGGGTCGGCGGTCGCGTCGCAGCCGGAACTGCGCGGACGCGGGCCGTGGCTGCTGCGCTGGGGAATCGTCGCCGCGGTCGGCGGCACCGCGGGCTCCCTGCTCCTGCTCAACACGTCCGCCGGCGTGTTCGGCCGGGTGGTTCCCTTCCTCGTGGCGGCCGGGTCGCTGGCCCTGCTGTTCCAGCCGTGGCTCGCCGCGCGACCCAGCTGGCAGGACGCCGACGGCAGGGGGAAGGCGCTCCTTCTCCCGGCGGGCCTGCTGGCCCTGTCCGTCTATAACGGGTACTTCGGCGCGGGCTCAGGCGTGCTGCTGCTCGCCCTCCTGCTGCTGACCACCGACCCCGTCATGGCCAGGGCGAACGCGCTGAAGAACATGGTGGTGGGCGCGGCCACGATCACCTCGGCGGTGCTGTTCGCGGTGCTTACCCGGGTCGACTGGGCGGCCGTCGCGGCCCTGGCGGCCGGCCTCTTCCTCGGCAGCCTGGCCGGCCCCTGGGTGGCCAGGCGCCTGCCGCCGGGCGTGCTCCGCTGGCTCGTCGCCCTCACCGGCCTGGCCCTCGCGATCCGCCTGTGGCTCGACCCGGCCGGCTGACCGGCGGACCGAGCGGCCGCAACAGGCAGCCGCCAGAAGCGCCAGCGGAACACGGAGCCTAAACGCGGCAACCCGTCGGCCGGCCACGGCGGGCAGGCAATCGCTCGGTGCGGCAGTCAGCCGCCTCCGTTCGGATAAATTCAAGATCTCTTCTCCCGAACGAGGGCGGCTGACTCCGGTACGCGCACCGCGACCGTGGTCGGCGAAGATAGCTCTCGTGGAGTGGGACTACATCGTCGTCGGGGCCGGGGCGGCCGGGTGCGTCGTGGCGGGACGGCTGGCCGCGGCGCCCGGGCGCCCGAGCGTGCTGCTCATCGAGTACGGCGGCCGGCCGGTTAACCCGCTGCTGCACGTGCCGAAGGGGTTCTACTACACGCTGCGCGGCGACCGTTACCTCTACCGGTACCTCACCAGTCCGGTCACGCCGGCGGGCGGACCCGAGGTCTGGCTGCGCGGCCGGGTGCTCGGCGGGTCCGCGGCGGTCAACGGGATGATGTGGACGCGCGGCGCGCCCGCCGACTGGGACGCCCTGGCCGCGCGCGGCAATCCCGGCTGGTCGTGGGCGGACGCCCTTCCCGCCTACCGCGCGATCGAAGACCACAGTCTCGGCGGGAGCGAGACGCGCGGCGCGGGCGGGCCGCTCGGCATCTCGGTCACCGATACCAGGGACGAGGTCAGCGCCGCGATCCTGCAGTCGGCGGTGACGTACGGCTGGCGGCACGTCAAAGACGTCAACGCCGAGGACACCGAGCGGATCGGCTTCACCCCGTCGACGATCAGGGCGGGCCGCCGCACCACGTCCTACGACGCGTTCGTCCGCCCGGTACTCGCCCGCCAGGCCGCCGCCCGGGCAAATGATCACCGCGCGGCGAGCGGCCTCACCGTCCTCACCCGCACCCGCGGCGACCGCCTCACGTTCGACGGCCGCCGGGTCACCGGCGTCAAGACGATCGACGCCAAGGGCGCGGTCACCGAGGTAAGCGCCCGCCGTGAGGTGATCCTCTGCGCGGGTGCCGTCGAGACCCCGTTGCTGCTCGAACGCTCCGGCATCGGCGACCCCGGGCTGCTCCGCAAGCACGGCATCGACCCGGTCGTCGAGTCACCGAACGTCGGCGAGCGCGTCATCGAGCAGCGCGGCGTCGCCCTGCAGGTGACGCTCAAGCACGCCGGCGCCGCGACCAGGCGCCTCGGCACGCCGGCGGGCCGGGCGGTGGAAGCGCTCAAGTGGCTGGCGACCGGGGAAGGCCTGCTGTCGACCGGCGGCTACGACCTGGTCTGCCAGTTCAAGTCGGCGCCGGCCGCGCGGCGCCCGGACATCCAGGGCCTGTTCGTCCCGATGGCCCTCGACACGGCGAGCAAGGACATGAAGCTGGCCAGGCACCCGGGCATCCTCTTCATGGCCTACCCGATCCGCCCGGAGACGACGAGCTCGGTGCACATCTCCGGCGGCGCACCACAGGACCCGCCGGTGATCAGCGCCCGCTTCCTTGAGACCGACGGCGACAGGGAATCGGTCGCCCCGGTGCTGGAAATCGCCCGCGCCGTCCTCGCGCGGGAACCGGTGAAGTCTCTGATCCGGGCGGAAGAGTTCCCCGGCCCTTCGGTCGCCACCAGGCAGGACACCGTCGAGTACTCGCACCGCACCGGCACGGGCATCTACCACGCCGTCGGCTCGGCCGCGATGGGCCCAAACGACGACGACGTGGTCGACGCGTCGCTGCGGGTGCGCGGCGTCGACCGGGCCTGCGGATCGCCGACGCGTCCGTCCTGCCGGTCCAGGTCAGCGGCAACACCGCGGCGCCCGCGATGCTGGTGGGCTACCGGGCGGCGGACCTGGTGCTTGCCGACCTCTTAGCCGCAGAACGGGAGGTGGATGACCCATGTGGCCCGGCCATCCTCGTGTGGGCGGCCAGCACGGACTGGGCTGGCGATAACCCTTGTGACTCGCGGGAACATGCCCTCACCTGCGGGGATTCGATATCCGTCAGGTGACCGATGTCTGTCAGTGCAAGTTGCATGAGTGTTTGTCATGCAAGAGGCAACGCCCGGCCCGCTAAGGAAAGCCCATGACCCCGATGGCGCCGACCCGTCCCAACCGCCAGACCAGCATCGCTAGCCCACCGCTGCCGGTGGTCCAGCACCACTACCGCACCCCGCTGATGGCGGACCTCGCCGCCGCGGCGGTGGCCCGCTCCGTGGTCGAGGACGCCATCCGCGCGTGGCGCGTCCCCGTGGACCTGGACGTGGCAGTCCTGCTCACCAGCGAACTGGTGACCAACGCCGTCACGCACGGCAGCCCAACCGCGGGAACCTTCGTGCTCCTGACGATCGCCTGCGACCCGTCCGGGCTTCGGGTGGATGTCCATGACGGCTCCGGCGATCTCCCAGTGCTTGACACTGGCCTGATTGACGAGGCCCTGACGGAGGCGGAAACCGGCCGGGGGCTCCTGCTCGTGACGTCGTTGTCGGCCGAGTGGGGCTTCTACCGTACCCCGACGGGTAAGGCCGTGTACTTCACTTTGAAACTTCTGCCGGACATTCCAGAGACCGGTATCGATGCAGGTGAGGGGCGTCCGGACGGACGTACGTCAAGATCGGTCAGCTGACCGATGTCTCGCACTGCAACTTGCACGATTGTTTTCCTTGCAAGGACGCGGTGGCCGAGAGGAGAGAGACTCGGCCCCCTGCTCCGCCCCTTCCCCGGGAGCAGACAGACGCGCCCGAGCAGCTCAACCAACGTCAGGAAGAGGACCCGTGATGGACACGATAGCGCCGGCCACCCCGGCCCTGCCGACCGAACTGCGGCATCGCCGCGTCCGGCTTGAGCTGGGTGCGGCAGCGGCGGCGTACGCGTGCGGGCACGTCCAGGCGGCGATCGCCGCCTGGTCGGTCCCGGTCAACCCGGCGGTGGCCATCTTGCTGACAAGTGATCTCGTCATCAACGCCGTCACCAACGGCGCGGGCGAGACGATCACGCTCGGCATCAGGTGGTCGTCGGGCCAGTTCCGTGTTGAGGTCCACGACGCGTCAGTGAGCGGTGACTCCTGGGAGACCGCCGACGCCGACGCCGACGCCGAGCGTGGCCTGCTTCTCGCGGCCGCGATGGCGGCCGACTGGGGCCACTACAGAACTCCTGCGGGCCGGGCCGTGTACTACGTGCTCGCGCCCGAGATCACGAACGCCCGGGGGAGCGCTGCCTCGCACCCTTCGGGTCTGGACCGCGGATTGCCCCCGCGGGAAGCCGCTAGCGGGGGTGGTGAACCGTGAGCCCCCGGAGGTTCACCGCCCCCGCTTTCGGCGCAGGCGGCTGCCGCCCCGCCGACATGCGCGGCATCGGTTTCCACGGCCGCGGCCTCAGCGGCGCGGCCTGGGCCGGAGCGAGTTCCCGCGGCGTGTATGACCGTCAGGTCCACTGCCGCCTCGCCTTCTGGTCAGGCATCAGAAGGCGTTCCCAGGGCCGCGGCCAGCGCGGCCCCGACACGTCAGGAGCAGGTACATGAGGGTATGCCAGAGCCAGGCGCGTACCACCACGTGGGGCCGCAGCACCACGTGGGGCAGGACCACCACCACGTGGGGCAGGCGGCCGTCCACCACGTGGGGCAGGCGGTAACCAGACGTGGGGACGTGCGCGGGGGCCGCAACCCGTGCACGGTCTCCGCACCCCCGCGGGGCCGGCGGCGTGTGCCGCACACGCCCGGGCTCCGCACCCGTGGGAATGAGGTGCCTTGAGCCGCACTCGGCAGTTCATTCCCGCCGCGCGGGGATAGTGTCGCGGGCCGCAAACGCGACACCATCCCCGCGCCCCCGGCGCCCGGCTTGCCGCAGCCGGGCGCACGGGGACGACGTCCCAGGCCCGGCCGCCATGGAAACCGCGTGATGGCGCATGGCGGCCGGCCCCAGGGAAGCGAACCCGTCAGCCGGACCTTGGCCGGACCGGCTGACGGGCCAGACGTGGTGGTGAACCTGATCCGCCGCTGGTTCACCGCCACCTTTATCCCCGGGGGACGACGACCCCGCCCCGGGCGCGCCCGATGGCAAAAGCCGCCATCGCATCGGGCGCACGAGACCCCGGGAGACGGTCCACGTACCCCCGGGAAGAACGCGCCCGCGCTCCAATAGGCCGCTGCGCGGGCGTCTTATACGAGCGGCGCGCCGGCCCCTCACCCGGCGCGCCGCTCTTTTGCGTCCCCGCCGCCCGCAGGGGTGGGGTGGCCTGGGCGACGGGGACTTCCGGGTTGGCTCCGCTCCCAATCCGAGTATGTGGTTGTCGTGGTTACTCGCTACCCGGCTTTGTCGTCGGTTACCCGCGTTTTCCGGCTTTGTTGCGGTTACCCGCGTTTAGCCGGTGGCGACGGCGCGCAGCGCAGATTCCCGCGCGATATCGGTCCTGGTCGTCACGTTCAGTTTCTTCAGGATGTGCGACACGTGCGTCGCCACGGTGCGCCGCGAGAGCATGAGCCGCGCCGCGATCTCCGGGTTGGACAGCCCCTCCTCGACGAAGGCCGCGACCTTCAGCTCGGCATCGGTGAGCGAGTCCCACCCGCTGACCGCCCGCCGGTGCTTGCTGTGCGGCCCGCGCCTGATCCCGTAGGCCCGGAACTCCGACTGGACCCGGTTGAGGTCCGCCTCGGCCCCGAGGAACTCGTAGATCTCGACGGCCTGCTCGAACGCCTGCCTTGCCGCGGTTCGCTCCTCAGCGTCGACGAGGACTTCGGCGGCGGCCTCCAGCGCCTTGGCCCGGGGGAGCGGCCATCCAGGCGTCGGCGTACCGCTGAGCGGCGGCCAGGAGCGCGAAGGCGTCCCGGTCGACCATGCCCTTGCAGTAGAGCGCGCTGGCCTGCTGATGCGGTATCTCCGACCCCTCGGCGAGCGCGGCGGCCTGCGTCGTGATGGTCTGCGCGGTGGTCTTGTCCCCGATCTTGACCGCAAGCCGGATGGCTTCGCTAAAGAGTTCCTCGATCCCGCCGAGGTCGTCGGCATGCATGTCGAACGCGGTGGTGAGGACGGCAAGCGCCTCGTCAAGCGCTCCAGCCTGCTCACGCTCAAGTGACTTGGCGCGAAAGAATTGGGTAATGGGGAAGTGCCCGATCCGTTCCGCGTGCCGTTCGGCGTCCGCCAGATAGCGGCGAGCGACGTCAGGCTCGTTGCGATGGAAGCTGATGTCGGCGGCGATGCTGAGTTCGCAGCAGGCCTCGTTCGGCGGCTTCAAGTTGTCAGGCACTGCCGCTATCTCGGTCAGTGCGTCGTCCCATCGCCCCAGTCGCGTGCAGACCTTGGCCGAGGGTGCAATGTGCCTGCGCCAACCGGATCGCCGTCCCGACCTGGTCCGCTAGGTGCCGCGCCCGCTCCGCCGTTGCCAACGCCTCGTCGCAGCGGTCGAGGCTCAGCAGAGTTATAGCCTTGTTGAGCTGCAGCAGCAGCCCAAGGTCGGTTAGCGCGGGATCTGTGCTCGGCGACGGATAGGGCACGATCATAGAGGGGCAACGCGTCGACCAAGTCACCGCGGATTGTGGCCATGCCGGCGAGCACGTGGAGTGCCCAGCCGGTCGTCCAGGGATCGCCAGCCTCCTCGGCCGAGGCGAGTGCCTCGTTCGCCTTCATGTCGGCCGCTCTCGACGTCGCTGAGGGCGAGGTAGGAGCGTGCGGCGAGCACCAGGAGCCTGGCCCGATGCTTCGGGATGATCCCCGGCGCATCGAGGGCCTGTTCAAGCGCGGCGAAGGACTCGGCTTCCGAGCCCGCCGCTATTCGGCACTGAGCCAGCGTCCAGTGCAGATCCACGACCAGATCGGCGTCCGTGGCATAGCCGAGCGTTCGCTCCGCGACTCGTTCAGCCTCTGCCCGGTTACCTGTCCGGAAGAGGGCGTCGGCCAACCTGCTCGCCAGCCAACCGTGCCTGAACGACCCCGTGGGGATGCCGCTCACCGCTTGGGCGAGCAATTCGGCGGCGACCCCCGGTGCCTGGCCGACCAGTGACTCCGCCGATATGGTTAGCCACTCGAGAATCCACTCGCCCATCGGGCCGCCCGATTGGACAGCGGCCGTGTCAATTGGCGGACGCTCAAGCTGGATACCAGGATCACCGGACCTGGCCGATGCCCAGTGAGTTGGCGGCGCAACTCTACCGGACATGGGCGAAGCGTCAGATCCCCCGGATTGAAGGTCAGGCCCAACGCTTCCTTCAACGGGGTTCCCGAGGGCTCGGAGCAACTGCCGGGCGACTCGATCCGGTGCCGCGCCTGCTGCCGCCAGGGCATGACCGGCGTCGAGGTGCCATGCGCTGCGCACGGCGGCGGGCAGTTCCGCGTAAAGCGCTTCACGGATCAGCGGATGCCGGAAGGCGAGGGCCGTCCCGTTACCGGAGTCGATGAGCACTCCGGTGGCGCGTGCTTCGTCGATCGCGGGCACCACATCGGCCACGGTCTTGCCGAGTACGGTCGTAAGGTCGGGGACGGCGAACTCCACACCGAGCAGCGCGGCGGCCCGCAGGACGTCCCTCGTTGAGGCGGAGACGAAATCTAGCCGGTCCGCGATGGCGGCGGGCAGCGAGCCGGGTACGGTCTCGGCAGCGAGCCGTGCGGTGCCGGAGGCTGTGACCGCGATGCCACCGGAGCGGCTAAGCGCGGCGAGCAGTTCGGTGAGGTAGAGCGGGTTGCCCGCCGCGCCCTCGGCGAGCCGGAGCAGCCCGGTGTCCGGTTGCCCGCCCGCGAGTTCCTGGACAAGCTCAGCGACGGCCGGCTGGGTCAGTGCGTCAGCTGGACCCGGGCCTCACTGTCGACCGCGCGGCGCAGGGCAAGGAGGTCCTCGCGCTGTGGAGACGGGTCGGGTCAGCCCGATGAGCAGCAGCGGCACTTGGCGGGCGGTCCGCGCGAGCCGACCCCACAGCTTGACGCTGGCTGGGTCAGCCCACTGCAGGTCGTCGATGACCAGCACGACGGGCCGCGCGGCGGTCTCGTCGATGGTCAGCGCGATGAGCTGCTCGGCGAGCATCGCGGGCACGTCGGCGCCTCGGTCGGTGGCGACCTCGCCGCGCAGCAGCCCGGCGATCGTGGTTCGCCGGGCGTTCGCCGATGGTCGCCGCACGCCAAGGGCGTCGAGGAAGGGCGACAGCGGGATCTCTTGGCCGAGTTCGTCGCCCGTGCCCCAGAAGACCTGGCTAGACCCGGCCGGCAGGTTCGCAAGGGCGGTGCGGACGAGGGTGGTCTTGCCGATTCCCGGCTCACCCTCGATGAGCACCGCGTTGCCGGCGCCTCGGGCGAGATCTCTCAAATACCCGTCGAGCAGCGCCAGCTCGTCAGCACGTCCGGCCAGCACGCCGGTCGAGATTACCGGATGCATGTCACAGAGCGTACTAGCTGGACATGTGCGGAACAAGCGGTTCTTTTTAGGACACAAATTCGGTCAATGCCGATGGCTATTCATGCCCCGCTGCTTAATTGACTCGTAATATGCTCTGCAACTTGCATGGCAACTCTCGTTGCATCTAATCGAGAGAGTTGACGAACATCATTGATGGCAATCGATGTGAAAATCGCGATTGCATGAGTAACGCAGGCGCTTACTTATTGAACATGCCGAACGCATCGATTTATCTCTAGCTTATGTAATCAGCCAAAGACTGGTGAACGGACAAAGGATGTCCGTCTCGGGCCGCCGAACCAGGGTCTGGGCAGTGACCTCGGTAAACGCATGGAGGCAGAACATGCGCATTCGGCGAAACATCCTCGCTCCCGCCATCCTCACGATTGGCACGATCGGCTCGCTGGTGGCCGGCCCCGTCCTCGCACTAACGACCGCCGCGGCGCCCGCGGGCAGCGCGGTTGCGGTCAGCGCCACGCCCTACCTCATGATCCACGGATGAAATAGGTCCCCGACAACGGCCCGCCGTCGATTCCCTCAATCGGCGGCGGGCCGCCTATTTTCGGCCCTCAGGAAGACAAAAGAATGTGCAACGCGAGATCGTTTAAACTTCTTCGCGGCCCGCGAAGCCCGGGCGTGTCGGCATGACCACACAGGGTATTTTCGGCCCCGCAGGACCCGCCTGCCAAGCGGTACCCGCGAATCGCGATTTTGATCAACTCTTATCAATAAAGGCTGATTCCACAGTGGTCCGACGGCTGTCAGTCACCACCTCGCTTCCCGATGCTCGGATTTCGCCACAACGACCCCGGCTGCCACAATGACCTCGACAGTCGCCCGACGCTTGCCAGATCATTGCGGATAGTAAATACAACACTACATCTTGTAATGGCACCATGAAAGACGTACGCTACTTTCTGTAATCAGCCGAAGACTGGCGATGATCGGCACGGTCTGCCGTGCCGGGCGTGGCCGCCAGGACCAGCTCGCAGGCTGTCCCCCTCGGTTGACGCATGGAGGTCATCATGGAATTCGGCGTACCGTCCGTGGCCTGCCCGTTGGCGGCGTGGCTCGCGGCCAGCGCCACAGCCTGTGCGGGCAACCGGAGCGACCGGCTCGGTTTCGGCGGCCGCCAAACGCGGAACGATGACTCTCGGTAAGCCAGCAATTGGCCGGGAGGGCGTCATCGCTTGCGTATCGCAGACCACTCAAGGTCGCTTTCTCCACCGCAGACTCGCTGGCCAATTGTTGCCGCGCTAATCGTTATTGTAATCTACTTGTCTCAATAAGCACTGGCAGATCGGGTCACGAGCATTGCATCAGCGGTCACTAAGCATGACGTCCATGCCGCTACGTCGCCGGGGTCGCTCTCGTATCGCGCGTCTTTTCGCCGGCAACAATGTGTTATCCGCAAGCACGTGCGTAGTGACGATTTGATCACCTTCGGTGCGGAAAAGGGCGATTCACTGGTTTCAGCAATTCTTTCCGTGAAATATTCAAGATCGGGCGTGGTATGTGGTCCACGGCTCGGTGCTGCCTCGGCCAGGGCGGTGCCGGCCGGGTGCTGCAGGTGAAACCACGTGACACTGTGCGGGACGCACTGAGAGAGGAGGCGGTGCCCGGTGGTCGAAGAGGGTAGTCCCACGGTACGCCGCCGCAGGCTCGCGGCCGAGCTCCGGCAGTTGCGCGAGGCCAAGGGGCGAAGTGGCGAGTCCGTGGCGAACGCGCTCCGCTGGTCACCTTCCAAGATCAGCAGGTACGAGCGGGCCAAGACCGGGCTGCGTCCCAAAGAGGTCGAACGGCTGCTCGACTACTACGGTGTCGGCGGCACGCGCCGCGAGATGCTGCTCGCGCTCGCGCAGGACGCGTCGCAGAAGGGCTGGTGGGAGGAGTACGCCGAGAGCCTCCCCGAGGACTACCAGCAGTTCATCGGACTTGAGCACGAGGCGACCGCGGTCGCCATCTGGCACGTGGACGTGGTGGCCGGCCTGCTGCAGACCGAGGGCTACGCGCGGCACATCATCGACAGCTACGACCGGGTCGAGCCGATCGCGCCGTCCCAGGTGACCCGCCTCGTCCGGGTCAGGATGCGCCGCCAGCAGGTCCTCGACAGGACCGGACTCAAGATCAACATGGTGCTCGACGAGTCCGTCCTGCTCCGCAGGATCGGCTCTGACCTCATCATGTACGAGCAGCTGCAGCGCCTGGCCAAGGAGTGCGAGCGCCCCAACCTGACCCTGCAGATCCTTCCGCTCGACGGCCCGCACACGGTCATCGGCGAGTCGTTCGTCCTGTTCGGCTTTGAGGCCGACGGCGACGCGGTCCTCCAGGACGTGGTATCCACCGAGCAGATGCGCAGCGGCTTCATCCTCGAGGGCGAACGCGAGACCCACCTGCACCGGGTAGCGTTCCGCACCCTCACCGAGGCGGCGCTCAGCCCCGCCGACTCAAAGCAGCTAATCCTGGACACGGCCGAGTCCCACTGGGTCGGCGCCCGCCAGACGGTCGTCTCTTAGCCAAAGTCCCGTACGGCAGATACGGCGAAGGCGGGTTCCCGGGGAGTCTTGGGAACCCGCCTTGCTGTTTCGGCCGGTTATGCGCCGAAGCGGTCGAACTCGCCGTTCCGAACGCCACCGATGAACGCGTGCCATTCTTCTGGCGTGAAGCGGAGAACAGCGCCAGCAGCATCCCTGCTGTTCCGGACGCCAACCTCGCCGCCGGACAGGCCCGCCACCTCAACGCAGTTACCGTTCGCGAAACTCAACGAGCTTTTCACCCATTCGGGCTGATTCTCGAGCGTAGGCATAGCGTAGCTACCCTTCACTGATTTTGTGTGTTTGCCCTGCACACGCGGGCTACCGACGGCGTGAGCCTTACCGTGGGTAACCACCAGGCGTGAGGCTAGCAGACAGCAGACATCTCATGCCCCTGTTTTAGCCCAAGCAACACTACTGGCTAGTAAGCAACTCTTGACCACCAAGGCCACACAAGTTCGGTAACTCAGGGTATTCCGCACTATCGGTTGGTCAGGCTTGGCTGGATCGACATGGCCATGAGGCGGACGTTGCCCGGCTGCGCGTCGTCGAAGTTATACATGCGCCCGTACTTCGGCCGGAGCCGCTCGATGATCTGCGGCACGGCCTCGTCGACGGCCTTGTTTCTCGCCGCCGCCCACTCGCCGATCGTGCCGCTCATGAACGGGTTGCCGCCGCCGCGAGACGGCTGGTCTCCTGCCACGATCTGCCTGCCGTAGAGGTAGAGGCCGAAGTGGTTGTCCAGCTCACACAGCAGCCGCGACTTAGCGTCCGTATCCAGCCCGGCCAGGTAGTCGGTCAGCGACAGGTCGGGGACCGTGGCCGGGCGCGGGACGTACTCATTGACAAGCGACTCGACCTCCGCCAGGTACGACAGGTAGAAGTCGAAGTCCGACTTCTCGCCGATGTTGCCGTGGCCACCGCAGAACCAGTCGAATTCCAGCGCCCTGGCGAACTCAAGGTTGGGCTTGAACAGCACAAGCGGGTCCTGGCCGGCGAATCCGCCGAACGGCAGCTGGTCGATGTTGATCAGGTCCGCCGAGTGCCCGACGCGCTCCTCCTCAAGCAGGAACACCGCGTGGTCGGGCGCGTGGCCTGGCCTGGGCAGCCCGCGCAGCCGTAGGGTCACGTCCTCGAAGGCCAGCGCACCGGACGGCCAGTCGAGCACGTCGGTGGGGCGGGGGAGATCCGAGCCGAACCGCGACATCCAGATGGCGGTGTTCTCCGACGCGATCACCCGCGGCGGCGCCGCCGCAAGCAGCTCGAACAGCCGGCGTGCGCCGCCGACGTGGTCGGCGTGGAAGTGCGAGTACGCGACCGCCGTCACCGGCAGCGGTGTCACCGAGGCGATCGCCGCCAGCGTCGCGTCGGCCCCGCCGAGGAAGGGATCGAGCAGCAGTACGCCCCGCTTCCCGACGTAGAACAGCGAGCCGTAGAAGTGACGGGAGACCCACCAGACCCGCTCGGTCACCCGCTGCAGGACGTACTCCTCCATGACGGCGCGCGGGAACAGGTGCGCGACCCGCTGTCCTGGCTTGATGGGGTCGGTCGCCGACGGCTCGACATACGACGCGCCGGTGATGGAGGCCGGCTCGTCCTTCCACTCAGCCCGCACCGCGAACGCCATGACGTCTCCCTTGAGTCGGCGGCTTGCGCCGATGGTCGCACACTCCGCCCGGCGCAAAAAGTGGCTCTGGGCACAAAAGGGATAAGTCGACGCCGAATAATGTGACTGTGAAATACGGCAGCTGACCGATGTCTTGCGCTGCAACTTGCAGCAGCATTCTTAATGCAACCAGCCCAGGGTCGACTGGCGCTGGTGATCAACCTATCGGCTGAGAGTCAGCCTGGTTGGCGCTTTCTAGCTCCCCGCGGGTGGGGCCGTGACGCTCCCGCGAATCCGTGCCCCCATCCGTGACCGATGCCGCAACGCGATGCGGATGTGGCCCGCGGGGAGGCGGGGACGGTGAGCCGTTTGCCCCCGGAGGCTCACCGTCCCCGCCGCGAGCGCGAATCTGAGAGAGTCAGTGAAGGGACAACGTGGGAACCCTAATGGCGGGAAGTTTGGCCGGCGCTACGATGACCGGCTCCACCTGGGTCAAGAGTTCGCTGAGCTTCGCGAACGGTAACTGTGTCGAAGTCTCTGACCTGCCCGGAGGCACGGTCGGCGTCAGGAACAGCCGCGAACGCGAAGGGCCGGTTCTTCGATTCACTCCGGACGAATGGCACGCTTTCCTCGCCGGCGTGCACAAGGGCGAGTTCGATGACTTCGGCAGGACCAGGATGTAGCACGGTTTCTCCCGGGGGACGAACCCCCGGGAGAACCGCGCGGTGATTGTGTATGGATCACCTTCGTTCTGCAGACCAGCTGCGCGGGCCTGCGCGTAACGGCCCGGCGCGGGTAACCGAGACCGCCGCGTAGCGCGCCTCGGCCTTGGGGGACTCGTCCGAGCAGGACAGCAGGGCAGGCGACGGCGTGCCCCGGGCGACCGTCACCCGGTAGGTGACCTCAGTGCCCCGCTCCGCGCGGTGACTTACCAGCACTTCCCAGCGTTCGGCGTCATCCGACTTGGCCCTGGGCACCTGCTGGATCTCCTCCAGCCGGAACGCGTGCCTGCGCAAGTCACCGAGCCGGACCGCCGCGGCGTGCAGCGCGGCCTGGGCGGGCAGCGGCTGGCCGGAGCGGCCGCGATAGTGCGAAAGCAGGAACTGGCCGGCGTCGAAGCGCTCGACGGCCGCCACGGCTGTGGGCTGATCAAGCCGGCCGAACATGTCTCCGGTCGGCAGCAACATGACGGTCGCCGCGAAACGGTGCCCGCCCAAGTGCGTGGACTCCCAGCTGTCCCAGCCGGGAGCCGCGGCGAGCGTCTCGGCGACCGGGCGGCCGCGTATCGCGCAGCACTGGTCGCGCTTGCCGTTTGTGCAGATGAGTGCCACCCGCTGCGGTCCCGAGTCGCCGGCGGTGACCGGTAGGGGTGCGGCCAGGTCAAGGCGGAGCAGGTCGTCCGGGGTGTCCCACGATCCCCACAGGACGCGCTCCGCCTCCGGTGCGGTATCGGCCATGGCCCACGCCCTTGGGGCGCTTCCCGCGCTTCCCGCGCTTCCCGCGCTTCCCGCACTGGCCGCGGCGGGCCGCTGGCGGCCGGGGCGGCGGATCAGCAGCACGTTCGCGTTAGCGGCGGCGGCCGCGCGGGCGAGCCACCCCGCGACCCGAGCGCCCATGTGCCGCTCGTCCAGGGCCGCGGCTCCCCAGGGGCCAGGCACTTCCAGCAGGAGATAGCGGCTGTAGCGGCCCGCGCTTGCCGCTATGGGCTCGCCGCGCGCCAGGGCCGCGTCGGCGCACCGCGACAGGGACGGCGCGAGCGAGGGTTCCTCGCTTGCACGGCGGGAGGCATCAGGGAAGGCGCGGCCGGGGATCGCAGGCGAGCCGGTATCTCGCGTCATCAGCGTCCTTGCTCTGGCGGGGCTCTGGCGGGCGTACCCCTGGAGAACACCGCGCCGGGGCGCGGCAGCGCGCGGCGGCGCATGGGCAATGGGTAACTTACCGCGAGCAGGCCAGCCTAACGGCAGCGGGCCTGCCCCCGCCGCGCGAACGGCGGGGGCAGGCCCGTGCTTGCCTGGTTTACCCGATGGACTCGGTCTCGGCCTCGTCCGCCGACTCGCGGCTGGCCGGGACCGGGACGGTCGGGCGCTCGACCACGGCGGTAACGCCGGGTACCGCGGTGACGCGCCCCGCGACAACGGCGGCGATCAGCACGATCACAATGCCGAGCCCGGTGAAGAAACCGACCTGCTCAAGCGCGCGCATGACCGTGCCGCTGCTCGCGGGACCGCCGGCCGGGCCGGCCACGGTCCACAGTGGCGCGAACACGTTGCCGAGGGCGAACCAGGCACCGCTCGCGATGGCGAGGAGCGAGCCGAAGAGCGCCACGTGCCTGCTGCGCGCGGCCATCATCAGCAGCCCGCCGAGCAGAGCGCCCGCACCGGGAAGGATCTCCAGCCAGAGCCGCCCGGAGGTGTACGTCCACGCCTTGTCCGGCGTGTACGCGTAGTTGAAGTAAGGCCCGACGAACGGGATGATGCCACCCCAGATGCCGAGCAGGGCCACCAGCAGCCCGCCGAAGATCCCGTGGGTGCGGCGTATCCGCATGATCCCAACCACTGCTATCACTTCCCTTTCGGGTCAGCCGCGACAATCGCCTTTCGGCTCGCAGTCACGCCTACCCGACAGGAGGGAAGTATTCCGCCCGGCGCGCAACGATATCGCGCCGGGTCGTCGAACGAGAGGCTCAGGACGTCTGCTGTGCCGCGATATCGTTGCGGACCTGATCCATGTCGAGGTCGCGCACGGCCTGGATCAGCTTCTCAAGCGAGGCGGCGGGCAGCGCGCCGGCCTGGGAAAACACCAGGACGCCATCCCTGAACGCCATCAGCGTGGGGATCGACGAGATCTGCGCCGCGGCCGCAAGGCCCTGCTGGTCCTCGGTGTCGATCTTCCCGAAGGTGATGTCTTCGTGCTGCTCGCTCGCGGACTCGAAAACCGGCCCGAACATCCGGCACGGCCCGCACCACGCCGCCCACCAGTCGACCAGGGTGATCCCCTCACCGGTGACGGTCTGCTCGAAGTTCTGCTCGGTCAGTGCGACGGTGCTCATTACGCTCCTAAGTCTTGGTACTCCCCTGCGCGATTACAGCGAAAACTGACACGTCAGCATTCCCGTGCCAGGCCGGGCGGGCGCGCACCGCGGCCCGCTACCAGGCCTGGGCGACCGCGATGGCGATGGCCGCGACGGCGTTGGAGTAGCTGGCCCGCGCGGAGCTGGCAAGCACCGCCGCGCCGGCCGGCGAGACGGTCACCACGAGCCGCCCGTCGGCGAGTGCCCTGGTGAGCCGGGCGGTCGCGTCCGGGTCGGCGGCACCGGTCGCCCGCGCGGCGAGGACGTCGCGCAGCGCGTCGCGCAGGCGCAGCAGCGCGCCGTGCTCTGAGCCGCTGATGACCGCGTCGTCGGGCAGCAGCCCGGCCGCGCGCAGCCAGGGCACCGCTTCCTCGCGGGTCCCGAGAAGGTCGGTGCCGTCGGCGGTTACCGTCCTGGCGAGCGATCCGAGCAGGCCCTGCACAGCGTTGTCGGATGCGACAGAGGGAGTGTGGTCAGTCACGCTCAGATGGTAGCGCCGCTGCCATGTGAGCGGGACCACGTCGGTAGTTGAGGAATCAACCGCCGCCTAATTAGTTGTAGCAATGTAAGTACCTGGCGGAGCGAACACCTACGCATGGGAGATCCATGAGCGAGTCAGGCGTGTGTCCTGCTGCGGAAACGCCGGGGCAGACACCTCTGGCGGGGCGGCAGGCCCCGGCGGCCGCCGGGTCGGAGTCGGCGGGACAGCGGGTCCTGTCGCCCGGCCTGGTCAGACTCATGGCCGTCACCTGCGCCGTGACCGTGGCCAACCTGTACTACGCTCAGCCGCTGCTGCACTCCATCGGCGACTCACTGCACGTCAGCCAGGGCAGCGCCGCGCTCCTGGTAACGCTCGGGCAGCTCGGCTACGCGGCCGGGCTGCTGTTCATCGTGCCGGCCGGTGACATCATGCGCCGCCGCCCGCTGCTCACCGGGCTGCTCGCGTTCTGCGCCATCACGCTGACGGGCGCCGCGCTCGCCCCCAACCTGGCCGCGCTCGCCGCCGCCGTGGCGCTGTGCTGCGTCACGTCCGTGGTCGTCCAGATGCTCGTCCCCTACGCGGCGACGCTGGCGACCGACAACGAGCGCAGCCGGGTGATCGGCACGCTCATGGGCGGGCTGCTGATCGGCATCCTGCTGTCCCGTACCTTCGCCGGCGTGGTCGCCGAGTTCGGCGGCTGGCGCACCGTCTACGGCATCGCCGCCGTGTTGATGGCGCTTACCGCGGTCATGCTGCGTCGCGTCCTGCCCGATCACGCTCCGCAGCTCACGATCAGCTACCGGGAGCAGTTGCGCGGCGTCCTCGACATCGCCCGCGCCGAGCCTGCGCTGCGCTGGCGGTCGCTGATCGCTGCCTGCGGGTTCGGCAGCTTCGGTGCCTTCTGGACGACGGTCACGTTCCTGCTTTCCGGCCCCCAGTACGGCTTCTCCCAGCTGGCCATCGGCCTGTTCGCGCTGGTCGGCGCCGCCGGCGCGATCACCTCGCTGGCGGGCGGCCGGGTGCTCGACAAGCGGCCGGAACTGCGCTGGCCGGTGACGGGCGCGTCGCTCGCGCTGCTGGCCGCCTCTTACATCCTGATCGGCCTTGGCGGGGCGCACCTTGGCGCGGCCAGCCTCGTGCTGCTGATCATCGGCGTGCTGCTCATGGACGCCTGCGTGCAGGGCGCGCACGTCATCAACCAGAGCGTCATCTACGACCTGCTGCCGCAGGCCCGCTCCCGGCTCACCACCGTCTACGTCACGACGATGTTCGCGGGCGGCGCGGTCGGCTCGGCGCTCGGCGCCCAGGCGTACGAGCACTGGGGCTGGACCGGCGCGACCCTGGTCGCGGCCGCGTTCCCTGTACTCGGCCTGCTGTTCTGGCTGGCCTCCCGCCGCCACGAAATAGCTTCCTGACCTGGAACGCGAAGCACGCTGCCGTTCGGAAAGATCAAATTCATGATCCCGAACGGTCGCGTGCTTCGCGTGATTGCCCAGGTCCTGCCCGAGCCGGCGGCCGTCAGGAGCGGTCAGGCACCAGGTCGCGCTCAATCTCCTGCAGGCTGCGGCCCTTGGTCTCGGGGACCTTCCGCCAGAAGTAGGCCAGAGCCACCAGCGTGAGGAAGCCGAACAGGAAGAACGCGCCCACGCCGCCGATCGCGCTGAGCAGGGTGAGGAACGAGACGGTGACCACGAAGTTGGCCGCCCAGTTGGCCATGGACGCCACGCTCATCGCGGCGCCGCGGATCTTCAGCGGGTAGATCTCCGCGATCAGCAGCCAGAAGACGGGGCCGAGGCCGATCGCGAACGACCCGGTGTAGACGAGCAGGCCGAGGACCGCGACGATCGCGAGCGCGCCGGTCAGGTTCTCGCCGCCGAGGAAGCTGAGCGCGGTGATGGTCATGCCCACGGCCATGCCTGCCGTCCCGACCAGCAGCAGCGGGCGGCGGCCGACCTTGTCAAGGAGCCAGATCGCCACGATGGTCATGCCGACGTTGACGGCGCCGTTGACCACGTTGGCGAGCAGTGCCCCCGAGTTACCGAACCCGGCCCCTTGCAGCAGGGTCGGGGCGTAGTAGATGACGGTGTTGATGCCGGTGATCTGCTGGAAGACCGCGAGCAGGACGCCGACCGTCAGGAGTGGCCGCACCCTGGGGGACAGGAGCTCACGGACGCCCGCCTCCCGCCTGCTGACGCTCGCGGACCTCGCGGATCTCGCCCTCGATGTCGCTGTCGTGCCGCACCCGCCGCAGGACGTCGCGCGCCTCGTCCTCCCTGCCCTGCCTGATGAGCCAGTGCGGGCTCTCGGTCTGGAAGAGCATCCCGAGGAACAGCGCCGCGGCCGGGATCGCCGCGAGGCCGAACATCAGCCGCCAGTTCCCCGTGCCGGAGAGCCCGTAGTCGATGAGGTAGGAGCTCAGGATGCCGACGGTGATCGCGAGCTGGTTCAGGCTGACCAGGCCGCCGCGCACGCGGGGCGGGACGATCTCGCCGATGTAGAGCGGCACGATCATCGACGCGGAGCCGACGGCAAGGCCGATGATGATCCTGGCCACCAGCAGCACGGGGTACGTGGGGGTGAACGCCGCGAGCAGCACGCCCACGATGAACACCACGGCCGTGATCAGCACGGTGAAGCGGCGGCCGATCCAGTCGGACACTCGCCCGGCGGCAAGCGCGCCGATCACGGCGCCGACAAGCAGCAGGCTCGTGACGAGTTCCTGCTGGAACGAGGAGAGCCCGCCGAAGTCGTTCTTGAGGAACAGCAGCGCCCCGGAGACCACGCCGGTGTCGTAGCCGAAGAGCAGGCCGCCGAGCGCCGTGATCGCCGCGCTCACCGCGACATGCCTGCGCACGCGCCGAGGATCCACCTCTGTACGGCGCCCTGTAGTGCGCCCCGCCTGCCGAACCATTCTCATCGCCTCCGCTAATGAGCGACATCACTCACCTCGCGGCTACCCACGAAGAAGGACTTATTCCAGCCGGGCAGGATTTCCCGAACGCCACGTGAGCTGACTCCGGTCCGTTTCTTGTGGGGACATGAGGCGTTATGCCGGGCTTAGCGCGAGTTGTCAATAGACTGGTCGCGTCATCTTGAGACCGTCGGCCGGGTCACGGCCGGAAAGCGGGACCAGCCCACGATGTCGCGTCTCCCCGAAGGGGTGGACCGGTCCACCCCGAACGTCGCACGGATGTACGACTATTACCTCGGCGGCAAGGACAACTTCGAGGCCGACCGGGTGGCCGCGGAGGAGATCATGCGGCTTGTTCCGCAGATCCGCGTCGCGGCCGTGGCAAACCGCGCTTTCCTGCGGCTGGCCGTCCGCTACCTGGCGGCGGAGGCGGGCATCCGCCAGTTCCTTGACGTCGGGGTGGGACTGCCGACCCAGGGCGCGGTGCATGAGGTTGCCCGCGAGGTGAGTCGGGACGCGCGCGTCGCCTACGTCGACTATGACCCGGTGGTGGTCTCGCACGCGCGGGTGCTGCTGACCGAACCAGACCGCAGCATCGCGGTCCGCGGTGACCTGCGCGATCCCGCGGCGCTGCTGGCGGATCCCGAGATCAGGGGCCACCTGGACCTCAGCAGGCCGGTCGCGGTGATCCTCCTCGCGATCTTGCACTTCATCTCCGACGAGGACGATCCAGCCGGGATCATGGCGACGATCAGGGACGCGATCGCGCCGGGCAGCTACCTGGTCGTGAGCCATGTCGCCCCCGGCCGGGTGCGCGATAAGAACGCGGCCGACCGCGCGCTGAAGGTCTACGACCAGGCCAGCGAGCGGATCTACCCGCGCACCCCGGAGGAGGGGGCGCGCCTGCTCGCCGGCTTCGAGATCATCGAGCCAGAGGTCATGGCCGGGCACGCGCGGGCCGCCGACGAGATCGGTGTCATGAGCGCGAGTCCCATCGGCTGGCGAACGCTTGCCCGTAAACCTTGACCGCGGCGGTTACTTGATGGCCAGCGCGTTGGCAGGGGAGCCGACGCCACCGGGGACGTTGATCGGCGCGGCGGTCAGGAACATCTCGTAGCGCCCGTCGCGGCGGCAGGACAGGGCCAGGTCTTCGAGCCACCAGAGCTCGCCGAGGGCCATGCCGAACTGGCCGATCAGGACCCGGTGCAGGAAGCCGAACGGGAAGGCCGCATCGGTCGTGTCGGCCGGCCGAGACCTCAACGGACGGGTTGTCCGAACTGGTCGGCGCCGTAGGCGACGTGTGCCAGCGAGTCCCACTGGCTCGACGCCTGCGGGTAGTAGTTGTCCAGCTTGTCGTCGAAGAACGCGCGCCCGTCGTTGGTGATGCGCGAGTGCTGTACCGCGCCGCGCCGGAACAGCGGCGGTTCGGGGACGGTAGCCGGCGCGTTCAGGCTGTAGACCTCCCCGCTGCGGATCAGCCGGGCGGCGGCCGCGACCCGATCCGGGGTCTGCAGGTTCAGCAGCCCCACGGAGTCTTCCTGGCCGAACAGGCCCCAGGCCGACCGGCCGCCGTGCGCGGCGCGCGGGAGTTCGTCGTAGGCGGGCAGGCGGGGCTCGGCGTACTCGGACATCGGGCGTCAGGCTCCTTCAGTCGCGTCCGGTTTGTCGGGCCGCCCCGCCCGGCAGTCAGGTGCCCGCTGCGGCTAGTCCTTCTTGCCGCCCACCCCGTAGATGACCTGGGTGTTGCGGGTCTTGAGGAAGTCCTCGAGCGTCTCGCCGCGCATCGCCGCGTAGACGTGCAGGTTGGAGACCCCGGTCACGGCGGCCAGCTTCTCAAGCATGAAGAAGATGACCCCGTAGTGGATCATGCCGGGCCAGTCCCTGCTGCGGATGAGCTCCTGCTCCTCGTCGGTGAGGCCGGCCTCCTTGAAGGCCGTCTCCGGCTCGTCGAGGAAGCGGGCCCGGTGCTCGGGGTCGACAAGGTCGTGCAGGAACTTGTTGATCCGGTAGCCCTTGACGCTGCGCGCGATGTCGAACGGGTAGGTGCCGGTCATCTCCTCGAGGCCGGCCAGCTGCTCCGCCATCCGGGCGCGGTGCCTGTCGTTGACGGCCTCGGCGTCGGGCAGCTCCGCCGCCTCATTCTCGAGGACGAGCGTCGCGATGCCGGTCATCGACGGCAGGTAATAGGAGCTGTGGACGCGCTTCACCTTGTCCGAGAGCGCACCGCGCATGACGAGCCACATGATGACCTCGGCGCCCTCGAAGCCGCCCAGCTTCGCGTACTCCGCATGGGTCATCGCGGTGAGGCCGGTCGGGTCGTCGGTGATGGCGTCAAGGAACTTGTGGTCCCACTCGGGGTTGTTGAAGCCCGCGCCCTCGCCGTGCACCTGGTGGGACAGGCCGCCCGTCGCGACGACGGCCACGTCGATGTCCTCCGGGTAGCTCTCGATCGCGCGGCGCAGCGCCTTGCCAAGCTTGTAGCAGCGGGCGGCGGTCGGGATCGGGAACTGAAGCACGCCGACCTGCAGCGGGACGATCTTCGTCGGCCACTGGCCGTCCGGCCGGTCGAGCAGCACGGACATGGGCGAGAAGAAGCCGTGGTCAAGCGGCTTGCCCTGGAAGTAGGACAGGTCGAACTCGTCGGTCACCAGGCTGGAGGCGATGTGCGCGGCGAGCTTCGGGTCGCCCTTGATCGGGGGCAGGTCGCGGGGGCTGCCGCCCTCATCGGCGACCTGGTACTCCTCGCCGATGCCGAGGGTGAAGGACGAGTAGTGGTCAAAGAAGAACGACGTGACGTGGTCGTTGAAGACGTAGACGATCGCGTCGGGCTTCTTCTCCCTGAACCAGTCCTCGACCGGCTTGAACGCCTTGAAGATCGGCGCCCACGAAGGGTCGTCCTGCTTGTGCTGGTCATAGGCGAAGCCAATGGTCGGCGTGTGCGATGCCGCAACGCCGCCGATGATCCGGGCCATGTGCGCCTCCAGAAATGCCCGCGCGTTCCGTCGTTGTCGGCACGGTCTGTAACTGCCCACTTCCGTCTAGCGACAGAAGAGTCCTCTCTGGCAAACAGAGCCGGTCGCGTTATGTGTGACTCTATAGTTTCGTGCAAGTAATGTAAATTGACTTCTTGATCAGCCATCCATAACGTGAAGTTATGCAATCTGGCGATTCCGCGGCGCAGTCGGCCGATCGCGATGCGTTGTCCGATTACCCTGTGTCGTCCCCCCGGGAGAAAACCGCACTATCGCGGATTCGGCTCAGGCACCTCACGTGCTTCGTGGTCGTCGCACAGGAACGGACGCTCGCCCGTGCCGCGGGACGGCTGCACCTGAGCCAGCCGGCGGTCTCGAAGACCCTGGCCGAGCTTGAGGACCTGGCCGGCCGCCGTCTCGTCGAGCGGGGCAGGGCGGGCACCCAGTTGACCCCGGCGGGGGAGGAGTTCCTCAGGTACGCGGTGGACGTCACGCAGGCGCTTGAGTCGGCCGCCGCGGTGCTCACCGGGGCGGCGGTGCCGATCGCGCCGACCATTCGGGTGGGCGCGCTGCCGACCGTGGCCGGCGGGCTGCTCGTTGAGGCGCTTGTGCGGCTGCGCGAGCGGCGCCCGCATGCCGAGGTGAGCGTGGGGATCGGCGACAACCCTGACCTCCTCACGGCGCTGAAGTCCGGCGAGATCGACGTCGCCGTCGGCCGGATGGCCGAGCCCGCGACGATGCAGGGCGTGTCGTTCGAGCTGCTCTACGCCGAGTCGCTTGCCGTGGTGACGCGGCCGCAGCATCCGCTCGCCGTCGCCGGGGGCAAGCAGATTTCCCCGGTCGACCTGATCGACTACCCGCTGGTCGTGCCCGGCGTCGGCACCGCGCCGCGGCACGATGTCGAGGGGTTCTTCGCCGCGCACGGCGTCGCCCTGCCGCCGGGCCGGACGGAAACCCAGTCGGTCTCCGTCGCCCGCGCGCTGACCCTCGTCTCCGACACGGTGTGGATCACCCCGCAGCACCCGGTACAGCTCGACCTCGACCGGCGCTGGCTGCGCCGGCTTAACGTCCCCGTCCCCGGCAGCGCCGAGCCGGTCGGCATCCTGTCCCGCAGCGGCGTTCCGCCAAGCGAACTGGCCGCCCAGCTCATGGATGCCCTCCGCGACCTGGCGTGAAGTCTGCCCGCGGCCGGGACGGTGCCACTAGAAGCCGACGACCTGCCGGATGAGCACGATGCGGACGCGGCCGGGCAGGTCGCCGTGGACCTCGAGAACCTTCCCCACGTAGCTGTGCTGCCCGTACGCGGCCTGCGCGCGGGCGTCCTCCAGCTTGAGGGTGTGCTGATAGATCCGCTCCCGCGCGGCCTCCAGCGTGGGAACGAGCTTCTGCGCGCCCACGACGTAGATCACGTTGGCCGCGCCCCACGCGTATGAGGCGAACTGGCTGCCGGACGCGGACGCGATGACGAGCACGCCGTCGCGGGTGACCGCGTGCACGCTGCCGAGCGCGAAGTCCGGCTGGCCGCTGATCACCTTCATCTGCTGTGCCTGGGTGGCGAAGTCGAGCGCCATCATCGCGTTGCGCGCCGACTCGTAAGGCCCGCCGTTGTTGATCGCGTCGGCGATGCCGGTGTCGTCCAGTGTCACGGACGTGTTCGTCATCACCGAGGAACCCTGCGGTATGCGCGCGAGTACCGCCTTCCTGGCGGCGTCGAGGTCGTCGACGACCTCCACGCTGAACCCGTGCTCTTCGAGCGCGGTGACCGTCGCGGCGAGGGCCTCCTCGTCGGGCAGTGCGGCGTACTTGTCAGGTGTGTAGGTGATGGTCATTCCCGGATCTCCTTGGCTCGGTGTCGCCGCCTGGCTGGTGTCGGCCGGCGGGCGTCCTAGTAAACGGACTTTACCCCGCTTATTGTTCCGAGCCGGACGACCTGCCGTGCGCTGGGCGGCCACAGCCCAAGGCAAAGGACACCGCGAGGCCCGTCTGCTGGGCGCGAAGCTAGCTCAGGTAGGCCGTGAGCAGGCGGGCCTGGGCGCGTAGCCGGCCGGCGGCGTCTTGCTGGCCGAGCGCTTCGTAGCGGTCGGCATCGGCGGCGTCAGCCGGCGATCTGGTCGCGCAGGATGGCTTGCTGCTGGCCGCCGCTGAGGTCACGACGGGCGGCCTCCGCGGCACCGAGACCCGCGCGGGCGCCGGCGATGTGGCCGCTCGTCGTGACCGCGCTGACGTCAGGAGCCGGGACGGCTTCAGCATTGTCGATGGCCGCGATGGCGCTGCGCAGCGCGGAGACGGCATCAGGCTCGCGGGCTTTCATGGCACTGGCCAGGTCGCGCCGCAGCGCGTCGCGCAGCGCCTGCGGGCCGGTGTCGTGTTCGAGCTCAGGTTTCACTGCCGCCTCCTGTCGCTGGGAAAATAGGATAAGCAGCGGGCGATGGTCGGCCGCAGGCGCGGCTGCCTGATTGAGTTAACAGCTGGCCGCCGTCTGGTAAGGGACGGCGGAACCTTTAACCGTGCACCGCGGGCCTTGGCCTTGGCGGGGGACGTCTGCGCCGGCCTCCTTTGCGCCGCAGGGCCTGGTCTCGCCCCTGACATGCGAAAGGTGCGGCAGGCAGGTGGGGACCTGCCTGCCGCACCTCGCTGCCCGCCTGCGCCGTTGCGGCGGGCGCTTGGGGCGGTGCGCGAAGCGCTCTCCCGGCCCGCCTGGGGGCCGGGAGAGCGCTGGGCGCGTGCCGCGGGTTGACCGGGCCGGTCAGGCGGTGGCGCCTGCCTCGTGCCCGGCCTCGTTGATCTGCTCGATGGCCGGGGCCTTCGCGGTGGCCAGCTTGCGGTCGTGGCGCAGGCTGGCGAAGCCGAACAGCCCGCCGAGGAAGGACACGGTGCCGAGGCCGAAGGCCACCAGCGAGATGATGTAGGTGATCTGGGAGACCTTCCACCAGCCGTAGGCGTTCAGCAGCATGCTGCGGAGCGTCTCGCCCTTGAAGACGGTGCTCACGGTGCTGGCCAGCGCGGTGTTGGACGGCTGGGCGATGGCGGCGGCGGACAGCTGGGAGTAGGTCTTGCCGCCGGCCATGTTGGTGATGTGCACGGCGATGAAGTGGTCGGCGTAGGCCTCGGCCTGCTGGCCGGTGAGCAGCTGCTGCCCGGCGTACTGGCTGACCGACGGGATCATGGACGGCGTGATCTCAGTGCCGGCCTTGGCGTGCGCGAACGCGGCGGCCGGGGGGAAGGTGATCTGCTGGGCGGCGAGCTGGCCCTGCACGGTGTTGTGCACGTAGGCCGAGCCCCACAGCAGCAGCCCGCCGACGATCAGCAGCGCCACCCCGGCGCCGGTACCGATCCACCCGAGAAGCTTGTCGAAAGTAGTGCGGCGCATCTGGAACATCTCCCTGATTCCTGACCGGGCTTCCCGCCCGGCCTTGCCCTGATTGCCTTACGCACCTTAAGCATCCGGTCTCGACCCCCGAGCCGATCACGGCCGAGCGACCCGACTCCGAGGGGACCTATGTCACCCATACCGGCCTGGCGGCCGGGACCTATGGGAGCTTTCTGCCGGTAGGGCACGGTTTAGGCCGTCCCGGTCGGGGGCGGTCCCTGGGGGCGGTAGCGCCCGGCATAAGTTGGTTCGTGGCGGCAGGATCACGAAGGGTGGAGGACATGGAGTATCGGCAGCTTGGCCGCAGCGGTCTTCGGGTGTCCGTGCTGACGCTCGGCACGATGACCTTCGGCGGGGCCGGCGGGTTCAGCGCCGTGGGCGCGACCGACGTCGAGGGCGCGCGCCGTCAGGTCGACCTGTGCCTGGACGCCGGGGTGAACCTCATCGACACGGCCGACGTCTACTCGGGCGGTCTCGCGGAGGAGATCACCGGCGCGGTGATCAAGGGCCGCAGGGACTCGCTGCTGCTGTCCACCAAGGTGCGAATGTCGATGGGCCAGGGTCCCAACGACGCGGGCCTGTCCAGGCAGCACATCATCGCGGGCTGCGAGGCGAGCCTGCGCAGGCTCGGCACCGACCACATCGACATCTACCACGTGCACGAGTGGGACGGGCAGACCAGGCTTGAGGAGACCATGTCCGCGCTGAACTCACTGGTTGACGCGGGGAAGGTGCGCTACCTGGCCGCGTCGAACTACGCGGGCTGGCAGCTGATGAAGGCGCTGGCCGTCGCCGACGCCCGCGGCTACGAGCGGTTCGCGGCCCAGCAGGTCTACTACTCCCTTGAGGCGAGGGACGCCGAGCTCGAGCTCGTCCCCCTCTCTGTCGACCAGGGTCTCGGCATACTCGTCTGGTCGCCGCTGGCCGGCGGCCTGGTGTCGGGCAAGTACCGGCGTAACGCCTCGCCGTCAGAGGGGACGAGGCAGGTGTCCGGCACGTGGCACGAGCCGCCGGTGCGCGACCAGGAGAAGCTGTACGACACGGTTGAAGTGCTCGTCGACATCGCCGCCGCGCACGGTGCCTCCCCGGCCCAGGTCGCGCTCGCCTGGCTGCTCGGCAGGCCCGCGGTCACCTCGCTGATCATCGGCGCGCGCACGGATGAGCAGCTCCGCGACAACCTCGGTGGCGCGGACCTGGCGCTGACCGCCGACGAGCGCGAGGCACTCGACAAGGTCAGCGCGCCGGAACTGGTCTACCCGCACTGGCACCAGCTCGCCACGGCCAGGGACCGCCTCGGCCCCGCGGACCTCGCGCTGCTCGGGCAGCACCTCAGGAGCTCGTGACCCGCGGGCGAGAGACCGCCCGGTTCCACCACAAGGAGAGCGCCACCGCGACGGCGATCAGCAGGCCGCCGAGCGCGGCGAACGCCGCGGCGATGTCGACCTGCTTGTGCACGATCGTGAAGGCGGCCGGCAGCTTGGCGAGGGCGCTGCTGAGCTGGCTGGCGTCCTGCGCGCGGTAGAACGTGCCGCCGGTCGTCTTGGAGATCTGCACGAGCGCGGAGTAGTCGGCCTGGAACGGGTTGCCTCCCCTCCGCCTCCTCCGTCCCCCGCCGCCAATGCCGCCGCCGAACCCGCCGAACTGCGTGGAGTCGCAGGCCAGCTGCGTGGGGTTGCTGGTGCCGTAACCGATCGTGAAGACGCGGACGCCCCTGGCCGCGGCCTCTCGTGCCGCCACCGGCGGTGCGACGCCGCGGTTGTTCGAGCCGTCGGTGAGCACGACGACCACGTCGTCCGCGTAGCCGGCGCCGAGGTTGCGCTTGACGGTGGCGCCGGTGGGTGCGACGGAGGGGTCGACCTGCGCGATCGCGTCGAGTGAGGTGAGGATGGCCTCGCCGATCGCGGTGGCGCCGCCCGCCATGAGCCCGCCGAGCGCGTTGAGCAGCTGCTGCGTGTTGGTGGTCGGCGGGACGAGGACGACGGCGGTGCCAGAGAAGTCGACGATGCCGATGCGCGGGCCGCCGGCCTGGGACTTGATGAAGGCGCCGGCCGACTGCTCGGCCGCGGTGATCCGGTTGGGCTGCACGTCCGTCGCGCACATGGAGCCAGAGGTATCGATGGCGAGCATGATCGTCGCGGACGACGAGGCCACCGGCACGGTCGCCTGCGGCCGCGCGGCGCCGACCGCGAGCACGGCGAGGCCAACGGCAAGCAGTGCGGCGGGAATACGCCGCCGCCAGCGTGACCGGCCGGGCACTGCGATCCTGACGAGCGCGATCGAGGTGACCCGCACGGTGGCGCGCTTGCGCCCGCGCCGTGCCAGCCACCAGGCGGCGAGGACCAGCGGGAGGATCAGCAGCGCGAGAAGCGCCCACGGCCAGGAGAATGACACTCAGACCACCCGTCCCGTCCTGGCCACGGTAAGGACGGCACCTGCGACGAGCAGCGCGAGTGCGAAGGCGATGAACGCGCCGGCCAGCGGCAGCGGCTGGTTGGTGACGGTGAGCCGCAGGTTGATCGACGAGGCGATCCCGTCAAGCTCGCTCGCGTTCGACGCCGGATGGTAGGTTCCCCCGGTCGTCTGCGAGATCGTCTTGAGCGTGGCCTCGTCCAGGCCGGTGAACAGGTGGTATCCCTCGACGTCGACGGTGGTCCCCGCGACGGTGCCGACGCCGACCGTGTCGACGTGCACGCCGGCCTTCGCCGCGACCGCGGCCGCGGTCGCGGTGTCGGCGCTGTTACTGCCGCCCGATGCGCCGCTGGCGCCGCCGTCCTGCCCGTCGGAGAACAACACCATCGTGGCCGACGGCCAGAAGCCGATGCTTGGCACGCTGCCGTTGGGGCCGAGGCTGACCGTCCTGTGGGTGATCGCGGACAGCGCGGCGAGGATCGCCGACCCGAGTGACGTGCCGCCCCCGGCGCTCAGCCTGCCGATCGCGGCCAAGGCGGCCGCGTGATCCGCGGTCGGGACCGCCGCCTCAAGGCCGCCCTGCTCGAACGCGACGACGCCGATGTCCACGCTTGGCGGCTGCGCGTTGATGAATGCCTGGGCCACCTTCTTCGCCGCGCTCAGCCGGCTGGGCGCCACGTCGGTCGCGGCCATGCTGCCTGATACGTCAATGGCGATGATGACGGTACCGCTGGCGTGGGACACAGGAACGGTCGCCGCGGGGCCGGCGGTGGCGACGGCGAGCACGGCGATGCCCGCGATCGTGAACCAGACGCCGGCCAGCCGGGCGCGCCTGCCGTCGGCGGTCGCGACGCCGGCCGAGGCGAGTGCCCTTGCCCGCCGCCTCGTGGCCGCGACCGCGGCACACGCGAGGGCTGCCGCAACGGCCAGGCCGACGGCGAGCAGGATCGGGTTGGCGAAGGTCACAAGCGCCTGCGCCTGGTGCTCGCCACGATCTCGATGAGCGCCGTGGCCAGGTCCGACGTCGTGTCGATGCGGTGCACGGGCACGCCGACCCTGCGCATGCCCGCGGCGAGGCTGGCGTCCCGGTCCTCGACCGCCGCACGGATCCTGGCGCGCAACAGCGGGTCAGCGGAGTCCACAACCAGCTGCTCCCCGGTCTCGGCGTCCTCGACGACGACGAGGCCAGCGTCGGGCAACTCATCGTCGGCCGTGTCCACGACGCGCAGCGCCACGACCTCATGCCGCGGCCCAAGGCGCAGCAGCGAGCGCTCCCAGTCCCCGTCCCCGATGAAGTCGGAGACGACGATGATCAGCGACCGCCGCCTGGCCAGCTTGGCCACCGCGTCGAGCATGGCCGCGAGATCGGTCGTGCCCCGGTGAGGCAGGGCTTCCCGCGCTCGCCTGCGCCCGCCGGACGGCGGTCTCTTCCCTCGCTCGTCGCCTTTCAGCCCAGCGACCGCCGCGCGCTCAACGGGCCCGCCGCGGGCCAGTTCCGCGGCGATGTGCAGCACGTGGCGGCGGCCGCTGCCCGGCGGGACGGTCCGCACCGCCCCGTTGTCGTACAGCAGCGCGCCGACCTGGTTGCCGCCCCTGCCGAACATCCGGGCGAGCACCACGGCAAGCTCGCTGAGCACGTCGTGCTTGCCGCGCCCCGGCGCGCCGACCGTCATGGACGCGGAGCGGTCGAGCACCAGCCACACGGTGAGCTCGCGGTCCTCGTTGAAGACACGGAGCTGCGGCTCGTTCAGCCGGGCGGTCACGTTCCAGTCGATGTGCCGCGCGTCGTCGCCCTCCATGTAGGCGCGCAGGGCGGCGAGGTCGGTTCCCGGCCCGCGCTGCGCGGTGCGGTAACCGCCCGCCACGCGTCCCTCAAGGCGGCGCAGCACCCGCCACTCGAGGCGGAGCAGCAGCCGTTCCGTGGCGGCGGTGCGCACGGGCGCGGACGAGGGCGGCGGGGTAGACATGGGCTCAGCGGCCGCTCAGGACGACGTCGGGCGCGTCGACCGCGTCGAGCACCTTCGTGATGATCACGTCGGGGGTGACGTCATCGGCGAGCGCCTCATAGGAGAGCACGATCCGGTGCCGCAGCACGTCCAGGGCAAGCTCGCGCACGTCTTCTGGCAGCACGTAGTCCCTGCCCTGGAGGAACGCGAGCGCCTGCGCGCCGGTGACGAGCGCGATCGACGCGCGCGGGCTCGCGCCGTAGCTGACGTACTTCTTCATGTCGCCGAGCCCGGCGGCGAACGTGTGGCGGGTCGCGGTCACCAGCCGCACGGCGTAGTCGACCACGGCGGGGTCGACGTAGACCTCGCGCACCCGTCCCTGCATGGTGATCAGGTCCGCCGGCGTGAGCATCTCGCGGATCTGCGCGGCGGGGCGCAGCGCGCGGTCGACGATCGCGCGCTCCTCGGTCGCGGTCGGGTAGCCGACGACGACCTTCATCATGAATCGGTCGACCTGCGCCTCGGGCAGCGGGTAGGTGCCCTCGGACTCGATCGGGTTCTGCGTCGCCATGACGAGGAACGGCTCGGGCACATGGAAGGTCTCGCGGCCGATGGTCACCTGATGCTCCTGCATCACCTCAAGCAGGGCGCTTTGCACCTTGGCGGGCGCGCGGTTGATCTCGTCGGCGAGCAGTAGGTTCGTGAAGACCGGGCCGAGCTGGGTCTGGAACTCGCCGGAGTGCTGATGGTAGACCCTGGTCCCCGTCAGGTCGGCGGGCACCAGGTCCGGCGTGAACTGGATGCGCTGGAACTGCCCGCCGACCGCGGACGCGAGCGACTTGACGGAGAGCGTCTTGGCCAGCCCTGGTACGCCCTCCACGAGCAGGTGCCCGCCGCAGAGCAGGGCGATCGCCATCCGCTCGAGCAGCACGTCCTGGCCGACGATGGTGCGCTTGACTTCGAACAGCACCGGCCGCAGCGGGTTGGCGCGCTCGCCGGGTGACGGGTCTTGGCTGTCGGCCGGTGCCTGGCTCATCGCGCTCCTTCTAGCTGGGCTTTCCGCGTTGCGCTGGTCATATCTGCGGTCCCTTCCCTTGCCCGCCGCCGACGTTGCCAAGCGCGGCGCCGATGGGCACCGCGAACCCGATGCCGGCGAACGCGTCCTGGCCATCGGGATCGGCGAGCGCCACGACGATGCCGATGACCATGCCGCGGCTGTCGAGGAGCGGCCCGCCCGAGCTGCCGGGGTTGACCGCGGCGTCGAACTGGATGAGCCCGCTGCGCTTGCCCGTGTCGGTGTCCGCGGTCCGGTCAAGGCCGGAGACGACGCCGGCCGAGACGCTGTCGGTCAGGCCGAGCGGGTTGCCGATCGCGACGACCGGTGCCCCGACGTCGGCGCCTCCGCCGAGGGTCGCGGGGACGACGACCTGGGGAAGCCGCACCGGGGTGAGCTCGGCGATGTCCGTCTTCTTGTCGGCCGCGACGACGGTCGCGTTCGCCACCGTGCCGTCGGCGAAGGTCACGGTGATGCTCCCGCCGCCGGTGACCACATGGTCGGCCGTCAGGATCGTGCCGTCGTCGGCCACGATGACGCCGGTACCGAGATCGTGGCCGGCCCGGATGGTGACCACGGACGGCGCGGCCCGCTGGTAGATAGTCGGCACGGTCAGGGGCGCGGTCGCGGTCGCGGTCGGCGTGGGGCTGGCCGGCGCCGTGGCGCTCGTGGTGCCTGGCGTGCTGGCGAGCCGGGTCGCGAGCACCGCGATAACCAGCAGCAGGACCATCCCGGCCGCCAGCCAGGCAACCACCAGGCGGCGCTGCGTCGACCGCGCTCGCCGGGGCGCGCGCGATCCGGCGTCGTCGACACCGGCGGGCTCCCGATCCATGACCTCACGCTAATGCGGTAGTTAAGGACAGGATAAGTGCGCAAGTGAAAAGCGGGAAGAAGCGACGTCACCGCCCGCCGCCCGCGACGCGGCAAGGCGCCTGCGGGCTAGGTCCCGGCGGGCGTCCCTGCCGCCCGGGTGAAGCGGGTACCCCAGTCTCGGATCCGCGCGATCAGTTCCGGCGGGGACAGCACCTGAAAGTCCGCGCCCGCCACGCCGAGCGCGATCACCGGCCAGTCGAGGTTGTCTCCCGGCGTCATCGTCACCAGGCAGCGGTCGGGGCCGTTCTCCTCGATCGTCGCCCAGCGGCCGATGCGCTCCCTGATGACCGCGGCCGGCGCCTCGATGACGGCCGTGACCTGCCATATCCCCGGGGCGGCGGTGACGTTCCTGCGAACGAACTCGGCCGCGTCAGCGGCGGGCAGCGCTCGGGGCCGGAACCGGGCGCCCGTCGGCCGCGGCACGTCAATGACCCGGTCAAGCCGGAAGCTGCGCCAGTCATTCCTGGTCAGGTCATAACCGACCAGGTACCACCGGCGGTCAAGCGCCACCAGGCGATGCGGCTCGACGTGCCGTTCCGTCCGCTCGCCGTTGGCCGCGCCGTAGGGAAACCGGATGCGCTCCGCGTCCCTGCAGGCGAGGGCGGCGCTGGCCAGCACGTCCGGGTTGATGGCGGCCGCCTGGGCCGCCCGCGCGGCGTCCCAGCTGGCGGACTCGGTCATGGCGGCCACCGCCTCCGCGCGGCGGCGCAGCCGGGCGGGCATGACCTGGGTGACCTTCGCCAGCGCGCGGGCGGCGGCCTCCGCGATCGTGCCGTGATCGGCGGTGTCCTGCGCCGTGGTTCCCGGCACTGAGGCCCCCTGAGTAGCGAGCCGTAGGCCCACCGCCAGGGCGACGGCCTCGTCGTCGTCAACCACAAGCGGCGGCAGCGCGGTCCCCGAGGCCAGCTGGTAGCCGCCGTCCACGCCGGGATGCGCCGTGACCGGGTAGCCAAGCTCGCGAAGCCGGTCCACGTCCCTGCGCAGCGTGCGCGAGGAGACGCCGAGCCGCTCGGCGAGCTCCGCGCCCGGCCAGAAGCGGTGGTTCTGCAGCAAGGACAGCAGGCGCAGGGCGCGGGAGCTTGTGTTCGCCATGGTTTCGATTGTGCCCGCCATTGCGGACAAGAACTGACCGCAATGGCTTCTAACATAGGTTCTATCAGGCAGTTCTTCATCAAAGTCGATTCGCGAAAGGCGGCAGCTCATGACCTCAGGCACCTCGGGCACCTCAGGCGGCACCACCACCCTGACGGGCGAGCGCGCGGACGTGCTGGCAACGCTGGCTAAGGCCAGGCACTTCCTGCGGTTCACCACCCGTGACCTAACCGACGAGCAGGCGCGGCAGCGCACGACCGCGAGCGAGCTGACGCTGGGCGGCCTGATCAAGCACGTCACGGCGGTCGAGCGGAACTGGGCCGGCTTCATCGTGCACGGCCCGTCCATAGCGCCGGACTTCACCGCCATGACAGAAGACGACTACAAGACCTGGTCCGAGGGGTTCCGGCTGCTTCCCGACGAGACCCTCGCGGGCGTACTCGGCGAGTACGAAGAGACGGCCAGGCACACGGACGAACTGATCGCCACGCTGCCCGACCTGGACGCCGACCACCCGCTGCCGCCCGCCCCGTGGAACCCGCCGGGGGAGCGCTGGTCCGCGCGCCGCACGCTGCTGCACATCGCCACCGAGACCGCGCAGCACGCGGGCCACGCCGACATCATCCGCGAGTCCCTGGACGGCGCGAAGTCCATGGGCTGACCAGCGCAGCGCGCGTTCTGCCGCATGGGTCCACAGCAGCACAGCCGCACTTAGCGAATCGGTGCCAGGCAGCCGCCCGTGATCGTGGGTCGTTCGCGGCGATATGGCCGCGAACGACCCACGATCACTGCGGCTAGGGCAGGGTCCACTTCTGGTTGCTGCCGCCGTTGCAGGTGTAAAGGATGAGCTGCGTCCCATTCGCGGTATTGGAGCTGGGATCGTCGAGGCACATCCCCGAGTGCGGGTTCACGATCTCTCCGTTGGACGCCTCCCATTGCTGGTTGGCGCCGCCGTTGCAGGTCCACCACTCGATCAGGGTCCCGTTGGTGTACTTGGCCCCGGTGATGTCCATGCAGCCGCCGTCGATGGTGAGCGTCCCGTTGCTGTTAACGGTCCAGTTCTGCGCGCCGGTGTTGCCGTCGCAGGCCCACATCTGCACCTTGTTGCCGTTTGTGCCGCTCGCGTTGTTGTTGTCCACGCAGTCGCTGCTGTCGTCGCCGGCCACGATCGTGCCGGTCGCGCCCGACGAGCCGCCGGAGGAGGTGGTGTAGCCGGCCGCGACGATGTTGGCCTGCACGGCGGCCTCGGTGCTGGCCGACGGGTAGCCGGACGTCATGACGCCTTCGTAGAAGGTGCCCGCGGAGCCCTTGCTGTTGTCGCCGCCGATGCCGAGGATGATGGCGCCCTGCTTGTGCATCGGGTTGTAGCCCGATGGGCGGACACCGCTGTAACCCGTCGACAGGGAGCCGGACTGCGCGTTGCCGCCGAGGATGGCCCACTGGTTCGACTCGCCCTCGATCATCGCGGTGGTGAACCGGTCGCTGATCGTCGGGTCGGCCGAGTTGAGGCCGGCGCTCGCCCCGGAGAACAGGCCGTTCTCCATGTCGGCCATGATCCACGGGCCGTTACCCGAGCCGGTGCCCCAGGCCCGCTCAGTGCCGAAGTAGATGGCTTCCATGGCGCCTGCGCCGTCGTCATCGTTGTTGGTCTCGGCGTTGCCGTAGTCGAAGCAGCAGCCGTTGTTGGAGTGCGTGCCGTCGAGGACCGCGTACTCGCCCTCCGCCGCGTCGCCGGTCGCGATGTTCCTGGTGCTGTCATCGCGGTAGCCGTCGCCCGCGGCGATGTAGACGCCGTAGACCTTCGAGCCGTCGACCATGGCCGGCGCCGCCGTCGCGTTCGCGAGGGCGTCCGGCCCGCCGGCCGCGCCGCCCGCGGGCGCGTCGGTGAGGTTGTTGCCGTTGCCCGACTGGTCGTAGATCTCGGTGATGACGCAGGTCGTGCCCGAGCAGAAGGAGTCCTGCGCCGCCGCGTTGGCGACGCCGCCCGCGCTGACCGTGCCGATGTTCAGTGTGGTGTTGTCCGAGGAGCGCCTGACCTGGTACAGGTTGCCGCTGTAGGCGGCGTAGAGCGCCCGGGTGGTGCTGTGCGCGGCCACGCACGAGGTGCCCGCCGCGGCGTAGATGTCACACGGCTCCTGCGTCGCCGCCCGCGACGGCGTCCCGGCGCCGACGGCCAGCAGCCCGCCGAGGGCCAGTGTCGTCGCCGCGGCGAGAGTCAGCAGTGCCTTTCTTGTGTGCCGGAATCGTGGTCTGACATTCATCGTCGAATCTGCCCTTCCTTCCGAGAACCTGTTGTCGTCCCTGGGCGGCGGCTAGCCCGTGCCCGTTTCACGGGCACGGCGAAATCGCGAGAAGGCGCGCGGGCAGGCCGTCGCCTGTACCGTTGTTAGCGATCACATCCCTTCGTTATCACGACGTAAAAGCCGTGGCTTGTTGAACTTCTGTGAGTGTGAGCGCTAACAAGAGGACTGTCAATAACGCTTTGGAATCATCCGAACGCGTGCGTGCTTCGCGCAAATCACCGTCACCGATTCCCCCGGTCGTGATGTGATGACGGTGACGCTGAGCGCGAGCCAAAGCGTGCGGGAAATGCTGAGTCATGGGGCGCGGTTCTAGGCCGTCGCCGGGTCGAGAGGACACGAGCGTGGATGTTTTTCCGGTGACCGACGGGCCGGTACCGGAGATCGATCCTTCGAAGCCGCACTCCGCCCGGATCTACGACTACGGCCTCGGCGGCAAGAACCACTTCGCGGCTGACCGCGCGGTCGCCGAGCAGGTCCTCGCGAACATGCCAACGGCGCTCACCGTCGCGCGGGAGAACAGGAAGTTCCTCGGCCGCGCGGTCAGGTACCTCGTCGCCGAGGCCGGGGTCAGGCAGTTCCTCGACATCGGTGCCGGGCTGCCGACGACGGAGAACGTGCACGAGGTAGCGCAGCGCGCCGACCCGACGGCGCGCGTCGTTTACGTCGACAACGACCCGCTGGTGCTCGTTCACGCGCGGGCGCTGCTCAGGGGCACGCCAGCGGGACGCACCGGCTACATTCACGCCGACCTGAAGGAGCCCGCCGCAATCCTGGCCGACCCGGTGACCAGGCAGGTGCTCGACTTTAGCGAGCCGATCGGGCTCATCCTCGTCTCGGTGCTGCCCTTCCTGACCGACGCGGACAAGCCCGCCGAGGTCCTCGCCACGCTGCTCGACGCCCTGCCGCCTGGCAGCTACCTGGCAGCGACCCACACCACGGCCGAGCATGATCCTGAAGGATGGGCGGCCACCGGACGCGCCTACACGGCCGCCCGCATCCAGGGCCAGCTCAGGGAATCCGGCGAGTTCGCCAGGATGGCGTTCCGCGGCCTCGACCTGGTGCCACCGGGCGTCGTCCTCGTGTCGGAGTGGCACCCGGAAGACAACGGCCCGTTCCCCGCCCCCGCCGAGGTGAGCTGCTACGGCGGCGTGGCCCGCAAACCATAGCCCGCGTCCGGCCGGCCGTAACCCACGTCCGTCCGGTCTTAGCCCCTGTCGGCCCGGCCCAAGCCCACTCAACCCGCAACCATGCGCCGTATATTTCATGAAATTTCCGGCATGTCGTGGTGCGCAAGCGCCCGACATGCCGGATGCTGAGGCCGATGCCCTCGGGCATGGAAGGCCGACACAAGCCCGCGCGGCCTTCTTCAAGCCCGCGCGGCCCCATGCCGATTTCACGAAATGTCGGGCAGCCCGCGCCGCGCCAGCGCCTCGCTCGCCTCGCTCGCCGCGACGCGACGCGCATGCGCCGGGCATGCGCCGGGCACCATGGCGAGCGCACTCTCTCCGTGTGCCGTTGGGCCGGCCACAGCCCGCCCAACGGCACACGGCCGCGTCCGAAGAACTTTTCCCTGGCGCGATGAGACGTGGCAGATTTCACGATTTGCCGGACTTGGCCTGGTGGTCATCGTGCCATCGGCGTGCGAGGCTGGATGGCGTATGACACCCTCACCGATGAGGAGGCGGTCATGGAAGCGACGATTGGTGACCAGATCCGCATTCACGGAAGCAGCGTCGGCCATCCGGACAAGGACGGCGAAATCGTCGAAGTGCGCGGAACCAGAGGTGAGCCGCCATACCTGGTGCGGTTCGCTGACGGACAGACGAGGCTCCTGTTCCCCGGCCCCGACGCGGTCATCATTCCGCGCCAGCGGAACGAGCCGGGAATCTAACGGCTAGGGCGTACCGCCGTCGAGCCATGCCCGCCCGGCGGCCGCTAAGCGACCCGCCATCCCGTTAGCTCACCGCCCGGCCGCACCGATGGCGGCGAGCCGACTAGCGGGCCGGCGGATAGCGGTCGGCCGGCGCGGCCGGGCGGCCGGCCAGGAACGAAGGGTCGTGCCGCGTGCAGCTAGGGCAGGCGAGCCGTCCGAGGCCGTCGTAGCGCCAGCCCATCGCAAGCGCCCGGGCACGCAGGTCCCGCTCGCCGAGCGCGTCCTCGCTGGTGTACCGCGCGATGCAACTGCCGAACTCACACCAGAGCATCGGCGTACGGAACTCATCGCCGATGATGGCGCGCATAGGCCGCCAGCGCCGCATGGCCGGCAGCCGCTTGGACGGCGGAGACGAGGGACGCGGAGACGGCGGAACTGACGTCGCGCCCGCGGGCGCCTGCCCTTGGGCGGCCGGCCGCCGTCGTGGCCGGAAGCGCGACGGCGGTGGCGGGGCCAGGTCCCTCGGCGGGAAGGCATCCGGCGGAATGTACGGTCGCCGCAGCGGAACGGGTTCAGCCGTCGTCTCCGGAGGCTGCCGCCATGCCCCCGACTGCGGAGGCTGCCGCCATCCGCCCGGCTCCAAACGCTGCCGCCATCCGCCCGATTCTGGCGGCTCTCGCCGTGCAGCGGGGACGTCACGGCGACGGCGCATCATCGACAGAACCTCACTCTCCGGGCGGTCACGGTCAGGCGGCCGCCCGCCGGATAACACGGGCAAATTGCGTCTTTCCATACCGCAGGCAACACAGCTGAAACCTAAAGATGCCGCATATTTCGCCATCTGTAAGCAGATTTGACCATCTGTAAGGAGGTTCCCTGGCGGGCGTCGAGGTGGTCCCAGGTCGGACCCGACGAGATCGCGTGGCGGCCGGCCGGCTGAACCTCGCCCGCACTGCCCCGCTTCGACCCGGCGGCGGGCGGCGCTTAGCGGCCGACCCGAGCGACGTGCGAAACTGATAGTTCAGTTTCGAAGAGGTGAGCATCATGGCCGAGCCCCCGCCGCGCGGGCGGCCGCGCAGCGCGCGGGCGCACGAGGCGGTTCTCAAGGCGGCCGCCGGGCTGCTGCTCGAGCGCGGCCTCGACGCGGTCAGCATGGACGCGGTGGCCGCGCGGGCGGGGGTCAGCAAGGCCACGATCTACCGCTGGTGGCCCACCAAGGAATCCCTCGCGCTCGACGCCTTGTACACCGAGTGGAGCGCCGCGGCCCCCGTCCCGCGAGACACGGGCTCGCTCCGGGGTGACCTCATTCAACTCCTGTCACCGTGGGCCCAGTTCGTGGGCAGCCAGCAGCCGTACGCCTGGGTGATCGCGGCGCTCCTCGCCAAGGCAAGGACCGACCCCGCCTTCGCCGCCGAATACCAGCAGCGCGTCGTCCAGCCGCGCCGCGACCAGGCCAGGGAAATCTTCGGCCGGGCCATCGAGCGCGGCGAGATCCCGGCCGACCTCGACCTCGAGGTGGCGCTCGACCTGATCTACGGGCCGCTCTACCACCGGCTGCTCCAAGGCCACGCGCCCCTCGACGACGCCTTCGTCAAGTCCGCGATCGACCTGGCCCTCGCAGGCATCGCGCCGCAGGCACGCTAGGCCGCGGCCGGACGCGCGTGGCGCGAGGACAGTCATCACGCCCTCGTTCGGGATAAAAGCCTTGATCATCCCGAACGACAGCGGCTGACTCTCCCCCCGGCCGCTCCTTCGTTAGCGGCGCGGGCCTGCCGGGTACTCAGGCCGCGCGGGCCTGGTGCTCGGCGCGGCGGCCGGCTAGCTCGTCTATGACCCCGCGGATCGCCGCGAAGCCGGTGCCCTTGCCGTTCTTGCTGAGCACCTTCGCGAGCGGCGCGGCCGCCGACAGGCCCTCGCCGAGCAGGCGCCTGGTCTCCGGGTGCGCGGCGATCTCCCGCACGGAGTCGATTGCCCGCTCCAGGCCCTCGCGGCCCTGCCGGGTGCCGACCCAGTAGCCGAACGCGAACCCGATGAGCACTTCCATGACGGTTACATCTCCCTGATTTCCAGATAGCGCTGGATGTCGGGCAGCGACTCGATCACCGCCGCGATGACCGCCGCTACGACCACTGCCTTAATGAGATTGGACAGCATCGTCCGCTCCTTCCCGCTGGACTTCGTCAAGGATTTCCTCTACTGCGCGGACCGCCGCGGGCAAGGCCTCCCGTACCTCGTCGGACAGTCCCATGCCCGGGCTAACGTCGGCCGGCTCGCACGCGACGACGAGGCTGCGGCCCGGGCGGCCGCCCATCGCGGCGAGCATCGCGAAGACCTGGTCGGGTGCCAGGCCGTGCGCGTCCATGACTCCGTTTGGTGCTGGCATGTGGTCGGGCTCGACCTCGAGCACCGTGACGGTGCCAGGCGTGCAGCCGCGCTGCGCGGCGTCGACAAGGACGAACAGGTCACAGCCATCGAGCAGTTCGTAAACCAGGTGCACGCCCCGGATACCGAAGTCGGCGACCTTCACGCCGGGCGGCCGCGGCCGCCCGGCAAGCAGCCGTATCACCTCGACGCCGAAGGCGTCGTCCCGCTGGAAGATGTTGCCCACCCCCGCGACCAGCGTCCTGCCTGTCATGGGCGCCCACCTTCTTCGGTGCCGGGCTCGCTGGCGTCGGGGTCGCTCGTGCCGGGCTCGCTGGCGCCGGGGTCGCTGGCGTCGGGTTCGACCTCGTCTGGTGCGAAGTAAAGGAACCGGCCGTGCGCCGACTGGAGGTCCGCCGCCGGGTCGTCGGCCAGGGTCACCGCCAGGTAGGCCGTGTCGTCGACGTCGAGCAGCACCGCCTCGACCAGCGCGGCCCGGCCGGCGAGGAACATGTCCTGCGCGTCGGCGCGGCGCCTGCCGGGCCGCAGGATCACCCGGCTGCCGCGGGCGACCCGGTGGCCGGCGATGACGACGGAGTCGGTGCCCGGTGAGACGGAGGCGTCAGCGCCGGGATCCCACCACGGGACCTGCTCGCCTTCGCCCGCTGGACTTACCGGCCCGTCTGGCTGGCTGGGGCTCATCGCGCGGATCGTGCCGTGCAGCTGTGCCATGGTCTGCGCGTCCATCGCGTCGACCCGGTCGATCAGCGCCGCGGCGCGCGGATCGGTGGCCCTGGCCGCCGCCTTCTCCTCCGCGGACAGGGCGAGGGTGCGGAGCGTGAGGATCTCGTCGATCTCGGTGCCGTCGTAGAGTTCCCCTGGGCTTTCGCTCGCGACCTGCGGGTGGTCGGGCAGGATGATGGGCGCGGCCAGCATGACCTGGCGGCTGCCCTCCTGGCCGGCCAGCACCGGCCAGCAGCCAGTGTTCTGGCAGGCGGCGACCTGCTGGCTCGCCCACTCCGGCGGGTCGGTCATCGAGAGGAACGCACCGCCGGACACCGTGATGATCAGGTGGGCCGCGACCAGCGCGGCGGGCAGTGCCTCAGTTCTCCCCAGGGGAGACGATTCCCCGTACGCCCCGACGTCCGAGTTCCCTGACTCTAGCGGCCACTCGGACTCGTTGGTTACCTGCACCGTTAGCCTGGCGGCCTGCCACGGGCCCGGCAGCGGGGTCGCGCGCACCCATATGGTCCCCGTCAGCGGCTCGCGGCGCCAGACGACGCGCGTGCCGGACGTCTTCTCGGTGTCCTCACCGCCCGGCACGGTGAACCGGCTGACCGCGCCGTCGCCGAACAGGGACTCGGCGGGCACTGTCTCGGTGACCTCCTGCTCTACGGCCTCGTCCCACACGGCAGGGACACCCGCGTCCTGGACGGCACCGTCGGTTCGCCGCCGCTGCACCTGAAGGAAGCGGGCGGTGACCTCGACCGCCGGCTGGCCACGGTGCTCGAAGACGCATTCCGCTCGCATCGTCGAGCTCTCTGACGGATCCGCCGCGGCGTAGCCCGGCGGCATCAGCACGCCGAACTGCCAGCGGCTGCGATTCTTCTGCGCGGACGCCCGGTAGGGGTACAGGATGTAGCCCTCATAGAGAACCGCGTCGGCGACCTGGCGCACCTCGGCGATGCTCATGACGCCCCCGACCGCGAGTTGGCGGCGGGTGGCGCCGGCGCGGCGCGGCGGTGCGGCTGCGCGGCGCCGGCGTTGCGGCGGCGGGTGGCCGGCGGCTGCGAGCAGGGCGGACAGTGTGGCGTCCCACGTTGGCAGCGCGTGTGCCGACTTGAACACCGACAGCGCGTCCAGGGTCTCCCTTGAGCAGCGCAGCCAGGCGCTGCCAGGGAAGTGCTCGTTCACCACGTCCTGCCAGACGGTCACCGGCATCCGGTAGGAAGCCTCGGAGCTCCACGGGATCAGCTCAACCCGCATCGAGTCCCGGTAGGCGGTGAACACCGTGCCGCTGAACAGCAGCAGCAGCGGGATCGTGCCGTCGTCGAGCGCCTGCAGGTAGCGGGCAGACGCGACCTCGAGGTCGTAGGTGCACGGCACCTGGAGCTCGGTCTCGGTCACCGACGTGAAGCCAGGCACCATGGTCGTGACCGTGGCGAGCTGGATGGGCTTGACCGTCTCCGCCCAGCGCGAGGTGTCGCCGAACAGGTCATTCAGTCGCCGCGCCTCGTCTGGCGAGTACCGGCGGCGGTGCGGTTCGATGCGGATCTGGCAGCGCAGCGCGATGGCGTGCACCCGGACGTCGGTGCTCTCGGTGATGTGCAGCGTGAACGACAGCGTCGGCGTGGCGGCGTACCTGGTCGCGTGCGCCTCGGTGCAGCCAAAGGTCAGTTCCGCCATCTAGGCCTCCGCCCTTGTCATGTCCGGCGCCCTTGTCGTGCCCTGCGCCCCTGTCATGCCTTGCGCCCCTGTCTTGCCCGCCTTATCGGACACC
>CAVXAB010000016.1:0-80435 GCA_963759545.1 uncultured Actinomycetota bacterium
CATTTGATGCGGAATCCACATGATCAAGGAAATCGCCCGCGATCACGCCGCGCCCGGCGCGTGGGCGCCGCGTACCGGCCCGCGCGCGCCGCGTACCGGCCCGCGCGCCGCCCTGCCACGCTCGCCACGCTCACCACGCTCGCCACGCTCGCCACGCTCGCCACGCGCCACTTAAGTCGCTGCCCCCTAGCTCCTGGCCCCAAGCCCGGAAATGCTGCGACGTTCAATAATCTCTTGATCAAAGAAATCCCGGGGAAGTGCCGACGCCCGCCGCGCGATCAGCGGCGGGCGTCGAGGCGAAGCATGAATCCGTTCGGAATGAAGCAGACCTTTTATCTCATTTATGTGATACCGGGGTGTCGGTTACATATAGGACGTGCTCTATCAAGGTGATCAGGACTTCCTTGGCCGACTCTCGTGACCGTGCGTCGCACATAATGATCGGCAGGCTGGGATCGAGGTCGAGCGCCACGCGGACGTCCTCCACCGAGTAATGGCGGGCACCGTCGAATACATTGAGCGCGATGATGAACGGTATTTCCCTGCGCTCGAAGTAATCGATCGCGGGGAAGCAGTCGGCCAGCCTGCGGGTGTCGGCGAGCACCACCGCGCCGAGCGCGCCAAGCGCGAGCTCGTCCCACATGAACCAGAACCGCTCCTGCCCGGGGGTGCCGAACAGGTAGAGCACCAGGTCCTCGCGCAGCGTGATGCGGCCAAAGTCCATCGCCACCGTCGTGGTGGTCTTGCGCTCCACGCCGGCCGTGTTGTCGACGAGCTTGCTGCGCTCCGTCAGCGGCTCCTCGGTTCGCAGCGGCCTGATCTCGCTGACCGCGCCGACCAGCGTGGTCTTGCCTACCCCGAACCCGCCCGCGAGCAGGATCTTGATCGCGCGGTGTCGGCGGGCTGCCGTCCCGCCGTTAGCCTCATAGCCCCCGTAGGCCATGGAGGACCTCCCTCAGCGTTTCTCTGTCAACCTGATGCGCCTTCATCGGAACCGGTGCCTGAATCGTAACGAGCCCGAGTTCACGCAGGTCAGCGAGGAGGATTCGGACCACGCCGAGCGGAAGATCGACGTCGGAAGCGATATCTACCACCGTCGTTGGCACGTGCGCGAGCTGCAGCACCGAGAAGTGCTCGGGGCCAAGTCCGCCAGGATCGGCGATCCTGGTCCGGGTCGCGGTCACCGTGGCGACTAGGTCGAAGGCCTCACCGGAATGTCGCGTCCGGCCCCGGGTCAGGGCGTACGGCCGGACAACCGGGCCTGCCTCCGCGTCGAGCCACCGTTCATCATTCGACGGCATGAGCGCCTGTTCCTAGCGTGTCAGAAATAAGGCGGAGCGAGTCCGCATGTTGACCTGCAGATGGTCGCCGGTGCGCTGCACGAGGATCGCCATCTCGTACGCCACCTGGCCGATGTCGGCATCGCTCGTGGTCAGGACCGCAAGGCAGGTGCCCTGGCCGGCCGCCGACACGATGAAGAAGCCTGATGTCATCTCGATTATCGACTGACGGGCGTCGCCGCCAAAAGTGTGGCTCGCGCTGCGGGCTAGTGACTGGAAGGCCGCCGCAAGCGCGGCCAGGTGCTCCACGTCGGCCTGCTCCATGCCTCGGGAGGCGCCAAGTGCCAGGCCGTCCTGGGAGAGGAACACCGCCCGCGTAAGGTGCGGGACTCGCATCACCAGGTCATCAAGGAGCCAATCAAGCTGATTGACTGGGTACTTATGGTTGGTTTCCATCGACTCAGTCCTCTGCGTCCCTTTGCGTCTGTGACCGGCCTTGCTGCCAGCCGCGCTGCATGGCGGACAGTGTGTTGCGCATGTCGGAAAGCGATGCCGCTGTAGCCGGGGGAACCCCCGTCGGCTCTTGCGAGCCAGCCGCCGCCGCGGAAGCGCGAAGCTGCGGTGCGAGATTGGCCTGACGGACGCGGCGCGGTAGCCCCTTGAAATCGCCGCTAGCGGATTCTCCATTCTGGTAACTATCGTCGCTAATCCCGTTGTTCCCGAAAGAGGCCTCATTTCCGTAAGATTCGGTCTCCTCGTAAGCGCCGCTGGCTGCTGCGACCCCGCTGTCCTGGAAGGGGGCGCCGTCTCCCTGGTAGGCGCTTGCCGCGGGAGCGCTGCTGTACGGGCTGACGTAGCCGTCGGTCGCCCCGCCGCCGAAGTCCGGGTAGGGCTGCGGCGGCGCGGCGTCGGCGGCAGCGGGACCGTCCTGATCGGTCCGCCGGATCGGCGTGAAGACGTCGAATTCCGGTTCTGGCACGATGGTCGGCCTGCCGACTGGCACTCCGGTCACGACCGGGACGTCATCCGTGCCGTGCCGTCCGCGCCTGACGCCCGGTTCCGCTCCGCCAGGGACCGCGCCGTTTCCTGCGCCCGCACCGTAACCGCCGGGTGCGCCAGGTGCGCCGAAGCCGCCAGGTGCGCCGTAGCCGCCGGGCGCGCTGGGGCCGCCGGGCGGCCCGTAGCCGCCGGCGCTCTCCGGGTGGCGCAGTGCCCCGGGGATGCGGATCCCCGACGTGCCCTGGTCCTGGCTTCCCGCGCCGTAGCTCCTCGAGCCGGCCGCCGGGTCGCGCTGTTCCGGCGTGCCGGGGGGCGGGTAGCCAGCCGGGGGCGGAGGATTGCCGCCGTTGTAGGCGGCAGGCACGGGCCTGCTCGGAATCCCGTTTCCGCCCGCCCGCGTGGCTCCTCGGGCGCTGCCCGCCAGGGGACCTGCGGTGCCATTGGCGTATCCGCCGCTCCCGTAGGACCCGTTGGCGCCGTAGGACCCGTTCGTGCTGCTGGCGCCGTAGGACCCGTTGGCTCCGGCCGTCTCTGGCACGCGGTGGCCCGACGTGATCGCCGCCGGGCCATCCTCGACAATCAGCGTTAGCGGGATCAGCACGACCGCCGTCGTACCGCCGTAGGGCGACGGGCGGAGCATGACCCTGATCCCGTGCCGCCTGGCCAGCTGCCCGACGACGAACAGGCCAAGCTGCTCGGTGTTGGCCGGGTTGATGTCCGGCGGGTTCGCCAGCCGCTCGTTGAGTTCCTGCAGTCGCTGCGGGACCATCCCGAGCCCGCGGTCCTCGATCTCGATCGCGAACCCGTTGGCCACGGTTTCACCACTGACCCGGACCTGCGTAAACGGCGGTGAGAGCGAGGTCGCGTTCTCGACGAGCTCGGCCAGCAGGTGAATCACGTCGGTGACCGCGGAGCCGGCGAGCGCCGCGCGGGACTGCGTGGCGGCGACCACCCTGGCGTAGTCCTCGACCTCGGAGACCGCGCCGCGCATCACGTCGATCAGCTTCACCGGAGCGGACCAGGAGCGGCCAGGAGGGGCACCGGAGAGGATGATGAGGCCTTCCGCGTGCCGCCGCATTCTGGTGGTGAGGTGGTCCATCTTGAAGAGGTCTTCAAGCACGTCGGGATCGGTGGCCCGGCGCTCCATCTCGTCGAGCACAGTGAGCTGGCGCTGCAGCAGCGACTGGTTGCGCCTGGCGAGGTTGCGGAACATGTCGTTGACGCCCTGGCGGACTCGCGCCTCATCGATCGCGGACCTGATGGCGGTCTGCCGCACGGTGTCGATCGCCTGGCCCACCTGGCCGATCTCGTCACTGCCGACGCGTAGCGGCGGCGCTTCCGCCGCGACGTCCACGGACTCGCCGCGCCGCAGCCGGGCCACCACCGAGGGCAGCTGCTCCTGCGCCAGCGTTAGTGCGGAGCGCCGCAGCGTGCTGAGCCGGCGGTTGATGGACCGGCTAAGCAGCAGCGAGACGAGCAGGGTGAGGACGAGGCCGGCCGCGCCGACGGCGGCGAGGATGATCACGCGTCGCTTGGCGTCGATGGCGGGCTGCGAGTTCGCCGCGAGCACCGTGCTCGCGGCGCTCGTGCCCGCCTTGCTCGCGGCCTTCAGCCAGGTACCGGTCAGGAGCTGCCAGGTGGCGGGGGACAGGCCCTGCCTGCTGCATCTGGGCCAGCGTGGCGCCGCCGGGAACCCCCTGCTGGACCTTAGTCAGGTTCTGCTGTATGACCGCGGGCGCCAGCTGGTTGAACAAGTTGTCGTAGGTCTTGAGCTCGGCCGAGGTGAGCAACTGCTGATATGACAGCGTGTCGCTCTGCAGCCGTCCCACGGCGTTGCTGAAGGCCACCCGGTCCTCGGCGGTAAGCGACCCGCTGACGAGCGCGCTGGCCAGCACCGCGTCCTGCTCCGACACGTCCTCCTGGGTGTTGACCGCGGAGATCAGGCCGAGGCCTTGGATCGCGGGAGCCGAGTTCAGGATGCTGTTCGCCTCGGCCTGGAGCACGACGGCCTGACCGGCGATGATGTTGGTGTAGGCCTCGAGGGCGCCGAGCGGTGGCAGCTTCTTTCCGGTGACCTGCGCGCGCAACCCGGTCATGTCGTTGACCTGAGCGAGCACCTTGCCGATGGCCGCGGTTTCCTCCGGGGTCGAAGCGCTCTTGGTGGCCGGCGAGGTGAGAGCCGCCTCGACCTGCTGCGCGGCCTTCTGGGTGGCTGTTGACGGCGGTCTGGAAGGTGCCGAGGTTGGCCGCGTTTGGCTGGGACAGGTATACGACCGCGGCCCGCCGTTCCGTCTGAAGCACGTTGACGAAGTTGGTCAACGGCTCCGAGGTCTCCAGGATGAGAGTCGGCGCGCGGTCCTGGTTCAGCCAGTTGTTGACGGAAGAGTAGGCCACGTACCCGAACAGGCCGAGCATCGTGATCAGCGGAATGGCGACCAGGACGTAGATCCTGAGTCGTATGGATCGGCCGCGCGATCCCATGAGCTATCCCCCTGCTGGTTACGGGTAAGGGCAAGCCACAATAACTCGTAAGAGGTCATGATCGTGGCCAAATCGGGACATTCTATGATGGAAAACTGCTGGTTACGGTGATATTTGGCATGACGCAACGATCCAGGGAACGCGCCTTTGACAGTGGTACCGCCTACCCTGGAAACCGTGACCACGACCGCGACGCACTCCCTCCTTGACGGACTCAACCCGCAGCAGCGGGCCGCAGTGACCCACGCCGGCGGGCCGCTGCTGATCGTCGCGGGGGCCGGCTAGGGAAGACCCGGGTTCTCACGCACCGGATCGCCTACCTGCTGGCCGAGCGCGAAGTCGCGCCGGGGGAGATCCTCGCGATCACGTTCACGAACAAGGCGGCAGGCGAAATGGCCGCCCGCGTGGCGGCGCTGGTCGGCGGCCGCCGCGCCCGGGCGATGTGGGTGATGACGTTCCACTCCGCGTGCGTCCGCATCCTGCGCCGCGAGGCCGCCAGGTTCGGCTACCCGTCGAACTTCTCCATCTATGACTCCGCGGACTCGCAGCGGCTGATGGCCATGGTCTGCCGCGAGCTTGAGCTTGACGCCAGGCAGTACCCGCCCAAAGTCGATGGCCGCGCAGGTCTCCAACCTCAAGAATGAGCTCATCGACTACGAGTCGTTCGCCTCCAACGCGCGCGGCGCGCGGGAGAAGGCCCTGGCCGAGGCGTACGCGGAGTACCAGCGCCGCCTGGTCGCGGCCGGCGCGATGGACTTCGACGACCTGATCATGGTCACCGTCAACTTGTTCCAGGCGTTCCCCGACGTGTCTGAGGCCTACCGGCGCCGCTTCCGCCACGTGCTCGTCGATGAGTACCAGGACACGAACCACGCGCAGTACGCCCTCGTCCGCGAACTGGTCTCCGGCGGCGGCGCGCTCTTTTCAAAGACAACGGCGCCATCAATCCGAACGAAGGCGGCCGACTCACCCGCCTCAGCAGACTCTCCGGAGCCGGTGGGGCCGTCCGAGCTGTGCGTCGTCGGTGACGCGGACCAGTCGATCTACGCGTTCCGCGGCGCCACGATCAGGAACATCGTCGAGTTCGAGCAGGACTACCCGGAGGCGACGGTCATCCTGCTTGAGCAGAACTACCGCTCAACGCAGAACATCCTCGCCGCGGCGAACGCGGTCGTTTCCCGCAACTCCGGCCGCAAGCCGAAGAACCTGTGGTCCGAGGCAGGCGACGGCCCGCCGATCACCGGCTACGTCGCCGACAACGAGCACGACGAGGCGGCGTTCGTCGCCGAGGAGGTCGACCGGCTGAACGACGAGGGCCTCGCGTCCCCCGGCCAGGTGGCGGTCTTCTACCGGACGAACGCGCAGTCCCGTGTCTTCGAGGAAGTTTTCATCAGGGTCGGGCTCCCGTACCGGGTGGTCGGCGGCGTCCGGTTCTACGAGCGGCGCGAGGTTCGCGACCTGCTTGCCTACCTGCGGCTGATCGCCAACCCGGCGGACGAGGTGTCACTGCGCCGGGTGCTCAACGTGCCCAAGCGCGGGATCGGCGACCGGGCGGAGGAGTACATCGCCGGCTACGCGGCGCGCGAGCGGATCACGTTCGCCGAGGCGCTGCGGACGCCGTCCGACGTGCCGGCCCTCGCGGCGCGCTCCGCGGCGGCGATCGCCGGGTTCAATGCCATGATCGACGAGCTGCGCGAGCAGGCCGCGACTGGCGGCCCGGTGGCCGAGCTCGTCGAGGCGATCCTCGACAACACGGGGCTGCAGGCCTCGCTGGAGAACTCGGAGGACCTGCAGGACGCCACGCGGGTGGAGAACCTGCAGGAAATGGTCTCGGTGGCGCGCGAGTTCGACGGGTCCACGCCCGACGGGACCCTCGCCGACTTCCTCGAGCGGGTCGCACTCGTCGCGGACGCGGACCAGATCCCCGACGGTGCGGACCACGGCGGCATGGTGACGCTGATGACCCTGCACACCGCCAAGGGACTTGAGTTCCCCGTGGTGTTCCTTACCGGCATGGAGGAAGAGGTGTTTCCGCACGCCCGGGCGCTGACCGACGCGCGCGAGCTGGAAGAGGAGCGGCGGCTCGCCTACGTGGGGATCACCCGCGCGGAGGAGCGGCTGTACCTGACCAGGGCCGCGTCGCGGAACTGGTACGGCCGCCCGGCGTTCCACACGCCGTCCCGGTTCCTGTCGGAGATCCCCTCCTCGCTGATGGACTGGAAGCGCAGCGCCAAGGACGTCGCCGCCGCCGCGACGCCCGCGTCGGCGCGGATGGCGTCGCGGCCAGGGACGACCGTGGTTGGCAACCGCTCCGTGCCCGCGCTGACGCCGGGGGACCGGGTGAACCACGACAAGTTCGGGCTCGGCACCGTCGTGTCGACCGACGGGTACGGGGATTCCGCGGAGGCGAAGATTGACTTCGGAGGCTCTTACGGCGTGAAGCACCTGGTGCTTCGGTACGCGCCGCTTGAAAAGCTCTGACTTACTGCGAGTGTCGGGGCTTGGGGGTGTCTCCACGCGCAGGTCGTTAGCGGCGCGGTCCAGCCTCTCCGGCGGTTGGCGGCGTGGGGGCCGCGGGGGGTTCTGGGCTTGCGTTTGGGTTTGGGCTCCAGGATGGGCGCGGGGCGCGAGGCTGGGGCTGGGACTGGCCATTGGGGCGGGGACGCGGGTTGGCCGATGGGGGCTGAGTGCGGTCGGCCGGGAGGCGGGGATCGCCCCAGGGGTCGCGGGTGGCGCGCGGGTCGCGAGGCGGACGGGGCGGCCGGGCGCCGTTGGGGGCGTTGCCTGGCCTTGGGCCAGTGCCCTGCCTGGGGGTCGGGCCGGTCTGTGACGTGCGCGGCGCGGGGTTATCGAAGGAGTCGACGGCGGGGCGGCGGTCACGCGGTGCGGGGCGTGGCCCGCCCGGGGCAGGCCGGACCCGCGGACAGCGGGGACTGGCCGCTGATCAGCTGCCGGCCGAGCAGCCAGCGGCCGCCGCCGATCAGCAGGACGATGATGGTCGCCACCACCGCGGGGAAGAAGATGCCCGCGACCCACTGCGTGAAGCCCGCGCCAAGTCCCGCCGTCGACGATCCGAGCTTGGCGTCGTGGACCTTGCCGGTCACGACGGCCGCCACGAAGAACGCGAGGGCGGGTGCGGGGAACAGCAGGTAGACCTTGCCGCGCCGGACGCAAAGCGCGGCGGCTATCGTGCCCACGATGATGAAGAACCCGAGCAGGCCCCCCGGCTCCTGGCCGGCCACCAGGGTGACGATGACGCCGACCGCGGTGCCGGCGACGAGCAGGAGCGAGGCCGTCCACGTCGGCGTCCTGCCAAGCCAGCGCGCGGGACCGCCCGACCGGTAGCCGTCGAAGCCGACCTGGTCGCCTCCGGGCCTGTCGCGGTCCACCGCACGTCCCTCGCCAGACAAACGTGGCCGCCCGCCGAAATCGTCGGGCCTGGGGCCGCGCCGGTCGTAGCCGTCAGAATTCGGGGACGGACGCCCCTGGCCGCCGCGCGGTGCCCGCGGGCCGGCCGGTCCACCGTCGCGCGGCCCAGGTGCGCGGCCAGGCGTAAAACCCGGGCCGCCCTCCCAGCCGCGCCCTCCTGCCGGGGCGCCGCCGCGCCCTCCCTGCCGCCGGGGATCCGCGTCGTCACGCGCCAAGCCCCCAGGCCCGCGTGGCGCACGCCGAGCGGGATCGCCTCGTGTGGGACCGGGCCGGGGCTCCCACCCAGGTGGTGTGCTCATTGCTGGAGAGGGTAACGCATGAAACCTAGAGTTCGCCTTAACCCACGTTCTGGCTGGCCTACGTCCTGGCGGCAAGCTGCGATGATGACGTCAAGGCGGGACCATCGGGAGCAGCACGGCTACTACCGGATAGTAACCGACTGTAGCACGAGATTGACCACAATTCGAAAGAACTCATTACGGCGAGCGGTTCCTTCAGGATCAGCAGGTACTATTCGCATCACTGAATGTGATTAGTGGTCAACGCGTCAGCGCTAACTCCGGGTAATGGGACGTGCGGCGGCGCGGGCGACGGGCGACGCAAAACGCGGCATAAGGCACCCCCTGCCCCAACCGGGCGGGTAGCCTCGCGAAGAACGGTGCAGAACCAGCCGGAGGAGAACAAGATTGCTCGGCATGGGCGGCGGTTCACTGATCGCAGGCAAGGTCGGGTACGCGGTGACCTGCGCGGTCGCCGCCGTGGTGCTTGTCGTGTCCGGCTACGCCTACAAGGTCGTGAGCCTGGCTGACGGGATCGGCGGCGGGATCGGCATCAGCAACGGCGCCTCGGTCGGCGCGATGAACATCCTGCTCATGGGCCTGGAGAGCCGCACCGACTACCAGGGCAGGACGCTGTCGGCCGGACTGCTCGCCGCGATGCACGCGGGCAGCGTCAACGGCGTCAACAACGAGGGCGTCGGCGGCCAGGACACCAACACGCTGATCCTCCTGCACATCTTCGCCGGAGGCGAGAAGGCGGTCGGCTTCTCGATCCCCCGCGACGACTGGGTTACGTTTCCCCAGGCATACGACGGGCAGTCTCAGGGAAAGATCGACCAGGCCTACGGCCTCGCCTACGCGCAGTCTCTCAGCCAGACCGTGAACTCCTCGATGAGCACCGACCAGCGTTACCTGGAGGCCAACCGGGCAGGCCAGGCGGCCACGCTTGCCACCGTGCAGGCGGTTACCGGGCAGAAGATCGACCACTTCGCCGAGGTGAACCTGGCCGGGTTCTACTACCTGGCCGGGGCGTTCGGCGGCATCGAGGCGTGCATCAAGCCATCGAACGGCGGCCAGAACCTGACCGACGCCAACTCCGGCTTCAACGCGATGCTCGACGGCTACAACCTGAAGAAGGGCGGCGCCCAGTACATCAAACTGAAGGCGCCGCAGGCGCTGGCGTTCGTCCGGGAGCGGGACAACCTGCCCAACGGCGACCTGGACCGCACGCACCGGCAACAGGCGGTACTCGACTACGTGATCTGGAAGCTTGAGCACAACAACGTCCTGTCCGACCTCGGCCAGCTCACCTCGCTGCTCAACACCGCGAAGCAGTACCTCATCATCGACTCGACCTGGAACCTGCTCGACTTCGCCCCCCAGATGAAGGCGCTGACGGGGAAGAACCTGCAGTTCTACACGGCGCCTATCGTCGCGTACGCGACCATCGACGGCCAGTCGGCGAACCAGGTCGACATCCCGACCATCCAGGCTGTCATCAAGCAGAAGTTCACCGCCCCGGTACCCGCGGCGAAGTCGACAAGCACGGCCAAGTCCGGCGCGAAGGCCGCCCCCATCCCGCCCGCGTCAAGCGTCACCGCGGACGTGTATAACGGCGGGACCGCGCCGGGCCTTGCGACCGGCGTCTCGCAGGCCCTTGTCGGCAAGGGCTACAAGGCAGGCGCCGTCACCAACGCGTCCGCGCAGTCGCAGGCCACCGCCGCGGGAACCCAGGTGTTCTACGGCTCAGGCACATCCGCCAACGCGGCGAAGATCGCAAGCTACTTCGGCGCGACCGCCAAGTCGCTCAAGTCGCTGCCCGCCGGCCACGTCGAGGTGCTCCTCGGCACCGGGGCCACCGTGGTGCCCTCCGGCTTGGCCCCGGCATCGGCCACCCCGCAGAACGTCCCCGCTACGAGCTCGGCCGGTAGCACGAGCTCGGCCGGTAACAACGGCGCGGCTGGCGGCGCTGTCACTGTAGGGGCGCAGGCGAAGTACGGCATCCCCTGCGTGTACTAGCCGGAGAGGATTCCAGTGATTTCGTCCCATCTAGCGAAGCTGATCGCGGGCAAGGCCCTGTACGGGGTCGTGTGCCTGTTCGCGGCGGTGCTGCTAGTGGTGGCCGGCTACGCCCACAAGGTGGTCGGCCAGGTCAACGCCACGGGAAAGGGCATCACGATCCCGGGCAGCCCCTCGGTCGGCGCGATGAACATCCTGGTGATGGGCCTGGAGAGCAGGACCAACTATGAGGGGCAGACGCTGCCGAACAGCCTGCTGACCGCCATGCACGCGGGCAACGCGACCTCCGTCAGCGCCGGGCAGGTTGGCAGCCAGGACACGAACACGCTGATCCTCGTCCACATCTTCGCCGGCGGCAAGAAGGCGGTCGGCTTCTCGGTTTCGCGTGATGACCTGGTCACGTATCCGCAGGCGTACGACGGGCAGACCGAGGGGAAGATCGACGGGGCCTACGCGTACGCGTACGTCCAGTACGTGAGCGAGCACGTCGGCAAGGAAGACAACAAGGACCTGTACCTGCACGCTAACCAGGCGGGCCAGGCCGCCACCATCGCCACCGTGCAGTCCGTCACCGGCCAGAAGATCGACCACTTTGTCGAGGTGAACCTGGCCGGGTTCTACTACCTGGCCTCGGCGTTCAACGGCATCGAGGTGTGCATCCAGCCGGCCCCCGCCCAGGGCGGCTTCTCCGCCGGCGCCAACCTGACCGACTTTGTCCCGGCCACTGGTACCAACAACTCCGGCTTCAACGCCTTCAAGGACGGCTACAACAGCAAGAAGGGCGGCGCGCAGTACCTGCACCTGGGCGCGGCTCAGTCGCTCGCGTACGTTCGGGCCCGCGACACGCTGCCCGGTGTCGACCTGGGACGAACCAAGCGGCAGCAGGCGGTCATCGACTACGTGATCTACCAGCTCAAGCACGAGGGCGTGTTCAGTGAGGTCTCCAAGCTGAACGCCCTGCTCGGCACCGCGGACCAGTACCTCATCACCGACTCTGGCTTCAACCTGCTCGACTTCGCCACTGACATGCGCGCGCTCAGCGGGCAGGACCTGTCCTTCCAGACCTTGCCGTACACGTCGGAGAACAACGTTCCCGTCCCCGGCTATCCGGGCCCGCAGGACGTCAACATCATCGACGTCCCGTACATCCAGCGGCTCGTGAAGGCGGCTTTCGACCCGCAGTCGCCCGCGACGGGGGCGAAGACGGCGGGCAAGAGCACCCCGAGTACTAGCCCGACCGTCCCCGCGGCCTCCGTCACGGTCGACGTCTATAACGGCGACCCCGCCGCGGCCGGCCTCGCCGGGCAGGTCTCGCAGGCGCTGGTCGGCCTCGGCTACAAGGCAGGCAAGATCGAGAACGCGTCCGCGCAGACGCAGACGGTACAGCCGGGGACGCGCATCTTCTACGGCGCGGGCGCGGCCGGGAACGCGCAGCAGGTCGCGGTTCAGTTCGGCGCCAGCGCGACGGCGCTGAGCAGCCTGCCCGCCGATCACATCGAGGTACTGATCGGCTCGACCGTCACCGCGGTGCCCGCGGGCATCACGGCGACCAGCACGGCGACCGCGGGCACCCAGTCCACCGGCGCGCAGGTCATCGGCTCGCGGACCGCCGCGGGCCCGACAACCACGCCGACGCCGACCTCGACCGCGGGGACGGGCAGCAGCGGCACGGGCGGCACGGTGGCGGTGGCGCCGAACGCCCCCTACGGCGTCCCGTGCGTGTACTAGATCTGAGCTGATCGTTACCCTTGTCGGTGTGACAGAGACACAGGGCAAGATCCGCGTCATCGTCGCCAAGGCCGGCCTGGACGGGCACGACCGCGGGGCGAAGGTGGTGGCCCGCGCGCTGCGCGACGCCGGAGTCGAGGTCATCTACACCGGCCTGCACCAGACGCCGGAGCAGATCGTCGCCGCCGCCATCCAGGAAGACGTGGACGCGGTTGGCCTGTCCGTGCTGTCCGGCGCGCACATGACCCTGTTCCCGAGGGTCATCGAGCTGCTCAAGGAACAGGACGCCGGCGACATCGTGGTGTTCGGCGGCGGCATCATCCCAGAAGCCGACATCGCCGAACTGGCCGCCCAGGGAGTGGCGAAGATCTTCACTCCGGGCGCGTCGACCACCGACATCGTCGCCTGGGTCAACGAGGTCCTCGCCCCCCGCCACGCCGCCTAACCGCAAGCGCTACGCGTCCTAACCGCAAGAGGGTGCCGTGGAGGATTCGCCAGGGACCTTCCGAAGGAGGTCCCTGGTAATCGTCACGGCACCCCGCGCGGCACCTGATCAGGTTTACAGGCTCTTGATGATCTCGCGGACGAGGGCCGCGGTCTCGCTCGGGGTCTTGCCGACGCGGACGCCGGCCTTCTCCAGGGCTTCCTTCTTGGCCTGGGCGGTGCCGGCTGAGCCAGAGATGATGGCGCCGGCGTGGCCCATGGTCTTGCCCTCGGGGGCGGTGAACCCGGCGACGTAACCGACGACGGGCTTGGTGACGTGCTGCTCGATGAACGCCGCCGCGCGCTCTTCCGCGTCGCCGCCGATCTCGCCGATCATGACGACGGCGGCGGTCTCCGGGTCGTTCTGGAAGGCGGCGAGGCAGTCGATGTGGGTGGTGCCGATGATCGGGTCGCCGCCGATGCCTACGGCAGTGGAGAACCCGATGTCGCGCAGCTCGTACATCATCTGGTAGGTCAGCGTGCCTGACTTCGACACCAGCCCGATCTTCCCGGCGGTGGTGATGTCAGCCGGGATGATGCCGGCGTTGGACTTGCCAGGCGAGGCGATGCCGGGGCAGTTCGGCCCGACGATCCGGGTCTTGTTGCCCTTCTCGGTGGCGTACGCCCAGAACTCGGCCGTGTCGTGCACCGGGATGCCCTCGGTGATGACGATCGCGAGCGGGATCTCCGCGTCGATCGCCTCCCTGACGGCGGCCTTGGCGCCCGCGGGCGGCACGAAGATCACGGAGACGTCCGCGCCGGTCGCCGCCATCGTCTCGGCAACCGTGCCGAAGACGGGAACCTCCACGCCGTTCAGCTCGACGGTCGTCCCGGCCTTCTTCGGGTTCGTCCCGCCGACTACCTTCGTCCCGGCGGCGAGCATGCGCGCGCCGTGCTTGCGGCCCTCGGAGCCGGTGATGCCCTGCACCAGGACCCGGCTCTCGGCGGTCAGGAAGATCGCCACCTCATGCTCCCTTCGCGGCGGCCAGCTCGGCCGCGCGGCGCGCCGCGCCGTCCATGGTGTCTACCTGCTCGACGATCGGCAGCGCCGCGTCCGCCAGGATCTGCCTGCCCTCGGCCGCCTTGTTGCCGTCGAGACGCACGACGATCGGGCGGTCCACCGCCTCGCCGCGCTCCTTCAGCAGCGCGACCGCGGACACGATGCCGTTGGCCACCGCGTCGCAGGAGGTGATGCCGCCGAAGACGTTCACGAACACCGACCGCACCGCCGGGTCAGACAGCACGATCTCCAGGCCGTTGGCCATGACCTCGGCGGACGCGCCGCCGCCGATGTCGAGGAAGTTCGCGGGCTTCACGCCGCCGAAGGCCTCGCCCGCGTAGGCCACCACGTCGAGCGTGGACATGACCAGGCCCGCGCCGTTGCCGATGATGCCGACCTCGCCATCGAGCTTGACGTAGTTGAGGTGCTTCTCCTTGGCCTTCACCTCAAGCGGGTCCGTCGAGGAGATGTCGGCGAACCGCGCGAGGTCCTGGCGGAAGGCGGCGTTCTCGTCGAGCGTGACCTTGCCGTCGAGCGCGAGCACCCGGCCGTCCGGGGTGAGCACGAGCGGGTTTACCTCGGCGAGCGTCGCGTCCTCGTCGGTGAACATGGCCCACAGGCGCTCGGCCGCCAGGGCGGCGCCCTCCTCGGCCTCCGCGGGGATGCGGCCGGCCCGCACGATCTCCAGCGCCTTGGCGTGGTCCACGCCGGTCAGCGGGGAGACGGGGACGCGGGCGATCGCGTTGGGGTTGGTGTGCGCGAGGTCTTCGATCTCCACGCCACCGTCCACCGAGCAGATGGACAGGAAGGTGCGGTTCGCGCGGTCAAGGAGGAACGACAGGTAGTACTCGGACTTGATGTCGGTCGCCTCGGCGATCAGCACCCGGTGCACGGTGTGACCCTTGATGTCCATACCGATGATGCGCTCGGCCTTGTCGTAGGCGTCGGCGGGGCTGTCGGCGAGCTTCACGCCGCCCGCCTTGCCGCGGCCGCCGGTCTTAACCTGCGCCTTGACGACTACTTGGGGGATGCCTTCCGCCGCGAACGCGGTGGTAATTTCCCGCGCCTCCTCGGCGGTGTTGGCGACCTTGTCTTTCGGCACAGGAACGCCGTACTCGGCGAAGAGTTCCTTAGCCTGATACTCGAACAGGTCCACTGGGGGGTCCGATCTCGGTCCGTTGGATTGCGTCTGGTCGACGCCACGACGAGCGGCGTTCACAAGCAGCGTAGCCCGTGCCACGCCGCGTACGCCGCCCAGGCCACCGATGTACGCCAACGATGTGACGGGAGTCTCGTAACACCCCGCTCGCGCCACCCGTCGACAGGTTTTCGTCCCCGCCGGGTTTTGCGATCGGGCGCGAAAACCGGCGATCGGGCCCGCGAGTCGGCGTGCCTTTTGCCCTGTCCGTTGCCACGATGGGCATTGTGCACCTCCCCACCCGCCCCATGCTCATGGCTGGCGGCGTGGCTGCGCTCGCGGCGGCCGGCGGCGGGCTCGCGCTGCTCGCGACCCTGACACTGATCGGCTGGATCACCGCGCCGCACGTGGGACTCGGCGGTGGCCTCGCAGGCGCGCTCAGGTCGGCCGGGCTGTTGTGGCTGGTCGCGCACCACGTCGAGGTGACGGTCCATGGCGTCGGCAGGATTGGCCTGCTGCCGCTCGGCCTCGTCCTGCTGCCCGCCGTGCTGGTCGAACGGGCCGGCCGGTGGATGACGCGCGAGGGTCACGTGGCCGGCCTGCTTGAGGTCGCGCCGGCAGCGATGTCGATCGCGCTGCCCTACGCGCTTTTCACCGGCGCGGTCGCCGTGGCAAGCAGGACCTCGGTCGCGGCGCCTTCGCTGTGGCAGTCGGTCATGATGGGATTCCTCGTGGCGCTGCTGGCCAGCGGGTTCGGCGCGGCGCGCAGCCTCGCGCCCTGGCGCAAGCTAGTCGGCTGGGTGCCGCCGCGGCCGAGGTCGGTGATCCTCGGGATGCTCGCGGCGCTCGCGGTGCTCGCGGTGTGCGGCGCGCTGCTCGATGCCATCTCGCTCATGGTCCACCTCGCCGCCTACAAGCAGGCGGTCGCCGCGCTCAACCCGGGGATCTTCGGGTCGGTGCTGCTGCTGCTCGCCAGCCTTTGCTACCTGCCGAACTCCGTCATCTGGGCGGTCGCCTACATGCTCGGCCCCGGCTTCTCATTCGGCATCGGCACCGCGATCTCGCCGTCGGGCTCGGCGCTCGGCGCGGTGCCCGCCTTCCCGATGCTCGCCGCGCTGCCGGTCGGGCCGACGGCCGCGTTCCCCGCGTGGCTCGGTTTCTTCGTGCTGGTGATGCCGTACCTGGCAGGCGCGCTTGCCGGGCTGATGACCGTGCGGATCGCGCCGACCCCCTCGTTTGAGGCGGCACCGTTCTGGGGGCTGGTCACCGGCACGCTGACCGCGGTGATCATCGGGTTCGCCGCGAAGTTCTCCGGCGGTCCACTCGGCGGAGGACGGCTCGCCTCGGTCGGGCCGGCCGGCGGCGAGGTCGGCCTGGTCGCCGTGCTCGAGGTCGGGGTGACGGCGGCCCTGGTCGCCGGCGCGGCCAACTGGCTGATCATCAGGCACCACATCCGCCGCCTCAACGCCGGGCAGGCGAACGAGCCAGGAAACATCGGGACTGGCGGGCCGCAGGCCGAGCGCAGCGCCCCGCTGCCCGCCCGGGTCAGCGCCCCGCTGCCCGCGCTTATCGTCGACGAGACCGACGACGCGGGCGGCCACCGCATCCACGTCAACCCGTGGGCCGCCGGGGACGAGGAGTAGAGCGCAGCAGTAGGACGAGCAGGAGTAGCCGGGCGGCGGTAACCCGGTCACGGGTTGCCGAGGAGGGTGATCCGGTGACCGATCGAGTTCTCGAACTGCTGCTGGCAGGCATTCTGCGCGGCGGTCGTGGTCGCGCCGTCCAGGCACTTGGCGTACTGCATGTACTGCGACCAGAAGATCAGCAGCCCGGCAAGCGCGAACGCGGAGAACAGGGCGCCGGCCGCGCCGAGCACCACGCTGGCCATGGCCACGCGCGGCCTGCGGGTACCCGCCCGCTTCGCGGCCTTCATGGCAGAGATCGCGAGCACCAGCCCGACCACCGCGACGGCAAGTGCGACCGCGATCACGTACACCGCGCGCTGCAAGTTGCCGATCAACAGCATCGCGATCAGGCTGAGCAGCGCCAGGATCAGCGCCGCCGCCGCACGCTGCTGCAGCGCCGGGGCGGCAGGCGGAAGCTGCGGCCGTGGCGGCGGCGGAAGGAACGGTGACCGGGGCGGGGGCGGTGTTCCCGGCTTCGGGCCGTCGGTAAGTCTGGCCATCTCACGACTATTCTGCCGTACACCTGAACGCTTTTTATCTTGCCTTCCGCCCGCGGGGTCTGGGTGGCCAGGATCATGAAGGTGAAAAGGGTTCAGTTAGGGTGGCTGCCATGAACGCGCGGCTGGTTGTGCTCGTCTCCGGGGCAGGGACGAACCTGCAGGCCCTCATCGACGCGTGCAGCGACCCGAAGTACGGCGCCGCCATCATGGCCGTCGGCGCCGACCGCGACGGCATCGCCGCCCTCGACCGCGCCAAAGCGGCAAATATACCGACGTTCATCACGAAAGTCGGAGACTTCCCAACCAGGGACGCCTGGGACGACGCCCTCGCCGCCGCCTGCGCGGAATATGACCCCGACCTGATCGTCTGCGCCGGGTTCATGAAGCTCGTGGGCAAGGCGTTCCTCGCGCGGTTCGCGGGCCGCTGCCTGAACACGCACCCGGCGTTGCTACCGTCTTTCCCCGGCATGCACGGTGTGCGGGATGCCCTCGCCTACGGGGTGCGGGTGACGGGCTGCACGGTGTTCCTCGTGGACGAGGGCGTCGACGCGGGCCCGGTGCTCGCGCAGGCCGCGGTGCCGGTACACGATGACGACGACGAGGCGACGCTGCACGAGCGGATCAAGGTCGCCGAGCGCGCGCTGCTCGTCGACACGGTCGGCCGGATGGCCCGCGAGGGCTGGTCCGTCAGTGACGACAGGAAGGTAAGGATCGGCAAGTGACTCGGATTCCGATCAGGCGCGCCCTGGTCAGCGTCTACGACAAGGCCGGCCTGGCCGAACTCGCCAAGGCCCTGCACGAGGCGGGCACGGAGATCGTCTCGACCGGCAGCACGGCGCGGACCATCGAGCAGGCGGGCATCCCCGTCACCAAGGTCGAGGAGCTCACCGGCTTCCCCGAGTGCCTCGACGGCCGGGTCAAGACCCTGCACCCGCGCGTGCACGCCGGCCTGCTCGCGGACACGATGAACCCCGACCACAACCAGCAGCTCACGGACCTCGGCATCGCGCCGTTCCAGCTCCTGGTGTCCAACCTGTACCCGTTCGAGCAGACCGTGGCTTCTGGCGCGGACGACAGCGAGATCATCGAGCAGATCGACATCGGCGGTCCCGCGATGGTCCGCGCCGCGGCGAAGAACCACGGCAGCGTCGCGGTCGTGACCAGCCCCGCACAGTACGGCGACGTCCTGGCGGCCATCGCGGACAACGGCTTCACGCTGGAGCAGCGCCGCCGCCTCGCGGCACAGGCCTACGCGCACACCGCCGCCTACGACGCCGCGGTGTCCTCCTGGTTCGCCGCCAGCTACGCCCCGGACGAGGTTGCGCGGGAGACCGGCTGGCCCGACCTGATCGCCCAGGTCTGGACGCGTTCCGACGCGCTGCGCTACGGCGAGAACCCGCACCAGAAGGCGGCAATATACAAGTCAAGGTCAACATCAGGATCATCCCGAACGGAGGCGGCTGACTCTGGCGGCGCCACCGCTGATCCTGGTATCGCCAATGCCGAAGTCCTGCACGGCAAGGCCATGTCCTACAACAACTACGTCGACGCGGACTCCGCCCGCCGGGCCGCCTACGACTTCGCGGAGCCGTGCGTCGCGATCATCAAGCACTCCAACCCGTGCGGTATCGCGATCGGCACCAACATCGCCGCCGCGCACGCCAAGGCGCTGGCCTGCGACCCGCTGTCCGCCTACGGCGGCGTGGTCGCGGCCAACAGCGCGGTGACCGACGCGATGGCCGACCAGATCATCGACGGGTTCGCCGAGGTGGTGATCGCGCCGGACTTCGACCCGGCGGCGGTCGAGATCCTGGCGGGCAAGTGGAAGAACATCCGGCTGCTCCGCTGCGCCCCGCCGCCCTGGGCAGCGAGCGGGCGTGACGCAGGAAGCCGAAACTCGTTCTGGATCACCTGACTTTGAATTCCGTCCGGTCACCGGCGGGATGCTCGCGCAGACCTGGGACCGCGTCGACGCGCCGGGCGACGACCCGGCGAACTGGGAGCTCAAGACGGGGCAGGCGGCCGACGCCGCGACCCTGGCCGACCTGGCGTTCGCGTGGCGGGCGTGCCGCGCGGTCAAGTCCAACGCCATCCTGCTCGCCGCGGACGGCGCGTCGGTCGGCGTGGGCATGGGACAGGTGAACCGGGTCGACTCCGCGCGGCTGGCTGTGGCCAGAGCCGGAAATCGGGCCGCCGGTTCTGTGGCCGCGTCGGACGCGTATTTCCCGTTCCCTGACGGTTTCGAGATACTGGCCGAGGCGGGTGTCCGCGCGGTGGCAGAACCGGGCGGCTCCATCCGTGACGAAGGCGTGATCGACGCCGCGCGAAAGGCTGGCGTCACGCTGTACTTCACGGGTGTCCGGCACTTCTACCACTGAGGGGCGGCGAGCGAGCCTGGCGAGCGAGGTCGGCGAGCGAGCCTTGGTTTGTAGGCGAGCGGGACAGCGCAGGGTTTTTAGGCGAGCGGCTAGCCAGGGTTTTAGGCGAGCGGGAGGCAGCGTGACTGCGCAGATTCTGGACGGCAAGGCGACCGCGGCGGCGGTCAAGGCGGACCTGAAGGAGCGCGTGGCCGCGCTCGCCGCGCGGGGCATCGTGCCCGGGCTCGGCACGATCCTGGTCGGCGACGACCCGGGGTCGCGCTCCTACGTGGCGGGCAAGCACCGCGACTGCGCGCAGGTGGGCATCGCCTCGATCCGCCGCGACCTGCCCGCCTCGGCCTCGCAAGCGCAGGTGGAGGAGGCCGTGGCGGAGCTGAACGAGGATCCGGCCTGCACCGGGTACATCGTGCAGCTGCCGCTGCCGCGCGGGCTCGACGAGCTGGCCGTGCTGAACCTGATCGACCCGGCGAAGGACGCGGACGGGCTGCACCCGGTCAACCTCGGCAAGCTCGTGCTCAATGAGAAGGCGCCGCTGCCCTGCACGCCGCACGGCATCGTGGTGCTGCTGCGGCGCTACGGCGTCGAGCTTGCCGGGGCGGAGGTCACGGTGATCGGCCGCGGGATCACGGTGGGACGCGCGCTCGGCCTGCTGCTGACCCGCAAGTCGGAGAACTCGACCGTGACTTCGTGCCACACCGGGACCAAGGACCTTACCGCGCACACGCGCGCCGCCGATATCGTCGTAGTGGCGGCCGGGCGGGCCGGCCTGCTCACCGCAGACATGGTCAAGCCCGGCGCGGCGGTGCTCGACGTGGGCATCACCAGGACTGACGCCGGACTTGTCGGTGACGTCGCGCCGGACGTGGCTTCGGTCGCGGCATGGGTCGCGCCGAACCCCGGCGGGGTGGGGCCGATGACCCGCGCGATGCTCCTCGCTAATGTGGTGGAGACAGCCGAGCGCGCTGTGCACGCTTAGTCCCTGTCCCGCTCCGCGGAACAGGGACGGGCAGCGCTGCTACTGGCGAGTAACATAGGCTTCGTTGGCGAAGTCGTACGCACGCAGGAAAGGGCAGCGTTGTCCCATGAATATCGTCGTCTGCATGAAGCAGGTGCCTGATACCGCGGTTGAGCGCACGCTCACCCGGTGAGGGCACGCTGGACCGGGCCTCGCTTGACGGGCTGATCAACGAGCTCGATGAGTACGCGATCGAGGAGGGCCTGAAGATCGCGGAGGCGCACGGCGGCGAGGTGACGATCTTGTCGATGGGCCCGGGCAAGGCGTCGGAGTCGATCCGCAAGGCGCTGTCGATGGGCGCGGGCAAGGCCGTGCACGTGACCGACGACGGCCTGGCGGGCTCGGACGCGCTCGCGACGTCGGCGGCGCTGGCCGCGGCGCTCCAGCAGATCGGGTTCGACCTGGTCATCCTCGGGTTCTGAGTCGACCGACGCGCGGACGGGAGTGGTGCCGGCGATGCTGGCCGAGCGCCTCGGGGTGCCGCAGCTGACGCTCGCGTCGAAGGTGGACATCTCCGGTTCTGACGTGACGATCCGGCGGGTGACCGACGACGGGTACGCGGTGGTGTCCGGGTCGCTGCCGGCGGTGGTGTCGGTGGTGGAGAAGATCAACGAGCCGCGGTACCCGACGTTCAAGGGGATCATGGCGGCGAAGAAGAAGCCGGTGCAGACGCTGACCCTGGCCGACCTGTCCCTTGACGCTTCGGCGGTGGGGCTGGCGGGCGCGGCCTCGTGGGTGAATGACTTCGCGGCGCGCCCGCCGCGGCAGGCCGGGGTGATCGTGAAGGACGACGGGGACGGCGGCACGAAGGCGGCCGGGTTCCTCGCCGAGCGGAAGTTCATCTAGAGAGGACTGGGTTACATGGCTGAGGTACTGGTCCTCGCGGAGCACACCGCTGACGGCGAGGTCAAGAAGGTGACGCTGGAGCTGCTGACCGCCGCGCGGCGGCTGGGCTCCCCGTCGGTGGTGTGGACGGGCCCGGGCGCGGACGCGGGGGCGGCGCGGCTGGCGGAGTACGGCGCGGAGAAGGTGTACGTCGCCGACTCGCCCGACTTCGACTCCTACGTGGTGGCGCCGGCGGCGGAACTGCTCGCGCAGCTGGTCGCGTCGGTGTCGCCGGCCGCGGTGCTGGTCGCCGGGACGACCGAGGGCAAGGAGATCGCGGGGCGGCTGGCGGTCAAGACCGGGTCCGGGGTGCTGATCGACGCGGTGAACGTGACCGCGGGCGAGGACGGTGCGCCGGTGGCGGAGCAGCCGAACTTCGGCGGCGCGATCACCGTGCACTCCACCGTCAGGGCGGGAACCCCCATCATCGCGGTGCGGCCCAACGCCATCTCCGCTGAGGCGGCGGCCGGCGCGGCGGCCGTCGAGGCCGTTTCCTTCGCCGCCTCCGACGCGGCCAAGGGGGCGTCGGTTACCGAGCACGTGGTGGCGCCCAAGGGTGAGCGGCCCGGAGCTGACCGAGGCGCAGATCGTGGTCTCCGGCGGGCGGGGCACCGGCTCTGAGGACGGCTTCAAGATCATCGAGAAGCTGGCCGACGCGCTCGGCGCGGCGGTCGGCGCGTCCCGCGCGGTCACCGACGCCGGCTGGTACCCGCACCAGTTCCAGGTCGGGCAGACCGGCAAGACCGTCTCCCCGCAGCTGTACATGGCGGTAGGGATCTCCGGCGCGATCCAGCACCGGGCCGGGATGCAGACCTCCAAGACGATCGTCGCGGTCAACAAGGACCCCGAGGCGCCGATCTTCGAGATCGCCGACTACGGCGTCGTCGGCGACCTGTTCACCGTCGTCCCCCAGCTCCTCGAAGAAATCACCAAGCACAAGGGGATGTAAGCCCGGGATGTAAGCCCTTCCCCCTGGACATTGCCCCGCCCAGCGGGTGCTGAGTCATGGGCACAATCAAGATCAAAATCCAAGACTTGAGCGGGCGCGGCGCTCGGCTAGGCTTAACGGTGCGATGAGTACTAACCCGGTTACCTACCTTGACCATGCCGCGACAACGCCGATGTTGCCTGAGGCCATCGCTGCGATGACCGAAGAGATGGCACAAGTCGGTAACCCCTCGTCGCTGCACAGCGCGGGGCGGCGTGCTCGCCGCGTCGTTGAAGAGTCGCGGGAGCAGCTTGCCGAGGTGTTCGGTGCGCGGGCTTCCGAGGTGGTTTTCACTAGCGGGGGCACCGAGGCGGACAACCTGGCCGTCAAGGGACTGTTCTGGGCTCGTCGCTACTTGGATGAGCGCCGGCTGCGGGTGCTGACGACGGCGATCGAGCACCACGCCGTGTTCGACTCGGTGCGCTGGCTCGGCACCGCGCACGGCGCCTGTGCGGACTGGCTCGCCGTGGACGCGCTCGGTCTCGTTTCCCCCGACGTCCTTTATGGCGCGCTGGCCGCCGACCCGACTTCCGCCGCCCTGGTCAGCGTGATGTGGGCGAACAACGAGATAGGCGCCGTGGAGCCGATCGCCGAGTTGGCGGCCGTGGCGCATGAGTTCGGAGTGCCGTTCCACACCGACGCGGTCCAGGCGGCGGCGCAACTGCCGGTGGACTTCGCCGCCTCCGGCGCGGACGCGATGACCGTCACCGCGCACAAGCTAGGCGGCCCGATCGGGGTCGGCGCCCTGATCCTCGGCAAAGGCCTTTCCCCTGTCCCCGTGCTGCACGGCGGCGGCCAGGAGCGCGACATCAGGTCGGGCACCCTGGACACGCCGGCGATCAGGGCGTTCGCGGTCGCGGCGACGATCAGCGCGGAGCGGCGCTCGCTAGAAACCAAGCGGATCGCGGCCCTCCGCGACGACCTGATCCGCCAGGTGCTGCTCGCGGTGCCGGACGCCGCACTCAACGGCCCGCCACCCGGTCCGGACCGGCTGCCAGGCAACGCCCACTTCTCGTTCCCCGGCTGCGAGGGCGACGCTCTGCTCCTGCTGCTCGACGCCAAGGGCATCGCCTGCTCCACCGGCTCCGCCTGCACCGCGGGCGTGGCCGAGCCAAGTCACGTCCTGCTCGCGATGGGCGCCGACGACGCGCGGGCCCGTGGCTCGCTCCGGTTCTCCCTCGGCCACACGACGACTCAGGCTGACGTGGACGCGCTGGGGCGTGCGATCGGCGAGGCCGCCGCCCGCGCCCGCCGCGCCGCCGCCCACTAACCAAGCCCGCCGCGCCGCCGCGCCGCCGCCCGCCGCCGCCCGCTGACCAGCCCGCGTCGGCCCGCTGACTACCCCGCCGCGTACCCGCCGCCGCCGCCTGCTGGCTAGCCCGCCGCGCCGCCGCCTGCTGCCCGCCGCGCTGCCGCTCCGCCCGCGCCCGCTGACCACCCCGCCGTTTGCCGACCAAGATGTGGGATGCTCCGGCCCCTCCGAGCCAATGCCGTCGACTTAGGCGCCCATGGGCTGGCGCCGGGCCCGCGCGTGCCCGTTTCGTCCGGGTTGTCCCGCTGGCGCCACCGCCCAGACCATGATCATGTGGATTCCGCAGCTTATTTGCTGCGGAATCCACATGAAAAGCGAAATCCCTGTCGATCACGCCCACCCGGCGCGCGGGCGCCGCACCTCAGCCCGCTCAACGCCCTCACGCTCACCACGCACCACTTAAGCCCTCTCACGGCATTGCCTTCTGAGGGCCAGAAGCATCCCACGTAAGCACCCGGGAGCGCCGGATACCCTGGAATGGCTATGGGGCTTAGGGTTCTTGCCGCCATGTCGGGCGGCGTTGACTCCGCAACCGCGGCGGCACGCGCGGTCGACGCCGGTCACGAGGTGACCGGCGTCCATCTGGCGCTGTCGTCGAATCCGCAGTCCTACCGGACCGGGGCACGCGGCTGCTGCACGATCGAGGACGCCCGCGACGCCCGCCGCGCCGCCGACGTGATCGGCATCCCGTTCTACGTCTGGGACATGGCCGAGCGGTTCGCCCGCGACGTGGTCGACGACTTCGTCGCCGAGTACGCGGCGGGCCGGACACCCAACCCGTGCCTGCGCTGCAACGAAAAGATCAAGTTCGAGGCGGTACTCGACCGGGCCCTCGCCCTCGGCTTCGACGCGGTCTGCACCGGCCACTACGCGCAGGTCTCCGACGGCGCGCTGCAGCGGGCCGTCGACCCGGGCAAGGACCAGTCCTACGTCCTCGCGGTCCTGAACAAGGACCAGATCGCCCACGCGATGTTCCCCCTGGGCGACACGCCCAAGTCGGAGGTCCGCGAGGAGGCCCGCTCCCGCGGCCTGCTCGTCGCCGACAAGCCCGACAGCCACGACGTCTGCTTCATCGCCGACGGCGACACCCGCGGCTTCCTGTCCCGCAAGCTCGGCTCGGCCCCAGGCACGATCGTCGACCAGGACGGCGCGGTCCTCGGCGCTCACGAAGGCGTCCACGGCTTCACCATCGGCCAGCGCAAGGGCCTGCACCTGGACCGTCCCGCCCCCGACGGCAACCCCCGCTACGTGCTGTCCATCGAGCCGGTGTCGAACACGGTAACCGTCGGCCCCGCCGACGCCCTCGGCGTCCGCGAGATCACCGCGATCCGCCCGGTCTGGACCGGCTGCGAGCCCCCGCTAACCCCGATCGAGTGCACGGTCCAACTCCGCGCCCACGGCGAGGTCCACCCCTGCACGGCGCAGGTGTCCGGCGACGAACTGCACATCTACCTCAGCGACCAAGCCCGGGGCGTGGCCGCGGGCCAGGCCGCCGTCCTCTATAGCGGCGACACGGTCCTGGGCAGCGCGACCATCGCCGCCACCCGCTGAGCTCGCGTCGCTTCGACGGCAGCGGAACTCTACTGTGCCCGCAACTGCCCGCGGAAAGGCGAATGCCGACGGTGAACGGCGTCGGTGAACTATCCGAGAGAACCACGCGCAGCCCGGCGCGGTGATGGGACTCCGCCGGCGGCGAAGGGGCTGGATCCTGCCGTTAAATACTCACCCCAGTGAGAAAGACACCGATCACGGAAAAGGGGAAGAATTGAGCCATCGCGGCTGGATTGACGATTGAGAACTTTAGCGCCTAACGTGAATGAACAACAGCGTGTGCTCAAGCGCCGTCACAGACGGTTCCGGGCGGAATCAAAAATTTAGCTGTCCAGCGCGGTCGCCCCCAAGCCGCGTCTCGGCGCGCCTAGCAGGCAAAACCCTGCGCCGGCAGATCACTCCACCGCGGCCGCTAGGTGAAGACCTGGCGACGACGATAATCGGGCACTGGTCGCCGTGCCGCTCGCGCTTTAGCATCGCAATAACTATGCGGGAGACGACAAACCAGCGAATTCCGGTTCTGACTCGGACCGAACGCCGCGGATTCGCCTTCCTAACCGTCACGCACATTGTGGACGATGTCTATTCAGGGGCAGTGCCCGCGCTGCTGCCCTTCCTGGCTCTCGAGCGGCACTACAGCTACGCCGGGTTGACCGGGATCGTGCTGGCCGGAACGCTTCTGGCCAGCGTGGTGCAGCCTGGGTTCGGCGCGCTAACCGACAAGTACCGGAACCTGGGGTGGCTGGTTGCCGCGGGCTTGCTGACGGCCGGTCTCGGCATCGGCCTGTCCGGTTTGGGGGACAGTTACCTGATTACCTGGGTGGCGGTGGCCGCTTCCGGTATCGGCGTGGCCGCCTATCATCCCGAGGCGACCCGGGTTGCCCGGGGCCTGGCCGGTGACTCGACCCAGGCCATGAGCTGGTTCACGGTCGGCGGCAACGCCGGGATCGCGCTGGGTCCGGTCATCGTCACGCCGGTGCTGCTGGCGACCCGGCTGCACGGCACGCCCCTGCTCGCGGTGCCGGCCGTGGTCATGGGCGCGGTCCTGCTCGTCCGGCGCCCGTGGCGCGCTCCCGAGATTATGGCGCGCGAGGCCGGGCGCAGGCGGGCCGCAGCCGGGCGGGCCGACGACTGGCGCGGATTCGCCTGGCTGACCACGGTGGTCGTGCTCAGGTCGGTGGCCTACTTCGGGGTGGCATCGATGGTGGCCCTGTTCGCCATCCGGCACTTCCACGAGCCGACCGTGGTCGGCTCGGCCACCCTGGCGGTCTTCATCGGCGCCGGCGTGATCGGCACGCTGAGCGGCGGCTGGCTGGCCGACCACTGGCACCGCCTGGGCGTGCTGCGGCTAAGTTACGGGCTGTCGGCCTTGATTGCGCCCCTGTTGGTGATCGCGCCCGACATAGGGGTGCTGCTCCTGGTCGTCTTTGCTCTCGGCATCGCGCTGTTTGCGCCGTTCGCGGTGCAGGTCACGCTGGGCCAGGACTTCCTGCCCAACCGGCTCGGCGTGGCCAGTGGTGTCACCTTGGGGCTGGCCGTCTCGATCGGCGGGTTGACCAGCCCGCTGTTCGGGCTGCTCGCCGACGGCCACGGGCTGACCACCGCACTGGCCGCTATCGCAGTCATGCCGGCCGTCGCCTGCGCGCTATCTCTCCTAGTCCGTGATCCCCGCACATGATCACCTGGGTTGAGCCGGAAGGCCTTACCTGGTCTGCACCGTGATCACCACGCGCCGGTTGGCCGCCAGCCCGCCCGGGATCTGGTCGCGATCGCCGTAGCCGTGCGCCGAGAGCCGCGATGCGCTCACCCCGCACCCCTCCAAGTAAGAGGCCACGAGTCCCGCCCGGGCCTGCGAGAGGGCCAGGCCGTCGCCCCCGCCGATCGCGGCCGTGTAGCCGGCTATGTGGGCCGTGGCGGTGGGATAGGTCGCTGTGAGATCGCGGCACACCTCGCCGAGAACCGCGTCGGCGCCCGGCAGCAGGACGGCCTGCTCCGGCTTGAACAGCACCGACGCAGGCAGCGGGATGATGATCTCCCGGTGCGCGGGACTGGCCCAGGTCGTGGCGGCGACCTGGCCGCCGGCTGGGAAGATCAGGGTGCTGTCCCACAGGACCAGGTGCCCGCCGCAGGCGGCGAAGAACTCCCGCCAGAACTCCCTGAGCTGCTCGTCCTGCAGCGCGGTGAACCCGGCCGGTGCTGGATCGACCATGTAGACGTTCCAGCCGGAGCAGCTGGCCGCCTGCGCCAGCCCTTGGGCCTTCACCTGCGCCAGCGCCTGCGCGGGGTCCGCCAGCTGGACAGGATCGGCGAGATCCACGGCTCCTGCCGTCTGCTCGGCGTCGCCGAAGATAATCACGTCGGGGTGCGCGGCGTTCAGCTCGTCGAGATGATTTTCCATGGCCCGGATGCCGCTGATGAGGTCGACCGGACTCGGCACGATAGCGGTCTCCTCTTCGCCGAACGCCTTCACCATCTCGTCCTCAGCTTGCTTCACCTGCGTCTGGCGGATGAGGCTGTTCTGGCCATCGGTGCTGGCCAGCGGAGCGTTGAACGTCACATCCGACGAGCCCGGGCCGGTCCCGAACCGGTCGATGACCACCCGGGCGCGGAACTGCCCTGCCGTGCTGGCCACCTGCCTGGCCTCGACGGTCCAGGCCGCACGTCGGCCGCGGTCGGCTGGATTCGTGCCGACGAGCATCCCGGTAGTGGGGATGCTCGCGGTCGCGGTGGACGCCGACGGGCCGGGCGAGACCGGTTGTTTCGCTGTCGAAACGCATCCCGTCAGCGCAAGTGCCCCCGTCGCAACCAGGGCGGCGGGCCACAGGAGCCTCTTCATGTTTTCTTTCTCCCTATAGGTCTTGACCAGCTGATGTAGTGCACTAGTATTTCACATGTAGGTCAATCGAACAAGAGAGGTGAATCGTGATGGACAACGGAAAGCTGAGCTGGACGGCCAGGTTCGGCCGGGGCTTCGCGCCGGTCACGGTCAGGCCCGGCTCCTGGCTCCGCACCCGCTACGGCGACGACGAAGCCGAGACGATGGCCCAAGAAGACGGCGACGTCCGGCTCCTCGGGCCGCCCGGGGAGCCGGGGAACCGCGTCCTATTCGGCGAGCTGGCGGTGTGGGAGGCGCCGATCACCGGCGCGCTGGGCGTCCGGCACCACCTCGACGGCAGACTCGGGAAGATCCGGGCGAGGCACGCGCGAAAAATCCAGGCCTTCTGGCCCGCCAAGGCCAAGGCGCGCGAGGAGCTCGTCCGGGTGCTCGGGGAGAACGCCGAGCAGGAGGGCCTGCGGCGCCGGCTGGCCGGGATGGGCCTGGAACGGCCGGTGGCTCGGTGGGGAGAGACGGTGTTCCTGGGCATACTCGGGATCGGCGATCTCACCATGACCTCTGTCTCGTTCATGGTGCTGAACATCTCGGATCGGCCGTTCGTCAGCTGGTTGCCGTTCTCGGCGCTGACCCTGGCGGCGATCCCAGTGGTGGGGGGCATGCTGGGAGCCGCACACTTCCTGGGCGAGAGCATCAGGGCTTATCGCCACGAGCCGGGCCAGCGCCCGGTGGTCATCGGCGCCACGAGCCTGGCCGGTGGCCTCGGCCTGGCCCTGTCCATCGCGGCGATCAGGAGCGCCTTCCTCGCCGCTAACGGGGTTTTGCCTGTGTCGCTGCCCTTTATTGGCATCCAGCTCGGTCTTTTCGCGGTGGCCACGGCGGCCAGCACTTGGGCGGCTCACCCCTTTCAGGCCCAGTGGAGGGCAGCCGTCCGCGCCGCGCGCCGCACCCGCCGCGGCTACCGCGCGGCTCGCCGCAGGCCGGCTGGCTGGCCGGGTCAACCAGCAGGCGGCCCGCCACCTCGCTGTCATCAGTAGCGCGGCCAGCGCCGCGCAGGCCCTCCTGTCGGACGGGACGCGGCAGCGTTACCTGTACCGGCGCAGCTATGCCCTGGTATCCGCACCGGAGTCGGCCCAAGATCTCTGGGCCCCGCCGGCTCCGCCCGAGCTGCCCAGGGAGGTCCTGGACCTGCTGGAGTACCCGGACGGCATCAGGACGGGCAGCAACGTCGCGCCGCTGGAGTCGGTCACCCTGAATGACCTCGACGCGGTCTGGGAGAACCTGCAGCGGCAGGCCCTGGACGAGGTGGATGCCGCCCGGCGGGCGGGCGACGAGCGCAGGCCGGCCCCGGCCAGCATCCCAGGCCGCTACCCGCTGAACGGCGTCTCGCGGGAACTGGCGTCGGTGCCCGCGCCGGCGCCCGGGGCCGGTGAATCATGAGCGCGCTCCGGTCCTGCCGGGTGCGCGGGGTGAACCTGGCGGCGGGCGGCGGACGTGCCGCCCGGTCGGGCGCCACGGCCGCGGGGCCCGGCTACCACCGTGAGGCCGGGCCGGTCCGGCTGCCCGGCCTGGCTGGTGCGCCACTGACCGTCATCCGCCAGCGAGTCGCCAGCCTCGACGTCATCTTCGCCATCGATGACTCCGAGTCGGTGTACGGGCCGGACGGCACCGACCCACGGGGGGCCAGGAATGCCGCCTGCCTATCCGTCATCGACCTGATGAGCCGTTACGGGGGCGGCCGCGCTGGCGTCGTCCACTGGGGTGACGTCGCGCCGGCCAGTATGGCCCTAGCCCCCGTGTCCGTGCATCGCGGACGGCTGCGCCGGGAGCTTAGGCTGCAGCCGGTGCTAGGCGGCACCCAGCCGGCCGTGGCCCTGGCCCGGGTGCGCGAACTCATCCACGGGACCGGTTCCGGCCGCACGCTCGCGGTTCTCCTGATAACTGACGGCCAGGACCTCGGTGCCGGGCTCGGACCGGCCCTCGAGCAACTGCCGGCTCGCAGCGTCCACCTGATCCTCGTGGACCCATCCGGCGACTGTTGGGGCCAGGAGACCGCGTGGCGGCAACTGCCCTGGGGATCCTTCACCCGGCTGGAGAACCTCACTGATCGCAAGCGCCTAGCCTGGGAAAGCGGCGCGGTCATCGCCCGCAGTGTCGGCCTGAGGCCGAAAAGAAATCCCGCTCTTGACATCCCGGGCCTGAAACCTCCCCATAGAGGGTAGTACGTTTGTAGGCCTAGTGTCGGATCTGTGGAAGGGGGGCTGGGTTCGATGACGCCGCATGAAGGAGCTCAGGATCAGGTCAACAGCGATAAGCCTGACGTCTACACCACTCGTCAGCTCAACCAGCGGACGGCTCTCGTAATCGACCACGTACTCAAGGATGGTCCGGCCCTGATCACCAGGCTCGGACGTTTCGTGGCCATGCTTACGCCGCTCGAGCAGAACCTTGAATCACGTGTGCTCAGTGAGATGGCCCGGGAAATCGGCCACGCTAGACCGGGAACATCATCCCAGGTCAGCGACCGGAAACCCGAGGTCTACACCATACGTCAGCTCGGCCAGCAGACGGCTTTCATCATCGACCAAATCGAGAAGAACGGCCCTGCTCTGATCACCCGGAATGGTCATTTCGTCGTCATGATCAGCCCGCTCGGGGGAGACGTCGAAGCACGTGTGCTGAGTGAGATGGCCCGGGAAATCGGCCAGCGCGGACCGGGCGCATCATTCTAGATTCCGACAGGACCGGTATTCTGACCGTTTCGGCCGAGTTGCCTGCTGTTACAAATTACGCCGGCCCGACCTGACTTGCCCGCGTATGCCAGGGTTAACAAAACGCTCCTCGGGGAGGAGTTGCCAGAGGGGGGTCCGATGGCCGGAGTTCGCTGGTCGCGCTGGGCTGAAACCAGGCTGGAATTGATAAGCCGGGCCACGCGCGACCAGCTAGTCAGCAGCGCGGGAAAGATCTTGCACGACATGACGCCAGCCCACCTCCGCCACGACGGGGGCTATGTGGGCGAGATCATGTGGCACCGCGGGATCCCCTGCGGGATGGTGTCCGAGGAACTCCTGGCGCAAGAGGACGACGACGGCCCCTGGAACTACTTCCTGTTCTACGTCGCGCTGCCGCCGCAGACGGACGAGTCCGATCCGTACCAGACTTTTGAGGTCGTGGACGTCTGCAGCGTGGCCGAGGTTGCCCGGCGGTGGAAAGCCGGGGGATAGCTCTCCCGGATCAGAACCAGTGGCCGGGCACTTAGCTGCCGTCCTGGATCTGCTCCCAGATCCGTTCGCCGATCTGGAGACGGCTCCGGACAGCCAGGACCAAGAATCTGGCCGGGACGACGGCGCTCCGGTAGAAGAGCACGTAGTTCCAGGGGCCGTCATCGGCTAGATCCGGGAGCCACGACTTCCGGCGTTCGGTTTCATAGTCCCACCCGCGGCGCCACATGACCTCGCCTTCAATGCCTTCGGAGCGGCGATCCCCGTCGGCCGAAGGCCTGATCACATGCAGAGTCACGTCAGCGTTGCGTTTGAGCTCAGTTCGTACGCCCTGATCGTCGACGAGCCGCAGCAGATCAGACTCTGCCTCCGGCGTCCACCGCACGCGCGGCGCTTCCGCCCTCCGCGTGTCTCTGACGGGTGGTGTGGGCGACTGCCCGGCACGGGGGATGGTGTTCATCAGTGGGTTCTCCTTCCCCGTCTTCGGCGTGCTGTCCTGGTCAGGTATCGGATTTGTCCCCTGCGGACCCTTCCTTGAGGCAGGTCATGTGCAGTCTGACCTGCGTCAAACACGTTATGGAGCTGTTCCCAGCGATTCCTGGGAGTCTGCCGGGTCGCCCTGGTAAGCTCCTCCCATTCCGCATGGCAGGCTGGCTATTCGCATCATCCTTACTGCTTGCTCAGACTATTCCCTGGGTCAAGACCACTAAAACGCAGAAGTAGGATGAGTAGAACAAGTTACTCGGTAGGGCCGCTCAGATAATTGATACCAGTAATGGGGATGGGGAGCTTGCAGTGAAGGTTGATACTGCTGTGGCTAAGGTCCTCGGGATGCTCGGGGAGCTAGAGGTTCTCCGAGTCCGGGGCATCGGCGGCGCCCAGTCGTGTCCGTTCTCCCGGAGTTCGCAGGTCAGCGCGGCCGCGGCGAACCCGCGATGACCACCTCCGAACTCCCAGCGCCCAACCAAGCCACCAGCCTCCGGAGCGACCGGCTGCGGCGGCTGTGGAAAGAACGGCGGCGGGGGCCCCTCATCGACGTGTACCACGGCGAGATGCGCTTCCACATGCACCCGCAGGTTCAGCAGGCCGTGCTCGACACCACCGGCAAGCTCCTCATTGAGGACGCGGATCTGCTCGAGCCGGACGGCGGGCCGTTCGATAAGGCCCAGCCCCGTATTCTCCGGGAGCTGGCGGCTGAGCGCCTGTATGCACGCTGGCGCCAAGCTGGGCTGGCGGTGAGCGCGGACGACGTCCTGGTCTGTCCGTACAGCAGCCTGGTGATGCTCGAAGCCGTCATGGCCAGCGTGGCCCGGGCCGATGGCATCATCCTGTGCCCGGAGGGTTTCTACAAGAGCAACCGCCAGCACATCGAGAAGCTCGGCCTGTCGGTACGGCTGATCCCGGCACCTCCGGAGCGCGATGGCAAGATCGATCCCTGGCACCTGCGCCGGGCGATCCAGGCCCACCGCGAGCAGTTGTGCGCCCTGCTGCTGACCATGCCCGGTAACCCTCTCATCGCTACATACACGGCGGATGAGCTTCAGGCCATCGGCCGGGTGCTCATCGAGGAGGACGTGCGCGTCATCATCGACGCGACCCTCGACGCAGTGGTCACCCACTACATGCCGCTGGCGGCGGTCACGGTCGACTGCGCGGGAACGCCCCAGTCTCTGTTCGACCGGACGGTCACCATCGCGGGCCTGTCCAAGGGGCATCACGCCGTCGGACCGTACAAGCTCGGCGCGGCCGTGACCGGTAATGCCGGCTGGCGAGCAGACATCCGCCGCCAGCTCGCCGTGCCGCTGCAGCGGGAGACAACGGCCTTGGCCCGCGTCGTCCTGGAACGGACGCCCCCGGACTTTTTCGAGAACAACCGCGAGATCATGGGCCAGTCCCAGGATCAAGCCCGGCGGTTGTGCGAGAAGCTGGAGGGCAGGTTCGGTTTCCCCGCGGTCATCCCTGTCGGCTCATCCCGGCAGGGTCCGTTCTTGCTCATTCGCTTGGCGGATCAGCTGGTGGAGCAAGCGGGCCTCGAGGACGGCTGGCAGCTGACCGAGGTCCTGCTCGGCGAGGCCGGCCTGGAGACCGTAGCCGGGCCGCTCATGGGCCTACGCGGGCCGATCGTCCGCATCAACGTGGACGCGCCGCGGATCGGGGTGAAAAAGGACCCCACCCTCTTGGACAAGGTCTTCGATCGCCTGGCCACGCTCGTCCAGGACATTCTTGACGGCAAGGTGACCTATCGGCGGACCCTCGCCAGCATCGGCGAGCCTCTCCAAGCCGACCTTTCCGGTGTTGCCGACCCGCGTGCCGAGCGCAGCGCGTGCACCAAGATTGTCGTGCTCAAAGAGGATCAGCCCGGCGAGCACCGGGTGGCGCTTACCCCTCGGGCCTGCGCCGACCTCGGCGCCAAGGGAATGCGCGTATGGGTGGAATCGGGCGCCGGATCAGGCGCCGGATACGACGACTCGGCGTACATCAAGGCAGGCGCGATCGTCACGGCGATGCGGTCGGAACTGTTCCAGGACGCTGGCGTCCTTGCCTGGGTCAAGCCGCCCACCGACCTGGACCGCGTGCTGTGCCGCCTTCCCCGCGGGGGCACGATCATCGGGCTTACCCATCCGCTCCATGACGACACGGTCGCGCGTGCGGCCCAGCGCCGGGATCTCCGCGTAGAGTCAGTGGAACTCCTGGCCCAGCAGGAGATCTTGCCCGCACAGGACGCGTTGGCGGCGATGAGCCGCTTCGCAGGCCGGATCGCGCTGACTGAGGCTCTCGACCTCCGCGACCGCCTCGGACACCATGGTCCGCAGCGCGTCCTGGTCATCGGCGCCGGGCACGCGGGCCTGCAGGCAGCCCAGCTGGCTGGCGTTCTCGGACACAGCGTCGTAGTCGCGTCCACCGGGCAGCACCGCCGCCACGAGGTGGAACGGTGGCCCGGCGCGGCTTATTGCGACATCGCCGTCGCGGCGGGGAACGCCGCAGAGAACACGATCGGTCAGCAGCAGGTTCTGTCCCTGGTCATCGCGTCCCGTCAGCCTGAGGTGATCATCGTGGCGGCCAAGCACTTGGGCGAGAGGTCCCCCTTCTTGCTGCCGGCCGAGACGCTGGACCGCCTGCCGGGCGATACCGTAGTCATCGACCTCAACACCACCCGGGGAGGCAGTGCGGCCGGCAGCCAGGTGGACCGGCAACGGCGGACCGACAATGGTGTGTGGATCTGTAACCGCAGCAACTACCCGAGCGCTGAGCCCTCCGAAGCCAGCTCCGCCTACGCGGCCTGTCTCGTCAGCATCCTGACCAGGGAGTGAGCGGCCATGAGCACGCGCCCGCTAGCGCTTCGGCTTGCTTGCGCCCGCTGACACGTCCAGCGACGCCAGGTTGGCCGGTACCTGCCCCTCGTCGTAGGCGAGGTAATTCCGGTCCGCCGGATAAACGGTGACGGTCAGCCTAAGCGGATTACTGTTTTCATCGAAGCCCACCCGGGAGACCTCAAACACGGCCACCTGGCCGTCTTCCGGAAGATCGAAGAAGGCCGACTCATGGCTGTTGGCCACGCGCGCCGTGATCAGGTCATGCAAGCCAACTTGCTTGACCCCGAGGACGTCTTCAACGTATCCGATAATCCCGTCCGTGATGTTTTCAGCGATGAGCAGCCGGGACGCGCCCTGGGTCACCCAATCCATTGGGTAAAAGGTGGTCTGCATGGACCACGGAGTCTCGTCGATAGACCGTTCCTGATAGCGGCTGATGACCATCGTTCCCTCGGCCAGCGCCAACAGCGAAGCGACCCAACCGGACGCGCGCTGGACCTCCACGCGCGGGACGCTCACGTCCGGCTTACGCCCACTGGCCTCCACTTCCGACCCGTAGCTGTCTACCTCTGACATGTAACGGACCGTTTCCCGGCCGACTTCCGGGCTCCCCGACAACGTCGAGACAAAAGGATCAATCTTCCGGACGACGAAGGTGCCCTTCCCTGCGCGGCTCACTACCAGGCCGCGGGTGGCCAGCAGCTTGATCGCGTCCCGGACGGTATTTCGCGAGATCGAGACCCCTCCAGAGGGGCTGCCAAACTTTTCCCCGTATTCGTCCATTAGCTCAACTTCGGTGGGGAGCTTACTGCCCTGAGCGATCTCTCCTGACTCGATCCTGCCGCGAAGGTCCTCCGCGACTCGCTTGTACATCGGCTCAGCCATGGCTGCCCCTCTAACGAATAGGGTCCCCTATAAGGGGATCATACCAATAAGAAGTCTCGTTGGCCTAGGTGGAAGGCCAGGGCCGACCGTCGCGGTGATTGTAGTTCGAGGGGGAGTCCGGTCAGCCAGCCCTGCGGCGCGTCCGCGTCCGGCGCAGCTCTGCCCACACCATCCTCACGCCTTCTTGATGTCGGCATAAACCCACCGGAATCTCCAGCCACGCAGGGGCGACGAGCCGGGCCGGTCAGCCAGGTGATGGCATCCGCCCTCATGCTCTCCCCTTGACTCTCACTCGTGTTACTCCCGCATCTCGTACCTCATCAGAAACATTAGAACAATTGGTATGAATAAGCTAGCCGGACTGTTCGGTTCAAGACCCATCAGGTGGATTACCCCAAAAAACTTTCCTGTGTCTGTTTTGCGACCAGATGTCTGTGGTACAAACTTATCAACAGGTCCTAGAGGTTGGAATGACTCCAATATGGTGGATGACGTGGTGTGTAGGACTCAACCTAGTCACCTCACCAGCTGGTCCCAGAGTCAGCCCAGCCCACGTCTCGGGGAAGCGGGACCTGGCGGGGACGCCGCAGAGACCTGCGGCGCGGCAGAGTTCGGAGGCCGTCATGGCCAGTCTCATCATCATCGCGTCCGTACTGACCGTGGCCGGCATCCTGTTCGGTGCCTTCCTGACGCTCAGTTTCGCGATCCGCCGCGACGACCGCAGGGGATCACTGCGATTCGACGCGACCACGCCCAGCGCGCAGACCGCGCGTGACCTGGTCGGCATCAGCAGCTCCAGGTGGGAGTAGGCGTGGAGACATATCGAGACTGCCTGCCGCGGGCGGGGCCGGCAGGCGGCTGGGTCCTAACCGTGGACGGGGCGGTTAGGGCTCGGGAAGGAGGTCCCCTGTGTCCATCGGGGCGCTTGGGCATAGGGGACCTGGCGGGTCACCAGTAACAGCGGTGACCCACGAAGTAACGGGGACGGGGGAAGTAACAATGAGCTTCACCGAGCAGATATCGGCAGCATGGGCGATCGTCCTGCTGATCGACTTCCTCTTCGGGATCACGTTCGGGGTCGTCGGCGGCGCGGTCCGCGGATCGAGGCGCGGGGCTCTGCTCGCGCCGGCGGCGGACGACCTCCGCAGCGCCGGTGCGCGGGTGATCTACGGGGTCTGGACCCGCGGGTACCCGCAGGGCCCTCTCTCAGGCAACGACCAAGCGTCGGGTGAGCCGCGCGGGAACGGCGGCGCCGAATCGCAGGGACAGGAGGTGGAACGATGAGAGGCTTCGAGATCATAGCGATCGTCATCGGCGTCTTTTTCGCCATCGGGATCGCCGTGGGCGTGCAGCTGGTCATCACGCTTCCCCTGCTCCAGTCCGTGCTCCGGACCCGCCGCAACCGCCGCAGGTACAAGAACGGCGGTGACTGGTGGAAGCTGTCGACCGATGACGGCGGCCGACGGCCTCCTCGGTGGCCCGGCGGCTAAGTCGCAGGCCTTCCAAAACGACCGAGCTCCCGGGCTGCCTCCCGGGAGCTCGGTCCTTCTATGAAAAGACTCAGGCCGCCATCCGGCGGGGAACGACGAAAGGCCGCCTGGGTGGGCGGGCCGCTAAGCTCGATACCGTGGCCGAAAAGCAAGCTTTTCCCTGGGGTCCTGGTACCGCGACTGGGGTCGGGTCGATGCCCGGCGAGAACCCGATGGAGGCGGCGCGGATCATCGCGGGCGAGCTGCCCGACCTCCCGTACCTAGCCGAGCTTCCCGGGCGAGGGCCCGGTGCGGACCTCACCGGGCGGGCGGCCGGGCTGCTCGTCGACCTGCCCGTCGAACTCGCCGGGCCGCGCGGCTGGCGGATCGCCGAGCGGCCTGGCCGTGACGTGCGCCGGGCCAGGTCGCTGCTCTCTTCTGACCTGGACGCGATGGAGGAGGTGCTCGACGGGTACGCGGGGCCGCTCAAGATACAGCTCGCCGGGCCGTGGACGCTGGCCGCCACGATCGAGCAGCTGCGCTCGCTTAAGCCGGCGCTCGCGGACCCCGGCCTGGTCGCCGACCTCACCTCCTCGCTGGCGGAAGGCGCCGCCGGGTACGTCGCGGAGGTCGCCAAGCGCGTGCCGAAGGCGACGCTCATCGTCCAGGTCGACGAGCCTGCGCTGCCGGCCGTGCTGCTTGGCTCGGTGCCGACACCGAGCGGCCTGACCATGGTTCGCGCGGTGGACGAGGAAATCGCCAGGGACAGGCTGCGCGAGGTGCTCGCCGCCACGCGGAAATACACAGTGGTGCATTGCTGCAGTCAGGACGTTCCGTTCGGGATAATCATGGGCGCTGGAGCCGATGGCGTCTCGTTCGACCCCAGCCAGCTACGGCGGGGGGACTTTGACTTGTTTGCCGAGACGGCCGAGGCCGGTGCGGGGCTGCTGATCGGCGCGCTGCCGACGACAGGGCCGCAGCAGACGGCTGCCGGGCGCCCGGAGGAAGCCCGCCGCAGCGGTCGCGATGAAAGGCAGCGGCCAAAGCCGTCTGACACTGCGGGGGTCGTCAGGGACCTGTGGCGCAAGATGGACCTGCCGCCGGCCCAGTGCGCGCCGCAGGTGGTGATCACCCCCGCCTGCGGGCTGCCTGGCGCCTCGCCTGACCAGGCACGGGACGCGCTGCGCTGGTGCCGGGAGGCGGCGGCGATCTTGCCGGAGATGATGGAGGAGCTGACCTGATGGAGTTGACCGAGGCCAGGCAGCGGCACGCGGAGCTGAGCGAGAAGCTGGTCGACGCGCAGTACCGCTATCACGTGCTCGACTCGCCGACGATCTCCGATGCCGACTATGACCAGGGCATCCGCGCGCTGAACGAGATCGAGGAGCAGTTCCCCGAGCTGCGCACGCCCGACTCGGCGACGCAGAAGGTCGGCGGCGTGATCTCAACGCTGTTCACGCCCGTCACCCACCTGGAGCGCCTGCTCAGCCTGGACAACGTCTTCTCCCACGAGGAGTTCGGGTCCTGGGCCGACCGGGCCGCGAAGCTCGGCGGGACCGGCCCTTACCTGTGCGAGCTGAAGATCGACGGCCTCGCGATCGACCTCGTCTACGAGCGCGGCCGCCTCACCAGCGCCGCCACCAGGGGTGACGGGCGGACCGGGGAAGACGTCACGCTGAACGTCAAGACGATCAAGTCGGTTCCTGACCGCCTCGCCGGGGACGACGTGCCCGAGCTGCTTGAGGTACGCGGCGAGGTGTTCCTGTCCGAGGCGGCGTTCGGGCGGCTGAACGAGACGCTGCAGGAGGCGGGCAAGCCGGCCTTCGCCAACCCGCGCAACGCCGCGGCGGGCTCACTGCGGCAAAAAGATCCCAGGGTCACCGCCTCGCGCGCGCTTGGCGCGATCGTGCACGGTATAGGCCGGGTTGAGGGCTCAGGGGACATCGCCGGGTCGGCGGCCGGGCCGAGCGAAGAAGGGCACCTCGAAGGGGCACCGGACTCGCAGTCTGGCTGGTACGAGCGGCTTCGTACCTGGGGGCTGCCGGTCAGCGACAAGTACAAGGTCGTCGCCGACCTGGCCGAGGTGCGGGCCTACATCGACTACTACTCCGACCCGGGCCACCGGCACGAGACGCCGTACGAGATCGACGGCGTGGTGGTCAAGATCGACCCGATCGAGGTACAGCGCGCGATGGGCGCCACCAGCCGGGCACCGCGCTGGGCGATCGCCTACAAGTACCCGCCGGAGGAGGTCAACACCAAGCTGCTCGACATCCAGGTGGGCGTCGGCAGGACCGGGCGGGTCACCCCGTTCGCCGTGATGACCCCGGTGAAGGTCAGCGGCTCCACGGTGGACCGCGCGACCTTGCATAACGAGGACGAGGTCAAGCGCAAGGGCGTACTGATCGGCGACACGGTGATCCTGCGCAAGGCAGGCGAGGTCATCCCCGAGGTGGTCGGGCCAGTCGCGGAACTGCGCACGGGCGACGAGCGGGAGTTCCAGTTCCCCCGCGAGTGCCCGGAGTGCGGCACCACGCTCAGGCGAGACGAGGGCGAGGTCGACTGGCGCTGCCCTAATAACGTGGCCTGCCCCGCGCAGCTCCGCGAGCGGCTGTTCTACCTCGCCTCGCGCAGCGCGCTTGACATCGAGGCGCTCGGCTACGAGGCGGTCGTCGCGCTGCTCACCGACGACCTGGTAACCAACGAGGGCGACCTCTTCGACCTGACCGATGAGAAGCTGGCGACCAGCCCGTTCTTCGTGAACAAGGCCGGCGGCCTCAAGCTCGTCGCGCACGCGCTGCTCGCGAACCTCGACGAGGCCAAGACCCGGCCGCTGTGGCGCATCCTGGTCGCGCTGTCCATCAGGCACGTGGGGCCGACCGCGGCCCGCGCGCTCGCCGAGGCCTTCGGGTCACTCGACGCGATCGCGGCCGCCTCGCCCGACGCCCTCGCGATCGTGGACGGAGTTGGCCCAACGATCGCCAACGCGGTCGTGGAGTGGTTCACCGTCGACTGGCACCAGGCGATCGTGGCCAAGTGGCGGGCGGCCGGCGTCCAGCTGGAGACCCCGGGCTTCGACCCGTCGGCGGCGGCGTCCCGGCTACTCGCCGGCGTCACCGTGGTCATCACCGGCACGCTGCCCACCTTCAGCCGCGACGAGGCGGCCGAGGCGGTCCGCGCCGCCGGCGGCAAGGTGACGTCCTCGGTCTCGAAGAAGACCAGCTTCGTCGTGGCGGGCAAGAACGCGGGCTCCAAGCACGACAAGGCCGTCGAGCTCGGCGTCACAATCCTCGACGAGCCCGCCTTCAAGCGCCTGCTCGAGGCAGGTCCCGACGCCTTCGCCGCCGAAGGCCCCGGCGAGTAGCCCCGCGGGTGCCCGGCGCGCGATTGGCCGCTTTAGGCGTAAATGGTTTGGATGTCGTTAATATCGGGTGAGGTTATTGTTTAGCGTGCTTGCCTCATGGTCAAATGTGTCAGCTTACGACCCGATATGTACCTGAGGTGGCCTGGACCGATGTTTTACGCGTACGTCTTCTTCCTTATCGCCAGCGGCGTGCTGATGCTCGTCATGGGCATCCTGCGGGCGCCCTACGCGAGGCGGAGCCGGGTATTGAATCTCATCATGGGGGCCGGTTTTGCCATCTACGGCCTCTACCTGCTGCTTTTCTTCCAGGGCGGGCACTACATTCTCTTCTTCTACGCTTTCATCCTGCCGGTCCTGATGACGGTGCGGTTCTTCCGTGCTCGTTCCGCGTACCAGGCGGCGCAGTCGATGACCCCAGGGGCGCCGGCCGGATACGGCCAGCCTCCGGCCGGGTACGGCCAGCCGGCCGGGTACGGCCAGCCGGGCGGCTACGGCCAGCCGCCGGCCGGGTACGGCCAGCCGGGCGGCTACGGCCAGCCGCCGGCCGGGTACGGCCAGCCGGGCGGCTACGGCCAGCAGCCGCCCTTCCAGCCGTAAGCGGAGCCTCGTCGTCAGGCCAGGCGTTCCAGGATGAGGTCCTTGACCTTGGCGGCGTCGGCCTGGCCGCGGGTCTTCTTCATGACCGCGCCGACGAGGACACCGGCGGCCTGGACCCGGCCATCGCGGATCTTGGCCGCGACGTCTGGGTTCGCGGCGATCGCCTCGTCAATGGCGGTGAGCAACGCCGAGTCGTCGCTGACGACGGCGAGGCCGCGGGCGGCGACCACCTCATCCGGCGTGCCCTCGCCGTCGAGCACGCCCTCGATGACCTGGCGGGCGAGCCGGTCGTTCAGCGTGCCCGCCGCGATCAGGGCGGACACCCTGGCCACGTCGGCCGGGGTGATCGGCAGCTCCGACACGTCGATGCCCGAGTCGTTCGCGCGCCTGGCCAGCTCGCCGAGCCACCACTTACGGGCATCAGCCGGGGAGGCGCCGGCCGCAACGGTCGCCTCCACGGCGTCTAGGGCCCCCGCGTTGCGCAGGGCCTCAAACTCTAGCTCCGACAGCGACCACGACTCGATCAGCCGCGCCCGGCGCGCCGACGGCAGCTCGGGCAGCGACGCCCTGATCTGCTCGACCCAGTCCGCCGCCGGGGCGACGGGCACCAGGTCGGGCTCGGGGAAGTAACGGTAGTCCTGCGCTTCTTCCTTCGAGCGGCCCGAGGTGGTCACCCCGGTGTCCTCGTGGAAGTGACGCGTCTCCTGGATCACCCGGTTACCGGAATCGAGCACCTCCGCCTGGCGCGCGACCTCAGAGCGGACCGCCCGCTCCACCGAGCGCAGCGAGTTCACGTTCTTGGTCTCGGTCCGCGTTCCGTAAGTGTCCGACCCGACGAGCGTGATCGACGTGTTCACGTCGCAGCGCAGCGAGCCCTCCTCCATCCGCACGTCGGATACGCCGAGCGTGCGCAGGACGTCGCGCAGCTCGGTGACGTACGCGCGGGCGACCTCGGGCGCGAGGAACCCGGTGCCCGGCACCGGCCTGGTGACGATCTCGATCAGCGGGATGCCCGCCCGGTTGTAGTCGACGAGCGAGTACTCGGCCCCCTGGATGCGGCCGGTCGCGCCGCCGACGTGCAGCGACTTGCCGGTGTCCTCCTCCATGTGCACCCGCTCGATGCCGACCCGCACGGTCTTGCCGCCGATGGCCACGTCCAGGTACCCGTCGGTGCACAGCGGCTCGTCGTACTGGGAGATCTGGAAGTTCTTCGGCATGTCCGGGTAGAAGTAGTTCTTCCGCGCGAACCGGCACCAGGACGCGATCGAGCAGTTCAGCGCCAGGCCGATCCTGATCGTGTACTCGATGGCCCGCTCGTTTATCACCGGCAGCGAGCCGGGCAGGCCGAGGCAGACCGGGCAGGTGTGCGTGTTCGGCTCCGCGCCGAACGTGGTGATGCAGCCGCAGAACATCTTGGTCCGCGTGCCGAGCTCGACGTGCGTCTCGATCCCGAAGACCGGCTCGTATTTCTGCAGCGCCTCTTCATACGTGACGGTCGTAAGCTCACTCACCGGAAAGCCCCTTCGCCTCGGCGAGCAGCGGGTGCCCCCACCGCTCGGTGAACGCCGCCTCGACCGCCGCGGCGACCCGGTACAGCCGCTCGTCGGCCAGCGGCGGTGCCATCACTTGCAGGCCGACCGGCAGGCCGTCCTCGGGCGCGAGCCCGATCGGCACGGAAATCGCCGCGTTCCCCGCCAGGTTGGACGGGATCGTGCACAGGTCCGCCAGGTACATCGCCATCGGGTCGTCGGCCCGCTCGCCGATGTTGAACGCGGTGGTCGGCGTTGGCGGCGAGATGAGGACATCCACCTGGCTGAACGCATTGTCGAAGTCCCTGATGATCAACGTCCGCACCTGCTGCGCCTTGCCGTAGTAGGCGTCGTAGTAGCCGCTGGACAAGGCGTAGGTGCCGAGCATGATCCGCCGCTTGACCTCCGCGCCGAACCCGGCCTCCCTTGAGGCCGCCATGACCTCCTCGGCGGAGCCGCCGCCGACGCGCAGCCCGTACCGCATCCCGTCGAACCTGGCCAGGTTGGACGAGACCTCGCTCGGGGCGATCAGGTAGTAAGCGGGCAGCGCGTACTTGAAGTGCGGGCAGCTGATCTCGGTGACCTTCGCGCCGAGCGCTTCGAGGACCTCGACCGCCTCGGTGAACCGCGTCATCACGCCCGGCTGGTAGCCGTCGCCGGAGAACTCGCTGACGATGCCGATCCGCAGCCCGGCGACGTCGCCGTGGCGCGCGGCCTCGACCACGGGCGGCACCGGCGCGTCGATCGAGGTGGAGTCGCACGGGTCGTGCCCGGACATGACCTCGTGCAGCAGGGCGGCGTCGAGGACCGTCCGCCCGAACGGTCCCGGGGTGTCCAGGGACGACGCGAACGCGACGACCCCGTACCGTGAGTTGCCGCCGTAGGTCGGCTTGGTGCCGACGACCCCGCACACCGCGGCCGGCTGGCGGATCGAGCCGCCGGTGTCGGTCCCGAGCGCGAGCGGCGCCTCGTGGGCGGCGACGGCGGCAGCCGAGCCGCCGGAGGAGCCGCCGGGCACCTTGGACAGGTCCCAGGGGTTGCGCGACGTCCAGAACCCGGAGTTCTCCGTGGAGGAGCCCATCGCGAACTCGTCCATGTTGGTCTTGCCGATGAGGACGGCGCCGGCCTTGCGCAGCCGCTGCGTGATCGTCGACTCGTACGGCGGAACCCAGCCCTCGAGGATCTTCGACCCGCAGGTCGTCGGCATCCCGGCGGTGGCGAACAGGTCCTTGACCGCGACGGGGACGCCCGCGAGCGCGCCGAGCGGTTCGCCCGCCGCCCGCTTGCGGTCGACCTCGCGCGCCTGCGCCAGGGCGTCATCGGCGGCCACGTGCAGGAACGCCTTTACTTCACCGTCCACGGCGCCGATCCGGTCCAGGTGCGCCTGCGTGACCTCGGCGGCGGAAACCTCTCCGGCGGCCATGGCGGCGGCCAGTTCGGCCGCCGTCTTCTTGATTAGCTCGCTCATGAGGCCACCTCGCTGGCGCTCGGAGTCCGCATTCGCGGACGCACTGTACTTGCCGATTCGCTCGCAAGCTCGCTCATCAGTCCTGCCTCACTCCTCGACCAGGATCCGCGGGACCTTGAACCGCTGAAGCTCGACCGCCGGGGCGCCGGACAGCGCCTGCTCCGGCGTCAGGCAGGGGACGGGCTCATCGGCGCGGTACACGTTGGTCAGGCCGGTCGCGTGCGTGGTTGGCGGGATGCCGTCCGCTGCGACCTCCTGCACCTGCGCGACCGCCGAGATGATCTGGTCGAGCTGCGGGGCAAGGTGGTCAAGCTCTTCGTCGCTGAGCGCGAGCCTGGACAGCCGTGCCAGGTGAGCGACCTCGTCGCGGGTTATCGGCATGAGCTCCATCCTAGGGCGGATGCAGTGGCAACTTGTAAGCGATTAACGCGCTGGTAGCACAAGGCCCCGGTCGGCGTCGGGCGCCGGGTGGCGATTTCTCAGTCCTGCCTCCGTACTGTCGCTCGGATCTCTCGTTACTCTCCGTATACAAGGATCACCTTTCGTGACGACGGGCAGACCATGAAACGACCTCGCAGTTATCTCCCGGTGGGACGACCTTCGGTATCCCCCGCCAACAGAGTCATTGCCGCCACCGTGGTCATTGCCGCGACGGCGATCGCGGCGATCGCGGTCGGCGCGGCCGCCACGGCCGGCGCGGCCACGGCCGGCGCGGCCACGCAGGCCAAGGCCGTCGGCGTTCCTGTTGGTCAAGTCGGCCCCGTCGGCCACGTCGGTCCCGGCGGCCACGTCGGCGCGGGCACCGCGACGCTGCCGGACAGCGTCGCGCCGTTCGCCACCGCCGGCCGGGCGACCGGGAGCGTCCCCGCGTCGGACGCGCTGACCCTCCAGTTCTGGCTGGCTCCGCGGGCCGCGGCGGAGAGCTATGCCACCGCCGTGTCCACCCCGGGCAACCCGCTGTTCAGGCACTTCCTGTCCCCGGCGGCGTATACGGCGCGGTACGCCGCCACGCCAGAGTCGGCGGCCGCGGTTGAGTCGTGGCTGACGTCCGAGGGCTTCGCCGCCGCCGGCACCGACTCCGGTCGCGACTACGTGCGCGCCACCGCGCCCGTGTCCACGATCGACAAGGCGCTGAAGATACGGCTCACCTACTACCGGGCAGGCCGTGACGCCAACGCGGGCAGGTACCGGCTGCGCGCCAACGACCGCCCGGTCTCGCTGCCCGCGTCGGTCGCCGGCCGCGTCGAGGGGGTCACCGGCCTGGACAACGCGGCGCCGACGATGACGTATGCCAGGGCAGGGAACCTGTCGGCCCCAGGGGGTGGAGCCCTCAAGGGTGGAGCCCTCAAGGGTGGTGCCCCCGAGGGGGCACCGCCCAAGGGGGGACAGCCGGAATCGCCGTCTTTCGCCTGCTCGCAGTGGTACCTCCAGCACTACGCGACCGGCTTGCCCAGGCAGTACGGCACGACGAGGTTCCCGACGGTCATCTGCGGCTACACGCCACAGCAGCTTCGCCTGGCCTACGGCTTCAGCCCCGCCAGCGACGGCAAGGGCGTCACGATCGCCCTGGTGGAGGTGGGCACCACCCCGGACATGTTCGAGACCCTGCGGACCTACGCCGCGGTCCACGGCATCCAGGCGCCGTCGGCCGGGCGGTATGCCGAGCTTTCCCTCGGCGAAGGGCCGACGTGCGGCGACCCGTTCAACACCGAGGAGCAGCTGGACGTCGAATCCTCCTACGACCTGGCGCCGATGGCCAACCAGCTCGTGGTCGGCGGCGACTCGTGCGACAACGGGGACTACGGCCTGCAGGCCCTGTATGACGCCGACACGTTGATCCTCGACGGTGCCAGCGGTCACCCGCTCGCCAGCATCGCCTCGAACTCCTGGGAAGGCGGAGACGAGACGATCCCGGTCAACCTGCTCCGGATCGAGCACGACTACCTGATCAAGGCCGCCGCCGAGGGCGTCACCATGCTCTTCGCGGCCGGCGACTCCTCGGGCGTGGCGGTACCGTCGAGCGATCCGTACGCGACCGCGGTGGGCGCGACCACGCTTGGCATCGGGCACGACAATCCCCGCCTCTTCGAGACCGGCTGGTCGACCGGGATCTGGGCGGCAAGCAAGGCAGGCAAGGCAAGTAACGGGAGGTGGGTCTTCCAGGGTGAGCAGGGCGCGGCGGGCGGCGGGCCGAGCCTGCTGTGGAAGCAGCCCGCCTACCAGCGCGGCGTGGTGCCGGACCGGCTGGCCGTGGCGCCGGGCGACCGGGGCGGCCTCGTCCGCGCTGTCCCCGACATCAGCGCGGTCGGCGACCCGTTCACCGGGATGGCAACCGGGATGCTGAGCTTCAATGCCCAGGGGAACGTGACCGGGTACTTCGAGGAGTCCATCGGCGGCACGAGCCTCGCCGCGCCGCTGGTCGCGGCCGTCGTGGCCGACGCGGAGCAGGGCTCACGCGCGTTCGGGTTCCTCAACCCGGCGCTTTACCAGCTGGCGAAGACCGGGGCAGGGGCGTTCCACGACGCGCAGGCGCTGTCCGGCGGGACGCCGGCCAAGTACCGCGGTGTCGCCTGTGACCAGGACACGTGCGGCGTGCTTACGCTGACCACGTTCGACGACCAGAGCTGGTCGATGCCCGGCTACACCGGCCAGGTGACCGGGCCTGGCTACGACACCATGACCGGCCTCGGCACTCCGAACGGGCAGCGGCTCATCAACGCGCTCCGTGCCCTGTAGCTCCCTGCAGCTCCCTGTAGCCAGGCGCAACGGCCCCGGGGACGGTTGCAACCGTCCCCCGGGGCCGTTCGCGTCGTCGCCTACAACTCGGCTACAACTTCGGCTACAACTTCGGCTGCGGCTTGACCGTGGTGGTGTTGTTGATCCAGGCCCAGATCACCTGCGAGGCGGCCGGGAAGCTGACCGGCGGCCGCGGGTAGCTGTGCACGCCCGCGGTGTAGACGGCGAAGCTGACGCTCGAGCCGTTGAGGCAGTCAGACCAGGTGGTCAGGGTCATGTTCCCCTGGTGCGAGCTGGCTGACTCGGTCGAGCACTGGTCTTCGTAGCGCAGGGTATTGTTCTCCACCAGCGAGGCCGGCGATTCCCTGAAGTGGCCCTTTTCCCCGGTGTACCACGGCGTGTCCGTGTCGTCGGTCGATGCGACCTGGAGGATCTTCTGCGGGACGGTGATGTTGCACCATGGCATCGGGTCCGACTTCACGACCGCCGTGCCGTCGAACAGCAGCGGGTCCTCGCACGCCAGGGTGTAGGCGAGGCGTCCGCCATTGCTGTAGCCCATGAGGTAGATGGGGCGCGTGTTACCAGGATCGATCTTCTTCACGAGCGCCTCGATGAACCCGACGTCGTTGACCTTGGCCTGCGCCGCCCAGGAACAGCAGCCGATCGCGTTCCACGACTCCCGGTAGGCCAGCGGGTACACCACCTCCGCCTCGCCGGCGGTCGCGTAGGAGGTGAACTCGTCCCTGCCGATCTCCTGCTCCTGGGTGGAGTTGATGCCGGACAGCACCATGATGATCGGCGCCGACGCGGGCAGCGCCTTCTTCGCGGGCGTGAGCACCGTGTAGCTCCTGGTCATGTTGCCCACCTGCATCGTGGAGACCGTGGTGTTCATCGTGCGGTCGGCCGCGCTGACGATGCGCGTCCCGGCGATTGACCCGCTGGCCGCCACGACGACGACCGCGAGCGCGATGACGAACACGCGCCGCGGGATCCGCGCAACCCTGGCGGTAATGAAGTCTTCGATCTTGTCGAGCGCCCGGTCGGTCGCCTGGCCGATGCCGGTCTTGCGCTTCGGCTTCCACTCGCGCCCGGTGAGCAGCAGGCTGACCGGAGTCCGCCGCACGGCCGAGGCGATCATCCACGCGCAGGCGTAGATGAGCGGCACGGCGATGAACAGCAGGATCAGCACCTCGAAGCTGGAGTGCGACAGGCGGTGCAGCCAGCCGATGAGGCCGCCGTGCGCGCCGAAGTAGTGGGAGCCCGCGATCAGCAGGAGCGCCTGCAGCACGAGCGGGTGCGCGAGGTAGATGCCGAACGAACTGGCCGAGCCCGCCGCGCAGAACTTCCGCAACGGCGCGCCCCTGTCGCTCCACAGCAGCCCCGCGCCGAGCAGCGCCCAGCCGAAGGCGAGCGCCTCGAAGATGACGACCGGCTGGAAGACGGCGCTCGCGTTGTTCGGCGTCGCGCCGAAGACCTCGATCTCGATCAGGTAGACGCCGATGCCCGCGGCCACGCCGGCGGCCGCCACGAGCGCGACCCGCCACCCGCTGCGCAGGTGCCGCCTGGTGAAGGCGCACAGTTGCTCGAAGTGCCAGCCCGCGAGCGCGCCCGCCACCACGTACAGGACGTAGGTGTCGATCCAGTAGCCTTGCCCGGCGCCGTTCAGGAACTGCGCGACGAGGCCGTTACCCTGCCGCCCCACCCGGTAGTGCAGCCCGACGGTCAGCCAGGCCTGGTAGGCGAGCGCGACGCCGAACAGCCAGGCGTGGTATCCCTCGGTCTTCTTCAGCACCCACCTGATCAGCGGGAACAGCAGGTAGATCTGCATGCTGACGAGCAGGAAGTACAGGTGGTACCGCGCGCCCGCGTTCGCCAGGTCATGCAAGAACGCAGCCGGGAAGGCGCCGCGAGAATGCCCGTCCGCCGCGTAGTAGATCGCGGACCAGGTGATGTAGGCGGGCAGGACGAGCCAGAACCGCCGCCGCAGGAACCGCCCGGCCTTGAGCGGCCTGCGCCCGTAGTTGTACGTCAGCACCAGCGCCGTGAGCAGGAGGAACAGCTCGCGGCTGGTGTGGAAGACGGTGGTGACCGCGCCGATGCTCATGGTGACGTTCCCGCCGGCGAAGGCCAGCGTGTGCACGCTCACCACGAACACCATGATGATCAGCCGGATCATGTCGAACGCGATGATGTGCGGTCGCGAACGCGGGCCAGCCGCGCCAGCGGGAGCTGACGCGGCCGGCCCGGTCGCGGAAAGCGTGGAACTCACGAGCGCGCCGCCACCGATTCCTTCAGCAGGCGCCGCGAGATCTTTCCTGTCGGACCGAGGGGCATCGCGTCGACCAGCCAGAACTCACTGGGCTGCTTGTGCCGCGGCAGCCGCTCCGCGCAGGCCGTGCGCAGCAGCGCCTCCACCTCGTCAGCGACGGCGGCGGCGTCCGGGACAACGTAGGCGACCGGCCGCTCGCCGAGCACCTCGTCGATCGCGCCGATCACCGCGGCTGAGCGGACACCGGGCTGCGCGAGCAGGATCTCCTCGATCTCCCTGGGGTAGATCTTCTCGCCGCCCCGGTTGATCACGTCGTCGGACCGCCCGACGAGGAACAGGTAGCCGTCGGCGTCCAGGTACCCGAGGTCGCCGGTGTCCAGCCAGCCGTTGTCGTCGATCGCGCCGGGCCGCCCGCCGGAGGCGTACGCGGTGATCACGCCCGCGCCCCTGATCAGCACCCGCCCGATGTCGCCCGGTACGGCCCGCCCGCCGCCGGGCAGGTCGATGCGCACCTCGGAACCCGCGGGCTTGCCCGCGGATCCGGGCTTGCGCGGCCCGTCGAGCGGGTTGGCCGTGATCATGCTGGCCGCCTCGGTCATGCCGTAGGTCTCGATGACCGGCACGCCGAGCGCCTTCTGGAACCGCTCAAGCGAGGCGAGCGGCAGCGGCGCCGAGGCCGACCGGACGAACCGGAGCTCCTTTGGCGGGTCGGCCGGCGGGTCCATCGACAGAATCGAGATGATCGCGGGCACGGCGTTGATCCAGGTGATCCGGTCCGCGTTGATCAGGTCCCAGAACCCGCGCCTGCTGAACTTGCGGTCTACGGCCAGGTACGCCCCGGCCCGGAGGGTGGCGAGCAGCCCGACCACCTCCGCGTTGACGTGGAACAGCGGCAGCGAGCAGTACCCGCGGTCGGACCGGCCGAGCCGGTGCCAGTCGGCCACGCTTGACGCCACGTGAGCCAGCTGCTCTTCCCGTAGCAGGATTCCCTTGGGCGTTCCGGTGGTGCCGCTGGTGCACAGGAAGATCCCGCCCCCGTCGGTGCCGTAAGTCAACGGCGAGGAATCAAAGGAGGTGATTCCGAACGGGAGCTTGGCTTCGCGCGCACCCCCACGCGACTCTTCCCCGGCGGCGGCCGCATGGCTGGTGACCATGCCGGCCGGCCGTGCGACACCGAGCACCCGGGCGACGTCCGTGTCCGGTGCGCCCGGGTCAATGGGAACCGCGACCCGGCCGGCGGCGATCAGCGCGACCAGGGCGGTGGCGTAGTCGAGCGGATCGGCGAGCCGGACGTTTACCCGGGAGCCGGGCGGCAGGCCCGCGTCGTCCAGGCGGCGTTCGGTCTCGCGGACGACGTCGAGCAGGCCGGAGTAGGTGAGCGTCGCGGGGCCACGTGCGTCCGCGAGGTAGACGTCATCGCCGTGGCGGGCGGCCGCCTGTTCAATCCATGCGCGTATCACGAGGTAATTCCTCAACTCAGTACATCATCCGGTGGTCGTTGTAGTGCTTGAACTCGAGGAGGTTCCCGGTCGGGTCGACCAGCACGAACGTGCGGTGCTCCTCAACGAGTCCTTCGAACCGCAGCGACACATCGTGGTAGAAGGGGATCTTCCTGGTGACCGCGCAGGCGTACAGCGCCTCGAAGTCGGCCGGCTCACGGAACGTGACGCCGAAGTGCCTCGGGTAGAGGCTCTCCGGCGCGGCGGGCTCGCCAGGGGTGAGATGGCACACGACCTGGTCGCCGAAGAAGTCCAGGGTGATCCTGTCGTTGTACCGCCGGGCCAGCTTGCAGCCCAGCTTGGTTACGTAGAAGTCCTGCGCCGCATCCAGGTCATGGGCGGGGATGGCCAGGTGGAAGACGTCGGAAGTGGTTCGCACGGTTTGCCTAACGTGGTCGGTTACTCGAAGGCGGTCAGGGTGTCTGAGCGCAGGCCGAGCCGGAGGGTCTCCAGGCCGATGACGCCGGCGGCGGGCACGTTCCCCAGGTTCACGTTCGGCCCGACCCTGGTGATCATGTGCGTCTGCAGCGCTGTGTTCGGCGCCTCGAACAGCAGGCTCTCGATGCCGATGCCGGCGTGCAGGACGTCCTCGATCAGGCCGTACCGCAGCTCGCCGTCGGGGCGGCAGATGCCGGATGAGCCGCTCTCCCTGGCCTCGAGGGTCACCAGCGAGGCGCCCGCGTCGAGGTCCTCCTTGATGGCGGCCACCCACTCGCTCGGCGGCAGCATCTCCGAGCGGCCCGGGTCCTTGAAGCCGACCTCGGACACGACCGTGAAGTCGGGGGCGAGTTTACGGATGTAACCGGCCTTCTCGGCGTTGGACATCTCGATCGTGCCGTTGGACGCCTCGACGTGCCGAGCCCCGTGCTCCTCACAGAACCGGCGGAAGTCATCGAAGCGCCCCTGGAGCACGAACTTCTCGAACAGCGTCCCGCCGAAGTAGAAGCCGATGCCGTGGCTCTCCAGGACCCTGATCTTCTCGCGCAGGCAATTGGTGACGACCGAGGTGCCCCAGCCGAACTTCACGTAGTCGATGTACTCGGCGCCGTATTCGATCTGATCGGTGAACAGGCCGAGCGGAATGCCGCCGTCGATCACCATGGTGAGGCCGCTGGTGCGGGGCTTGACCGCCCGCTCGGGCAGGTTCAGTACGGTCTGGTTCATCGATTTCCTCCTCGTGAGAGCGTGCCGAACTCGGGGATTCGGACGATGGCGGCGTTGTCCACCGGCCGCCAGGTCATCTGGTCGACGGTGACGCCGCTGATGTAGGCGTCAAGCACGCGTACCGTGCCGCCGTGCGCGATGACGAGCACGTCGCCGCTGGTGCTGGCCGGTCCGGCGCTGTCCGCCGCGCCGCCGGCCAGTCCCGGGAGCGTGCCGCTCCCGTCGCGCAGGCCCGCGGCGAGGTCATCGCAGAACGCCGCGGCCCGCTGGTAAAGGTCGCGCACCGACTCCCCGGCGGGCGGCCGGATGTCGGGGTCGATCACGAGCCCGTCGGCCAGGCCGGTGGCCGACGGGCCGATGGTCTTGTGCGCGCTGCCCTCCAGGACGCCGAGCGACCGCTCACGCAGCCGTGCGTCCGCGTAGACGGGCAGGCCGAGCACCGCGGCGAAGGCGGCGGCGGTCTGCCGCGCGCGGCGCAGGTCGCTGGCGTAGATCGCGCGGACCGGGCGGTACCCGAACTGCGCCGCGGCCTCGGCCGCCTGGCGCAGCCCGCGCTCGGTCAGTTCCGCCTCGTCGTTGTGGCCCTGGGCGAGACCCGCGGTGTTCCAGGTCGACTCACCATGCCGGACAAGCCAGAGCGTCGGCAGCGCGGTATCAAGCACGGAGAGGGACATGCCAGGTAGGGTGACCAGCGATTGTTAAAGAGTCCTTAAAAATGTAACGGGCTCCAGGCAAGTCTCAGCTTTCTCTCAGTCTCGCCTGCTTCACTCACAGCCATGCAACCCAGGCTCTTGGTCGTGGACGACGATCGCGACGTCCGCGACTCGCTGCGCCGTGCCCTGGGATACGCGGGCTACGCCGTGGCCACCGCCGCCAACGGCGCCGATGCGCTGAGCGCGATCGCCCACGCGCCGGTTGACCTGATCATCCTGGACGTCCTCATGCCCATGCTCAACGGGCTCGATACCTGCCGGGCGCTGCGCGGCAGGGGTGACGCCACCCCCGTCCTCGTGCTCACCGCGCGGGACGCGATCGACGACCGGGTGGCCGGGCTCGAGGCGGGGGCCGACGACTACCTGGTCAAGCCCTTCGCGCTGCGCGAGCTACTCGCCCGGGTCAACGCCCTGCTGCGGCGCACCAAGCCCGCCCGCAACCTGCTGGGCTACGCCGACCTGACGCTGGACATCACCAGCCACTCGGCTACCCGCGCCGGGGCGCCCCTCGCCCTCACCAAGATCGAGTTCGCCCTGCTCGAGCTGCTGGCCCGCAACGCGGAGCAGGTGCTGAGCTACGACGTGATCACCGACCGGGTGTGGGGTTACGGCGAGGCACCTGCCTCGAACGCGCTGCAGGTCTTCGTCGCCCTGCTGCGCCGCAAGCTCGAGGCCGACGGCCTGCCCCGCCTCGTGCACAACGTGCGCGGCGTCGGCTACGTGCTGCGAGCGGGTGCATGAGGTCCCGGCTGACGCTGAAGAGCAGGTTCACCCTCGTCGCGGCCGGCGCGGTGGCGGCGGTGGCGCTCGCCATCACCGCGGTCGCCTTCCTGGCGATCAGGACGGACCTGCAGAACCAGGTACAGCAAGAGGTCGCGACCCGCGCGGACTCGGTCAAGCATCAGGCCAAGCAGTTCCATGACGGCCGCATACCGAACGACTGGGTTCCCGCGCACTCCTCCGGGTTCGGCGTCACCTACACCCAGGTGATCACGTCGGCCGGCGCCGTCTGGGCGCCGCCCCAAGGCAGAGGCCTGCTCACGCCGAGCGAGGCGGCGATCGACGTGGCGGCGGGCACCGCGCCCGAGTTCTACGCCGTCACCGGTATCGCCGGGACCAGGGCGATGGTGCTGACCACCTGGCTCGCCCCGGGCCTCGCCATCCAGGTGGCCGAGCCGCTTACCTCCACGGACGCGGAAGTCGCGCGCGTCGGCGCGACGCTGGCGACGCTCAGCGCGATCGGCGTGGCCGTCGCCACCCTGCTCGGCTGGGCCGTGGCCAAGACCGGGCTCTCGCCGGTCGCCAGGCTCGCCCGCGTGGCGGAGGAGGTCTCGCTGACCGGCGACGCGGGCAGGCGGGTCGAAGTGGACCGCACGGACGAGCTGGGCAGGCTCGCCACCACGTTCAACGCCATGCTCGGCGCGCTCCAGCGGTCGCTCGACGCCCAGCGGCGCCTGGTCAGCGACGCCAGCCACGAGCTCCGCACCCCGCTCGCGAGCCTGCGGATCAACGTCGACGTTCTCACCGAGAACCCGGACCTGCCTGTCGGGGACCGCAAGGAGGTGCTCGCCCGGGTCACCGACCAGGTGGCGGAGCTCAGCCGCCTGGTGTCCAGCGTCACCGACCTGGCCAGGGGCGAGCCGCCCGCGACGGACATGTCCCCCGTCCGGCTCAACGCCGTGGCCGGCGACGCCGTGGACGCGGCGCGGCGTGACTGGCCGGAGACGGAGTTCGAGACCTACCTCGCCGGCGGCGTCATCGAGGGCAGCGCGGAACGGGTGCGCGTCGCGTTCAAGAACCTGCTGGACAACGCCGCCAAGTTCGGCCCGCCAGAGGGCCCGGTCCAGGTGCGGCTGACGGGCGGCGAGTTCACCGTCCGCGATCACGGCCCCGGGATCGCCGAAGAGGACCTGCCGTTCGTCTTCGACCGCTTCTACCGTGCCCTGTCATCCCGCTCGGCTCCGGGTTCGGGCCTCGGCCTCGCCGTCGTCCACGAGATCGCCGTCTGGCACGGCGGCACGATCGCCGCTGAGCCGGCTCAGGGCGGCGGCACCATCATGCGGCTGACCTTCCCCGTTCGCGACTGACCTCCCGGTTCAATGCGGGGCGGGATGGCGCCGCGCAGCGGTGCCGCCCCGGATTAGGGCAGCGGGGCTATCGCGGTCTTGGTGAAGAAGGCCCAGGCCACCTGCGAGGCCGCGGGGACGCTGCCTGGCGGCCGCGGGAAGGAGTGCACGCCGCTCGACCACGCCGCGAGGGCGATCCTGGTGCCGCCCGCGCACCCTGACCACGTGGTCTGGGTCATTTCCCCGGAATGGCTCACCACGGCGTTCGCCGGGCACTTTTCCGTCGTGCGCAGCTCGCCGACCAGGGTCGTCACCGGCAGCGACTCGACGCTGCCGTGATCTCCCGGCTGGTAGGGGACCTCGGGGTCGTTCACCGATGCGATCTCAAGGATCGACACTGGCTTGCGCAGGTCGCAGCCGGACGTGGGTTCGCCCTTCACCATCGCGTACCCGTCGAACAGGCCCGGGTTGTCGCAGGCGACGCGGTAGGCCAGTCGCGCGCCGTTGCTGTACCCGACGACGTCGATCTGCCGCGCGTGCCCCGGGTCCACCTTCGCCACGAGCGCGTCAAGGAAGGCCAGGTCATTGACGTTCTTGGCGGCCGCCGCGCCGCAGCAGCCGATGGCGTTCCACGACCCGTACAAGGGCTCAGGGTAGACGATCTCCGCCTGGTCGCTGGTCGCGTAGTTGACAAGGTCGTCCCTGCTGATCTCCCCGGCGACGGCGGTAGCACCGGAAACGGTGGCGGCCCCGATGCCGGAGAGCATGACGATGACGGGTGCCGTTTTCTGCAGGGCCTTGACCGGCGCGATGACCTCATAGGACCGCTTCACGTCCCCGACCATCACGGAGTAGGTCTTAGTGGCGGTCGCGACCTTGACGGTGGGCGCGGCCTTCGTCGTGGTCGACTGCCCGCTCGCGTCGACGGCGTGCAAGCTCACGAACCCGATGACACCGAGCGCGACGATAACCGCGACGACCGCTCCTACGACCTTCTTCATGCCCCTGCCTTGACGACCGACCTGTGCCGCGCACCTTTCGCCCTAGCACGCTAGCCGATCTTGGGGAGTGGCGCGTGTCGCACCGGCGGGGTGCTGGCGCGAGTGGGGCCAAAGGCGGGTCAGCCGGTTACCGAGCCGGCCGGCGGGATTGTTCCAGGCCCGTTCACGCTGCAAGTCAGCGCAGAAGGGTCGGTCACCGCGAGCGGTTGCGCGAGCTTCGGCGGGGTGGCGAAGGACGGGCGGCGCAGGTCAAGCAGGTCAAGCATCGGCGCCGCGTTCGCGTCCCGGTAGGTGAGCGCGGGCAGGTTCCACTTCGTCTCGACCAGCTTCAGGATGCTGGTGTGGTCGTAGACGTCGTGCGAGACGAAGTCTTTCCGTGCCCAGGGCGACACGAGCGCGAACGGCACGCGGAACCCGTACCTGGCGAACCCGTCGAAGCCGTTCTCCCCTGGCACAAGGTCGGGGCCGATGCTGTCGGGCGGGATGGCCGCCGGCGGTGGCACGTGGTCGTAATACCCGCCGTGCTCGTCGTAGGTGAGCAGCAGGGCCGTCCGGTCCCAGGCGGGCCCGTTGATCACCGCGTTGACCACGCTCGCCGCGAACTCCTCGCCCACGGCGATGTTCTGCGGGTTTTCCTCGGACTGGTGCCCGTAGTCGGGCTCAACGAGGCAGTAGTTCGGCAGTGTCCCTGCCGCCGCGTCGGTGAAGAACTCCGTGTTGAGGACGATCTTCGTCGTGGCGTTCTTGAGGTAGAGCTGCGGGAACAGGGCGAGCGAGGACGAGGTCGCCGCCGCGGACGAGTGTAGTCCTTCCAGGTGATCCCGTGCTTGTCGAGTTCGTCGAAGATGGTGCCGTTCGCCGGGTAGTCGGTCAGGGCCGGCGTGGTGTCGTCTATCTGCCCGATCGAGGTGGCCGCAAGCAGGTAGCGCCGGTTGGGGAAGGTCTGGCCGAGGACGGAGCAGAAGTACCGGTCCGCGATCGGGAAGTGCCGGTAAAGCGAGTAGTAGAAGGGCTGGTCCTCCGCCTGCCAGTAGCCCATGGCCACGCCGCCGACGATCTCGGTGGTGAGCGGGTCGATCGGGGTGCTGACGAACCCGTCCATGCGCCCGTTGTCGTAGGCATTGTGGCTGGCCGTCCACTCCTGGCTTGGCCGCGCCGACAACTGGCACGTGGTGGGCATGCGGAACGCGTGCTGGACTTGCCCGTTGGGATAGGGGTTGGCGGCGGTCGGCAGGCCGTTCCTGCCGATCCTGAAGCCGTCCGCGCCAGGCCGGAAGAGCATGCCAAGCCGGTTGTCGTAGGAGTGGTTCTCCATCATGAGCACCACGATGTGCTCGATCTGGGGGATCGTGTCGGTGCCCGACGGCAGCTTCGGATAGGGCAGCGATCCCGGCGGCCGCGGCGGCCGGCCCTTCCCCGGTGCCGCCCGCCACGCGCCGGTGCCTGCCACGGCACCGGCCGCGAGCCCGGCCTGCAGCACTCCGCGCCTGGAAATCCGCTCGCCCATCGGAACTCTCCTCCCCGCGCCCAGCGACGGGATTGGCTAGTGATCGGTGCGACGAGTCTGACAGCGCGCCGGAACCCGCCGGCGACCGTGCGCCGACGCCGGAGTGACTAACGGTGGAATCTGTGGGCGCAAGTGCGAGTCGGCGTGAGGTTCTCGCGTCGGGCCCGCGTGTGGCCGTTTCGTCCGGATTGTCCCGGCGCCATTGCGGCCCCGCTCATGATCTGCCCATGATCATGTGGATTCCGCAGCTTATAAGCTGCGGAATCCACATGAAAACCGAAATCCCTGTCGATCAGGCCGCCGCCGGCGCGCGGGCGCCGCGTGCCAGCCCACGCGCGGCCCCCACAGTCACCATGCACCACAAAGTCAACGGCATCGCGTGTGACGACGAGCGCTTTTCTTGCATCGTGCACTTTCGGGCACCAGCACCACCGCGACCGGCGTACCCCGGGCTTAAGGCCACTCGGGCAACGCTGGGGCGGGCCAGTCGGCGGTGACGGATTCCTCGGGGACGCCGAGCGGTGGAGTGCCGTAGGTGCGGAACGTTGCGGGGAGCCGCGCGCCCCAGCCGGGCTTGGCGGCGTACTCCGTGGGAGTCCATATCACCGGGTTGTCGTCCGGGTCGAAGCCGAGGTAGCCGCCGGAGCAGATCTCGATGCGGTTCCCGCCCGGCTCGCGGGTGTAGAGGTAGAACCCCTGGATCGGGATGTGCCGCGACGGGCCCGCCTCGATCGGGACGCCAGCGTCGTTCATCAGGTCGGCGGCGCGCAGCACGTCTTCCCTGGAGTCGACCCAGAACGCCAGGTGATGCAGCCGGCCGGCGCCCGCCAGGTAGTCGCGCACGTAGATGACCTCATGGCCCTGGACGGTCGAGGACAGCCAGGCGCCGTCCTCGGACCCGTCGTCGCGCCTGATGATCTCGAAGGTCCGCAGCCCGAGCCCGTCGGCCCAGAACTCCCGGCACGCGCGGACATCGGAAGCCATCAGGTTCACGTGCTCCAGTCGCCGCACGTTGGCCCCGACCCCGCGGTACCGCTGGTGGTTGGACTTCATCGCGGGCCGGTCCCCGGCCTGCGGCACGTACTTCGAAGTCTCGTAGTAAATCCGGACCCGGTGGCCGTCCGGGTCGGTGAACTCGTAGGCCGGCCCCTTGCCCGCCTCCGGCTCGACCCAGCCGCCAGGGACGCCCGCATCCTTGAGCCACGACACCCGGCGGGCGAGCGCCTCAGGCGACCAGGCTCGGACGGCCATGTGCCCGAGCCCCGGGGAAGGGGAAGCCGTCAGCTTGAGGCAGTAGGACTCGTAGTCACCGTAGCCGCGCAGGTACCAAGATTCACCCTGTTCAGCAACGACCGTGAGCCCGAGCAGCGCGGTGAAGTACTCAAGCGACGCTTCCGGTGCCGGCGTCAGCAGCTCCGCGTGCCCGATATGCGCCACGTCGCGCCACTGCTCAGTCACGCCGCGAAAATATACGATCCGCCACCCGCCGGCAAGACCCGCCGGCATGACCGCCGGCAGACCCGCCGGCAAGACCCGCCGGCACGACCGCGCTCGGCAAGGCCCGCCGGGACCAACCGGTCCCGGCGGGCCACCTGCCTGGGGGCTAGGCCTGCTCGCGCCCGCCGCGCGTGCGGAGGGTGGTGATGGCGACCGCTACGCCGGCCAGGGTGACGGCCGCCGCGGCGAGGACGCCGTAGTCGGCGCCGCCGATGAATGCCCAGGCAATGGCGTGCACCGTGCTCGCGGCGGGGCCGCCCGCGTGGTGCGCCGCCGCGACTGCCTGGCCAACCGAGGCGGCGGGCAGCCGGTGGCTGGCCAGTCGGCTGGTGAAGACCGAGGCGGTGACCGAGCCGACGACGGCGACGCCGAGGACGCTGCCCATGTTCCTCGTCGCGTCGTTGACGGCGGAGCCTACTCCGGCGAGCGCGGGGGGAAGTTGCTCCATGCTGAGCGTGGTGGCCGCCGACATGGCCAGTCCGACGCCGCCCGACACCAGAACCATCGCGATGACGTAGTGCGCGTAAGACGAGGCCGCCGTCGCCGTGGCGAAGAAGCCCAGGCCGGCCGTGACCAGCGCGAGGCCGCCCGCGACCGGGACGCGCGCGCCGACCCGCTTGGCCAGGTGCGCGCCCGCCGCTGCCGCGATGGCCAGCGTCATCGCCGACGGTAGCGCCCGCAGTCCGGCGGCGAGCGGGCTGTAGCCGAGGACGACCTGGTAGATCTGCGTGGTCAGGAACACCGCGCCGGACAGTGCGAAGAACAGCGCGAGCAGCGCGATCGCCGCGCCGGCCAGGCGGCGGTTCCTGAACAGGGACAGCGGCAGCATCGGGTGGTCGCCGCGGGCCTCGATCACGGCGAACGCCGTGAGCAGGACACCAGCGCCCGCCAGCCGGCCCAGCGTCGCGGCCGACAGCCAGCCGCTCCCCGGGGCGGCGATGAGTGCCCAGGTCAGCACGGTGAACGCGGCGACCGAGGCCATGGCGCCGGCAACGTCAAGCCGCCGGGCAACGGGGGCGCGTGACGCGGGCACCAGCCAGTGCCCCGCGGCAAGCGCGATAGCGGTCAGCGGCAGGTTGACCAGGAAGATCGAGTCCCAGCCGAAGTGGGCGAGCAGCACGCCGCCGGCGACCGGCCCGATCGCCACGCCGAGTCCGCTGATCGCCGACCAGATGCCGATCGCCTTCGCGCGCTCGCCAGGATCGGTGAACACGCTGGTCAGGATCGACAGCGTGGCGGGCATGATGAACGCCGCGCCGGTTCCCATCACGGCGCGGGCCGCGATGAGTTCCGCGGTCGTGCGGGTGAGCGCGGCGGCCAGGGAGCCGGCGGCGAAGACCGTCAGGCCGGCGGCCAGCGAGCGGTGCCTGCCGAACCGGTCGGCCATCGCGCCTGCCAGCAGGAGCAGCGCGCCGAACGCGAGCGTGTAGGAGTCGGTGATCCACTGCAGGCCGGACGTGCCTGCCCGCAGGTCGCGGGCGAGCGAGGGCAACGCCACGTTGACGATCGTGGAGTCTACGACGGTGATGAGCAGCGACAGGCACAGCACGGCGAGCGTGTACCACTTGCGGCGGGACGAGGCGGAAGCGGGACGGGCGGTGGCGGGCGAGGCGGCGGCCTGCGCCTGGACGAGGGTGAGGGTGGCGGACATTGGACCTGCTCCGATCTTTTACTGTGCGACCGTAAGGCTACGGACGTTCGGTTATGAGATGACCGTACGTATGTAGCCTTACGGCTGTCAATAGATCGGGCAAAGATAAATGTTCAGACGTAGCGCAACGGGTGTAGCCTTTAGGCATGGCCACTCAGGAGCACCGCCGCCGCAACCCGCGCGGGCAGGGCGACCGGCTGCGCGCGGACATCATCGAGGCGGCGAGCCGCCTGCTCGCGGACCCGGCGGCACCGCCGCTAACGCTGCGCGGCGTCGCCCGCGCCGCCGGGGTCGCCGCCACCTCCGTCTACCTGCACTTCGCCGACACGGACGAACTGGTGCTCGCGGTCGCCGACCAGCACTTCAGCGAGATGCTCGCCGCCCAGCAGGCCGCCCGCGACGCCGCCGCCACGCCGAGGGACGCGGTCCGCGCGATGGCCCTGGCCTACTGCGACTTCGGGCTGGCCAACCCGGGCCTGTACCGGGTGATGTTCGCCAGCCCGCTGCCCCCGGTGGCCGATTTGACGCTCATTCCCGGCCGGTCGGCGTTCGAGCAGCGCACCGCGGCGATCGCCGCCGCACTCGGCGCTAGCGGGGACCCGCACGACCAGGACGGATCGGCTTTCCGTGCGTCCGTCCTGCTCTGGCAGCTCCTGCACGGCACAGTGAACCTGCGCATCTCCCGCCCGGTCTTCCCCTGGCCGCCGCTAGCCGACACGGTCACCACCGCCACCGACCTCATCCTCGACCGCGCATCGGCCCTCACTTTGTAGGCGCGCGACATCATCGCAGGTGAGCCGCACTCCCAAACCGCGGCAAGCCGGGCGGCAAATTGATCAGGACACCGGCAATGTCAGGGAAGGGCGGAGCGCCGCCAGCCGCCTGGGGCCGGGTGCACGGGTGCACGTAGCAGCCGGGCCCGGTCATTCCAGTTAGCCAGAACGGATTCGTGCTTCGCCTCTTCCGCCACCCGTGATCGCGCGGCGGCGATAGCCGTGAGGGTGGCGACTATGGCCGCGACCTCCTCGGGAGTCGCGTCGCCGTGCACTATGCGGAGAAAGGGGGCGTCCTCAGCCACGCGACTTGCCGACGCCGATGCCGAACTCGCGGTGCACCCGCGCCCAGAACGCATCGCGCAGCCACTCCCTGGCCTCCTGGTAAGGCCGCAGCGACTGGCCGAGTTCCTTCTCCGCCTCGACGAGCAGTTCCTTGTCGATGACGGGCGGCAGGATCGGGCCTGGCAGCAGGTCGCGGATGTTGTCCGCGCCCCGGGTGAGGATCCACTTGTGGGCGACGTGCTCGCCCGCTTCCTCGACGTGCCGCCGGTCCGGTCCGAGGCGCGGCAACGCGCCGCTCTGGGTCACGTGCTGCATGGGGCCGGTCCTGGACAGGTGCGAGTTCCTGCCGATCTCGGCGGGCGGGCGCGGGCGGTGCTCGCCGAACAGCTGGGCCGGCGACGGGACCGTGGCCTGGACGTCGGACCTGGGTGACTCGGCCGCCGGGTTCCTGGTGAAGTACGGGCGGACGAATGCCGAGTCGAGGATGTCCACCGTGTCCGATTCCCAGACCAGGCGCTCGGCCTGGTTGGTGCCGTACGGCGGCTCGACGCCCCACAGGTGCACCCGGACGCCATAGGCCTGCGCGGCCTCGACGGCGGGCACCATGTCCTCGTCGCCCGCGATGAGCACCGCGTCGGTGATCGCGCGGTGCCTGGCGAGGGCTTCCATGTCGGCGCGGATATTGGCGTCCACGCCCTTCTGCTGGCCGCGGGCGTTCAGGTTGCCGAGGCGGAGCTTGACCCAGGCCATCTGGGCGACGACGCGCTGGTCGATGGTGGGCACCCGGTCGCGGGCCGCGTCGTACCAGTAAACGCGGAGCAACTCGCCGCGGAAGAGCTCATCGGCGTGCTTGGTTACCGCCTGGATCAGGCCGACCGCATCGACGCGGTAGTCACGGCGCGCGCTGGTACCGAAGAGCAACTCGCCTGCGGCCGCGTAGATATACCCGACGTCAACCATGACCGCATATCTGGCGAGGACGGGCATCGGGGCGGCGAATTCGCTCATCGTCTTACGACTCTAGGGCAGGTTGGACCGTGCGCGTGCCACTTGACACTGGATTGCCGGCGGAAGAGTCCTGAATGGTTACTGAAGGCATGGTTGACGCCCAACGCTTATAGGGGGATGTTGCCGTGTTTTTTGGGTGGGAGGGTTTCGCGTTTGGTGCGCAGTGAGGTGAGGGCCCTGGTGATGTGGGTGCGGGTTTCTGCGGGGCGGATGACGGCGTCGAGGTAGCCGCGCTCGGCGGCGGTGTAGGGGTTGGCGAGGGTGTCCTCGTACTGGGTGGTGCTGCTGGGCGCGGAGTTGGTCGGGGTCGTCGGCGGCGGCGAGTTCGCGGCGGTAGAGGATGCTGACGGCGCCGGCGGCGCCCATGACGGCGATCTGGGCGGTGGGCCAGGCGAGGTTGACGTCGCCGCCGAGGTGCTTGGAGCCCATGACGTCGTAGGCGCCGCCGTAGGCCTTGCGGGTGATGACGGTGACCTTGGGGACGGTGGCCTCGGCGTAGGCGTACAGCAGCTTGGCGCCGCGGCGGATGATGCCCGCGCGTGCTCCTGGGCGACGCCGGGCAGGAACCCGGGCACGTCGACGAACGTCAGCACGGGGACGTTGAACGCGTCGCAGGTGCGGACGAACCGGGCGGCTTTCTCCGAGGCGTCGATGTCGAGGCAGCCGGCCAGGTGCAGCGGCTGGTTGGCGACCACTCCCACGGGGGCGCCGGCGACGCGGCCGAAGCCGACCACGATGTTCGCGCGCGAAGCCCTCGTGGACCTCGCAGAACGTGTCTTCGTCCAGGACGGTCTCGATGACCCGGTGCATGTCGTAGGGCTGGTTGGGGGAGTCGGGGATCAGGACGTCGAGTTCCTCGTCCGCCGCGCTGAGCGCGTAGTCGGGGACTGCCGGGACGGCGGGCGGCTCGTCGAGGTTGTTCGAGGGCAGGTAGGACAGCAGCAGCCTGGCGAACTCGATGCAGTCTTCCTCGTCGGTGGCCTGGTAGTGGGCGACCCCGGACTTGGTCATGTGGGCGGCGGCGCCGCCGAGTTCCTCGAAGGTGACGTCCTCGCCGGTGACGGTCTTGATCACGTCCGGGCCGGTGATGAACATGTGGCTGGTGCCCTCGACCATCAGGGTGAAGTCGGTGATCGCCGGGGAGTACACCGCCCCGCCCGCGGCCGGCCCCATGATCAGGCTGATCTGCGGGATCACGCCCGAGGCGCGGGTGTTGCGGAAGAAGATCTCCGCGAACAAACCCAGCGCCGACCACGCCCTCCTGGATGCGGGCGCCGCCGCCGTCGCTGATCCCGATCACCGGGCAGCCGACCTTCATGGCGTGGTCCATGACCTTGACGATCTTCTCCCCGTACACCTCCCCGAGCGACCCGCCGAACACGGTGAAGTCCTGGGAGTAGACAGCGACCGGCCGCCCGTCGACCAGCCCGGTGCCGGTGACCACCCCGTCCCCGTACGGGCGGTTCTTCTCGATGCCGAAGTCGTGCGCCCGGTGCCGGGCCAGCTCGTCCAGCTCGGTGAACGACCCCTCGTCCAGCAGCAGCGCGATCCGCTCGCGGGCGGTCAGCTTCCCCTTCGCGTGCTGCTTCTCCACCGCCGCGGCCGACCCCGCGTGCACCGCCTCATAACGGCGCCGCTCCAGGTCAGCGAGCTTGCCCGCCGTCGTGTGCACATCCGGCGCGGGCAGCCCGCCGGGTCGCCAGGCACAGCGTCATTCGCGGTCATGGGGGAAGGTTAACTCGGAGTCTTCGCTTTCGCCCGTGCCCCCGCAGGTCGCCGGCTCAGAAAAACGGACAAAGGTCTAGACCGCTTGACCGCGCGCGCGAGGCCGTTGGTTAGGCTCACCTCGTGGACTCCTACGCTGGTGATGAACTGGGCGGCCCGGTCGCGGCTCCCGTCGATGACCTAACCGTTGACGTTGCGGGCGGCACCGGCCGTGAGCGCGATTCCGCGGAGTTGCCCGAGTCGATGCGCCGGGACGTCCGGCTGCTCGGCGAGGTGCTCGGCGAGGTGATCAGCGAGTCCGACGGGGCGGACCTGCTCGCCGACGTTGAGCGGCTGCGGCACGCGGTGATCGCCGCCCGTTCGGCCGCCGACCGGGGATCGGCGCAGGCCGCGGCGGCCGGCGACGAGATCATGGCGCTCGTCTCCGCCTGGTCGTGGGACCGGGCCGAACTGGTCGCCAGGGCGTTCACCGTCTACTTCCACCTGGTCAACCTGGCAGAGGAAGAGCAGCGGGTGCGCGCGCTGCGGCAGCGTGACTCGGGCGACCGCCCGCCGCGCGAGTCGCTCGCGGACGCGGTGGACCGGCTCACCGCCGAGGGCGGCGCCGAGCACCTGAACCGGCTGCTCGCCGGGCTCCGGGTGCACCCGGTCTTCACCGCGCATCCGACCGAGGCCCGCCGCCGGGCGGTCGTCGCCTCGCTGCGCCGGGTCAACGAGCTGCTGAACTCGATCGACGACCAGCGGACGGGGGCCGCGCAGCAGGCGGAGGAGCGCAGGAAGCTGCGCGAGGAGGTCGACCTGCTCTGGCGGACCGCCCAGCTGCGGGTTGCCGGGATGGCCCCGGCCGACGAGGTCCGCTCGGTGATGACCGCGTTCGACGAGACGCTGTTCCGGCTGGTGCCCGCCGTGTACCGGGAGCTCGACCACGTGCTGCTCGGCGCCGCGAGCGGCACGGCGGCGTCGCCGGTGCCGCCGTTCATCCGGTTCGGCTCCTGGGTGGGCGGCGACCGGGACGGCAACCCGAACGTCACCGCCGCGGTGACCAGGGAGGCCGCGGTGATCCAGGCCGAGCACGCGCTGCGCGGCCTCGAGGCGGCCTGCGGCAGGATCGGCCGGGCGCTGACCGTCTACCAGGACTCCGCCCCGCCGCCGCTGCGCCGGGCGCTTGCCGCCGCCTCGGCCGAGCAACCGGAACTGCTGGCGGAGATCACCGCCCGCTCGCCGGGCGAGCCCTACCGCGCCTACCTGCTGTACGCGACCGAGCGGCTCGCCGCGACACGGACAAGGAGCCTCGACCTGGCCTACGCCGGTCCGGCGGACTTCCTCGCCGACCTGCGCCTGGTCCAGTCGTCGCTCGCCGAGGCCGGCGCGGTCAGGCAGGCGTACGGGGAACTGCAGCACCTGATCTGGCAGACCGAGACGTTCGGCTTCCACCTGGCGGGCCTTGAGGTGCGCCAGCACTCCCGGGTGCACGCCCAGGCGCTTGCCGAGCTCCGGGCGGGCGGTCCGCAGTCGGCCATGACGCAAGAGGTGCTCGAGACCATCCGGGTGATGGCCTGGATCCAGCGCCGCTACGGCGTCGACGCGTGCCGCAGGTACATCATCTCGTTCACCACGTCGGCGCAGGACATCGCGGCGGTCTACGAGCTAGCCGGGTACGCGTTCCCCGACGGCGACGGCCCGGTGCTCGACGTGGTGCCGCTGTTTGAGACCGGCGAGGACCTGGCCAACGCGACGTCGGTGCTGACCGGCATGCTCTCGCTGCCCGTCGTGACCGAGCGGCTCGCCGCGACCGGCCGGCAGCTGGAGGTGATGCTCGGCTACTCCGACTCCGCCAAGGAACTCGGGCCCGCCTCGGCGACGCTGCGGCTGTTCGACGCCCAGGCCGAGCTCGCGGCGTGGGCGGCGGAGCACGACGTGAAGCTGACCCTGTTCCACGGCCGGGGCGGCGCGATCGGCCGCGGCGGCGGCCCCGCCGGGCGTGCCGTGCTCGCCCAGGCACCAGGCTCGGTCGACGGGCGGCTCAAGGTCACCGAGCAGGGGGAGGTCATCTTCGCGCGGTACGGCCGGTCCGCGATCGGGCTGCGGCACCTGGAGCAGGTCACCTCGGCGGTGCTGCTTGCCTCCTCGTCGTCGGTCGCGGACCGCAACCGCACGGCGGCGACCGACTTCCAGGAACTGGCGGCGGCCATCGACGACGCCGCGAAGGGATCGTTCCGCGCGCTCGTGGAGACCGACGGGTTCGCCGAGTGGTTCGCCACCGTCAGCCCGCTTGAGGAGATCGGCGGCCTGCGGATCGGGTCAAGGCCGTCGCGCCGCGGCCACGGCGGCGGCCCGATCGGCCTTGAGGACCTGCGCGCGATCCCCTGGGTGTTCGCCTGGGCGCAGACCAGGCTGAACCTGCCCGGCTGGTACGGCCTCGGCAGCGGACTTGCCGCCGCCGCGTGGTCCGGGATCCCGGCGGGCGACTCCGACGGTGCCATTCCTGCCGAGGGCCTGGCCGGACTGCGCCGCGCCTACCGCGAGTGGCCGCTGCTCGCCACGCTGCTCGACAACGCGGAGATGTCCATGGCGAAGACCGACCGGGAGATCGCCGCCCGCTACCTGGCCCTGGGCGGCCGGCCCGACCTGACCGAGCGCGTGCTCGCCGAGTACGACCTCACCCGGCGGCTGGTCCTCGCCGTCACCGGGCACGACCGCCTGGTCGCGGGCCGCCCGGTGCTTTCCCGCGCGATCGTGCTGCGTGACCCGTACGTCGACGCGCTGTCCTACCTGCAGCTGCGCGCCCTGTCGGCGCTGCGGGCCGAGGACGGTGACGCGACGTACCGCGCCGCCCTTGAGCGCTTGCTGCTGCTAACGGTCAGCGGCATAGCGGCCGGCCTGCAGAACACGGGATGAGAGTCCTGCCCGCACGGTTGGAAGGCGGTTTACGGGACCGCAGCAAGCCGCAGTCGTTCGGGATCATGGGAGCTGAAACAGGGGAAGCGGACGGTCAGCTCCTCGCCGGCGGCAAGCCGCGCGACGCCCTGTTCGCTTTGCGCGTCGTCAGGGGTGTAGATCACCATGCGCGCGCCGGGGACGGCGGCGACCGCGAAGCTGGTCGACTTGGTGGTGATCAGTCCGAGGCTGGGATGGCGGAACGTCTTGGTGTGGCTGCTCGGCTGGGCCACGTCGTGCGCCGCCCAGATCGCGGCGAACGTCGGGCTTAGCGCCTCGAGGCGGCGGATGAAGTGCGTCCAGGCGGGGTCGCCGACGTGCTTGCCGTAGGCCACGCGCAGCTGGGCGATGAGCGCGGCGGAGTACTTGTCCTGCTCGGGCACGGGGCTGCAGCAGGCCGGGCCAATGAGGCAGGAGAGCAACGTGTTGCGCTCATTGGCCGGAGCCTCGGTCAGTCGGGGGAACAGCGCGGCGTACACCCTGTTCCAGGCGATCAGGTCAAAGCGCTCGGTGACGACGCTCGCCGGGTACGGCATGGCGTCGAGGATGCGCTGCACCTCGGACGGCAGCGGGCACTCGACGCAGTCCGCCGGCCCCGCCGCGCCCGGCACATCGGCGAGTCGGAACAGGTGGCCGCGCTCGGTGACGTCGAGCCTGAGCGTGCGCGCGATCGCGTCGAGCACCTGGACGCTCGCGTTGATCGGGCGGCCCTGCTCCAGCCAGGTGTACCAGGTGACCCCGACCCCGGCGAGCTGGGCGAGTTCCTCGCGCCGCAGCCCCGCGGTGCGCCGGCGGGTGCCGGCGGGGAGGCCGACATCCTCCGGGCTGATCCGCTCCCTGCGGCTGCGCAAGAACGCGGCGAGCTCGGTCCTGCGCGCCGTGCTCGCGGCTCGGCCGTGCTCGGTGCCCGCGTCTTGGCTGCTGCCCGCGACGGTCGTAACGCTCACGGTGGCCATCCTCCCATGCTGGTCCCTGGCCTGCCAGGTGGTGTTAGTACCAGGATAACCAGGCTCTTGGTACCAGCATAAGAAAGGCGGCAGGCTAGCTGGCATGACAGACCTCGCAGAAAGCGCCCGCCCGGCCGTCGCGCGCCGGCCCGGCCTGACCGGCCGGACCGGCCGCGTCACGCCGCCTGGTGTGGCGCTCGCCATCGTGCTCGTCGGCCAGGCCATGGCGGTCCTTGACACCAACATCGTCAACGTCGCGGTGCCCGCGATGCATGCCACGCTCGGCGCGTCCGGTGCCGGACTGCAGCTCGTCGTGGCCGGCTACACGATCGCGTACGCGGTCCTGCTCGTCACCGGCGCGCGGCTCGGCGACATCCTCGGGCACCGGCGGGTGTACCTCGCCGGGGTGGCGCTGTTCACCCTGGCGTCGCTCGGCTGCGGCCTCGCCCCGACGACCGGCGCGCTCATCGCGCTGCGGTTCCTTCAGGGGGTTGGCGCCGCGACGATGATCCCGCAGATCCTCAGCCTCATCCAGCGCAGCTACACCGCGCCGGGTCCGCGGGCACGGGCGATGAGCCTCTACGCGACCGTGATCTCCGGCGGCGCCGTCCTCGGCCAGATCCTGGGCGGCCTGCTCGTCTCCGCGGACCTGTTCGGCAGCTCCTGGCGGCCGGTCTTCCTCGTCAACGTGCCGGTCGGCCTGCTGGTCCTCGCCTTCGGGCGGCAGCTGCCCGCGGGCCGCTTCGACGGGATCCGCACCCTCGACCTGCCAGGCCTGGCGGTGCTCACGCCGGCCGTGCTCGCGCTCGTGCTGCCGCTCGTGCTCGGGCAGCCGCTCGGCTGGCCGGTGTGGGGCTGGATACTGCTTGCCGCCTCGGTCGTGCTGTTCGCACTGCTCGGCTCGGTTGAGCACCGGGTGGCGGCGCGCGGCGGCCAGCCGATCCTGCCCCGCTCGCTGCTCACGCTGCCCGGCATGATCCCCGGCCTCGGCGGGCTGTTCGCGACCATGGCGGCGTTCGGCGGCTGGCTCTTCGGCCTGGCGCTTGAGCTGCAGGACGGCCTCGGGGAATCACCGCTGCGGGCCGGGCTGACCTTCGTCCCGTGCGGCGTGGCGTTCGCGATCGTCAGCATGAACTGGCGGCGGCTTCCCGCCCGCTACCACGAGCGACTGCCGATGATCGGGTTCGTGGTCGAAGGCGCCGGGCTGGTCTGGTCCGGGCTGCTGCTGCACTCCGGCGGGACCGGCGGCGTCTGGCTGTACGTCGCGCTCGCGGTGTCCGGCGCCGGCATGGCCGGGGCGTTCGGCGCGCTGATGGGGCGGGTCTTGTCCCGTGTGCCGGTGGCGAGCGCGGCGGACGCGAGCGGCGTGGTGGTGACCGTCAACCAGCTGGGCATCGTGGTCGGTATCGCGGCGTTCGGCTCGCTCTACCTGAACCTGGCGGGGAAGCTCCCCGCGACCGCCGGCACGCGGCAGCTCAGCGCGTTCGCGCTGTCGTCGGGCCACGCCTACCTGGCCGTGACGGTCGCGCTGGCCGCGCTGGCGGTCGCGGGCGCGGCGCTCGCCCTGGCGCACGTCAGGGCCGCGGCGTCCGCCGTCCGGCAGTAGGCTGCGGTTGTGAGCAGGACGCATCGGCTTGACCTGGACGACCAGACGCTGCGCGAGTGGGACGCGGTGGTGCTCGACTCCGGACCGGACGGGATCGTCCTCGACCGGTCCGCCTTTTACCCGGGCGGCGGCGGCCAGCCGCCGGACCACGGCGTGCTGCTGTGGGGCGGGGTGCAGACCCGCATCGTCGATGCCCGCAAGGGAAACGACGACGTGTACCTCGTCCCGCTGGACACCGACCCGCTGCCACCCGTCGGCACGAGCGTGCGCGGCGCGGTGGAAGACGACAGGCGCACCGCGCTGATGCGCACCCACTCCGGCCTGCACGTGCTGTGCGGCGTGGTGTTCCGCGACTTCGGCGCGCTGGTCACCGGCGGCAACATGGAGCCACTGGTCGCCAGGATGGACTTCAACCTCGAGGCCGTGCCGCCCGGCTTCAAGGAGGCCGTCGCGGACGCCTGCAACGCCGAGCTTCGCGCCGACCGCAGGATCGACGTCCGCTCGCTGCCACGCGACGAGGCGTTTCAGATCCCCGACATCATCAGGACCGCGACCAACCTGGTCCCAGAGGACGTCAAGGAGGTGCGGATCGTGGACATCGTCGGCCTCGACCAGCAGGCCGACGGCGGCACCCACGTGGCGTCCACGTCCCAGGTCGGCCACATCGCCGTCGTCAAGGTCGAGAACAAGGGCAAGGGCTTCCGCCGCTTGCGCATCGCGATCGGCGACTAGGAATCCGGACTCGATGATGGACGAGGGCATGCTGCGAGCCAAGGCGCTCGGCGGCTTCTGGACGGCGCTCGACGTGGTGGCGTCGACCGGCTCCACCAACGTCGACCTGCTCGCGCGGGCCGCCGGTGACCCAGCCGGCCCAGAGGGACAGGTCCTTGTCGCGGAGGAGCAGACGGCCGGGCGAGGCCGGCTTGGCCGGACCTGGACGAGCGTGCCCGGCGCGTCGCTGACGTTCTCGGTGCTGCTGCGGCCCGCCACCGTGCCGGCCGCCCGGCGCGGCTGGCTGGCCCTGCTGGCCGGCGTCGCGGTCGCGTCCGCCGTGCGCTCCGTGACGGCGGCGTTGGCGGCGGCGTTGCCGCGGTGCTGAAGTGGCCGAACGACGTCCTCGTCGGAGACCGCAAGCTCGCGGGCATCCTTGCCGAGCAGTCACCCGACGGCTCGGCGGTGGTGATCGGCACGGGCATCAACGTGGCGACCCCGGCCGACGCGCTCCCCGTCTCCCCGACCGGCCTTGCCGGGACGTCGCTCCTCGAGGAGGGCGCCACGGTGGCTCGCGAGGCGCTGCTGCTCGAGGTGCTGCGCCAGCTTGAGCGGTGGTACGTCGCCTTCCGCGCCGACCCGGACCCGGTGCGCACCGGCCTGCTCGACGCCTACCGTCCGCTCTGCGTCACCCTGGGGCAGAAGGTGCGGGTCGAGCTCCCGATCGGCCGCTTCATGACGGGTGTCGCCAGGGGCATTGACCCCGACGGCCGGCTTCTTATCGCCGATAATCCGGGCGATCCGCCCATGGCGATCTCGGCAGGCGACGTGGTCCACGTCCGGGCGGCGCCGTAGGGGCCGGTGCGCTGGACGGTGCGCCGGGCCCGGCCTCGTGGCCGAACCGGGCGGGCGGCCCTACCATGTCCCTATGGGTCAAGACCGCTCCCTTGCGGTGGGCGAGGAGTCCGTCAAGATACTTCACCCGCACTGGAAGACGCTCGCGGTGCCGGTCGTTCTCGCGTTCGTCGTCGTCGCCGTGCTGCTGGTGGGCGAGGTGCTCATCCCGGCGAGCAACGCGGCGGCGATCGAGCGGCTCGTGCTCGCCGTGGTCGCCATCGCGCTTTTCATGTGGTGGCTGATGTACCCGATCCTGGCCTGGCGGACCACGGCCTACGAGCTGACGACCAGGCGGCTGCGGCTGCGTAGCGGCATCCTCACGCGCAACGGGCGGGACATCCCGCTGTCGCGGATCACCGACGTCTCCTTCCGTAAGGGGCTGCTTGATCGGCTGCTCGGCTCAGGCACCCTGGTCGTGGAGTCCGCTGGGGAGCACGGCGAGCTGACACTGACCGAGATCCCGCACGTAGAGCGGGTGTCGGCCCTGCTTTTTCAGCTGGTCGAGGATGAGCGGCTGCGCGATGACCGGCTCGGGCCGCCCGATCAGGGTGACTACGGCGGCCGGCCGATGCTCAACTGACATCAAGTCCCTGACGATGACAGCGCGGCATAGGATGCATCCCTTTTACCGTGGCTTTACTATCTACTTATGACCTGTGTGCTGCTCGCTGAGGACGACACCTCCATTTCCGAGCCGCTGTCCCGCGCCCTGCGCAGGGAGGGCTACCAGGTTGAGGTCACAGAAGACGGGCCGACGACGCTCGGGCGCGCGCTGTCGGACGGGATCGACCTGATCCTGCTGGATATCGGGCTACCGGAGCTTGACGGCCTTGAGGTGTGCCGCCGGGTCCGCGCCGAGGGGAACGGGGTCCCCGTGCTGATCCTCACCGCCAGGGCGGACGAGGTAGACACCGTCGTGGGCCTCGACGCCGGGGCAGACGACTACGTGACCAAGCCCTTCAGGCTCGCGGAGCTGCTCGCCCGGGTCCGGGCCCTGCTGCGGCGCGGGACGGCCGAGGTGCCTGGCACGGTGCGCGGCGTGCGGGTAGACGCGGAGGCGCGCCGCGCCTGGCACGGCGACATCGAGCTCGACCTGACCACGAAGGAGTTCGACCTCCTGTGGATTCTGCTGCGGGACGCGGGCAAGGTCGTCACCAGGGAGCAGATCATGCGCGAGGTCTGGGACGCCAAGTGGTGGACGTCCACCAAGACGCTTGACATGCACATCTCCTGGCTGCGCAGAAAGCTCGGCGACGACGCGCACCACCCCAGGTACATCACGACCGTGCGCGGTGTCGGCTTCAGGTTCGAGCGCGGGGATTGAGATGGAGATGCTCGGAGGGGCACCAGGGGGAAATAGCAGCGGACCAAGAACGGCAACCACCGGATACGTACTCGGCGCCGCAGGCGCCGTCCCGGGGCTTGCCCCGGCGAGGGGGTTACGGGGGAGGGACTCCCCCGTGCTCGGGGGGGTCACCGGGGGGACGGCCCCCGGGGGAGGTACAGCCATCCCCCCGGGGGAGGTAGCGTGCGGAGGCGGCTTTGGCTGTCCGCGGCGGCCGTTGCGATTGCCGCGGTGCTCGTCGCCGCCGTGCCGGTGCTCGTCGTCGTCGCGATCCGCGACCCTGCCCTGCTCGCGCTCGGCCTCCCGCTCCTGGCGGTGGCGGTCGCCGGGGCCATAGTCCTCGCCCGCCTCGTGGCCGAACGGGCCGCCAGGCCGGTGGAGGAGCTCGCGGAGGCGGCGGGCCGGCTGGGCACCGGTGACCCGCGCCCGGTCGGCCGCCGTTACGGCTTGGCAGAGCTTGACCAGGTCGCCGACGGCCTGGACAGCGCCTCCCGGCGGGTCACGAACCTGCTGACCGCCGACCGCGAGCTGGCGATCGACGCCTCCCACCAGCTCCGCACGCCGCTGACCGCCCTGTCGATGCGGCTCGAGGAGATGATCGCCTCGGCGGATGTCCCCGACGTGGTCAGGGAGGAAGGCACCGCCGCGCTCGCGCAGGCCGAGCGGCTCGCCGAGGTAGTGACTCACCTGCTGAGCCCGGCCCGCCGGGTGGGTGCCGGGTCGGCGGGACTGATCAGCGTCGACAAGATCGTGCTGCAGCAGATCACCGAGTGGGAACCCGCCTTCCGCAGGGCCGGCCGGAAGATGGTGCTCATCGGTGAGTCCAGGCTCCAGGCCTACGTCACCCCTGGCGGCCTGGCCCAGGTCATCGCGACGCTGCTGGACAACGCGCTCATGCACGGCAAGGGCACGGTGACGATCCGCAGGACGCAGTCGGCAAGCTCGGTCGTGATCGAGGTCGAGGACGAGGGCGACGGGGTGCCTGCCGAGCTGGTCTCCCGGATCTTCGAGCGCAGCGTGAGCGGCCGGCCGGAAGGCACGGGGCTTGGCCTCGCGCTTGCGCGGACGATGACGACCGCCGACGGCGGCCGGATCGTACTCGCCCGCCGCAGGCCGCCGGTGTTCGCGGTGTTCCTGCCGCGCAACCCGCCGTCCGGCCACGCGAAGTCACGCAGGACCGGCCCCGCTTAAATCCCGGAGTCCTTAGCTCTTGCGGTGGCGGCCGCCGCCTGACGGGCGCGGCGGCGCCGTCGGTGCCTTGCGCGGGGCGGCCGCCGGCCGGGGGGTGCCCAGGGCCGGCGCGGGGAAGGGAGCGGGCTGGGGGGCCGGGGCGCCCACGCGGGATGGGCCTGGTGCCTGGTTCCAGGCGGCCGCGGGTTGCCGTGCCCAGGGGGATGAGTACGTCGGCGCCGGGAGCGGTGCCTGGACGGCCGCCTCCGCTGGGACGAGGAACGCCGGGTCAAGCTCCCACGGCGGGTAGTCGGGGAACGCGGGGGCGTCGGGCAGTGGCGTCGCCGCGGACGTGCCCTCCGGGTCGAGGAACACCCACTTGCGGTACGCGTAGAACCGGAAGATCGTGCCGAGTCCGGTGCCGATGAAGCTCGCCGCGTTGTACTCGAGCGGGCCGCGCAACCCCATGACGTACGTCACGAGGCCGATCACGGCCTCCGCGATGAGCAGGCCCACGACGTTGAGCACGAAGAACAGCACCGCCTCGCGCCGCATCGACTGGTTCTCCCGCTCCCTGAACGTCCAGAACCTGGAACCCAGGTAGGTGAACAGCGTCGCGAGGGTGACGGAGACGGCCTTGGCCGCCAGCGGCTCGAAGTGGTACTTGCTGTGCAGCAGGGCGGCGCCGCCGAGGTCGATCACGGTGCCGAGGCCACCGACAACCAGGAACTTGAGTATCTCGGGCAGCATCGTGCGGACACGGGAGTACAAGCCGGGGGCTGTGAAGGCCATGCGCGGTTTGCCCCTTTCGTTATGATCGCACTGCTACGGTATTCGCCCGACTTAGCGCGCCGTTATGAGTTGCCTGAATTGTTGTTGAGCGATATCGGCGTCATCAGCAGAGATACCCCTGGTGTCACGCGTGACACCAGGGGTATCTGTGCCGTGGTTAGGCGGTCTGCGGGCTAGGCGGCGCGGGCGCGGGCCTGGCGGTCGGCGATCAGCCGCCAGGTGAGGTAGATCACGGCGGTGAGCACGAAGCCGACCTCGAACGTGAGGTCGCCGGTGTCGGGCGCGTGCGTCGGCACCAGGCCGATGTACTTCGTCTGGTTGGAGAAGAGCCAGATCGAGATGCCAGCCCCCACCAGCATCGCCACCGGGCCGGCCCAGTTGGTGTACTTCCGGTTGAACAGCAGGTGCTCGATCTGTGCCGGGTCCTGGCGGCGGCGCAGGTACATGTCGCAGAACATGACCGCCAGCCAGGGAGCGATCCAGTAGGCGATGATCAGCAGGAAGTTGTTGTAGTCGGAGCCCGCGTTGTGCAGGCCCGCCCAGCCGACGAAGAAGCCGATCGCGCCGAAGCCCAGGGCGACGATGGCCCGCCGCGCCGCCAGCGGCAGCTTGAAGCCGATCGCCGTGAACGAGATCGCGCCGGAGTAGATGTTGAGCGCGTTGGCGGCGATACCCCCGATAACGATGGCAAGCAGCGTCAGGTCGCGCAGCCAGGTCGGGAAGATGCCGGTCCAGCCGGCCGTCGGGTTGGCGTTAGACACTACGCCCGCGATAGTGCCGGCCGCGGCGCCGACCGTCTCAAGCAGCACACAAGACAGCAGCAGGCCGAGTCCGGCCCAGAAGGCAATCGCCTTCTTGTCGGCGTCGGGCTTGAAGTACCGCGTGTAGTCCGAGGCGTAGGGGTTCCACCCCACCGCGTAGCCGAACGTCGCGCCGAGTTCGATCAGGAACGCGCCGGGAATGGTCTGGTGGGTCGCGCCTGGGTGTGCCTTAGACAGAGTCCACGCCGAGGCGATCAGGAAGATAATGACGAGAACCGGGAAGGCGTACCGTTCAAATGCGTGGATCAAGTTGTAACCGAGGAACGCCACCGCGAGCTGTAGCGCCACCACGATGAGCAGGCAGAGCACTTCTGGCAGGTGGGTAAGCGCGTTCAACGCAAGCGCGCCGCTCACGCTGTTCACCGCGAACCAGCCGATGCCGGCGACCACCGAGTTGATTCCCGCGGGCAGGGCATTGCCCCAGTAACCGAAGCCACGGCGGCTGAGCACCATCTGCGGTACCCCGTACTGCGGGCCGCTGGTCGACAAGATGCCCTGGGTAATCGAGCCGAGCGCGGTGCCGATGACGATCGCGAGGAACGTCTCCCAGAAGCTGAGGCCAAGCAGGATGCCAAGCAGGCCGACGAAGACGGTCGCGAACTCCATGTTCGGCGAGGTCCAGGTCCAGAAAAGCTGCAAGGGGCGCCCGTGCCGCTCGTTGAGCGGTATGAACTCCGCTCCGCCGGGTTCGACGGCGATGATCTTGTCGCCGTAGGTTCCTTCTCTGACTTCAACGTCGTCGCTAAGCGCTGTCATGGTTCTCCCTGGGGGGCATGCATGGCCAGTGTGACTGGCCCGAATTACTTCTGGCTCAGCCGGCAGGCGCCGGGCGGGGTCTGGAGTGACTGGCGGGAGGTATGTCGCGACGTTGCGGCCTCGTGTCGCCACGTAGGTTGTACCCAGTATTGGGTGGTTCCGCGTAGGCTACACGGCGTGCTTTCACCGTTGTCACCTGCGGGACCGGTTGGTCCCATCGCGCGGAAGTCCGGCACCGGGATGCCGGTGGTCGGCATGGTGGGGGGCGGGCAGCTCGCCCGGATGACGGCCGCCGCGGCGGTCGGCCTTGGCGCCACGTTCCGGGTGCTTTCCGAATCGGAGAAGGAGAGCGCGGCGCTCGTCACGCGTGACGTGACGGTCGGCTCGCACCGGTCCTTGTCTGATATCTCAGCATTTGCAGCCGAGTGTGACGTTATCACGTTCGATCATGAGCATGTGCCAGGCCCGATCCTCGCCAAGCTTGAGTCCGACGGAGTCCTGGTCCGCCCGGGCAGCGGCGCCCTCAGGTACACCCAGGACAAGCTGGCGATGCGCGAGCGGCTCACCGCGCTTGGCGTGCCGTGCCCGCGGTTCGCGCCGGTTGCGTCGCTCGCCGACGTGGCGGCGTTTGCCGGCGGGACCTGGCCGGTAGTGCTCAAGGCGGTCAGCGGCGGCTACGACGGCAGGGGCGTCTGGGTCTGCGAGTCCACCGGAGAGCTGGAGGAAGTCCTCGCGCACGGCATCCCGCTGATGGCCGAGGAGTTCGTGCCGTTCCAGCGTGAGCTGGCGGCGCTGGTCGCCCGGTCACCGTCCGGCCAGGGGGCGGCGTACCCGGTGGTGCAGACCGTGCAGGTGGACGGCATCTGCCGGGAGGTGATCGCGCCCGCGCCCGGACTTAGCCAGGACACGGCCGTCGAGGCCGAGGCGATGGCGCTCAAGATCGCGGCCGAGCTCGGCGTGACCGGCCTGCTCGCCGTCGAGCTGTTCGAGACCAGGCACGGCGGCCTGCTCGTCAACGAGCTCGCCATGCGGCCGCACAACAGCGGGCACTGGACGATCGAAGGAGCCCGCACGTCCCAGTTCGAGCAGCACCTGCGCGCGGTGCTCGACCTGCCGCTCGGGTCCTGCGCGCCGCCGGAAGGAACCTTCACCGTCATGGCGAACCTGCTTGGCGGCACCGACCCCGACGTCTTCGACCGCTATATCCACGTGATGGCGGCCGATCCGGCGGTTAAGGTCCACTTTTACGGTAAGGAAGTTCGCGTCGGGCGGAAAATCGGCCACGTCACGATCGTCGGCGGCCCGGAAGACGACGTGGCGGAGGTCCGTGACCGGGCTCGTCGCGCGGCGAGTTACCTCCGCTGGGGAACCGAAGACGGCGATTGACAGAAATCCCTGATCAGGCGCACCAAAAGATCATCCGGAACTATTCTGTCACAAGATGATTAATGCAGGGCGGTACGTGGAGGTTTCGTGACCGTTGGCGAAACGCTGACTGAGGCCCGTTACCAGGCGGGTCTTTCGATTGATGAGCTCAGCGAGCGCACCAGGATCCGTGGGACGGTCATTCGCAGTATCGAGCAGGACGACTTCGAAGCATGCGGCGGCGACCTGTACGTCCGTGGGTACGTGCGCGCCATCGCGGGCGCGGTCGGCATCGACGCGCAGCCGCTGATCCGCGAGTACGACCAGGGGCGCGCCAGCGTCCAGAACGAGCGCGCGAACGGCTCGACCGGCGGGCACACCCTTGAGCTACCGAGCATCCCGCCGCCGGTCGCCCCGCCGACCACGTTCGACCTGCCGCCGGTCGCCCTGCCGAGCACGTTCGACCTGCCGCCGGTCACCGGGGACGCGGCAGGCGACGACGGCCCGGTGGACCTGGGGGAGACGCGGTTTGACCTGCCGGCGGTCCGCGCGGACCCCGCCACCACCTCGTACGACCTGCCGATCGTGCCCGAGGTCCCCCTCACGGCCGAGTTCCCCGCCGCGGTGCCACTCGCCGACGTGCCGGCCGCCGTGCTGCCGCCCGCGGCGGCGCAGCCGCCAGGTACCGCCGAGACGCGGTTCGACCTGGCGGCGCTGCCGGATGACCTGATGGCCGCCGGGTACGACCTCAGGCCGCCGGAACCGGCTGGGCCTGGTTCCGCGACGGCGATCATCCCCGTGGCCGGCAGCGACCCGGCCGGCAGCGACCCGGCGGCCACGGCGAACCCACCGGACAGCCGGTCCCCGTGCAGGCCGGCACCGCGCGAGACGACCAGGTGCGCGGGAAGCGCCGCGGCCTCTTCGCCGTGGCCGCCATCGTCCTGGTCGTCGCCGCGGCCCTGGGCGTCACGCTCGCGACAGGGAACGCGTCCACCAAGAACACGGCCGCCACCAGCGTGCCAAGCCAGAACGCCGCTAGCGCCGCGGCCAAGGCGAGTGCGGCCGCGCAGGCGAGCGCGTCGGCCGCGGCTCAGGCAAGCGCGTCCGCGCAGGCCAGCGCCTCTGCCTCCGCGCAGGCGCGCAGGGAGGCAGACGCCAAGGCCGCCGCCTTGCGCGTCACCACGCTGCCCGTCGCCTCCGTGGCCGCGTACGGTCCCGACGGCCTTGCCGACGGCGACAACCCGGGCAACGCCAGCTACGCCACCGCGCGCGACGCGTCGCTGCCGTGGACGTCTCAGTGGTACGTCTCGCCGGACTTCGGGATGCTGAAGCACGGCACCGGGCTGCTGCTCGACCTGGGCGGGAAGGTGACGGTCACCAGCGTCCGCCTCGACCTCGCCGAGTACCAGGGTGCGAACCTTCAGATACGGGTCGGCAACGGCACTGCGCCGCAGGACCTTCGGGTCGCGGCGAAGGCGAGCGGTGTCGGCGGCGTCGTCAAGCTCACGCTGCGCCAGCCGGCGGCCGCCAGGTACCTGCTGATCTGGTTCACCCAGCTCCCGCCGGACGGTTCCGGCCATTACCAGGCGAGCGTCTCCCACGTGGTGGTCACCGGGCGGCGTTAGCCTTCGGCCGGCCCAGCTCCCCGGTGGGCGCGGCGGTAGCCGTTACGCTTGGCCCGTGCAGAGTGACGTGCCGCTGGTCGGCGTGGTGATGGGGTCGGACTCGGACTGGCCGGTGATGGGGGCGGCCGCCGAGGTTCTCGACGAGTTCGGCGTGGCATACGAGGCGGATGTCGTCTCCGCGCACCGAATGCCGCGCGAGATGATCGCCTATGGCGAGCAGGCGGCGAGCCGTGGACTGAAAGTGATCATCGCGGGCGCCGGCGGCGCCGCGCACCTGCCGGGCATGCTGGCCTCGGTCACGCCATTGCCGGTCATCGGGGTCCCTGTGCCGCTCAAGTACCTGGACGGGATGGACTCGCTGCTGTCGATCGTGCAGATGCCCGCGGGCATCCCGGTGGCGACGGTCGCCGTCGGTGGCGCGCGCAACGCGGGACTCCTGGCGGTCCGCATTCTCGCCGCCGCCGACGATGAACTGCGCACGCAGATGATCGAGTTCCAGGCCCGCCTCACGGCGCAGGCCAAGGCAAAGGGCGCCGCCCTCAGAGAGAAGCTGTTAGCTCCCGGGGGCGACTTTTCCCGGCCAGGGCGACCGGCCATTCCCCCGATGTCGGCCGCCGCGGGCCTGATCGCAAGAACCGCGGTCGCATCAGGCCCCCGAGGACCGACCGGCATCTCCCGGCAGCCCAATGCCGTTGGCTGAAGTGGTCCGTGGTGACCGTGAGGGCCACGCGCGGGCTGGGACGTGGTGCCGGCGCGCATGGTGCGGTGCCCAAGCATATGATGCGGTCTGATCGACAGGGATTTCGGTTTTCATGTGGATTCTGCAGCTTATAAGCTGCGGAATCCACATGATCATGGTTTGGGGCCGCGGCGGCTCGGGACAATTCGGACGGAACGGGCACGCGCGGGCCCGGCACGAAGCCGGGGAGCGGCAAAGCCAGAACCGGGGGTCACGGCATTGCCAGGGCGGACCCCCTTACTCCCTGCCAGGCCGCGACTCGTAGCTGATTGCGACGATTTAGTTACTTATAGTCGGAAATGCTACAGAAGCTCGACCGGTCCGCGCCAGACTGTCGACCTTTCATATCGGTTTGGGCACGGTGGCGTCCGAGGGGTGTTTACGTCTGCGCCGGTCGGGCATTCTGGAGTCAGCGCAGGCAGCCGGAACGGGACCGGTCGCGAGTGTCTAGCGGGGGGAACGGGCACGCTGCGCTGATTGGGTCAAGGGGGAAGTAACAATGGCCTTTTCTGTGTCGAAGAGCCGTCCGTTCCGCTCGCTGGGTCTCTACAAGTCCAGCGGCAAGCACGCCGCGCCCGAAGGGCTTCGTGCCTGAGCCGCGTCCGGCCGCGGATGCGAGCCACCCACACCATCCGGCGCACGCGGCCACGATGCCGCGGCTGACCGGCCCGCACGCCGACACCAAGCAGACCGACACCGACAAGCAGGCCGCGTAACTTCCACGCGCGTAGCCGCAGTCGCAAGCGCCGGCGCCCGGCCGCATTCAACGGAATGCGACGGGCGCCGGCGCTTTGCGCTTGCGCTCCACTGCGCGCGGTCGGCCCCCCGTTCCACCGGCTCGCCGCGAAGTCGGCCAGCGCCCTGCCCAGGTCCGGCAGCGCCATCGCGTATCCGGTGTCGGACCGCTCGACGGCCTCGCGCAGGGCCACCGCGACCCGCGTCGCAACGGCGAAGTCCATCTCGGCCATCGTCAGCGGCAGCACATCAACTGGATACGTCAG
>CAVXAB010000017.1:0-554039 GCA_963759545.1 uncultured Actinomycetota bacterium
GAGATCGACGGCACGCCGGCGACGGTCGACACCGACACGACGAACGAGCTGCTGCAGCGCACCTACGGGTTCGACGGCTACACGACCTCCGACTGCGACGCGGTGGCCACCGCGTTCCAGGAACCGCCGGGCGGGCACGCCTGGGCGGCGCCGGGCTGGACATCTTCGGACTCGGGCGGCCAGATCATCTGGACGAACAACACCACCGGCGCGACGATCCCCGCGGCCGCGGGCGCCGAGGCCTACGCGCTCCGGGCGGGCACCCAGCTCGACTGCACCGGCGACGAGGCGACGGTGACGAACATCGAGGACGCGATCAACGCCGGCCTGCTGTCGGCGGGCGTACTCGACGGCGACCTGACGCAGCTGTTCACGATGCGGATGGAGACCGGCGAGTTCGACCCGCCGAGCAAGGTCGCCTACACCGGCATCACCAAGAGCGTGATCCAGAGCCCGGCCCACCAGGCGCTGGCCGAGCAGGTCGCCGCGAACGACCTCGTCCTGCTCAAGAACGGTAACGTCACGGGCACCAGTCAGCCGCTGCTTCCCGCCGACCCGGCGAAGCTGAGCAACGTGGTGATCGTCGGCAACCTGGCCGGCACCGTCACGCTTGGCGACTACTCGGGTGACCCCTCGCTCCAGGTGAACGCCGTGCAGGGAATCACCGCGGCGGTCCAGGCCGCGAACCCGAATGCGCAGGTCACGTACGACTCCTGCGGTACCTCCACGACCGCCACCGCCGCCGCGGACTGCTCGGCCGCCACGCTTGCCGCGATCAAGTCCGCCAGCCTGGTGATCGTTTTCGTCGGCACCGACCTGAACGTCGCCTCCGAGGGCAATGACCGGAACAGCCTGGCCATGCCGGGCAACTACGACTCGCTCATCAGCCAGGTGAACTGCGGTCGGCAACCCGGACACGGCGCTGGTGATCCAGTCCAACGGCCCGGTCGACCTCGGCAACGTACAGGGAGACTTCCCGGCCATCGTGTTCAGCGGCTACAACGGCGAGAGCCAGGGCACCGCGCTCGCCCAGGTGCTGTTCGGCCAGCAGGACCCGGCCGGGCACCTGGACTTCACCTGGTATGCGGACGACTCCCAGCTTCCCCCGATCGCGAACTACGGCCTCACCGCGTCCCAGACCGGCGGCCTCGGCCGCACTTACATGTACTTCACCGGCACGCCGACCTACCCGTTCGGCTACGGGCTGTCCTACACCTCGTTCAAGTACTCCCACGTACAGGTTGGGCCGCAGGCGGCCACGGCCGACGGTACGGTGACGGTCAGCTTCGACGTCACGAACGCCGGCAAGACCGCGGGCACCACGGTCGCTCAGCTATACGCCGCGCCGCGTTTCACCGTGCCGGGCACCGGACTGCCGGATGATCAGCTCATCGGGTTCCAGCGGACCGCGGACCTGAAGCCGGGCCAGAGTCAGCACATCACGCTGCACGTCAAGACCTCAAGCCTGAGCGAGTGGGACGAGCAGGCGCTCAAGCAGGTCGTTCACGACGGCAGCTACGAGTTCTTCGTCGGCCCCAACTCCGCCACGGTGGCCGGCTCAGGCACCGTCGCCGTGCATGGCGCGATCACCCCGAGCGTCCAGTACGTGACCGTGCAGCCCGCCCAGGTCGTCTACCAGGCCGGCCAGACCCTTAACCTGGCCGGCACCAACCCGTGGATCGCCCCGGACACCGACACCGCACTCGAGCAGCCGCACGCGAGCGCCGACAGCATCGTCGAGGCGGTGAACAACGACGAGTCGTTCGTGAACCTGTCGCGGGCGCGAGTCAGGTACTCGAGCAGCGACCCGTCCGTCGCGAGCGTCAACTCCAGCGGCGTGGTGCGGGCGGTCAAGGACGGCGTCGCGACGATCAGGGTCACGGTCAACGGCGTGACAGGCACCGCGGTCATCGTGGTCCAGGGCACGCTGACGAACTCGACGCCGGCCGTCGTCCCTGCGGGCCAGCCGTCAACGGTGAGCGCGACGTTCACGAACGGCGGCGGCAATGCGGTCTCGAACGTCGCCCTGTCGGCGACCGTGCCGTCCGGCTGGACGGCGACGGCGGCCGGCACGGTGACGTTCGCCAGCGTGCCGGCCGGCGGCAAGGCCACCGCGACGTGGCAGGTGACGCCGGCGGCGGGAGCGACGCCGCAGGAGTACCCGATCACGTTCGGCGCGACGTCCAGCGAGGGCACGTTCAGCAGTTCGGCGTCGACCAACGTGCCCTACGCGTCGGTCGCGGCAGCGTACGACAACACCGGCATCAGCAACGACAATGCCGCGGCGGCCGGCGCGTTCGACGGCGGCGGGCTGAACTTCTCCGCTCAGGCGCTCGCGGCAGACGGATTCGTATCCGGTCAGACAGTGACGGTCGGCGGGACCAGCTTTACGTGGCCGGGCGTGAACGTGCCCGACAACGTCGTCTGCGGCGGCCAGGCGGTGCCGGTCTCCGGCTCTGGCAGCACGCTGGCCTTCCTCGGCGCATCAAACAACGGCACGGGCTCAGGGACCGGCACGATCGTCTACACCGACGGTACGACGCAGTCGTTCGCGCTTGGCTTCGCGGACTGGTGGTCCTCGAGCGCCATCGCGGGCACCTCGATCGCGGCGACCACGCCGTACCTGAACAACGGGGCGAACAGCTCTAAGCAGACGCAGCCCGTCAACGTCTACTACGCGAGCGTCCCGATCGACTCGTCGAAGACGGTGCAGTACGTGGTGCTGCCCGACGTCACCCAGAACGGCCAGGCCGCCCAGGTCACGGCCCTGCACGTGTTCGCCATCGGCGTCAGCGGCTAACCCCACGGGTTCAGAGCAGTGGTGAGGCCATGCCGATCACGTCGCCGATCAGTCGGGTGCGGAAGGGCCGGGCCTTGACGGTCTCGGCTTCGACGGCGGTCGACTGGGAGAGGTAGCCGAGCTGTCTTTGACGGATGGTCGCGGTAAGACCGGGGTCGAGGACGAGCAGGTTGTTCTCGAAGTTGAGTTCCAGGCTGCGCCGGTCCATGTTCGCCGAGCCGACCAGGGCGATCCGGGCGTCGAGCGTGATCGACTTGGTGTGCAGCAGGCCCAGCGGGTACTCGAAGAGGCGTACGCCGCCGGCGAGCAGGTCCGGGTAGGCGCTACGGCTGGCGGCGGCGACGAGCGGGGAGTCGTTGCGTGCGGGCACGATCAGGGTGGTGGTCACGCCGCGGCGCGGTGCGGCGCACACCGCCCGGAGCAGGGCCTCATCGGGCACGAAGTAGGGCGTGGTGATGATCAGCTCGTGCTCGGCGGCGTACAGCGCGCTGACGAAGGAGTCCGACATCGTGTTGCCGGGCGTGGTCGGTCCGGTGCCGAACATCTGCGCGACCACGCCCTCGTGGTGCTGCTCGGGCTCCGGCGCCGCCGCGGGCAGCCCGTAGAGGTCCTCACCGGTCTCGGCGATCCAGGTGGTGAGGAAGAGGTGCTGTGCCTGTCGTACGACCGGCCCTTCGCAGCGCAGCAGGATGTCGATCCAGGGGGCGTACTTCGCCTTGACGCGGAACTGCGGATCGGCGCAGTTCTGGCTGCCGCAGAACGCGATCCGGTTGTCGATGACCACCAGCTTGCGGTGGTTGCGCAGGTCAACCCGGCCCACCGCGAAGCGGCCCAGGCGGGGGATGTCCTCCAGCGCGGCGAGCAGGTGGACGCCGGCCTCGCGCAGCTGGCGCCAGCGGGGGCCGCGGATGAAGTCGCGCGACCCGAGCGCGTCGGCCATGACCCGGCAGGCCACGCCCCGGCGCGCCGCCGCGCTGATCGCATCGGCGACCCGGCCGCCGTTCTCGTCGTCGAGCCAGATGTAGAAGCTGAGGTGGATGTGCTCGGTCGCGGCATCGAACGCCTCGATCAGCCCCTTGATCGCGGCGTCGCAGTCGCGTGTCGGCTCGGACGGCGAGGCGCCAGGCTCGCCAAGCAGCACGACGCGGTTGCCCGGCGTCGGGCCGAAGCCGTTGATCGAGCAGCACAGGTCCGAGACGGCCGTGGCGACCGGATCGTCGGGCCCGGCGCCCGCCCCGCTCGGTGTCGCCAGGCGACTCTCCGCGTCGCGGAGCCGGTGGGCCCGCTCGCGGCCGATGCTGGTCTCGCCGAGGAGGAGATAGGCGACGACGCCGATGACCGGCAGGCACATGATCGCCGCGATCCAGGCCACCCGCGAGGCCGGCGTCCGGTCCGGCCGGGTGATCGCGCGCAGCACGGTCAACAGGCTGATAAGGAACCCGCCGACCGCGACGACCGCCCCGACCAGGTCATCGGTCGTCCCGCTCATCCTGGCTCCTCACGCTCACTGACGCTCGGCCACCTGGGCCCTGGCACTACGCAGACCTGAAACCATATCGCCAGGGCAGATCGATCTGCCACCACACTCATCGCACGGTGTAACCCACCAGGCCTCACTCCAGCAGGTTCAGGACTTCGACGGTGCCGTCGCTCTCGTCGCTGACGTAAGCCTGGCGCCCGTTGGGCAGCAGGGAGATGCTGGTTGGCGCCTTCCCGGTCGAGACCTTGCCGATGACGCGGTTGGCGGCGGCGTCGATCACCGTGACCTCGTTGTCCTCGTTGTCGGCCGTGTAGATGTAGCGTCCGTCAGGCGAGTACGCGATTTCCAGCGGGTTCCTCCCGACCGGGATCGTCGCGACTTGCTTGTCGTTCGCGGTGCTGACCACGAAGACCTCGTTGCCGCTGAAGCTCGTGATCGCCAGACGGCTACCGTCAGGCGAGATGGCTATGCTGTGCGGGGTCTCCCCCACCTGGATCTCTGTGACCTTTTGGTTGTTGGCGGCATTGAGCACCGTGACCGTGGTGGACATGTGGTCGGTGACGTAGTAAACAAGCCCGCTCTTCGCGAATACGACCCAGTGCGGGTTCGGCGGGACGGCGATCGTACTGGTCAGCTTCTTGGTCGTGGTGTCGATCACGTCCATGATGTTCACGTTGAAGCCGGTCATCGACATGTTGTGGTTCGGCACATAGAGGTACCGCCCGTCCGGGCTCGTCGTCGTGGGGCCCGGCGTATGGTTGTTCACCGACACGGTGGCGGTGACCTTCTTGGTCGCCGTGTCGATGAACACGACGAGATGCACCGGGTTCTTCCCGGTGGCGTAGACGCTGACGTAAGCGGTCCGGCTGTCCGGCGAGAACGAGACGAACTGCGGCGGCCCCTGGGGGATCTTGATGACCCCTGACACCTGATCGGTGGCCGTATTGAGCACGGTGATCACGTGCGTAAACGGATTGGCGACGTACGCGCACTGCCCGTTCGGCGCGACCTGGACGTAGCTGGGCGTCCCCCCGACCGTTATCTTCTCCGCGACGGTGGGAACGGCGAGGCTGGGCGAGGCGCTTGGCCCGGCGCTGGTCGCCGCGGCCGGGTCACCGGTGTTTGTCTTGGTGGAAGCGGTGACGATGAGCGTGACCGCGGCGGCCAGCACCGCGACCCCGACCAGGATCGCGGCGAGGCGCCAGGCGCCGGGCCCGCGCGCGGGGCTGTCCCCCTGGCTGCCGACTACCTCGTCCGGCGGCAGGTGGCTGACGACCGGATCGATGCTCGTGCCGTGCAGCATCTTCTCGGGGAGCAGCGGGGCGCCCCAGGCGTCAACGCCGTCGGCCGCCACCGTTTGCGTCGGGCTGTCAGGCACAGGGCTGGCGAGGCGGCTGACCGCTGGCTCCGGTTCCGGGGCCGGCACCGGTTCCGGGTCCGGCAGCGGTTCCGGGTCCGGCACCGGTTCCGGGTCCGGGCGGCGGTTCAGGGGCCGGCGGGGGCGCCACGCTTTGCCAGGCGGTGACGCCGATCTCCCACGCGGGAGCCGGCGTCTCGCTCCATCCGGGAGCCGGCAACTGCGTCATCGCCGGGACCGGCTCCTCGGTCAGCAAGGCCTCGCGGGCCGCCGCTGCCAGCAGGCCAGCGCTCGGGAAGCGCGCGGCGGGGTCCTTGGCCATGCCGCGGGCGATCACCGCGTCCAGGGCCGTCGGCACGCCCTCGGCCAGGCCGCTGGCCCGCGGCGGGCTGGCGTACAGGTGGGCGTAGATGAGCGCGGGCAGGTCCTTGCCGTCGAAGGGGGGCGCGCCGGTCAGGCACTCGTGCAGCACGCAGGCCAGGGAGTAGACATCGGCCCGGCCGTCGATCGCCTGGTCGGCGAACCGCTCCGGGGCCATGTAGTGCAGCGTTCCGATGGTGGCCCCGGTAATCGTCAGCGGTGTCTGCCGGGCCCCGACCGCCCGGGCTATGCCGAAGTCGACCACGTAAACGAAGTCGCTCTCCGTGACCAGGATGTTCGAAGGCTTGATATCGCGGTGGACGAGGTGGTCCGCGTGGGCGGCATCCAGGGCCTGGGCGACCTGGCCGAGAAGGTGCACGACCCGCTCAGGCGCGATGGGGCCGTCCCTCTTGAGCAACGCGCCGATATCAACGCCGTCGACCAGGCGCATGTCAATAAATAGCTGACCATCGATCTCGCCGTAGTCGTGAATGGGGATGACGTGCGGTTCCCGGAGTCGCGCGGCAATGTGTGACTCACGCTGGAATCGCCTCAGGTACTCTTCGTCACCCGACAACGCCTCGGGCAGCAGTTTAAGTGCAACATACCGGTCACGATCCGTGTCGTAGGCCAGGTATACCTCGCCCATTCCGCCAACACCCAGGAGGCGGTCGATGCGGTAGCTTCCGACCTGCCGCGGCGTCACGAGAACCGTCCCCCAAAATCACCAAATCCCGGAATTTACTACGTTAGGCCTTTATGCCGCTTACGGTATGACATTTGGGGGAATCCCGTCGCCCTAGCATCGGCGCCGTAATACACTTACGGTTTGCTCAGAGCTGACTCTGAGCAACCGGGCCGGCGTTGAATCTCACTGTCGCGGTGCCGACGGTACGCCTTACGGGCCGGCGCTTGCCGTCCCATGGGTGATCTTCGTGATGACCCAGGGACCCGGGGCGGTGACCGGCCGGGTGCCGGTCACGGTGTCGACCCGGCCGTCCGGCTCGGTGACCTGTAACGACAGGCCCAGGTGACCCGCTCGCGGGCTGGATCCGGAGAGCTTCAGGACCGTGATGGAGTAGGCGGGGAGGGTCAGGCTGCGCGCGTTCGCCCGGCTGAGCGCTCTGAGCTTCGGGTGCGCGTCGCTGAACTGCAGTGCGGAGGTGACGCTCGCCGGCTTGAACCCGGCGTAGCCGATGCTGACAGGCTCGCTGTTACGCGGGCTGTGGTTCACCAGCATGAGGTTCGTGCCGCTCGATGTCTTGACCGCGTATGCGGTAACCATCGCGTTCGAGCTCGTGACGCCGATCATCTTGGCGCCCCGCGGGGCGAATCGGGAAACCGCCTGCAGGCCGTAGTACGCGGGAAACGGCGTGTTCGCCGCTGGCTCGCAGACGGCGCCAGTGCCGCCGGCGCAGCCGCCGCTGGCGAGGATGCCCCCGTCGCCGTAGTCCGTGGAGCCGTCGGCCAGTCTCGTGCTGGTCGAGCCGGGGCCGTTGTGCAGGTCCCACCAGTCGATGTTGTCGACGCCGTTCCGCAGGAACGTCAGGTAAGTGTCCACGGCGAACAGCGCCGACGGGACGGAGTCGAATTCGAAGTCCGAGTCGGTTTCGGTGATCATGATCTGGATGTTCGCGGCGTTGCTGCCCGCGTACTGCTTGATCTCGGCCCGCATGTGCTTCACGATCGTCGCGATATTCCGGTACTGCGCGAGCAGGCCCGACTCGTTCTTCGAGGTCGGGTAGTAGTGCAGGATCACGAAGTCGAGCTTCGGGCCGTCTTTCTTGAGTACCGTGGTGTTCCAGTCCGCCGTGTCGCCGTACGCGGACGCCACCAGCCCATCCGGCCAGCTGTTGAACAGGGTGAGCACCGCGCCGACCTTGATGCCCGGGTCGGCGGCCTTCATCTGGGTGATGTAGTCCGCGATATTGTCCGCGTAGGCCGTCGCGCCCTTCGGCTTCGTGTTGTACTCCCACTGGGCGCCGTAGGTCCCGTCGCCGGGGATCTCGTTACCCAGCTCCCAGTACTTGACGCCGTACTTCTTCGTGACGTTCGCGTACCTCACCCACGCCGCCGCCTCGGCCGCCGTGCCTGAGCCGTAGTTCACCGTGATGATCGGGCTCGCGCCGACCTTCCGTGCGATGCCCATGAAGTCGTCGAAGCCGTTGCTCGGATTCGCGTAGCCCTGACCGTTGACCATCATGTTCGTCTGCCAGCGGTAGGCGTCGGCGATGGAGCCTCCGGGATAGCGCAGCGCGCCGATGCCCGCACGGGCGATCGCAGTCGTGCTCGCGCTGTCGTTGAGGTGACTGTCGTAGACCTCCGTGTTCAGGCCGTCCGCGATGCCAGGCACCGTGCCAAGCACGTCGGCTGCGTTGACCCTGATCGCGATGGCATTGTTCGCGGTGGTGTTGATCGCGATGGTGTTGTTCGCCCTAGCGCCGTAGGCGAGCAGGAAGCCGCCCAGGGTCAGCGCCAGCACGGCGGGCGCGGTGGCGGCCACGATGAAGCGGCGACGGGATGTTCGGAACATGGATTCTGCGGGACCTTCCGTCCGGATGGTGATCGCGCGGGGGACGCGCACGCTCCTAGTGGCCCGGAAGGCCCGCAAAGGTTGCCGCGGAAAACGGAATCTTCGTCAAGGTCTTCAGTGAGGGCGAAGTCAAGGTCTTCAGTGACGGGCGAATTGAACCCGAGTCGGCTGTATGACATTCGGCAGCACCGCGACGCCGTTGATGGTCAGTTGCTGGCCGTAGATATCGGTGATCCTGATCGGGCCGCCGCATCCGCTGCCGTCGCCGGAGATGAAGTAGTTGTAGTCAGTCCGGGGCAGCTGTCGCCAGCGGCTGCCGGCGCGGCACCTCGAGCAGCGCCACCGGATTGCGGTGGCCGATGAGCTGGATGCCGCACCACCAGCGGCTGGAGCCGGTTTTGTACCGTACGGAGATGGTCCGGGACATGGCGGGGCTGAGTAGCTGCCAGGTGATCGGGATGCGGCCGAGCGCCGGGTTCGCGAGTTTGGCGAAGGCCTGCTGACTGAGGTCGAGTTGCCCGGGTGCGCAGGGCAACGGGCATTCGTTGGTGATCAGGACCGTGATCGAGGCTCCATCGGCCGCGTGGACCAGTACATAGTCCCCGCACGCTTTGGCGGTCTCATAGTCGGTGTAGTTCATCGCCGCGATCATGAGGTTAGCGGCCGGCCCGAACAGGCAGGCGCCATCGCCGTCTCCGGCGCTGTATGCGGTGGCGACCCCGTGATAGGTGGCACCGGGAACGATCCGCCCCGCCAGCGGTGCTCCGCCGGACGCAGTCGGCGTGGGTTGTGTCGCCGTCGGTGTAGTTCGTGTCGCCGAGGGCATGGTGCGCGTCGCCGAGGGCCGCGTGGCGGCGGACCGGGCCGTTGCCTTGGCTGTTCCAGCGGCCAGCGCGGGCGATCCCGCCATCGCTGGCGACCCTCCTGCTGGAGTGACGACGGCGGAGGTCCGCATGACCGCCGCATGCCCGGCAGAGGGCGCGAGGTGGGTGCGGGCCGCCATGGTCAGGGGGATGACGAGGCCGGCGGCGGCGAGGATCGCCGCAGTCGCCAGCACGGGCGCTGCCTTCACACTGCTTCCCTTCGGAAGATCGGGTTCGGTTAACGCCCTCAGTGGCCGCGGGAAGCCGAAAAGGTTGCCGTGCGGGACCGAGCGGGAAGGTCACAATCATGTAACGTGCGGCAACCTTTTCGCCTGCCGGCGGCCACATCGTGCGGAACACCTGAACGCCCGCAGCCGGTCATCCGGCAGCCCGGTGGACGAAAGATGCCGATTCATTGATGTATGGAATGCTAGATTTCCCGCGTGCGCGACGCCGAGGGTGAGGCCGCGATAGGCCGGCCGGGCGCTGATCGCGCCGCATTCGACGTGTTCTTCGCCGACCATTACCGCGAACTGGCGCGCTTCGCCTACCTGCTGACCGGTGATCACCACGCGGCCGACGACGTCACGGCCGAGGCGATGGCCGAGGCGTGGAAAAGCTGGACCCGGGTCGCCTCCACTGACTGGCCGTTGGCGTACGTGCGCCGCATCGCGGCCAACATCGCCGGCGCCCGCACCACGCGACTGGTCCGCGAGCGTCATGGTTGGCGGCTGTGGAGCGCCGGGCGCGGCGAGCAGTCCGAAGACCCAGACACGGACGTCGCGCTCGACCTGCGCAAGGCTCTGCTCCGCATGCCCGCGCGGAAACGAGCCTGCGTCGTGCTGCGCTACTACTACGGTCTCAGCGAACGGGAAACCGCTGAGACCCTCGGCATCGCCGTGGGCACCGTCAAGAGCCAAAGCTCACGCGGACTTGAAGAACTTGCAGCCCACCTGCGGGGATCGCGTTCCGCCCCGAGCACGGAACGCGGCGGGAACCGCCGGCCCACAGCCGAAGGAGCGACCCGATGAACCGGGCGAATCGCCACCGAGCACGCGACCCGCAACCGGACGCCGTGTGGCTGACCGCCGCGCTGCGCGAGCAGGCACACGAGCATGAGCCGGACTCTGGCCGTATCAGCGCCGGATTCGAGCACCTGATCGCCGGCGAACGCCGTCCTGGCCAGCCGCGCCGTGCGGAGCCGCACCGTGCGGAGCCCCGCCGGTCCGCCGGCCCCGCGCGGCTTCGGCTGATCGGCGTCCCGCTTGGTCTCCTGGTGCTGGCCTCGGCGACCGTCGCCGTGGCCGCGTCGCTTGGCCTCGGCAACACCCCGGCCGCGCATCCGTCAAGTACGGTTGCGGCATCGCAGGGCGGCCCGGGTTCCACGGCCGCGACTTCCGGACCGGGTCCGCTGTCCGCATCGAGCGCGGCGCTCCCCACTGCTACCACCCCGACCGCTACTGCCCCGCCCGCCACCACCCAGCCCGTCGCCACCCCGGTACCCAGCGCGACCGGGCCGGCCAGCCCGCTGACAGCAGCCGGGACCGTGGACCCGCACAGCTCGCAGTACTGGGCACAGGAAAACCTGACCGTCACCACGACGCATCCCATCCGAGAGCTTGACGTGACCGTCGCCGTCTCCGGCGGTCAGTCCGTGCGGTCCACGGGGATGTGGACGACGCTCCTTCCGTCCGAGGTCGAGACCACGGTGCGCAGCGAACCGGACGGCCTGGTCTATGAGATCACCCTCAAGCCCGGGCAGACCCTCCAGCCGACCGCGTACCGGTTCGGCTTCCAGTTCAACCGCCCAAGCGCTGGGCACGAGTTCACCCTCGATACCTACCACGTCACCACGGTCACCACCGACGGCGCCAGCGAGTCCGCCACCGGAGCGTTTTGACGGCAGCCAGTTTGTCGCGCGATGTAACCTGTTTGAACCCGTTCGCTGACTGATCGCCATTAAACTGCCTGACGTGGTCACGGCACCGGACGTTCCCGGGTACAGGATCGCAGGCGTCCTGGGCAAGGGCGGCTTCGCTACGGTCTACCGCGGCCTGCAGCTGACGGTCGGCCGCGAAGTGGCCGTGAAGGTCGACAACCGGGTGCTTAGCGACGAGCGTGACCGGCGGCGCTTCGTCCGTGAGGTGACCGCCGCCGGACGGCTATCCGGGCACCCGCATGTCATCGACGTCTACGACGCGGGCATGCTCGACGACGGGCGGCCGTACCTGGTCATGGAGCTCTGCCCAGGCGGCTCGCTCGATGACGTCGTCCGCAGGGACGGCCCGATGCCGCCGGCCCAAGCCCGCGACATCGGCGTAAAGATCGCCGGCGCGCTCGCGGCGGCGCACGCGGCCGGGATCCTGCACCGGGATATCAAGCCGGCGAACATCCTGGTCAACCGCTACGGCATGGTCGGCCTGTCGGACTTCGGGCTGGCATCGGTCCTGGCCGGCGAGGGCGAGCAGTCGGTGACGCGCGAAGCGCTCACCCCTGCCTACGCCTCACCCGAGAGCTTCCACGGTCAGGAGCCTGCCGCCGCCGCGGACCTCTACTCTCTTATGGCGACCCTGTATGCCTTGCTTGCAGGGCGGCCACCGCGCTTCCCCCCCGACGGGACATCACCGAGCCTCGCGACGCTGCTGTGGCTGCACGACAAGCCGGTCGACGATATCCCCGGCGTCCCGGCAGAACTGATGGCAGTCCTGCGCGGGAGCCTTGCGGCCGATCCGGCGGCGCGGCCGCAAAGCGCGGCAGCACTACGGGATACGCTGCTCGGCCTCGGCGCACAGGGGTCCGGCGCGCCTGCTCCGGCCATGACGGCCGCGGCTCCCCGGGCGCAGTCTGGCCCAGACCAAACCATTACCCAGGATGCCTGGCTCGTCGGCTCCCCTCCCGGTAGCCCACCGACCAAGAGCCTGCCCCCGAGAGCGGTACCTCGCCGTCGCGGGCCGGGGAAGCGTCTGGTTACCCTCGCCGCCGGCCTCGTCGTGATCATCGCAGCCGCAACCGCCAGCCTCGCGGTGCTCCTGCATCACAATCCGGCACCGGGCGCGTCCACGGTGCTGTACTCGTTCAAGGACGGAACGTCGGACGGCTGGCGAGCGGGGGCCAACGTAGCGGTAGCAGCCCCGGTAACGAGTTTCCTCGACGATCCCCGGCGCCCGTACGACGGGACCTACGCGCTCGAAGGGGTAACGGAGAACGACGCGCCGGTATCGGCACCCAGGACGATGACGGTTACCCCGGCCAGCGCGCTCAACCTGTCCGCCGCACGGACCTTTTACCTCTACCTCGACGGCTACGGCTACCCGGGCGTCGCCACCGGATTCACGGCCACGGTCATGCTGACCAGCGGGAGCCATCACATGAAGAAGACAGTTCCCGTACGTGCCAACACCTGGAACCGGGTAGACGTCAGCGTGTCTTCCTGGTCTTACCGCGATCATGTCACCGGTATCGCGGTCAGCTTCGCCGGCACCGGCAGCACTATCGGGTGGAACCCGAACTTCCAGATCGACGATGTCGGCTACACGACCTGACTTAAGCGGGGAAGGTCACCGCCAAGCCGGCTTGTTCAACGAAAAGCTGGCTGCGCGCTATCGGTCCCCGAGGGCGCGGCGTTGAGCGTCAATGCCGTCGAGCAGGCGCTGCAGCCCGTACTCGAAGACCGTGTCGAGGTCGAAGTCGAACGGTTCCCCGATGACGCGGGCGAGCCCGGGATGACCGGCGGAGCCTGCCTGCTGCCGCAGGGCGCGGTCGTGGCGGCGCATCCACTCGTCCGCCGACATCCCGGTGTCCTTCTCCGCCTGCGCTTCGGTGAGCCGGGCGAGCGCCATGCCGCGCACGTGGGCGAACAGGCTGATGTGCGCGCACAGCATGTCGTGGGTGCCGAAGCCCATCGCGCGCAGCGTGCTGAGCGACCACTCGGCGAGCGGCAGCACGCTGGGCATGAGCTGAGGGCGGCTTACCGAGAGCACCTCGGCGGCCCACGGGTGGCGGCTGAACACCATCCAGAGCAGGTGCGTGGCCGCGTCGAGGCGCGGTCGCCAGGCCGGGAGGGGGATGTCGGGCAGCCGGACTGCGGCGAGCACGCTGTCGGTCATCTGAAGCGTCAGGTCCTGCTTGTTCGGGACGTGGCGGTACAGGGCCATCGTGGACACCCCGAGGGAGTCAGCCACCCGCCGCATCGTGACGAACGGGAGCCCGTCGGCGTCGGCGATCCGCACGCCGGCCTCGACGATCTCCCGCTGGGTCAGCCCGGCGCGCCGGGTCTGCACAGCGGCCGGCTTGTTGCGGCACCGCACGGTGGTCCCGCTGCCCGGGATCGTCTCGACTAGGCCCGCCGCGCGCAGCGCGCCGATCACCTTGGTGGCGGTGGCCATCGCGACACCCTGGTCCCTGACGATCTGCCGGGTGGACGGCACCCGCTGGCCCTCCGCCAGCCGCCCGCTGCGGATGTCGGCGGCGATCTCGTCGGCAATGCGCAGGTATAGCGGCTGGTCGGTCACGGTTCTCCAAGTGCACTAGTACGGTCATCGGGCAGCGCGCTGCCGCACTACCCGCGAATCCTGAGGTAATGCAGAAAGTGCACTACCTGCTGGCGTGCGCTGCAGCCCGGAACGAGTGCCAATGCGTACATTGTATATACGTCGGAAGGGAGAGCGACCACCATGCCTGACCTGGACACCCGGGTAGTAACCTCCGCAGACGGCACCGCCGTCGAATACCTCAGCACAGGGGACGGGCCGCCTGTCATCGTCGTTCACGGAGCGATCGGCACGGCTGGCAGCCTGGCACCCTTCGCCGCGTTCCTGGCCGGACGGCATACCGTGCACCTCGTGCAGCGGCGCGGCCGGGGCGGCAGCGGCCCGCAGGGCGACCGGTACTGCATCGACCGCGAGTGCGAGGACATCGAGGCGGTCCGCGCGGCCACCGGCACCCGGCTGATCTTCGGGCACAGCTTCGGCGGGCTCGTGGCCCTGCGGGCGGCGTGCGGCAGCGCGGCCTACGACGCGGTCGCCGTCTACGAGCCGGCGGTCTCGGTCAACGGGTCGATCCCAGCCGACTGGACCGGCCGGGCCCGCCGGGAGGTCACGGCGGGCGCAGACTTCGAGGCGTTCATCACCTTCATCCGCGGCGTTAACCCCGATCAGACCGGACGCGTGCCCCGCCGGCTTCTCCGGGTCATCCTGCAGCATGCGATCCCCCGCGCCGAAATGCGGCAGAACCTGACGGTCATGCCCCAGGTCATCACGGAGCACGGCGAGGTCGGGCGGCTCGACGGCCGACTCGCAGACTACCGCGAGGTCGCCGCGGCCACCCTGATCATGCGCGGCAAGGGACGCGACACCAGCCGGCAGGCCATCGCCCTCGCCCAGCTGGCCGAGACGATCCCACATGCTGAGACGATGACCTTCCCCAAGCTCAACCACTTCGCACCGGAGAAAAAGCCCGGCAAGGTAGCAGAGGCCGTCCTGCGGTTCTTCGCCGCTCACGCCCAGCCAGACACCCACAGCAGGTCAGACACCCACGACCAGCACCTAGCCTGACCGTGCACCGGCTACGTCGATGACGGCGAGGACCCTGCGGCAGCGGCCGCGCGCGAGGTGGAGGAGGAGACCGGCTGGCGGCCCCGAGGTGTGGAGTTCGTCTTGTCGTGCCAGCCCCTGATCGGCCGACGGGTCCTGGCTGTCCCGCTTCGGCGGTGTCCCGGTCCGGGTCATCGACGCCGAGATCACCGCCGTGACGGCCGCACCCCCGGCGGCGTCGACCAGGAGGCCTGCGCGCTCCTGGTCACCTACCAGGCCATCCGCACCGCCATCGCCGACGCCGCAGCCACCGTCCCGGGCACCGACGCCGACCGCGGCAGCGTACGTTCCTCCCGGCCGAGCCCGATGCCGCTGACCGGCGGATACGCCGGTTGAGACGCTGTTCGCGACCGCCGTGGTCCGCTATTTGTCCGTGGGTTCCAGTCCGCGGGGTAGTGCAGCGCACGGACGGGCACGGGCGGTGCGGGGAGAGCAGCTACCGACCACCCTGATGACAACTTTGGTCTACATGAGCTTGACATCAAGGTTGGCTGCAACGGTGTCCACGAGCGCGGTGACCTCATGGAGGAAGCTGTTCTGGTCAGGCGACGGCGTTACCCCTGGAATGGGTGCGGCCCGGTCGTACACCTCGCCGGAGATGATCCGCGCTCGGCGGAATGTCTACCAGGTCACTCTCGCGGAGCATAACTGCCTCTGACGGCCGGAGAGCGGCGTAGTACAGGCAACCGTAAAGCGCTTCCAGGTGCTGAGCCGCCGATCATCTCTAGGCCACGACTGTTTCTACACCAGCGGCGGACAGCGCGTCCGCCAGTTCGCCGTCCGGCGCGCGGTCGGTGACCAGCGTCCCGGCCCCCTCCAGCCGGATGATGTGCGCGAAGGCGCTGCGGCCGAACTTCGATGAGTCGGCGAGGACGATCGTTCGCTGCGCGGACTCGATCATCTCCGTCATCATCTGCGCCTCCTGCAGGTTGCTCGTGGTGAAGCCATACCGCGCCGATACCCCGCCCACGCCGATCACCGCGACGTCCGCGCTGATCCCCTCGGTGCCGGGGAACGTCACCGGCCCGATCGTGACGTGCGAGGCCAGGCGGCAGCTCCCGCCGATCAGGTACACATCGCGCACCGAGCCGGACGGCAGCGCGCCAGGCAGCCGCAGGTTGTTCGTGACGATGGTGAGGTTCCGCCGCACGCCGAGCGACCGCGCGACCGCGAGCGTCGTGGTCCCGCCGTTAAGGATGACCGTCTCGCCGTCGGCTATCAGCTCCGCGGCGACCGAGGCTATCCGCTCCTTCTCCTCCCGGTGCACCGACGACCGGTCACTGAACGAGGTGTCGGCGGTGGCCAGCCCGGCCAGCGTCACCGCTCCGCCGTAGGTGCGGGAGACCACGCCACGGTGTGCCAGCGAGTCCAGGTCCCGCCGTACGGTATCGGCTGACACGCTGAACGCGTCCGCCAGTTCGGTGACGGTCGCCTGGCCGCGCTCGTCGATGAACGCGGTGAGCAGAGCGCGGCGGCGTCCCGGGAGCGCTGCGTCAGCGTCGCGGTCCGGAGTGCGTGGCTGACTGGACACGGAGCACCTCCTTCAACGGGGCCACTCTAGCGACTTCTACGCTGCGGCCTATCCGCAAATATCTGCAACTCTATGCGTATCTAGTCTTGACCATCCAGCATAGTATCGCTAGTTTCTGCATACATCAGCATATTAGAACTGCAGAGTTCCGCAAGGCCCGCGCTACCCTGCATGATTGTCTGAGGAGTCCGCATGTCTGCGTCTCTTGGCTCAACGTTGAGCCGACGTCAACTCATGAAGGGTGCCGGGGCTGTCCTGGTCGCCGGTGTGGCCGCGCCGGCGATTGCCGCGTGCGGCTCGGGCGGCACCAGCGCCAGCGCCAGCGGCGGCAAGACCACCATCACGTTCGCCAGTGCCAAGTTCTTCGCCAAGAAGACGATCGGCCAGATCGTCGATGAGTACAACAACTCGCAGAAGCTGGTGAACGTCCAGTACCAGCAGCTGCCCACGCCGAGCCAGAGCACCGAAGTCCACCAGCAGCTCGTTCAGTCGCTGTCCCAGCGCGACGGCGGTATCGACGTCTTCACCGGCGACATCATCTGGATCTCCGAGTTCGCTGGCGCGGGCTGGTCGGCTCCGCTTGACAGCTACTTCGGCAAGTCGGTGAAGGCGGAGTACTTCCCCGGCGTGATCGACGCGGTCACCTACGACGGTGCCATGCACGCGCTGCCGTGGTACCTCGACGCGGGCATGCTCTATTACCGCAAGGACCTGCTCGACGCGGCGAACATCGCCGTGCCCTCGAGCTGGAGCGAGCTTGCCACCGCCGCGCAGAAGCTGACCAGCACGCACAAGGTCACCGATGGCTTCAACTGGCAGGCCAAGCAGGCGGAGGTCCTAGTATGCGACCTAGTCGAGTTCATCGGCTCCAACGGCGGATCGATCCTCGCGCCGGACGGCAAGACGGTAACCATCGCCGAGCCGAACGCGGTAGCGGCCGTCCAGTTCATGTACGACACGTTCACCAAGGACAAAATCACGCCCAAGGCCGTAATGTCCTGGGACGAGGTGCCTAGCGAGCTTCCGTTCCTGGGGGGCCAAGCCGGGTTCCTGCGGAACTGGTCCTTCGTCTGGAACGACGCGCAGACCGCGTCCAGCTCCAGCGTCGTGGGCAAGGTCGGCGTCACCAAGCTGCCCGCCTTCCCTGGCGGCAAGAGCGCCGCCTGCCTGGGCGGCTACCAGTTCGGCATGAACGCCTCGAGCACGAAGAAGAGCGCGGCGATCGACTTCCTCACCTGGATGTCCAGCCCGGCGACCCAGCTCAAGTGGGCCACCCAGCTCGGCCTCGCGCCCAGTCGGCCCGCCGTGTACAACGACCCGGAGCTGGCGCAGGTCAACCCGTTCATGGTGAAGCTCCAGGACGTCTTCACCGGCGGCACCCCGCGCCCGAAGACACCCAAGTACTCCCAGATCAGCCTGGCAATCCAGGCGGGCGTTTCTGCGGCGCTGTCGAGCGGCCAGATTCAGTCCAACCTGGAATCGACCAAGGCCCAGATCGAGCAGATCGTCGGGTGACCGCGGGTGCCATCGGTAACCGAGATCGCCGCGCCGCCGCGGGCGCCACGTCACGACGTGCCGCCCGCTAAGGCGCCGCGCCCCTGGCGCCAGCTGATCGGCCCGGTCCTGCTGATCGTGCCGATGCTGGCCAGCCTGCTGGCGGTGTCGCTGTACCCGGTACTGCGCACGATCTGGACGGCATTCACCAACACCAGCCTGGAGACTCAGGGCAGCAACTTCACCGGCCTGGCCAACGTCCGCCGCCTGCAGCACGACTCGCTGTTCTGGCAGGCGTGGCGGCAGACGCTGGAGTTCACCGCGGTGACGACGCTCGCCGAGACGCTGCTCGGCCTGGTGATCGCGCTCGCCCTGTACAAGACGTTCCGCGGCCGCGGGCTGGTGCGAGCCGCCATCCTGGTGCCGTGGGCCATCCCGACGGTGGTCACCGCGCGGATGTTCAGCTGGCTGTTCGACCAGGGCGGCCTCGTGAACTACCTGCTGGTGACCCTGCACGTGGTGTCTTCGCCGGTCAACTTCCTCGGCTCCACGACGCTGGCGCTGCCGACGCTGATGGTGGCCGACATCTGGAAGACCACGCCGTTCATGGCCCTGCTGTTGCTCGCCGGGCTGCAGACCATCCCGCCGGGACTCGACGAGGCCGCCCGCATCGACGGCGCGTCGTCCTGGGATTACTTCTGGCGGGTCCGGCTTCCGCTGCTGATGCCGACCCTGCTCGTCGCCTCGTTGCTGCGGGCGCTGGACGCGTTCCGCGTGTTCGACCTGCCGTACGTGGTGACCGGCGGCGGCCCGGCCAGCAGCACCCAGACGATGTCCACCTACGCCTACAACATCCTCTTCTCCGGACTGGAGATCGGCTACGGCTCGATGATCGCGACCGCGATGTTCGTCACCGAGGTCCTCATCGCGGGCGTCTTCGGGATCTTCATCGTGCGGCGCATACGGCAGGAGGGCTGAGCATGACCGCCATCTCACAGCCGCAACTCCGCAGCGCGAAACGAGAGGTAAAGCGCTGGTCGTTCGGTCTGCTGGTTACCGGGATCGCGGTGTGGTCGCTGTTCCCGTTCGCCTGGCAGGTCATCACCTCCTTTGAGCCTGACCGGGACCTCAGCAGGTTCACGCCGACCTGGCTGCCCATCCCCGGCGGCACGCTGCAGCACTACATCAACGTGTTCCAGGTGAAGGACTTCACGCCCTACATCCTGAACAGCGTGGTCGTTGACGTGAGCGCGACCGTGATCGCGCTGGTGTTCGCCGCGCTCGCCGCGTACTCGATCGCGCGGCTTCCGCTCCCCGGCAAGGGGGTCGTGCTCGGCCTGGTGCTCGCCGTGTCCATGTTCCCGCAGATCTCGATCGTCACCCCGCTGTATGAGGTGCTGATCAGCATGCACCTGATCGACACCTATCAAGGGCTGTCCGGAGTTTACATCGGCCTTTCGCTGCCGCTGATGGTCTACATCCTATGGGGACATTTCAGGACGATCCCTCGGGAGATCGATGAGGCGGCCCGGATCGACGGGGCCGGGCCGCTGCGCACACTCTGGTCGGTCATCATCCCGGTCGCGCTGCCGGGGGTGGTGCCCGCCGCGCTGCTCGGGTTCATCGCGTCGTGGAACGAACTGCTGCTCGCGCTGTCGCTGATGACCTCTCCATCACGGCAGACGATCCCGGTCGGGATCGCGAACTTCACCGGGATCTACTCGATCCCGTGGGGTGACATCGCGGCGGCTTCTGTCGTGGTGACAGTGCCGCTCGTGCTGCTCGTGCTGATCTTCCAGCGGCGGATCGTGGAAGGCGTGACGGCAGGGGCGGTCAAGGGGTGACCGCCGTCGCGACCGCGAACTGGCCGGACGCCTACCGCGAGACCTCCAGGCGGCTGATCAGCCAGGCTGGATCGGCACGGCCGGTGCTGACCGGCGCCAGTGCCTGCGTGGACGCGATCTTCGCCATGGACGCCGGGCGGTTCGCCCGGCTACTGGCCCGTGGTGACCATCCGGAGGGCACCGCCCTGGCCGACCGGGTGCTAGCCCGCATCACGGCGGGCCGCGGCGGCGAGCTGGTCACCAGGTGGCCCGGCGGGCCAGCCTGGATCAGCGCGTTGCTCGGCGAGCCCGACCGGCACCAAGCCGGCGGCACCGGCCCGCAGGCGTCGTGGGCGCTGGCCACCGTCGGCGCGCGTAGCGTGCTGGCGCTGGCAGACCGCAGCGCCGCTCAGCTCGCGGTGATCGATCCCCGTGCCGGGATCTGCGCGGCGGGCAATGTGGTGCCGGCAGGCGCCGCCACCCCGCACGGTCAGCCGACCAAGCTGCCGCACTGCATCCTGGAGTTCACCGCGGGCACCGCGGCCGACGGCGTGACGATCCCCCGGTCCAGCCGCATCATCCTGCGCTTCGGCGACGAGCCGATCGAGTGCGATGAGCAGTTCCTCGCGATGGCACCGTCGCTGGCCATGGCGGCCGGCGCCGGGCTGGTGTCTGGCCTGAACGGGCTGCCCGATGAGGACTGCGCCGAACGGGCATGGGTCCTCGAGCTGATCCGTGCGTGGTCACGGTCAGGGCTCCGCGTTATCCACCACGAGCTCGCGGAGTTCCCGTCAACGGAACGGCTGCGCGAGGCTGCGGCGCTCGGCACAGCGACCTCGGCCGGGCTGAGCCTGTCCGAGCTGTTCACGCTGGCCGGCGCTCGCGGGGATCCCCGGCTGCTCGCCCGCGACGCCGCCGTCCGGTACGGCGTTCGCCGGGTGATCGTGCACGCGGACGACTGGTCGCTGTCGGTGCACCGCGACGAACCTGGCCATCAGCGGGACGCGCTGCTGGCCGGAAACGTGTTCGCCGCCGCGCGTGCGCGCGCCGGGCAGCCGACGGCGGATCTGGAGCCGACCGCGGAGGCCTCTTACACCGAGGACCTCCCGTCCGGCGGCCCGGTCGGCGACGGATGGCATGCCACCTGCGTGCCTGCGCCGCACCTTCGAAGACCCGCCGGGACCGTCGGTCTCGGCGACACCTTCGTGGCCGGCGTCCTGCTGGCCGAAAGCCTTCCCTGACACCGTTACTAAAATCCACAAGGAGACACCGAATGTCAACCGCAGCCGTTCCCAAGGACCCTGGCAAGATCCGAGGGCTGCAGCGCGTCACGAGCGAGGCGGGTTTCTTCGAGATCTGCGCCCTTGACCACCTGTCCGACTTCGCCGAACTGCTGGCGGACGATCCCTCGACGGTGACCTTCGGCGACGTCGTGACCGCGAAGGACGCCCTCGTCCGGGCGCTGTCGCCGAGCGTTTCCGCGTTCCTGCTCGACGCGCGCTACGGCCTGCAGGCCGTAGCGACCGGCGCGCTGCCTGGCACGGTCGGCCTGATGTCGACAATCGAGGACGAGGACTACTCGATCCCGGACGGCCCGCGCCGCACCAGGTACCGGGAGAACTGGAGCCTGCGCCAGATCAAGCTGGCGGGCGCGGACGTGGCGAAGCTGCTGTGGTTCTACCGGCCCGACTGCGAGGCAGCCGAACACCAGCGGTACGTGGTACGCAGCCTTACCGACGAGTGCGCCAGGCTGAGCCTGCCACTGGTCGTCGAGCCGATCTGGTATCCGTTGCCCGGCGAGGACTCCTCGACAGCGGAGTGGAAGGCGGCCCGTGTCCAGGGCATCCTCGCGTCGGCGTTCCAGGCTGACGCGCTCGGCGTGGACATGCTCAAGGTTGAGTTCCCCGGCTACGTGGACACCAAGCAGGGGCGCGACAACGCCGCGGCGGCGTGTAAGGAGCTGGACGCCGGGGTGGGCGTGCCCTGGGTGATCCTGTCGGCGGGCGTCGGGTACGAGGACTTCAAGACACAGGTCGAGATCTCCTGCCGGGCAGGTGCGTCCGGGTACCTGGCGGGCCGGTCCATCTGGCGGGACGCCGTGTCGACGCACGACCCGGACGCCCGCGCGGCGGCGGTGCTCGGGGCACGGGCCAGGCTGGATGAGCTCAACGCGATCACCCGAGCGAACGGGCGGCCGTACAAGGCTGAGCACAGCCTGTCCGAGGTCATCGAGACGATGAGTGACGGGTGGTTCGAGAAGTGGCACCCGGTCGGCTGAGGTACTTGTCGTCCTTACGTTCACCTTGGAGGCCACGCCGGTGCAGCCGATCGTCCTTGACGCCAACATGCCCGACACGTTCTACTGCGGTGCCGGGCGGATCGGCCGGCTGCGCGGCGTTGCCTTCTCAGACAAGCCGGAAGACTGTCAGGTACGGGCCCGACACGGCACTGCTGGTAATACACGGCTGCCCTATTGGTCTAGACCAAAATCCAGATTGGTATAGACCAATAGGGCGCAGGTATCAGCACGGATTCAGCACGCGGTCCGGAAACGACGGGAAATAACCGGCACGTTCCGGACAATGCGGACACGCGACCGGGCCGGTCAACTCCAGAGCCGACCGGCCTGCCTCCCGAGTACACGGTAGGTATATCTGCAGGTCAGGCTACCTAACGTCAAGCCCGGTGATCGCCCGCCCGATGAGCATCCGCTGGATTTCCGACGTGCCCTCGAAAATCGTGAAGATCTTCGCGTCCCGGTGCCAGCGCTCGACCGGGTACTCGCGGGTGTAGCCGTTGCCGCCGAGGATCTGGATCGCCTGCTCGGTCACCCGGACGGCCGTCTCGCCCGCGACCAGCTTGGACATCGAGCCTTCCGCGTTCTCGAACGGCTTGCCCTGGCGCGCCATCCACGCCGCGCGCCAGGTCAGCAGCCGGGCCGCGTCGACGCCGGCGGCCATGTCGGCCAACTGGAAGGCGACCCCCTGGTTGCCGCCGATCGGCTTACCGAACTGCACGCGCGTGCGCGCGTACTCCGCCGCGTACTCGACGGCGGCCCGGCCGACCCCGACGGCCATCGCGGCGACCGACGGGCGGGACGCCTCGAACGTCTTCATCGCGGCCTGCTCGCCGCCGCGGCCGCCCTCGCGGACGCGGGCGAGGCGGCGGTCCAGCTTCTCCTTGCCGCCGACCAGGCAGCGGCCGGGCACCCGGACGTCGTCCAGGATGACCTCCGCCGTGTGCGAGGCACGGACGCCGTGCTTCTTGAACTTCTGCCCCTGGGACAGCCCCTTCGCGCCGGGCGGCACGATAAAGGTCGCCTGGCCCCGTGACCCGAGCGACGGGTCCACCGAGGCGACGACGACGTGCACGTTCGCGATCCCGCCGTTGGTCGCCCAGGTCTTGACGCCGTTGATGGCCCACTCGTCCCTGGCCTCGTCGTAGACGGCGCGGGTGCGGATCGCGGCCACGTCGCTGCCGGCGTCGGGCTCGCTTGAGCAGAACGCGCCGAGCTTCACGTCCGCCCCGTCGCCGAACATCTGCGGGCACCACTCACCGATCTGCTCGGGCGTCCCGTTCGACACCACCGACACGGCCGCCAGCGTCGACCCCACCAGCGACAGCCCGATCCCCGCGTCGCCCCAGAACAGCTCCTCGTAGGCGATCGGGATGCCGAGCCCGGACGCCTCGAAGAACTGGGTGGCGAAGAAGTCGAGCGAGTACAGCCCGATCTTCGCCGCCTCCTGCAGGATGGGCCAGGGAGTCTGCTCGCGCTCGTCCCACTCGGCCGCGGCGGGCCTGATCACCTGCGCCGCGAACTCATGCACCCAGTCGCGCATCTCGCGCAGGTCACTGCTCAGCTCCAGGGAGAACCCCGGCGTCGGCTCGCTCATGTTACCGAACAGTAACATGTCGTCCGGCGCGGGAAAACCAAAACCGAGGGTACTTAAAGAGAAATTCATCCCGAACGACTTCGTGCTCCGCCCCTCCCGGTCAAGCGACTTCCGCCCGTCCCGCGGCGCCCCGGCGCCGATCCCGCGGCTGGCTAGCTGTCAAGGCCCGCGGCATCCGCCGGCGGGAGAAGGCCGAGCAGCCAGGTCGAGCGGGCCACGCCGGCGCCCGCCGCCGCGGCGCGGTCGCGCACGCCAGGCCGGTCACTGATGACGAGGCGGCGCCCCCGGGTGGTTCCCGCCAGGTCCGCGAGCGCGTCGTCGGCCTGCGCGCGGTCCGCGGCCGGCACTATCCGTACCTCGGCTGTCCGCACGACCATTGGCTCGTTCCAGCTGAACCGGGCCGTGCCGCCCGCCCGTCCCGCCTCGTCGGCCGGCGCCAAGTCGGCGGCGCTCCCTCCCGCACCGTCAAGCACCAGAACGTAATCCGGGTACCAGCGCGCGAGCGCCGGCACGGCGAGGGCGTCCGGCAGCGCGGCGATCCCGACCCGCGTCAGGTCCGTCAGCCGCGCGCGCAACTGCCGGGCGGCGTCAGCGGGCTCAGCCGTACCGTCCGGCCCGGGTCGCGCCGTCACGATCCCGGCGCCGTCCACGACGACCGTCAGTGGCAGCAGCGCCGCACGCAGTACTGGCCAGGACGCGGCGAACCCGGGATGCAGGTCTCGCCGGTCAACCTGGCCGGCCGGCAGCCACTCCACTTCATCGGATTCGTAGGCGTCGGAGTAGACACGGAATGGCGCCGCCGCCTGGGCCAAGATCGTGTGGTACGCCCAGCCGCCGTGCTCCTCCGAGTACATGCCGCGCGGCACGACCAGCTTCGGGTCGAGCATGCATTCCTCGTCCGCCTCGCGCAGCGCCGCCTCGGCCGGCGTCTCGTCGCTGTCCATCGCACCGCCCGGCAGCGCCCAGGTACCGCCCTGGTGGCTCCACCGCGCGCGGTGCTGCAGCAGCACCAGGCTCCCCGCCTGGTCCTCTGGGTCCGGCGCGTAAGCCAGCACCCCAGCCGCGCCGAACAAGCCCCAGTGCTGGTGTCCCTGCTCGCAGGTCACCCATCCGTTCCCGCTTCGCATAGCCATCCCGCGGCAGTAACCCGTCCCGACGCCGCCAGCATACGGCGGGCGAGTAAGCCCCGCGGCGATACGGTCAGCCGGCGCTGCCTCGCGGGCGGAGTGATATCAAGCTCGGGCAGCCATTCCGGCTGAAGACCTTGATACACATCGTTACTTTTCGATTACGGTCCGTATTCAAGGGAATCTCCACTCCGTCGCACCGCAAACCTCGCTGGTTACCAATATTCCCCATGCCTTTCCCGGAAAGTCACATGTTTCACAGAGTAATCAACTGGACACCAAACGTGATGCCTAGGTGTGCGTATCGTGCCCGCCCTGCGTCCGCACGCCTCGGAAGTGGCGCGGGGCAGTTAGTCCCGCGTACGAACGGGGGAACTTACGATGCGTTTCATCCGCTCTGCCGCAACCACGCTGACGCTCGCCGGCGCCGCTACCCTGGCCGCCGCCGCTGTGCCGGCCCTCACGGCGCCCGCCTTCGCGCAAGGCCCGGTGGTCAGCGTGACGCCGTCGGCCGCGACGCCGGGAGAAAGCGTTACCTTCACGATCACCTGCAACCATCCAACTGCGAGGGATGCGTGGCTGTTCGGCACCACGCTCGGGCTGTCACAGCGGATACCGATGAACCCGACGTCGAGTCCCGGGGAGTGGGCCGTCACTGTCAACCTCCCGACGAGCATCAGCCCCGGCGTGTACACGCCGTCCCTCGACTGCGCCGACGGGACGGCGCGGACCGCGACGATCACCGTCAACCCGCCGACCGCCCTGGTCATCGACGTGAACCCGTCGGTCGCCGCCCCGGGAAGCAGCGTCACCTTCGCGGTCTTCTGCGGAGCAGGGGCGACCTCGGCGACGCTTTTCGGCATCACGCTCGGCCTGGCGGAGCAGATACCGATGGGGGCGTCGACGCACACCGGTGAGTTCGTCACCACCGTCACCCTGCCGACGAGCATCGTCCCTGGCAGCTACTCCCCGTCCATCGACTGCAACCCCATCGGGACGTCAGGCACCGCATCGCTCACGGTCAACCCGGCGCCTGGTCCGCAGCCCACCGGCCCGCCGATGACCGGTGACGGCAGCACGTCCTCCGTGATGGGCGGGCCGTTCACCACGGCGGGACTCGCGCTGCTCACCGTCGGCGGCCTGGCCGTCGCAATCGGCGTGGTCCGCAACCGGCGGCGGGCCGGCTCGCGCCCGTGAGGCGGCCGACCAGTGCCCGTTAGGAGCTGGAGAGGTCCGGGTGGACGCCAAGGCGGCCGGCAAGCCCAGGGAGACCGGCACCTCGCGGCTGATCATGGCCGCGATCTGGGTCATCGGCGCCGGGCTGCTCGTCATCGGCGTCAACGGGGAACTCCACCGCTGGGCACCGCCGCCGGTGCCGCCGGCCTCGGCGGCCCGCTCGCTGACGTCGGCCGCCCGCGGCGGCACGGGGGCAGGGCGCGGGCGCGGCGGGCCTGGCGGGTCGCTGCCCAGGTCCGTGCCGGTCAGCCTGCGGATCCCGGCCATCGGGGTAAACGCGCGGGTCATACCGCTCGGCCTGGACGCGAGCGGCGGCGTGGCGGTCCCGCCGCTGTCCACGCCGTTCCTGACCAGCTGGTACGACAGGGGCTCGGCACCAGGGCAGGACGGTCCGGCGGTCCTGCTCGGCCACGTCGACGCGGCCGGCGTCGGACCCGCCGTCTTCTACAAGCTCGGCGACCTGGTGCCAGGCGACCTGGTCTACATAACCCGCAGGGACCACCAGACGGCGGTGTTCCGCGTCACCGCCGTCGCCCTGTACCCGGAACAAGATTTCCCGGCGAAGCAGGTGTACAGCTTCACCCCGGGACCGACCCTGCGCCTGATCACTTGCGGCGGCGACTTCGACGCGCAGACCCGTCACTACCTGGGCCGCACGATCGCGTTCGCCGTGTACGCCGGCCAGCGAAAGGCGTCACGAGGGCGGCCATCGGCTTAACCAGGGACGTGAAATTCGGAAGAGGCGCGGGCAGGTCCCGCGTCCGAACGGGGGAACATACGATGCGTTTCATCCGCTCAGCCGCGGTCACACTGACCCTCGCCGGGGCCGCCACCCTGGCGGTCTCCGCCGGACCCGTGTTCGCCGCGAACCCGGTCATCGACGTGTCGCCGTCGACCGCGACACCGGGAACCAGCGTTACCTTCGCGATCACCTGCGGAACAAGCTCGACCTCGGCGACGCTGTTCGGCACCACGCTCGGCCTCCCCGAGCAGATACCGATGGACCCGGCCACCCAGGCCGGAGAGTGGGTGGTCACGGTCGACCTGCCGGCGAACATCAGCCCGGGCGATTACTCGCCATCCATCGACTGCGACAACAACGTGTCAGGGACCGCCAACCTTACGGTCAACCCGGCGCCCAGCCCGGCAACGCCGACACCAGAGCCGACCGGGGCGCCGCTGACCGGTGACGGGACGACATCTTCCGCGACCGGAGGCCCGTTCACCCCGGCCGGGATCGCGCTGCTCGCCGCCGGCGGCCTCGCCGCCGGCGCGGTCGCGATCCGCAGGCGGCGCCGGGCCCGCTCCCGCTCCTGAAGCGCTGGCCGCTCCCCATGGACCCCGATGCGACCACCAGGCCCAAGGAGACCGGCAGCCCCTGGCTGATCGTGCTCACGGTCTGCTTGATCGGCGCCGGGCTGATCGTCATCGGCATCAATGTGGGGCTGCCTCGCTGGGCACCGCCGCCGGTGCCATCGGCCGCGGCCGACCGGCCGCCCGCCGCGATCCTCGATGGCGGTGCGGCCGCGGGATACGGCGACGGGCACGGGCGCGGCGGACCGGCGCCGCTGCCCAGGTCCGTCCCTGTCAGCCTGACAATCCCCGCGATCGGGGTAAACGCGCAGGTCATACCGCTCGGCCTCGACGCCGGCGGCGGCGTAGCCATCCCACCGCTGAGCACCCCCTTTGTGACCAGCTGGTACGACAATGGCCCGGCACCCGGACAGGACGGCCCGGCGGTGCTGCTCGGCCACGTCGACGCGGCCGCCGTGGGGCCCGCCGTCTTCTACAAGCTCGGTGACCTCGTACCCGGCGACCTGGTGTACGTCACCCGCAGGGACCACCGCACGGCGGTATTCCGGGTGACCGCGGTCGCGCTGTACTCGGAGCAGGACTTCCCGAGCAAGGAGGTATACGGCTACACGCCGCATCCCACCTTGCGCCTGATCACCTGCGGCGGCGACTACGACGCGCAGACTCATTACTACCTGGGCCGCACGATCGCGTTCGCCGTCTACGCCGGCGAGCGCCCTGTGTCACTCAGGCGGTGACGTCCGCCCGGCCTCGGCCATCCGCTTGACCCGTCGATGGGTGCGGGCGCAGGAGAGCCCGGGTGACCAGCGATGACCGGACGCCCCCTGGCGGCGGATACTTGAGCTGGCGGGTCCGGACAGGTGATGCGGGAGGGCACGATGAGAAAGCTGGCGACCGACCAGGCAGGGCTTGAGATCCTTCATCTCGGGGACTGCTTCGGCCTGCTCGAGTCGGTGCCGGTCGGGCGGATCGGGTTCCTCGCGGGCGGCGAGGTGGTGATCTTGCCGGTGAACTTCCTGGTGGACGGGCAGGACGTGCTGTTCAGGACGGGAGCAGGGTCCAAGCTGTCCGCCGTCGAGGTGGGGCGCTACGTCGGGTTCGAGGCCGACTGCTACGACCAGCCGACCGGGACCGGGTGGTCGGTCGTCGTCAACGGGCTCGCGGAGATCGTTGACGACGAAGAGGAGGGGGCACGGCTCGACGCGCTCGGGCTGTCGTCGTGGGGCGGGGAAGCCTCCGGCCGGGTCTGGGTACGGATCCGGCCGTCGTCGGTCACCGGTCGCCGCATCGCGGCGCCCTCACCCGGGCAGGAGTAACGGGCGCCTGCCGGATGCCGCGCTTAGCGGCCGACTGGTTATCCGGAAGTCGGCCGACGTTCCCCTGGCTCCCGCGAATTCTCCGTGCTCGGCCCACGGGTTCCCTGGGTGCCGCCGCGGTGCCGCCTGCCGCGGCGGAACTGCACGATGACGACGGCCGCTATGGCGACCACCACGATTCCCGCGATGACGTAGGTCGGGCCGTGAAAGCCGTTGGCCACGCTCTGCCAGTTGGCGCCGAGCTCGTATCCCGCGATGGCGAGCGCTGCCGTCCAGGGGATGCAGCCGAGTGTCGTGTAGACGCCGAACCGAACGGGCGGCATTGCGGCGAAGCCGGCGGGCAGCGAGATGAAAGTGCGGACCACCGGGACGAGCCGGCCAACCAGGACGGCGGTCGAGCCGTGCCGCTCGAACCAGGCGGTGGCGCGGTCGACCTCGCCCTCGCGGATCCCGACCCGGCGTCCCCAGCGGCGCACGGCCGCCTGGCCCGCGTACCTGCCCACCGCCCAGGCGATGTAGCTGCCCGCGACGTTGCCGAGGACACCAGCGACGATGATCCCGACGAGCGAGGGATGCACGCCAGGCACCGCGCCCGCGGACAGCGCGCCGCCGAACAGCATGATGACTTCCGACGGGACAGGGATGCAGGCGGACTCGGCCAGCATCAGCAGAAACACCGCCAGGTACCCGTACTGGGCGATGAAATTCTGCACAGGCAGCTCCCCCTTAGTGGCTGCGCGGGCGGCCATGTCAGGCGGCGCCCCACGATGATGTCAAACTTCTGCACGATCGCAGAAGGTGATCGTTCCTCGGTGCACGCGGCCGCGAGGACGTGGCTCACGTGAGCACTGTAGCTACTACAAATCTGTAGAAGCTCTGAATGGCGCCGGCTCACTCGTGTCGTAAGCGCTGACAGCCTTCACCGTCGCGGCAGCCAAGGGGGCGCGCCTCGCTAGGTCTGCTGGTGGGTGGCGCGGTAGGCCGCGACGGTCTGCAGCTTGTGCCAGCGGGCGTAGCGCTCGATCTCTTCCTGGTCGCCCGCGTCGAGCAGGTCAATGAGGTGAGCGTGCTCACCGATGGCCGCCTTGGACCGTTCCGGCAGGTAGGTGAACATCGTGTCGCGGATGCGGTCAAGCCGCTGATTGGTCTGCTCAAGCAGCTCAAGCAGGTAGGTGTTGGCGCAGCGGGCGAAGATCGTGGCGTGCAGCCGCCGGTTGAGCCGGCTGAACTTGGTCAGGTCGCCCTCGGCGGCCACCTGCTCCATCTCGGCGGCGAGGTTGCGGACCTTGGTCATGTCGGAGGTGCGCAGGTTCGCGGCGGCGTCGGCGGTGGCGGCGCCTTCGAGTATCGCCACCGCGACCATCTGCTGCTCCCAGGCCGTGGCGTCAACCGGGGCGACGATCGCCCCGATGTTGGGCTGGAACTTGACCCAGCCCTCGGCCTCGAGGCGGCGCAGCGCTTCGCGGACCGGGATGGCGCTGACGCCGAGTTCCCTGGCGAGCCCGTCGATGTTCAGCCGTGCCCGCGGAGCGAACGCGCCGGAATGGATCCGGTCACGCAAGACCGTGTAAGTCCGCTCCTGTTTGTTCACGCTTCGAGAGTAGCGGCAGGCGTCCCGGGTGTCCCGCTACCGGTTGACGCGCTCGCCTCACGGAGCCCGACGAAGGCCGTGAGCTGGGCGACCGTGTACGCGAAGAGCGCGTCGGCCGGCTCGAACGACCCGACGAACTGGCCGAACAGCTCGAAGCTGATCATCCCGAACAGCTGCGTCCACGCGATCACGGCACGGACAAGCGCGTCCGGCGGGACACTCGCGTACGCACCCGACGATGCCGGTGACGCCGCCGACGCCGCGAGCGCCGCGGACAGCGCGGCCGCCTGCCCGGCGAGCGCACCGGTCACGGGCAGCGCCTCGCGCGGCGCCGCGAGCTCACCCGTGGCCAGCGCCTCCCTGACGACGCCAGCGAACGCCAGCGGCACCCGGGACGCGGGGCCGATCGTCGCATCGGGGGCACGGTAGCCGGGCACAGGGGAACCGTAGACCAGCGCGTACTCGTGCGGGTTCGACCGTGCCCAGTCGCGGATGGCGTGGCAGGCGGCGATCCAGCGCTCGCGGGCAGGCGCGGGTCCGGCGAGCGCGTGTTCCGCCGCCGCGCCGAGGGCGTTGTAGGCGTCGACGATCAGCGCGGTCAGCAGGTCGTCGCGGCTCGGGTAATAGCGGTACAGCGCGGACGACACCATGCCGAGCTCCTTGGCCACGGCGCGCAGCGAAAGCCCGTCGGCGCCGGTCGCCAGGAGCTGCCGCCTGGCCTCTTCCTTGATCTCCCTGGTCAGTTCGGCACGGGCGCGCTCGCGCGCGGTCGCGGCGCGCCGCACGGTACCCGGCGAGTTCATCAGCGGATCACCCCTTCCTTGAGAGATCAGTGACCCCAAACGAGAGCAGTGCTCTTGACAGCACGGCACCAAATGGTGTTCACTGATCTTAACAGAGAGCAGTGCTCTCGCAAGCACACGGAGGACAGCCAGAAATGAACGCCACGCAAGCCCGCTACGTCAAGCCGAAGTCCGCCACCAACTTCTTCAACGACGCCGTGGGCCGCCTAGCCAGGATGGGCATCAGCGTCTACGGGTCCCGCGTCCTTGCCGTCAAGGGCCGCAAGTCGGGCGAGTGGCGGACCACGCCGGTCAACCCGCTGCGCGTCGACGGGACGCGGTACCTGGTCGCACCGCGCGGCAACACCCAGTGGGTACGCAACCTGCGCGTCGTCGGCACCGGTGAGCTGCGGATCGGCAGGAAGGCCGAGCCGTTCAGCGCGACGGAGGTCGCTGACGACGACAAGCCCGCGATCCTGCGCGCCTACCTGAAGCGCTGGAAGTTCGAGGTCGGCGTGTTCTTCGACGGCGTGGACGCGAAGGCTCCCGAGTCGAAGCTGCGCGAGATCGCCCCCGGCTACCCGATCTTCCGCATCGAGGAGACCCGCTAGGAAACGCCGAACTCGGCGGCCAGCCTGTCCATCAGCGCGTCAAGCTTCTCGTCGACGACCTGGCGGGCGGTGTCCTCCAGGTGCCACGCCGCGATCTCCCGTGCGCCGCGCTCGAACGGCACGACCGCGCTCCACCCCGGCACGACCGACTTCACCTTGGAGTTGTCGAACACCATGGAGTGCGTCTTGTCGCCGAGCAGCCCGGCGCCCCACTCGGGGTCATGCGCCGCGATCACGTCGGACGGCACGTGCACGAGCCGCGGCGTGACGCCGAGCGCGGCCCCGAGCGCGTAGGCGATCTGGTCCCAGGTCAGCACGTCGTCGGACGTGATGTGGAACGCCTCGCCCAGCGTCCGCGGGTGCCCGAGCAGCGGCACGAAGGCCCGCGCGAAGTCCGTATTGTGCGTCACCGTCCACAGCGAGGCCCCGTCGCCGTGCACGATCACCGGCTTCCCGGCGAGCATCCGGGCCAGGGACGTCCACCCGCCGGACAGCACGGTCTTGGTCGCGTCGTAGGTGTGCGACGGCCGCACGATCGTGGCGGGGAACCCGTTGTCCCGGTACTCGGCGACCAGCAGGTCCTCGCAGGCGATCTTGTCCCGCGAGTACTGCCAGTACGGGTTCCGCAGCGGGGTGGACTCGGTAACCGGCAGCCGCGACGGCGGCGTCTGGTAGGCCGACGCGGTGGAGATGAACACGTACTGCCCGGTCCGCCCGCGGAACAAGTCAAGGTCGGCCCGCACGTGGCCGGTGGTGAAGGCGACAAAGTCAACAACAGAGTCAAAGTCAAGACCCGCGACGGCCTTCCGAACGGATTCGGCTTCCCGCACATCCCCCCGCAACTCCGTCACGCCTGGCGGCAGGACCCGGGCCGACTGCCCCCGGTTAAGCACGAACAACTCGACGTCGTGGTCGCCGCCGACGGCCTCCCGCACACAGGCCGAGGAGATCACGCCAGTCCCGCCGATGAAGAGAACCTTGAGCTTGCTCATGCCACTAACCCTAGCCAGCGGGCGGTTCCGCCGGCCCTCCGCCCTCCCGGACCGCATTCGCCCTGTTCGCCGCCAGGCCCAGCCCCGCGGTCCGCTTGGTCGTCCAGGCGAAGATGCGGCGGGAACGAGGGAAAGCACGCATACGTTCTGTATGAATGTCGAGTCTTGATCTTCGGGACAGGGCCCGCTGAGGAGAATGAGTCTTATGTATTCCAACGTGGCCTATCAGGGGTACGCGACGCCGGGGCGGACGGCGACGCTGTTCGGGCAGACCATGGGGCTCGTCGCCCTGACGGCCGGTTTCTTCGCCGCCGGCGCGTACGCGGGGCGGAACCTGTCGCAGGGCGCGGTGATCGTCTCGTGGATCGCGGCCTTCGTGGTGCTGATGATCATGAACTTCACCGCGCGCAAGTCGGCGACCGCGGCGACGGTGCTGCTGGCGATCTTCGGGGTGCTGATGGGGGTGGCGTCGGCGCCGACGCTCGTCTGGTACGCCACGACCAATCCGGCGATCCTGTGGCAGGCGGGCGGCGCGACGGCGCTGTTCGTCGCGGCCTTCGGGACGTTCGGCTACCTGACGCAGCGGGACCTGTCGGCATGGCGGCGGATCTCGTTCATCGGGCTGCTCGTGCTGCTGGTCGCGGGGATCGTGCTGGTCTTCGTGCACATCCCGCACGCGTCGCTGATCTGGGCCGTGCTCGGCCTCGTCGTCTTCGCCGGGCTGACGGCCGCCGACTTCCAGCGCCTGCGCCGGTCGCAGGGGCTGAACTCGGCGCCGCTGATCGCCGCGTCGATCTTCCTGGACATCCTGAACGTCTTCTTCTTCTTCCTGCGGATCTTCTCCGGCTCCCGGGACTAGGCTCACGGAAGACGGACTGATCCGGGGCTGGAGTGGCCAGGGGATCCCGCGGGGAGGCACGTGGCATGGAGCCCATCCGGCCCGCACCCGAGGCCAGGGAGCGAGGCGACGCCGACCTGGACGGGCTGCTCGCGCTGGTCGGCCGGAGGGACCAGGCGGCGTTCGAGGCGGTGTACGACCGGGTCGCCGCCCCGGTGTTCGGGCTGATCTGGCGGGTGCTGCGCGACTCCGCGCAGTCGGAAGAGGTCGCCCAGGAGACGCTGCTCGAGGTGTGGCGGACCGCTGAGCGGTTCGACCCGGCGCGCGGCCCGGCGCTGACCTGGGTCATGACGATCGCGCACCGCCGGGCTGTCGACCGGGTACGGTCGGAGGCCGCCGCCGCGCAGCGGGAGGCCCGGGCCGCCTCCGCCGCCGTCCCGGTCCACGCCGACGAGGTCGCAGAAGCAGTGGAGTCCTCGCTCGAGGCGGAGCGGGTGAGCCGGTGCCTGCACGGGCTCACCGACCTGCAGCGTGAGTCGATCATGCTCGCGTACTACTCGGGATACAGCTATCGGCAAGTCGCCGCGGCGCTCGGCGTCGCGCTCGGCACGGTGAAGACCCGGATCCGGGGCGGGCTCAAACGGCTGCGCGACTGCCTGGGGGTGAGCTGGTGAGGCTTCCGCGTATCCCGCTGCACCGTGCCCCGCACGTGCTGGCCGGCGCGTACGCCCTTGACGCGCTCGACGCCGCCGAGCGGGCACGGTTCGAGCGGCACCTGACGACCTGCAGGACCTGCCCCGACGAGGTACGCGGCTTCGCCGCCACCGCGACCGAGCTCGGGCTGGCTGCCGCCGTCACGCCGCCGCCCGCACTGAAGGGGCGGGTGCTCGCCGACGTCGCCGCGCTCGAGGGGGCGCGGGCGGTCGACGCGGAGATCGCCGGCCTGCTTTCAGCGCCGGACGCGCTCGTCGCGAGCGCGGCCACCTCGGCCGGCGGAACCGCGACGGTCGTCGCGTCGCGGGCCGCGGCGGCGATGGTGTTCACCAGCGTCGGGCTGCCCGTGCTGCCGCCGACTTCGGTCTACGAGCTGTGGTTCATCGGCGCCGGCGGCGCGCGGCCCGCCGGCCTCGTGCCGGCCGCGCCACCCGGCACCGGGCAAGGCACCCCGCCAGTACTCGCGGCGGGGCTGTCCGGCGGGGACGCGGTCGGGGTCACGGTCGAGCCGGTCGGCGGCTCGGCGGCGCCGACGACCCCACCGATCGTGGTGCTGGCACTCCCCGCGTAGCCCCCGCGGCAGACGGCCATGCGCCCGGCCCGCCGGGTGCATTATGCACCCGGCGGGCAGGCCACGCCGCCGAGCCCGGCCGGTCAAACCGGGCTGGCCGGAGTCACTTCCGGCCAGCGGAACCGGCTGGCCTGGCCGCCGTGGATGGTCACCTGGCCCGCGGGGACCCCGTCCTCGCGCCAGACGGTGTACTCGCCGGCGGGAAGGACGGGATACACGGCCGCGTAACTGCGGCCGGCGGCCGTCCTCCGCTCCCGCACCAGGGAGTGGGTGCGCGGACCGCCAGCCTGCGGGCTGATCTCGATCTCATGGCCGCCCAGGTCCGGCGGCGCCTCCAGGATGAGGGCGCCGATGCCCCCGCCCAGTTCGAGGATGACGCTGCCGGGACCTGACGTGCCGTGGATTCGCTCGGTCATGTGAATCGCTTCTCGCTGCTGGCTCTTGAGGCCCGCGGCTACGCGGTAGCGAAGCCGCTGTAGGGAACGCCCAGGTAGGGGAAGCTCCCGAGGTACCCGGAAGGCACGCTGCTGTCGGTGAGGCCGTCGGTGACCTGGCTGGCCGCCGCGTCCGGCTTGTAGGACTTGTCGACGAGCGGGACGGTCACGCCGGCGATGGCGCGCAGCTCGACGGTGACCACGTCGTCGAACACCCGGCGGCCGTTAGGGAACCCGGCCAGGTCGCCGCCAACCACACCGAGCGGGTTCGGGCTCTTGCTCGCCGGGATGGCCGTGTTGAGCCTGAGCATGTCCGCGAGGACCGAGCCCGTGTTGTTCTGGAAGCCAGGCACGATGCCCGACGGGATGCCGGTCAGCAGGATGGCCTCGAGGTCCGCGCGCGGGGTCTTCGCGGCGGCCAGCTTGGCCAGGTTCGGGAAGACGCCCGGGTAGAGCGCGGGGAGCAGCCTGGCCAGTTCCGGCTGGGTGACCCGGTTGGCGAACGCCTTATCGTGGTGCGGCGGCTGCGTGTTCCAGAAGTCCTTCTGGCCAAGCGGGATCAGCACCTCGTTGACCAGCGGGTTGGCGAGGCGGGACACCTGGTGGAACGGGCCGGACATGACGTTGGTGCTCGTGTCCGCGTCCCATATGCTGGCCCGCTGGCGGCTCGCCGTGGTCCACACGCCGATCACCGAGCCCTTGTCGGTCACCTTGCCGTGCGGGCTGCCCGACAGCAGGTCGCCGGTCGGCACCTGGATCGCGATCGAGTGCACGTTCAGCTGCGCGGTGGCGTTGACGCCGGCCGCGGCCGTGCTGAACACGTTCATTCCGTACTGGGCGTGCAGGTTCTCGAACGGGCGCAGGTCACCCAGGTCGAAGATCGCGCCGAGGTCCACGTAGAAGCCGTCGGCGCGCTGGCCAGCGAAGACCTTGATGCCGCCGCTGAGCCCGTGGACGGCGGCCGCTGCCAGGCTGGCGTAGTTCGGCGTGGACAGCGGGCCGATGTTGCAGGGCGGGCAGACGAGGCCGTGCGCCAGGACAGTGCTCTTGTTGCCCTTGACCTGGGTGACCTTGTAGGTCTGGCGCCTGTTCCAGTTCCTGCTGCCCAGCGACGTGATCGGGCCGGTGTTGTAGAGGAACGTGTCCTTGTCGGCCAGCTCGGTCTTGAACAGGAATTGGTAGGTGACGTCCGGCTCGGCGTCGCCGTTGTTGTCGACGTGGATCTCATAAAGCACGTCGTCGCCGAACGCGTAGAAGTTCGGGCCGCCTGCGGGGCCCTGCAGCGGGATGTAGTTCGCGATCAGGGTGACGGTGCCCGGGCGGTCCGGGCTTACGAACGCGTAGACGTCAGTGCTGTCGGCTACCGGATCCTGGGAGATCTCCGGGGCCTCGCGATGCGATGACACTCTGTTACCTCACTTCGGCGTGATGAGCGCAGTGGACGGTTACTGAGCCGTCTGAAGGCCGTCGAGCAGCTGGGCGACCAGCCGGGGGTTGTGTATCCGGACCTGGCTGGTGCCGTTGAAGACCTCGAACTCGCCGCTTGCGGTGTCCCGCAGGTACACGACGAGCGGCTCGCCGCTGGGGTTCTGCGGCGGCGCGGGCGCGGCAGCCGCCTTCCCGGCGTCCGCGGGCCCGGACCCGGCCGGCCGGGTAGCGGCGAAGACGGCGCCGCCGCCCGCCGCCGCGGCGAGCCCGACCGCGCCGACGCCGGCGGCGCCGCGCAGCAGGGACCGCCGGGACACGGAAGAGGCCGGCTGACCGACCCCCGCTTCGATGTCGCTGCCCGGCTGAGCCTGCGGTGGCTGGTACGCATGATTCTGAGGAGGCATAATGTCCTTCCCTGGTATACGGCTTGCCGTTTCGCACCGCATTCGGCGCGGCGCGGACCTCCGGATTGGCCGCTCCTGACTTCGCAATCAAACCGTTACCGGAAGGTCGGCCCGTCGGCTGTTCCGCCTGCGGAAACGGGCATCTTGCCCTCGTACACTGCAGCGGTGACAGCTGGAGAGATCATGACCGACGACCCGCGCAAGCCCGAGGTGCGAGGGCTGCTCGAACGGCACCTGGCGTTCTGCCTGTCGGAGACGCCGCCGGAGCACAGCTTCGCACTGAACGTGGACGGGCTGCTCGACCCGAAGGTCACGTTCGTCAGCTTCAGGGACGGCGGCGCGGTTCTCGGCGTGGCGGCGATCAAGGAGCTCGACGCGGCGCATGCCGAATTGAAGTCAATGCACACGGCGGCGGAGGCCCGGGGACGGGGCGTCGGCCGGGCGCTGCTTGGCCACCTGCTCGACACCGCCAGGGCACGCGGGTACCGGCGCGTGTCACTGGAGACCGGCACCACGCCCGGGTTCGCGGCGGCGCGGGCGCTGTACGAGTCCGCGGGATTCACCCCGACCGGCCCGTTCGCTGATTACCCGCAGACGGGCGACAACTGCTTCTACGCCAGAATCCTGTAGGCGGCGCCAAGCCCAAACCAGCGCTCCGCGCTTCTTGCTGTTATCCGCTACTGCACGCGGCCCAGCCGGGCCTGCCAGTCATGGTGGATCGTTGGCCACACTATGGGAGGTCTAACGATCCACCATAACTGCGCGTTACCTCGCTTCTTGCTGTTATCAGGTCAGGCGGCAGGCCCTGGGCCGCCAGCTCTGGGCTGCGGAGGAGGATTCCGGTGAACGCGGGGCGTGGGCGGGCGGGCTACTGCCTGGAGGCCTGGTCGGCGGCCATCGCCAGCAGCTCGGCGGCGTGGGCCTGGCCGAACTCGGAGTCTTCAAGGCCGGCCAGCATGCGGGACAGCTCGCGGACGCGGGCCTCGTGCTCGAGGCGGATCACGCTCGTGCTGGTGATCGTGCCGTCGATCGACTTGGCGACCACCAGGTGGTTGTCGGCGAACGCGGCGACCTGGGGCAGGTGGGTGACCACGATGACCTGCGCGAGCCTGGCCAGCTTGGCGAGGCGGCGGCCGATCTCGACGGCGGCCTTGCCCCCCACGCCCGCGTCCACCTCGTCGAAGACGAACGTCGGGACCGGGTCCGCGCCGGCGAACACCACCTCGATCGCGAGCATCACCCGGGAGAGCTCGCCGCCGGATGCGCCCTTGTGCAGCGGCAGCGCAGGCGCACCGGGGTTGGAGGCGAGGCGGATCTCCACGTCGTCGGCGCCATGGGGCCCGGGCTCGCCGAGCGGGGTAAGCGCGACGGAGATCCTGGCGTGCGGCATGGCGAGGGCGGTCAGCTCCGCGGTGACGTCGGCGGCGAACCGCTCCCCCGCCTCGGCGCGCAGCCGGGTGAGCCGGCCGGCCAGGTCGGTGACCTGCGCCGCGAGGTCCGCTTCCTCGGCGGTGAGCGCCGTGATCGTGTCGTCGTCATTGTCCAGCTCGGTGACCCGGTCCGCGGCCAGGCGCGCCCACTCAAGGACGTACGCGGCGTCGTCGGGTTCCTCGGCGGGAAATAGCCCGTCCGGCTCGGCGGCGCTCTCCCCATCCGCCGCGCCGTCGGCCTCCGCGCCGGCGGAGGCGCCGCCGTCCGGGCCCGTGCCGTCAGGAACTGGGCCGTCCTGCGCCGCTGACGACGTCCCGGCGGGCCCCAGCCTCACCGGGGCGCCGTTGATGTGCGCGTTGACGCCGCCGGGGCCGTAGAGGCGGATGACGCGGGCCAGGGCGGCCCGCCGGTCCTGGACGGCCGCGAGGCGGGCCGGGTCGGCGTCGATGCCCTGGATATAGGAGGCCAGCTCGGCTGCCACCTCGGAGACCAGGTACGCGGCGTCCGATAGCCGGGCGGCCACGCCGTCGATCTCCGTGTCGTGGCGGCGGACGGCGTCCAGTGCCCGCCGCGCGTGGCCGAGCAGCGTCACGGCGTCTACGGCGTCGTTGCCCGCCGTCGGGTCGCCGAGCAGCGCCTCGTGGGCGGTCGTGGCGGCGGCGTGCAGCGAGTCGGCGTTGGCCAGCCGCTCTTCCTCCGCGCGCAGGGCCGCTTCCTCGCCCGCCGCCGGGTTGAGCTTCTCGATGTCCTCCAGGCCCGCCCGCAGCTCCCTGGCCTCGGCGGCGCGGGCCCTCGCCTGCGTCGTCAGGGTCGTGAGCTGGTCAAGGACCTTCCGGTGGCGGCCGTAGACGCGCTGGTAATCCGCAAGCACCTCGGCGAGCACGCCGCCCGCGTACTTGTCGAGCGACTCCCGCTGCCTGCCGGCCTTCAGCAGCTGCTGCTGGTCGGACTGTCCGTGCACGGCGACAAGGTCGTCGGAGAGGTACGTGAGCAGCGATACCGGGACAGAACGTCCGCCCGCGAACGCCCTGGACCGGCCCTCGCCCGATACCGTCCTGGTCAGGACGAGGGTGCCATCCTCGTCGAGGTCACCGCCCGCCTCCTCGACCTGCTGGGCGACCTTGCCGCGCGGGTCGGTGCGCAGCCGCCCCTCGACCGAGGCACGCTGCGCGCCTGGACGGACCCTGGTCGGGTCCGCGCGGCCACCGAACAGCAGCCCGAGGCCGGTCACGACCATGGTCTTGCCCGCGCCCGTCTCGCCGGTCAGCGCCGTGAAGCCGGGCGAGAGCTCAAGCAGCGCGTCGTTGATGACCCCGAGCCCGGTGATGCGCACTTCCTCAAGCATGACCGCCGCCGTCTCCCTTTTTACCGACCCGCCCAGCCTCGCCAACCCGCCCGCCCCGCCCCGTGGCAAGGCCGACTTTACCGTCGCGGCCGTCCGCGCGAAGGGCGGTCCCAGGTGCCTGCCGCCTGCCCGCTACGCCTCACCGTACAAGCCGTCGCCGACACTCTCGCCGCCGACGGCCGATCCGGCGGGCCCCGCCGTGCACCGATATCCGCGATCCTTTCGCTTAAATGTTTGCATTCAGTGTCACCCGGCCGACGCCCTCAAGCAAATATTTCGGAACAGAAGTTGAGCGCGAGTCGCCGTGCGCGCCGGCGTTTTGGGCTGAGGAGGCGGGGAGCGAGGCCACGAGCGCCCCCGCGGGCCGCAGGGCGCGGCGGGCGTCAGGTTCTAGCGGCCGGACCGGCCAGGCCGGCCGCGCCAGCCGGCGACGGGCAGGTCGAACTTGGCCACCAGGCGGTCGGTGAACTCCCCGCCGGCGTGCTGGCCGCCGAGGTCGTGCACCCGGGCAAGCAGGACAGGCAGTTCCCCCTTGCGCACCTCGATCCTGGCGCCAGGCGACAGGTCGAACCGGCGGCGGCCGTCACACCACAGGACCGCCCGTTCCGACTCAAGGCCGCCGCTTCCGCCCTCGGTGTCAGGGCCGCCCGTGAGAGGGCCGTGCGCCTCGGTGCCAGCCAACTCGCCGGCCTCGCGGACGAGCTCCACGGCAAGCACCGACCGCGGCGAGACGACGAGGGGCCTGGCGAAGAGCGCGTGCGCCGCGAGTGGCACCATAAGCAGCGCCTCCACCTCGGGCCAGACCACGGGACCGCCGGCCGAGAACGCGTAGGCGGTCGACCCGGTCGGCGTGGCGCACACCACGCCGTCGCATCCCCAGCGCGACAGCGGGCGGCCGTCCACCTCGATGACGACCTCGACCATGCGCTCGCGGGCGGCCTTTTCCACGCTGACCTCGTTCAGCGCCCAGGTGCTCGCGATGTAGGTGCCGTTGTCGCGGGCCACCACGTCGAGGGTCATCCGCTCCTCGACCCGGTAGTCGCCGGCGAGGAGGCGGTCCACGGTCTGGATGAGCCCGTCGGGCTCGGCCTCGGCGAGGAAGCCGATATGGCCCAGGTTCACGCCGATCAGCGGGGTGCCCGCCGGGCGGGCAAGCTCCGCGGCACGCAGCAGCGTCCCGTCGCCGCCAAGGACGATGACAAGCTCCGCGCCCTCGGCGGCCTCGGGCCCGAACGGGACCACGGTCGCGCCGACGCACTCGAGGGCGGGGACTTCGGCCTCGGTCACCCGCACCGCGACGCCCGCGGCGACCAGGCGCTCGATGGCCTGCGTCGCGCTGCGGCGCGCGCCTTCCTTGCCGGTGTGCGCGACCACCAGCATCGTCCGCTTCGATTCACCCATCGGGTGCAACTTACCTCGCCGCCCTGGCACCGTGAGCACCCGGATAGCGCTCCGCCGTAATGTCCGCTTTCGTCGGGTGACGGTGACGGTCCACCGGACGATAACCGCGGGCCTGACTCGATCGCGTGACGCAGGACGGCCTCGTCCAGCTGGGGCGCGCCGCGCCGGAACCAGACGAAGTATTCCACGTTCCCCGCCGGCCCGGGCAGCGGACTTGCCGTCACACCTCTTACGCCCAGCCCCAGTGACAATGCCGTGTCACAGACGGAGCGGACCGCGGCCGCCCTGTCCTCCGGTGACCGCACGACGCCGCCCGCGCCGACCCGGCCCTTGCCCATCTCGAACTGCGGCTTGACCATGAGCACGAAGTCCGCGTCCGGCGCAGCGCACCCGACGAGCGCGGGCAGCACCTTGGACAGCGAGATGAACGACAGGTCGGCGACCACGACCTGCGGCGGCGGCGCCACCAGGGCCGGGTCGAGCGTGCGCACGTTCACCCGGTCAAGCACGGTGACGCGCTCGTCCGTGCGGAGCGACCAGGCAAGCTGGCCGTACCCGACGTCCGCCGCGACCACGTGCGCCGCGCCGGCGCGCAGCAGCACGTCGGTGAAGCCGCCGGTTGACGCGCCGGCGTCAAGGCAGCGCCTGCCCGCCACGTCAAGGCCGGAGAACGCCGCAAGTGCCCCGGCCAGCTTGTGCCCGCCGCGCGACACGTACTGCGGCCCGGCGTCGGCATCGTCCGCCACGGTGACCGCCGCGTCCCTGGCCACCTGGGTGGCGGGCTTGGCGGCGACCTGGCCGCCGATCGCGACACGCCCCGCCGCGATCAGCTCCGCGGCCTGCTCCCGCGACCTGGCAAGTCCCCGCCGGACGAGTTCCGCGTCCAGCCTCCCGCGCGCCGTCACGGCCGCGGTCCTCCGCCTGCGCTCTCCCTGTGTGCCGTTGGGCCGGCTATGGCCGGCCCAACGGCACACGGGCGCTGGAAGTCGTGCGCCGGCTCAGGCATGTGGCCGCCGAGGCCAGACTGCCGGGCCAGTAGGGCCCGGCCTTGGCGGGCCCGGCCGAGGCACGGTGCCCGCACCAAGCTCGTCCTGCTCGCCTGGCGCCTGGCCGCCTGGCTCGCCTGGACGCGCGGGGACGGCAGGACCCGGCCTGCCGGGGTCGCCGAGCTCGCCGAGGATCTCGCGCAGCCGGTCGTGGACTCCTTCGAGGACGGCGGGGCGTTCGGCGAGGTCCACATCCTCAAGCGAGGCGAGGCCGCCGATGGCCGCGTCGACGCGAGGGTCACCGGTGGGGGCGAGAGAAGGCCGAGATCGCTGCGAATCCATGATTTTCAATCTCCTCCGGTGCCCAGGTCACCCGATTGGTCATGCGGTACGCTACCCTCCCGCGTGAACGGTACCGCCCAACGAGGAGCGAGGCGCACATGTCTTCGGCCGAAGAGTGCCGCACGGCACTGCAAAAGCTAGCGGGCCGCCTGACGGAGCTCAGCCCCGCCGAGCGGGAGCAGTATTTCGGGAACCGGACAATCAGCGTGACCGTTCCCGACCTTGACGTCACGTTCGTGACCGTCCTCGGCTCTGGCGACGACCCGGTGCGGGAGGCCGCGCCCGGCGAGCCCCCGGCGGACATCCGGATGACCGCCAAGAGCGATGAGGTGGTCGCCCTGGCGGAGCAGCCGATGAACATCGCACGCGCCTGGATGTCGGGGCGGATCAAGATCGAGGCGTCGATGAAGGACCTGTTCCGCCTCCGCCGGCTGCTGTAGCGGAAGCTTCGCCGGAGGGGGCTAGCTGGGATGATGGTGTCATGGGAGAGCTGATCTTGCTGCGGCACGGGGAGACCGAGTGGTCCCGGGCAGGCAGGCATACCGGGCGGACCGATGTCCCGCTCACCCCGAAGGGGGTCGCCGACGCGGCCGCGCTGGCACCCATGGTGACCCGGCGCGTCGACGACGGGCGCCTCGTCGCGGTGTTCGCCAGCCCGGCGCAGCGGGCACAGCGCACGGCCGCGCTCGCGGGCCTCACGGTGACGAAGACCGACCCGGACCTGTGGGAGTGGGACTACGGGGGCTACGAGGGCATCACGACCGCCGAGATCCAGCGAACTCGTCCAGGCTGGTCGCTGTGGCGTGACGGGGTCATCCCCGGTGACGCGGAGCACCCGGGCGAGACGGTCGAAGAGGTCGGCGAGCGCGTCGACCGGGTACTGAAGCGGGCCGCGCCGCTGCTGCGGGACGGTGACGTCGCCCTGGTCGCGCACGGTCACGTGCTCCGGGTGCTTACCGCCCGCTGGCTGGGCCTGCGGCCGACCGACGGGCGGCTGTTCCGGCTGGATACCGGGACCGTCTCGGCCCTCGGCACGGAGCACGACGAGCCCGTCATCATCAGCTGGAACGTCCCGCCGGCTACCTAGTCAGGTCGGGCGCGCCCGACTTATCCGCGTCGCGGGGGCGCGGTACGTCGGAGTCGCGCGGGCGGGTCTCGTCCGTGATCCAGCCGAGGAACGACGGCGAGCCCGCGACGAACTGCGTCGCGACGATCTCCGGCTCGTCGTAGCTGTGCCGCTCGGCAAGGAACGCGGCGAGTGCCTCGTAGCGGTCGGCGGGGAGCTTGAAGAAGACGAACCACTCTTCCGCGCGCTCGAGCTCGTCGTTCCACCAGTAGGTAGACGCGACAGGCCCGGCAACCTGGCCGCACGCGGCTAGCCGCGCCTCGACCGCCGCCCTGGCCAGTTCCATCGCTTCGGCCCGCGAGTCGGTCGTTGTCTGTACCTGCAGGTATTCGCCGCTCTCGCGGCTGCCAGCGTCGCTTCCTGCCATGCCACCTGATCGTACGCCGGCCTGCGATAGTACGCTTACCAGGCTCGGCGCCAGGGCTCGCACGCGCAGTGTTGGCAACGCAGTGCCGATATCGCACAGGGGGTTTCGCTCGTGGAGCTTATTCACTCGGGGAAGGTGCGCGAGGTCTACGCCGACGGCGATGACCTGCTGCTCGTCGCCTCCGACCGGATCTCCATCTACGACGTGGTGCTGCCCACGCCGGTGCCAGGCAAGGGCCAGGTCCTGACCCAGCTGTCGCTGTGGTGGTTCGACCGGCTCGCTGACATCGTGCCCAATCACGTCATCTCCGCGACCGACGTGCCGCAGGAGTGGGCGGGCCGCGCCATCCGCTGCCAGCCCCTTGAGATGGTCCCGGTGGAGTGCATCGCGCGCGGCTACCTGGCCGGCCTCGGCCTGACCGCCTATAACGAAACGGGGGCCGTGTCCGGGGTGCCCCTGCCGCCCGGCCTTGTCGAGGCGTCGAAGCTGCCGGAGCCGGTGTTCACGCCCACCACGAAGGCGGCCGCGGGCCACGACGAGCCGATGACCTTCGCCGAGGTGACCGACCTGGTCGGCGGGGAAACGGCGGAAGAACTGCGGCGGATCACCCTGGAGGTCTACCGGCGCGGCGCCGACCTGGCCGCCGAGCGCGGCATCATCGTGGCGGACACCAAGCTGGAGTTCGGCCGGGCGAAGGACGGCACGCTCGTCCTGGCCGACGAGGTACTCACTCCTGACTCATCCCGCTTCTGGCCTGCCGACTCCTACTCCCCTGGCCGCCCGCAGCACTCCTTCGACAAGCAGTACCTGCGCGACTGGTCGACGTCGATCGGCTGGGACCGCACCGAGCCCGGACCGGAGATCCCCGCCGACGTCCTTGGCGTGCTGACGGCCCGCTATTCGGAGCTCTTCGAGAAGATCACCGGGCGCCCCGTCGCTGCGTGAGACGGCGGCGCCGCGCCGTAAGAGCCATTTCATGGCCAGTAAATAATCGTGGGCGCCGGCGAGCAGCCGGTAACATTCGGGCATCGGGTCCGCCTGACGTGCGGATCCGCTGTCATGAACTCCACTCACGATCTGGGGAGGCCCACCGTGGTGTCTCAGGCGAGCAGGCTGGCCGACGTCCGTTACGACATTCGCGGACCGGTGCTCGCGCGAGCTCGCGAGCTTGAGGCGCAAGGGCACGAGATCATCAAGCTGAACATCGGCAACCCGGCGCCGTTCGGGTTGTTCACGCCGGACGCGGTGCTCTCCCGGGTGACGGCCTCCATCGCGGATTCGCAGGGGTACAGCGACGCGCGCGGAATCGCGCCGGCGCGGGAGGCGGTGGCCAGGTACTTCGGTGCCAGGCTCGGCGTCACCGGCGTGACGCCCGACGACGTGTACCTCGGCAACGGCGTGTCCGAGCTGATCGTGATGGCGCTGCAGGCGCTGCTCAACCCCGGTGACGAGGTCCTGGTCCCGTTCCCCGACTACCCGCTGTGGACCGGCGCGGTGAACCTCGGCGGCGGGCGCGCGGTGCACTACCGCTGTGCCGAGGACCTCGACTGGAACCCCGACGTCGAGAACGTCGAGTCGCTGGTGACGTCGCGGACGCGGGCGCTGGTGATCATTAACCCGAACAACCCGACCGGGGCGGTCTACTCGCGCGAGACGCTCCTCGCGCTGCTCGACGTCGCCAGGCGTCATGACCTGCTCGTGCTCGCGGACGAGATCTACGACCAGATCCTGTTCGACGGGGCGGTGCACCATAGCGCGGCGTCCCTCGCGCCCGACCTGTCCGTGCTTACTCTCGGCGGCATGTCGAAGACCTACCGGCTCGCCGGGTTCCGCTCCGGGTGGCTGGTCGTCTCCGGGCCGCGCGAGCCGGTCGTCGAGTACCGCGAGGGCCTCGAACTGCTCGCCAACATGCGGATGTGCCCGAACGTCCCGGCACAGCACGCGATCCCCGCGGCGCTCGACGGCGGCATCGACATCACGCCGCTGCTGCTGCCAGGCGGCCGGCTGCGCGACCAGCGGGACGCCGCCTGGTCCCAGCTGACGGCGATCCCCGGCGTGGACTGCTATAAGCCGGCCGGGGCGCTCTACCTGTTCCCGCGGCTCGACCCCGAGGTGCACAAGATCTCCGACGACCAGCGGATGTGCATCGACCTGCTTGAGCAGCAGCACCTGCTGCTCACCCACGGCACCGGGTTCAACCTGCCGTCCACTGACCACATCCGGGTCGTGTTCCTCGCCCCGGTCGAGGTGCTTTCCGACGCGATCACGCGGCTCGGCGAGTTCCTGGACACCTACAGGCAGTAAGTCCCCGCGCGAAGACCGCGCGGGATTTGAACCCTCACGGGTTGACCTTGCCCCTGGGGAAACGCTCAGGGTGGTGGCCATGAAGCTCCTGACGATCGGTGAGTTCGCCCGGGCGGCCCGGCTGTCACCCAAGGCGCTGCGGCTGTACGACGAGCTCGGGCTGCTGCAGCCGTTCCGGGTCGACGAGTGGTCCGGGTACCGGTACTACGCGCCGTCCCAGCTGGAACGGGCGCGGCTGGTCGCGTGGCTGCGCCGGCTCGGCATGCCGCTCGCCCAGATCGGCGCCGTGGTCGAGTCGCCGCCGGCTTCGGCCGCCGCGGCCGTGGCGGCCTTCCTGCGGGTGACCGAGGCCGATTTCGCCGAACGTCAGCGGCTTGCTCAGTACCTCATCAGTTACCTCTCCGAGGGAGCCACCGCAATGCCCGAGCAAGTACCACCTGAGCCCGCCTCATCCACGCACCCCGTGACCGCCGCCTCCGCTGTCTCTGGGGCGCCGGGGGCTTCCGAGGCTCCGCTTGCCATCCGCTACGCCGCCGCCTCCGACATCGGGCTCGTGCGGAAGCAGAACCAGGACGTCGGCTACGCCGACCCGCGCCTGGTTGCCGTGGCCGACGGGTTCGGCCCGGCCGGCGACCGGGCGAGCGCCGCCGTCATCGAGGCACTCCGCCAGCTCGAATCCGCGCGCCAGCTCGAATCGGCGCGGCAGCTCGAATCGGCCAGGCAGCCCGCATCCGGGCAGGCAGCCGGCATCATCCCCGCCGACCTGCTCAACGCGCTGTCCGAGGCGGTGTCCGCCGCCAGCGCGTCGGTGCGCTCCATCGTGGACTCCGACCCGCAACTGGACGGCAGCGGGTCGACGCTGACCGCGATGCTGCTGTCCGGCTCCCGGCTGGCGCTCGTGCACATCGGCGACACGCGCGCCTACCTGTTCCGCGACGGCGGGCTGTTCCAGATCACGCACGACCACACGGTGACCCAGTCGATGGTCGACGCGGGCAGGCTCACCCTGGAGGAGGCGGCGTCGCACCCGCAGCGCTCCCTGCTGCTGCGGGCGGTCGGCGCCTCCGCCGACGCGGTGCTCGCCGCGGGGGCACCGGAAGCGCAGGCGAGCGCCGCGGGGACGCCGGAGCTGTCGCTGCTCGACGCCCGGGCAGGCGACCGCTACCTGCTCACCTCCGACGGCCTGACCAACGTGGTCCAGGTACCGGTGATCAGGGAGACCCTGGCGGCCCCTGACCTGTCCCCCGAGGAGGTCGTCCGGCGGCTGATCACGCTCGCAAACAAGGCCGGCGGCCCGGACAACATCGCCTGCGCCCTCGCGGACATCACCGAAGCCGCCTGACCGCCGCCAGCGCGCAGCGCTTCCCGACCGCCAGCGCGCAGCGCTTCCCGACCGCCAGCGCGCAGCGCTTCCCGACCGCCAGCGCGGAGCGCTTCTTGCTGTTATCAAGCGGCGTTCCCGGCTGGCTTGCGTTAGCGCCGAAAGTCCGGCCCCCATGCGGTCAGTGCCGTTGACTTCAGTGGCGCGTGGTGAGTGGTGAGTGGCGCGTGGTGACCGTGAGGACGTGCGCGGACTGGCGCGCCGCGCCCGCCCGCTGGATGGGGCATGATCGCACAGGATTTCGCTTTTCATGTGGATTCCGCAGCTAATAAGCTGCGGAATCCACATGATCATGGTCCGGGCCGCGGTGCCGCCGGGACAAACCCGGACGGAACGGGCACGCCCGGGACGAGCGCGAAGGCGGGGAGCGCCGAACTCAACGCCAATGCCCCTTACCGGCCGAACTCTCGGCGCCAGGCTCGGAAAGGGGGAGCGGATCACGCGGCGCCTGGGAAGAATGGCTGCATGGCTACGCATGTCGCGCTGCTGCGCGGGATCAACCTCGGCGGCAGGAACAAGGTCGCGATGGCGGACCTGCGCGCGCTGGCCGCCGACCTGGGGCACACGGACGTGGCGACGTACATCCAAAGCGGCAACGTGCTGTTCACCGCCCAGCCGGACGCCGACTGCGCCGAGGTGGCACGCGTCATGACCGAGGCGATCGCGGCCAGGCTCGGGGTGACCGCGCCGGTAGTCGTGGTGACGCGGGAGGAGCTTGGCCAGATCCACGCGGCCAACCCGTTCCCCGACGAGCCCGACCCGAAGCGGGTGCACGCCGTGGTGCTCAGCGGCCCGCCGGGAGCGGAACTCACGGCCAAGCTCGACGCCGCCGTCGCCCAGGCGGCCGCCAAGGGGGCCAAGGACGAGGCCATGGTGATCGGCCGGACGCTCTACCTGCACACGCCCGCGGGGTACGGGACGAGCGACCTGGCGGCCGGCGTCCTCCGCATCGTCAGCTCGCCCAAGGCGGGCGTGACCGGCACGGCCCGCAACTGGGCGACGATGACGAAGCTGCTTGAACTCTGCGGGTAGAGTCGCCGCGTGAGTCGAGCGGTTCTTGTTACGGGTGGTTCGCGGGGTATCGGTGCGGCGATCGTGCACGCGTTCGCGGAGCGCGGCGACCGGGTCGCGGTGCACTGCAGGGACGCCGTCGCCGCGGCGGAGGCGGTGCGCGAGTCGCTGCCAGGCTCGGGGCACGCGACCGTCCGGGCGGACCTGGCCGACGCGGACGCGGTCAGGTCCATGGTCGACGCCGCGGCCAACGCTCTCGGCGGGCTTGACGTGCTGGTCAATAACGCCGGGATCTACGTCGGCCACCCGGTGCTCGGCACCTCTTACGAGGAATGGCAGGCGGCCTGGCAGGCCACGCTCGGTGTCAACCTGGTCGGCGCGGCGAACGTGACCTGGTGCGCCGTCAGGCACATGGCCGCAAGCGGACGTGGCGGGCGGATCGTGAACGTGGGGTCGCGCGGCGCCTACCGCGGCGAGCCGACGCACCCGGCGTACGGTGCGAGCAAGGCGGGACTGCACGCCTTCGGCCAGTCGCTGGCCGTGGCGCTGGCGCCGCACGGGATCACCGTCGCTTCTGTCGCCCCCGGCTACGTCCAGACGGACATGGCCGCCGCGCAGCTCGCGACCCCGGCCGGCGACGCCATCCGCGCCCAGTCGCCCTTCAACCGGGTCGCCACGCCCGAGGAGATCGCGGCCGCGGTCGTCTACCTGGCCTCCCCCGAGGCGACCTGGTCAAGCGGCGCCGTCCTCGACCTCAACGGCGCCTCGTACCTGCGCTGAACATCAGGAATCGGCGGCGCCGCGCCCTCGCTTGGATCCGCACCCGCGCGGCAAAATGACCTCTAGCGGCAATCGGCCGCTGCCTGTAGGTTGTCCGTAAGTGGCAATACTGCTTTTTGGTGCTTAGCGCTCGGACGGCGCGCCAAACCTTAAGGGGCAGGCATGGAGTACGTGCTCGCGCAGGTGAATATCGGACGGCTCGTCGCGCCGCTTGACAGCCCGCAACTGGCGGACTTCATGGCGTGGCTCGACCCAGTCAACGCGGTGGCGGACGGCGCGCCAGGGTTCGTGTGGCGGCTGCAGACCGAGGACGGGAACTCGACCGCGTTGCGCGCGTTCGAGGACGACGCCGAGGGCTCGGACGGCGGCATCCTCATCAACATGTCCGTCTGGGAGTCGGTCGATGCCCTCGCCGCGTTCGTCTACGGCGACGCGCACCGTGAGGTGCTGCGGCGGCGCCGCGAGTGGTTCGAGCGGCTGAAGGATGCCTACGCCGCGCTGTGGTGGATACCGCGCGGGCACATTCCGGCCATCGGCGAGGCAGAAGACCGGGTGAAGCACCTGCGCGCCCACGGGCCCACGCCCCACGCCTTCACCTTCAAGATGCACTTCCCGCCGCCGGATAGCGCGGAGTTCAGCCCGGTCAGCAGCCCGGAGGACTGGGCCTGCACCGTCTAGTGCGTTGCCGGGAAAAGTCAACCCCACGAGCAGCCAGAACGGGTGCGGCTTACTCAGTCGCGCGACCCCATTGCCAGGGGCGGGGTGTCCGGTAACGTCGCGGATGTGACCGACGACGCTGTCATTCCCCCGTTCGACTCGCTGCCCCGGCTGCCAGGCAACGGGGTGCAGCACGCGTGGGACGTATGGGGCCGTGGCGACAACCTGGGCACGCTGAACCGGCTGACCGGCCCGGCGGTCGCGGCGGCGGCGGCCGGCGTGCGGACGGGCGAGCGGATCGGGGTATCGCTCCCCCTGGGGCTGCCCGACCCCCCGTTCTTCGGCAGGAAGGGGTTCAGGCACTCCTTCGAGCCGATGGGGCCAGCCGCCTGGGATGACTGGGTGGACGGGTTCTACCTGCAGTGCTCGTCGCAGTGGGACGGACTGCGGCACATCGGGTCGCCCGACGGCTGGTACGGCGGGTGGCGGGGCCAGCCGTCCGACGACCTCGAGCCGCTCGGGATCCATCACTGGGCGGAGCGCGGCATCGTCGGGCGGGGCGTGCTCGTCGACCTGGCGTCGCTTGCCCCCGTGGTGGCCAGCGGAGGGTCCGACGCCGCCTATGACCCGTTCACGCGGGTGCCCATCAGGCCCGATGACCTGTCCGCCGCGCTGCGGGCCCAGGGCGTCTCGCTCCGGGGCGGCGACATCCTCTGCGTGCGGACCGGGTGGACGGACAAGTACCTGACCCTGGACGCGACCGGGCGGACGGAACTGGCCGGCGGCATGAAGGAAGTGACCGGGTACGCGTCCGCGGGACTCGCGGGCAGCGAGGACATGGCGCGCTTCCTGTGGGACTCCGGCGTCGCGGCGGTGGCCTGCGACAACCCCGCCGTCGAGGTGGTTCCTTCCGACCCGTCCGACGGGTTCCTGCACGGGCGGCTCATCACGGGGCTCGGGATGGCGATCGGCGAGTTGTTCACGTTCGGCTCGCTTGCCGCGGCGTGCCAGCGGGAGGGTCGGTATGAGTTCCTTTTCGTGGCGGTACCCCTCAACGTCACCGGGGCGGTCGGCTCGCCTGCGAACGCGGTCGCGGTGCTCTAGCCCAGCCAACGCTGCCGGACGTGATTCGTCGCGGCCCGGTGTAGTTCGATCTAGTTCGCTCTAGGAGGTCAGGATGTCCGACCCCAAGGACGTGGTGCGGCGATTCTTCGACACGCTCGGCACCGGGGACTTCGCGGCGATCGGCGAGTTCTTCACCGACGACTCGGTCTGGCAGGTGAATGACGTGGCCCGCGGCCTGCCTGCCCAGCGGGGGCGGAAGGGGATCATCGACGACTTCCTCCAGCCCGTCCGCGAGGGGCTGTTCGAGCCCGGCGACCCCAAGGTCGAGATCCGCCGCCTGATCGGCGAGGGCGACTGGGTGGTGGCCGAGACCACGGCCCGCGGCAGGCTGCTGAACGGGAACGAGTACGGGAACGAGTACGTGTTCGTCATCCAGGTCGACGGCGACACGGTGCGCTTCCTGCGCGAGTACATGGACTCGGAGTACGCGCACTCGACCTCGGCGGGCTCGGGCGGCGCCGGTGGCGCGGAAGGGCACGTTTCCGAGACGCTCAAGCGCCTGGGCCACGACTAACGTCGCATGCCCGTAGGCGACACCGCTAGTGGCGCTGGCGCCGCAGTTGGCGCCGCGCGCGCCGCGCGGTGTCGCGCTGCGAGCGGGCGCTCTGGGTTAGTGCGGCGGGCTGGCGCTGCGAGTTGGCGCTGCGCGCTTCTTGCTGTTATCTCGGTGGGACGAAGCGCCTGCCCGAGACCCTGGGTCCCTGGCAGGCGCTTCGGCCGCTTGCCCGGTTACCTGACCGGCGCGGAGAGCCGGGCGCCGGCGGTGGCGGGCCGGCGGTCGCCCTCCCTGCGGGCGCGCAGGGCGAGGGCGCCGGTGCGGCCGAGCAGCATGGCCACGGAGAAGAAGATGATGGCGGCGGTCAGCGCGTCGATGGCGATGTGGTTGGTGTAGAGCCACTCGCCGAGCGGCCGGCTGAACACGTGCTGCGCGCCGTAAGCGAAGTAGAGCCTCGCGGCCACGATCACCACCCAGAACAGGCAGTAAGTCAGGCCGCCGCGGGTGGCGGGGCGGCCAGAGGCCGGGTCGGTGAAGACGCGCATCAGGGAAGCGGCGAGCACGCCGAGCGCGATGCCCGCCAGGGCGCCCGCCACCTCCAGGAGCAGGCCGTTGCCTGAGGTCGCGGCGCCCTTGAAGAAGAACGGGACGATGACAATCGCCGTGATGAAGGGACGGACCAGCCGCGCGGTCGTGAGCTTGCGCACGCCGTAGTCCGACAGAAGCACGACGCCAAGGATGGCGACTTGCGGGATCCACACGCTGGCGTCCACGGGAATTCCTCCTGGTTGCTCCGGGGCGTTGTCCTTACACCGATCACGCTAAGGAGACGGCACCTTGCCGCGCGTCGGACCGCGGCTCGATCCCGGGTGGAGCCGGGGTGGAGCCCGCGTCTCCACCCGGGATCCACCCGGCGGGACCGCATGCGGCGGGGCAAGGACGGATACGTTTGGAGACGTGGTTCTCGCCTACTACGCGCGACGCCTGCTCATGCCGCGACCGCCAGACGGCGACGGCACAGCCGACGGCGTGCCCGGTGACGGGCAGGGCGGCCAGCCGAAGGGCCTGCTCGCCGAACTCCGGCACGGACCCACGATCGGCCGGATCGACATCCCGCCGGCGGTGCAGGCCGTCCGGCTGATCATGCTGGTCCTCGTGGTCGTCACGGTTCCGTTCTTCACCCCGCGTTTCGGCCACACCGGGCAGGGCATCGCGATCGCGCTGACGCTCGCCGTGGCCGCCGTGGCCTGGGCGATCTGGAATTTCGCGGGCGACAGGCCGCGGCTGTGGATCATCACGCTCGCCCTGATGGGCGCGGCGGGCGGCGCACTCGCCGGGCTGTCCTCGGCCAGCACGGCGGTCACTGTCGGCTTCGTGGTCGCAGTGACTGCTGGGGCGCGGCTTTCCCCCGAGGTGTCGGCCGCGATCGTGGCGGAAACGGTCGCGGCGTTCCTGATCGCGGGGATCGTGAGCGGGGCGGCGCCCAGTGCGATCATCGGCTGGACCGCCGGGTTCATCGGACTGTGGGCGTTCGGGCTCACCAGGCGCGCCTACCTGCTGCGCGCCGTCGAGGCCGAGCAGGCGCTTGAGCAGGCCCGCCGGGCGCACGCGGCGGAGACCCAGGCGGCGGCCCTCGCCGAGCGGGCAAGGATCGCCCGCGAGATCCACGACGTCCTCGCGCACGCGCTGGCCGCGGTCTCGGTGAACCTGCAGGCGGCCGAGGGGCTACTCGACGCGGTGCCCGACAAGGGGCCGGAGCTCGCCAAGGTCGTGGAGTGCGTCGAGCGGGCCGGGGCGCTCACCAAGGAAGGCATGACGGAGGCACGCCGCGCCATCCTCGCGCTCCGCGACGACTCCGCGGGCACGCGTGCCGGATACGCCGCGCGGGCGACGGGGTCCACGGCGGCGCGGCCGGCCGGCTCCCCGGTGCCCGCCGAGCCTCCCGCCGAGCGACTCACCGCCAGGCTGCGGGCACTGGCGGATGACTACCGTGCCGTCGGTGACACGGCGGTCGAGTTCACGGTCGCCGGGACGCCATGGCCGCTCGGGGCGGAGGGGGCGCTGACCGCCTACCGGACGGCGCAGGAGGCGCTTACGAACGCGCGCAAGCACGCGCCTGGCCTGCCGGTCAGCCTCGCCGTGACGTACACGACCGACGCGATGAGCCTCAAGGTCAGCAACCCGCTGCCGTCGGCGGGAACCGAGCGGCCCGCTCGCGCACGCCGGCGCCGGCTACGGGCTGACCGGGCTGCGGGAACGGGCCGCGCTCGTGGGCGGCACGCTGACCGCGGCGCCGGGAGACGGGCGGTGGACGGTGTTCCTCAGGCTCCCGGCCCAAGGCACGGGACAAGATCACCGGCCTGCGGGAGAATCGGCGCATGACCGATGACGTGTCAAGCGATCCCGTTACCGTCGTGGTCGCGGACGACCAGTCGGCGGTCCGTGAGGGACTGGTCCTGCTGCTCGGGACGCTGCCCGGCATCACCGTGGCGGGAGAGGCGGCCGACGGCGAGGCCGCCATCGACCTGGTGGCCGCGACGAAGCCGCAGGTCGTCCTCATGGACCTGAACATGCCCCGCTGCGACGGCGTCGCCGCCACGGCGCGCATCACCGCCGAGCATCCAGGCACCCGGGTCGTGGTTCTCACGACCTACGCCGACGACGAGTCGATCATCGGCGCGCTGCGGGCCGGCGCGCTTGGCTACCTGACCAAGGACGCCACGCGGGCCGAGATCGGCCGTGCCGTCGAGGCCGCCGCGGCCGGCCAGGCGGTGCTCGACCCGGCCGTTCAGCAGCGGCTGCTCAGCGCGGCGACCCGCTCCCCCGGGCCGGCCGCGAGGCCCGCGCCTGAGCGGGCACCGGGTCAGGGACCGCCGGGGACCGACGACCTCACGCCGCGCGAGGTCGACGTGCTGCGGCTCATCGCGGCCGGCCAGTCCAACCGCGAGATCGCCCGCACCCTGTTCGTCAGCGAGGCGACGGTGAAGACGCACGTCAACCGCATCTTCGCCAAGACCGGCTCACGCGACCGCGTCCAGGCGATCCACTACGCCTACAGCAACGGCTATGCCGACCCGGGCGGCTGACCGGTCCGTTAAGCCAGGATTGTCCAGGAGTGCGGCGGGACGAGCAGCGGATCGGAAACCACCGATCCGCGCTTCGCATCCGCCCTCTCCGCGACGGACAGGCCGCCCGCGTCCACGGCGAACCGGAACTCCGAGTCGCCCGTGTTGAGCAGCAACAGGGCCTGCTCGTCCGCGCCTTCGCCGCGCAGCCGCAGGGCAAGGGCGGACGGCTCAAGGTGCTCGGCCGCCGTGCGGGCGCGGACCAGCCACGGGTGACGCCTGCGGAAGCCGATGAGCCGCTGGTGCAGCCGGTAGTAGCGCCACCCGTCTGGCAGCAGCCCGGCGGGAGAGGCGGGGAAGGCGGGCCTGATCGCGTCGTCGCCGCCCTCGCGGTTCTCCTTGAGGCCGCGGAACCCCTGCTCGTCGCCGTAGTAGACGCTCGGCACGCCGCCGATGCAGAACAGGACGGCGAGGGCGTGCGAGAAGTGACGGTCGTCGTTCAGGATCGTCGCGAGCCTGCTCACGTCGTGGTTCCCCACGAAGGTCTGCGCCAGCTCCCCGTCCATGAACGCGTTGTGCCTGCTCAGCGCGTGGTCGAGCTCGTAGAAGTTGCGGTCGTTGAGCGAGGACCAGATCGCCTTCCACACTTCGTACTGGGTGATCGAGTCGAGCCCGGCCTCGGCCGCGTAGGCGGCGTAGTCGCCGTGGATCATCTCACCGAGGAACCAGGCCCCGGGGAACGCCTCGCGGACGGCGGGCACCGCTTTGGCCCAGAAGGAGGCCGGCACGGCGTACGCGGCGTCAAGCCGCCACCCGCCCGCGCCCCGGCCCAGCCAGTGGGTCATCACCTCGATCACGTAGGACAGGACCGCGGGCTCGTCATGGTCAAGCTCGACGAGCTGGCCGTGGCCCTCGAAGACCGCGTAGTCCGACCCGTCCGGTGTCCGCCTGAACCACCGGGCCGCCGGCGTCCCTGGCCCGCCGGCGGCCGCGGCCTTGAAGGCGGGGAACCCACGGCCGACGTGGTTGAACACGCCGTCGAGAATCAGCCGCAGGCCACGCTGGTCGGCGGCGGTTACCAGGGCGTCGAAGTCGTCATCGTCGCCGAGCCTCGCGTCGATCCTGAAGTGGTCGGTGGTGTCGTACCCGTGGGTTTGGGCGGCGAAGACCGGGCCGAGCAGCAGCCCGTTGCAGCCAAGCTCGACCGCGTAGTCAAGCCACCCCTCCAGGTGCCGCAGCCGGTGCCTGACCGGCACGCCGGCCGGCAGCGCCACCGGCTCCGCGCCGGTGAAACCGAGCGGGTACACCTGCCACAGGATGGCGTGATCAGCCCAGGACGTCACCCGCTCACGCTACCCGCTCCGCCCGGTCACCGCCCGGATTCAGGCCGCGGGTCAGATTAAGAACATGTATCCGGGCCCGAGTGGCAGGTAATCGCCCCGCGTGAGCGAGTGCGGCCAAGTCCCCGGATGCGCCATACTCTTGGGTACTTCGCGCTCGCGGGTTCACCGGAGGAGAGTTCACGAATTGCTTCACCATCACGGGCACGAGAAGCAGATGACTGAGGCCGAGCGTGAAAAGCTCCTCAGCGCGGGAGCGACCATCCAGGGGATGGTGGTCGGGACCGAGCCCTCTGCCGCCGACCGCCGGATATCGCGGGTGCGCCTTTCCGTGAGCTTCAAAGGTGGCCACACGGTTGAGTTCAGCGAGGAACTCGACAGCCTGTACCAGCCGGCGCCGGGCAGTCCTGAGGCGCGGCGCCTCGCGGAAGCGCGGGGCGCTGAGCAGCTCCGCCACCCGGACCGGATACCCAAGATCCAGCTTCCCCTGTTCGCCGGGGAGCGGGTACCCCTTCGCTACGATGCCGCGGACCTGAGCATGATCGTCGTTGACGTGCCCGCACTGCAGAAGCGCGCGCTGCACGATTACATCCAGCGCGAGCAGCGGCCGCGGGAGCAATCGCCCGCCCGCCAGGGCGCCGGATTCGGTCCGCCGTGGGTTGTGCCGACGCACTGCCCGAACTGCGGCGCGCCGGTCGACCAGGCGAAGGCGTCCCGGGAGCGAGACCCTCTTTGCCTGTTCTGCCACCAGCCGGTACCTGTGACTCCGGTGCGCTGAGGTATCGTTCACTCAAATTCGGACGGGTCGCCCGCGCCGCGGCGCACGATCTCCGGCTCGTCCTGGGAGAAATCGATCACCGTGGTTGGCTCGGTGCCGCAGTCGCCAGAGTCGATGACCGCGTCAAGCGCCTCGCCGAGCTGCTCGTTGATCTCCCAGCCCTGGGTCATCGGGTCGTCCTGGCCGGGCAGCAGCAGCGTGCTCGAGACGAGCGGCTCGCCAAGCTCGGCGAGCAGCGCCTGGGTCACCAGGTGGTCCGGAATCCGCACGCCGATGGTCTTCTTGCCTGGGTGCTGCAGGCGGCGCGGCACCTCCTTCGTCGCGGGCAGGATGAAGGTGTAGCTGCCAGGAGTCGCCGCCTTGATGGCACGAAACACGCGGTTCGGCACCTGCACGAACTGGCCGAGCTGCGCGAAATCCTGGCAGACAAGCGTGAGGTGGTGCCGGTCATCGAGCTGGCGGATCGCCCTGATCCGCTCGATGCCATCCTTGTTGCCGAGCTGGCAGCCGAGGGCGTAGCAGGAGTCCGTCGGATAGGCGATCACTCCACCCTGCCGCACCACGTCGGCGACCTGAGAGATCGCGCGACGCTGCGGATTGGCCGGATGGATGTCGAAGTACCTGGCCATGCGAAGAGTGTAGAGCTCGACCTACAGGCTCACCATCCCCGGCCGCCGCGTGCGTTACCTGCGGCGCCTCGCTTCGTCTGCGCATGACAACGGAAGTCATGCCGTGCGCTGCGTTACAGTGCCCTCGCACGGGTGCGCTACGTTCTGTCTGTGACTGACGGTCTGGCCGATCCCTTTGACACCGCTGGAGTGCGGGCGCGGGTGCTTGACGCCTGGGCGGCGTCGCCGAGCCGGTTCCGTGAGGACGCCAACGCGGAGGAGGACTACGCGCTCGGCGGGTACCGGGACCGGGTCGTCGTGGAACTGGCGCAGAACGCGGCGGACGCGGCCGTCCGTGGCGGCGTGCCAGGGCGGCTGCGGCTGACGCTGCGGGACGGGGTTCTCGTCGCGCTCAATACCGGGGCGCCGCTCGACGCCGCCGGGGTCGAGGCTCTGTCGACGCTGCGGGCGTCGAGCAAGCGCGGCGACGCCGCAGGCGGCGGGACGGTGGGCCGTTTCGGCGTCGGTTTCGCGGCGGTCGTCGCCGTGAGCGACTCCCCGCGAATCCGGTCAGCGACCGGCGCCGTCGGGTGGTCGCGGACGCGGACCGCGGAGCTGGCCGGCGCCGTCCCCGCGCTGGCCGGCGAGATCGGGGCGCGGTCCGGCCATGTGCCGGTCCTGCGGCTGCCGTTCGCGGATCAGGCGCCCTCCGGCGCCGACGGCGCGCCGCCCGAGGGCTTCGTGACGTCGGTCGAGCTGCCGCTGCGGGACGACGCCGCCGTCGAACTCGTCACCCGGCTGCTGGCAGAGACCGGGCCGGCGCTGCTGCTCGCGCTCCCGGCTCTCACGCACGTCGAGATCACCGCCGGCGGCACCACCCGGCTGCTCACCGCGGTCCACGACGGCGACCGGTCGACCATCACCGTCAACGGCGTGCCAAGCGCCTGGCGGGTGGCAGGCGCTGGCGGCGAACTCGACCAGGCGCTGCTCGCCGACCGGCCCGCCGAGGAACGCGTACGGACGTCGTGGTCGGTCCGCTGGGCTGTGCCGGTCAACAGTGGGCCGGTCAAGCAGTGGGCCGGTCAACAGTGGGCCGCTCAGCGGTGGGCCGCTCAGCAGTGGGCCGGTCGGCGACGACGCGCCGACGGGGCGGCTGCCCCTCGGGGTCACCGCCGTCGTGCACGCGCCGACGCCGACCGACGAGCCGCTCAGCCTGCCTGCCCTGCTGCTCGCGTCGTTCCCGCTGAGCCCCGACCGGCGGCACGTCGCGCCCGGGCCGCTGACGAATTTCCTGATCGAGCGGGCCGCCGACACCTACGCCGGCCTGCTGCCTGACCTGGCGCCCGGGCCCGGGCTGCTCGACCTCGTGCCACGGCCGGTCGGCCAGGGCGAGCTTGACGCTCGACTGGCCCGCGCGATCGTGGCGCGCCTGCCCGCGGCGCCGTTCCTGCCTGCCGTCGGCGGTGATCCTGAGGCGGACGTCTCCGGCGCCCTCGTGACCGGCCGGGTGCGGCCACGGGACGCGCTGCTGCTCGCCACCTCGGCGGCCGGATTGAGCGAGAGGCTAGCGCCGGTGCTGCCCAACCTGGTGGCCGGGCCGCTTCGGCATCCGGCGTGGGCGGTGCTCGGCGTACGCCGGATGCCGCTCGCGGAGCTGGCCGACCTGCTGGCCTCGCTGGACAGGGAACCCGCCTGGTGGCATGGCCTTTACACCGCGCTCGCCGGCGTGCCAGCGGAGGAAAGGGCGGAACTCGGTGCGCTGCCGGTTCCGCTGGCGGACGGGCGCTTGGTGCGCGGACCGCGCGGGCTGCTCCTGCCTGGACAGGGGCTTGAGCACGCCGACCGGCTCGCCGTGCTCGGCCTCCGCGTGGTACACCCCGAGGCGGCGCACCCGCTGCTCGCCCGGCTCGGCGCGGTCGAGGCGACACCAAGGAGCGTGCTCGAAGACCCGGCGACCCGCGCGGCCGTCAAGAACTCCTACGACAGCGCCGTCGAGGCCGGCTACGACGACGACTCACCGCAGCGGGTCGCGGACGCGGTGCTCGGCCTGCTCGCCGCGCTCGACGTCGCGCCCGGTGAGTACCCCTGGCTGGCCGAGCTGGCGCTGCCCGGCGACGACGGCGACTGGTATCCCGCCGGGGAACTGCTGCTGCCCGGCGCGCCGCTGGCGGCAGTCATCGCCGAGGACGCGCCGTTCGGCACGGTCGGCGCCGACCTGGTGGAACGGCACGGCGCGGAGGCGCTGCGGGCGGCCGGCGTGCTGTGGTCCTTCGGCGTCCTCACCGCGGAAGACGTCGAACTCGACGAGTCACAGATCGACGTGGACCTCGACGGTGCCGACGAGTGGGCGGCCGACACCAGAGACCGGCTGCGGCCGGCCGGCGATGGCTTGCCGCCGCTGCCGCCGGTCGCCGTCGAGTTCGCCGCCGTCAGGGACCTCGATCTCGTCGGCCGGGATCGCTGGCCCCAGGCCCTGGACCTGCTGACCAGCCCGCCGCTGCGCGCCGCGTTTACCGAGCCGACGAGGGTCCGCTTGCCCGACGGCCGGCACGCCGACGTCCCGTCCTACACGGCCTGGTGGCTGCGCCATCACGTGACGCTCGGCGGGCGGCACCTGTCCGACCTGCGCGCCGCGGACGCCGACCCGCTCCTCGCCGGCCTGTACGACCCGGTCACCGTCCCCGGCGAGGCCAGCGCCGATCCGGCGCTGACCCGCGTCCTCGCGGATCCGGCGATCGCTCGCGCACTCGGGGTCCGCTCTTCCCTCACCGCTCTGCTCGCCGAGCCCGGCGGCGCGGATGAGCTGCTGCGCCGGCTCGCCGACCCAGCGCGGTGGGTTACCAGGCCACAATTGCGGGCGCTGTGGTCGGCACTCGCGATCACCGACGGCGTGACACAAGACGAGATCACCCCGCCCGACCGGATCCGCGCGGTTCACGGTGACAAGATCATCGTCACGGAGGCAGCGGACGTGCTGATCCTCGACGCTCCCGACCTGTGGCCCCTGGTCGCGGACCAGCCGCTCCTTCTCGCGCCGTACCGGCACGCGACCCGCCTGGCCGACCTGCTCGACCTGCCCCTGGCCACCGAGGAGGTCCCCGGGGTCATCGAGTCGGCGGGGGAACGCCGCCCGGTCCCTGAGATAGTGCCTGACGTGCTCCCCGGGGCCCCCGCTACCTACCACGAACACGACAACCTCACGGTCGACGGCACCGACGTCCCGTGGCGGTACGCCGGCGGCCAACTCCACGCGGCTACGGTGGAAGGCCTGGCCCACGGCCTGGCCTGGGCGGCGGGCCGCTGGCAGGACCGGCACCTGCTGGCCGCCTTGCTAATCAGCCCAGAGGAGACCGCGCGGCTGCTCGTCGAGTCCGACCTGGACACGTGACTGCCCCGGGCACGTGACTGCCCCGGGCACAGGTCGCCGTAGCCGCATCGACGACCTTGGGGCGGACGAGGCCAGGGGTGGCCCTAGCGCTCCTGGAGGCGGGCGAGGGCTTCGGTGCGGGACGTGACGTCGAGCGCGCGGTAAGCGTGTTGCAGGTGGGCTTGAACTGTGCGGGTGCTGATGCCCAGGGCCCGGGCGATGCCGCGGTCTGGCTGGCCGTCGGCGACAAGCTGGAGGACGCGGGCCTGGCGGGGGGTCAGCAGCGGGCTGTTCTGACAACCTGGCGGGGCGGGAACCGCCGGCCGGGGCGGGAGCGTTGCGGCTGCCTGCCCGATGTGAACGCGCAGCAGGTCAAGAAGGTTGAGGTCTTCCGCGCAGAAGTCGTGACGGCACCGGTTCAGCGCGAGACCGATCAGCCCGCCGCCGGGAGCAGGCACCGTGATGGCGAGCTGGTAGTTGACCTCGGCGGCACGGTAGAAGTCGCAGTACAGGCCGAGAGAGCGGAACTGGCGGTCGCTGAGGAAGTCAGAGATCCGCAGCGCGCGCCCGTTGCCGGTGGCCAGGTGGCAGGCGAGGACGGGATGCTCAGGCAGGTGCTGCCTGAACAACTGCTCGCTGCCGGGGAAGATGCCAGTGCCGACGGGCTCGGCATGCCAGGCGAGCAGATGCGGACCGTCGAAGTGGTTATAGGAGCACGAGTCGGCGGGGACGAGCCTGGCGGCCACCTTGACGACCCGGGCGGGAAAGTCCTGGTCTGCAGGAGCGCAAGCAGGCGCGTACAGCTCTGCCAGGGCATCGCTGAACAGGCGCAGATTTTCGCTGGTCACAGGCATGTCCCCCCTGACCAGCATAAGCAATATTGCTGATACCGCAATGCGCTGGCCGCGGCGCACAGTTGACATGTCGGGCATGGCCCCGTGGGGGGGTGCGGATGACCTGACGCGCACAAACATGTGCGACGGCAGGCGCCGCGGGGGAAAGGATGTGATCTAGGTGGAACGATGGCTTAGCAGGTGGGCGCCGCTTACTGGCGTGGTCGCGGCGATCTTGCTCATAGTCGCCTTCTTCACCGGAGGCAACACGCCGAATACCAACGCATCGCCGGCCAGCGTGATCTCCTTCTTCGTCAGGAACGGCTCGACGGCTAAGACCTTGGGGCTGATCGGGACCTTCGCCATGATCTTCTTCGTCTTCTTCGCGGTGGCCCTGGCCAGCAGGATGCGCGGGGGCAGCGCGTGGCTGGCCAACGGCATGGTCGCCGGCGCGGTGTTCGGCGCGGTCGGCGTCGCTGCCCTGTTCAGCGTCCAGTACGTTCTCGGGGACAACGCCCGCTACCTGAACGCCGGATCGGCGTCAGCGCTCAACCTGCTCAACAACGACTTGTTCCTGCCCGCCGCCGCGGGAATGTGCGTGTTCGGCATCGTCGGCGGCCTGGCAGTCGCGGCGAGCAGGGTACTCCCCCGGTGGATGGGATGGGTGCTGGTGGTCATCGGCGCCTGCTGCGCCAGCCCGCTGCTGTTCTTCGCCCTCCTGGTTACCGCCGCCTGGATGCTGGTGGCGGGGATCTGGCTGACGGTGCGAGGACTGCCGCAGCTGCGCGAACAGGAGCCTGAGGTCAGCCTCGCGCACGTCTAGGTCCGCGTCACTTAGCCGCCTAGCCCCTGGTACCAGGCTGGGAACTCCTCAAGCGTGCCGAGCACCAGCTCGGCGCCGGCACGGCGCAGCTCCGCCGCGGTGAACGAGCCGGTCGCGACGCCGATCGCGCGCACGCCCGCGGAGACTCCAGCGATGATGTCCGGCGGGGTGTCGCCGACGTAGACCGCGGCCTTCAGGCTGCGCAGCACCTCGGCCTTCTCCGGGCCGTGCACGTGCGTGAACAGCTCGTCCACGCTCAGCCCCGCGGCGCGCAGGCTCGGCCCCACCGAGACCGGGTGCTTGGCCGTGATGATCACCGCCCGCTCCCCCGCCGCCCGGACCGCCGCGAGCGCCTCGCGCGCGCCGGGCAGCGCCGACGTCTTCTCCGCCGCCAGCCGCACGTAATGCCGCCGGTAGCAGGCGGCCGCCTCGGCGACGCGTTCCGGCGGGAACCAGTAGGCGAGCTCGTCCTCGAGCTTGATCCCGAGCCGGCCGTCCACCGCGTCGAGGTCGATGCCAGCGGACATTTCCCTTGACGTCGCCTCGAACGAGGCCATGATGGCCGGCCGCGAGTCGATCAGCGTCATATCCAGGTCAAAGCCGACCGGGCCAATTCCCATCCCGCCTCCTCAGTGCGCGCCAGGTCGAGGCTAGCCGGCCGCGTGCAACACGCTCGCGTTCTGATGATTCCTGCTTTTGATCGCGGGGCTAGCGGTCTACCAGGTGGCGGTCGGCCTCGTCGCCGAGCATCGCGCGGGACAGCTTTGTCAGGACGTGTTCGAGTTCCGCGTGCTGCTGCGGTGACCAGCCGGCGAGCTGGCTCTCCAGCCAGTGGTGCTTGGCCGCGAAGAGCCGGTCGGCGGTCTCGGCGCCGGACGGGGTGAGGGCAAGCACGCCGTCGGTCCGCGTGATCAGGCCGCGGTCGACAAGCAGCTGGGCGTTCGGGTGGCCCTCCTCCATCGTCACGCCGGCCTGCCTGGCCAGGTCGGGGCCCGGTGTCGCGCCCTGCTTGGCGAGCATGGTGAGGATCCAGCACGCGCCGCCCGGCAGGTCGAGGCCGGCCGCGCGGGCGAGCTTGGCGTAGCCGAAGCGGCGCAGGTCGGTGGCGGAGAGCCGGGACAGCACGCGCTCGGCCTCCTGCCACGAGGTCCTGTTGGTGGGCGCGCCGCCCATCGCCTCGCCGAGGTCGGCGGCGCTCGCCGAGCCGCGCAGCGTCTCCGACTCCGGGGAGGGCTCGCCCGTCGCCGTGCGCAGCGGCACCTCGCGCAGGAACCAGGCCAGGATGAACGCGACACAAGCGATCGGGACCGCCGTGAGGAACACCGGGTGCAGCGCGAGGCTGTAGGCGTGCAGGATCGCCTGATGCAGGTCGGCGGGGAGCGCCTTGAGCACGGACGAGTTGCCCTGGACGGTCGCGGCGCTGAACCCGGGCGGCAGCTTCTTGCCGGCGAGCGCCGCGGTCAGCTGCCGCGCGAGCTGGTTGGAGAAGATGGCGCCGAACACCGACACGCCGAAGGCACCGCCGATCGTGCGGAAGAACGTCGCGCCGGACGTGGCGGCGCCGAGGTCGGCGTAGCCGACCGCGTTCTGCACCGCGATCACCAGGACCTGGATGACCAGGCCGAGGCTGAACCCGAGGAGGAAGAAGTACAGGTTCATCAGGTAGGTCGGGGTGGTCTCGTCCAGCGTGGACAGCAGGTACAGCGCTACCGCCATGACGGCCGTGCCGACGATCGGGAAGACCTTGTACCGGCCGGTCCGTGCGATGATCTGGCCGCTGCCGATCGACGTGACGAGCAGGCCGAGCACCATCGGCAGCAGGTAGACGCCGGAGATCGTCGGCGAGACGCCGTGCACCACCTGCAGGAACAGCGGCAGGTAGGACAGCGCGCCGAACATCGCGAAGCCGGCCGCGAGGCCGATCGCGGCGGCGACGGAGAAGACCGAGTTCTTGAACAACCGCAGCGGCAGGACGGGCTCGGCGGCGTAGCGGGCGGAGAAGTACCAGGCGAGCAGCAGCAGCGCGGACAGGGCGAACAGCCCGATGATCACCGGCGAGGACCAGGCGTACGTGGTGCCGCCCCAGGAGGTCGCGAGCACGATCGCGGTGGCGAACCCGGCGAGCGTGGTCGCGCCGAGGTAGTCGATCTTGTGGTGCTGCCTGGTGCTGGCCGCGGGGAGCACCACGGCGATCACGACAAGCGCGATCGCGCCGACCGGCAAGTTGATGTAGAACACCCAGCGCCAGCTGAGGTTGTCGACGAAGAACCCGCCGACCAGCGGGCCGATGACGGACGCGACGCCGAAGACCGCGCCGAACGCGCCCTGGTACTTGCCGCGCTGCCGCGGCGGCACGATGTCGCCGACGATCGCCTGGGTCAGTACCAGCAGGCCGCCGCCGCCGACGCCCTGGACCGCGCGGAAGGCGATGAGCTCGCCCATGTTCCGCGACTGGCCGCACAGGGCCGAGCCGATCAGGAAGATCACGATCGCGCCGAGGAAGAGGTACTTGCGGCCGTACTGGTCGCCGAGCTTGCCCCAGACCTGCGTGGTCGCGGTCGAGGCGAGCAGGTACGCGGTCACGACCCAGGACAGGTGAGAAAGGCCGCCGAGGTCGTTGACGATCGTCGGCAGCGCGGTGGAGACGATCGTCTGGTCGAGCGCGGAGAGCAGCAGCGCGAGCATGAGCGCGCCGTAGATGACCAGCAGCTTCTGGCCGTGCTCCTCGGCCCCTGGCGCGTCACCGGCAGGCCGTGCCGCCGCCCGCGCTTCCGCCGACCCTGCCGGCGGCACCGACCCTGCCGGCGGCACCGACCCTGCCGGCGGCGCCGGGACGCGCGGCGCGGGCGCCGATTCCCCTGGTGTCGTCACACTGGGCTGATACCCCGTCAACAACGGGGCCAACTTACGCCCGGCGGCCAACCGGGCGCCCGACGCAGGTGGTCGAGCGCTGAAACAACGCCGAAACAACGCCGAAACGGTGGTGACGTACGATTTCGCTGGTAAAAGCACACTGCAGACCACCGAAGGGGTAAGCGCCATGACCGACTACCTGATCGCGGCCGTCCTCTTCGTCGCCATGATCACGACCCTCGTCTACCTGTGGAAGCGCGAGCATTCCTGATCCGCGCCCAGGGCTCGTCCCGCTTCCGGCGGCCCGCGGGGACAAAAGGCCGGCGCCGAGCGTTATCCCGAACGGTGGCGTGCTTCGCGTGGCAGGTCACCCTGTCCTTGACGGCAGGCCACGCATTCATACGGGGGACGTATGCCGTTTGTTGTCGATTTGGCGCCGGTCGCCGACACTTGGCCGTGACCCGGCGCCGGTACGGACGAATCGCCGCGGTAGCGGCGGGCCTGATCGCCTGCTGCCTGCTGCTCTCGCTATGGATCGGCGCGCGCTACCGCGATGCCGCGTCGTCGCGTGCCGTGTCCTCGGTGCAGCTCGAGCAGCCCGGGGGCCGGGCGGCGCCGGCGCCAGGGCGGCCGGGTCACCGCCCCGCGATGCTGTCGGTCACCACGCCGCTCGCCGCGTGCGAGGCGCGGATCGAGCGTGAGGCGCAACGGCTCCCGACCGTCGCGATCGTCGGCGCGTCCTACACGGCAGGGACAGGGCCGGACAACCCGGAGCTGTCCTGGGCGGTGGCGCTTGCCCGGCTGCTGCACTGGAACGCCGTCATCTACGGTGTCCCTGGCGCGGGCTACGTCAGGACCAGCGCCAGCGGGCGCGGGCCGATGTCGCGCATGCTGAGCCAGGAGGGGCTGCACCGCCTCGGCCCGGCGCTGGTGGTCGTGCAGGCGGGGCACGACGACGTCGGCGTGCCCGCCGGACTTGAAGGACGGCGGGTCCGCGCGGCCGTGAACCTGATCAAGGCGGCGGCGCCGGGGGCGCGGATCGCGCTGCTCACCACCTTCGCCGTCGCGCCGGGCGGCTCGCCCGCGCTGCGCCAGACCGACCAGGCCATCGTGACGGCAGGCACCGCGGCGGACCCGGACGTCATCGTCATGGACCCGCTCGCCGGGCGGTGGATGTTCCCCAGGGCAGGCGACGGCCTGCATCCCACGGCGGCCGGTGACGCGTGGATCGCGCGCACGGTCGCGGCCAGCCTGCGCGCGCACGGCGTGCGGCCCGCTACGGCGACCTCGACCACGCCGGTCATCTGCGATGTCTCCGTCGGCGCGGGAAAGCCCGTAAGCGCGACCGCCTGACCGCGGTATTAGGGCCCCCGCGGTTAGAGCCCGCGGTTAGGAGGGCGCAGTCGCCTGGAAGTGCGTGAGGAGGGCGTTGGTGACCGGGCCAGGCTTCTCGTAGTGGGCGAAGTGGGAGGCGGCCTGGATGACGGTCAGCCGGGCGCCTTGGATGTTGCGCGCCGTGTAGGCGCCGACCGAGGGAGGCGCGGCGACGTCTTCCGCGCCGGAGACGACGAGGGTGGGCGCCTTGACGCTGGCGAGCTGCGGGCGCAGGTCGAGCGCGGCGATGGCCTCGCCGCAGCCCGCGTACCCCTCCGGGCTCGTGCCCTTGAGCATGGCGACGACGGTCTCGACCTGCTCGGGTTCGCTTGCCATGAAGCGCGGAGTGAACCAGCGCGGCACGACCACGCCGGCGAGCGCCGCCATGCCGTCCTTGCGGACGAGCGCGGCGCGGTCGTGCCATGCCTGCGCGTCCGGCATGGGCGTGAGCGCCGCGCAGCAGACGGCCAGGGAGGTGACCCGCTCCGGGGCGTTGGCGGCCAGCCAGATGCCGGTCATGCCGCCCAGGGAGACGCCGGCGAAGGCGAACCGCTCGATGCCGTAGTTGTTCAGCGTCGCCAGGACATCGGCGCCGAGTTCGGCGATCGTGTAGGGGCCCTCGGGGGCCGGGGACTGCGCGCCGGGGGCGCCGTGGCCACGGGGCTCGTAGCGGACTACCCGGAAATACCGGGACAGGACCGGGACCTGGTGCGACCAGACGTCGCGGGTGGTGCCGATGGGGTTGCCGAGCACCAGCACGGGGGCGCCTTGCGGCCCCTCGACGGACGAGACCAGCTGCTGCGCGGGCACTGCGGAACCCCCAGGTCGTGTTGGCCAGGCGCGATGCGCTTCTTGCTGTTATCCCAGGCAAAGGCGCAGGGCGGCGGGGCCGGAATGAGACAGTGGATCGTTAGGAGCACCATAGCGCGCCTAACGATCCACGCTGATTGGGAAGCGGGCGGTTACAGGTCGAAGAAGACGGTTTCGTCCTCGCCTTGCATGTGGATGTCGAAGCGGAGCAGGTTGTCCCCGGCGGGTGCCGCGATGAGGGTGGCGCGGCGGCCGGCGGGCACCGACTCGAGCACCGGGTCGGCGTCGTTGGCGGCTTCCTCGTCGGGGAAGTAGATGCGGGTGACGGAGCGGTCGAGCATGCCGCGGGAGAAGACGGACACGTCGATGTGCGGGGCCTGGGTGCGGCCGTCGCCGGCCGGCAGCGGGCCTGGCTTGAGGGTGACGATCGTGTAGGTGCCGTCGTGGCCGGTCGGGGCGCGGCCGAAGCCGCGGAACGCGGTGTCGCCGTCGGGGACGGGGCCGCGCGGGTCAGCGGGGTGCGCGAACCGGCCCCCGGGGCTGGCCTGCCAGGTCTCGATCAGGCCGTCGGGGACCGGGTCGCCGGCCCCGTCGTAGAGCCGCCCGTAGATCGTGATCGCGCCCGGCGTGCCGGCCGGGACCACGTAGGGGCCTTCCGGCCAGGGCAGCCGCATCGAGAAGTAGGGGCCGACGGTCTGCGACGGGGTGAGCAGCTCACTCACGGGTGCGCCTCCTCGAACAGGGTCTGGCGGGGGCCGCGCAGCACGATGTCGAACCGGTAGCCAAGGGCCCACTCCGGCTGGGTGTCGTCCAGGGAGAACTCCGCGACCATCCGCGCCCTGGCCGCCTGGTCGGGGACGGAGTTGTAGATCGGGTCGTAGGGCAGCAGCGGGTCGCCGGGGAAGTACATCTGGGTGACGAGCCGCTGGGTGAACGCGCGGCCGAACAGGCTGAAGTGGATGTGCGCCGGGCCGCCAGGCGTTGTAGTGGTTACCCCACGGGTAGGAGCCCGGGGCGATCGTGATGAACCGGTACCGGCCGCCGGAGTCGGTGATCGCCCGGCCGGTCCCGTCGAAGTTCGGGTCCAGCGGCGCGGGATGGTGCTCGCGGGCGTGCCGGTACCGGCCGGCCGCGTTGGTCTGCCAGATCTCCACCAGCGTGTCCGGCACCGGCCGCCCGCCAGAATCGCGCACCTGCCCGGACACGATGATCCGCTGCCCCTGCGGCTCACCCGCGTGCTGCGTCGTCAGGTCCGCGTCGCCCATGGTGATCAGCTCGTCACCGAGCAGCGGGCCGGTCACCTCGGTCAGCCGCTGCGGGAGGAGCACCAGCGGCTGCCTCGGGTGGCGCAGCCCGGTCGACTTGTACCCCGGGGAATCCAGCGGCGGATGGTTACCCGGCTGCGGCTTGAGGTACTCAGGCAAGTCGAACTTGCCCGAGTCCGGGACGATCAGCCCCTGTTCGGACACGGTCACAGTGGTCTAACTCCTTCGCATGACTGCCGACTCACGCGGCTGGCGCCAGTCTGGCTGACGAGTCCGGCGGGTCAATGAGGGCTCAGCGGTACTCAGCGAGCGCCGCCTGGCTCCGTATGTATGAGTTATACATCGGCCGCAGGACGCCATCGCGCCTAGGGTACGGACGATCGCATCACAGACAAACCATGGTGCTCTCCCCCAAGAACCGCAGGTCGGCCGCTGTGACCGGGGCACAACTCGACAACGGCGGGCCGTGTGAGCTTCGCCACGCTCCTTGCTGTTATCAGCCTTCCTGTTCCCGGTACTCCTTGATCGCCCTGGCGGCGATGGCGAACGCGCGGTTCGCCACCGGCACGCCGGCGTACAGTCCGACCTGGAGCAGCACCTCCTGAATCTGCTCCTCGGTGAGGCCGTTGCGCAGCGCCGCCTTGACGTGCATGTGCAGCTCGTCCTCGTGCTGCAGCGCGGCGAGGACGGTGAGCGTGACGATGGACCGCTCCGGCCGGGCAAGCCCGGGGCGCGACCAGATCTCACCCCAGGCGTACCGGGTGATCCAGTCCTGGAACGGCGCGGTGAACTCGCTCGTGTTGGCGACCGCCCGGTCCACGTGCGCGTCCCCGAGGACGGCCCGGCGGACCCGCATCCCCTGCTCGGTGCGCTGTTCATCGTTCACGGTGTCGTTACTCCGCTCTCGCTTCTTGCTGTTATCCGCCGAAGAGACCCGGTCGCCGGGCAGCGCCCCGGTCACGAACCCGGCCCGGCCGCGTGGGCGGCCAGGGCGGCGCTGATGAAGGCGTCGGACGCGCCCAGGTAGCCGGACGGGTCCAGCGCCCGCTCGACCTGGGCCGGGGTTATCCCCGCCTGCGCCATCTTGTCCTCGATCTCAGGGGTGGCGAGCAGCACGTCACGGAACGGGACGCCGGATGACGCGGACCTGGCCGCGGCGACCGCCACCAGGTCATGCGCGGCCGGGGCGCCGAGCGAGCCGCGCAGCAGCGCGGTGACGCGCTCGGCCAGCGGCAGGCCGCCGGCCTCCGCCAGGTTGGCGGCCATCCGCGCCTTGTCGACGTCCAGGTTCTCCAGCAGGTCACGCGCCCAGGCGGCCGCGGAAACGACGAGCTGGAGCAGGTGGCCGTACGGCTGCCACTCGGCGTGCCAGGCGCCGGCCGCGCGCTGGTACTCCTGCTCGGCGCTGGCGAGCAAGGTGGTCAGCAGCCCGGGGGCCTGCTTCGCGCACCCGAGGATCGCCACCGCGGCGACCGGGTTGCTCTTGTTCGGCATCGCGGACGAGCCGCCGCGCCGGGGCGCGCCGGAGTTCCCAGGGCCGGCTGCCGCTCCCTCGGCGACCTCGCCCACCTCGGTCTGCGCGAGCAGGGTCACGTCGCGGGCGATCTTGGACAGCGCGGCGCAGGCCCGTGCCGACACCGAGGCGACGTCGATGATCCGCAGCCGCTCGGTGTGCCACGGCAGCGGCGGGTCGGCCAGGCCGAGTTCCTCCGCCATCAGCGCCTTCACCCGCGCGCCCGCGTCGCCGAGCGACGCGAGGGTGCCCGCCGCGCCGCCGAACTGGACGGCGAGCCGGGTATCCCGTACGAAAGCGAGCCACTCGACCGCGCTGTCCAGCCCGGCGAGCCAGCCCGCCGCGACCATGCCGAAGGTGGTCGGCACCGCCTGCTGCAGCAGCGTCCGGCCGATCATGAGCGTGCCGCGGTTTGCGTCCGCCAGCCGCGCGGCGGCGCCGGCGGCGGCCGTCAGGTCGCTGACGGCCGCGCCGAGCGCGTCGCGGGCGAGCAGCATCGCGGCCGTGTCCATGATGTCCTGGCTGGTCGCGCCCTGGTGCACGGCCGCACGGGCCGCGGGGTCCGTGACGCGCCTGGTGAGCACCCGGGCCAGCCCCGGCACCGGGTTCCCGGTCAGCACCGTCGCCCGGCCGAGCTCCGCGAGTTCGGCCGGGCCGAAGGCGTTGGCGTCGGCCGCCCCGGTCACCGCCGCGCCCGCTCCCGCCGGGGCCAGCCCGGCGCGCTCGAGCGCCCTGGCGAGCGCGGCCTCGGCGGCCAGCATCGACCGCAGCCAGGCGGCGTCGTCCGCCGCCGCGCCGCCGCCGGCGACAGAGCCGCGCGCGAACACGCCGTCAAAGAACCCGGACCTCGCCGGGTCGCTCGTAATAGTCACTGCCTTTGCTGATCCGCCATTCTGGTCAGGCATGCCCGGATGTTATCGTCCGAACATGACCGCACTTCCCGCTGGCGGCGCTGAGCTGCCGCAACGCCGTACCCTTGTTACCGAGATTCCCGGCCCGGCCTCGCGCGCGCTGATGGAGCGTCGCTCGGCCGCCGTCGCGCGCGGCGTCTCGACCACCCTGCCGGTCTTCGTCACCGCGGCCGGCGGCGGCGTGCTGCTCGACGCGGACGGCAACTCGCTCATCGACTTCGGCTCGGGCATCGCGGTCACCTCGGTGGGCAACGCGGCGACCGCCGTGGTTGACCGGGTGCGGGCGCAGGTGGCCCAGTTCACGCACACCTGCTTCATGGTGACACCGTACGAGGGGTACGTGGAGGTCTGCGAGGAGCTGGCCCGGCGCACTCCCGGGACGTACGACAAGCGCTCGGCCCTGTTCAACTCCGGTGCCGAGGCCGTCGAGAACGCGGTCAAGATCGCCCGGCACTACACCGGCAGGCAGGCCGTCGTCGCGTTCGACCACGCCTACCACGGCCGGACGAACCTGACGATGGCGCTCACCGCGAAGAACATGCCGTACAAGCAGGGCTTCGGCCCGTTCGCCGGCGAAATCTACCGGGTGCCGATGGCCTACCCGCTGCGCTGGCCTGGCGGCCAGGAGGCGTGCAAGGCCGAGGCGCTCGACGTGATCAAGTCGCTGATCCACACGCAGGTCGGCGAGCAGAACGTCGCCGCGGTGATCATCGAGCCGATCCAGGGCGAGGGCGGTTTCATCGTCCCGCCCGACGGGTTCCTCAGCGGGCTCGCGGAGTTCTGCAAGGAGCACGGCATCGTGTTCATCGCCGATGAGATCCAGTCAGGCTTCTGCCGCACCGGCGACTGGTTCGCCAGCGAGCACGAGGGCGTCGTCCCCGACCTGGTCACCACCGCCAAGGGCATCGCGGGCGGCCTGCCGCTCGCCGCCGTGACTGGGCGCGCGGAGATCATGGACGCGGTCCACGCCGGCGGCCTCGGCGGCACCTACGGCGGCAACCCGGTCGCCTGCGCCGCCGCCCTCGGCGCCATCGAGACGATGGCGACGCAGGACCTCGCGGGCAAGGCCCGCCGCATCGGCGACATCATGCTCCCCCGCCTGCGCAAGCTCGCCGAGGCCCACCCGGTGATCGCCGACGTGCGCGGCCGCGGCGCGATGATCGCCGTCGAGCTCACCAAGCCAGGCACCCTGGACCCGGACCCGGCGTCCACCGCCGCGGTCGCCGCGTTCTGCCACGCACGAGGCCTGGTCGTGCTCACCTGCGGGACGTTCGGCAACGTGCTCCGCTTCCTGCCGCCGCTCGTCATCGGCGAGGACCTCCTCGAGGAGGGCCTCGACATCCTCGACGACGCCTTCGCGTCGCTGTAATCCTGCGCGAAATTCCATCAAGACCGTTAGTCCGAACGGGCGCGTGGTGCATGCCGTCCGTTCGGACTTTCTGCCAGCCGTCGCTGTCATCCGCCGCTGCGGCGATCAGTAGCGGATCGCGATCTCTGCGCCGTCGTCGGCCCGCTGGGCGGGGCTGGTGAGAACCGTTGCCCGGCCGGCCGCGATGCGGCGGGCGGACCAGGCGACAGCGGCCGCGTCGAGCAGGTCGTCTTCCGCGGCGCCCGCGACCTTGGGCGGAAGGGTGATGCCTGCCGCGGCGAGCAGTTCGCGACGGGCGGCCAGCCCGGCCCGCGTGTGCTTGCCGTCCGCCAGCGGCGCGCCCGCCATGGCAGTGAACGACAACTCCGGGTGCACCTCGTACAGCCGCACCGGGGGAACCGAGGATGAGGCGCGGCGACGGCAGGTGTCCGCCTCGGCGATCTTGTGGCGCAGGCCCCACGCCTGAACGGAGAAGCCCTTGCCGGTGAGGTCACGGCAGGCGCGGAGCGCCGCGGCGTAGCTCGCGCACTCCCAGACCGGCCGCGGCGGTATCGCGAACACGGTCACGCCGCGCCTGCCGAGCGCCAGGCGGGCGAGGCGGTCGGCGTCCCGCCAGCCGACGCCGAGCAGCCCAAGGGGCATGTCGATGCCGGCGACACAAGCGAGCGGCAGGCCGTCGAGCGTCGTCGCGACGGTCACGCTGGTCACCGCGCCGCCGGCGCTTAGCGTGACGGCTATCCAGCCGCCCGCGCACCCGTCCACCCCGGTCACGGGGTGGACGGGCTCGGCTGAGTGGTCTTCCATCACTTCCCAGTGAACCTTCTCCGCGTGATCGGGCGCGCGGTTGTCGATCGCCGCGGTCCCGGTTCGTCAACATCATGAAGAGCCGGCCGGCCGGAGCGAGGCCGAACGCTGAGTTTCCGCTCCGGCCTCAGTCCACAAAGCAGAGGAACGCGCCGTAAGGCCGTCGCATTCGTGAGAGGAAGACCCATGGATGACCGTTCTCGCTGGACAGCCCTGGTGGTGTTGTGCACCGGGATGCTGATGATCGTCCTGGACATGACGATCGTCAACGTGGCGCTGCCGTCCATCCAGGCCCGCCTTGGCTTCTCGCAGGCGGGCCTGGCCTGGGTCGTCAACGCTTACCTGATCGCGTTCGCCGGGCTGCTGCTGCTGGCCGGCCGGCTCGGCGACCTGGCCGGCCGCAGGAACGTCTTCCTGGCCGGCCTCGGCGTCTTTACCGGCGCCTCGCTGCTTTGCGGGCTCGCGGCCAACCAGGAAATGCTCATTGCCGCGCGGTTCCTGCAGGGTGCGGGCGGCGCGCTTACCTCGGCCGTGATCCTCGGCATGATCGTGACGATGTTCACTGACCCGCGGGAGCAAGCCAGGGCGATCGGCGTCTTCGCGTTCGTCGCGTCCGCGGGCGCGGCGGTGGGCCTGCTGGCCGGCGGGATACTCACCCAGTTCCTCAACTGGCACTGGATCTTCTTCGTCAACCTGCCGATCGGCGCGGCCACGGCCGTCGCGGCCCTGCGGGTGCTCCGGCCAGACCGCGGCGCGGGACTGCGGGCCGGCGCCGACGTGCCGGGCGCGCTGCTGATCACCACCGCGATGATGCTCACCGTCTTCACGATCGTCGGCCCGGCCGCGCAGCAGGGCTGGCTGGCGGCGCGGACACTCACCCTCGGGGCCTGCTCACTCGCGCTGTTCGCCGGCTTCATCCTCAGGCAGCGAACCGCGCGCAACCCGCTGATGCCGCTGCGGATCTTCTCCTCGCGCAACCTGGCGGGCGCGAACCTGGTCCAGGTCCTCGGCACCGCGGGCATGTTCGGGATGTTCTTCCTCGGCTCGCTCTACCTGCGCCGGATCCTCGGCTACGACCCGCTGCAGATCGGCCTGGCCTTCCTGCCCGTCACGGTCACGATGGGGGCCCTGTCCGTGCGTTATACCGACAGGCTCGTGCTGCGCTTCGGCGCACGCGCGACGATGCTGACCGGGCTGGGCCTGATCGCCGCCGGGCTGGCCCTGTTCGCCCTCGCCCCGGCGTCGGGCGGCGGGTACCTGAGCCACATCTTCCCGGTGGCGCTGCTGGTCGGCACCGGCGCGGGCCTGTGCTTCCCTGCCTTGATGGCGCTGGCCATGTCAAGCACCACCCCGCAGGACGCGGGGCTGGCCTCCGGCCTGGTGAACACGACCGCCCAGATCGGCGGCGCGCTGGGGCTCGCGGTGCTTGCCACCGTTTCCGCGTCAAGGAGCAACAGCCTGATCGCACGGCACGAGCCCGCGGCGGCCGCGCTGACCGAGGGCTACCACCTGGCCTTCTGGATCGCGTGCGCCCTGGTGGTCGCGGCCGCCGGGCTGGCCGCGGCCATGCTGCGCCCGCAGCCCAGCCTCCAGCCGGCCGCCCAGCCGGCGCCCGAGCTCATCCTCGCCGGCCAGGCCGACTGACCACTATCAGCGAGAACAGGTGTGGAGGTCAGTCCTCGGGCCGCGAGTCGCCTCGCGGCCCGTTCCGCATTGCCAGGTGGGCGTCGGTTTCCGCACGCCGTTGGCCGAGATCTTTCAACGCGCTGATCATGATGGTTTCCCCAGGCCCATCGCCAATGCCGTTTACTTAGGCGCTCGCCGCCTTCGCGCCGCCCCCGCGCGCCCGTTCCGTCCGGATTGTCCCGGCGGCACCGCTGCCGGGCACAGCTGTCCAGCCCCGACTCCGGCGCACCGCGGCCCGGACCATGATCATGTGGATTCCGCAGCCTATTAGCTGCGGAATCCACATGAAAACGAAAATCCGTGCGATCGCGCCGCGCCCGCCGCGCGAGCGCCGCTCCAGCCCGCGTCCCGGCCCGCGCACGGCCCTCACGCGCACCGCGCACCACCAAGTAAACGGCATTGGGCCCATCGCGGCGCGGATCTTGCTCTCCCAGTCTTGTGGGCGTGCGACTCGCCCTCCTCAAGGTGGAGGTCGATCCGGATTCCCACGGTTCGCATTCGGGAATCGAGGACGGTCACAAAGGTCTCGAGCCAGTCCATGCGGCGTTTGAGCCGTCTGAGTTCTGCTGCCATTTCCCCTCCCATTTGCCGGGCGGGGATAAAGGTAAAGGGGAATTCCGTGAAGCGCAAATCGGCAAAGTTGCCACTCTCAATTGGCAACTTTGCCGTGCGCAACGCTTTGCGAAGTAAGGGGCCTTGCGGATTAATGATGGTTGGCAGCGTCAGCCGTGCTCGCTTGGGAAATTGAGCTGCCGCATTTTCGGATTTACGTTATTGCTGGCGGATCGTTATGCTGCCGCTGCCGCTTGACGCCGCGATCGTGTTGGGGGAGGACGAGTTATGCGGGACCGTGTCGCTGACGCTGCCGCTGTCGGTGTTCGCCGTGACGTTGTACTCGGTGGGCCCCGGCGGGAGGACGAGCGTGATGCTGCCGCTGTTGCTGTTCACCCGGACGTCGCGCGGGACGCTGGTGAACACGATCTGGATGTCGCCGTCGCCGGTGGAGGCGGTAATCGCGGCCGTCGCGATGCCGGACCCGGTGATGTCGCCGCTGTCGGTGTTCGCGGTGATCGTCGTGGACGCGACCCCCTCGGCCTGGATGTTGCCGTCGCCGGACGAGGCGGACACCGTGGCCGACCTGATGGCATTCACCTGAATGCCGCCGCTGTTGGTGTTCAGGGTCAGCGGGCCCGACGCGTGGCTGACGGACACGTTGCCGTCACCGGTGGAGAGCTTGACCGGACCCGTGGTGCCGGTGACCGTGGCGTCGCCGGCGCCGCTGTTCGCCGTCAGCGTGGTGACCGTCGCGGGGACGGTGACCGTCGCGTCGAGCCCGCAGTTGCCGAGCGGGAGCGGGCAGTGGTAGCCGATCGTGGTCCCGGCGCTCGTCGTGCTCTCGGTGACCTTCGAGCGGGCGAGGCTGTAGGTGGCGGTGCCGGTGAGCGTCCCCTGGCCTGCCGTCGTCGGCCTGATCGTGAGCTGCCCGGTCACATTCAGGGTCAGCGCCTTGGTGCTCGCCGGGACGGTGTAAGTGACGGGGTAGCGTCCCTCGCCGACATCTGCGACCAGGCTGAACGCGAGGCCCGCGACCAGTGCCAGGCAGACGGGGACGCCGATGACGAGGGCGGCGCGGCGGCCGCCGGTCATCGGGAAGGACGTGGCGGAGGTGGCGGACGTGACGGCCATCGCAGATCAGCTCGTTCCCAGGTAGCGGAGGACCGCGAGGACGCGGCGGTGGTCGCGCTCGGTCGGTGCGAGGCCGAGCTTCATGAAGATGTTGTTGATGTGCTTCTCGACAGCGCCGGCCCCGACGACGAGGGCGGCGGCGATCGCGGCGTTGGTGCGGCCCTCCGCCATGAGCGCGAGGACCTCCCGTTCCCGCGGTGTGAGCTCGCCGAGCGGGTGGCGGGTGCGGGCGAGGAGCTGCGCGACGACCTCAGGGTCGAGGGCGCTGCCGCCGTCAGCGACCCGCTGCAGGGCGTCGAGGAACTCGGTGACGTCGGCCACCCGGTCTTTCAGCAGGTAGCCGACGCCGTGGGGGCGGCCGGCGATCAGCTCGGTGGCGTAGCGTTCCTCGACCCACTGAGACAGGACGAGGACACCGACGTCGGGCCACTGGTCCCGGACGAGCAGGGCGGCGCGCAGGCCCTCGTCGGTAAACGTCGGCGGCATCCGCACGTCGACGACGCACACGTCGGGCCGCGTATCGGCCACGGCGCGGAGGAACGCCTCGGCATCGCCCGCGGCGGCGACGATCTCGTGGCCCGCCTCCTCCAGGAGCAGGATGAGGCCCTTGCGCAAGAGGACCGAGTCCTCGGCGATCGCTACGCGCACGGGATCACCGCCGAGATGATCGTGGGGCCGCCGGGCGGAGACTCGACGGACAGGGCGCCGTCGATGCCGGCGATCCGGTCGGCGAGGCCGGACAGGCCCGCGCCCGCCGCGTCGGCCCCGCCGATGCCGTCGTCGCTGACCACGACGTTAAGGGTGCCGGCCGGGCCGGGCCCGCCATCGACGACCACCCGCACCTGGCTGGCGCGGGAGTGCTTGGCGATGTTGGTGAGCGCCTCGGCAATGGTGAAATAGGCGACCGCCTCGACGGCGGGCCGCGGCCTGACCGGCACGTCTACCTGGAGCGAGACCGGGACGGGGCAGCGCGCGGCCAGGCCGGACAACGCCGCGTCGAGCCCCCGGTCGGTGAGCACCGGCGGGTGGACGCCCCGGACCAGGTCACGCAGCTCGACGAGGGCGGCCTTGGCCTCAGTGTGCGCCTGGTCGACGAGGGCGGCCGCGGCGTCGACGTCGTCGGCGAACCTCGCCTTCGCCCGGCCGAGCTCCATCGCCAGGGCGACGAGCCGCTGCTGCGCGCCGTCGTGCAGGTCCCGCTCGATCCGCGTGCGCTCGGCCTCGGCCGCGTCCACGACCCGCTCCCGGCTGACCTCAAGCTGGGTGACCCGCGCCCTCAGCTCCGCGTCGCGGGGCGGGGACAGGAGCCAGCGGGCGAGCGCGGCGTCGGCGGACCCGAGGCCCCGGGTGAGCGGCGCGGCGGCAAGCAGGACCACCAGGCCGGCGACGGCGCAGAGCGCGAGCGGCTCCGTTCCAGTCGGGAAGTAATGCCCGTCCACGTTGGGACCGCCGCCAGGCAGCCGCCTGGCGTAAAGCGGAAGGGTGAGGGCCATCAGGCCCGCGCTCCAGACCGTGACCGTCAGCGTGAAGCTGACCACGCTGACCGGCAGGCGGAGCAGGGCGTAGCCGATCTGCGCCCAGGTGGCGCGGGTCGCCAGCATCGACCTGGTCGGCACGATCAGCCACCGGTAGCCGCGCCGCGGATCGGCGGGCGAGCGGGGGAGCTCCGTGCCGAGCAGCAGCGCGAACCTGGCCCGCTCGACGGCGGCGAAGGCGGTGGAGAACCTGGTGGTCAAGCCGATGACCGGCAGGCCGACGAGGGCCAGGGGCATGGTGGCGAGGCCGACCGCGAGCCCCGTGACGACGACCGTGAACGAGGCGATCGACAGGACGAGGCCGACCACGTGATGGGTGAAGGCGAGCCAGGTGCGCGCCGACACCAGGCCGCGGATGAGCGACATACCAGCGACGCTAGGCGATGACGGGGGTCCGAGGCCAGGCGGTCCGCCCACGGATCGGTGGTTGGGTTAACCCCACCGCCGATACGTCGGGTCACACCATGTCGGCGCGGGGTGGTGAAGCCGCACCGTTGGCGTCATGACTATGCTTCTGACATCGAAAGACTCCACATCCCGCGTGCGAGCGCCCGTCGTGGAGCGCGTCGCCGGCTGGTCCGCCAGGCACCGGATCGTCGTCGTGGTCGGCTGGCTGCTGCTTGTCGCCGCGGCGTTCACCGTTGGCCAGCGCCTCGGCGTGACCAACACCAACGCCTACGACCCCGGCCAGGCCGGGCAGGCGGAGCGGGTGCTGAACGAGCCGGGCGTCCAGCAGCCCGGCCACGAGTCCGTGCTCATCAAGGCGCGCTCCGTCGCCGAGACCTTCGGCAACGACCTGGAGATTCGCCAGGCCACCCAGTCCGTCGTCACCGCGCTGAAGCAGCTGCCCGGCGCGGCGGCGGACATCCGCTCCCCCTTTACTACTCCCGGCCTGACCAGCGGTAACGCGACCCTTGTGACGTTCAGCGTGGCGGGCAAGCCAAGCAACGACGACCAGGCCGTGGTGCCCGCGCTGAACGCGGTCGCCGCCGTCCAGGCCCGTTACCCGGGGCTGACCGTCGCCGAGGCGGGTGACGCCAGCCTGGACCGTGCCACCGGCGCTCTTGTCGACCAGGACTTCAGGCAGGCCGAGGTCACGTCGGTGCCGGTGTCGCTTGTGCTGCTGCTCCTCGTCTTCGGCGCGCTGATCGCGGCGGGCATTCCGCTGCTGCTCGCGGGCACCGCCGTGGTCTCCGCGATCTCGCTGCTCGCCATCCCAAGCCGCCTGGTGCCCATCAGCTCCACCACGTCGTCGATCGTGCTGCTCGTCGGGATGGCGGTCGGCATCGACTACTCGCTGTTCTACCTGCGCCGGGTCCGCGAGGAGCGCGCCGCGGGCGCGACCACGGCCGAAGCACTCGGGACCGCCGCGCGCACCTCGGGCCGGGCCATCGTGGCGGCGGGCCTCACCGTGATCGCGTGCATGGCCGGGCTGTTCGTGACCGGGTTCCAGGTCTTCGACGGCGTCGCCATCGGCACCATGCTCGTCGTCGCCATCGCGGTCCTCGGCTCGCTGACCTTCCTGCCCGCGCTGCTCTCGCTGCTCGGCAAGGCGACCGACCGGGCGCGCGTGCCGTTCCTCGGGCGCCGGCAGGCGACCGCCAGGCCGTCGCGGGCCTGGCGCGCCGTCGTCACCGCGGTCACCCGCCGTCCCCTGGCGCTCGGCGGCCTCGCGGCCGTGGCGCTGCTCGCCCTCGCCACGCCGCTGGCGACCTTGCACCTGCAAGACCCCGGCATCGCGTCGTTCCCCGACAGCGTGCCCGTGGTCCGCACCCTCGACCAGGTCCTCACCGCGTTCCCCGGCGGCCCGGCGCCCGCCGAGGTCGTCGTCACCGGCGACAACCTCACCGGGCCGCAGTTCACCAGCGCGCTCACGGCATTGCGCAACGTGGCGGCCGATTGCAGGCCCGATATAATCGGCTCTTCATCGGGCCTGCCGCGGGGGGTACGGGGGGTCGTCCCCCCGGGAGACCTCTGCGCGATCAGGGAGCCGATCACCACCGCCGCGTTCGGCGGCGGTCACGTCGTGGTCGTGAGCGTCCCCCTGGCGGGCAACGTCTCTGACGCCGCGTCCAACAGCGCGCTGATCACGCTGCGCGACCACGTCCTGCCCGCGACGCTCGGGAAGGTGCCAGGGATCAGCTACGCGGTCGGCGGCAACACCGCGAGCAGCTTCGACGTCAACCACCAGCTCGGCGTCACCGCGCCCCTGGTGTTCGCGATCGTCGCCGCGCTCGCGTTCGTCCTGCTGATGATCACCTTCAGGTCGCTCGCCATCCCGGCGCTGTCGATCCTGCTCAACGTGCTCTCGGTCGGCGCCGCCTTCGGGCTGATGACGCTGGTCTTCCAGCACGGCCTGCTGCACGGGGCGCTCGGCTTCACGCCCTACGGCGGCATCGTGCCGTGGATGCCGCTGTTCATGTTCGTCCTGCTGTTCGGGCTGAGCATGGACTACCAGGTGTTCATCCTCAGCAGGATCGCCGAGCTGCGGCGCTCTGGCAGGTCGTCGAGGGCCTCGATCATCGACGGGATCTCGTCGAGCGCCGGGGTGGTGACCAGCGCCGCCGCGATCATGGTGGCCGTGTTCTCCATCTTCGCCACGCTGGGGGAGATCGAGTTCAAGCTGTTCGGCGTCACCATGGCGGCGGCCGTGCTCATCGACGCGACGATCGTGCGCGGCGTGCTCCTGCCGGCTGGCCTTTCCCTGCTCGGCGACCGGGCCTGGCGGGGAGCCGCCAAAGTAAGCCGCTCTCGTTCCGACGATACCGAGGCGGTACCGCTGTCGGCCTGACAGCCAACCGCGCTCGTCGCCCCGGGCAGGCCGGCTCGCCAAAGCCGGCCTGCCCGGGGCCTTTCTGGCGGCTAGATGGGGCGGTCACTGCCCAGCCTGGATAACAATGGAACCGTGACCAACGGCGCGGAACGCGACACCGTGAGCGGGACACCCGAGCTCTCGGTGTCCGGGCTCACGGTGCGCTTTGGCACGCTCACCGCGCTCGAGCGGGTCAGCCTCGCGCTGCGGACCGGCGAGGTGGTGGCCCTGGCCGGGGAGAACGGCGCGGGCAAGACCACGCTCATCCGGGCCGTCGCGGGCGACGTCACGCCGGCGTCCGGGGTGATCCGGGTGGGCGGGCAGGCCGTCGCGCCCGTCCCCACCGCCGCCGCGAAGCTCGGTGTCCGGGTGGTCTGGCAGGACCTGTCCCTGGCCGACAACCTGGACGTCGCGGCGAACGTGATGCTCGGCAACGAGCGCCGCAGGCAGCTGTTCTCCGAGGTGGCACTGCACAAGGACGCGGCCAGGCTGCTCGACCGGCTCGGCATCCCGCTGCGGGACACGACGCGGCCGGTCAAGACGCTGTCCGGCGGGCAGCGGCAGATGGTGGCGGTCGCGCGGGCGATGGCGCACAACCCCAGGATCCTGCTGCTCGACGAGCCGACCGCGTCGCTCGGCGTGCGCGAGGCGGAACTCGTCGAGCGGCTGATCACCCGGCTGCGCGCGCAGGGCACGACGATCCTGCTGTCCGGGCACGACACGGACCTGATGTTCCGGCTCGCCGACCGGATCGTGGTGCTGCGCCACGGGGGGGTGGTCACCGAGGTGCTGCCAAGCGAGGTGCGCCCGGACGACGTGGTGGCGCTGGTCTCCGGCCAGCCGGTCGACTCCTCCGCGCGCCGCCAGCTCACCCGGCTGCACGGGCTCGCCGGGCGGCTCGTCGCCGCCGACCCGTCCTCGTCGCTCTCGCTGATCTTGTCCGCGCTCGGCGCCGCGCTCGGCAGCGAGCGGCTGGCCATCCACCTGCCGGAAGACGGCGTCCTCGTGCGGGCCGCGTCCCTCGGCATGCCCGAGGCGCTGCTCGCCGCCTGGGAGCGGCTGCCGTTCGGTGCGGCGGGCGGCCCCGTCGGCCTCGCCGCGGTGCGGCAGGTGCCGGTCATCGAGGAGAACCTGCGCGCGGGCGGCGGCTCCTGGCAGGTCTTCGGCAACCTGGCACGCCCCGCGAAGGTCGCGAGCTCATGGTCGGTGCCCGTGCTCGGGCCCGGCGGGCTGCTCGGCGTGATCACCGTGTTCCGTGCGATGCCGGGCAGGCCGCGCCGCGACGACCTGGACCTCGCCGCGCTCTACGCCGGGTACGCGGCGAGCGCCATCGAGCGGGACCGGCTGCTTGATGAGGTGACGGCGCGCAACCGGCTGCTTGAGACGATCAGGGAGATGCTCCAGACCCTGGCGGGTCCCGTCCCCGTCGAGGCGGCGCTTCGCATCGCCCTGCAGGCCCTGCAGGCGCGGCCTTGACGCCGACGAGGTGATGCTCGTCGCCGCGGGGCCCGACGGCGGGATGCAGTGCCGCGGCTACTCGAGCGCGCCGGTTGACTTGAGGACTGGCGACTGGCGGGAAGGCGCTGGCCACGCGGCGGGCACGGGTAACCGCGACGGCGAACTGGCCGTGCCAGAGGCGGCCCTCGCCGCGGTCGGCGCGGTTCTCGACCGGGCGGACCCTGACGGCGTCGCGGTCACCGGCCAGGCCAGCCTTGGCACCCTGCGCACGGGAGGCGGCTCGGGTGGCGGCAGGCACCTGTCGGTCACCTTCGCCGTGCCCGACGGGCGGACCGTGCTGCTCGCCGGCTGGCGGGACGGTACCAGGCCGGACGACGCGACCGACCTGCTGGAAGACGCGGCGAACTCGCTGCGGCTCGCGCTCGAGCGCGAGCGGTCGCTGCACGCGCAGCAGGAGGCGATGGCGCTGCGGCAGTCGCGCGAACTCCAGCGGACGTTCCTGCGCAGGCTCAGCCACGAGCTGCGCACCCCGCTCACCGCGATCACCGGGTACGCGACCAGCCTGCTGCAGCAGGACGTCACCTGGGACGCGGACTCGCAGCAGCGGTTCCTTTCCCGCATCGCCGCCGAGTCGTCGCGGCTCGGCCGCCTGGTCAACGACCTGCTCGACTTCTCCACGATCGAGTCGGGCATCCTGCGGCTCAACAGCGACTGGTGTGACATACCGCTCGTTCTCGACGCGGCGGTCGCCGTGCTGCCCCCCGAGGCCGTGTCCCAGGTCACGGTCAGGGGGTCGGCCGGCGCCGGCGCGACCGGGCTGCCCGCCGTCTGGGCCGACCACGACCGGCTTGAGCAGGTGTTCGTCAACCTCATCGGCAACGCGCTCGGCCACAACCCGCCGGGGACGAAGGTGGTGGTCACCGCGGCGGCCGAGGGGCCAGGCACGGTGACCGTGCGGGTCGCCGACGACGGCGAGGGCCTCCCGCCTGAACTGGCCCGCGCCGTCACCGAGGCGGCCGGCCAGCGCGACCCGCGCTGGCACGACGTCCTGGCCTCCGGCATCATCCGGCCGCGGCGGCGCGGCTCAGGCGCGGGGCTCGGGCTGTCCATCGCCAGCGGGATCGTGTCGGCGCACGGCGGCCGCCTTGAGCTAGAGCCGACGGAGCGCGGCACCTGCTTCCTGGTTACCCTGCCTGTAGAGAAGGCTGTGACCATGTCCGTCGACGCGCCCGCGGGCAAGACCGCGGACGAGCCGGCGGCGACGACACCATCCCGTGGAGTGACGGCACGTGACTGAGCCCGCCATACCGACCCGCGTGCTCATCGTGGAGGACGACCCGAACATCGTCGACCTGATCAGGTCGAACCTGGCGGTGCGCGGCTTCGACACGCTCGTGTCATTCGACGGGAGCAAGGCGCTGACGCTGCTCGAGACCGAGGAGCCCGACATGGTGCTGCTCGACCTGATGCTCCCCGAGGTCGACGGGTTCGAGCTGTGCAGGCAGATCCGCGAGCGGTCCAGCGTGGCCATCATCGTGGTGTCCGCGCGCGGCGGCGAGCGGGACAAGGTCACCGCGCTGAACATGGGCGCCGACGACTACATGACCAAGCCGTTCGGCATCGAGGAGCTCCTCGCGCGCATCCTGGCCACGCTGCGGCGGACCAGGCCCGCCGACGCGGTCACCGAGGCCGCGCCCTCCGTCATCACGATCGGTGACGTCGAGATCGACCTCGTCGGCCAGCTGGTCCGCCTCGCGGGCGAGGAGGTGCACCTCACGCCGACCGAGTTCGCGCTGCTGCGGGAGCTCGCGCTCAACCGGGGCAAGCTGCTGTCCCGCGCGCACCTGCTGCGCCGGGTCTGGGGACGCGGGTACGAGACAGAGACGGAGTACGTCCGGGTGTACATCAGGCGGCTGCGGGCCAAGCTGGAACGGCCGGGCGGGCCGCCGCTCATTATCACGCAGCCGCGGGCCGGCTACAGAATCGCCGGCGAGTGATGAGCTGCCGAACGCGACGCTGATGTACCGTACCGATAGCGGATAGTGTCTGCGAGATTAACGTGGGGGAAACAGTGAAGTCACAAATTGGTCTCAAATAGTACCTGTGACTACGCTGCGACGATCCGCACATTAACGCTTTTTTAACGGTTTTACGAAAGTGTTAACGGGAACGTTTCTCCGCGCAGATCTAGCATTTCCGCCAGTGGCCCGATCAATTATGACCGGGTTATACGGATCTGGTCTCGCACATGCCATATGTGGCATGTCTGAGTGAATGAGCGAGGTACACCGTTGTATTCCGTATCAGCACGAGCCGGCCTGCACGGCGGCCGCCGCGTTGGCCGCGGTGGTCGTCGCCGCCGGCTGTAGCAGTTCGACCAGTTCGAGCAGCAGCTCTGCGCCGGCCGCGACGGGCACCAGCTCGTCAGCCGCCGCGACCTCGACGGGCGCCGCGGCCGGCGCGTCGATCTCGTACACCGACCTGAACAACACCTTCTCCGCGATGGCCGGGCTCAAGTCGGTCGCCGCCGCGGGCAAGGGCTCGGTCACGGTGATCCTGCCGGACACCGTGTCCTCTACCAGGTACGTCGAGTTCGACGCGCCTTACCTGAAGCAGGCGTTCGCCGCCGCCGGGCTGGCCACGTCTGACCTCACCGTGGAGAACGCGCTCGGGTCCGACGCGACGCAGCTCTCCATGGCCCAGTCGGCCGTCACCAAGGGCGCGAGCGTGCTCGTCGTCGACCCGCTCGACTCCGGCGTCGGCGCGCACATCGAGTCGTACGCCAAGCAGCACGGCGTGGCGGTCATCGACTACGACCGGCTGACCCTGGGCGGCACCCGCTCCTACTACGTCAGCTTCAACAACGTCAAGGTCGGCCAGGTCATGGGCCAGGGCCTGGTGTCCTGCGTCACGGCCTGGGGCGTCAAGAGCCCCAACGTCATCGTGATGCGGGGGGCGCCGACCGACAACAACGCGACGCTGTTCGCCCAGGGCTACGACGGCGTGCTTGCCCCGCTCTTCTCCAAGGGCACGTACAAGGACGTCTCCAACCCGGCAGGGACCTGGACCCCGTCCGTCGCGCTGTCTGAGTTCCAGCAGCAGTACACCGCGCACAAGAACATCAACGCGGCGCTGATCCCGAACGACGAGAACGGCGCCCCGATCATCCACTACCTGCAGGGCCAGGGCATCAAGGCGAAGACCTTCCCGACCACCGGGCAGGACGCCACGCTGACCGGCCTGCAGAACATCCTGAGCGGCTACCAGTGCGGCACGGTCTACAAGCCGATCTACGAAGAGGCTCAGGCCGCCGCCGCGCTCGCGCTCTACGTGCGCGCCAACCAGACGCCGCCGACCACCCTGGTCAACGGCTCCACCCAGGACACCACGGCCAACGTCAGCGTGCCTTCTGTCCTGCTGAACCCGGAGTGGGTCACCACGGCCAACATGAACTCGACCGTCATCGCGGACAAGTTCGTGCCAGCCAGCCAGCTCTGTGCGGGCTCGTTCGCGAGCGCCTGCACTGCGGCCGGCATTTCCGGGTAATAAGAAAGCACACCGCTCGTTCGGGGTGCGGGCGACCCAGCCCGCGCCCCGAACGGCGTCATGAGGCAGGATGTGACCGTGAACGACGCTGAGCCGCTGCTGCGGCTGCGTGGCATCGGGAAGAGTTTCGGGCCCGTGCACGCGCTGACTGACATCAACCTAGACATTCCCGCCGGCCAGGTCACCGCCCTGGTCGGCGACAACGGCGCGGGCAAGTCGACGCTGATCAAGACCGTCGCTGGCATCTGGGAGCCCAACACCGGCGAGATCATATGGCAGGGCAAGCCCCAGCATTTCCACTCGCCAAGGGACGCGACGAACGCGGGAATCGCCACCGTCTACCAGGACCTGGCGCTCGCCGACAACCTCGACATCGTGCAGAACATGATGCTCGGGCACGAGATGCTCAGGACCGGGCTCCTCGACGAGATCACGATGGAGAAGCAGGCGAAGAAGACCCTGGCTGACCTGCGGGTCACCACGGTGCGCAACATCCGCCAGCCGGTCGGCTCGCTGTCCGGCGGGCAGCGGCAGGCGGTCGCCGTGGCCAAGGCCGTTCAGCTTGACGCCAAGCTCGTGGTCATGGACGAGCCGACCGCGGCGCTCGGCGTCTCGCAGACCGCGCTCGTGCTCGACATCATCGAGCAGCTCGCCAGCCGGGGCATCGCCGTGCTGGTGATCTCCCACAACCTGACCGACGTGTTCCGCGTGGCCGACCGGATCGCGGTGCTCTACCTGGGGCGTATGGTGTCAAGTGGGCCCGTGGCCAACTACGACACCAACTCGACGGTGCACTGGATGACCACCGGCACCGCCCCCAACGGGCAAGCCGCCACACCGCAGAGCCCAGGGCCGCAGAACGGGGGGGCTGAGCAGTGACGTCCGTGAACCAAGAGCCGACGCCGACGCCGCCGACCGAGCCCGAACTCATCACCACGCCGGACGCGTCGGCCGACCTGCTCGCCAACAACTTCGGCGACTACCTGCGGATCGTCGGCAGGCGCGTCCGCTCGGGCGAGAGCGGCGCTCTGCCCGTCATCGCCGGCCTGATCGTCATCGTGATCATCTTCCAGGTGAAGAACTCGCTGTTCCTGTCGGCGGGCAACCTGGTCAACCTGATGGCCCAGTCGTCGTTCATCATCACGCTCGGCATGGCCGAGGTCTTCGTGCTGCTGCTCGGCGAGATCGACCTCGCCGCCGGCTTCACCGCGGCCTGCGCCGCCGTCGTCGCCCTGTGGATGCTCGCGCTCGGCGACCCGTTGTGGGCCGCGGTGCTCGCCTCGCTCGCCGCGGCCGCGGCCTACGGCGCGCTGCAGGGCATCGTCATCGCCAAGCTGAAGCTGCCGTCGTTCGTCGTGACCCTGGCCGGCCAGCTCGGCCTGTCCGGCGTGCTGCTCTACCTGATCAGCGCGACCGGCAACATCGGCGTCGGCGGCGTGATCAACCTGCACAACTCGGTCATCAACGACATCGAGAGCGGCTACCTCACCCCGACCGCCACCTGGATCGTGATGATCGTCATCGCGGCGCTGGCCGGCGCCGTCATCTTCTACGGCGACCTCCGCCGCCGCACGGCCGGCCTGGTCGCCCCGCCGGTGTCGGTCACCCTGCTGAAGGTCGGGGCGATCGTCATCGCCGCCGTCGTCATCGCGTGGGTCGCGAACATCAACCGCGGCCGGCTGATCGTCCTCGAGGGCCTGCCGTGGGGCGTCCTCGTCGTGCTCGCGATCCTGTTCATCTGGACCGTCCTGCTCGGCCGGACCCGGTTCGGCCGTTACCTGTACGCGATCGGCGGCAACGCCGAGGCGGCGCGCCGCGCGGGCATCAACATCGTGCGGGTCCGCACGCTCGCGTTCGCGCTGTGCGGCCTGACGGCGGGCATGACCGGCATCATCTACGCCTCCTACCTGGGGTCGATCTCCACCGGCGTGGACGGCGGCCAGAACGTGCTGTACGCCATCGCGGCCGCGGTCATCGGCGGCACGAGCCTGTTCGGCGGGCGCGGCAAGATGCTGCACGCGGTGCTCGGCGGCCTGGTGGTCGGCGTCATCTACAACGGCCTTGAGCTGCTCGGCCTGTCGGCCGCGGCCCAGCTGATGTGGACCGCGCTCGTCCTGCTCGCGGCCGTCATCGTCGACCGGATTACCAGGGCAGGCTCAGCGGTCTGAGCCTGACCTGGTGCCGCTGCCCGCTAACCGTTAACGGGTTCGTTAACGGTTAGCGGGCAGCGGCGTTCGGTGGCCGGCGTACAGGTGATAATGGAACGTGACTGACGGATCGGGGCGGCGGCGGGCCGCGCGGCCCGCGCGGACCGCGCGGGGCGGCGCGACGGGTCGCCGTCCACCGGGAGGTGCGGCTCGGAACGGCGGAGCTCGTCCCCGATCTCGACCGGACGGATTCCTGGCTGCTGTTCGTCGACGGCGTCCCGCAGAGCGGCGTCGACCTCGCCGACCCCGGATACCTTGAGTTCGAGTACGTCCGCAGGATCGGGCACGTCGCCGACCTGGCGTTCCCGCCCGGTGAGCCGCTGCGCGTGCTGCACCTGGGCGGCGGTGCGCTGACCCTCCCCCGTTACCTGCAGCACACCAGGCCAGGCTCGCGGCAGCTCGTCGCCGAGCTGGACGACGCGCTCACCGGCCTGGTCCGCGAGCACCTGCCGCTGCCCGCCGGGCACCGCATCCGGGTGCGCGCCGCCGATGCCCGCGCCGTGGCGGAGTCGGTTCACCCGGCGAGCTACGACCTGGTGATCGCCGACGTGTTCGCCGGGGCGGTGACCCCGGCGCACCTGACCACCGCCGAGTTCACCGCCGCGACCGCGCGCGCGCTGCGGCCAGGCGGGGTCTACGCGGTCAATGTCGCAGGGGGGCAGTTGCCCCTCGACCCCCCGGCCCCGGCGGGACGACGTCCCACGCCGGGGGACCCGCCAGGACTCGATGAGGCGCGGTCGGCAGTTGCCACCGTTCGTTCGGTCTACGCGCAGACGTGCATGATCGCGGAGGCGAGCGTGCTCAGGGGCCGGCGCCGCGGCAACCTCGTGATCTTCGGCAGCGACCAGCCGCTGCCCGCGGCGGCGCTCGCGCGGGCGGTGGCAAGCGACCCCTTCCCCGCGCGGCTGGTCACGGGTGAGGACCTGCGGCGCTTTGCCTCGGGCGCGGCGGTCGTCACCGACGCCGCTGCGGCGGGTGTGACGAGTGCGGCGGGTGCGGTCGCTAACGTCTCAGCGTCACCTGAAGCCTCTCCGCAGTCAACGAACTGGTAACGCGTCCGATTCGCACGTTCTACAGCGGTACATTCTTCTACCCTAGGCCCATGGACTTGCCTCCCTCAGGTTGGTACCCGGACCCGTACGGGACGCCCAGTTTGCTCCGCTGGTGGGATGGGGCTGGCTGGACCCAGCACACCCACCCGGACGTCACAGCGGGCGCGAGCGGGGCAGGCGGCGGCGTGGAGCCGGCGACCGCGGTGCAGGCGACCACGGTGCAGGCCGCGACCGCGCAGGCCACCGCGGTGCAGGCCACCGCCGTGCAGGCGACGACCGTGCAGTCGGCCACGGCCCCCTCCACTGAGCTGGCTGAGCCGGACCAAGCCGCCCACCGGGCGGCCGACCGCGCCGCAGCCTGCCCTGCCCGAGTATCCGGGTGCCGCCGTCGGGGTGGCGCCGACCGCTTACCAGTCGCCGGTCACCATGGTCCAGGCGGGCGGCATGCAGCCGGCGCCTGCTGCGACGACCACGGTGCAGCCGGGCTACCCGCAGCCCGGCTCGGTCCCGCCCATGGCCGGGCAGGGGGGCGGCGGCGACGGCACGCAGGTGCTTTTCCTCGGCGGCGACGCCTGGCAGGTGCCTGGCGGGCCCCCGCAGGGCAACCCGTACGGCTACATGGAGGCGCAGCGGCGACGACGCAGGCGGGTGATCATCGGCCTCACCGGCGGGACGGCGATCGCGGTCGCGGCGATCGTGATCATCGCCACGTCCCTGAGCGGCTCGCCGTCGACCCCGGTCGCCGACCAGACGACGGCCGCACCGCCCCCCTCACCGACCGCCTCGGCCCCGACGACCGCCCCGTCGCCGAGCGCCTCCCCGTCACCCACCACGACCGCGACCGGGTCGCTGCTGACCGACGGGCAGGCGGGGTTGTCGTACACGCAGCTGTCCGCGCCCTGGCAAGGGGCCTCCTGCCCGAGCACGCTCGACAACGGTACGTTCCCGTGGACGGCCGGCGAGTACGCCGCCGCCGGGCAGATCAACGGCGGGTCGGCGACCTGGTACGGCGAGGCCTGCTCCGGGCTGCTCCCGCAGCAGTACGGCTACGGCGGCGTCGCCAACCTGCAGTCGACCGCGGAGAACCTGGCGCAGACCTTCGGCAACGCGTACTACAGCCCGCTCGCCCACAACCTCAACCCCGAAGGGGACCAGCCGCTCCAGGTCAGCGGGCACGCCGGCTGGGAGGTCACGTATGACGTGTCCTACTCGAGCGCCGGGTCGCAGAGCGCCACGTGGGGCGACGAGCAGGCCGCCGTGGTCGTCGTCGACACCGGGACGGACCAGCCCGCCGTCTTCTTCACGTCGATTCCGCAAAACCTCAACGAGGGCAACGTCGCCACGCTCGTCTCGTCGCTGCAGCTCACCTCGGCGTCGACGACCGCCGGCCAGACCGGTACCGCGACGCCCACCGACACCGCACAGAACGGCGGGAACGGCGGGAACGGCGGGAACGGCGGTCCAACCCGTAGCCGCCGACCGCCGGCCAGGGATACCGGCAGCGCCGCGCCGCTGGCGGCCGTCACTACCGCGCCGTGACGTCGAGCGCGGCGACGAGCGCGGCGAGGTCGCGCCTGGTAGATGCGGCCGGCCATACCGCCCAGGTCCGCCTGACCAGCGGATTCCCGATCAGGGGAGACCAGGTGACGCCCCCGGGGAGCGCCGCGGGATCGCCCGGCAGGCATCCGGCAGGCAAGGTCCGCAGCGGCGGCGAGCCGGACCAGCCTGGTGGCGCGAGCGCGAAGGCGCGTCCGGCGGCAACGGAGGCGAGCTTGACTTCGGCGATGAGCGGGTGCGCGCCGCCCTCACCACCCTCACTGCCAGGTCCGAGGCGGACGACGCCGTGGCTGCTGAGCGTCGCGGTGACCTGGTCATGCCAACTGGGCGCTTCCGACCGCGCGAACGCGACCCAGTCAAGCCCCGCGAGCTGATGGAGCCTGACGCCGGTTGGCCCCGCCAGTTCGGCCGCCCGGCCCGCCGCGAGGAGGACGCCCAGGGCCTCCTCGACCGCCAGAACAGCGTCGTAGTCCGGATCCGCCGGGCGCTCCCGCACCAAGGCCAGGTCGAGCTCGCCGGCTTCCATGGCGCTGAGTTGCGCGGAACTTGGCGCGTGCCTGATATCGACCTGACTTAGCGGGAAGCTGGCGCCCATCTCCGCGAGCGCGCGCGGCAGCAGGTCGGCGGGGAACTCAAGTGGCACGCCCACCCGCAAGGTCGCCGCGCTCGCCGCGGCCTGGCCAGAGACCGCGGCGAGCGCCCGGTCATGCTGGGCGATGAGGGTCCGCGCCTCGCGCAGCAGAACAGCGCCCGCGCCGGTCAGCGTGGCACCGCCTGCGCCCCGGATGAGCAGCTGAACGCCCAGCTGCCGCTCAAGCGACTGGATCGTCTGCGAAACGGCGGACTGGCTGAGGTGCAGCTTGCGGCCGGCCGCCGATACGCTGCCTTCTTCGGCGACAGCGCTGAACGCCCGCAGTTCGCGAATCTCCATCGTCCTATCGCATCACAACTCGCGGGGAGGTCAGACCGCCACCTGCCGCCGTCAACGGGGCCGCGAGCGGGTACAGGTCAGCTACAAGCTGACCCGCGGGCGACTGGAGGACATTGATGGACGCGCTGGATGGCAACTCGATCGGCGGGCTGCTCGCCGACGTCTTCGGATCCGACATGACCGCCGCGGCGAGCGTCTGCGGTTCCTGCGGGGCCAGCGGCCCGGTTGGCGCGCTTGCCGTCTACCGGCGGGCACCAGGCACCGTCGTCCGCTGCCGAACGTGCTACAGCGTCCTTATGGCGTTCGTCGATGTCCGCGGCATGATCTGCGTCGACCTGTCCGGCCTGGCCAGCCTGAGCTAGCCGGCCGCAGCCGTCGACCGCGGCAGGGGCTGGTCAGGCCGTGAGGTAAACCGCGGCGAGGTCGTCATCGGCGTGCCCGCTCGCCGCGGTGAGCCGCCAGCGCGGTAGCAGCGCGCTGGTGAGCGTGAGCGCGCCGCCGTTCGCCTGCGCGGCCTGCGCGGCGAGTTCGGCGTCCTTGAGTGCGTGCTTGAGCGCGAACGACGGGCTGAAGTCCCCGGCCAGCATGGCGCGGGCCTTCTGCACCGCGTAAGGCGCGCCTAGCGGGTTCGACTGCAGCAGGTCAACGATGTCGGCCGGATCGAGGCCGAGCCGCCGGGCGAACGACAGCGTCTCCGCCGTCGTTTCCGTCAGGTCGGCGAGCCAGTTGTTGAGCACCAGCTTGGCCCTGGTGCCCTGGCCCGCCTGGCCAAGCCAGACGGTCGCGCGCCCGAGCACTCCGAATACCTGGGCAAGGGCGTCCCTGACCAGCTCGGGGCCGCTGGCCAGGATGGTCAGCTGGCCGGCCCTGGCCGGGCCCTCGCTGCCGGAAACCGGGGCATCGACGAAAACCACACCGCGCGCGGCGGCGATGTCGGCAAGCCGGGCGGTCCACTCGATCCCGATGGTGCCCATCTGCACCCAGGTCACCCCTGGCGCCGCGGCCAGGAAGCCATCAGGTCCCGTGGCGGCCCGTTGGGTCGCGGGGCCGTCGGCCAGCATCGTGATGACGATCGTGGCGCCACGGACGGCTTCGGCCGGGCTGGCCGCCACGACCGCGCCGTCGGCCGCCAGGGCCTCGGCCCGGCTGCTCGTGCGGTTCCACACGCGCACGCCGAGGCCGCCGCGGGCCAGGTTGGCGGCCATCGGGCCGCCCATGCGGCCGGTGCCGAGGAAGGCGACGACCGGCGCCGCCGCCTGGCCGTCGCGGCCAGGTCGGACGGGTGTACTTGGCTGTGCCTCAGGCTGAGTGGTGGTCATGTCACGTCTCCCGTGGTTGGGTCGGTTGATTTCCGACGAGCCAAGCCTCGGTCAGCTCAGGGTGAGCCGGCGTCACACCGTAGGGTGATTGGCGGCGGCGCCAGCCTTGGTCAAGGCGTGACCAGGGCCTTGTCCTGGCCGTCGCGGTGACGGCGCGAGCAGCCCGAGGGCACGCGCCTGTTCGACTGCCTCGTGGCGGCGGTGCGCGCCGAGCTTGTCGTACAGGTGGCGCAGGTGAGTCTTGACCGTGTTCACCGACAGGTACATCTCATCGGCGATCTCCGGTGTGGAGAGCTTGGTGGGCAGGTAGCGCAGGACACGGGCCTCGGCGTGGCTGAGCGGCTCGCGCAGGCGCCGCGGTCCTGACGGCTGCGAGCCTGGCTCACTCCCGGCGAGCACGTTGAGGATCTCCGCGATCAGGCCGGCGTGCGCGGTGCCATGCCGGCGATGGCGATCGAGCAGTTCCGGCGCGGGATCGTACAAGAACGGGAAGAGCAGGCTCTCTGGCGCGGCCCGGTCAAGAGCCCGCTCGAGTGCTCGCCTCGCGGCGCCCGCGTCGCCGAGCGCGTCGCAGGCGATCGCCTGGAGCAGGAACGCCTGGACCTCCCAGAGATGGGCGTCTCGCAGTGGCACCGAGCCGTCGGTGACCGGCGCGAGCACGGCGGTCGCGGCCTTCGGGTCGTTCTTGGCGAGCCGGAGCGACGCCTCGGCGATGCGTGTCTCGGCCCGTTCCCGCTCCGCCGCGTCCATGTCGGCGAGCGCTTGCTCGACGCGCTCCGTTTCGCCACAGCGGGTGAGCGTCTGCAGCAAGTGCGAGCGCAGCCGCGGCGCGAGCGTGTGCGGCATGATGAGCGACCTGGCCAGCCGGTCTGCCCGCTGGAAGGCGCGCAGTGCGGCGTCGTGACGGCCGCTCACGAACTCGAGCATGCCGCGGCCGTAGTGCAGCCGCATCCCCGCGGCCGGCTCGACCTCGGTCCTGACGGTGCGCTCGGCCTGGTCGAGCGCCCGCCCCGCTTCCTCGAGCCGTCCCTGGACGACCTTCTCCACACCGAGGGCCAGGTAGGCCAGGCCGGTGACCGGCTCATCGGCCCAGCCGTGCCGCTCGGCCAGCTCGATCGCCTGCAGGCTGCGCTGCGCCCCAAGCGGGAAGGAGCGCCAGCTCAGCAGCTGCGCCCAGTGCGCGAGGCCGGTGACCTCCAGGTAGGGCCGGCCGATCTGGCGGGCCAGGGCGACACCGTCTTCCAGGTGCCGGTCGGCCTCGTCGAGATGCGATGTCCAGACCTCGGCGATGCCGAGGTTGATCAGCGCCAGCGCCCGCAGTTCCTCGCCAAGCCCTGGCTCCGCCAGGTCCGTCGCCACCGCGGGGGCAAGCAGCCGCCGCGCCTCCTCGGCCACGGCCGTGAGGTCACCGCGCTGCCGGTTCAGGCGCAGGCGGACAACGGCGAGTACCACCTGCGCGCGCCCGCGCCGTTCCGCGGGTACCAGCTCAAGGGCCCGGCTGGAGAGAGCCAGGTACCGTTCCGCTTCCGCTAGCGATCCCCTGGCCAGCTGGTCACCGGCCACCCGCGCGGCCAGTTCGGCATCCGCGGCGATCACGCCCGCCGGGAAGCGCGCGAGGAGCTCGTGCGCCGTGCCGCCGAGTCCGGCCAGGCCAAGGCCGATCCATTGGTCAGAAAGCACGCGGGCGGCCAGCGCCCAGTTCTCCGCCGCCTGCGCGTGCCTGACCGCCTCGACCGGATAGCCGTGTTCGGCGAACCACCCGGCGGCGGCATCGTGCAGCCCAGGCAGCTCGGCCGGCGTGCTCCCCCGCAGCTCAAGCTGCAGCAGGTCGGCGAACAGCTGGTGGTAGCGGAACCAGGACCGCCGCGCGTCAAGCGAGACGACGAAGGCGCCCGCCTCCTCGAGCTGCTGCAAGACCCGCTCACCGCCCGAGCCGCCGGTCAGCAGGTCAGCCAGTTCGCCGTTGACCCGCTCAAGTATCGAGGTCCGCAGCAACAGCCGCCTGGCCTCTTCGCCCTGCCGCTCAAGTACCTCGCACAGCAGGTACTCGGCGACCGTGCGCTCGCTGCCGCCGAACTCGGCCGCGAAGCGTTCAGGATCGGGGTGGCCGGCCAGCGACAGCGCCGCGAGCCGCAGGCCCGCCGCCCAGCCCTCGGTCCGGTCATACAGCAGGGTCAGCGCGGCATCGGACAAGGACACTCCGGCCGCGTCAAGCACCGCGCGCGCCTCAGCCAGGGTGAACCGCAGATCGGCCGTGCGGATCTCGGTAAGCTCACCCGCCAGCCGCAGCCGGTGCAGGCCCAGCCGCAGGTCATGGCGGGTGACCAGCACAAACCGCAGGGCCGGCGGAGCGCGCATGATCAGCAGTTCCAGCTGGCTCAGCGCCTCGGCCGAGTTCAGCTCGTGCAGGTCGTCGATCACCAGCCAGACCTGGTCATCGAGCGAAGCGAGGTCTTCAAGCAGCCGCTCGACCAGCGTCCAGCCGTCCAGGCCGGGTGCGGCCGTGAGCCCGCGTACCAGCGCAGAACCGACGGCGGTGTCCCGCAGTGCGCCGGCCACCGAGACCCAGAAGCGCTGCGGGTCACGCTCACCGGGCGCCGACACCCACGCGGCGCGCTTGGCCAGGCCGGACTCGGCGATCCAGGACCTGAGCAGCACCGTCTTTCCGCTCCCCGCCTGCGCGGACACCTGTACGACGCGCCGCGCCTTGGTCAGCCGCTCGAACAGCACGGGACGCGAGACGACTCCATCGCGGACAGCCGGGGCGGCCGGACTGTCGGCAGCCCCTGACAAGGCGGCAGGCTCCACGGCGGCTCTCCTCGGCAGGCACCTGTCATAACACTACGTCTTCCATGGCCGGCGACCGGGACTGACCGCGGATCACCCCGCCGTGTGACGCCGTCTCACCCGGCCGTCCGCGAGGTTGGTGCTAGCTAAGCCGCACACCAGAAAGGAACGGACATGACCGCCATGCAAGCTCCACGGCAAATGTCCCGCCGGCCGCTCATCGGCCAGCCGCCGCCGAACGGACGGAGACGTCAGGCAGTGCCACGGCGGACGGCGTTCTGGCTGCTGGCGCTGGTGCTGACCGTCACCATGCTCGGCACTACCCTGCCCACCCCGTTGTACGTCATCTACCAGGGACGCTGGCATTTCTCCGCGGCCATGGTGACGGTGACCTTCGCGGTCTACGCCGCGGCCGTGATCACGACGTTGCTGCTGGCCGGGAGGTCCTCGGACCAGGCCGGGCGCAGGCCCGTGCTGGCCGTGGCCCTCGGGGCCAGCGCGGTGAGCACGATCGTGTTCATCCTGGCCCCCGACGTGGGGGCGCTCATCGCGGCCAGGATCGTGTCGGGTGTGTCGGCCGGCCTGGTGACCGGCACGGCGACGGCCACGCTCACCGAACTGGCCCCGGCCTCGGCCGGCCGCCGGGTATCGCTGGTGGCCCCGGCCGCGAACATGGCGGGCCTTGGCCTGGGACCCCTGGTCTCCGGGCTGTTCGCCCAGTACGCGCCGGACCCCACGACGCTCGTGTTCGTGGTGTACCTGGCGGTGCTGGCGGTGGCGGCGCTGATCCTGCTGCTTGTCCCGGAGACGGTGCGCGTCCGCACGCGGCCGGCCCTGCGCTTCACCGGGCTTGGCGTTCCCGAGCGGGGCAGGGGCGAGTTCATCGCCGCCGGCGTGGCCGGCTTCGCCGCCTTCGCCCTGCTTGGACTGTTCACTTCCCTGGTGCCTGGCTTCATCGCGGGCGAACTGCACCAGGGCAGCCACGCCGTCCAGGGGGCCATCGTGTTCCTGCTGCTCGCGGTGGGAACCGTCACCCAGGTCGCGCTGGCGCGGTTCAGCAGCCGCCGGGTGATACTGGCCGGCCTGAGCCTGTTCGTTGCCGCGCTCGGCCTGATCGTCGCCGCCCTGGCCGAGGCCGCCATGCCCCTGTTCCTGGTGGGCACGGTCGCCGGGGGCGTGGCCTCCGGGGCCATCTTCCTCGGCAGCGTCGCCACCGCCAACCGCCTGGCGCCGGCCGGCCGGCGCGGTCAGGCCCTGTCCGCCTTCTTCGTGGCGTGCTACGCCGGCCTGATCATTCCCGTGGTCGGCGTGGGCGTGCTCTCCGCCTTCACCGGGACGTTCCCGGCCGTGCTGACCTTCTCCGTGCTGCTCGCGGCCCTTGGCCTGTTCTCAATCTCCCGCTTCGCCCGCGGTGCCCAGTGAGGTACCAAATCCACGTCAGGGGCCGGCTTGGCCGGACGATGCGCGCCGCGTTCCCAGCCCTGGACGCCCAGGCGCACGGCGCGGACACGGTGCTAACCGGCGTCCTGGCGGACCAGGCCGCGCTCTACGGCGTGCTGGCGCGGATCGAGGCGCTCGGTCTTGAACTGCTCGAAATCCATCGACTTCCTGACGCGGACCCGCCGCGAATCACCCGGCGGTGTGACGCCGCCTCACCCTGGCGCCAGCGACGCTGGGGCCAGCTAACAGAAGGGACAGGGACATGACCACCGCCACCGGCGCAAGCACCTCAGCCGTCGCCGCCGACAGCCAGTCGTTCCTGCTCAAGCGGGTCCAGCCCGCGCTGAGCGGGCTGATGGACGGATCACTGTCGACCCTGGCACCGATATTCGCGGTCGTGCTAGCGACCCATCACCCGCTGACCGCGTTCTTCACCGGCGCCGCGACCGCGCTTGGCGCGGGCGTGAGCATGGCCTTCTCCGAGGGACTGTCCGACACCGGTGACCTTACCGGGCGAGGGAGCCCGATGCTGCGCGGCGCGATCACCGGCGGCGGTACGTTCGTCGGCGGCATCTTCCACACCCTGCCGTTCCTGATCCCCGGCTACGGCGCGGCGATAAGCGCCGCGATCATCGTGGTCGCCGCCGAACTGATCACCCTGGCCTACCTGCGGCACCGGTTCTTCGAGACCAGCTTCGCCAGGTCGTTCGTCGCGGTCACCGTCGGCGGGGCGATCATCGCCTCCCTGAGCGCCGGCCTTGGCGTACTCGCGGCGGGCTGATCGCGTGGCCCCCGCTCCCTTACCAGTCCAGATCCACACCAATGTGGGCGCAGAACGCGCGCTAACCACGAATGAGAAAATGACAAGGAGAACACCATGACGAACTCTCTTCCCACCACTCAGCTTGGCCGGACCGGCATGCACCTGACCCGGGTCGGCTTCGGCGCCTGGGCCATCGGCGGGGGCGACTGGGCCTTCGCCTGGGGCAATCAGGACGACGCCGAGTCCGTGTCCGCCATCAGGCACGCGGTGGAGTCGGGGGTCAACTGGGTCGACACCGCCGCCGTCTACGGCCTTGGGCACTCGGAGCAGGTGGTGGCGGCCGCGCTTGCCGACCTGCCGGAGGCGGACCGGCCCTACGTCTTCACCAAGGGCGGCCTGGTCTGGGATCCGGCCGACCGCTCCGCGGCGCCCCGCCGGGTCGGCGCGCCCGCCAGCATCAGGGCCGAGGTGGAGGCCTCGCTGCGACGGCTGGGGGTCGAGCGGATCGACCTGTACCAGATGCACTGGCCGGCGGAGGACGGCACGCCGCTTGAGGAGTACTGGCAGGTCTTCGCCGACCTCAAGCGCGAGGGCAAGATCCGCGCGGCCGGGCTGTCCAACCACGGCGTCCTCCAGCTGGAGGCAGCCGAGCGGATCGGCACGGTAGACGCGGTGCAGCCGCCGTTCAGCCTGATCCACCGCGGCGCCGCCGGCGGCGTTCTGCCGTGGGCCCTGGAGCACCAGGCCGGGGTCATCGTCTACAGCCCGATGGCGTCGGGCCTGCTCACCGGCGCGTTCACCGCGGCCAGGGCGGCACGCCTTGAGCCGGGTGACTGGCGGGCAGGGCACCCCGACTTCACCGAGCCTGACCTTTCCGCCAACCTGGCCCTGGCGGAAGCGCTGCGCCCGGTCGGCGAGCGGCACGGCGTCACGCCGGCGGCGGTGGCCGTCGCCTGGACGCTGGCCTTCCCCGGAGTGACCGGCGCGATCGTCGGCGCCCGCGGCCCCCGCCAGGTCGACGGGTGGCTGCCCGCCGCGAGCCTGGAGCTGAAGGACGACGACCTGTCTGACATCGCCGCCGCCGTCCGCGCCACCGGCGCGGGGACCGGGCCGGCGACGCCGCCGGCCGTTCGCCAGCCGGGCGCTGCCGCACCGATCCCGCAGGACCGCCCGGCCGAATGAGCGCGCCGCCCAGCCCGCGATGTTCGCCGCCCTGGCGGTGCCGAACTTCCGCCGGCACGTGCCGGTCAGGCGCTCAGCCTGACCGGCACCTGGGTGGAAACAGCCGCCCAGGCCCTGCTCGTGCTCATCGGCCACTAGCCAGCCCGCGGCGGTCAGGTACCTGACTTGGTCCCGCCCGCGAGGTGAACCACCGTCTAGGCCGAGGCCGCCGCGGCGGGAGCGAGGGCCCGCAGGCGGGGCAGGATCTCGCTGCCGTAGAGGCGGAGGAACCTCTCCTGGTCCGGTCCTGGCGCGTGGAAGACGAGGTGGTTGAAGCCGAGGTCAAGGTAGCTCTTGATCTTCTCAACGTGCTCGTCGGCGTCGGTGGAGACGATGAAGCGGCGCGCGGTCTGCTCGACCGAGAGATCGTCGGCCAGGCGCTGCATCTCGACCGGGTCCTCGACGCCCGCCTTCTGCTCCTGGGTCAGGCCGAGTGCGCCCCAGAAGCGGGTGGCCTCCATGGCCGCGTCGCGCTCGTAGTCGAAGGAGACCTTGACCTCGATCATTAGGTCGAGGTCGGCCACGTCGCGGCCGGCCTTCTCCGCACCCTCGCGCACCGCCGGCAGCAGCGTGTCGGTGTAAAGCTCAGGGGCCTTGCCTGAGGTGGTGATGTAGCCGTCGCCCACTCGCCCGGCGTAACGGGTCGCGGCCGGGCCCGAGCCGGCCAGGTATATCGGCACGGGCCGCTCCGGGCGGTCGTAGATCGTGGCCTTGTCGGTGTGGTAGTAGGTGCCATCGAAGGAGACCCGGTCCTCGGTCCACAACTGCCTGATGAGGCTGACGGCCTCCCGGAACCGGGCGAAGCGCTCCTTGCCGTCGGGCCACTCGATCCCCAGCGCGACCTCGTTGAGCGACTCGCCGGTCCCCATCCCAAGGACGACCCGGTCAGGGAACAGGCAGCCAAGGGTCGCGAAGGACTGGGCGACGATCCCCGGGTGGTAACGGAACGTCGGGGTCAGCACCGAGGTCCCCATGACGATCCGCTCGGTCCGTGCCCCCAGCGCCCCGAGCCACGACATGGCGAACGGGGCATGCCCGCCGTCGTGACGCCACGGCTGCAGGTGGTCGCTGACGAACACCGAGTCAAACCCGCACTCCTCGGCCAGCACGCCGTAGCGCAGCAGCTCCGTCGGCCCGAACTGCTCGTTCGACGCCTTGTACCCCAACTTCAGCATCGGGAAGATCTCCTCGTATGGAAGGTCGCGGCGGGGAAGGCCACGGCGGCCTCCCCCTGGTGCTTTGTCCGCCTATCTCTAAGACCGGAAGCGGCTGATCACTTCCTTGCCGAGCAACTCGATCTGGGCGCGATCATCGACCCGTCGTAGAACTCGACCGCAAGGCGGGCCGAGCCTTCGCGACGGGCTCGCGCGTGCCCGTTCCGTCCGGGTTGTCCAGGTGGAACCCTGGCGCGGCCCATGATCATGTGGATTCCGCAGCTTATAAGCTGCGGAATCCACATGAAAACCGAAATCCCTGTCGATCGGGCGGCGGCCTGCGCGCGGGCGCCCTGGGAGAGGGAATTCAACCGGGCATCGCCCGGTTCCGCTGGGTCATCGAGCAGGTCACCGAGCAGGTCACCGAGCAGGTCACCGCGACGGCACGCCAGTCACCCGTTGCCGGGGAAGTTCAAGTCCAGCTGGGCATGTGGCGCTGTTGTCCGCGGCCACTTGCTCGTCACGACCTTGGACCGGGTGAAGAAGTGCACTCCGTCGGGACCGTAGGCGTGGCTGTCGCCGAAGAGGGAGGACTTCCAGCCGCCGAAGGAATACGCGGCGGCGGGAACCGGGATCGGGACGTTGATGCCGACCATCCCGACCTCGACTTCGCTCTGGTAGCGCCGGGCGAGCGAGCCGTCGCTGGTGAATATCGCCGTTCCGTTCCCGTAAGTGCTGGCGTTGACCAGGTCAAGGGCCTGGTCAAAGGTCGGTGCCCGCACCACGCTGAGGACCGGCCCGAAGATCTCGTCGGTGTAGATGGACGCCTCGGGCGGCACGTTGTCGAAAAGCGTTGGCCCTAGCCAGAACCCGTCGCGGCTGCCGTCCACGTCGGTGCCGCGCCCGTCGACGACTAGCTTGGCGCCTGCCTGGACGCCGGAGTCAATGTAGGCGGTTACCTTGTCCCGGTGGGCGGCGGTGACCAGCGGCCCCATGTCACAGCCGCGCCGGCCGTCGCCGGTGCGGAGCCTGGCCATGCGCTCGGTGATCCGCGCGACAAGGTCGTCGCCGACTGGGTCAACGGCGACGACGACCGAGACGGCCATGCACCGCTCCCCCGCCGAGCCGAAGCCGGCTGACACGGCGGCATCCGCGGCGGCTTCAAGGTCCGCGTCGGGCAGGACGACCATGTGGTTCTTCGCCCCGCCGAGGGCCTGGACCCGCTTGCCGTTACTGGTGCCGGTCTCGTACACGTGGCGGGCGACGGGTGTCGAGCCGACGAAGCTGACCGCGCGGACGTCGGGGTGGGTCAGCAGCCGGTTGACCGCCACGGCGTCGCCGTGGACCACGGTGAACACGCCGTCAGGCAGCCCGGCCTCGGCCCAGCACTCGGCGAGGAGCACCGCCGCCGACGGATCCTTCTCACTCGGCTTCAGGACGGCCGCGTTACCGCAGGCGATCGCGAGGGGAGCGAACCACAGCGGCACCATGGCGGGGAAGTTGAACGGCGTGATCATGGCGCACACGCCGACGGACTGGCGGATCGACGTGACGTCAATCTGCGTCGACACCGACTCGGAGAATCCGCCTTTAAGCAAGGCGGGAATGCCGCAGGCGAACTCGACGACCTCGAGGCCGCGAGCGATCTCGCCATCGGCATCGCTGAGGACCTTGCCGTGCTCGGACGTGATGATCGCCGCGAGTTCCCCGCGACGGCGCAGCAGTGCGGTCCGGAAGTCAAACAAGACGCGGGCCCGGCGGGACAGGGTTGACGAGCGCCAGGAGCGCCAGGCCGCGCTCGCGGCGGCAACCGCGGTGTCGACGTCTGCCTCGGAGGCAAAGTCGACGTGCCCGGTGACAGTGCCGAGGGCCGGGTCGAAGACCTCACCCTGGCGCTGCGCGGCGCCCGTCCACGGCTTGCCGCCGATCCAGTGCGTCACGTGCCTGGCCATGTCAGGCGACCGCCTGCGCGTCCACGGCCGCCAGGGCACCGACGAGCAGGCCGAGGCCCTCGCGCGCCTCCGCCTCGGTGAGCGTGAGCGGCGGCGCCATGCGCAGGGTCGCGCCGTAGAGGCCGCCCTTGCCGACGAGCAGGCCGCGCTTCTTGGTTTCTTCCATGGCCTTGGCCGCGAGCGCGGGCGCCGGCTTGCCGGTGCCAGGATCGGCGAGGTCGACGGCGAACATGAGGCCCTTGCCGCGCACGTCGGCGACGGTCTTGAGGTCGCTCGCGGCGGCCTTGAGCCCGTCGATGATGATCGTGCCGCAGGCGGCGGCGTTCTTCTGCAGGTCGTGGGACAGCACGTAGTCGAGGGTGGCGTTGGCCGCGGTGGTGGCGATCGGGTTGCCGCCGAAGGTGGAGATGCCGTTGCCGCGGATGCCGTCGAGTAGGTCGCCGCGGCCGACGACGCCGCCGATCGCGAAGCCGTTGGCCAGGCCCTTGGCGAACGTCATGAAGTCCGGGGTGACCCCGTACGCCTCGATGCCCCAGAACGTCTCGCCGGTGCGGCCCCAGCCGGTCTGCACCTCGTCGGAGATGAAGAGGATGCCGTGCTCGTCGAGGACTTCCTTGTACGCCAGGTACAGCCCCTGCGGCGCCATCGTGAACCCGCCGACGCCCTGGATCGGCTCGGCGATGAGCGCGCCGACGTCGTTGGGGTTGATCCCGGCGGCGAGCAGCGCGCGCAGGTCCTCGACGCAGGCGTCGATGAACTCGGCGTCGCTCAGGTTGCGGTAGGCGGACAGCTGCCGGTCGGTGCCGTGCAGGTAGTGGGTACCGAACGGATCGTTGCTGCTCGCCTTCCAGTTAGCGTTCCCCGTGATGGCGACGGTGCCGAAGGTGCGGCCATGGTAGGAGTTGCGCATCGCGAGTACCTGGTTGGCCTTGCGGACGGGTCAGCGCTGCCGCCAGGGCGGCCTCGTTGGCCTCCGAGCCGGAGTTGGTGAAGAACACCTTGGCGTCCGGGATACCGGAGAGCCTGGCGATTTTCTCGGCTAGCTCGACCTGGCTCCGGATCAGGTAGAGCGTGGAGGTGTGGTAGATCCCTGACCCGATCTGCCGCTCGACCGCCTCGCGCACCTCAGCCACGTCGTAGCCGAGCATGTTGGTGAGGATGCCGGCGAAGAAGTCGAGGTAGCTGTTGCCCTGGCCGTCGGTAACGCGGCAGCCCTTGCCGCTGACGATCTCGATCGGCTCGCTGTAGTTGACGCCGACCCAGTTAGGGATGACCGCGCGGTGGCGGGCGTAGAGATCAGACATGGTCTCAGTCTGCCCGCGGTTGGCGCGGCATCCTAGTGACAGGCTGCCACAAATCTCCGGAGTTTCCTTACATGTTGTAAGGTCACAATGCGATGCCGCTTACTTTGCGTGAGGTGCTTGACCTCGACGTCGTCCGCCGCGGCGCGCCGCACGTGGTGGCGGGGTCCGGGCGGCTTGACGTGCCCGTCCGCTGGGTGCACGCGCTCGAGCTGACCGACGTCGGGCGGCTGCTGCGCGGCGGCGAGCTAGTGCTTTCCACCGGGATCGCGCTGCCAGACTCGCCTGCCGAACTCGCCGGGTACGTCGCCTCGCTGGCTCACGTCGGCGTGGCCGGCCTGGCCGTCGAGCTTGGCCGCCGGTATACGGAGGCACTGCCGGCCGCGCTCGTGGCCGCGGCCGAGGCGCGGTCGGTGCCGCTGGTCGAGCTGCGCCGCGAGGTGGCGTTCATCGAGATCACCGAGGCGGTGCACGCGCGGATCATCGACGAGCTGCTCCTCTCGCGGGCCGCCGCCACGCTCGCGCTCGGCCACCTGCTCACGTCCCAGACCGAGTCGCTGGAAAGGCAGGCGCACCGGACGCTGATCAGCGCGCTGATCGAGGGCTCTGGCTTCACGGGTTCCTCCGGTTCCCCTGCCGATGAGGGAGGCGAGGCCGCGGCCAGGGCGCGGGCGATGGGCGTGGAGGTGACCGGCAGGGACCTGGTGGCCGTCGTGCTCAGGCTGCCAGGCCCGGGGGCCGCGAGCGGGCAGGCCGCGGTGCTCGCCGCCGCCGAGGCGATGGCGAGCGCCTGCCGGACGGCAGGCGTGCCCGCGCTCGCGGGGGCGCTCGATGACTTGCGGGCGGGCGCCCTCCTTTCGCTGCCGCCTGGCGCGGACGACGACATGCCGCTGCGCGCGCTCGCGACCCGGCTCGGGTCCGCGTTCCCGCCCGGTCCGGTCATCGGGGCCAGCCGGCCCGCCCGGTCGCTCCGTGAGGTGCGAGACGCGTTCCGTGAGGCCCGCGAGGTCGCCGACCTGGCCGCCGGAGAGCCAGACGGCCCGAATTACCGCAGCACGGGGCGCCGCCCTTACTACCGGCTACCTGACCTGCGGCTGCGGGGCCTGCTGCACCTGCTGCGCGAGGACACAAGGCTGCGCTCGTTCGCCGAGCGGGAGCTTGGGCCGCTGCTCGCCTACGACGCCGAGCACGGGGCCACCCTGGTCAGCGACCTGGCGGCCTTTCTTGAGTCTGGCGGCAACAAGGCCCTCGCCGCCAACCGCGCGCACCTGGCCCGGCCCACGTTCTACCAGCGGCTCGCCCTCATCGAGCGCGTCCTCGGCGTCAGCCTCGCCGACCCGGAGTCCCGCGCCTCACTCCACGTCGCCTTGCTCGCCCATCGGGAGAGCCGCTGATGCCGCCCCTTTCACAAGCCCCTCATTGCGGATCACCGGCCTCATGCCGCGATTCACGGCAATTCCACCTCGTGATGGAATTTGCTGCTCTACTCGCCGCACGCCGATAGATTCTTTTCCCGGAGCGCCATCGCCGGCGGCATAGCGCGATATGATGCATGGTGCTCCGATTGCACCGCCCGGCAGCCGCAGAAATGGCATCGTGGTGAATCGCGATGATTTTCGTTCGCTTTTGGTTCGTCAGGACGACGACTCCGGGCTCTAACGATGATACGACAATGACAGCGAAGGCGGGATCGTTTCAAGGGGACGCCGATGTGGAGACTTTCTTTCAGATTCGAGCCGATACGCGTTACCATCGGCAGCGTCATCATGGCCGTGGCCGCAGGGCTGTTCGGATTTCTTCCTAGCACACGGATAGCCGCGGGGATCATCTTCGTCATCGGCATACTAGTGACGATATACGGCTTCCTGACGCTCGGCAAATCTGGTGCGATCATCCACGAGCACTGGTCCTTGCGAAGAATCATCCGAGCGCTGCACAACGCCCCGGAACGGGCAACCATTCAGATTCTGCAGACCTGGTTCCCTGAAGAGAACTTCGTTACGAGCCTAGAGCGCCTCTACCAGGTCGAGAAGAAGCAGTTTCATCTGCGCGTCATGATCGTCGACCCGCACGACGAAGGAGTAATCGATATACTCGCCGCTCGCGTGAAGCTGAGAGGAATAAATCGCGCCAAGGCCGTCGGGGAAGTCACGTCAAGCCTCGAAAACTTGTGCGGCCTAAAGCGGAACGTGGACGCGACAATGCGGTCCTCAGCCAGGAACGGCGACTCCCCCGACGTCGTCGACCTTCAGATCAGGCTCTATGACTTCCTTCCTTTCGGGCCGATCTACAAGATTGGCGAAGAAGTCATTTTCGTAGGGTTCTACCTTGGTCACGTGTCCTCCGTGCACGGCCCGATGATCGAGGTACGAAAAGAATCCTGCCCGGATCTGTGGCAGGTATTCGAAGATGATTTCCGTCGAGGCTGGGAAGCCTCGACTCCTTATTATCCCGCGAAAGCACGAGGCAGAACCAAATGAATCTGAGCGTGCTCATCGCGCCCGACAAGTTCAAGGGCTCTCTTTCCGCCGGCGAAGTCGCGGAGTCACTCGCGACAGGCTTGCGCCGGCGGTACCGGAAGAACCTGGACATCGATTCCTGCCCCATCGCGGACGGGGGAGACGGGACGCTCGATATCGCGGTGTCCGCGGGGTTCCGCCGCGTCTACGTTAACGCTGACGGTCCGACCGGAGAGCGGATCCTGGCTTCCTATGCCGAACGTGACGGGGTCGCATTTGTAGAACTCGCCGAGGCATCGGGGCTACGGCGGCTGGCCGGCCGTGGCCTGGCTCCGCTCACCGCATCCACTTACGGGACCGGCCAGCTGATCGCAGACGCGATCTCTCGGGGAAACCGGACCATCGTGCTCGCGATTGGCGGCAGCGCCACCTCCGATGGCGGTGCCGGACTCGTCCAGGCGCTAGGCGCGCAACTCCTCAGCACCGGCGGGGACCTCCTTGAGCGCGGCGGTGGCGCGCTGGTGCAGGATAGAGCGGGTCGAACTCGCTGACATGAAAGAGCGGATCGACGGCATTGAGTTCGTCATCGCGAGTGACGTCGATAATCCGCTCCTTGGCCCGCACGGGGCAGCGCCGGTATTCGGCCCGCAGAAGGGGGCTTCCCAGGAGGACATCGGCCTGCTTGAGCGGGGCCTTTCCCTGTGGGCATCGGTTGTCACCGCCGCGACGGGCAAGTACGCCGCGGAAGCGGCCGGGTCCGGTGCCGCCGGAGGAGTGGGCTTTGCCGGAATCGCGATGCTCAACGCGACACTGAGCAGCGGAGCCGACATGGTGCTCGACCTTGTGCGCTTCTCCGACCGAGTTCGTGACGCGTCTCTTGTCATCACCGGTGAAGGTTCGCTGGACGGGCAGACGCTCCGCGGCAAGGGACCCGCGCGCGTCGCGCGCCGCGCCGGGCAGGCCGGCGTCCCCGTCGTCGCCGCCGCGGGACGCTGCACCCTGGCAAGGAAAGGCTTGCTGGCGGCCGGGATCCGCCATGCCTACACACTCGACGCCATCGAACCAGACCTCTCCCTCTCGATGGCCAATGCGAGTCAGCTTCTCGAGCGGGTAGGCGAGCAAATCGCCGAGCACGAGCTAGCCTGAGCCCTCATCCAGGCCCGGTCCGGCGAGGAACCGCGTCACGTCGGCGGCGTCGGCGTCCAGTGCCGCCTGGGTCTCGGCGTCGAGCGCGGCGAACGGCGCGAGCACGACCTGGCCGCCCGTGATCGTCCAGGTCGCCACGGCCCGGCCGCCGGCCAGGGCAAACGGCCGGAACAGCCCGTTGACGGTGACGATCTGCTTGTGCGGCCCGGTGATCGGGTCCCGCGACGCCCAGCCGAGCAGCAGCGGGTCGAACGCGCCGAGCAGGCGCGGCGGCGGCAGCACGGCCGCCGCGCGCTCTGCGCCGGCAGGCAGCTCGGCCAGCCCGTCCGCGCGCTGCACCGCGCCGCTGCGGGACAGGCCGACCCTGGCGTCCCGCAGCCCGATGCCCGCCCACCGGGCGAGGTCGTGATCGGCCGCGGGGGCATGTCCGGCCAGGTAGCGCCTGGCCAGCTCCCCGAGCGCGGCCTCTCGGCCCACCGCTGGCGGCGGCGCGCCCAGCCAGTCCCTGGCCAGCACGAACGCCTGCTCTCTACCGACTACCGGGCCGCGCACGACCAGGCCGCGGATGCTGGCAAGCAGCAGGACGTGCACCAGCGCCTGGCCTTCGGTCCGCACCCCCGCGGCGGCGACCCGCTCGCGCAGCCTGGCGCGGGTCAGCGGGCCCTCGGCGGCCAGCGCGGCCCGCACGGCGGCCACCGCCCGCTCCGCGTCCTGCGGCGGCACGCCCTCCTGCGCCAGGCGGCGGGAGTTCCCGGTTTGCAGCTGCGGGGTGGTCAGCGGATGCAGCCACCAGTAGTCCTCGGCGCGGACCAGGTGCAACGTGCCGCGGTTCAGCCACGTGACGACCAGCGAGCGGCGCTCGAGGGCGGCGTCGACGTCCGCGGCCGACAATCCGGCCGACCGCGCCCGGACCGTAAGCCGCGCGCCGCGCGGGTCCTGCGCCTGGATGGCCAGCAGTCGCCTGGCCACCTCCTCGGCGCTGGCCGCCGCGTCACCGCAGAGCAGCTGCGCCGCGCACCGCTCCGCGGTCACCGCCTGATCACCGGGACTCGCGGCTGTCCCTGACGCTGAAGTGCTCACCGGCGCAGACTCTACCGCCCGACGCCGACAGCGGTCACCAGCCCCACGACGTCATCGGGAGGCGGGCCAGTTGATCATGGCGAGGCTCGGGGCATGGGCGGCGGTCGTCGCCCCGCAGCCGCTGTAGGGCACCTGGCTGAGGTCGGGGAAGCCCGGCAGGCTGGCGATGGCGGCCTTGCCCTGCAGGAGGTAGCCGACGCTGAACTCAACGGGCAGGGGGCCTGGGCACTCCTCCTTGACCGTGAACGTGACCGCCATCCAGGCGCTTTCGCCCGGCATCAGGATGTCATCGGTCTGTGCGGGTGGTGCGGCGATGGCCCCGCAGGTCCCCCATTGCCATGCCACCTGGCTGAGCCCGCCCATCGGCAGGACCGCCTTAGACGTGGTGAGCGTCAGCGGCTCCGTTGACTGGTTCGTGAGCTGGACGCCAAGCACCAGGTCGTGCCCGCGCTGCACCGAGCAGGCGCCGGTGTCCTGGGTGAGCGCGGGCGTTCCCGTGAACGAGAACCTGGCGGCGGGCGCCGCCGTGGGCGAGGCGGACGGCGCGGGCAGCGCGGTGCCGCCGCGCGCCCGGTCTCCCGCCGCGTACCCGGCCGCGAGCCCGGCCACGAGTGCGACGACGGCGAGCACGCCCGCCCCCCGTGACGGCCGCCAGCCAGGCAGCCGCGAGGAGAGCTGACCAGGAAGCCGCGAGGAGAGCCAGCCAGGCAAGCGCAACGGCCGGCCGCCAAGCTCCACGAGGTCATCGGCCTGAGGTTCGTCCGCCATGTGCCCCATTATCTCGCCAACGGCCCGTTTTGCGCGGCAACGAGCGGCGCGGCGTAAGGTCGCGGTTAGTAGTGGCTAAGGAAGTTCTGCACTTCCGGAGCCGCGTACTGCGCGCCGTAGCCCGCGTCGAGTACCAGGCAGCCGACCGCGAGGTCCTGGGCGGAGTCGAAGGCGACCAGCCAGCTGTTGGGCTTGCCCTGGTTCTGGATGTCGGCGGTGCCCGTCTTGGCGTAGACCGTCGGGCCGAAGCCGAGGCCGGCCGCCGTGCCGCTGGTGACGACGGCGCGCATCATCTCCTTGAGGTCGGCGTCGGTCGCGGCGGGCAGCGGGGTGGCCGTCACCTGCTTGGTGCCTGGCACCAGGATCGGCTGCTCGAACGTCCCGGTGTCCACCGTGGCCGCCACCGAGGCCATCGCGAGCGGCGATGCCTGCAGTTGTCCCTGGCCGAACGCCTCCTGGGCGAGCTCGGCCCCTGACGCGTCGGCGGGCGCGTTGAAGTACGACGCGGAGATCCCTGAGATGCCGATGTCCCACTTCTGGTCGAGGCCGTAGTACTCCTTCGCCGTGCTCGCCAGCGCCCCTGACAGGTGCTCGTACTGGGACGTGAACGCGTTGTTGCAGGACTGCGCGAAGTCAGTCATGAACGGGGTACCCGCGGGCTCGGTCTCGTTCTGGTCGTTGTGGAAGGTGATGCCCTGCACGGTGTACGTCTTCGGGCAGGCGACCGAGCTCGTCGGGGTGAGCACCCCGGCGTTGAGCAGCGCGGTGGACGTGATGACCTTCATCGTGGACCCGGGCGAGACGTCGGAGGTGAGCGCGAAGTCGTTGAAGCCGTCGTTGTTGGCGATGGCGAGGATCTTGCCGGTCGACGGCTGGATGACCACCATCGAGCTCATCTTGTGCATGGCGACCGCGGCCTGCGCGGCGGCCTCGGCCGTCGAGCTGATCGTGGTGGAGACCTGCTGGACGTTCTCCGGGTTGAGGATGGCCGCCTGGCTGTTCTTGACCGCCGTGCCCGCCGTGGTCTGGACCTCGACGTCAAGGCCCGGCTTGCCCTGCCCGGCCGGTGCCGCCTTCATCAGCAGGGCCGCGATGTTGGTCAGGCCCGCGTCGTTGTAGGAGCTCAGGTTGCCGCCGTTGGCGTCCGCGACCATGCTGACCGACGGCGGGACCTGGACGGCCGCCAGGTGGGTCTTGGTGGTGAGGTTCGGCCCCATCACGGTGGGCTGCCACGCCACGAACCAGACGCTTGAGTTCGCCTGCTGGTAGGCGACGAGCGAGGAATGGTAGGTCCACGTGCCGTGCAGCGCGGCCGTGCCCGTGCCTGCCGACCCAGCGCCGACACAGTGGCCGCGATCGCGTACGTGTCGGTCTCGCGGGGCTGCGCCGTCGTGGACCCGGCGGCGTCGGCGACGCCGCTCTGCCCGAACGCGACCTTGCCGAGGCCCAGGTTCTTCGCGTAGGCGGCGAGCGCGGCCCGCGCGGCGGCCGGGTGGTCGGTCAGGTTCGCCGCCGTGGACAGCTTGCCCTTCTCCCAGTCGGTCAGGAACGCGGCGGCGACCTGCCTGCCGTCCTGCTGCGGCGTCGAGCCGGTCGGGATCATGCCGGTGACGGGCACGCCAGGGCCGCGCTTGATCACGAAGACGTACGTCAGCGCGATGGCCACCACCACGGCGAGGCCGCCGGCGAGCGACGCGAGGAGCACCTTGCGGCGCCCGCCGCGCGGACGGGCATGCCCGCCGCCGCCAGAAGAGCCCGCCCCTGGCCCGCCGGGTCCCGGTGGCTGCTGCGGCTCGAACCCGGGTACCGGACTGCCCGGATATCCCTGCTGGCCGTAACCCTGCTGGCTGTATCCCTGCTGGCCGTAACCCTGCTGGAAGGCCTGGGTGCCGTATCCGTCGGCCCCGTATCCAGGCCCGCCGTACGCCTGCTGCCCGTACCCGGCCGACCCGTAGCCCTGAGGAGCTGCTGCCCGTACCCCTGCTGCCCGTACCCCTGCTGCCCTGATCCGGCCGCGCCGTAGCCCTGAGGCTGCTGCCCGTACCCGCCCTGGCCGTAGCCTTGCCCGGTCTGCTCCTGCGGGTACTGCGCCTGCCCGTAGGAACCCTGCTGGTGCGCGCCCTGCCCGCCCTGCGCCCTGGCCCGTAAGACCCGCCGGATGACCCCTGCTGACCGTACGTCGCCGGCTGCCCGTATGATCCCTGCTGGCCGTAGCCACCTTGGCCGCCGGACGCGCCCTGCCCTCCGTACGCGCCCTGCCCGTACTGCCCGGGCGCGTACTGCCCCTGGCCATGGGAACCCTGGCCCGCGCCCCCCTGGGGGAACTGGCCTTGCGCGTACTGTCCCTGCCCGCCCTGCTGCGCCGGCGCGGACGCCGGGGCCGAGGGCTCGTGCTGGTCGTCGCGTGCCCCCCACGGGTCGGGCGAGCCTTGTCTCGGGTCGCTCGTCACGATATGACGGTACCTAGCGCTGTCAATTCGCGGTGAATAATGCCGTAATTAATCTGCCGCTTTCGCTGGCGGCGGCTCCGCGCATGCGGTAACCGGGCGACGACCAGCAACCTCTAGGGCGCCACGACGACGGAGCCGTGGGCCGGATGCGTATCACCCGAACTCGTTCGGACTAATTCAAAACCTCCGCATCCGAACGGAGGCGGCTGACTCTCCCGGCGAAGTCATGACACGGGCGGTCGGGAAGCGGAACTCAGCCAGTCGAGGAGCAAGGCAGCGCTCTACGAGCGTTCGGCCAGGTCCGCGCGGCCCACGCAGGCCCGGAGGAAGCCCGGGTCGCCGGCCGCGTCGGTGCTGTCGGTGAACTGGTCGACCGCGCCGGCCAGCGGCAGGTGCCTGACCCGCGGATCGGTGATCGTTTCGCGCAGCGCCGCGGTGAACCGGCCGGCGCCGATGACCTGGTAAGGCCGGTCGAAGAAGCGGCGGGCGCGCGTGTCGAGCGGCGGTGTGAGTCCGAGCCGGTTGTGCAGCGCGGCGATGGCTTCCACGGCCTCGGTCAGGTGGCGCTCGCGGGCCTGGTAGCCGTCGGCGGCTATCGCGGCCGTCAGGCAGGCAGCGAGCCCGGCGCCGCCGGGGAGCCTCGCGAACGCGGTGCCAAGCCACTTGCTGTACGGCGGGTACTGCCGGTGCATCAGCAGGCACAGCCGCATCAGGTCACGGGCCAGGCGAGCCGTGACGATGCGCGAGCCGAGGTCGTCGCCGACCTCGGCGCACCGGCCGGGGAAGGGCTCTTCCTGCTCGACGCGCCGCCACTGGCAGGCCAGGACGTAGCGCCAGACGTCGTCCGGGTACCAGGCCGTGTTTCCCCTGGCGCGGGTCAACTCGCCAGGACCGTCGTGGAAGACCTCCCCCGCGGTGAGCTCCGCGAGCCGCTGCGTGGGCGTGGCCAGCCAGTCCCGCAGGGTGACGGCGCCGCGCGGGTCGAAGCCGAGCCACCCGGTCAGCCAGGCGCCAAGGCCGGCGACCTCGACCCGGTGCCGCGCGACGCCGTCTGGTTCCCTAGTGACGGGGAACCTGACCGGGTAGCCGCGGAACTCCCCTGGCAGGCGGCCGGCGAGCCTGGCGGTGACGCGCGCCGCGCGGCGGCTCACCTCGCTGCCGTGTCGCCGGTGTCGCCGTCGGCGAGGAACACCTGCAGGCGCGGTCCCCAGTCGTGGTCGGTTGAGCGCTCGGTGTCGTAGCCGGCGACGTCGGATCCCGGGCCGATCAGCGCCGCCGCGTGCTCAAGCCAGGGAAAGTCCTCCTGGAGCAGCGGGCGCACCACGGCAGCGTAGAAGTCGCGGGCTAGCTCAAGGCCGGGGAGGAAACGCGGGCTCACGCCAGCGATCCTCCCCTCCCCGGCGCTCGCCTGTCGCGTGATTTCCCCTTGGGGCTTGACCATGACGCTGCGTCAGCCCTCCATGCTGGCTGCCATGAGCATCCCGCCAGCAACCAATCAGGTCCAGGGGCCCGCGATCCAGGTGCAGGGCCTGGAGAAGTCGTACAAGGAGCTGCGCGTGCTGCGCGGCGTGGACTTCGAGGTCGCGCGGGGCAGCATCTTCGCCTTGCTCGGCTCCAACGGGGCGGGCAAGACCACGGTGGTGAAGATCCTGTCCACCCTGCTCAAGGCCGACACGGGGACGGCCAGGGTCAACGGCTTCGACGTCGCGGGACAGGCCGCCGACGTACGCGAGTCCATCAGCCTCACCGGGCAGTTCGCGGCGGTCGACGAGATCCTCAGCGGGCGGGAGAACCTCGTCCTGGTCGCCAGGCTGAGGCACCTCAAGGACCCGGGCGGAAAAGCGGATGAGCTCCTCGGGCGCTTCTCGCTGACCGAGGCGGGCACCCGGAGGGCAGCGACGTACTCCGGCGGCATGCGCCGCCGGCTGGACATCGCGATGAGCCTCATCGGGAACCCGCCGGTCATCTTCCTCGACGAGCCGACGGCCGGGCTGGACCCGGAGGGGCGCATCGAGGTGTGGCGGGCCGTCAGGGAACTCGCCGATGGCGGCACGACCGTGCTGCTCACGACCCAGTACCTCGACGAGGCCGAACAGCTTGCCGACCGGATCGCGATCCTCCGCCAGGGCCGGATCATCGTGAACGGCACCCTGGCCGAGCTCAGGCAGCTGCTGCCGCCCGCCAAGGTCGAGTACGTCGAGAAGCAGCCTTCCCTCGAAGACGTCTTCTTCGCGGTCGTCGGCGACGCCGGAGAAGACGACAGGGACGGTGACGCCGGCAAGGGCAGCCAAGACCGCGAGACCTGGTCGAGCAGGAAGTAAGGAACAACCATGGCCACGCATTTCCTCGGCGACACCGCCGTCCTCACCGGACGGACCATGCGGCACGTCACGCGCAGCATGGACACCATCATCACGACCGCGATCACACCGATCGCCATGCTGCTGCTGTTCGTCTACGTGTTTGGCGGCGCGATCCAACACGGGACGGGCTCGTATGTGACCTACCTGCTGCCAGGCATCCTGCTCATCACCATCGCGTCGGGCATCTCCTACACCGCGCTCCGGCTCTTCACCGACAGACAGGGCGGGATCTTCGAACGATTCCAGTCCATGCCGATCGCCCGGTCGAGCGTGCTGTGGGCGCACGTGCTGACCTCGCTGGCCGCCAACGTGATCTCGGTTGTGGCGGTCGTCGCCGTCGCCGTTGGCATGGGCTTCCGCTCGGGCGCCGGAGTGCTGGCCTGGCTCGCGGTCGCCGGCCTCCTCATCCTGTTCACCCTGGCACTGACCTGGGCCGCTGTCATCCCCGGCCTCACCGCGAAGAGCGTGGACGGCGCGAGCGCGTTCGCTTACCCGCTGATCTTCCTGCCGTTCATCAGCTCGGCCTTCGTGCCCACCGGGACCATGCCAGGCCCGGTGCGCGCCTTCGCCGAGCACCAGCCGGTGACCTCCATCGTCAACGCGATCCGCGACCTGTTCACCCGGCAGCCGGTCGGCAACGGCATCTGGACCGCCCTCGCCTGGTGCGTCGGCATCCTCGTCGTTGCCTACCTTTTCGCCGACATCTCCTACCGTCGCAGGATCTCCTGAGCCGGCCCCTGTCGGGTCTGGGCGAGTTGAGGGCAGGATCAGAGCATGCTGACGATCGGTCAACTGGCGGCGTACGCCGGCGTCACGGTGCGCGCGGTGCGGCACTATCACCAGGTCGGGCTGCTGCCCGAGCCGGAGCGGGATGCCTCGGGTTACCGGCGGTACGGCGCAGCGGCGGTCGTGTCCCTCATCAAGATCCGCACCCTCGCCAACGCTGGCGTGCCGCTGTCTCACGTCGGCCAGCTGCTCAAAGCCGACGCGCCGGCCTTCGCCGAAGCGGTCCAGCGGATCGACCGCCACCTCCGCGACGAGATCGAACGGCTGGAGACCAGCCGCAAGCAGATCGCGCAGCTCGCCGCCGGTGACAGCCTGGCGCTCCCGCCGGAGGTGACCTCCTATCTCGACCGGCTCCGGGAGGTCGGGGCATCAGCGCGGATGGTGGAGGGTGAGCGGGACGGGTGGATCCTGGTCGCGGCTCGCTGGCCCGATAGCATCCCCGGGGTTATAGCCGCGAAACACGCGCAGCTCGAGAACCCGCAACTCGTCCGGCTGTACCAGGTCCTGTCGGAGCTCCTCGAAAGCGACGTAGGCGAGGACGACCCGCGCCCGAAGGAAGCCGCCGACATCATGGCCGACCTTCTCGAGCAGGCATCCGCCTCCGGCGAGCTCAACATGGGCGCGGTCGCGCACGACGACCTGGCGTTTGACCTGCTAGACGCACTTGCCCTCGAGTTCGACCCGCGGACGCAGCGGATGCTGGACCTGATGCGCGAGCGTGGCTGGACCGGCTGGAACCGGCCGGAGCGGCTAGCGGAGCCGCCCGGCTAGGCGAGCCACTCGAGCCAGCGGCCGTGCGACTCGGTGACGGCGATCGGCTCGGTGCCGTCCTTCACCAGGAGGAAGCCGTGTGCGTGGCGTACCCGGGCGTCGGCGCCCGGCAGGACCCCCGGACCCTCGTTGGACAGCCAGACCGCGCCGAGTTCCCTGACGGTACCGGCGAACCTGGCCCGGTCCGCCCGGCCCACGTAGCCGAGGACCGCCGAGTGGTACACGACTACGGTCGCATCGCGCGGCGCCCGGCTGATCAGGTCGGGGAGGTCGGTCAGCAGGTCTCCGCGGTAGAGCGGCGGCGGGTCGCGGCGTGCCGTCTCGATGGCCGCGCTCAGCCGCTCCTGACGACCGGTCTCGCCTGGCCACACCAGGCACTGCAGCCAGCGGACGTCATCGTCGCTTGTCACGTCGAGCGGGTTCAGGTCAAGGCCGGCCCGCCAGGCGATCTCCGGGACCCGGGCCGGGAGCGGTACCGGGCCGCGCGGCTGGCAGGCGAGCACGGGCGCGCGCGGGTCGGTGCCCGCGACCTCGTGGCCGTCGTAGTCGTAGGAGTACTTGTCGGCAAGCAGCGTCAGCCCCGCGCTCGCGCCGACCTCGACGATCGCCAGGGGCTGCGGAAGCAGCGCGAGGGCGGGCAGCAGCGTGGCGCACCTGGCGGGCTCGTTGGTCTGCGTCCGCCTGGCCAGCATGGTGCCGGCGAGCTCGCCCTCCCGGTCGCGGAGCAGCGCGTGCAGCGCGGCCAGGTCCGGCGGCTCGCCAAGCAGGTAGCGGGCCGCGGCGAACAGCAGGTTGGGCTGCCGTTTCGCGGTCGGCAGCGCGGCGAGGAAGCCAAGGACGCGCGCGTCGCCCGCGACCGCGAGCGCGAGTTCCTCGTACCGCGGCGACCTGCCGCGCGCCTCCGCGGCGAAGGCGCGGTAGCTCTCCGCCGTGCGGTCGGAAAGGTCATGACCCTGCGTCACCACGGCTCCGAGCGTAGCGACCGCGAGCCGGGCCGCCGCGCGCCCGGTGGCCCGCATTTCTGCCGAATTTCACCGGCGGTCAAATTCCGCTCATTGTCTTCACGTCCGTCGCCGGGGTCGGAGACGCTGCGCACCCGCTACGGTGAGCGCCTCGGGTAACAGCCGGCCGTCCGACTGGATCCGGTCCAGGGTGACCCGGCCAAGCCGGCTCATCACGGGGTTGGTCTCGGCGTAATACCAGACAAGGCCCATCGCCTGCAAGAACGCCCACGCCTGGCCTCGCTCCCAGTCCAGGTCCGTGCAGCGCAGGGCGTCACGGAGTGCCAGGCGGGGCCCGGCCGCGAGCAGGTTCCACGCGCAGATCAGGTCGAGGGCGGGGTCGGCGGCACCGAAGCAGCCGACGTCAAGGACGCCCGCCAGGCGCCCGCCGGCCACCAGGACATTGCCGGGGGTCAGGTCCCCGTGGCTCATCACGTCCGGGGCCTCGCGGGGCAGTTCCCTGAACGTGGCCCACATTCGTGACAGGCGCCCGACGTCGAGGAGCCCCTCGCTCTCCCTGAGGCAGGTGCTCATCCAGGCGTCATGGGCCTTCAGGTCACCGCCGCGCCCCCGGCCGCTGAACGCCCGGCCGCGCGTGCCGATCGACCTGACCCCGGCGATGAACTCCGCCAGGTCGCCGGCGAACTGAACCGAATCGGCGGGATCGTCCTCGTCGCCCGTGCGGCCGGGCAGCCAGGCCTGCACCGACCAGGGCAGCGGGTAGCCGGGACCAGGTTCGCCGAGTGCGACCTGCTCGGGCACGGGGAACCGGGTAGCGCCTGCCAGTTCCCTGGCGGCCGCCGCCTCCGACTCGAGCAGGCGGCGGGCGGCGGCGCGATCGGTGCCGCGCAGCGGCAGCCGCGCCGCGAGCCGGTCACCGATGCGGAAGATGGCGTTGACCGTGCCTGGCGCGGTCACGCGGCTGACCGGCAGGCCGCGCCACCGCGGGAACTGCGCGTCGACCAGCGTCCTGACCAGGTCGGCGGAGACGGGCAGCTCATCGGCGTGCATGGCCATGGCGCCCAGCTTCCCGGTCACGGCCGCCTGACCGCAACCGGATAACCGTCGCCCTGCATGGTTACTAGACCGGGTATCGCTTCGGGCCCTGGGTGTAGGTGCGGCCGCTCGGCGTCTCCCACTGGTGCCAGCCGGGTTTGGGCTGGGTGACGTTCCAGCCTTTCGACTGTTTCACCTGGTGGCAGGCGCGGCTTCGCGCGCCCGTGTTGCACGCGCAGGTCCGGCCGCCCTTGTCATAAGGGGTGGCGTGCTCGAAGTCGGCTTCCCTGGCGTGCCTGGAGCAGGGCGGGAACGTGCACTCTCCGTCCCTGATCTGGACGAGGTGGCGGAGGGTGTCGTTCGGCTGGTAGGCGTGCGATTCGTAGCGGTGGTCGCATTCGAACGTCGGGACCGGCCGCAGTTCCACGGTGAGGTTGCTGCCGTTGGGCAGGGTAAGCGTCCAGTGGCCGTGCCCGCCTGGCGGTCCTTGATCGGTGTCTCGGGTGAAGCCCCAGGTTGCCCGGCCTGGCGGCCCGGTCGCCGCGGCCAGTTCCGCGAGGCGGCCGGCGGTGATCGTCAGGTTCACCCGGGCGGGCAGGGCGGCGTCGTGGTCAGGGACGGGGCGGGCGGGCTGCGCGTCGGCTGGCCGTTTCCGGCGCCGGTCCGCTCGCGCGCAGCCGTGGCCGGTCGCGATGCCGTCGGGGTCGGTGACCGTGACGCACAGGCGGCTGTAGGGGCTGCCGGCGGCGGCGATGGCGAGTGAGCGGCACAGGTCCGGGTCGAGCGGCCCGAGGCCGTAGCCCTCGCCGGGCCGCTCGGCCAGCCCGAGGAGCGTCGCCAGGGGGAGCACCAGGTCCGCCAGCCGTGCGGGACTAACCGCGGAAGCTGAAGTCTGCGCCGCGCGTGGCTCTCCATCGGGGTCAGGGTCGGCGCCGCCGTCCGGCTGGCTGCTGCTGGCGCCGTCCGCCGCCACCGGGCCGTCGGGCGGCTGTTCGCTGCCGGGCGCTCCGCCGTCGGGGTCGCTGCCGTCCTCGTCCTCGTCCTCGTCATCGTCGTCGGGCGGCAGGCAGCTGCCGTCGCACTCACGGCAAGCGCAGTCCCTCCCGCCGGGGGCCGGCCCGCCCGCGCGCGGGTCTCCGGCCGGGCAGGCGCCGGGCAGCAGCCCGGTGGCGATCCGCGCCCCGGCGGTGATCCCGTTGAGCAGGTCAAGGTAAGCCGCGGCGCGGTACTGGTCCATCCGCGTGCCGCCGGGGAACGCGCCGGACTCTTTGTACTCCTGCGCGCGGGCGCAGACGCTGGCGTGGGCGGCCAGGGCCTGGTCGGTGGGCAGCTCCCGGCCGGCCAGGCCCGCCGCCCCGGACTGCTCGCGGAACATCTCCACCCGGGACTTGTTCCGCTCCGCGTCCTGGCGGCGGCGGGCCGCCGAGTCCGGGTCGACGGTGACCGCCGCCCGGGCGGCGAGCCTGGCCACCTGCCCGTAGGTCTTGCCGGGCAGCTCGGGCAGGATCAGCGCCTCGGCCGCCGCGGCGTCCTGGCTAGACAGCTGCTGCAGCGCCTCGTCCACCGCCTGGGCCTTGCTGGTCGTCAGTACCCCGGCCGCGAGCAGCCCGCCGGTGCCGGGGAGCCGGCCCTGCAGGTCCCACGCCAGCCACATCAGCCGCTCGGCCGACACGGCCGGCATCGACAGGGCCAGCGCGACGTCGTGGGTCAGCGACCTGGTCCACCCGCCGGGCAGGTCACCGTGATATGCGCCGCCGGGCAGCGGCTGGTCGTCGTCGCGGATCAGCGCCCGCACGATCCCGAGCTTGGCGGCGGCGGCCCGCGACTCAAGCGCCTGCCACTGCCGCAGCAGCCCGAACATCTCCTCCCGCGACGCCCCGGGGCACCGCCACCCGGGCCCGGACGCGGCCTCCAGGGCCAGCGCCAGCGCCGCCGACGGCGGGCAGGCATCCCACTCGCCGCCCTTGGCGAAGCCGGCAGGTGAGCGTCGCGGCCGGGCGCGCGGGCGGCACCGTCCGGCAGGCCCGGGTCACGGCCGGGCGGCGCGCCGCCGTGCCCGTCCCCGTGACCCGCCTGCTCCGCCATGACCGACCCCTCGTTTGAATACCGAACACATTCAAAGCTGATACTCGAATATTATCGCTATTCAAGATCGATAGCAGCACGGACGTACTTACCGGAAGGTTATTGTTTACTGTCCCCTCGACTTTCGTACTTTTGGGGACGGCGGGCTTATGGGGAACTACAGGGGTCTCGTCCCGGCGGCGCTTCGGCACTGCCGGCGGTGATCGGGCCGCGGCTAGCCCGGCAGGGTCGCGGGGACCCCGAAGCGGGGCAGCACGGTGTCATCGAAGCGGGTTATCGCGCTGACGCGGCTGCCGGAGAGGGTAAAGACCAGCATGCCGGTGGCGCGGGCGGTCCCGGACTCAGGGTCCGGGAGGTACATGACAAGCGCGGGCTGGCCGTTGGCCCGGGTCGGGACCGGCAGGCAGGCGGTGCCGGGCCGGAAGATGGCCGCGCGGAGGAACCGGGCGACGAGCTCGCGGCCCAGGTACTCCAGCGGTATTGGCGGCATGGTCATCAGCACGTCCTCGGTCAGGAGAGCGACCAGGGCGTCCACGTCGCCGTTCTGGTAGGCCCTGGTGAGCAGGCCCACGAGCTCCTGCTCGGCTGCCGAGCCGCGCGGCGGCGCCGGTTCCCGTCTGCCTGACGGCGGGAGCTGGCGCTGCAGGGCCGCGCGGGCGCGCTTGAGCGCGCTCTTGACGGACTCCTCGGTCGTGCCGAGCATGTGCGCCACCTCGCGGGCCGGGAAGTCAAGGACGTCGCGCAGGATCAAGGCCGCGCGCTGGCGTGGCGGCAGCATCTGCAGGGCGGTGATGAAGGCGAGCGAGATCGCCTCGCTGGCCTCATGCCGGGCCTCCGGGCCAGCCGCGGCGTCCGCGAGCCCCTCAAGGAGGCTGTCGGGGTAGGGCTCCAGCCACGGCAGCTCGCCCAGCCTGGTCGGCTCGGGCGCGTCGATGCCGGGCGGCGGCCAGTCGGCCTGCGGGCGCCGCCGGGCCGAGCGCAGCGCGTTCAGGCTGCGGGTGGTGGCGATCCGGTACAGCCAGGTGCGGACCGAGGATCGTCCCTCGAAGCTGCCCAGGCCCTGCCAGGCCGCCAGCAAGGCTTCCTGGAGGACGTCCTCGGCGTCGCTGGCCGAGCCGAGGATCCGGTAGCAGTGCACCTCAAGCTCACGCCGGTGCGGCCCGACAAGCTCACCGAAGGCGTCAGCATCCCCGCCCTGCGCCCGGGCCAGGAGGTCGGCAGTCACGCCGCCATTGTGCCGCAGATTCCGCGGGCGGGCCGCCCCCTCCGGCCGCCCGCCGGTGTCTGCATGGGTGACGGGCATTAACGCCGGCGCCGCGCCGGCACGAACGGAAAGGACCCGGTCCGATGCCACAGTTCATCTTCAGCTACCGCTCCGCGAAGGACTACAACGCCGCCGCTGACCCCGACGGCCTGGCGGCGTGGGGCGCGTTCATCAACGAGGTCATCGCCCCCAGCGTCGTGGACCCCGGCTGGCCGGTCTTCGAGCCGGCCGCAGTGCTCGGCGAGGCCGGGCAGTCCACCCAGCTCGGCGGCTACGCGATCGTCACCGCCGACGACCTTCAGGCAGCGGTGTCCATGGCGGAGCACTGCCCGACCATCACGCGAGGCGGCGGCGTCGAGGTTGCCCCGCTCGCCGCCCTGCCCCCCGAGCACCCGGCGGAGCAGATCCGATCGCGGCTGTCCAACGCCTAGATTCAGCTCGACCCGCTTCATGACCGAGATGAACGAGGCCGACCTGCGGGAGACCAAAGCCGGAAAGATTGTCGTCAAACCGGGCTGTGACATGAAGTCGCCGCACGAACTTTGGTCCGGTCCTGTCGAGGCCGAGGCGCTGAAGGCTCGACTCGACGATCTGCACCGGGCGAAGATCCGGCTCGCTGATGAGGTGCTCGTAGTCGGCGACCACATCGGAGACAGCACCCGAGCCGAAATCGCCTACGCCCGGTCGCTGGGCAAGCCCGTGCGGTTCACGCACGCGAAGCGACCCTGACGCCTGACGGCTGATCGAAAAGGGGCAGCCGGACCCCGGAGAACGTCAGCGCCGTCGGGAGCGAATGTCGGCGGCGGTCATTACAGTTGCCCTATGCGATTCGGATTCGTGGTGCCGTACGCATCCGCGCGCGAGTTCACGGAGCTGGCCGCACTCGGCGAGCGATGCGGCTGGGACGCGGTCTTCACCTGGGAGGCGGTGTGGGGCGAGCACGCGTGGGTCGTTCTCGGGGCCGCCGCGATGGTGACCGAGCGCATCAAGCTCGGCACGCTGCTTACCCCGGCTTCCCGGTGGCGGCCCTGGGACCTCGCCTCCGCGGTCGGCACCGTGGACCGCCTCAGCGGCGGCCGGGCGGTGATGACCGTCGGGCTCGGCGCGCTGCACGAGGGCTGGACCGCGTTCGAGGCCGACGAGGGGCGCCGCGCCCGCGCGGAGAAACTCGACGAGTGCCTGGCCATCTACGACGGGCTGATGCACGGTCAGCCGTTTGCCTACGACGGCAAGCACTACAGCGCCAGGCCCACCGACTTGCTGGTGCCTGAACCGCCGGCGCAGCGGCCCCGCCCGCCGGTCTGGGTGGTCGGCGCCCGGGTCGCCGGGCGGGCCGCGCAGCCGTCGCTGGCGCGCGCCGCGCGCTGGGACGGACTGGTGCCTGCCGTCTTCGACCAGCCAGGATCCGAGCATCGACGGCCAGGACCAGACGAGTTCGCTTCGCTCATCGCCGAGGTGCACCAACTGCGGGCCGCGGCGGGGCTGGCCGTAGACCCCTACGACGTCATCATCGAGGCCGATAGCAGCGGCGAGTTCATCCAGCTCGACCCGCCCGAGCCCGCGGCCTGGGCGGCGGCCGGGGCGACGTGGTGGATCGAGAGCTGGTGGACCGATCGAGCGGGGTCCCGACGGGCTCGCCGAGGTGCGGCGCCGGATCGAGGCCGGCCCGCCCTCCTGAGCCCTCCCCGAGGCAGCGCAGTGGCCTGTTCAGCCCTTGCCAGGGTTGAAGATGCCCAGTGGGTCGAGCGCGCCGCGCACGGCCTCCTGCATGGCGAGCGCGCCAGGGTCGAGCTCGCGGCGCATGCCGTCGCGCTTGAGCAGGCCGATGCCGTGCTCGCCCGACACGGTCCCGCCGAGCTCGATCGCCGCGTCGAGGAACTCCGTGAAGGCCGCCTGCGCCGCCCGCTTGGCTTCCTCATCGCCCGGCGGGGTGATGAGCAGCGGGTGCAGGTTGCCGTCTCCGGCATGGGCGACGGTCGCGATCGTGACGCCGTGCCGTGCGGCGATCGCCTCGATCCGCGCCAGCATGGCGGGCACGGCCGAGCGGGGGACGCAGACGTCTTCCGTGAGCACCGGGCCGAGCCGCTCCAGGGCCGGGTAGGCGAGCCTGCGCGCGTCGAACAGCGCCTCGGCCTCGGTGTCGTCGGTGGACCGCTCCGCCCACTGCGCGCCCGCGTCGGTCATCGCCGCGGCGAGCGCGTCCGCCTCTTCGCCGCCCGCGTCGCCGCGCGTGTCCACCCTGGCGAGCAGCAGCGCGGCCGCGTCGGCCGCAAGCCCCAGGTGCTTCCACTCCTCGACCGCGGTCAGGCAGGCCCGGTCGAGTAGCTCGAGCACCGACGGTACCAGCCCGCGGCGGGTGATCAGCGACACCGCCTCCCCCGCCGTCACGAGGTCACGGAAAGCGCCGACGACGGTGTGCGGCGTTCCGGTGAGCGCGGGCCGCAGGCGCAGGGTGACCTCGGTAACGACGCCGAGCGTTCCCTCTGACCCCACGAACAGGCCGGTCAGGTCAAGGCCGGCCACGCCTTTGCTGGTCCGGCGGCCGAGCCGGACGGCGTCGCCGTACTCCACCTGGCCGTTCCCGACCGCGCCGGTGACCGCGCGCAGCCCGAGCACGTAGTCGCGGGTGACGCCGTACTTCAGGCAGCACAGGCCCCCGGCGTTGGTGGCGACGTTGCCGCCGATCGTCGACCAGGGCGCGCTTGCCGGGTCCGGCGGGTACCACAGGCCGTGGGCGGCTACGGCCGCCTTCAGGTCGTTGTTCACCACGCCGGGCTGCACGACGCAGGTCATGTTGTCCCGGTCGATCTCGAGCACCTGGTTCATCCGGGACAGGTCGAGCATGACCGCGCCGTCGGTCGCGTTGGCGCCGCCGGACAGGCCGGTGCCCGCCCCGCGCGGCACGACGGGCGCGCCGAACTCCGCGCAGGTGCGCACGACGTGCCGCACCTCGGCCTCGGTCCGCGCCCGCACACCCGCCACGGCCCGTCCGACCGGCGCCCATTCCGCTTCGTCGTGCGAGATGGCGGCAACCACGCCGGGATCGATGACGAGCCGCCCGTCGGGCAGTCCGCGGCCGAGTGCGCTGATCAGGCCGGCGGCGTCAACCGGGGCGGCCGCGGTACCAGGTTGTGCAGAGTCCATGAATCGACATTAAGGCCCCGGGCGCGGCCGTCACGGATTCGGCCCCGCCGCGGTGCGTCCGTCATACTCGGCGCGGCTGGCGTTGATCTCGTCGATGTGACCTTCCGCCCATGTCTTGATCGCGTTGACGGCCGGCATCAGGCTGTCGCCGAGCGGGGTGAGCGCGTAGTCGACGCGCACCGGGACGGCGGGTGTCATCGTCCTGGAGACCAGGCCGTCGCGTTCCAGCGTGCGGAGCGTCTGGGTGAGCATCTTCTGGCTCACGCCGGCGATGACCCGGCACAGGTCGCTGTAGCGCAGCGGCCCGCCGGCGAGCGCCACCAGGATCAGCGTCACCCACTTGTCGCTGATCCGGTCAAGTACCTGCCGTGACGGGCACGCCGCGAGGAACGCGTCGTACTCGGAGCGGGCAGCCGCCCGCCGCTGTGCCGCCGTGAGCGTCGGCATCGGACTCACCTCCCGGTGGCCAGCGCACTTCAAAGTGCGTGCCCTGCAGTCGGATGGAGAGTAGCTCTCCTTTAGTTCGTAATCAAGCGCAGGCACAACCGAAACCAAGAAGGAGCATGTCATGCGTGCTGTGGTGGTGCGGAACTACGGCGGTCCCGAGGCGCTTGAGGTCATCGACGCCCCGGTTCCCGAACCGGGGCGCGGGCAGGTGCGGATCCGCGTCGAGGCCGCCGCGGTGAACCCGGTCGACGCCGCGACCAGGCAGGGTCTCATGAACGTGGCCAGGCCGGGGGTGATCAGGGACCGTGACCAGGTCGGCATCGGCTGGGACGTGGCGGGCACCGTCGAGGCCGTGGGGCCCGGCGTCACGTCGCCCGGCCCCGGTGAGCGGGTCATCGGACTGCGGGACCGGCTCGACCAGTCGCTCGGCACGTACGCCGACCAGGTCGTGCTCGACGCCGCGGACGTGGCGCCGGTTTCCCCTGGCCTTGACGGCGTCGCCGCGTCGACGCTCCCGCTGAACGGCCTGACCGCCGTCCAGGCCCTGGACCTGCTCGGCCCGGCCGCCGGGCAGACGATCCTCGTGACCGGTGCCGCGGGCGGACTTGGCGGGTTTGGCGTCGAGCTGGCGGCCATGCGGGGCCTGCGGGTGATCGCCGCGGCAGGAGAGGACGACGAGAAGCTCGTCAGGGAGCTTGGCGCTTACGCCTTCGTCCCGCGCTCGGCCGACCTGGCAACCGCCGTCAGGGACCTGGTCCCCGGCGGGGTAGACGCGGCCTTCGACGCCGCCGTGCTCGGCTACCCCGCCTTGGACGCCGTCCGTGCGGGGGGATCGTTCGCGGCGTTCGTCGGGTCAGGGCCGGTCCCGCTGCGCGGCATCCGCGTAGTGCCGGTCAACATCCGCGCCGACGGGGCGGCACTGACCGGGCTGGCCGCGCTGGCCGCGTCGGGGAAGCTGACCCTGCGCGTCGCCGGGACGTATCCGCTGGCGGATGCCGCGAGGGCACACGAGCGGCTGGAGGCGGCGGGCGTGCGCGGGCGGCTGGTCCTCGTCCCCTGAGCGGCGGATCTCACCGGACGGGGCCCGGGTGGCCAGCCTGGCCAGAAGTGCTAAACCTTGCGCCAGCTGGGCACCCAGGCCCCGTCGGTGACGGTGTAGTCGCCGAACAGCGCCGGCGACTCGGCGCGCGCCAGCTCCCCGATCTTGCCGAAGACCAGCCGGATCTCCTCCTCGGCCCCCGGATCGGTGCGCATCTCGATGGTGTGCCGCAGCGCCCTGATGTTCGCCGTCCAGACCAGGCCGGTGGCCACGCCGTCGGGCGCGAGCCGGCGCATGAACGAGGTCTTGTGCTTCTTCTCGTGGAATGGGACGCTCTCGTCGTCCAGCTTGAAGTGATCCGCCATCCAGCCCTGGAACGCCTCCATCTCGGCGAGCAGCGCGGTGGCGCGCTTCATCAGCTCCTGGTCCTCGCGCGCCCAGTCAGGGAACCAGAACGGGATCTCGTCAAGCCGCACGAACCGCAGCGACTCCTGGGAGACGGCAGTGCCCGGGCGGTGACGGATCAGCTCATGGGTCATCACGCGGCTCACGTTGTGCAGCACGAACGTGAAGCTCGCGTGTTCAAGTACCGACCCGTGGCCGCTGCGCAGGATGTTCTCCAGGTACGCGGCGTGGTCTTCGCGAACCTTTCGCACGTTGGGGTTGAGTCCTGGTTCCCAGGAGCGGTAGCACATCTTCCCCGCGAACTCGGCGAGGTTCTCCGCGTCGCTGAGCTGGTCGCGGTCGAGGCGCTCCAGCCACCGTTCCCCGCCGACCTCGCGCAGGTAGGCGGCGAGCGACTCGTAGTCAACGGACGGGCGCGCGACCAGGAAAACGTCCGGCTCCACGTTCCTCATAGCACCGCACCCTATCTGGCCGCACTTCCGGCGAGTTGTGTGCGGATGTCACCCGCCGACGGCCGACCGCGGCTCGGCCACGCGCCGGCGGATTCCTAAACTTGAGGCATAGGCGAAGCAGCCAGCGGGATCGAGCCCGACCTGCACCTCCTCACCGCGCTTGCGGCGCTCGGCAGCGAACACGCCGGCCAGGCGCGTGCCGTCGGAAAGCCTGACCAGGTGGTCGTAGCCGTGACCGCGGTAAGCGATGTCCTCGACCTGGCCGCGGAGGCCGCCGTCGTCAGCGAGCCGCGCCGCCGCGGGGCGGATCAGGACCGTCACGGAGGACCCCGGCTGCCCCGGGACGGGTTCCGATGCGAGCACAGGCCCGTTAGCGGTGTCCACCGGGATCCGCCCGGCGGCGTCCCGCGGGCCGGCGACGCGGCCGTGCAGTTCACCGGCTACCCCCGTGAACCTGGCCACGAATGGCGTGGCCGGTGCGTGGTAGACCGTTTCTGGCAGGCCGCACTGGACGAGCTGGCCAGAGTGGAGGACACCGATCTGGTCCGCTAGAGAGAAGGCCTCCCGCTGATCATGGGTGATGTACAGGACGGTGGTGTCGTTCTCCCTGGCCAAGGTGGCGATCTCGGTCCGCAGCCGCTCGCGCAGGTCGGCGTCGAGGTGGGAGAGCGGTTCGTCGCACAGCAGCAGCGCGGGGCGGGCGGCCAGCGCCCGGGCCAGCGCGACGCGCTGCTGTTCCCGCCCGACAGCTCCGGCGGGCGGCGGTTGGCCAGCTGGGCGAGCCCTACCTGGTCCAGCATCTCCAGGGCACGGCGGCGCGCTTCCTGGCGGGGCAGGCGAAGCCTCTCAAGCGCGAACACCACATTCGACAGCACGCTGACCTGCGGCCAGAGTGCGTAGTCCTGGAAGACCATCGCGAGCCCTCTTCGCTGCGGAGGGAGGTGGTGGCCGCGATCGGCGACGACGGTGCCGCCAATCGCGATGCTGCCCGCTGTCGGCCGGTCGATACCCGCTACCAGCCGCAGCAGGGTGGTCTTGCCCGATCCTGACGGTCCGAGCAGGACCATGAACTGGCCGGCGGTCACGGTCAGGTCGACGCCGTTGAGTGCGGTGACCCGGCCGAAGCGACGGGTCAAGCCGGTGACCTGCAGCGCGCCCGGTGAAGAGCTGACTGGCAGCGGCGCATCGCTGGAGGATGCACTCGTCCCGGTGGTCTTCGTCCGCATCGTCAGCGCGCCGGTGACCCGGTGAACGGGAGCAGCAGGTGCCAGTTCATCGACGGCGCCGGGCCGCGCCTCCCCGGGTAAGGGGTATTCCAGCGGATAAGCGGAACCTCACGCTCGTAGAGGGAACCGTGCGAGCGGTAGCCGGGCGGGAGTTCTTCGGTTTCGGTGGCGAGGTCGCCGAAGACCGACCGGCGGTCGGCGAGCACTGCGAAGTCGCCCATCCGGGACGGGTCAAGCTCGAACCTGGCGGCCGCCGCGGCGCGCGGGATCACTTCTTCCACGCCGTCGAGCGACGCGAGGATGTCCGCTGCCCGGTCCCTGTCCGCTTCGCCGGTCCATACCCAGGCCCCGCCGCCGAGGTCACGATGGTGCCCGACGATGCCGTCCTTCTCGATGGACAAGGCCATGGCCCCGGTGATGCCGCGCCCGGTGAGGATCCGGCCCAGGTCCAGGGCCCGGGTCTTGGCGTTCATGCCATGGTCGGCGGTGATCAGCACCTCGGCGTCGCCAAGGGTTTCCACCACCTTCCTGATGGCGGTGTCCAGCTGCCGCAGGTGCTCCTGCGAGCCGGCCTCACCCGGTGCCCACATGTGCATCGGGTAGTCGGTGGTGTGCACGTAGAACGTGTCCAGGTCCCGGCGGTTCGCGAGCAGCCACTCCAGGCAGCGCACCAGCCAGGCGTTGACCTCAATGGTGTAGATGCTTGGTGGCGCGCCGATCGCGCTGGCGACCTCCGGTGGCACGAGTTCGGTGGACACGATGTAGTCCACGCCCGCGCCGAGGAGCCGGCCGGTCTTGCCTTTGACGCTGAGCAGGCAGCACCGCCGGCCCTGCGCCGCCCAGGTCTGCAGCATGGTCGGCGTGTTGAGCATCTGCGCGGAGTCCATGTATCGGTCCTTGCCCGACTCAGGGTCGAGGATCGAGTTTCCGGTGATCCCGGTGACGGCGGGAGGAGCGGCGCAGGCGATGGCGGCGTTGTTGACGTTGGTGACGGTCGGCCACAGGGCGCTGACGGCGCTTCCACCCGCGGCGAAGAGCTCCGACATGAACGGGGCCGCGCCGCTGTCGAGGTAATCGCAGCCGAATCCGTCGATCATGAAGATGAGGCGCGGCGGGGTGGTTCTGGTCACGGTGATGCGTGTCCTTTCGTTGGGTGGGGTGGCACACCGGTGGGCGTGAGTAGACCGATGAGGGTGTCGACGGCCGCCTCTTGGCGGGCGCGCAGCCGCCGGTGCAGTGCCCCGGCCAGCCAGAGCAGCGCGCCGACCACGGCGAGAACCGCGATCATCACGACGATGCCGACGACGGTGAGCGCGGTGCCGATCGCGACCAACGACTTGTACTGAACGGCCACCGAGACGGCGAGCGGTTCCCCGCTGGGGGCGTGCAGGATCTCCGACAGCGGTAGCTCGAACATGATGATGGCCACCAGGAACAGCCACACCATGACCAGCGGCCGCCAGATGAGCGGCAGCACCCCCTTCGCCCAGGCCCGCACGGCGATCGAGCCGTGGACCCGCCCTGCGTCGTAGCCGGACCGGCAGCCTGGGCCATGGGCCCGCTCAGCATCCGGACGGCGATAGGGGCGAAGCCGACGATATAGCCGACCAGCAGCAGCCACTGCGAGTCGTAGATGGGGATGGTGTTGTAGACGGCGGGCAGGTTGTAGAAGAACACGAACCCGGCGGCGAGCACGATCGAGGGCAGCCCGATCACCGCCACTAGCCCTACCTCGGTCAGGGCCCCGGCCCCGGCCTGGCCCCGGTGCTGGTTCCAGAGGTTGATCACCAACCCGACCGCGATCGCGACCGTCGCCCCGGCCAGGCCGAGTTCCAGCGACAGCCAGACGGGGCTGAGCATGCCAGGGCTGGTGAACAGCGCCTTGTACGCCGCGAACGTGAATCCGGTGGAGTTGGTGGCTACGACGCCGTAGCCGGAGTTCGCGGTGCCGCCGAGCACCGACGACACCAGGATGCCGAGGACGGGTCCGATCAGTGCGATGACGAAGAACACGCCCGTGACGGCCGCGGCCGCGCGCCGCCGGCCGGGCGACCCGGCCAGCGGCGCCGCCGGCCCGGCGCTGCCGGAGAAGTCCCGGCCGCCGGTGATCCGCCGCTGAGCGAGGACCACCACGGCGAAGACGGCGATCAGGCTCCAGGACACCGCGGCCGCGGCGGGGAAGTTGATCGGGATGGCGTCCGTGAAGGCGAAGATCACGTAGGTGATCACCGTGAAGTGGGCGTCGGCGGCCAGGGTGGAAGCGACGCCGAAGTCGCTCACCGTCTCGGCGAACACCAGCACGAATCCGGCCAGCAGGGCCGGCGTGAGGGTGCCGAGCTGGACTAGCCCGGTCCGCCACCGCGAAAGCGCGTGGACCCGCGCGGCGTCGGCGAGGCCGGTGCCGAGCGACCGGATCACGCCGGCGACAGCGAAGTAGGCGAAGGCGATGCCGCGCAGGCTGAGCACCAGTACCACCCCGGCCGGGCCGAGCAGCAGGTGGTCAAGCGCGGCCGGGTTCCAGCCGGTGACCTGGGCGATGACGCCCTGGGGGGCGAGCAGGTCCTTGTACCCAAGTGCGCTGAGGTAGGTCGGGACGAGGAGCAGCGCCCACACCCCCAGCCGCCAGGCCCCGGCCCCGGGAATCCGGATCCGCTCGCACAGCCAGGCGAGCGCGACCGCGACCGCCAGCGCGATCGCGCTCGCGGCCAGCCCGACCCACAGCGAGTTAGTCAGGGCCGTGACGACGTACCCCTGATAGGCGCTGCGGAACGGCGCCGGGCTGAACCCGCCGGTGCCCTGGCCGAAGGCCCCAGGGAAGAAGGCAAGCAGCAGGAAGCACGCCGTCGGGATCAGCAGCAGCGCGATCAGCAGCCCGTACGGGACCGGGGCGGCCAGGCGCCAGGCTCCCCCGGGGAGGAGCCGGCGCCTGGCGGGCCGCCGGGTCAGCCCGCGAAGGTGGACGTGAACCACTGAGCGACCGAGTTCTCCTGGGCCCCCCAGGTGACCGGGTTGATGACCTTGGCCGGGATCGCCGCCGCCGACGGGACGGCGGGCAGGGGAATCCCGCGTTGGAGCACGGGCCAGAACAGGGAGTCACCGTGCGGGTCGCCGCCCTGCATGGCCTTCTGCCCGGCGGGGCTGAGCACGAACTCGACGAACTTCTTCGCTTCGGCCGCGGCGCCGGCCGGCGCCTTGGCGTCGATGGCGAGGACACTGGGGACCGGAGTGACGTACTTCGGGTAGGCGACCTTCATGTAAGGGTTCGTCTCCTCGACGCCGATCCCGTAGCTGCTCTGGGCGACGGCGACGTCGATGGTGCCCTGCTTGATGGCGTTGAGCTCGTCGGCGGGCGCGTTGTAGATCTTGGTGCCGCCCTTCACCAGGTTGGACGTATACGACTCCATCTGCGGGACACCGCCCATCTGGGCGGCCCACCCGGCCATCCACGGGTAAGCGGGGCCGTCGATCGCCGGGTTCAGGATCCCGAGCTTGCTGCTGTAGGTGGACGAGAGCAGCTGGTTCCAGGACGTCGGCGGGTTCGGCATCGCCTTGCTGTTGTAGAGGATCCCAGCCGCGATGGTGTAGCCCGTCGGAACATAGCTCTTGTCGGCGGGCAGGAACTGCTGTCCCTGCGCGTTCCACGCCGCGGTGGGCTGCCAGCCCTTCAGCAGAAGTCCCTGCGAGTCGAGCGTGGACATCGCCATGTCGCCGTCGAACCAGGTCACGCCCCACTGGGGGTTGTTCTTCTCCTGCTCGATCTTCGACACGACGATGCCGGTGTGGGCGTCGTAGACCGACGTCGGTATCCCGGTCGCCTTCTGGAAGGCCGCCGCGACCGCGGTGTCGTACCCCTCCGCGGCGTACAGGACCAGCGGGACCTTGCCGCCGGCGCCGCTGGCGGCGCTGGTAGACGTTGCGGATCCGCAGGCGCTGGCGAGCAGGGCAACCGCGGCGGCCGCGATGGGCGCGACGATGAGGGCGCGGCGGGATCTTGCACGCGACATGAAACATCCTTTCGACGCAGGCTGCCCCATTCGGACATCCCTGTCTAGATGTATACACATCTTGAGGTCTATTCTGGGAACGTCTAAGTGAACGGCTTGACCCGAAGTGTTGAATTCCGGTAGAGGAGAGACCTGTGAGCGACCGCAGCGTCAGCCAGCGTCAGCCCGTGGTTTTCGGGGCATCGCGTCCCGTGCTCCGTGCGGGGGGGATGGCCGTCTGGCAGCAGTTGCGGGCTGATATCTCCCGCCAGATCGAGGATGGCGCCCTGTCCCCCGGTGACGCGCTGCCGTCAGAGACCGCGCTGGCCGAAGCGTACGGGGTCAGCCGTCTGACCGTGCGGCGGGCACTCGCAGACCTCGTCCGAGCCGGCACCCGACGGACCGAGCACGGCGTCGGCAGCTTCGTGGCGTCCCAGCCCTTGCGTCACCGCATCGACGACGGGCAGGTAAGCCTCCTGGAGTCGATGGCGAAACGAGGCCAAACGGTCCGCCAGCTCGTACTCGATGTCCGCCAGATGGATCACCCGGGTGTCCCAGGGGCTGTGCCGCCCGTCGCGGACACGGCGGAGGCGGCGGTCATCCGCCCGTCTAGCGGTCCCGTCATGGCGGGCTTCGCGACCGCTTGGGGCGAGCCATACGGGTTCCCGAGCTTCCCAGGCCCGGTGGTGGAATACCAGTACATCCGCTGGGTGGATGAGCTCCCCTGGTCGGCCTCGTTCGCGGTTGTGCCCGCGGCACTTGCCCCACCGAGCTGGGACGGAGCGAACAGCCTCTTCGCTGCCATGTCCGCCGCCCACGGCGTCAAGGTCTGGCGCGACGACCGCCGCTTCTCCGCGGTGCTGGCCACCCCGGATGACGCAGCCTGGCTGAAGGTGCCGGTCGGGGCGCCGTTGTTGCTGCTGAGAGGGACTAACACCGACACCGAGGGCCGGGCTTTGGCGCACATAGTCCACCGGATCCGCGGCGACCGGGCCGAGTACGGGGTGCGGGTTCCCCGCTGACCACGGACTTCACGACCGTGCGGTAGGTCATTCCAGTTCGTGGCCGGCGGTGCTGTCGACGTGGTCCGGGATCGGCCCCGTGTGACGATCTCCTGTTGTCAGAGTTCCCGCTGGCTCGAACATCAGGATCGCGCCGCCCTGCGAGGAGGGCTTGTGCTCAACGCCCTTGGGGACCACGAAGATGTCACCCGCACGCAGCTCGACGCTACGCTCCCGGCCGTCGGACTCGCGCAGCGTGATGCCGAACTGACCCTCGATGACCAGGAAGAACTCATCGGTGTGCTCGTGGACGTGCCAGACGTGCTCGCCTTGGGCGTGCGCGATCTTGAGGTCGTAGTCGTTGACCCGGCCAACGATCCGAGGGCTGTAAATGTCGTCGAAGGCCGCCAGTGCTCTTGTGAGGTTGATCGGTTCCGCGGTCATCGTGGCCGGGTCCTTTCCCGTGGTCAGCCGGATGGAGTTTCCCGGCCATACTTGCCTGCCCGAGGTGTGAACGCCAGAGCCAATGCCACAGAATTGGTTTGCAGATGAGGCGCCCGGAGGTCCGCGCCACTCGGCCGGCTAGGCAGGCGAACGGACGGGGAGGCCGGTCTCTTCCGCCGCCGCGGCGAGGTGCGCCGTCCATCGGGTTGGCAGGTCGCACCGGGGTGCGGGAACCGGCCCGGGTTACCCGATGCCCGAGTGCATGAAGGCGCTCGTTATCTGGCGGGCGCGCGGCCGCACTCGCACCGCCCGCGCTCGTTCGGAATACTGGTGGCGGGAGGTGACGCATGGGCGAGCTGCCGGTCAGGCCGGACGACCTGCGGGCGCTCGCCGGGCTGTTCTCCCCGGAGATCGTCGCCGACCCCTACCCCGTGTACGCGCGCTGGCGGGCGGAACGGCCGGTCGCGCGGCCGCGGGAGCGGCTGTACGTGCTGAGCCGGTTCGCGGACTGCGAGGCGGTGCTCGCCGACCCGGCGTTCGGGCGGGTGGAGGAGAATGACGTGCGGCTGGCGCCCGGGCAGGCGCGGGCGGTCGCGCAGAGGGTCGTCGCACGGGGGGCGGACGGGGTCAGCGCGCGGTCGATGCTGCAGTCGAACCCGCCTGACCACACGCGGCTGCGGCGGCTCGTCTCGCGGGCCTTCACCCCGGCGCGGGTGCGGCAGCTCGCACCGCGCGTCGAAGCGCTGACCGCTTCGCTGCTCGGCGGTGCCCTTGACGGCCCCGGACGGGCGGTTTGACCTGATCGCGGGGCTCGCGCTGCCGCTGCCGGTCGCGGTGATCAGCGAGCTGCTCGGCATCCCGGTCGCCGACCGGCCGCGGCTCGTCGCCTGGTCGGACGCCCTCGCGCGCAGCCTGGAACCGGGGTTCCTCATCTCGGAGGAGGACCGTGCCAGGCAGCGGGCGGCGCGGCTGGAGTTCGCCGCCTACCTGCGCGGCCTGCTGCCCGTCACGGCGGCGGTCCCCCGGCGACGACCTGATCTCGGCGCTCATCGGCGTCCACGACTCCGGCGGCGCGCTGACCGAGGGGGAGCTGATCGGGCTCTGCATGCTGCTGCTCATCGCCGGGCACGAGACGACGCGGAGCGTCATCGGCTCGGCCGTGCTCGCGCTGCTGCGGCATCCCGCCGAGCTGGCCGCGCTGAGCGCCGACCCGGCGCTGGTCGAGCAGGCCGTCGAGGAAGTGCTCAGGTACGACCCGCCGGTGCAGCTCGTTTCCCGGTTCGCGCTCCGGTCCGCGGAAGTCGCCGGGGTAACGATCGCGGCTGGCTCCTTCGTCGTCATGCTTGTCGGTGCGGCCAACCGTGATCCGGCGCTGTGCGCGGACCCCGACCGCTTTTCCGTGCGGCGCGCGGTGGCACGGCACCTGGCGTTCGGGCAGGGGATCCACTTCTGCCTCGGCGCGCCCCTCGCCCGGCTTGAGGCCGCCATCGCGCTGCGGCAGCTGCTGCCGCTGCTGCCCCGGCTGCGGATCTGCGGTGAACCGGAGTGGAAGCCGAACACCGTGCTGCGCGGGCTTGAGCACCTGTGGCTCGAACAGGCGCCCCGCCGCCGGCGCGGCGCTAGCGGTGCCGGCTAGTCCGCGAGCCGCGCGGGGAAGCCGCCGGTCGCGATGGGGCCCCAGCGGACCGGGGTGACGCGGAGCAGCGACTTGCCCTGCTTGACCATGGCCTCGCGGTACTCGGCCCAGTCCGGGTGCTCGCCGGAGATCGAGCGGTAGTAGTCGACCAGGGCATCGGTGGCCGCGGGCACGTCGAGCACCTCGGCGGTGCCGTCGACCTGGACCCACGGGCCGCCGAAGTCATCGGACAGGAACATCACGCTGACATGCTCCGGGTCGCGGCGGGCGTTGCGGGCCTTGGCCCGTTCCGGGTAGGTCGCGATGACGATCCTGCCCTGGTCGTCCACGCCGCAGGTGACCGGCGACGCCTGGGGCCCGCCGTCCTTCCGCGCGGTGATCACGATCGCGTGATGCCTGACCCTGATGAACTCGATCAGCTCATCCCTGCCGACGACGGTATTGGTCGCGATGTTCCTGGCCACGGTCCAACGCTAGCAGCCGTGCCGCGGTCCGCTAGCGCGGCCGGGCGAGCAGCGCCCTGGTGCGCTCGGGTACGCCTTGAGGCAGCGACGCGACGATATCGGCGATGGTCACCGCGCGCAGCGACTGGCGCCAGGCGGCCTCGGCCTCGGCCATCCTGGCGGCAAGGCCGCAGGCCTCGCGGCACTGCTGCGGCGGCGCCGCGGCGCGGCCCTTTTGCCTGATCTCGTTGCAGGTGTAGAACGACGACCCGCCGTCCACCGCCTCGACGACCTGAAGCATCGTGATCTGGTCCGCGGGCCGGGCCAGCCGGAAGCCGCCGCGCGGGCCGGTGACGGCGGTGAGCACCCCGGCGCGCACCAGGGCCTGCAACTGCTTGGCCAGGTAGGCGGCGGGCAGGTCGTAGTGCTCGGCCAGCTGCGCGGCCGACGCCGCGCTGCCCGGGTCGAGCTGGGCGAGCGACGTGGTGGCGTGCAGGACCCACTCGGTACTCTCCGGCAGCTTCATGCGTGCTAGCCTAGCGCTATTACGGATATCAAGCATCCTCAATAGCTTCAATTAGGTCCAGGGAGGACTCATGCGAATCGCGGTCGCGGGTGCCACCGGCAGGATCGGGCGGCTCACCATCACCGCTCTTGAGGGAGCGGGACACCAGACCGTGCCGCTCAGCCGCGCCACCGGGGTGGACGCGTACACGGGCAGCGGCCTGGCGGACGCGCTGCGCGGCGCCGACGCGCTCATCGACGTCACCAACAACCCGTCCCAGGACAAGGCGGAGATCGTCGACTTCTTCGGCACGGTGACGAAGAACCTGCTCGCCGCCGAGGAAAAGGCGGGAGTGCGGCACCACGTACTGCTGTCCATCGTCGGCCTCGACCACAACACGCGCGCGCCGCACTACGCGGGCAAGCGGGAGCAGGAACGGCTGGTCGCCGGCGGCCCGGTGCCGTGGAGCATCGTCCGGGCGACCCAGTTCCACGACTTCGCCGCAATGGTGGCCGGCTGGACGGAAAAGGACGGCGCCGCGACCATCGCACCGCTGCTCGTGCAGCCGATCGCGCACGAAGACGTGGCGGCCATCCTCGCCGACGTCGCGGCCGGCCCGCCGCTCGGCGCCAAGCTCGACATCGCCGGACCAGAGACGCAGGACCTGGTGGACATGGCCAGGCGCACCCTCGCCGCCAGGGGCCAGGACATCAGGCTCGTCCCGACCTGGCGCGGCCCCTTCGGCCCGGACATGGCGGGCGAGGTCATGCTGCCCGGTCCTGGCGCCAAGCTCGGCGCCACCACGTTCGATGACTGGCTCGCCGCCGGCGCCCCAGTGACCGGAAGCACGGCCGGCCGCTAGCCGCCCGGTCTAGTGGCGCTGTGCGACCGCTTCCCCGGTGAGCGACGGGATGTCGGGGACGCCCGCCAGGGTCATCAAGATGTGCAGTTCCTGGGTGAGCAGCTCGATCGTGCGGCGGACGCCGCGCTCGCCCGCGGCCGCAAGGCCGTAGGCGGCGAGGCGGCCGATGACCACCGCCGAGGCGCCAAGCGCCAGGGCGAGGAAGACGTCGGCGCCGGTGCGCACGCCGCTGTCGAGCAGGACCGGGACCTGGCCGGACACCGCCGCGGCGATCTCGGGCAGGACGTCGAGCGAGGCCGGCGACGGGTCGACCTGGCGGCCGCCGTGGTTGGAGACGAGGATCGCCGAGGCACCCGCGGCGAGGGCGGCCTCGGCGGCCTCGGCGGTGAGGATGCCCTTGGCGATCCACGGCAGGCCGTGCCTGGCGGTCGCCTCGGCGAGCTGGTCCCACGTCCAGGGGGGCACCACCCGGGCGCCGTAGGTGGACGCCGCGTTCGGCGAGCCGTCGTCGAGGACGTTGCCGCTCCAGATCGCCGGGTCCGGGCGGAAGCGCGCCATCCGGTTCCTGCTGCGGAAGCCCACAATCGGGCAGTCCACGGTCACGCACAGGGCTTCGTAGCCGGCCGCCTTGATACGCGCCGCCGAGACGTCGAACGAGTCACCCGGGTGCAGCTGGCCGATCCGCGCGGCGGCCGGGCGCCGCGGCGGCGACCTCCTCGTAGGAGAAGCTGCCGACCTCTGGCACGATCGAGGCGATGCCGCAGGCCGCGTTGGCCCGGGCCACGGCCAGGTGGCCGTCGGGCGCGAACAGGGCGTCGCCGCCGAACGGCGCGGTCAGCACCGGCACGGCGAGCGGAATGCCGAGGAACTCGGCGTTGGTCTTCGGGTCGGTGACCCCGCTCATCGGGCGCGGCCTGATCACCCAGCGGGAGAAGGCCTCCCGGTTGGCGCGCAGCGTCAGCTCGGTCCCCGCGCCGCTCTCCAGGTAGGTCGCCGCGTCCCGCGGCAGGCGCTCGAGCGCCGCCGCGTGGATCTCCTCCAGGGCAAGGAACTCCCCGTCGCGGGGATACACCAAAGTCACATGGCGCACCTTACCCGGCTAGGTCACCCGGAAAAGATCACGGACCCGCGCGCGGAGCACGCAACCGTTCTGAATCACCGTGATCGTGGACCTTCCCCGGAGAAGCCAGCAGGAGGAAAAACATTCGGGGTCCGGCATCGAGGCTGGTAGCGTCCCTGGGTGATGTTGACGGGGTACAGGTGAGCTGGACGGCGCTGGTTCCTGATGTGACGCCGCTACGCGGCCAGGAAGCACGCGGCTTCCGTGCCGTGTTCACCAGCAGGACGGTGGCGTACCTCGGGTCACAGGGGGCCGAGGTCGCCCTGCTCGTCCAGGCGCAGCGGATCACCGGGTCGCCGCTGGTCGTGGGGACGCTCGGGCTGGCGGAACTGGTGCCGCTCGTGGTGTTCGGGCTGTACGGCGGCGTGCTCGCCGACCGGTTCGACCGGCGGGCGCTGATGCGCTGGTGCGAGCCCGGGCTTGCCGCGTGCGCGCTGCTGCTGCTGCTCAACGCGCTGCTGCCGCATCCGCTGCTGTGGCCGCTGTACGTGATCGCGGGGCTGATGATGGCGCTCGCCTCGCTGCAGCGGCCGGCGTTCGAGGCGGCGACCCCGCGCATCGTGCCGCGCGATCAGCTGACGGCGGCCGCCGCGATCATGTCACTGTCCACGAACGCGAGCGTGCTCGCCGGCTCCTCGCTTGGCGGCGTGCTTGCCGTCTCCCCCGGGCCCTGGCTGGTCTACGCGCTTGACGCGGCCGGGTTCGCGGTCTCGTTCGCGATGCTGAGCAGGCTGCCGAGGCTGCCCCCCGTGGTGGAGGAATCCGTGCGGGAGGCATCGGCTGAGCTCGCCGGCGGGCCCGCCCTGCGGGAGATCCTGGTCGGCCTCAGGTACGCGGTCAGCCGGCGTGACCTCCTCGGGTCCTACCTGGCCGACCTGGCCGCGATGATCTTCGCTTACCCGAACGCGATGCTCCCGTTCCTCGCCGCGCAGCTGCACGCCCCGTGGTCGACGGGGCTGATGTTCGCGGCGCCGTCGGCGGGGGCGCTCGCGGTGTCGGCGACCAGCGGCTGGATGCCGCGCGTCCGCCGTCACGGCCTGGCCATCGCGTTCGCCGCCGCGGGCTGGGGCGCCGCGATGGCCCTGGTCGGCCTCGCGCCGGACGTTTACGTCGCCCTCGCCTGCCTGGCCGTGGCGGGCGGGGCGGATGAGTGCAGCGCGGTATTCCGCGACACGATGTGGAAGCAGTCCATCCCCGACCACCTGCGCGGCCGGATGGCCGGGATCGAGCTGCTGAGCTACGCGGCCGGGCCGCCCGCCGGCCAGCTTCGCTCCGGCGCGGTCGCGGCCGTCACCAGCGTCCGCTTCTCCCTGACGTCCGGCGGCCTCGCCTGTGTCGCGGCGGTGGCCGGCGTTGTCGCGGCACTGCCGGCCTTCCGCGGCTACACGGCCCCGGTGGCCGCGCCCGCCCAGGAGCCCGCAGCCTGAGCCTTAAGCCGCGAGTCCGCTCTGGCTAATGTCCATGATCATCCCGAACGGGAGCGTGTTCCACGCCGCCGGCCACGCTCAGCACTCGTGGCTTGGCGGGACGTCCAGGGCGGGATTGCGGTCGAAGAAGCCGAACGGCTTGAGCCAGAACGAGACGATGTCCGCGGGCATCACCGGCCAGTCCTCCGGGCGGGTGACGTGGTGCAGGCCGAAGACGTACCAGAGCACCACGTCGGTGTTCTCGATGTTCCTGTCGGCCCGCGTCCATTCCGGAAGCCCGGTGTCGCGCTCGGCCTGGACAGGGAAGTCGCCGCAGGGCCAGCGCTCGTCGCCGCGGTAAGGCGTCACCCAGAGCGTGTGGCCGATGACCTGGGCCCGCTTGAAGGCCGGGGAGGCCGGGTCGAGCAGCGGCGGGAACGTGGCCGAGGGAATGAGCTTGTAGCCGACCGGGGTGCCGAGGCCGTTGGTCACGTTGTCGTTGACGACCTTCCAGCCGCGCTGCGTGCCCCAGTCGTAGTCCTGCTTCCCCTCCGCCTCGGTGCGCAGCGGGGTGCTCGTGACCGTCAGGCCTAGCGCGTAGGGGTCGTCGTTGCCCGGCGCCGCCGCCTTGGATTCGCTGGCGTACACGGTGTTGTCGGTCCCGTCCACGTCGAGGTCGAGGCGGGCCACGATGAAGTGCTGGTGGAACGGGGCATAGATGCCCTGGTCGACGAGCGTGCCGTTGGCCGGGCGGCTGCCGGGCGCGGCGGTGTGCGAGGTGACCATGATCCCGGTCGCGCGGACCTCGCACTCGATGCTGCCGTCCTGGTAGAACCGCCAGTAGACCAGGTACTCGTAGTTGGCCACGGTCACGTGGAAGGAGACCACCAGGCGCCTGGCCCGCCTGACCTCGGCGCCGGCCCGCTCGTCCACGTGCTTCCACAGGACACCGCTGTCCTCCTCGTGGACGCAGATCGCGTTCTGGATGACCTGCGGCTCGCCCGCCGAGTCGTGCACCACCGCGTCGAGGTAAGTGATCTCGCCAAGGCAGTCGCAGCCGAGGGTCAGCGAGGTGGTCATGAAGCCGAGGCCCCACTCGCCGATGTCGAACGCCGTCCGCCGGTAGTGATCCGGGCTCGCGTCGCGGTAGGGCACGACCATCTCGGCGAACGAGAGCCGGTGCGCCACCGGGCGGAGCCTGCCGCCGTCACGGAAGGCGACCTGGTGCAGCACCAGGCCCTCGCGGTAGTTGAAGCCCAGCCTCAGCTGCCAGTTCTGCCAGCTAAGCAGGGTGCCGTCCAGGGTGAAGCCGACGCCGTCTGGCTGGCTGACCTGCAGCGGCGCCACCTCGCGCAGCCGCATCGGCAGCAGGTCTGGCAGGTACTCGCCCCGCACCTGGCCCGCCGTCTCCGGTGCCTGGCCCCCCTGGTAGCTGTCTTCGAGTTCGAGCAGTTCCATCGCGTTCAGGTCGACGACGGGGTGCAGCCCGGACAGGTGGTGCGCGTAGGGGTTGCCGCGCTCGCTCCCCCGGTACCACACGTCACACCAGCCGATCCTGCGGCCCGCGTAACGCTCAGGGACGAGCGCCGCGCCGTAGGCCCACATGTCGGATAGCACCAGGGACAGGTCAGTGATGCCGCGCCTGGCCAGTGCCTCGATGACGGCCGGGTGGGAGCGCAGCATCACGTCGCACTCATGCCACTCATCGACGGTCATGTTGGGCTGCTGCCCCGGCAGGTGCTCCCAGGCGCTGACCGCGTCCGCGGTCAGCGACACGGTGGCCCGGTAGGCCTGGCCATCGGCGCGGTTCCAGCAGACGACGACGGCCTCCCGCCTTGCCAGCTCACCGGACTCAAGCGCCGGCAGGTCGTCCTTGGCCGGCTCCTTCAGCTCGATGGAGGCGAACCGCCAGCCCGCGCCGACCCCATGGTCACGGCGGACGATGGCGGCCACCCGGCGGATCTCTTCGGCGGACAGCGGGTCCAGTGGATGGCTCACCATGAACGCCCTCCTTCTGGTACGTCATGACAGCGTGGTCATGTGGTGACAGAATCTGATCATGACGCAGGCGGCGGATGAGTTCCGCCCGGACATACCGAGCACCGCCCGGATTTACGATTACTATCTCGGCGGCAAGGACAACTATCCCGCTGATCGGGCAGCGGCGGAACACATCATCGCCTCGATGCCAAGCGGCGTGGTCCGGACGGCGGCGGTGCAGAACCGCAAGTTCCTGATGCGCGCGGTCCGGTACCTGGCCGCCGAGCGGGGCATCAGGCAGTTCCTCGACATCGGCACCGGCCTGCCCACGATGAACAGCGTGCACCAGGTCGCGCAGTCGATCGCGCCGGAGAGCCGCGTCGTCTACGTCGACCACGACCCGATCGTGCTCGCGCACTCCCGCAACCTGCTGCACGGCAACGAGCATGCCACGGTTATCCGGCAGGACCTGCGTGACCCGGCCGGCATCCTCGCCGACCCGCAGTTGCGGGCGACGCTCGACTTCCGCCAGCCCGTCGCGGTGCTGCTGGTGGCCGTCCTGCACTTCGTGGCCGACGCGGAAGACCCCTACGGCGTCGTCAAGGCGCTGATGGACCCGATGCCCGCGGGCAGTTACCTGGTTATCTCGCATTTCACCGCCGACAGCTTCGACGAGCAGGCGGACGCGGCCGCGCAGGGATACCGGAACGCCACCTCGAGCGTGCACCACAGGACCCGGGCGCAGATCGCGAACTTCTTCGCCGGTTACGACCTGATCGACCCGGGCGAACTGGTCTGGGCACCGCGCTGGCGGCGCGACGCGGACGCGCCGGACGACGATCCCGAGGTGGCGGTCAGCCCGGGCCGCTCGCTGTCCTGGTGCGGTGTCGCACGCAAGCCCGGTCCCGGCCGGCCGGAGGCGCTGCCCGCCACGGCTGTCTCGCTCGGCCTGGACGGCGCGCCGGCGCTGAGCGGGCCAAGGGTGACCTCCCTCGCATCGTCGGCGGCCATCAACCCGGATGCCGCCGCGTCAAGCGCGCAGCTGTACCCCGATGTCCCGAACGTCGCGCGGATGTACGACTACATGCTCGGCGGCAAGGACAACTACCCGGCGGACCGGGCGGCGGCCCAGCGGACCTTCGCGGTGCTCGGCGAGGAGGTGGTGCGCGGCACCGTGCTGCAGAACAGGCAGTTCCTCGGCCGTGCCGTCCGGTACCTGGCCGCCGAGCGGGGCATCAGGCAGTTCCTCGACATCGGCACCGGCCTGCCCACGATGAACAGCGTCCACGAGGTCACGCAGTCGGTCGCGCCAGCTAGCCGGGTGGTCTACGTGGACAACGACCCGGTGGTGCTCGCGCACGCGCGCGACATGCTGCACGGCCTGCCCGGCACCATGATCACCAACCACGACCTCCGCGACCCGCGATCGATAGTCAACGATCCCCGCGTCCGTGTCATGCTCGACTTCGATCAGCCCGTCGCCGTCCTGCTGATCGCCGTCCTGCACTTCGTGGCCGACGCGGAGGATCCGGCCGGGATCGTGGCTGAGCTGATGGCGGCGACCCCTCCCGGCAGCTGCCTGGTGATCTCGCACCTGACCGCGGACCATTACACGCGCGCGGAGCAGGTCGAGGCCATCTACGCGGACACCACGCCGGGACTGCACCTGCGCTCACGCGCGGCGATCGAGTCCCTGTTCTGCGGCCTCCCGCTCCTCCCGCCCGGCGAGCTCACCTACACCGGAGACTGGCACCCCGACGCGGATACACCCCCGGCCTCTTCCCCGGGCGGCTCCTCAATCTGGTGCGGCACAGCCGGAAAGCCATAAATCCCCGCGGCCGGCCAGGAACTGAAACGCCAGGGCAAACAAAAAGAGGGCCGACCCCTAGGGGTCGGCCCTCTTTTCAAGATGTGTTCCGGCGGTGTCCTACTCTCCCACGAGGCCTCCCTCGCAGTACCATCGGCGCTGAGGGGCTTAACTTCCGGGTTCGGAATGGGACCGGGTGTTTCCCCCTCGCTATAGCCGCCGGGAACTCTATTGAGCTATACAGCCTTCGGATTCCCGGCCGCAGCTCGGGAACCGCATAGTGAACGCGATGCAAGAAATCTGATGGTAAGTAGCCAAGCCCTCGGCCTGTTAGTACCGGTCAGCTGAGCACCTTGCGGTGCTTACACTTCCGGCCTATCAACCCAGTCGTCTGGCTGGGGGCCTTACCCACTCAAGGTGGTGGGAGACCTCATCTTGAAGCGTGCTTCCCGCTTAGATGCTTTCAGCGGTTATCACTTCCCGACGTAGCAAACCAGCCGTGCTCCTGGCGGAACAACTGGCACACCAGAGGTCAGTCCGTCCCGGTCCTCTCGTACTAGGGACAGCCCTTCTCAAGTCTCCTGCGCGCGCAGCGGATAGGGACCGAACTGTCTCACGACGTTCTAAACCCAGCTCGCGTACCGCTTTAATAGGCGAACAGCCTAACCCTTGGGACCTGCTCCAGCCCCAGGATGCGACGAGCCGACATCGAGGTGCCAAACCATGCCGTCGATATGGACTCTTGGGCAAGATCAGCCTGTTATCCCCGGGGTACCTTTTAGCCGTTGAGCGACGGCGCTTCCACTTGCCACCGCCGGATCACTAGTCCCAGCTTTCGCTCCTGCTCGACATGTCTGTCTCACAGTCAAGCACCCTTGTGCACTTGCACTCAGCACCCGGTTGCCGACCGGGCTGAGGGTACCTTTGGGCGCCTCCGTTACCTTTTGGGAGGCAACCGCCCCAGTTAAACTACCCGCCAGGCACTGTCCCTGACCCGGATCACGGGCCCAGGTTAGACACTCAAAACGACCAGAGCGGTATTTCACCAGTGACTCCACGGGCACTAGCGTGCCCGCTTCCCAGTCTCCCGCCTATCCTACACAAGCCGTCCCAAGCACCAATGCCAAGCTGCAGTAAAGGTCCCGGGGTCTTTCCGTCCTGCTGCGCGTAACGAGCATCTTTACTCGTAGTGCAATTTCGCCGGGCCCGTGGTTGAGACAGCGGGGAAGTCGTTACGCCATTCGTGCAGGTCGGAACTTACCCGACAAGGAATTTCGCTACCTTAGGATGGTTATAGTTACCACCGCCGTTTACCGGCGCTTAAGTTCTGAGCTTCGCCATTGCTGGCTGACCCGTCCCCTTAACGTTCCGGCACCGGGCAGGCGTCAGTCCGTATACATCGCCTTACGGCTTGGCACGGACCTGTGTTTTTAGTAAACAGTCGCTTCCCCCTGGCCTCTGCGCCCCCACCCAGCTCAGGCAGCAAGTGCCATCACCGGAAGGGGGCCCCCTTATCCCTAAGTTACGGGGGCAATTTGCCTAGTTCCTTAACCACGGTTCACCCGATCGCCTCGGTATTCTCTACCTGACCACCTGCGTCGGTTTAGGGTACGGGCCGCGTACGTCCTCGCTGCGAAGATTTTCTCGGCAGCATGGCATCACTCACTTCGCCTTACGGCTCGGCATCAGGTCTCAGGCACGTGACCCGCGGATTTGCCTGCGGGTCGCCCTACGCCCTTACTCCGGGACAACCACCGCCCGGTAGAGCTAGCCTCTTGCGTCTCTCCTTCAGCTTGCCTACTACCCGATCGGTCCGGCACCCCCCTCAGCCCGAAGGCCTCAGCAGGTGACTTAGCATCACGGATTCAGCATGGACGGCCGTACACGGGTACGGGAATATCAACCCGTTGTCCATCGACTACGCCTGTCGGCCTCGCCTTAGGTCCCGACTTACCCTGGGCGGATTAGCCTGCCCCAGGAACCCTTGGTCAATCGGCGGGCGAGCTTCTCACTCGCCTTTCGCTACTCATGCCTGCATTCTCACTCATGCAGCCTCCACAGCTAGATCACTCTGCTGCTTCACGCGCTGCATGACGCTCTCCTACCCACCCGCGCTTACGCGCGAGTGCCGCGGCTTCGGCGGCGTGCTTGAGCCCCGTTACATTGTCGGCGCGGAATCACTTGACCAGTGAGCTATTACGCACTCTTTCAAGGGTGGCTGCTTCTAAGCCAACCTCCTGGTTGTCACTGCAACTCCACATCCTTTCCCACTTAGCACGCGCTTGGGGGCCTTAGCCGGCGATCTGGGTTGTTTCCCTCTCGACCACGAACCTTATCGCCCGCAGTCTCACTGCCGCGCTCTGGCTTCACCGGCATTCGGAGTTCGGCTGAATTCAGTAAGCTTGTGGGCCCCCTAGTCCAACCGGTAGCTCTACCTCCGGGAAGGAACACGCGACGCTGCACCTAAATGCATTTCGGAGAGAACCAGCTATCACGGAGTTTGATTGGCCTTTCACCCCTACACACAGGTCATCCCCCAGGTTTTCAACCCTGGTGGGTTCGGGCCTCCACGCGGTCTTACCCGCGCTTCACCCTGCCCATGCGTAGATCACCCCGCTTCGGGTCTACAGCACGCGACTCAATCGCCCTATTCAGACTCGCTTTCGCTACGGCTACCCGTCACCGGTTAACCTCGCCACGCACCGTAACTCGCAGGCTCATTCTTCAAAAGGCACGCGGTCACCCCGAAAGGCTCCCACGGCTTGTAAGCACACGGTTTCAGGCACTATTTCACGACTCCTCACCGGAGTGCTTTTCATCTTTCCCTCACGGTACTAGTTCACTATCGGTCACCAGGGAGTATTTAGGCTTAGCAAGTGGTCTTGCCAGATTCACACGGAATTCCACGGGCTCCGTGCTACTTGGGAAATCACCAAAGAGTCGCCAGGGTTTCACGTACGGGACTGTCACCCGCTATGGCCAGACTTTCCAGACTGTTCCGCTACCCAAGCGATTTATAACTCTTTGCCAGATCAGCAGCTCTGGCCAGGTGCTCCCGCTACCCCTGTCACGCAACGCCTGCCGGCTATCACACGTAACAAGTTTGGCCTGTTCCGCTTTCGCTCACCACTACTCGCGGAATCGCTTTTGCTTTCTCTTCCTGCGGGTACTGAGATGTTTCACTTCCCCGCGTTACCACCCACTGCCCTATGCATTCAGGCAGGGGCGACACCCCATGACGGGTGCCGGGTTTCCCCATTCGGAAATCCTCGAATCACAGCCCGGTTGCCGGCTCCTCGAGGCTTATCGCAGGCTCCAACGTCCTTCATCGGCTCCTGGTGCCAAGACATCCACCGTATGCTCTTAGAAACTTGGCTACTATTGCTTACGCACGAACCCTAAAAAGGGTTCGCCAGAAGATTAGATGCTCGCGTTCACTATGCAGTTCTCAAGTTACGGACGGAAAAACCTGGTTCCCTCGACGCATCCGCGCCGCGCGAGACCAGGCCCGTTTGAGTCAGCGCCATGACGGCTGCTTCCTCAGGACCCAACAGCGTGCCCGGAACTCTTTCCGTTGCCTGCCCTCGTTCCGTTGCTCCCGTGAAGGAGAACGTACTAACCGGGCAGTCGCAGGAAAGCGAACCGAATAACCAGTGCTCCACTAGAAAGCATGGACGCCCAGTCACGCATTCGGTGACTTAGGGCGCCGGTGCTCCTTAGAAAGGAGGTGATCCAGCCGCACCTTCCGGTACGGCTACCTTGTTACGACTTCGTCCCAATCGCCGACCCCACCTTCGACAGCTCCCTCCCTTACGGGTTAGGCCGCCGGCTTCGGGTGTTGCCAACTTTCGTGACGTGACGGGCGGTGTGTACAAGGCCCGGGAACGTATTCACCGCGGCGTTGCTGATCCGCGATTACTAGCGACTCCGGCTTCACGGGGCCGAGTTGCAGACCCCGATCCGAACTGAGACCGGCTTTCCGGGATTCGCTTACCCTCGCAGGTTCGCAGCCCTTTGTACCGGCCATTGTAGCATGTTTGCAGCCCAAGACATAAGGGGCATGATGACTTGACGTCATCCCCACCTTCCTCCGAGTTGACCCCGGCAGTCTCCAATGAGTCCCCGGCATGACCCGCTGGCAACATTGGACGAGGGTTGCGCTCGTTGCGGGACTTAACCCAACATCTCACGACACGAGCTGACGACAGCCATGCACCACCTGTGAACCGCCCCGAAGGACCCCATGTCTCCATGAGTTTTCGGTCCATGTCAAACCTTGGTAAGGTTCTTCGCGTTGCGTCGAATTAAGCAACATGCTCCGCCGCTTGTGCGGGCCCCCGTCAATTTCTTTGAGTTTTAGCCTTGCGGCCGTACTCCCCAGGCGGGGCGCTTAATGCGTTAGCTGCGGCACAGACCCCGTGGAAGGGACCCACACCTAGCGCCCAACGTTTACGGCGTGGACTACCAGGGTATCTAATCCTGTTTGCTCCCCACGCTTTCGCTCCTCAGCGTCAGAACAGGCCCAGAGAACCGCCTTCGCCACCGGTGTTCCTCCCGATATCTGCGCATTTCACCGCTACACCGGGAATTCCGTTCTCCCCTGCCTGCCTCTAGCCTGCCCGTATCCACTGCAGGCCCAGGGTTAAGCCCTGGGATTTCACAGCGGACGCAACAGGCCGCCTACGAGCTCTTTACGCCCAATAATTCCGGACAACGCTCGCGCCCTACGTATTACCGCGGCTGCTGGCACGTAGTTAGCCGGCGCTTCTTCTGCAGGTACCGTCTGAATTCGCCCCTGCTGAAAGCGGTTTACAACCCGAAGGCCTTCATCCCGCACGCGGCGTCGCTGCATCAGGGTTTCCCCCATTGTGCAATATTCCCCACTGCTGCCTCCCGTAGGAGTCTGGGCCGTGTCTCAGTCCCAGTGTGGCCGGTCGCCCTCTCAGGCCGGCTACCCGTCGTCGCCTTGGTGGGCCGTTACCCCCCCAACAAGCTGATAGGCCGCGAGCCCCTCCCTGGCCGAAAAACTTTCCACCCTCCCCCATGCAGGAGAAGGTCATGTCCGGTATTAATCCCCGTTTCCGGAGGCTATCCCAGAGCCAAGGGCAGGTTGCTCACGTGTTACTCACCCGTTCGCCACTAGGCGCAAGCGCCTCGTTCGACTTGCATGTGTTAAGCACGCCGCCAGCGTTCGTCCTGAGCCAGAATCAAACTCTCCGTTGAATGACTGCCACCAGGCCCCGAAGAGCCCGGAAACCAGCAACCCAACCATGAGCTCAAACATCATGGCTATATCCGTGGAACCAGCTCCGAAGAACCAGCCCCGACGGGGGTTTTGTACATTTATAATGCACTGGCTTTTAGCACGCTGTTGAGTTCTCAAGAAACAGACGCTCTCCGTGTTTCGGAATTTTCATTCCGTCCCTCGCGGCGACTCTTTTAATTTACCCGGTTTTTCCTTCTTGTCAAATCGGCTCCGGCCCGATTTATTCGGACCGTTTAGCCTGATTTGGCTTTTCGGGAATTCCCGAGCCATCAGCATACCGGCTCTATAGGAGTGCTGTGCACGCTGCACGCGCACAAAGCTCCGTAGAGACTTTCTACTGGTGGCTCCCCGGGTCCGGGCCCGCCTTCCGGCGTTCCCTCCCCCTCGGGGCAAGAAGAACCTTACGGGTCTCAGCCACCATCGTCAAATCGTTCCTGACATCTGATGGTGCCCCGTGTCGCGGGCCCCCAAACCTCCCCCTGCGGTCAACTATCAAACCCCAGGCCCAGGCGGTCAAGCGTGCGCAGCCACAGGTCTCTGCGTCCCTCGTTCCTGTCGGCACGGGCGATCGACGCGCGGGTCGCCTGGATGACGCCGGAGCGCAGCGGCTCCGGCGGGAAGGGCAATGGCTTGCTGTTGACCAGGGTCAGCCGCGCCCGTTCTGAGTCCTCGCCGTGCAGCTTGTCGAGCAGCACCTGGGCGGCGAACCTGGAGGCCCCGACGCCGAGCCCCGTGTACCCGGCCGCGTAGGCGACGCGGCCCGCGTGCGCGGTGCCGAAGAACGCGCAGAACCGGCTGCACGTGTCGATGACGCCGCCCCACGCGTGCGTGAAGGACACGCCCTCAAGCTGCGGGAACGTGGCGAAGAACTGGGCCGCGAGCTTAGCGAACGTCGCCGGGCGCACGACGTGCTCCTCGCGGATCCTGCCGCCGTTGTAGTACACCGCGTCGTAGCCGCCCCACAGCACGCGGTTGTCACGGGTGAGGCGGAAGTAGTGGAACTGATTGCCGAGGTCGGACGCCCCGCGCCGGTCCCGCCAGCCGAGGCTGGCAAGGCGCGGCGCCGACAGCGGCTCGGTCATCAGCACGTAGTCCCAGACAGGGACCACGTACGCGCCGACCCGGCGCAGCAGCGACCCGCCAGGCACGCCCGCGGCGAGGGCGACCCTGGCGGCGCGGACCGAGCCGTACGGCGTCCGCGCCCGCATCCCGGCGCCCGCCGTGACCGCGGAAAGCGACGTCGCCGGCGTGTGCTCGTAGATCCGTACCCCCGCGTCCAGGCAGGCACGGCGCAGCCCCCAGGCGAGGCGGCCCGGCTCCACCATCGCGTTGCCCGTCGTGTACTTGAGGCCGCCGGCCCACAGCGGCGAGTCAAGCTCGGCGCGGGCGCCCGCCGCGTCGAGCACCTCGACGTCGTGGCCAAGGCGCCGCGCGGCGACCGCCTCCTCGTCCAGGCCGTCGAGTTGCCACCGCGCGGCCCCGAGCGCCAGCTCCCCGGTCGGCTGGAAGTCGCAGTCGATGCCGTACCGCGCGACCGTCTCGCCGATCTCGCGGAGGTTCTGCTCGCCCAGCCGCTCAAGCAGCGGCATCTCATCGGGGAAACGCTCGAGGCCATTGCCGATGCCGTGCGTGAGGCTGGCGGAGCAGAACCCGCCGTTACGGCCGGAGGCCGCCCAGCCGACCGTCTTCGCCTCGATGAGCACGACGTCGGACTCCGGGTACCGCTCGCGGGCGAGCAGCGCGGTCCACAGGCCGGTGAACCCGCCGCCGATGACCACGAGGTCCGCGGTCACGTCGCCCGCGAGGGCATCGGCGGGCTCTGGCGCATCGGGCTGGTCGAGCCAGAACGAGCGCGGCGCCGCGCCTGCCAGGGACCGCGCGACGACTGGATCGGCCTGCGCTGGGTCCACGAGCGGAGCGGTCATGCTCCGACTTTCGCACACGGGCCAGGTCGGGATAGACATGAGGCCATGCGAATCTGTGTTGTCGGTGCCGGGGCCATCGGCGGGGTCATCGCGGCGCGGCTGGCCGCTGCCGGGGAGACGGACGTGTCCGTGCTCGCGCGCGGCGCGACGCTTGCCGCCATCAGGGAGCGCGGGCTGCGGGTGTCCTCCGCTGGGCCGGCGAGCACGGGAGAGACGGTCACCGCCCAGGTGACGGCGTCCGACGACGCGGCCGAGCTAGGCCCGCAGGATTTTGTCGTCGTCGCGGTCAAGGCGCAGTCGATGGCCGGCGTCGCGGCGTCGCTCGGTGGCCTGCTCGGGCCGCGGACGGCGGTGCTCTCGACGCTGAACGGGGTGCCCTGGTGGTTCCTCGACGGGTTCGGCGGGCCGGCGGCCGGGCGGCACCTGGACAGCGTTGACCCGGGCGGCTTCATCGCCTCGGTGCTGCCCGCCTCCCGGGTCATCGGCGGCACCGTGCACCTTTCCGCGTCGTCGCCCGCGCCTGGTGAGGTGTCGTGGCGGAGCGGCAACGGGCTGATCATCGGCGAACTCGACGGGTCGCCCTCGCCCCGGCTCGACGCGCTCGCCTCGGTGCTGCGCGCGGGCGGCTTCGACGTGACGCTGTCCGAGCGGATCCGCGACGACGTCTGGTACAAGCTGTGGGGCAACCTGACGCTTAACCCCATCTGCGCGCTCACCGGCGCCACGACCGGGCCCGCGCTCGACGATGACCTGGTGCGCGACTTCATCTCGCGGGCGATGCTCGAGGCGCGGGCGATCGGCGAGCGGGTCGGCTGCCCGATCACGCAGTCGCCCCAGGACAGGCACGCGGTCACGCGCAAGCTCGGTGACTTCGTCCCGTCGATGCTGCAGGACGCGCGGGCCGGGCGCCCGCTCGAACTCGACGCGCTGACCGGCGCGGTGCGCGAGCTCGGTGACCTGGTCGGCGTGCCCACCCCAAACGTGGACGCGATCCACGGCCTGACCCGCCTCTGGATGAGCGCCCGCTAGGGAGCCGGCTGCGTGAATGTCCCGTTGGTGTCGTTCTAGCGACACCAACGGGACATCCATATCGCTTGAGAGAGGGCTAGGCGGATACCAGGTCGCAGACGAAGATCAGGGTCTCGCCCGGCTTGATGGAGCTGCCCGCGCCGCGGCTGCCGTAGCCGAGGTCGGGCGGGATGACCAGCTTGCGGCGGCCGCCCACCTTCATGCCCTGGACGCCCTGGTCCCAGCCCTGGATGACCTGCCCGACGCCCAGGCGGAAGCGCAGCGGCTCGCCCCGGTTCCAGCTCGCGTCGAACTCTTCCCCCGTGGAGTACGAGACTCCGACGTAGTGCACCTCGACGGTGTCGCCCGCCCCCGCGACCTTGCCGTCCCCCTCCCAGAGATCGGTGATCTCGAGCGCCTTGGGCGGCGTGCCCTCCGGGTAGTCCACTTCTGGCTTCGTGATTTCCATGCACCTCACCTTACCGACGGTCACAGATCAAACCCGTGATCCCGAACGGATGCGCCGTTTCTCCGCCCGTCACCGTGTCACCGTCGGACGGTGCCTGCGCTCCCCGTGGCAGGCCCGGCTAAGCGACCGCCTCGATCAGAACGCGGCGTCGGCCATGGGAAGATCGTCCGATGGTTCCAGAAGGATTGCACGACTTCTTCCTCGGGAGCGCCGGGGTGGCCGGCGCGCTGATCGGGCTGCTCTTCGTGGCCATCTCAGTCTCCGGCGAGCGACTCGCGAAGGCCGAGGCCGCGGCGCAGACGCTCCGCATACGCGCCAACGCGGCGCTGACCGGATTCATCAATGCCCTGGTGGTCTCGCTGTTCGCCCTGGTACCTGACGGCGGGATCGGGACGACGTCGCTGGTGGTGGCGATCGTCGGCCTGCTGTTCGTGGTAGCGGCGCTGCTGTCGCTCATCCGGGTGCGAGGGCTGCGCTGGGCGACCGGGCGGGACGCGCTGTTCCTGATTGGCCAGGCGGTCGTGTTCATCGTCCAGTTGTTTTTCGGTGCCCAACTGATGGGACGTCCCAGTGACCCAAGCGCGGCAAACGGGGTCGCGATCTTGGTGATCGTCTGCTTCGTGATCGGCATCTCCAGGGCGTGGGAGCTGATCGGGGGCCCGTCGATCGGCATCGCGCACGAGGTCGTCGCCCTGGTCCGCGGCGAGGAACACGCCAGGACCGGCCGCGCGGCCGCCGCCGGCGGGACGGAGACTGACCGGGAGGCCTGAGCGCGAGGTTTAAGCCTGGCCGTGAACTGCGCATGATAGTAGCTGTACGTATACAGTCAGCTACTTTCTGTAGTTGTCGGCCTTGGTCCGGGCAAGGTGGTGAAGCCTGCGATGCGGAACCGTCGCCTGCCCGGCTCCGGCCTCGCCGCGATCGCGCTTAGCCTGGGCACGCTCATCGGGCCAGGACCGGCCACCGCTACCCAAAGGCCCGGGGCCGGCGCGAGCGGCCCGTGCGGCGCGTTTCCCGCCGCGCACCAGCTTCCCGGGGCAGCAGGGGTCGTTCCCGCCGCGTGGTCGGGGGGCGGCCTGGTGGTCCCTGCCTGCGGGCCTGCCCCTGGCGACGGCACGGCGACGGCCCGCGTTTACCCGTATGCGCCCCGTGCGGAAGCGGCCGCCGGCGCGACCGGCAACCTCCAGCACGCCGAGTGGGCCTGGCACCATCAGGGCGACGGGGGCTGGTAGCCGCCTAAAGCGACGACCTTCGCAAAATTAAGTTCCTCTAACGAGGGAATCCGTGGATTACATGATCTCTATCTACGAAATTAGTTGACACAGATGCGAAACACGACAAGCATGAGAGGGGACCAATGAACGCGGAAGGATGTGAACGGATGGCCCACGGCCCGCGCAGCGGCCCGGTCGTCATGCCCGTGCTCGACGAGATCTCCAAGCAGATCATCGAGCAGTTGCAGACGGACGGGCGGCGGTCCTACGCGGCGATCGGCAAGGCGGTCGGGCTGTCCGAGGCCGCCGTCAGGCAGCGCGTCCAGCGGCTGCACGAGGCCGGCGTCATGCAGGTTGTCGCGGTGACCGACCCGCTCAAGCTCGGCTTCCGGCGTCAGGCGATGATCGGCCTGCGCTGCGACGGCGACGTGCAGCGGGTCGCTGACCAGCTCGCGGACATGGATGAGATCGACTACGTGGTGCTGACGGCGGGCTCGTTCGACGTTCTCCTTGAGGTGGTTTGCGAGGATGACGACCACCTCCTGGAGATTCTGAGCCGGGTGCGCGCGGTGCCGTCGGTCACGTCAACCGAGACCTTTGTTTACCTAAAGCTACGCAAGCAGACTTACACGTGGGGGACGCGGTGACCCTTTCTTCAGACGAGCTCCAGGCGGCGGCGAAGCAGCACCTGTGGATGCACTTCACCCGGATGTCGTCGTACAACGACGGGGACATCCCGGTCATCGTGCGCGGCAGCGGCCCGTACGTCTACGACGACAAGGGCAAGCGGTACCTCGACGGGCTCGCCGGCCTGTTCGTGTCGATGGTGGGGCACGGCCGCACCGAGCTGGCGGAGGCCGCCTCCAAGCAAGCCTCAGAGCTCGCTTACTTCCCGCTGTGGTCCTACGCCCACCCGGCGGCGGTGCAGCTGGCCGCCAGGCTCGCCGAGCTCGCGCCTGGCGACCTGAACCGGGTGTTCTTCACGACGTCGGGTTCCGAGGCCGTCGAGTCGGCGTGGAAGCTCGCCAAGGCCTACTTCAAGCGCACGGGCGAGCCAACCAGGTACAAGGTGATCAGCCGCGAGTACGCCTACCACGGCACCTCGATGGGCGCGCTCGCCGTCACCGGCCTGTCCGCGATCAAGCATGACTTCGAGCCGCTACCGCCCGGCGGCGTCCGCGTGCCGAACACGAACTTCTACCGCGCGCCTGAATTCGTCGCCGACGACGAGGCCAAGTTCGGGGTCTGGGCCGCGGACGAGATCGAGCGGGCGATCCTGCGCGAGGACGCCGAGTCGGTCGCGGCCGTGTTCCTCGAGCCGGTGCAGAACTCCGGCGGCTGCTTCACCCCGCCGCCCGGCTACTTCCAGCGCGTGCGGGAGATCTGCGACAAGTACGGCGTGCTGCTCGTGTCGGACGAGGTGATCTGCGCGTTCGGGCGGCTCGGCTACTACTTCGGCTCCGAGCGCTACGGCTACCAGCCCGACATCATCACCTTCGCCAAGGGCGTCACCTCCGGCTACTCGCCGCTCGGCGGCATGATCGTCCGCGACGAGCTGATGGAGCCGTTCCTGACCGGCAGCGCGACGTTCCTGCACGGCATCACGTTCGCCGGGCATCCCGTGTCGTCCGCGGTCGCGCTCGCCAACCTGGACGTGTTCGAGCGGGACAACCTGCTCGGCAACGTGCGGGCCCACGAGGACGGCTTCCGCGCGTCGCTTGACAAGCTGCTCGACCTGCCGATCGTCGGCAATATCCGCGGCGCCGGGTACTTCTACGGCATCGAGCTCGTCAAGGACAAGAACACCAAGGAGACCTTCGACGACGACGAGTCGGAGCGGCTGCTGCGCGGCTTCCTGTCGCACGCGCTGTTCGACGCCGGCCTCGTCTGCCGCGCCGACGACCGCGGTGACCCGGTGATCCAGCTCGCCCCGCCGCTGATCTGCACGCAGGAGCACTTCGACGAGATCGAGCAGATCCTCCGCGCGGTCCTCACCGAGGCTTGGACGAAGATCTGACCGCTAGCGAGTCAGCCGCACCCGTTCGGGAAAAAGAATATAAGTCCCTTTCCCCCGAACGGGTGCGTGCTTCGCGCCTCAGGCGAACCGCACTTCATATTTTCCGGCGCACGAATGCGTTATTGGCACACCAATAACCACGTCAATACCCTGCGCGAGCGGCGGAAGACGGCGCGACGGCCAGGGGGCAGCGCTCCGCGCTTGTTGCTGTTATCTCTTCTGGTCGGCGCCCGCACGCGGCCGACTTCGGCCGTCGTCCCCGGGATGCCCTCCGGGAAAGCGACGTGCGCGCCTGGCGGCCGGTGAAATGACCCAGATAGCGGAAATGGCGCGGCCGGAAGCCGCCGGGCCTGATTGGCCGTTTGCCGGCCGACGGCGGGTGGTGACGTTGTACGATGCCCGGAAACCACCAAATGCCCGCCACGGGGTTAGCCATGCGGCGGGCCGTACGATACGGGGAAATCGTGGCCGCGCTGACATCGGGCCAGAGAAATAATCTCCCGGCCGAGGTCACCCGGTTCATCGGAAGACGGCGGGAACTGCCGGCCATCGCCGACGCCGTGGAGCGGCACCGCCTCGTCACCCTGCGCGGTGCGGGCGGCGTCGGCAAGACCAGGCTCGCGCTGCGTACGGCCGCCGACCTGCGGATGAGCTTCACGGACGGCTGCTGGCTGGTCCAGCTCTCGCCGCTGCAGGCGCCCGAGCTCCTCGCGCGCACCGTGTCTGAGGCGCTCGGGCTGCCCGACGAGGCCGCGGGCGACGCGCCCCAGGTACTCGCGCAGAACCTGGCCGAACGCGAGCTGCTCCTCCTGCTCGACACGTGCGAGCACCTCACCGGGCCCTGCGCGGAGCTCGCCGCGCTGCTGCTTGCCGCCGCGCCCGGGCTGCGCATCCTGGCGACAAGCCGCTCCCCCCTTGGCCTGCCGGACGAGCACACGGTGCTGATCACCCCGCTCGACCTGCCGGCGGCGGACGACGCGACCGCCGCCCACGCCGACGCGGTCACCCTGTTCGTCGACCGGGCACGGGCGACGGTCCCCGGCTTCGCGCTCACCCAGGAGAACACCCCCGCGGTCGCCGAGCTGTGCCGGCGGCTCGACGGGATCCCGCTGGCCCTTGAGCTCGCGGCCGTCCGGCTGCGCGGCATGCCCGTCGAGGAGATACTCGCCAGGCTGAGCGACCGGTTCCGCGTACTCGGCGCCACCAGGACATCCACCGACCGGCACCGCACGCTGCGCGCCGCGGTCTCCTGGAGCTACGAGCTGTGCACGCCGGCCGAGCAGAAGCTGTGGGCGGAGCTTTCCGTGTTCCCCGGCAGCTTCGGGCTCGCGGCGGCCGAGTACGTCTGCGGTCCGGGCACCGGCGAGACCCTGCGCCGCCTCACCGACAAATCGGTCATCCAGTTTTCTCCCGGGGGGGCGACCCCAGATCCCGGCGGCGACGTGCCCGAGGACCGCTACCAGCTGCTCGACACGATGCGCGAGTTTGGCGCGGAACTCCTGAACGCGGCGGGCGCCGCGGCGGCCGGGCGAGTGCGCGCCAGGCACCGCGACTACTACCTCGGGCTGGCGGAGCGGGCCGCGGCAGGCAGCATGACCGCGCGGCAGACGGCCTGGCTCACCCGGCTCGACGTGGAGACCGCGAACCTGCGGGTCGCGCTCGACTTCTCCTTCACCGCGCAAGGCGGGGCGCCGGCCGGCCTGCGCATGACGCGACGGCTGCTGCCCTACTGGCTGATGACCGGCCAGTTCACCGAGGGCAGGCGCTGGCACGACCTGGCGTTCGCGGTGGCGCCGCAGTCGCGCGACGACGCCTGGGCAGTGTTCGGCGCGGGCGTGCTCGCGGTGCAGCAGGGTGACTTCGCGACCGGCGGCCCGCTGCTCACGCGGGCGACGTCACTGGCCGAGGCCAGGGGCGACGACGATCTCGCGGCGCACGTCACCGACGCGCGCGGCATGCTCGCGTTCTACTCCGGTGACCTGGCCGCCGCGCAGTCCGAGTTCGAGTCGGCGCTCGCGGTTGACGAGCGGGCCGGGTTCTGCGACCCCACGGCGCTGGTCACCTACAGCAGGCTCGCCTCGGTCTGCCTGCTGACCTTCGAGCTTGACCGGGCGGTCAAGCTCTGCGAAGAGTGCATACGGCGCTGTGACGAGGCCGGTGAGCAGTGGGCGCGCGGCACCGCGCTGTGGACACGCGGCGCCGCGCGCTGGCTGTCCGGCGACAACGCCGCCGCGATCGAGGACGCGCTCGCCTGCCTGCGGATCAAGGAGCGGCTCGGCGACCTGCACACGATCGCGATGTCCTTCGACCTGTTGTCCGTCTGCCTGGTGGCCACTGGTGACGCCGAGCGCGCCGCCGTGCTGCACGGGGCAAGCGAGAGGCTGTGGACGCTGCTGAACGCTCCCGTGCTCATGGGCCCCGCCTACGCCGAGATCCGCAAGAGCGGCACGGACACCGCGCGCGGCGCGCTCGGCGAGGAGCGCTTCGACGCGCTGGTGGGGCACGGCTACGCCGTGCCGCTGTCCGTCGCCCTCGCGGTGGCGAAGGGCGAGGCGCCGGCCGGGCCTCCCGCCGACACCGCCCAGCCTGGCCCCGGGGGTAAGTCGCTCACCAGGCGCGAGCGGGAGGTCGCCGAACTGGTCGCCGACGGCCTCGGCAACCGGGAGATCGCCGAGCGGCTGTACCTCTCCAAGCGCACGGTCGACTCCCACGTGGAGCACGTCTTCACCAAGCTGGGGTTCTCCTCCCGCGCCCAGCTCACCGCCTGGGTGCTCGAGCGCAGGGGACCCGCTTGATCCCGTCATCGGCAGACCCGCCCTGACCTGCGCGGTCAACGAGCCCATCCCAATATTCATCAAGATCGGGGGGCGCTACCTTCCCTGCCGTTACCAGTCGTTTACCGTCGGACGGCAAAGTCTCCGCATGTCAGATGACTCGGGGTCCGGCTTGTCCAGGCGGCAGATGATCGCCGCGGGCACCGGCCTGATCGCCGCGACCGCCGCCGGGCCGGGCAGGGCCGCGGCCCGCGGGCGGTATGAGACCGCGGACGGCACCCCCGAGCAGATCCACCTCACCTGGGGCGACGACCCGACACGGGTCGTGGTCGTGTCATGGGTGTCGCGAGGTCAGGCGGAGCGGCCCCGCGTCCGGATCGGGCAGCGGGTCATCACCGCCGCCGAGCGCGCGTACACCGACGCGCTGAGCGGCGCCGTCACCTGGACCTACCACGCGCGGGTGGACGGGTTGCGCCCAGGCGCGACCTACGGGTACGCCGTCACCGCGGACAACGACGTCAACGCGACCGACCCGTTCAGCGCCACGTTCACCACGGCGCCCGCGGGACGCGCCGCCTTCAGGTTCACCAGCTTCGGCGACCTCGCGGCGCCCGGCCAGGAACGGGCCGCGTACGCGGTGGGCGCGGTGGAGACGTTTCAGCCGCTGTTCCACCTGCTCAACGGCGACCTCGCGGACGCCGGCCCGACCCCTGACGCCCTTGGCCCGTTTTCCCGGGAGCAGGTCTGGCGGGACTTCGGTAACAACGTCCAGGCGTCGGCGGCGAACCGGCCGTGGCTGCCTGTGCCTGGCGACCACGAGCTTGCGGCCGGCAACGAGGAGCAGGGGCTCGCTTCCTACCTGACCAGGTACACGCTGCCGTCCAACGGGGTAGACGGCCTTGAGGGGCGGTGGTACGCCTTCCGGGTGGGCACGGCGCTCTTCGTCTGCCTGAGCGGTGACGACGTCGCCTACTCGGCCGCCGGCGCGCCCGCGGCGGCCCTCGCCTCGTTGCCCGCGGAGCCGCCGGCGGGCGGCCCGCCAGTGACGGCGCCCGCCTTCGCCGGGCGCGGTTACTCCGGCGGCGCGCAGACCCGGTGGCTTGAGTCGACGCTGGCGGCCGCCCGCGCCGACGCCTCCATCGACTGGATCGTCGCGCAACTTCACCAGTGCGCCTGCTCGTCGGCGCCGACAGGGAACGGGTCCGACCTGGGCGTCCGGCGGGAGTGGCTGCCGCTGTTCGACACCTACGAGGTCGACCTGGTGCTGTCCGGGCACGACCACGGGTACGAGCGGTCCTTCCCCGTCCGCGGCTTCGACGCGGCGGTGGGCACGGACACCCTGGCCGGCGCGCCAACCGACACCCGCAGGCCCCGCCCGGTGACCACGGTGGACAGCGGGGTGTTCGACACCAGCCAGGGCACCGTGCACCTGGTCCTCGGCTCCGGCGGCAGCGCCCAAGGACCCGGCGGGCCCGGTGAATCGGGGGCGCTCCGCCGGACGGCCAGGGTCTTTACCCGGCCGGCTCCGCCGGTGCCTGACCAGCGGCCGCCCGGCGACGGCCCGCGCCCCGCCGCCGACGCCGTGGAGGCGGCGACCTGGTCCGCGCGGCGCGACAACTCCGCCGGCTACGGCATCGCGGTCTTCGACGTCAGCCCGGGCAGCGAGGCGGGCGGCCAGACGTCCATCACCGTGCGGTATTACCACGCGGCCGGCCCTGACCCGGCCGACACCGGCCCGGCAGGCCCGGCCACAGGCACACGAGGCGCGCCGCCCGACGACTACGCCCTATTCGAGACGTTCACCCTGGTCAGGCCCCGGTCCGACGGACGGCGCTGGCACCTTAGGGGTTTACGGCGGTACCGTCGGTTGGTGTGACTGACGTGGACGCCGTGGTGGTCGGTGCCGGGGTGGTCGGGCTGACGACCGCGATAACGCTCGCGGAGGCCGGGCTGGCCACGCGGATCGTCACGGCGGCGCCGCCGGCCGCGACGACGTCGGCGGCGGCAGGCGCGATCTGGGGGCCGGTACGCTGCGGGCCGCCTGAGCGGTGCTACGCGTGGGCGCGGACCGGGCTCGCCGTGCTGTCGGCGCTGGCCGACGATCCGGCCGCCGGAGTCCACCAGCTGTCGGGACGCGAGGTCTGCGCTTCGCCCACGGTGCCGCCCGCGTGGACTGACCTGCTTCCTGACGTGCGCGTCCTCGGCAACGGCGAGTTGCCAGCCGGATTCGTGACGGGCTGGCGGTACACGGCGCCCGCGGTGCACATGCCGGTGTTCCTTGAGTACCTGCTGCGGCGGTACGAGGGCCTCGGCGGATCGGTCGCGGCCGAGACGGTGACGTCGCTGGCTTCGGTCGCGGCGCCCGTCGTGGTGAACTGCACCGGGATCGGGGCACGCACCCTGGTCCCGGATGAGGCGCTGATCCCGGTGCGCGGGCAGATCGTCGTCGTCGAGAACCCCGGCATCACCGAGTTCTACCTCGACCACGGAAACGACGGCGCCGACTACGTGTACCTGTTTCCGCACGGCGACCTGGTCATCCTCGGCGGTACCGCGTACGAGGGCGCGACCGACATGGCGCCGCGGCCCGGCGTGGCGGACCGGGTCATGCGGGACTGCGCCGCGGCCTTCCCCGCGCTGCGCGGCGCAAGGGTGGTCGCGCAGCGGGTCGGCCTGCGGCCCGTCCGCCCGTCGGTGCGGCTCGAAGCGCAGGCCCTGCCGGGCGGGCGGGTGCTCTGGCACAACTACGGGCACGGCGGCGCGGGCGTCACGCTGTCGTGGGGCTGCGCCGCCGAACTGACAGCGGCGGTCCTGGCAGGCCCGCGCTGACCGAGGCTGCCGCGACACCGCGGTGACCGAGGCTGCCGCGACACCGCGCTGACCGAGGCTGCCGCCACACCGCGGCAACGCTTCTTGCTGTTATCCGGGCGTGGATGTGCCGTTGGTGTCGTTATAACGACACCAACGGCACATCCACGCTTCGCCCGCTCGGTGGCTAGGGGACCGGGGGCCTGACGGGGGTTGTCTCCTGGGCGGGCATGGAGTTGCTTGCGGGGAGCGGGTAGGGCAGCCCGACGTCCAGGGTGCCGGTGAGTGCGTTGAGCACGGCCTCCTCGACGACGGTGAGGTTCGAGCCGATCGAGGTGGATGGGAGCGCGGGGACCGCGGTCACCGGGGGACTCGCGAGGTTGAGCGCGCCGGTGAAGTCGCCGGTGACGGAGCGGCGCCAGGCGGACAGGTTGGGCACCGTGACGCCGAAGCGGGTCTCGATCAGGCGGAGCGTGCTCGTGTGGTCGAGCGCGCCCGAGTACTTGTAGCCGCCGGCGCTGAACGGGGAGATGACCAGCGCCGGGGTGCGGAAGCCGAGTCCGACCGGGCCGGCGATGCCGCCCGCCGAGCTTGGCAGGGTGCCGGTCAGGTACTCCCCCGCGGTCCCGGCGGGCGCGGCGGGCGGCGGCACGTGGTCGAAGAAGCCGCCGTTTTCGTCGTAGTTCACGATGAATACGGTCTGCGCCCAGACATCGGGGTTCGAGACGAGGATGCTCAGGATCTGCTGGACCAGGTACTCGCCCCACTCCGGCGGCGCGGCCGGGTGCTCGCACTCGGCAAGCGGCGGGACGATCCAGGAGACGCTCGGGAGGCTGCCGCTCTTCACGTCGCTCTCGAAGTCGCCGGGAAAGCCGGGAGTGAGGCCCTTGGCGATCAGTTCGAGGCCGGTGAGGCTGAAGGGGTTGGTGTAGTTCTTGAAGTAGGACAGGACGCCCAGCCCGAGGATGCCGGTGGGGTCGTTGTAGACCTTCCAGCTCACGCCCGCCGCCAGCAGCGCTTCCGGCATGGTCTTCCAGCTCAGCTTGCCGGTCATGCCGACCCGGTTAGAGGCCGTGGTGAGCACCGGGCCGCCGTGGCCGCCCGACGGGTCGATCGACGCCGACATCGCCATCAGGCGGTTCGGGTCGGTGGGGCCGAGCACCGAGCAGTGGTAGCCGTCGCAGATCGTGAACGCGTCGGCGAGCGCGTAGTAGAAGGCCAGCTCCGAGCGCGTGAAGTAGCCCATGGTGACCGGGCCGTTGGTGTCGCCGTCCGCGGACAGGTGGGCCCTGATGAACGAGTCGAGCTTGCCGCCGTTCCAGCTGTCGTGCTGTGTCACCCAGTCGTGCGCGATGTCGTTGGTGTCCTCGCCGTTCTCCGACGGCGGCTTGTTGACCAGGTGGAACGGCTGCAGGTAGCCGGAAGCGCTCGGCCCGCTGCCCGGCTGGTAACCGTACTGGTCGAAGATCGGCGTGCCGTTGGCGTTCTTCGCCGCGTTCGGGTCGGAGAAGCCGCGAACTCCCGACAGGGTGCCGAAGTAGTGGTCGAAGCTGCGGTTCTCCTGCATGAGGATCACGACGTGCTTGATGTCGCTGAGGCTCGCACTCGTGGTGGCGGCGGCGGTGACCTTGTCGATCAGCCTCGCCTGCTCGTCGGTGATCTTGTCGGGGCGGATGCGGCCGGCGGCCGCCGCGCCGACGGCGGCCGCCGCGCCGCCGACCATGAAGGCGCGTCGCGTCGTCTCGTTCTTGCCCGAGTCATCGCTCATGAGGGGAGCGTAAAAGTGCCCGGTGGACCCTGGCTAGCCATTCCGTGACATCGAGGTGACGCGCTGGCGCACGCGAGTGTTGCCGGCTGGCGCGCCCCGTGCGATCTCGTCGTGCGATCTCGTCGGGTGCTGCGCGTTAGGTGCTGCGCGTTAGGTGCCGTCGCGGAGGTCGGCGGGCGCGCCGGGCTTGTACGTGACCGAGTCGAAGACCGCGGTGCAGCCGGCGCCCGTCGGTGACTGGGCGAGGAAGCCGACGCGGGCACCGGACGCCTCGCCGAGCGTGAAGTAGCGCAGCAGCTTCCAGTAGGCGCCGTCCGTTGCGGCGTGGAACGCCCATACCCGTCCCGACCTGGTGATGCGCAGCCACAGCGGGCCGCCAGCGGTCTCGAAGGAGTTGCTGTCGTCGGACGTGCCGTGGGTGACCACGGTGACGGCGGTCGGCTTGCGCTGGGGCGAGAACTCGTAGCAGAGCTTGGCCCAGCGCCGCTCGCTGAGGTACAGCAGGAGCACGCCGGCGTCAAAGGTGCTGGCGAAGCCCACGGTGACCCGGGCCGAGAAGGTGAAGTCGCTCTCGCCTGGCAGGCCCGTCCACCGGCCCGCGTCAGGGCGCGCGCCCTCGTCGCCCGCCGGGTCGATGAACAGGTCGGACTTGGGGCCGCCCGCCAGCGTCAGCGTCCCGCCGTCCACGGTGGCCTGGCAAGCGGGAGTGCCAGAGGACTCGAAGGGGAACGGTACCCCCGGCAGGAGCAAATCGGTCACCGTGGCAGTCTCCCATGAACTGGGACCGCTCACCCTGCCGCCTCGGATTCGGGGTTGAGCGGTTTCAGCACGCAGAACTCGTTGCCGTCCGGGTCGGCGAGCACGACCCAGCTCACGTCGCCCTGCCCGATGTCGACGCGGCGCGCGCCAAGGGCCTCAAGCCTGGCCACCTCGGCGGCCTGGTCCCCCGGGCGCAGGTCCAGGTGGAGGCGGTTCTTCACGCTCTTCGACTCGGGAACCTTCAGGAAGAGGAGGTCAGGTGCGACGCCGTCCTCTGGACTGCCCGCCGGCGGCTCAAGCACCACCTCGCTGTCGGTGTCATGGGTCCGCCGCCAGCCGAGAGCGGCCTCCCAGAAGTTCGCGCTTCTCGACGGATGCGCTGAGTCGATGCACAGGCACTGGATTCTGATGTCCACGAGCCAACAATAGGGTGGGGGGATGGACATCGGATTCGGTGCGGCGATCTCGGGGGCCTGGGCGACGCCGCGGAACCTGGCGGAGCTGGCGCGGCGGGCGGAGCGGCTCGGGTACCGGTCGCTGTGGACGTTCCAGCGGCTGCTCGCGCCTTCCGGAGCCAAGCTGGCGCCGGTGTACCGGTCGGTGCTCGACCCGATGGTGTCACTCGGCTACCTGGCCGCGGCCACGTCGTCCATCAGGCTCGGCGTCGCGGTCGTCAACCACCCGTTCCAGTCGCCGCTGCTGCTCGCCAAGCAGGCCGCGACCGTGGACGTGCTGTCCGGCGGCCGGCTCGACCTGGGCATCGGGTCCGGCTGGCTGGCCGAGGAGTTCACCGGATCCGGCGCGTCGATGAGCCAGCGCGGCGCGCGGGCCGACGACTACGTCGCCGCGCTGCGAGCGCTGTGGAGCGGCGCGGGCGGTTACCAGGGTGCCTTCTTCTCGATCCCGGCGGGACGGCAGGACCCGGCACCGGTACAGCGGCCAGGTCCGCCGGTCCTGATCGGCGGCATGTCGCGGGCGGCGATGGAGCGGGCCGGGCGGATCGGTGACGGGTGGGTGACCGCGTCAAGCGCCGACCTGTCGGTGATCGCGGAGTCGGCCAAGGTGGTGCAGGGCGCCGCACGGGCGGCCGGGCGCGGGCCCGCGCGGATCGTGTGCCGTGGCGTGGTGCGGCCAGGCAAGCCGTCGGTCTCCAAGGCGAGCGGGCAGCGGAGGCTGCTCTCCGGCTCGTACGAGCAGATCCGCGAGGACATCCGCTGGCTGGAGAGCTGCGGGGTGACCGAGGTGTTCTACGACCTGAACTTCGACCCCGCGGTGGGCGACCCGGCCGCCGACGAGGGCAAGGCGGTGCTGCGCGCGGCGGAGATCCTTGAGGCGCTGGCACCCGACGTCCGGATGTAGCGGCGGGAGCGGGCGGAGCCGCGCCCTCGTTCGGGATGATCATGAAGAGCCGCCGGCCGGCCGGGGCGGCGGTGGGCCGCAGCCACTGACTACCGGCGCCGATCGTTTAGTCTCAAGGACATGGAGAAGGTGGAGCGGACTGAGGCGGAGTGGCGGGAGCTGCTCTCGCCTGACGAGTACGCGGTGCTGCGACAGGCAGGGACCGAGCGGGCGTTTACCGGGGAGTACACGGACAGCGAGACGGTGGGCGTGTACCGCTGCAAGGCATGCGGTGCGGAGCTGTTCCGTTCCGACGCCAAGTTCCACTCGGGGTGCGGCTGGCCGTCGTTCTACCAGCCCACGTCCGATGACGCCGTGACGCTGATCGAGGACCGCTCGCACGGGATGATCAGGGTCGAGGCCAGGTGCGCGCGCTGTGACTCGCACCTCGGGCACGTGTTCAGCGGCGAGGGCTTCCAGACGCCGACCGACGAGCGCTGGTGCATCAACTCGGTCTCGCTGACGCTGGAACCCGTCACCGAGGGGTAGCCGGCCCGGCCTTACCCGGCCGTTACTAGTCGCCCGCGTCGGGCCGGCGGTCGCGCTTGGTCTGGGCGCGGCGGCGCTTGTCCGCGAGACGGCGCTCGCGGGCGCCCCTGGTCGGCTTGGTGGGAACGCGCGGTGGCGGCGGCGGGGCGATCGCCTCGCGCAGCAGGGCGGCCAGCCGCGCCCGCGCCGCCTCACGGTTCATCAGCTGGCTGCGCTCGGTCTCGGCCGCGACCGTGACCACGCCGTCGGTCAGCCGGGACGCGAGCCGGGTGAGCGCACGGTTCCTTTCCCGCGCTGGCAGCGACGGCGAGCGCGCGACGTCGAAGGAAAGCTCGACCCGGCTGTCCGTGGTGTTCACGGACTGGCCGCCAGGGCCGGAGGACCGGGAAAACCGCTCGCGCAGCTCGCCGGCGGGGATCGACAGCCAGCTGTTCACGCGAAGGTCGTCGGGCATGACTCAAGTCTGACTCATCCGGCGCAGAGCTTCGGCCCGCCGCATGCGCCCTAATCGTGACCTGGCGACGCAACCGGCAGTCCGGCGGTACCGTCCAAGTGGCATGCGTACCAAGCGTGCCGTTCCCGCGCGTTCCTCGCGCTCTCCGCATTCCTCGCGCTCCTCGCGCTCCTCGCGCCGCCTGCTCGGCGTGCTGGCGATTCCCTGCCTGATCCTCATCGCCGCGGTGGCCGGCTGCTCCGGCGGCGCGTCCTCATCCGCATCCTCCCCGGCCGCGGGTGCCCTGGCCGGCGCCCCAGCGGCCGTGTCGTCCGGCTCGGCAGCCTCTTCCGCCAACGCCGCCGCGGGCGTGGCGGGTACCGCACCCGGGGTGTCCACCGCACGCGGGGCCGCCGCGGCCACGTACGCACCCGCGGGCCGGCAGCTGATCTACACCGCGCAGCTCACCGTGCGCGCGACGAGCGTCGCGTCGGCGGTCTCCCGCGCCACGTCGATCGTCACGGCCGCGGGCGGGTACGTGTCCGCGGAGAACGCGTCGGCCGGCCAGGGGCAGCCGAGCCAGGCCACCGCGACCGTGACGTTCAAGATCCCTGTCGCCGGCTACGCGGCTACCCTGGCGGCGCTGTCCGGCGGCGGACTCGGCACCCAGCTCTCGCTCGCGCAGCAGGCCCAAGACGTCACGCAGCAGGTCGCCGACGTGGGCAGCAGGGTCGCGTCCGACCAGGCGGCGATCGCCCAGCTCCGCGACCTGCTCAAGCACGCGGGAGACGTCAACTCGCTGCTTTCCGTGCAGAACCAGATCGACTCGCAGGAGTCAGACCTGGAGTCGATGCTCGCGCAGCAGGACGCGCTCAACCACGAGACCGCGGACGCGACGGTCACGCTCACCCTCGTCGGCCCGAAGGCCGCCGCCAAGGCCCCCGCGAAGAGCGCGCCGCCGCCAGGACTCGCGCGCGGACTGGCCGGCGGGTGGCACGCGCTGCGGCTGACGGTCGGCTGGCTGCTGACGATCCTCGGCGCGGTGGCGCCGTTCGTCGCGGCGGTGGCCGTCGTGGGCGGGCTCGCCTGGTGGGGGCGCCGCCGGCTGATCCAGCGGCGGCAGGGGCCTGCCGCCTGAGTTCCGGCGCGCGCCCTAGGCGAGCGAGGAGACCAGGTCGGCCGGCGACTTGCGCCGGCCGGTGTAGAAGGGGATCTCGACCCGCGTGTGCCGCCGCGTCTCCGAGCCACGCAGGTGACGCATGAGGTCGACGATCCGGTGGAGTTCGTCGGCCTCGAAGGCGAGTATCCACTCGTAGTCGTTCAGCGCGAAGCTGCTGACCGTGTTGGTCCGCACGTCCGGGTATTCGCGCCCCATCATGCCGTGCTCGGCCATCATCTTCTTGCGCTCGTCCGGGTCGAGGAGGTACCACTCGTACGAGCGGACGAAGGGGTAGACGCAGATGTAGTTCTTCGGCTCCTCTTCCGCGAGGTACGCGGGGATGTGGCCCTTGTTGAACTCGGCGGCCCGGTGCAGCGCCATCGCCGACCACACGGGCTCGGAGGCGTGCCCGAGCTTGGTCCGCCGGAAGTTGACGTACATCTCCTGCAGCTCGTCGGAGGTCGGCGCGACCCACCAGAGCATGTAGTCGGCGTCCGCGCGCATCCCCTGCAGGTCGTAACAGCCCCGGGTAACGACGCCCTTGCCCTTCGCCTGGTCAAGGACGTCGGTGAGCTCGGCCGCGATGCCTTCTCTGCCAACCTCCCCGCCCGCCACCCGCCTGCCAACCTCCCCGCCCGCCTCCCCGGCGAAGTCCCTGTCGGTCACCTTGAACACCGCCCACATGGTGTACCTGATGAGCTCGTTCAGGTCACGCGCCTTGGGCCGCTGCCTGTCGCCTTTGTCCGCTGCCGTGTCAGTCATAAGTCAAAAGCTTAGTGATCAGAAGCGACGGCGTGACTTCGCCCGGTCGGTTCCGCTTGAGACCGCCCGAGCAAGGCGCGCAGCGCTTCTTGCTGTTATCTTGGCCGCGGACAGAGCGCGGAACGCTTCTTGCTGTTATCCACTAGCCGCGGGCGGGCGCCGGCAGCCGGCACCGGCACCGGCCGCCGGCACGGGCGCCGAAGACTTAGGGCCACTTCGTGTTCCACATATCCCCGCAAACCAGGTCACGAAAATGCGCTAAGTGGCCCTAAGTCCCCTGGGGACGGGCCAGGTACGCGAGGACCTGGGCGGCGGCGGACTTGGCGGTTGACACGCAGGCGGGGATGCCCACGCCGTCATAGGCGGCGCCCGCGACGGCAAGGCCGGGCCGCCCGGCGACCGCCGCGCGGATGGCCGCGACGCGGTCCAGGTGGCCGACGTTGTACTGGGGCAGGCCGCCGCCCCAGCGGGTGACCCGCCACGCGACTGGTGTAGCTGTTATCCCGATGGCGCCGGCCAGCTCGGCGGCCGCGAGCGCGGCCAGGTCCTCGTCGTCGCGCTGCAGCACGGCGACGTCGCCGCTGCGGCCGACGGAGCAGCGGACGATGTGCACCGGGGCCTGGGCGGCCAGGTGCGGCCACTTGAGCGTGGAGAACGTGACCGCCTTCACGGCCCGGCCGTCCACGGCGGGGACGAGGTAGCCGCTGCGCTGCTGTGCGGGGCTCTGCCGCTGGAAGAGGGCCTCGGCGCGGAAGGCGAGCGTGACGATGGCCATCGACGCGTACGGGATTTCCGCGAGCCGCGCCGCCGCCTCGCCCGCGCTGTCCTTGAGCAGCCGCGCGGCCGGGGCGGCGGGGGTGGCGAGGATCACCGCGTCCGCGTCCAGGTACTCGGGTTCTGCGGCCGAGCCGACGGTGAGCCGCCAGCCCGTCGCCGTGCGCTCAAGCGCGCGGACCATCGCGTTCGTGCGCACGTCCGCGCCCGAGGCCTTGGCCACCGCCTCGGGCAGCGCCCCGATTCCCGTCGTGAGCGAGACGAAGACCGGCGCGGGCTTGGCGGCGGTACCGCCGGCCGGGGCGGCGCCCGCCGGGGCGGCGCCCGCCGGCGGCTTGTTGCTGTTATCCGCTGCGGAAGGCTGGGCGGGCGCCGGCGGGAGCAGCGAGGCGGCCGCCCCGGTCAGGGTGGCGTGCCCGGGCGCGGCCGCCGCGAGCGGTGCGAGCGTGGCGCGGAAGGACAGGTCCTCCGACCGGCCCGCGTACACGCCGCCGAGCAGCGGGTCGACGAGCCGGTCAACGATCTCGACACCGAGGCGCGAGCCGATGTACTCCGTGACCGACACATCGCCGGCCTCGCCAGGCAGTGACGACTCGTCCCTGGCCCGCGCGACACCCTCAGGCGAGACCACCCCGGTCGCGGAGAGCTCGTCCAGGTCGGCGGGCACGCCCATGAACTGCCTGCGCGGCAGCGAGCGCATCGCGCCCCTGGTGTAGATGGCGGACGAGGTGACACCAGCGGGCACCAGGTCGCCGCCGAGGCCGACCGCGGAGATCAGCTCGATGCCTTCCGGCCGCCTGGCGAGTAGCGCCTCCGCCCCCTCGTCCATCGCGACGCCGGCGACGTCCGACGCGGACAGCTTCCCGCCCAGCCGCGGTGAGCCTTCCAGGACCGTGACCCGTACCGGCTCGTCCCTGAGGAAGAAGGCGGCGGACAGGCCCGCGATCCCCCCGCCGATCACCACCACGTGCGCCGTTGCGTCAGCCGTCATGACCCCAAGCCTATATTTTCCCGGGAATTCTCAGCGCCAGAGGCGGACGGTGCCGTCCTTGCCCGCGGAGGCGAGGGCGCGGCTGTGCGGGCTGAACGCCACGTCGTTGACGTGGCCCGCGTGGCCGAGCAGGGTCTGGTAGCGACTGGTCGCGACCTCCCAGACGGTCACCGCGCCGGTTTCGTAGCCGCCGGCCACCAGCGTGCCGTCCGGGCTGAGCGAGATGGCGTTGACGATGCCGTCGCCTGCCCGCAGGATGCCGGCCGGCTCGCCGGTCACCACGTTGTGGAATTGCACCGCGCCGTCCGCGCCGGCCGATACCACCCGCGAGCCGTCCGGGGTGAACGCGACCGCGGTGCACCAGCCCGTGTGCCTGCGCAGCACGCTGAGCGGCTCGCCGCCGACGGTGCTCCAGATGCGGATCGCGCCATCCGCGCACGCCGCGGCGACAAGCGTGCCGTCCGGGCTGAACGCCGCGCTGAAAATCGTCTCGCCGTCGGCCCGCAGCTCGCGTATCCGGCCGAGGGGCGGTACGTCCCATAGGCGGGCGACGCCGTCCTCGTGAGCGGAGAGGAGCACCGTCCCGTCGGGGCTGAACGCCACCGCACGGACCGCGGCGCCGCCCGGCTTGCGCGATCGCACCTTCTTGCCGGTCGCTACCTCGCACAGCCCGACCGTGCCGTCTCGCCCGCCTGTCGCCAGGAGCGTCCCGTCGGGGCTGAAGGCCAGGTCGTAGATCGACGGGCCGGCCGAGCGCAGCTCGCGGACCAGCCGGTCGCCGAATGCGTCGCGGATCCGGACCGGGCGGCCCCAGCCGCCCGAGGCGAGGAGGCTGCCGTCCAGGCTGAACGTCACGCAGTACGCGTTGTCCCTGTCTTGCTCGAGGACCACCGCGCTGGTGTCGGCGGTCGCGTGCGCGGCCGGCGACTGCGGGGACGCGCGGCTGCGCGGGCGCCGGCTGCGCGGGCGCCGGCTGCGGGGACGCCGGCTGCGGGGGCGGCGGCTGCGGGGGCGGCGGACTGTCCCGGTGACCGCGCGGCCGCGGGCGCGGCGGCATGCATGGCGGCGTGCGCCGCCGGCGCCGCGGCGTGACCGGGGACCGACGGGGCGGCCGGCCGGAAGGCGGCGGTGCCCGGCTCGCGCACGCCGCCGGCGAAGCTGGGACGCGGGCCGGAGGGCGGCTCCGCTACGGACAGGCGGGCGTGCGGCTGCGTGCGCGGCCGCGTGCGCGCCAGGAGGATCTCGCCGTGCCCGTCCTCCAGGTAGTACTGCGGCGCCTGGCGCGGCGTGTTCTGGCTGACGTAGCGGTAGGCGTAGTTGTAGGCCTCCCCCACGGTCACGCTGCCGTTCCCGTCCGCGTCCGCCGCGCCGGTGGCGAGCCCGACGGCGAGACCTTCGGTGAAGACCGAGCGGGGCAGCTCAGGGCCGATTGGCCTGCCCTCGTAGGAGTACTCCCTGGCCCTTGAGCCGGACAGCACGGCGATGCCCCGGCCGTCGAGGGCAAGCTCCGCCGCCACGTCAAGCTCGCCCTTCTCCTCGGCGAAGCCGCCGCTGAAGCAGCAGTCGAGGATGAGCATCCGGTTCCCCGCACCGCACCGGTCCAGCTCGCCAAGCACGGCGGCGGCGGGAAGGGCGCTGCGCTGCGGGTAACGCAGCCACGTGTCCGTCGCGGCGAAGTAGAGCCGCGCCCGGTCCCTGATGGCGTGGCAGGACAGGTAAAGCAGGACCGTGTCCTGCGGCGACCGCCCGGCGAGGAACCGCCCGACGGCCAGCCGGATCTCGGTCTCCGTCCCGTCGGTCAGCATGTCGACCGCGAAGCCGCCTGCCCGCGGGTCCGCGAGGGCCGCGGCCAGGTCATGCGCGCCGCTGACCGGGGGACGAAGCCACGCGAGCTGCGCGTCGGCGTAAGCGGCCGTGGTGATGAGCAGCGCGCTGCGGCTGCCGGGCAAGCCGGCCACCGGGCTGAACGCGGGCGTGCCCACCGGCGCCATAAAGTCTCGCCTTCCCCCGGTCTCTCATGCGCACACGCGGTGTCTCAAAAGGTAACGTACCCGGACAGGTCAGGTGGCTCACAGGAGTGACTGGACGTCGAACAGCGAATGAACGACGGGAAAATTCCACTGGGAGACGTAGCCGTTGGCCTCGGCCCTGGCGATCTGGATCGGGCGGATGCCCACCGCTTCCGCGCCGACGCAGAACGTCGGCTGATCGTCGATGAACACCGCGTCGACCGCCGCCACGCCAAGCTCTTCAAGCGCGGTGACGTAGATCTCCGGGTACGGCTTCATCGAGCCGACCTCGCAGGACAGTATCGCCGCGTCTACCAGCGGGATGATCCCCAGGCGCTCGAGCTGCGGCCGCGTGGTGTCACCGCAGTTGGACACCAGGGCGGTCAGCACGCCGTTCGACCTGAGCCATTCGAGGAACGGGACCGTGTCCGCGCACAGCCGGGTAAAGGCGCGGGAGAATTCCACGTCGCGCCGCGACAGGTCGGCGACAAGGTCGGGCTCGGGCTCGATGCCGAGGGCGGACAGCGTCCGCGCGAACGAGGCCGCGATGGTCAGCTTGCCGCGGTCCCTGTCCTCGCGCATCTTGTCCCACTCGGCGAGCCAGTCGCCGATCGCCGATCCCGAGCGGCGCGATGAGCGACTCCATCCGCTGGACGAAGTTGGACTCAAGGATCGTGTCGTAAACGTCGATGAGGCAGGCACGGACCACGCGGTCACGCTCGCCTGAGCTTGTCGCGGAGCTGGCCGAGCTCTTCTTCGGTGAACCCGTTAGCGGCCAGCCAGGTCAGCGCGCCGCCGTAACGCGGGCCGAGCTGCTCGAGGAACGCCTTCATCGTCTCGGCGCGCGGCGCGTGCGCACGGACGGCGGTGCCGTTCAGGCCGCCCGCGTACATCTTGGAGCGGGCCAGCCGCTCGATGATCGCCTCGATTCGCTCGTCGCTCGCCGCGTAGTCGGCCACGATCGCCTCCTGCTCCACCCCGGCGACGGCGAGGGTGAGGGCGACGACCACGCCCGTACGGTCCTTGCCCGCGGCGCAGTGCACGATCGCGGCGCCGGGCGCGGTCGCGATCGAGCGGAGCGCGCCGACGACCTCCTCCGGGCGGTTCTCCAGGTAGCCGAGGTAGTGCCCGCACATCGGGTCATCCGGGTACCGCTCGCGGTCCGCCTGGGCCGCCTCGGTCACCAGCGCGGCCTTCACCGTGTCCGACACGTCGAGGAACTCCTTGAGCACCGGGTGGTGGGCATGCCGCACGCCCGCGAGCGCGTCGAGCGGCGCGGGTCCCTCGATCGTCACCTCGTTCGTGGAGCGCAGGTCCACGACCGTCGTCACGCCGATCTCGCCGACGAGCCTGGCGACGTCGCCGGGAGTCAGCTCCTGCAGGTTCTCCGAGCGGAGCAGCCTGCCAGGCACAGTGGTACCGCCGTCAGTGGTGGGCAGCCCGCCCAGGTCGCGCACGTTCACGGCGCCTTCTAGCTCGATCCATATCACGTCCTTATTGTCCCATTTGCAGCTCGGGGCCGGCCAACCGCGTCCGCGAACCCCCGGTGAACACTCTTTGTCCCACGTGGGTCAGCGCTCCAGGTAGGCGAGGACGGCCAGGACGCGGCGGTTGTCGTCGTCTGACGGCTGAAGGTCCAGCTTGGCGAAAGGAGTTCCAGCTGATCGAGGGCGCCTGGCTCGTGACGCTGAGCGCCGCCCTCATCGGCGCGGCGGCCTGGCTGGTCCGCCGTCGCGGCGCGTGAGGCGATGCCGGGGCAGGGCCGGAGATCGGGACGCCTTCAGGCGGTGGTCGCGGAGGCCTCGTGGACGAGGTCCACGAGGCGGGCGAGGATGTCGGGGTCGGTCTCAGGGAGGACTCCGTGGCCCAGGTTGAAGACGTGACCGCTAAGCGAGCGGCCGCGGTCGACGATCGCCCGGGCGCGAGGCTCCACGACGTCCCAGCCGGCCAGCAGCACGGCCGGGTCCAGGTTGCCCTGCAAGGCCTTACCCTTCCCGCCCTCGCCGCCCCTCCCGCCCTCGCCGCCCCTCCCGCCCTCGCCGCCCTTCCCGCCCTCGCCGCCACTCTGTCCATCAGCACGGGCGCCGACTCGTCGCGCGGCCTCGTCGAGGGGGATCCGCCAGTCCACGCCGACCACGTCCGCGCCCGCCTCGCCGAGGAGGCCGAGCAGTTCACCGGTTCCGACGCCGAAGTGGATCCTCGGCACGCCGGACGGGGCAAGGGCGGAGAAGATCCGGCTGGTGTACGGCAGGATCGCGTGCCGGTAGTCCTCGGGGCTGACCACGCCGACCCAGGAGTCGAAGAGCTGCACCGCGGACGCGCCGGCCTCGGTCTGCACCTGAAGGAACGCGGTCGCGATCGCCGCGAGCCTGCCCATCAGCGCGTGCCAGAGCCCGGGGTTGCCGTACATCATGGCCTTGGTCCGGTCATGGTTCTTCGACGGGCCGCCCTCGATCAGGTAGGCGGCGAGCGTGAACGGGCCGCCGGCGAACCCGATGAGCGGCTTGCCACCGAGCTCACCGACCAGGGACTTCACCGCCTGGCTGATGTACGGCACGTCGTCTGGCTCAAGCGGGCGCAGCCGCTCGATGTCGTCCATCGTCCGGAAGGGGCGCTCGACGACGGGGCCGACGCCCGGCTTGATGTCCACGTCCACGCCGATCGCCCGCAGCGGCACGACGATGTCGCTGAACAAGATCGCCGCGTCAACGTCGTACCGGCGCAGCGGCTGCAGCGTGATCTCGGTGACAAGCTCGGGCCTGGTGCACGACTCCAGCATCGCGATGCCCTCGCGCACCCTGTGGTACTCGGGCAGTGACCGCCCCGCCTGCCGCATGAACCAGACCGGGGTGTAAGGGACCGGCTCCCCGCGGCAGGCGCGGACGAAGGGCGAGCTTGGCCGCTGGCCGGGCTGTGGCTGAGGCTGGTTCACCAAGCGAGTGTATCGAACAGTCTCTCCAGCACCGGGCCGGCCCGGCGACACGCCGGGCAAGATCCCCCGAAATCACGCTCGTACATGCCAAGATTCGGGAGGAGTTTTCTCCATGTACCACGCAGTAAGTCATGTACTACGCAGTGAATAGCAGCGACGCAATTGTAGGGGGCACCGCGATGACCCAGCCGCTTGGGAATTGTCCCGGATGTGGTGGCGACGAGCCCTTCGAACAGGTGCACGCGGATGCCTGGTGCCCGGACGCCGGCGGCGAATGCCCCGAGTGGGTGTGTCCGGCATGCGGTGCCGGGGTATTCATGGGCACTGTGATCACCGCCACTCCCGCGCCAGTCGCCGGCAAAGTCAGGGCCGCAGGCGAAGCCGCCGTCCCGGCCAGACAGTCCGTCCGTGCCGCGTAACCGCGCCGCCGTACCCCTCATCGCCCGGACACTGGCGGCCCGCCCGTGCACCGGGTGCTGCCAGGCACGACGTACGCTCAGGCCATGAGGTTGGCGGACACGCCCGTGCCAGCGCGGGCAGGCGGTGACGCGGACGCGGCTGGCGCGGTTCCGGCGAGCACGGGGCTTCCGGCTAATACGGGGCTTCCTAACACGGGGCTGCCGCGGGGCTGCCGGCTAACGCGGCGCTCCCGGCTAGCGCGGCGCCCGCGTTCGCCGCGGCGGTGGCCGCGCTTGAGGCGGGCCGTGACGCGGTGGCCGAGGTCAGGGACGACCTCGACTTCGAGGACTGGCCGGCGCCCAAGCGGCTCGCACCGCACGCGTTCGCGCTGGCCATCACGGCCTACCGGGACGGCGAGGAAGTGGGCACGGGGAAGCTCGTGCTGCTGCATGACACGGCGGGGCAAGAGGGGTGGACGGGCACGTTCCGCGTGGTGGCCCAGGTGCACGCCGACGTGGAAGAGGAGATGGCCGCCGACCCGCTGCTCGGCGAGGTCGGCTGGTCCTGGCTCACCGACGCGCTTGACCTGCACGCACCCGGCTACGGCGCCGCGAGCGGCACGGTGACCCGGGTCATCACGGAAGGGTACGGCACCAAGGCGGACGAGCCGCCGTCAACCGGCTTCGAGCTACGCGCGTCCTGGTGCCCGGCAGACGACGAAATCGAGGACGAGGTCTGCGGCGCGGTCCTCGCCTGGTCCGATGTGCTGGCCGCCGCGGCGGGCCTGCCCGCCCAGCCACCGGGCACCCGGGCGCTCGGGCCCCGCAGGGGAGGCAGCCGGGCAACCGGCAACGGCAGCCGGCGGCGCCGGTGACGGCCGCGAGCACGCCGGGCGAGGATGAGTCTCTGGCGCCAGGGACCGGGCCGGGTGTCGTCGCGGCGCAACAGGAAGAGGCGGGTACCGGCGAGGCCGAGCAGGACGCGGGTGGTGACGAACCGGGCCGGGACGTCATCGACCTGCTTGAGCCTGCCGACGGTCTGCCGACGGTGATCGCGACGGCGCAGGACCTGGCGGCGGCGGTCGCGCGGCTCGCCGCGGGAACCGGCCCCGTCGCCGTCGACGCCGAGCGCGCCTCTGGGTACCGCTACGGGCAGCGGGCTTACCTTGTCCAGCTCCGCCGTGCGGGTGCGGGGACCGTGCTCATCGACCCGATCGCCTGCCCCGACTTGTCCGGGCTCGGCGCGGCACTCGGCGCCGTCGAGGCGGTGCTGCACGCCGCGTCCCAGGACCTGCCCTGCCTCGCCGAGATCGGCTACCAGCCGGGGGAACTGTTCGACACCGAGCTGGCCGGGCGGCTACTCGGCTACCCGCGCGTGGCGCTCGGCACGATGCTTGAGGAAGTGCTTGGCTTCCGGCTGGCAAAGGAGCACTCGGCCGCGGACTGGTCGGTGCGGCCGCTGCCCGCCGAGATGCTCAAGTACGCGGCGCTCGACGTCGAGGTGCTGACCGAGTTGCGCGACGCGCTCGCCGACCAGCTTCGTGAGCAGGGGAAGACCGAGTGGGCCCGCGAGGAGTTCGCCGCGATCGCGGCCGCTCCCCCGCCGCCGCCAAGGGCCGACCCGTGGCGGCGCACGTCGGGGATTCACCGGGTGCGCACCCGGCGGGCACTCGCGGTCGTGCGGGAGCTGTGGCAGACGCGGGACGAGATCGCCCGTGACGCCGACCTGTCACCGCGCCGGGTGCTGAGCGACCAGGCTATCGTCGATGCCGCGCGGGCCGAGGCCGCCAAGCCGCCGCCGACGGGCCGGCCGCAGCTCGAGCGGATCAGCGGGTTCCATGCACGCTACGCCCGCAAGTACTCGGACCGCTGGGCGGCCGCCGTACTGCGCGCTCGCCAGCTCGACGACACGGAGCTTCCCGAGGTCGCAGGCGCCGCCGCGGTGCCAGGCCCGCCGCCCGCGCATCGCTGGGCGGAGCGCGACCCGGCCGCGGCGGCCCGGCTAACGGCCGCGCGGGAGGCGGTCGGCGCGCTGAGTGCCGATCACCGGCTGCCGGTCGAGAACCTGCTCCCCCCGGACGCGCTGCGCCGCCTGGCCTGGGAACCGCCGGTCCCGGCGACTACGGAAACCATCACCGCGGCGCTGACGGCCTCCGGTGCCCGCCCCTGGCAGGCGGAGCTGACGGCCGGGCCGCTCGCGGCGGCGTTCGCGGCCGCCGCCGGAGCATGATCGCCGTGGCCACGGCCTCGGCTACGCTGGACGGCAACCTGTCACCGCGCTGAACGGCAGCTGAGGATCAACCGGGGGGACTGACAGCCACGTGCTTACCGCCGTCGCCACAGCGCTTGGCCACGCAGCGCTGAGCAGCGGATCGCAGCCGGTACTGCCGGGATTCCTCAACTCCCTCGCGTCGCCGCTTGAGCACTACGGGCTCTGGGCGATTCTGCTGCTCGTGCTGCTTGAGGACTTCGGTATCCCGGTGCCGGGCGAGACCGTGCTCATCGCGGGCGCCATCTTCGCGGGATCCGGGCAGCTCAACATCGTCGCGGTCGGCGTCACCGGGTTCATCGCCGCCGTGGTCGGCGACAACATCGGGTACGGGATCGGGCGGTTCGGCGGGCGCGCGCTGGTGGAGCGCTGGGGCAAGTACGTCTTCATCACCCCCGAGCGGCTCGACAAGGCGGAGGCGTTCTTCAAGCGCCATGGCGGCAAGATCATCACGATCGCGCGGTTCATCGAGGGACTCAGGCAGGCCAACGGGATCATCGCCGGCATCACCCACATGCACTGGCTCCGCTTCGTCGCGTTCAACGCGCTCGGCGCCGCGCTCTGGGTCGGGACCTGGGTGAGCGTCGGCTACTTCGCCGGGCAGCACATCACGACGATCTACAACGCCATCACCCGCTACTCGCTGTACGCGGCGATCGCCGCGGTGGTGCTGATCGCCGCCTGGGTCGTCTACCGGCTGCGCAAGCACCGCATGTCCCTGGCGGCGGCGGGACAGCAGGCCGCCGCGCAGCCGGAAGCCCCCGCGCAGCCGGAAGCCCCCGCGCAGCCGCAAGCCGCGGCGCAGCCGGAAGCCCCCGCACAGCCGCAAGCCGCGGCGCAGCCGGAAGCCGCCGCACAGCCGGAAGCCCCCGCACAGCACGAAGCCGCGGCAGGTAAGCGATCCGCCACGGGCGAGCCGATCGACGCCGCCGACGGCGGCCGGGCAGACCAAAACGGCCGGGACGGCCGGGCAGACCGAGATGGCCGGGACGGCCGGCAAGGGGTAGCGGCCGGCGAGGACGGCAGACAGGACCGGGCGGCCCGCAGTGGGCAGGGGCTGACGGGCCCTCAGGACTCGGACAGGTCGTAACGGTCGGCGGAGACCAGCACGCCGACCGGGCCGGCCGAGTCGGCATGGCCCGGGTGATCGGTGCCCGCCGCGTTGTCACCGGCCTCACCGGCACCGCCACCGCCTGCCACGGCCCGATCGCCGCGGCGGCCGTCAGCTCCTGGCTGACCGCCGGGCGAGCCGACACGGGCCGGGACTAGCACGCCAAGGATGCGGCGCCACCAGGGGCGCGACGCCGACGGCGGCGTCACCACCAGGTCGGCCGGCATCGGCGGCCTTTCTGCAGGGCCGGCCGGCTCCTTCGGCGGGGGCAGCGCGGCCACGTTCAGCACCCAGAAGCCGGACGTGGGCAGCGCGTCGTCCCACTCCCTGGGCAGTTGCGCGACGGCGTCACCTGGCACGCCGGCACCAGGGGCGCCAGCACCTGAAGCATCAGCGGAGTGGCCGGTCAGGACCGCGAGCGCCGCCTCCTGCAGCAGCGGGAGGTTCTCCCTGTGGGCGCAGATCACGGTCGGCTCGCCCCCGGCGATGACCTCGCGGACCAGGGCGGTAAGGCCGCCGGCCGAATCAGCCGCGCCCGCCAGCGTTGACCCGTTGTGCAGGTAGAGCGACGGCTCCGCCCGCACCTGCTCGCCGGTGAGCTCCGATAGCGGCCCGAGGGTTTCCGCGCAGCGGACCGCGGTCGAACTGATCAGCCGGGGCCGTGGGGCGAAGCACGCGAGCAGGTCGGCCAGTGCCTTGGCGTCGGAGCGGCCCGCGTCGTCGAGCGGGCGGGACTCGTCGGCGCGCTTCCAGCCGCTTTTCGACACGGCCTTGGCGTGGCGGAGCAGGATCAGCGGGACGGTTTGCGCGGGCCGTGCGGCGAAGTCGGCGAGCACCCCGTGGTCGTGCGAGTAGCTGACCTTGTCCACGGCCTGGCCGGCGGTCAGCCAGGTGACCTCGTCGACCTCGGAGTTGGGGACCGCGCGGGCGTCGACGGACAGCACGCGGGCCGCCCAGTAGTGGACGCGCTTGGGGCGGCCGCCCACGTTGTAGCGGACAGACACGAGGCGGCGGCCGAGGGCAAGCCGCGCACCGCCCTCTTCGAGCACCTCGCGGGCGGCCGTGACCGGGAGCGGCTCATCAGGCTCCGTCTTGCCCTTGGGCAGCGACCAGTCGTCGTACTTGCTGCGGTGGACGAGCAGGATCTCCGGCTCGCCGCCAGGGCCTGGCCGCCAGGCGACCCCGCCGGCCGCCTTGATCAGCCGAGATCCCGGCTTATTGTTAGGCATCGGGGAGGCGTCCTCGGCTCTTATCCATGATCAGGCTCTCGTGCACGTCGCGCAGCGGCGCACCGGACTCGTCGCGAGCGTGCCTTGTCCAGTTGCCGTCGCCGTCAAGCCACCAGGAGGACGTGCCGTCATCCATGCCGAGGGCGATCAGCTCACGCAGTCTAGTGGAATGAGCCGGATCGGTCACCCGTACCAGCGATTCGACGCGCCTGTCCAGGTTGCGGTGCATCATGTCCGCGCTGCCGAGCCAGGCCTCGTTGCCGGCGTCCGGGTCCTCGCCCGGCTGAGGCCGGGGGTCGGGCTCGCCGGTGCCGAAGGCGTAGACCCTCGAGTGCTCAAGGAACCGCCCAAGGACGCTGCGCACCCTAATGGTGTCGGACAAGCCAGGCACGCCCGGCCTCAGCGCGCACATGCCGCGCACCCAGATGTCGATGGGCACCCCGGCCTGCCCGGCCCGGTAGAGCGCGTCGATCACCACCTCGTCCACGAGCGCGTTGCACTTGAACGCGATCTTCGCCGGCTTGCCCGCCCGCGCCCGCGCGGCCTGACGGCCGATGCGGCCCACGATGCCCGCGCGCAGGGCCTCGGGGGCGACGAGCAGGCGCCGGTAGCCGCTCTTCCTGCTGTACCCGGTCAGGTGGTTGAACAGGTCGGTGGCGTCCTCGCCCACCCTGTTGTCGGCCGTGAGGAGGCCGAAGTCCTCATACAGCCGCGCGGTCGTCGGGTGGTAGTTGCCGGTGCCGATGTGGCAGTAGCGCCGCAGGGTGCCGTCACGTTCCTGGCGGACGATGAGCATGACCTTGGCGTGCGTCTTCATGCCGACGAAGCCGTAGACGACGTGGCAGCCCGCCTCTTCGAGCTTGCGGGCCCAGGCGATGTTCGCCCGCTCGTCGAACCTGGCCTTGATCTCGACCACCACGACGACCTGCTTGCCCGCCTCGGCCGCGTCGATGAGGGCGTCCACGATCGGGCTCTGCCCGCTGGTGCGGTAGAGGGTCTGCTTGATCGCGAGGACGCGAGGATCGGCGGCGGCCTCCTCGACGAGGCGCTGCACGGTCGTGGTGAACGAGTCGTAGGGATGGTGCACGAGGATGTCGCGCTCGTCCAGGGCGGTAAAAATGGAGGCGTCCGTCGGCACGGCCTTGGCATTCGGAACGAAGGCCGGGTACCTCAGCTCCGCGATCGACAGGTCCGCGATGGCGTTGAGGCCGGTCAGGTCCAGCGGGCCGGGTACCTTGCTTATCGCGTTGTCGTCGACGCCCAGTTCCCTGGCCAGCCGTATCAGCACGTCGTCGGACATGTCCTGCTCGACCTCGAGCCTTACCGCGGGCTCGAAGCGCCGCTTGACCAGCTCGCGCTCCATCGCCTGGAGCAGGTTCTCCGTGACGTCCTCGTCCACCTCGAGCTCGCGGACCCTGGTCACGCGGAAGACGTAGTGCTCGATGATGTCCATGCCGCCGAACAGCTGGTTCAGGTGCGCGGCGATCACGTCCTCGATCGGGACGTAGCGGTAGCGGTTGACGTTGAGGAAGCGGGGCAGCGACGGCGGTACCTTGACCCTGGCGAAGAGCCTGAGGCCGTTGGCCGGGTCGGTGAGGGTGACCGCGAGGTTGAGCGACAGCCCGGAGATGAAAGGGAACGGGTGCGCCGGGTCCACCACCAGGGGCGTGAGAACGGGGTAGATCCGGTTCCTGAACAGCTCAGAGAGGCCGGCGCGCTCACCGGCGGTGAGCTCCTTCCAGCGCAGGATCTCAATGTCGTGCCTGGCGAGTTCTGGCTTGATGAGGTTGGCGAAGACGGCGGCGTGCCTGCTGGCGAGCTCACCGGACTTGAACAGGGTGTTCTTGAGTAGCTCGTCGGGGGTGTAGCCGGAGGGGATGTAGACCGGGAGTCCCGCGGCCATTCTTCGCATCAGGCCCGCGACCCGGACCATGAAGAACTCGTCCAGGTTAGAGGCGAAGATGGCGAGGAACCGTACCCGCTCGAGCAACGGCGTCTGGTCGTCCTCGGCCAGCTCGAGGACCCGCTGGTTGAACAGCACCCAGCTCTGTTCCCTGTCCAGGTAACGGTCGGCCGGGAGCTCAGCGCGGCCGTGGCCGTTCCCGCCCAGCGGGGCGCCAGGGGCGCCCTCACCGACGGGAAAGTCCGTGTCGGATATTTCCTCTATTTCGGTAATGTCCGTAACATCCGCACGCTCGCTGTTGTCTGATGCTGACGAATCGCCTGATACAGTCCTGGTCTCGCTGACGCCCATGATCCCCATTTTCCCGTGCGGGCGCGGGTCAAAAGCGGCACCCCCAACGCTTTGGCCGCCTAATCCCGTCAGTCGGCTTCTGCCCCGTGCCGCGCGACGGCCCCGGCCGGGTGCAAAGGCCCGGCCGAGCGGGCAGGCGGCGGCGAAGACTTGAACTCGGCGACGGTACCGATGCGCGTGCCCGCGCTCGCGCCGGGCGCAATCGCGTGGACCCTCAGGTAGTCCTGCCCCCGGGGCGCGCGGGCGGTGCAGGCCGCCAGGGGACGCCGCACGTAGCGCGCGGCCGTCTGCCCCGGCGTGACGACGCGCAGTCCGGTCGCGTGGACCGGACCGCAGCGGGCCGCGGGGACCGCGGCATCCAGGGCCGCGTGCGCGGTCTGCCCGGGTGCGAGCAGGACACGGCGGGCGGCGGCGGACGAGTCATCAACCGCGGCGGCACCGACCTGGACGCCGTCCCCCCGGTAAGCCGCCACCTCCGGGTAGCCGGCGAGCGTGCACGACGCGCCGGACACGTTGGTGAAGTCGAGCGCGTACCGGGTGATCGCGGTGGTCACGCGGGCGCCGGGTCCCACGGAGATGCGCAGCCCGGACGCCGAGCACCGCGGGGTCACCGCCGACCGCGGGGCGGTGGCCGCCGTATGCTGCGCGCCCGCCCCCTTCGCGGACGTCAGCGCCGCGTGCAATGGCACGCCCCGGCTGAGGGTGACCGCTAGCGCAGCGGTGGCACCGAACGCCACAGCAGTGGCGATACGCCAGCCCAGGCTCGCGCCTGCCCGCATCGTAGCCCCCTCGCAACGATCACCGCGTACGTACCCATCTTGACCTGTACACACTGGTTTGCCTAGGTGACTCCGCCGCTCTTTTGCCTGAGCGGCTTTTCAGGCTGCCTGGCGGGGGAACGGGGGCGCCCCCTGGGAGGTACCGCAGGCACCCAGGGGCACTTCGTCCGCGCGGGCGGGACTGAAACGATCGCGGTCTTTGCGATCAGGCCCGGCCACGCGGACATCGGGGGACGGGGGGTCGTCCAGGAGGATGCCGCAGACACCCGGCAGCTCTTCGTCCGCGCGGGCGGGACTGATACGTCGCGGTCGCGATCACGCGGCACGGGTACGGGGGGTCGTCCCCCCGGGAGATAACAGCGCCGACAACTGGGCCAGGTGGATGACCTGGAGCAGCGCGTCGCACCAGCGGTCGTCGGCAGGCCTGGTGTCGAAGCGGCCAAGGCACTCGTTGGCCGCGTCGAGCACGGCCGTGAAGATGGCGTTGTCGCAGGCGAACTGGTCATCGTCATCCTCCGGGGCGGTACCGATTGCGCCATTGCCGCCAGCCAGTGCCGCCCGGTGGCGTTCGAGGATGTCGGAGGCTCGCCGCGCCATCGCGAGCCCGAGGGTCTCGGCGAGCAGCAGGTGCTGCGTGCCGGAAGCGTCCAGCATTTCAATTCCCCTTCGCCACGGGATTCCTGGCGGCCGGCGCCCGTGCTGATGAGCCGCCCGCCGTGACGCGGAGCCAACCCATCGCGATCCCGCGCCGTAACACCATGATGCCGAGGGGTAGTGACATTCTCACGGACAGTGATACCCGATCGCAAGACCGGATGCGCGACGTACGAACCCTTTCCGTCCCGAGCTACCGGGGACGAGGGCGCGCGGCGGACCAGACCGCGTCCCTGTGCGGGAGCTTGACCCGGTCGCCCCGGCCGAGGGAGGCGGCGAGCTCCTCTTCCGCGGCGGAGATGCGGAGCCACTCCGCGTAGGACACGGGCTCCACCCCGCGAGTGGCGAGCACTGGTGCCACCGCGCAGCGGGCCACGGCGCCGCCGACGGTGTCATCGAGGCCCATGTCATCGAGGCCCGTGTCATCGAGGCAGCGGCGGCCGCCTCGGGCACGTCGCCGCCGTCCGGGCGACGCAGCAGGCCCGGCCGCGGCAGCTTCTCCTCCCCCACGTCCGGGCCGCCCGCCAGGTCGGCGAGCAGCGCCTGCACGGTCTCCGCCGCGTCGGCCTTGTTGGTGCCGATCACGCCGGTCGGGCCGCGCTTCAGCCAGCCGGCCACGTACTCACCGGGGAGCGGCTCACCGGTCTCCGACAGGACGCGGCCGCTGGCGTTCGGCACCGTGTGCGTCCGACCGTCGAACGGAACGCCGGCCAGCGGCACGGACTGGTAGCCCACGCTGCGCAGTACCATCTGCGCGTCGAGCGTCTCGAACTCGCCCGTCCCCTCGAACACCCCGCTCTCGGAAAGCCGGGTGCGCTCAAGGCGAAGGCCCGCAACCGTTCTGGATGAGGATTCTTGGATTTCCGCCGGGCGCAGCCAGAAGCGGAGGCGCAGCCTGCGTCCCTGGCCAACCGGTGGCGCCCGCATGAGCACTGGTCCAGCCGGCCATGGCGACCAGGTTGCCGCGGACCCGGCGGTCGGACGTGGCGAGCGCAGCCGATTCGCCCGAGCGGTCGAAGCCCTCGGCCAGCTCGAGCTCGGCCTGGTCGGCGGACACCTGCACGCCGCCAAGCTCGCCGAGCTCGCGCAGCTCCTTGGTGGTGAACTTGGCCTGCGCAGGGCCGCGGCGGCCGATGACGTGCACCTCGCGGACCTTGGACGAGCGCAGCGCCGCCATCACCGGCTCAGGGATGTCGGTCTGCTCAAGGTCGGCCGGGTCGCGGGCCAGGATGCGGGCCACGTCCACCGCGACGTTGCCAACCCCGATGACGGCGACCGACTCGGCGTCGAGGGTGAAGGCGCCAGGGTCGACGTCGGGGTGACCGCAGTACCAGTTGACGAAGTCGGTCGCCGCGTGGCTGCCGAGCAGGTCCTCGCCAGGGATGCCGAGGCGGCGGTCGCGCATCGCGCCGGTGGCGTACACGACCGCGTCGTAGGCGTCAAGCAGGTCTTCCCTGGTCACGTCCGTGCCGAAGTGCACGCCGCCGACAAACGTGACGCCGGGTGACTCAAGGACGCGGCGCAGGTAGTTCGCGACCGATTTGATCGACTTGTGGTCGGGCGCCACGCCGTACCGGACCAGGCCGTACGGGGTGGGGAGCCGGTCGAGCACGTCAACGCTGATGGCGACTGGCGACGGGAGCAGGGCGGACTGCTTGACCAGTGCCTCGGCCGTGTACAAGCCGGCCGGACCCGACCCGATGACGGCAACTTTCAACCGGCGCACGCGCGGGTTCGAGTCCCCGGAAGACGACTGCATAATTTAAAGCTACTCGGCGAGCCGCTGTTGCGTCGATGAGTCATTCGCCGGCGCGTCCGTGCCGGCCCGTGCCCCGCCGGCCCGTGTTCTGGCCGGCGCCGCTTCCGGGGTGCGGCGGGCGACAGCCTCGGTGAGCTGGCGCGCGAGGTGCTGCGGGGTCAGCCCGGCCGCTTCGAGGATCTCGTCGCGCGAGCCGTGGGTGAGGAATTCCTGCGCGAGGCCGAACGTCTTGACCGGGACGTCGACGTCATGGTCGCGCAGCAGCCGCGCCACCGCGTCACCAAACCCGCCGGCCCGGCCGTTGTCCTCGACGACCGCGATCAGCCGGTGCCGCCGCGCGGCATCGATGACGGCCTCGTCGACCGGCTTGACCCAGCGCGGGTCGACGACCGTGACCCCGATGCCGTGGTCGGCGAGGCGGCGCGCGACCTCGACGCAGGTGACGGCCATCGGCCCGGCGCCGAGCAGCAGCACGTCCTGGCCCAGCTCAGGGCCGGGAACCGCCAGCACGTCCATCAGGCCGAGCTTGCCGACCGCCTCGACCTCGGCGGCGATGGTGCCCTTCGGGTAGCGGATGACCGTGGGGCCGTCGCCGACGCCGACGGCTTCGTTGAGCAGCTCCGCGACCCGGTTGCCGTCGCGCGGTGCCGCGATCGCCAGGCCCGGCACGACCTGGAGGATCGAGCCGTCCCACATGCCGTTGTGCGACGCGCCGTCCGGGCCGGTGACGCCGGCCCGGTCCAGTGTCACCGTGACCGGGAGCTTATGCAGCGCGACGTCCATCAGCAGCTGGTCGAAGGCCCGGTTAAGGAACGTCGCGTAGATCGAGACGACCGGGTGCAGTCCGGCCATGGCCAGGCCCGCGGCCATCGTCATCGCGTGCTGCTCGGCGATGCCCGCGTCGTAGACGCGGTCCGGGTAGGCCTGCTTGAACGGGGCGAGGCCCACCGGGTGCAGCATCGCGGCGGTGATGGCGACCACGTCGGGACGGCGGGCGCCGATGGCGACCATCTCCGCCGCGAACACGTCGGTCCAGCCCCGCTTCGGCGCGGCCGGCTTGGCCGGCGTCACGTTCGCAGTCGTCACGTTCGCGGCGGCCGGCTTGGCCGGGGTTCCTGGTACCTGGTGGAGGCAGTCCTCCTCGTTTTGCTCCGCGAGGGCGTAGCCGAAGCCCTTCCTGGTGATGACGTGCACGAGCACCGGGCCGCCGTACTCGTTGGCCTGGCGCAGGGCGTGCTCGGTCGTCTCCTCGTCGTGGCCGTCGATCGGGCCGATGTACTTGATGCCCAGGTCCTCGAACAGCACCTGGGGCTGGAGGAAGTCCTTCAGGCCCTTCTTCGCGCCGTGCAGCGCGCCGAACAGCGGGCTGCCGACGATCGGGGCGGCGGTGACGGTGGTCTTGATGAGGTCAAGTACGTGCTCGTAGCGCTGGCTGACCCGGATGGAGCTCAGGTGGGAGGCGAGGCCGCCGATCGTCGGCTGGTAGGAGCGGCCGTTGTCGTTGACGACGATGACCAGCCTGCTGTCCCTGGCGACCGCGATGTTGTTCAGCGCCTCCCAGGCCATGCCGCCGGTCAGCGCGCCGTCGCCGATCACGGCGACGACCGTGCGATCGTGCTCGCCGCGCAGCTTGTACGCCTTGGCCATGCCATCGGCGTAGGACAGGGACGTGGAGGCGTGGCTGTTCTCCACGAGGTCGTGCTCGGACTCGGCGCGGCTCGGGTAGCCCGACAGGCCGCCGGTCTGCCGCAGCGTGTGGAATTCGCCGTGCCGCCCGGTCAGCAGCTTGTGCACGTAGGACTGGTGCCCTGTGTCGAAGATCACCTTGTCCTTGGGTGAGTCAAACACCCGGTGCAGCGCGATGGTCAGCTCCACCACGCCGAGGTTCGGTCCCAGGTGGCCACTGGTCCTGGTTACCGTTTCCACCAGGACATCGCGGATCTCGGCCGCCAGGAGGCTCAGCTGCTCCTGGGTGAGGTCCTTGAGGTCCTCCGGGCCGTTGATGCGCTCAAGCAAGGTCACGGCTGCTCCTCGTGCGGCTTTCCCGATGGATTACCCGATACTAGTGGCGGTCATCCCCGCCGGTCTCGCGGGCATGGCGAGTTAACCGACACGCGTGTCGGCTAACGTAACAGTTCTCGCAGCTCAGTCGTGACCTTGAAGATCTTGGATGGCGGCCATGAAGCGACTGGTGTACGTCTCTGGTGCGCCGGGTGCCGGGAAGACGACCTTGGCCGGGCCGCTCGCCGAAGCGCTCGGGTACGCGCTGATCACCAAGGACACGATCAAGGAGACGCTGCACGACGCGCTCGGCGCTCCGCAGGCCGACCTGGCCTGGTCGCGGCGGCTCGGCGCGGCCTCGATGGAGCTGCTGTGGGCGCTGGCCGCGCGGGCGCCCGCGGTGGTGATCGAGGCGAACTTCCGGCCGTACAGCGAGTACGAACGCGGCCGCGTCCTCGCTCACCACGCCGAGCAGGGCTAGGGGATGAGCAGGAGCTTGCCGGTGGTGCGGCGGCCCGCCAGGTCCTCGTGCGCGCGCGGCGCGTCCGCCAGGGTGTATTCCGCGCCGACGCGGACGTGCAGGCTCGCCTTGGCGATCCGCTCGAAGATGTCGCCGGCCCGCCAGAGCAGCTCGGTCCGGTCCGTGACGTAGTGGGCCAGGGTGGGGCGGGTCACGAAGAGCGATCCGCCGCTGTTAAGCCGCTGCAGGTCGAACGGCGGGACCTGGCCGCTTGACCCGCCGAACAGCACCATCATGCCGCGCCGGCGGAGCGCCGACAGGCTCGCGTCGAAGGTGGCCTTCCCCACGCCGTCGAAGACCACGTCGGCGCCGCGGCCGCCGGTTACCTCGCGGACAACGGCGGGGAAGTCCTCGTAGGTGGTCACGAAGTCGGCGCCCGCCTGCTTGGCGAGCACCGCCTTCGGCGTGGACGACGTGGTGGCGATCACCGTGCCGCCGAAGTCCTTGATCAGCTGGGTGAGCAGCAGGCCGACGCCGCCGGCCGCCGCGTGCACCACCGCGAAGGTTCCCTCGGTGACAGGGAACGTGCTGCGGCACAGGTAGTGCGCGGTCAGCCCCTGCAGCATGACGGCGGCCGCGATCCGCAGGTCAATGCCGTTCGGCACGGGCACTGCCTGGTCGGCGGCAACCGCGACGCGCTCGGCGTAGCTGCCCGGGCCCTCGCTCCACGCGACGTGGTCGCCGGCGGAGAACTCATGGACGTCCTCCCCCACCGCGACGACCGTGCCAGCGCCCTCGCTGCCAGGGACGTAGGGCACCGGGTGCTTGTAGACACCGGAACGACGGTAGATGTCGATGAAGTTGACGCCGGCCGCCGCGACCTCGACGACGACCTGGCCCGGCCCGGCGACGGGCTCTGGCCACTCCCCGAGCACCATCGCCTCCGGACCGCCAAGCTCACTCACCACGATCGCCCGCATCACGTCACGCCCCTTCGCTCTTGTCGCCACGTCATCCCTATCACGCCCGCTCGCCGGCTGGACGCGGTGGCTCTCCGGCCGCGCCGCGCCTCGTGCCGTTGTCAGCTGGCCGGGGGCCCCGGCGTCGGAGCGGGGATGACGCGCGACCCGCTTAGTGGCCGGACGCCATACCAGGCGCGGGGAAACGTGGCCGGTAAGTGAGTGACCGCGGCGGCGTGGCGTGCTGAGATGGGCGCATGCCGACCACTCCGCGCCGGGTCGTAACTGGTCATGACGCCAGCGGGACCTCTGTCTTCGCGTCCGATGGGCCAGTGCCCGCCGCGCACACCACGCCTGGTGGCACGCTGTTCTACGAGCTCTGGTCGACCGACGCGACGCCCGCCCCGATCGACGCGGGCCGGGTCGACGCGGGCCGGGTCGACGCGGGCCAGGATGACCAAGCGTCACCCGCTCCCGTGTCGGTGCCGCCCGCGAGAAACGGGACGAAGCTACGGATCAACGAGCTACCGCCAGGGGCCGGCTCTCCGATGCACCGGACGCAGACCGTGGACTACGGGATCGTGCTCGACGGCGAGGTCGTGCTCGTGCTCGACGACAGCGAGACGGTGCTGCGCGCCGGAGACGTCGTCGTGCAGCGCGGCACGAGCCACCGCTGGGAGAACCGGTCGGGCGCGACCGCCCGGGTGGCGTTCATCCTGATCGACGGCGCGTTCACCCAGGAACTGCGCGACACGCTCGGCACCGAGGTGCCCGGCGGCGCGTGACCGCGGTCCTGGCCCGGCTTTCCCGTTCCCGCTGACTTGGAGGTAGATGGGCATGGACTACGGACTCGCTGGCCGGACGATCGTCATCACCGGCGCGGCGCGCGGGCAGGGGGCGGCGGAGGCGGAGATCCTCGTCCGCGAGGGGGCGCGGGTCATCGGCGCGGACATACTCGACGACGAGGGCAAGGCGCTCGCCGGGCGGCTGGCGGCGCTCGGGCCCGGGACGATGGAGTACCGCCACCTCGACGTCGCGAGCGAGTCGCAGTGGGCTGACCTGGCGGCGTACCTGGCTCAGTCCGGCACGCCGCTGCACGGCCTGGTCAACAACGCCGGAGTGCCCTACCGCGCGCGGCTGCGCGACATGGACGTCGAGAACTGGAACCGGGTCATCGGGGTCAACCTGACCGGCACCATGCTCGGCATCAGGACCCTGGCGCCGCTGATGCCGGACAACGCCGGGGCGTCGATCGTCAACATCGGCTCGATCGCGGGACTGAGCGGGCACTTCGCGCTCTCCTACACGGTCTCGAAGTGGGGGCTGCGGGGACTGACCAGGGCCGTGGCCCTCGAGCTCGCCGGGCGCGGCATCCGCGTCAACATCGTGCACCCCGGGCCGATCGACACCCCGATCCTGGACGGCGCGGACCCGGTGTTCGTCCAGGCCAGCGTGGACACCACGCTCGCGGGCCGCGCGGGCCGCGCGGACGAGGTCGCGGACGTCGTCGTCTTCCTGCTTTCCGCGCGGGCGGCCTACCTGAACGGACAGGACATCCCTGTCGACGGCGGGTTCTCCTCCCACGGCGGCGCGAAGTCGATCACGGACGCCCTCGCGAAGGCCCACCCCGACACCTGGTGAGAGCGCTAGCCGGCGGCGAGGCCGAAGAGCGTCGCGGCGTTGCCGCTTAGGAAGGCTGCGGCCCCACGGGGGGATGAAGACCACGGGGGCGGCGCCGCTCTCGTCGCCGTGTCTTCTCTTACGGTGTCTTCTCATACCGGTCCGGCGTAGAACTTGCCTGGGGTGGCGCCGAAGGCGCGGCGGAACGTGTCGATGAACGCGCTCGGGTTGGACCAGCCGCAGGCCAGCGCCGTCGTCGTCACCGGCGTGCCGTCCGCGAGGAGCACGAGGGCGCGCTGTAGCCGGAACTGCGTGCGCCACTGCGGAAAGCTCGTCCCCGCCTGCTGCCTGAAGAGCCGGCTCAGCGTCCGTTCCGACGCGCCCACCGCGAGACCGAACTCCCCCAGCGTCCGCTCGTCGGCCGGGTTCGCCCGAAGCAAGGCGGCGATGGCGCGCAGCCGGTCGTCGCCGAGCGCGGGCAGCCGGACGGGAAGCTGGCCGACCCGGCGGAGCTGGTCGAGCGCGACCCGCTCCAGGTTCTCGCGCTGCCGCGCGGTGTACGGCGGGCCGTCGTCCGAGGTGAGCGCGACGATGACCTCGCGCAGCAGCGGGCTGACCGCCACCACGGCCGGGCTTGTCCGCAGTTGCGCGTCAACGCGGGCCGTCGGGGGGAAGGCGAGCGTTCGCATCTGGGTGGGACCGTGGGCCTGGTGCGCGTGCCGGACACCCGCCGGGATCCACACCGCGCGCTGCGGCGGGACGACCCAGGTGCCGCCGGCGGCCGAGATGGCAAGCACGCCGCTGCTCGGGTACACGAGCTGCGGCACGTCGTGGTAGTGCCACTTGATCGTGTCACGGTGGCCGAGCTCGGCGTAGGTGGGCCCGGTCAGCTGATGCAACTCGGCGTTCTGGCGGGTTCCCGGCATAATTCGTCAGTTTACTGGTGGCCGGACGCGCTGGCCGCGCAGCAGGCTGAGTCGCATGACCATCACGCGGCAGCGGCGCGGTCAGCCCGCCTGCGCGACCCCTTAGAGGCTCGGTACCGGGCCGACTGGGCCGGTGACCGGCAGCACGACCAGGCAGGGGACGTTAACGTGGGCCGACGGGTCGAGGGCGTTGAGCATGTCCGCGAGCGCGACGGGGTCGGCGGCGATCTCCAGGTGGTCGCTGCCGTCGAGGACGCACTGCTTCTGCACGGTGATGTTGCTGACGTTGGGCGCGGCCGGGAGGAACGCGTTGCTATACGGCGTGACGACCTCGTCGTCAACGCTCTCGATTACGGTGTAGCGCACGCCGGGAACCGTCGGTGCGGCGTTGAGGCCGGCTAGGAACGTCGATCCCTGCTCCTGCTCCACACAGGCCTCGCAGGCCGAGCTCAGCGTCCCGTTGAGCTCGCCGGAGACACCCAGCAGGCTGGCGAGCTTGGTGAGGCCGTCGAGCGTGGTGCCGTAGTTGGACGGCGCGAAGGCCACGAAGTCGCTGACCTTGGCCGCGCCGCCGAGGAAGTTGACGTAGTAGCGGGGCATCATGCCGCCCTGGGAATGTCCGACGAGGTCAACCTTGGACGCGCCGGTCTTCGCGAGCACCGCGTTGACGAACGTCGCGAGCTGGGCCGCCGACGCGGCGATCTCGCCGGTGCCCTGGATCGGCGACGCGGACGAGGCGCCGCCGAAGTTGAAGGCGTAGACGCAGTAGCCGTTGTCGGCCAGCAGCGGAGACGCCGCCTGCCAGTTGTCGTCCATGTTCGCGAATGTGCCGTGGACGAGGATCACCGGGTAGGGGTGGGCGGCGGTCAGCTGGCAGGACCAGTTGTCGGCGCCTGGCGGCGGCGTGTTCGGGGCCAGCGCGGTGGCGGTCGCGCCGGCGATGAAGTCGTAGTTGACCGGCAACTGGGTGGCCGCGCGGGCGGGGGACGGGAGAACCGACGTGAGCGCGACGGCCACTGCCGAGGCCGCTGCGGCCGCCAGCGCAACGCGGCGCAGCCAGCGCGGCCCATGCGAGGAAGGCATCGGCGCCTCCTTCTGGAAGGGGGGTAATTGCCCACTCATTAGAGATCCGCGCCCCTGGCGTGTCTGCTCACCGCGATGAGCAAGTCCGGCCGCCGGTTATCACGCGGTAACAAAGGGCGCGTGACACTGGCATTACCCGCGAGTAACATCGCGGGCGTGGAAAGGTACGCTGGAGTACTTTCTGCCGGATGGCCGGTCGTCTCCGGCGAAGCGGCGGGCTGGCTGCTGCCCGCGCTCGGCTCGCTCGCCGATGACATCACCACCGCGATCATGCGCGAGGTCGAGGAGTACGCCCAGCCAGGCGACGACGCGGCCGCGCGGGCCGTGCATCGCGTGGCCCACGAAGCCGTCGCGGGCTTCGGTGCCCGCGTCACACAGACCGTGACTTCCGCGGCCGCGGAGCCGGCGGAGCCGGCGGAGACGGCGTCGGCGGCCGGCGTGTTCCGCGACCTCGGGCGGCTGCTCGCGATGGAGGGGCGCAGTCTCAGCGCGCTGCGAGCCGCGCTGCGCGTCGGCGCCCGCGTCACCTGGCAGCGCCTGCACGAGGAGGCCAGGCAGGGCCACGGGAACCCGGAGACGTTCGCCCTCATCGGGGAGGCGGTCTTCTGGTACATGGACGAGCTCGCCGCCTCCTGCTCGGCCGGGTATGACGAGGCCAGGGCCGAGCTCGCCGGGGAGACGAGCCAGCTGCGACGGCACCTGCTCGACATGCTCACCTCCGGCCAGGCCCCGCCGTTTCCCGCGGTCGCGAGCCTGGCCCAGGCGGTCGGCTGGCCGCTGCCCCGCCGGGTGGCCGCGGTAGCGCTCACCCCGCTGGCCGTCAGGAGCCTCGGGCCACTGCCGCCCGACGTGCTCGCCGACCTTACCCGCCGCGACCCTTGCCTGCTGATCGCCGACCCGGACGGCCCCGGGCGGCGACGGCAGCTCGCGACCGCCCTGCGCGGCTGGCTGGTGGCCGCGGCCCGCCATGGCGGGCCGTCGGCCGCCTGCTGGCCAGCTGGCTGCCGTCGGGCCCGCCGTGCCGCTGACCGGGGCGAGCGGCTCGCTGCGCTGGGCGGGCCGGGCGCTCGTCCTCGCCCGCCGCGGCCTCGTCGGTGCCGGGAGCGGTGCAGAAGAAACGCCCGGCGTCGTCTGGTGCGAGGACCACCTGCCCACGCTTGTCCTGCTGGCCGACGCGGACCTAGCGGTGACGCTCAGCCGGGAGGCGCTCGCGCCACTGCGGCGGCTGCGCCCCGGCCAAGCCGACCGGCTGGCGGGGACGCTGCTCGCCTGGCTGGAGAGCGCCGACGACGCCAACGCCGCCGCCCGCCGCCTGCATGTCCACCCGCAGACGATCCGCTACCGGCTGCGGCAGGTCAGTGAGCTGTTCGGCGAAGCGCTTAACGACTCGGACGCCCGATTCCGGCTGCTGCTCGCCCTGCGGGTACGGGGACTGCTTGGCGGTTCACCGGAAGCCGGATAAGAGTTCGCGGGCGGCCTCCTCCGTGGTGCTCAGCAGCCAGCGGACGGCCGGGTCGTCGGTGCTTCGCGCCGGGCCCGCGCGTGCCCGTTTCGTCCGGTTTTGTGCCGACAGCGCCGCGGCCCGGACCATGATCATGTGGATTCCGCATCGTATTAGCTGCTGAATCCACATGAAAAGCGAAATCACGCTCGATCACGCCGCGCCCTGCGCGCGGGCGCCGCGTCCCAGCCAGCGCACGGCCCGCACGCTCACCACGCGCCACTTCATTAGTCAGTGGCACTGCCCGATGCGGGGCCGGACTCCCGGCGGGAACGTCAGGAGTCCGGCCGCTGGTCTGGGTCCTGGACGACGGGGGCGGTGCCGACGACGGCCAGGGGGGCCACACCCTGGGGCGGTCGCATGTCGGGATCCTGGACGACGAGCGCGGCGGCGCCGGCGGCCGTCGCGGCGGGGCTGACGGCGGGCCTGGGGCCAGGGGCGTAGCGGGCGACGAGTTCCTCCCTGATCGCCTCCAGGTGGGAGAGCTGGCCCGCCGACGGGCCCGCGCTGCCGGAGACCGGGACGGTGACGCCCGCGAGCACGTCGTCGGTGCGCGGTGTCGTCAGCGTGAGGACGTCACCGAAGCCGGGTGCGGCCGCGTCGCGGGCCGTCAGCGGCTGCAGGTTCCAGCGCTGCTCGACCGTCTTCAGTACGGAGGTGTGGTCGAGCGGCGTCGACCCGGCCGGCGACCCGGTAGACGGTGCCAGGGGCGATCAGCGGGGAGATGAGCAGCGTCGGGACCCGCACGCCGAAGCGGTCGAAGCCGAAGCCGAACTCGCCCGCCGTGTTGTCAGGCGGGGTCGCGCCCCAGGGTGGCGGCACGTGGTCGTAGCAGCCGCCGTGCTCGTCGTAGGTGAGCACGAACAGCGTCTGCGCCCAGCCGGGACCTGACCGCAACGCCTCGTAGGTGTCGTGGATGAGCTGCTCGCCGAGGGCCACGTCGTAGTTGGGGTGCTGGCTGTTGCCCGTGGAGGACCAGCTCGGCTCGAGGAACGTGAACGCCGGCAGCGTGCCAGCCGCCGCGGCTGCCTTAAAGTCCTTGAACAGGCCAAAGTGGCTCGGGTCGGCGCTGGTGATGTCGGGGAAATCCGCCTTGGTCAGCGGCTGCGCGTTGTAGCCGAAGACCCTCCAGCTCACCCCCGCTTTGGTGAGCGTGCCGAAGATGGACGGGCAGGTGTACGTCTTGGTGTGGTCGTCCATGTGCCCCTGGCTGGTGCCCGCAAGGGCGAACGCGCGGTTTGGCAGCGTTTCGGTCGGGGCGGAGGCGAACCAGTGGTCGCAGACGGCGTACCCCTTGGCGAGCGCCGACAAGACCGGCAGCGCCTGCGGGGTGAAGCACCCCATGATCCAGTCGGCCGTGGTGCCTGGGACGATCGTCCACTTGTCGGTGGTCTCCCAGCCGATCGTGTACGCGAAGTCCTTGACGAACCCCTGCATGGTCGCCGCCGTGCCGGACGCAGGCGCGGTGTCCGACCCCCACAGCTGGTCGTTGGTCGCGTTGAACCCCTCACCCGGGTCGGCACCCGGCATGAAGTAGGCGTTCGGCGTGGACGGCGTTATCTGGTACACGTTCACCGGGTTGCCGTTGGCATCCGGGTTGGACTCGTTCCCGGTCAGCCCCTCGAACGGCTGGCCCGACGGTGACACGTTGCCCGCGTCCGCGTACAGGTAGCCGAGCATGTGGTCGAACGAGCGGTTCTCCAGCATGAGAACCACGACGTGGTTGATCGCGGCGAGGCCGGCCCCGGCGGACGTGGTCATTGGCGCACCCTTCCCGGTCAGGCTGCGGGCTCCGGTCAGGCTGCGGGCCCGTCGGGCCGGCGTTCCCGCGCCGGCCCGACGATAACGCTATCGGGGTTAGTTGCTGCGCGCGGCGGCTTTGTGCGCCGCGGTCCTCGCCGCCTTGGCGACCTGCTTGTCCGGGTGGTATTCGCCCAGGTGGTTGAGTACCTCCACAGTGTCAGGGTGCGCGCCGCGTGCCATGCCCTCGAACAGCAGCTGCTCGCGGCCGGCCGGAACCGCCTCGCGGAAGCTGATCGCGAGGTACTCCGGGTCGGGGAACTCCTCGTCGATGGCGAGGGTCAGCAGGTCGGTGGCGACCCAGGCGAGGTCATCCGGCGTCATCTCAAGCTCCGCGGGGAGATCGACGGCGCCGCTCTCCTCCGGGTCGACGCCGGAGAGCTGCGCGAGCGCGACCTTCGCGTAGGCGCGGACCTGCGGCACCGCCAGGCTGTGCCGCCAGGCGGGCTCGGCGGGGGTGCCGATCCTGGTGACGGCGGCCACCGCGAGCATCCGCTCGCCTGGCTCCGCGGTAGCCGCGAGCTCGAGCAGCTCACGGGCGGCGGCGCTTGCGCCGCGGGCCGCGGTCCAGCCGTCGACCTCCGCGTCGAACTCGGCGTCGGTCACGCCCCCGGCCATCGCCAGGAGCTCGGTCCCCGACAGCTCGGCCGCGGTCTGCGGCAGCAGCGGGATCTCCACCCCGGCCTCGACGAGCTGGTCGTGCAGCGCGGCGAGGGCCAGCGGCGTGAGCCTGACCAGCTCGTCGTCCTCGGTCACGGCGAGCGTGTCCTTGAGCCTGTCGAGCAGCAGCCTGGCGGCGTCACCGTAGGCCTCCTCCCACTCGGCGCGGGCCTCGGCGATCTCCTCGTGTGCCTCTTCATCGTCCTCGTCGTGCCCGCCGGCGGCGTTCTCCCACAGCACCTCGGCGAACTCTTCGACCGTGAGGCCCTCCCTGCGGGCGAGGAAGAGCAGGATGGCCAGCGCCATCCCCTGGCCGGCGAAGTCGAACTCTGGCTCGTCGTCCTCGTCTGCTTCCTCGGCGTCCACTTCCGGGCCGTAGAACTCAAGCGTCTCACCGAGGACGGCGGAGAGGGTCAGGGCCCACGCGGCGAACACCGGCTCGTCGTCGCCGGACGCCCAGTCGTCGGCGGTCTCGCCTGGAATCACCCGGTCCTCGTCGTCGTCATCGAAGACCAGCCACTCCACGCCGAGCGCGCACTCCCAGAGGAACGCGAAGTCAGCGGCGTCCACGCCAAGGGCGGCCGTGGCGGCGGTCAGGCCCTCCGCGGTCAGGTCGCCGACCTCGTCGACCTCCCTGCCTTCCTTGCCCACCCATTCGGCGAGCGCGGCGAGCTGGCGGGCCACCGGCGCGGTGCGGGCCTGGGCGGCGAGCTCGGGCAGCGGGAGCAGGCGGATCGGCGGGAGCGCGTCGGGCAGCCCGAGCGCGTCCTTGATGTCGACGTCCTCGTACTCGAATTCATCGTCGACGACGTCATGGTCGTGGTCGTGAGCCATGTCACGAGCCTATCGGCCCGGCGGCAGCCGCAAGCCACCAAAGCCACTGCCGCGGCCCGAACAAGCCCAGGACCGCAGCCTCCGGGGAGTTAAAGCGCCGCCACGCTCAGGCCGAAATGCTGAAATATCCGGGAATGCCGGGGCGCGCCAGCGCCCGGCATTCCCGGATGCCGGGGGTCGTCCCCCAGGGAGGTCCCGGAGCGCTAGCGGAGCTGAGCGCAGGACATACTGCATGATGCCGCCGTGGCGGTAGTAATCGGCTTCGCCTGGCGTGTCGATCCGCACCGTCGCGGTGAAGCGCTTGTCGCCGGCGGTCACCACGACCTCGTTCGGAATACCGCCCTCGTTGATCTTGGAGATGCCCTCGATGCTGAAGACCTCCTGGCCGGTGAGGCCGAGGGACTCGGCGTTCTCGCCCGGCTTGAACTGGAGCGGCAGCACGCCCATGCCGATCAGGTTGGAGCGGTGGATGCGCTCGAACGACTCGACGAGCACGGCGCGGACGCCGAGCAGCGCGGTTCCCTTCGCGGCCCAGTCGCGGGAGGAGCCGGAGCCGTACTCCTTGCCGCCGAGGACGATCAGCGGTGTGCCCTCCGCGATGTACTCACGCGAGGCGTCGTAGATCGACATCTCCTTGCCGTCCTTGACGGTGACGCCGCCCTCGGTGCCCGGCGCGAGCTGGTTGCGCAGCCGGATGTTGGCGAACGTGCCGCGGATCATCACCTCGTGGTTGCCGCGGCGGCTGCCGTAAGAGTTGAAGTCGGCGCGCTCGATGCCGTGCTCCGTCAGGTACAGGCCGGCGGGGGCGGTCGCCTTGATCGCGCCGGCCGGCGAGATGTGGTCGGTGGTGACCGAGTCGCCTAGCTTGGCAAGCACCTTCGCACCCTGGATGTCGGTGACCGGCGCCGGCTCGGCGGGCATGCCGTCGAAGTACGGCGGGCGGCGGACGTAGGTGGAGTCCTCCGCCCACTCGAACGTGTCGCCGGTGGGGACCTGCAGGCCGCGCCAGTTGTCGTCACCCTTGAAGACGTCGGCGTAGTCGGCGGTGAACATCTCAGCGCGGACGGCGCTCGCCACGACGCTGGTGACCTCGTCGGGTGACGGCCAGATGTCGGCGAGGAAGACCGGCTTGCCCTCACTGTCCGTGCCGAGGGGCTCGCGGTCCAGGTCGACGTCCATCGAGCCGGCCAGGGCGTAGGCGACGACGAGGGGCGGCGACGCCAGGTAGTTCATCTTGACGTCGGGGTTGATGCGGCCCTCGAAGTTCCTGTTGCCCGACAGGACAGAGACGACGGTGAGGTCTTCCTCGTTGACGGCGGCGCTGATCGCCGGCGGCAGCGGGCCGGAGTTGCCGATGCAGGTGGTGCAGCCGTAGCCGACGAGGTTGAAGCCGAGCTTGTCCAGGTACGGGATCAGGCCGGCCCGCTCGTAGTAGTCCATGACGACCTTCGAGCCAGGGGCGAGGGTGGTCTTGACCCAGGGCTTGCTGCTTAGGCCCTTTTCCACGGCCTTCTTGGCGAGCAGCGCGGCGCCGATCATCACGTACGGGTTGGAGGTGTTCGTGCAGGAGGTGATCGCGGCGATGACGACGTGGCCGTGGTCGATCGTCGTCTCCGCCCCGTCCTCAAGGGTGACCTTGACCGGGTGGGTCGCGCGGATGTCTTCGGTCTCCCCTGGGTCGGACGCGGGGAACGAGCCGTTGGCGGCGCCCGTGTAGGCCGGCAGCGCGTCACGGAAGGCCGTCTTGGCGTTGGCCAGCTCGATCTTGTCCTGCGGGCGCTTCGGGCCGGCGATCGAGGGGACGACCGTGGACAGGTCGAGGGTGAGCTCCTCGGAGAAGCGCAGCTCGCGGGCCGGGTCGTGCCACAGGCCCTGGGCCTTGGCGTACTTCTCCACCAGGTCGAGCTGGGTCTCCGGGCGCCCGGTCAGCCGCAGGTACTCGATCGTCGCCTGGTCGATCGGGAAGATCGCGCAGGTGGAGCCGAACTCCGGCGACATGTTGCCGATCGTCGCCCGGTTGGCGACCGGGACCTGGCCCACTCCGTCGCCGTGGAACTCCACGAACTTGCCGACCACGCCGTGCCTGCGGAGGATCTCGGTGATCGTGAGGACCAGGTCGGTGGCGGTGGTCGCCTGGGGGAGCTGGCCGGTGAGGCGGAAGCCGACGACCTTCGGGATCAGCATGGAGATGGGCTGGCCGAGCATGGCCGCCTCCGCCTCGATGCCGCCGACGCCCCAGCCGAGGATGCCGAGGCCGTTCTCCATGGTGGTGTGGCTGTCGGTGCCGACGCACGTGTCGGGATACGCAATACTTCTCCCGCCCTCGCCACCCCGCCCGCCCTCGCCACCCCGCCCGTCTGGCCCGTCGCTCGTCATGACCACGCGCGCGAGGTGCTCGATGTTGACCTGGTGCACGATGCCGGTGCCGGGCGGCACGACGCGGAAGCCGGCGAAGGCATCCTGGCCCCAGCGCAGGAACTGGAACCGCTCGCGGTTGCGCTGGAACTCCAGCTCGACGTTGCGGGTGAAGGCCTCTGGCACGCCGAAGACGTCGGCGACCACCGAGTGGTCGATGACCAGCTCGGCGGGGATGAGCGGGTTGATCTTGGTCGGGTCGCCGCCGAGGTTCCGCATCGCCTCGCGCATCGCGGCGAGGTCCACGACGGCAGGCACGCCGGTCAGGTCCTGCAGGATCACCCGGGCCGGGGTGAACTGGATCTCGGTGTCCGGCTCCGCCTTCGGGTCCCAGCCGGCCAGGGCGCGGATGTGGTCGGCCGTGATGTTGACCCCGTCCTCGTTGCGGAGCAGGTTCTCGAGCAGCACTTTCAGGCTGTACGGGAGGTTCTCGCTGCCGTCGACCGCGGCCAGGCGGTAGATCTCGTGCGTTGCGCCGCCCGCCTCAAGCGTCGCCCGGCTGTCGAAGCTGTTCGCAGTCATCGTGGGTTGAGCCTCCTCGCCCAGTGCCATGTCTATGTGATCGCCCGCGACGGGCCTGCGCCGTCCTGCCCTGTTTGCACAGTCTGCCGTGCGGCCTCCGCTCCAGCGCGGAGAACGCAGGCGGGGAGCGCCCGGTTCGCCGGTATGTAACCTACAGTATCTCGATATCAAGCTACCTCAAGGGCTTATCAGAACACGAGCGTGGCGGGCGGCGCCGGTCGGCCCCGAGGGCCACGTGGCCGGGAGAGCCGGCGTAATGTCATGTCCGGCTAGGAGCCCGGCCGGCCCAACGTCCGGATGACCGGATGGCCGACCTGCTTGCGCCCCGGTAACGCCAAGCAAGAGCAGCCGCTAGCGACGGAGAGGTCCCTCATGCGTTTCGCCCTCAAGACACGGCCCGAGCACCAGACCTGGGAAGAGCTCCGCGACCTCTGGGTCGCCGCGGATGAGGTCCCGCTTTTTGAGTCGATGTGGAACTGGGACCACTTCTACCCGCTGACCGGTGACCTGCACGGCCCGAACTTCGAGGGCTGGACCATGCTGTCCGCCATGGCGGCGCTGACCTCGCGGATCAGGATCGGCTGCCAGGTCACCGCCATGCCCTACCGGCACCCGGCGGTGCTCGCCAACATGGCCGCCACGGTGGACCACATCTCTTCCGGGCGGCTCATCCTGGGGATCGGCGCGGCGTGGAACGAGATGGAGTGCGACGCCTACGGGTTCCCGCTTCCGCCGCTCAAGGAGCGGTTCGACCGGTTCGACGAGGGCATCGAGGTGCTTACCCGACTGCTGTCGTCGAGGGTCTCCAACTACTCAGGCACGTACTTCACGCTGACCGACGCCTATTGCGAGCCGAAGCCCGTCCAGCGCCCGTACCCGCCGATCACCATCGGCGGCAACGGGCCGAAGCGGACCCTGCGGGCCGTCGCCCGCTGGGCCGCGGAGTGGAACGCGTCGGTCCAGGACACGGCGCGTTTCGCCGAGCTCAAGGAGGTCTTGCGCGGGCACTGCGCCGACCTGGGCAGGGACTTCTCCTCGATCACGTGCTCGTGCCTGCTCCGGTGGGACGGCGGCTCGCACGACGCCCTGCTCACGACGCTTGCCGAGTGGCGCGACGCGGGCGCCGACCTGGCCGTCATCGGCCTGCCGACGCACGCCAAGCCGGAGTCGCTGTCCGCGCTGGCCGACGCGCTCCGCTCGCTCGCGTAGCCGGCGGCTTCCCTGCCTCAGCCAGAACGGGGGCGTGGCTCCGCGCCCCGCGCCCCCGTTCCCGTCGCGCGCGGCTAGGCGCTCCGCGCTTGTTGCTGTTATCAGGCAGTGCCACGGCGTGGATGGGCTTGTAGTGCGCGCTCCGCGCTTGTTGCTGTTATCCGCTATTCGGCGGCTAGGCGCTCGTGGAGGTGCCGGCTGGCGGCGGCCATGATCGGCTCGACGCCGAGGTCGGTCAGCATCTCGGCGGCGGCGGCCATCTCGTGGCCGCGGCGGATCGCGTGCCGCCTGGTGCCCGTGACGATCCTGGTGAGCGCCGAGGCGTCCTGCCGCGCCAGTTCCTCGGCGATGTGCCCGGTCAGCCAGTCCTCAAGGCCCGCGGCCCTGGCCGCCTCGAGGGCCTCGACGATGGACGCGGACATGCCCTTGTAGAAAACGCTGCGCAGCAGCTTTCTGGTGGCCGCGAGGCCGGCCGGGCCGGCCAGGACGTCGATGTTCGCACCGTAGCCGCGCAGGGCCTGCGCGACGCCCTCGGCGCCGTCGCCGCTCGCCAGCATGGGGACAAGCAAGCCATTGCCAGGGACAGGGGCCATCATGGCGATGTCCGTCACCGGGATGCCCCGCCCCTCGCCCATCCCGGCCAGGCGCTGCTTGACGCTCGGCGCGGCGGTGTTCAGGTCGGCCCAGGCGGCGCCTGGGCGCAGCGCGCCGATGGAGGCCTCGAGGGCGTTCACGGCCTCGCTCGCGCTGTTGACGCTCAGCACCAGGGTGGCGCCCGTGACCGCCTCGGCGTCGCTGCCCGCACCAGTGACGCCGGGCGGCGCGGGTACCTTCGGGTCAAAGCCGCGGACGGTCGCGCCTGCCGCCACCAGGTCACCGGCGAGCAGCGATCCCGCCTCGCCGAAGCCAAGAACCGCGATGACGTCGCTCACTGGGCGCTCCACCTCTGTCACCTCGTACGAGGATCCCCTTACTGGGCACCGCGCAACTCGCCGCGCAGGCCCGTCAGGCTCTCCGCCGCGTCGAAGCCGAGCGGGGACGACGACGCGTCCGCGGGCGCTACCGGGGCCGCGGCCGCGCCGAGGCCGCCGGACTCCGTGAAGAACTCGCTGATCAGCTCTCGCTGCCGTTCGAGTAGCTGGTCGAAGTGCCTGTCGAGACTGGCCTGGCTGACGGTCTCCGCGGCCTGGTACAAGTCCCTGATCTGGCCGAGTGCGCCCGCCTCCGGGTCGGTCGGCGTCCCGAGGTCCAGCAGTTCCGACATTTCATAATCTATCGGTTCATATTCCGATACGTCGCTTTCCAGCGGGCCGGCGTCGCGGTCGAACGCGGCATCGCCGTCCGCTTGCTGGTAGTCCGCGTGGCCGGCCCCCTCGCGGTCGCCGGGGCGAAGCGGCTCGAAGGGGCCGCGGGTCGCCACGGGTTCGCCCGCCGCCGCGGGCGACTCGCCGTCCCCAGTGCGCGCCGCGCGCTCCTCGTCTCGCTTGTACCAATCGGGTCCTGGCGGACCGTAAGCCGGGTCATCGGGGCCGTAGGCGAGCGCGGGGTCTATCTCGGGCGCGGCCTCCGGCCTGGGCCTCGGTCCGGCCGGGATCGCGGTATCCGCTTGGGTCGCGGGCTCCGTGGTGGGGCCGCTCCCGCGAGGGCCGTGGGCCCTGGCGCCGTGGAAGGGCCCTCGGCGCTCACGGCTTCCCGGCGCGCGTCCGCCCTGGCCTGCCATTCGGCGGCGACCGTGCCTGAGGTAATCGCGCGGACGCGGCCGGCCTGCGCGGATCCGGCTGACGCCCCAGCGCCGGCAGAGCTAGCCGTGGATGGCTGACCGCCGGAGGCCGCCGCGCGACCTGGCGCCGTTCCAGGGTCGGCCGGGGACCACCCGTCCAGGCCCTGGCCCCGCGGGTCTGGCCGGGAAGGCGGCGCGGCGGGGTCGTCTTGACGGATGACGTACGCGTAGTCGCCGCCGTTGACCATCTCGACATACCCGTCGGGACCTGGAAGGCCGCCGGGCGCGCCGTGCGGCTGCCACGCCTGGTACTCCGCGTACGGTGCCTGGGGCCCAGCAAACCCGCCGGCCATGGGGTAGCCCTCCTGACCGGGGAAGGCGTGCTGCCCGCCCTGCGCGCCCGGCTGGCCCGCCGGCCCAGGGTAGCCCTGCCCGGGTGGCGGCCCCGCGTGGCCTGGGAAGGCGCCTGGGCCTGGGTAGCCCGGCGACGCGTAGCCCGCCTGGCCAGGCCCGCCGGGACCAGGGCCGCCGGGGTAAGGCTGGCCGCCTGGCCCGCGCGGGTAGCCCTGCGGCGGGAAGCCGTCCTGGCCCTGCCATCCGGGTGCCTGCTGTCGCGGCCCCTGACCTGGATCAGGCCCGTAGCCGGGCGGCATGCCAGGCTGGCCGGGGAACTGCGGCCCAGGCGGCGGGCCGTAGCCGGCGGCGCCTGGCACCCCCGACTGCGCCGCGCGGGCGGCGTCAGGGAATGGCACGCCGCCTGGACCCGGGTACGGGTGGTCGAACCTGGGCGGGCCGTATCCGGGGGCCGGGTAGCCGGGCGCACCGTATCCGGCTCCGCCGGTGGTGCCGTCGTTGGCTGGAAAGCCGCCTGGCACGGGAAACGCGGTCCCCGGGGGGAACGGACCCCGCTCGGCGAAGCCACCGGGCCCGGGGAACGTCCCCTGGGCCGGCGCCGACTGCGGCGGGTAGCCGCCCGGCCCGGCGAACCCGCCGCCGGCGTTCCCCGGCCCTGGTGCGGCACCCGGGCCAGGGAACTGGCCGGGCTGCGGGTAGCCTCCTGGCGCGGGCCAAGGGCCCTGGCCGGGGAACGGGCCGTACCCGGGCGGCGCACCGCCGGGTCCGGCGAAGGGGTGCGAGTCACGCCGGTCGCCTTCAGCGCCGTCAGGCGGGCTGACCAGGCTTCCCGGTGCGAAGATCGTGGTAGGCGTCAGCACCCGGTCGGGATCGTCGTCGATCTGGCGGCGCGGCCCAGGCCGCGCGTTCCCTGCCTGACCGTCACCGGGCCATGGTCCGCCAGGCAACGGCCCGCCCTGGCCGCCGTGTCCCGCGGGAAAGGATCCGCCGCCTGCCCCCTGCCCTGCTGGCCCAGGCGCGCCCGCCCCGGTCCAGCCGGGCGCGAACTGGGCGGCGGGCGCCGCTTCATGGAACGCCTGATCCGCGGTGAACTGGCCGGGCGGGGCGAACTGGCCAGCGACCGGCGGGCCGGCGTGCGCCCTGCCCGCCGCGTGGTAGCCGGGCGGCACCTGGCCGGGCGGCCCTTGCTGCTGGCCGGGGCCGAACGAGCCGGCCTGCACGCGCCCGCCCTGGTACGGGTCGCCGGGAGATCCCTGCCCTTGCCCCGTCGGGCCGGGAAACTGGCCGGGCGGCGGATAGCCGGGCGGTCCTCCGGCGAAGGCGCCAGGACCGGCAAAGCCGGGGGCAGCCGGGTCGCCCGGGCCAGGGACGAAGCCGGCACCGGGCCAGGGGCCAGCAAAGCCGCCAGGCCCCTGGCCCGCGAAACCGTCGCCGTAAGGCCCGGGAACCCCCCCGGGTCCCTGGTCGCCGCGGAACCCGGGACCAGGACCTGCCGGGCCGGGACCAGCGTTGCCAGGTGCCCCCTCGAACGGCTGCTGGCCGAACGGGTGCTGACCGTATTGCTGTCCCGGCGGCGGGCCGCCGGGGAAGGGGCCCTGCTGCGGCGCCGGGTAGTACTGGTTTCCCTGTTGCGGGTGCCCTTGCTGCGCAGTGCCGTACCACGGCCCGGCGGGCCCGCCCGCGGGCATGCCTGCCTCCGGCCCGCCGTAGCCGGGCATGCCATGGCCCTGGCCGGAGAAATCCGGTGCGCCGTAACTGGCAGGCGCGCCGCCTCCTGGTCCCCCAGGGAAGGGAGATTCCCCCGGCGGGTAGGTGGCTCCCGCGAACCCGGGTCCGGCCCCCCAGCCGGGACCGGGTCCGCCGCCCTGGCGACCGTTCTCCCCCGGGCCAGCGCCGCCGTCTGGCCAGGCGCCGGCGTCGGGGTCCGGTTGCCCGCGCCGCCCCCCTGAAAACGTTCCCACCTAACGATCGTAAGCAACCGCGCGACCGCAGGCACCCCGCTCCGTGCAATCGCATGCCCTCATGCCCGCCTCCGCTCGCCCGCCCCGCCCGCCAGCTTTGCATATCCGGCTGCGCGACATCAGCCGCGAGCCGGACGTGATCATGGTCACTGCGCCGACCGAGCCTGGTCACACCTGAGGCAGCACCTCGGCGGCTATGTCGGCCAGGTGGTCGAGGTCGTCGAGGTCGAGAATCTGCAGGTAAAGAGTCCGCGTGCCCACCTCGGCGAGCGCGCCGATCTTGTCGACGACCTCGGCAGGTGACCCGGTCAGGCCGTCGACGCGCAGTTCTGCCAGGTCGCGGCCGATCGCCGCGGCACGCCTGGACAGCGTCGCCTCGTCCTTGCCGCAGCAGACCACGTGGGCGGCCGAGTAGACCAGCGAGTCCGCGTCGCGCCCCGCCGCGGCGCACGCCTGCCTGACCCGGTCGAACTGCGCGGCCACCTGTTCGGTCTTCGCGAACGCGATGTTGAACTCGTCGGCGTATTTCGCGGCGAGCGCGGGCGTCCGGCGCGGGCCGTGGCCGCCGATGATCACCGGCGGGCGCGGGCGCTGGACCGGCTTGGGCAGCCCGGGTGAGTCAGCGACCTGGTAGTACGTGCCTTCGTAGCTGAACTTCTCGCCGGCCGGCGTTTCCCAGAGGCCGGTGATGATCGCGAGCTGCTCTTCGAGGCGGTCGAAGCGCTCCCTGGTCGGCGGGAACGGGATGCCGTACGCGGCGTGCTCCCCCTCGTACCAGCCCGCGCCGATGCCGAGCTCGACCCGGCCACCGCTCATCTCGTCGATGCCCGCCACGGCGATCGCCAGCGGGCCCGGATAGCGGAACGTCGCCGAGGTGACCAGCGTGCCGAGCCTGATCCTGCTGGTCTCGACGGCCAGGCCGGCCAGCGTAGCCCAGGCGTCAGACGGACCAGGCTCGCCGGACACGCCGCCCATCTTCAGGTAGTGGTCGGAGCGGAAGAAGGCATCGAAGCCGAGGTCTTCCGTCGCCTTGGCGACGCGACGGAGCGTGGCGTAGCTGGCACCCTGCTGGGGTTCGGTGAAGATCCTGAGTCGCATGCCTCCCATCGTGCCGCAAGGACCGCTCAGCTCGCGATGGCGCTCGTGTCGTGGCTCGCGGCCAGGCGGTAGACGACCCCGGGGTCGACGGGGCGGTAGCGGCTCTCCCAGAACACCCCGCCGTGAGTGTCACGGCGGCCGAGCCACTCGCGCCCGGTTGGCACGTGGACCGCGTCGAGGTGGAACACCGACATGCGGGACACCACCTCGACGATGCGGACGGCGAAGCCGACGCGCCTCACCAGGAGCGGTTCGGCGGACCGCATGATCGCCGCCAGGTCATCGGCGAGCCCGGAGCGCAGCGATCCCTCTGATGTGTCATGACCGACCAGATCCCACAGGTACATGCGGAAGAGGCTACCACTCAATGACCGATCACGTCTACGGTCGACTACTGTCGAAGCATTGCGATTGGCAACTTTGCCAATCGAGTATGGTACGAGAATGTCGATAGGTGACGAATCAGACCCAAGGGCGTACATGCAACTCGCCGCGGTTCTGCGCAAGGCGATCATGGCCGGGCAGTATCCGGCGGGCACCGCCACCCCGTCGATCACGACGCTCAGCCAGGACTACGGCCACGCCAGGCAGACCTGCTCCAAGGCCCTCGGCGTCCTGGTGAAGGAAGGCCTGCTGATCCGCTATCCCGGCCTCGGCTACTACGTGGTCGGCAAGCCAGGTGACCCCAAGCCGGCGAACCCGGAGAGCACCGCGGGCAAGCCCGACGCGCTGTAACCTCCGAGGTCACGGGGTTCACCGGGTAAGCGAGGCGACGCACTCCACGTGGTGGGTCATCGGGAACGCGTCGAACGCGCGGAGGCTCTCCAGCGTCCAGCCGCCGCTGATCAGCAGGGCCAGGTCGCGCGCGAGCGTGGCCGGGTCACACGAGACATAGGCGAAGCGCTCGGCGGGCGTGTCCCCGGCAACGCCGTCGCCCGTCAGGTAGGCGACCACCTCGCGGGCAAGGCCGGTCCTGGGCGGGTCGGCGATGACGAGCCTGGCCGGCGGCAGGTCCCCGGCACTTGCGGCCTGGGCCACGTCCGCCTTCAGGAACTTGGCCTGCGGGCAGTCGCTGAGGTTCTGCCTGGCGTTCTTGACCGCGGCGGCATCGGACTCGACCCCGGTCACCGCGCCGTCGGGGCCGACAATCGACGCGACGGCGCCCGCGAACAGGCCCGCGCCGCAGTACAGGTCGAGGACCGTGTCGCCCGGCCGGGGCGCCAGGGCCTCGACCACGGCCGCGCTGAGCGTGTCGGCGGCGGCGGGGTGCACCTGCCAGAACCCGTCGGCGCTCACCTGCCACAGGCGGCCCGCGGCCTGTTCCGCCACGTATGGCCGGCCTTCCACGAGAGTTCGCTTGGGCCTGGCGAGACGGCCGCTTCCGTTCGGACGACTCTTGCCTTTGACCTTCCGCGTTTCCCCGCCCTCGACGACGGTCACCGCGAAGTTCTCTGTGCTGTCCGCGCCGCCGGCAGCGACCTCGACCGCCGTCGCGCCGCTCCAGTCGTCGCCGGGGATGTCCAGGTCGCGGACGGCCTGGTGCGCGATGAGGCAGTCGCCGATGTCGATGACCTCGTGCGAGCGGTGGCCGCGCAGGCCGGCGACGCCGTCACGGTCGACCGCGAACTGGACACGGGTGCGCCAGCCAAGGCCCGGCGTGCCGCTTGATGCTGTTATCCGCCGCGGCTCCGGGTCGGGCGATGACAGCGGATCGTTGGGCGCGCCATGGGGCTCCCGAATATGCACCGTCTCGGCGGCGTCGCCGGGCAGCGGCTCGACCGTGACCTCGCGGTCGATCCCGGCGAGGCGCCTGAGCTGCTGGGTGATCACCGTCGCCTTGAGTGCGCGCTGGGCGGGCAGGGTCGCGTGCTGCCAGTCACAGCCGCCGCAGCCGCCCGGGCGGGCGTGCGGGCACGGCGCGTCGACCCGGTCGGGTGAAGACTCGAGGACATGCACCGCGTCGGCACGGGCGAACTTGGACGTGACCTCCGTCACGCGGGCAACGACGCGCTCACCAGGCAGCGCGTGCCGCACGAACATCACCGGCAGACCCGCTGGCCTGGCGACGCACCAGCCGCCCTGCGCGACGTCCTCGATGGCCACCTCGACGTCCTGGCCCACGGTGAACGAGGCGCTGCCCCGCGCGGCCTGGGTGGCGACCCCGCCGACGGCCCCTGGCCGCCTCCGGCCGCCGGGGGGTACGGGGGGTCGTCCCCCCGGGCGGGAACCGTCTTGTGCTCGCGGCACGACACCCGGCATTAGATTCTCCTTCTTGTGGAGTCGCATTCTCCCATGTGAGGGCATAACTTTGGCGGGGCGCCCGCTGCGGGCGCCCGGACGCGGCAACGGACCGTGAAAGGACGGGTCGTGCATATCGTGATCATGGGCTGCGGGCGGGTCGGCTCGACGCTCGCCCACATTCTGGAAGACCGGGGCAACACGGTCGCGGTCATCGACCGTGACCCGGAGGCATTCCGCAGGCTCCGCCCGTCCTTCAAGGGCGACCGGGTGACCGGAATCGGCTTCGACCGCGACGTGCTTGCCCGGGCGGGGATCGAGCGCGCTGATGGCTTCGCGGCCGTCAGCAGCGGCGACAACTCCAACATTATCGCGGCCCGGGTGGCGCGGGAGACATTCCGCGTTCAGCAGGTCGCCGCGCGCATCTACGACCCGCGGCGGGCGGAGGTCTACGAGCGGCTCGGCATACCGACGGTCGCGACCGTGCGCTGGACGGCCGACCAGATGCTGCGCAAGCTGCTACCTGAAAGCACCGAGCCGCTCTGGCGGGACGCGACCGGCAAGGTCGTGCTCAGCCAGGTGGCCGTCTGCCCCGACTGGATCGGCGAGCCGGTGAAGATGGTCGAGGCGTCGGTGGCGACCAGGATCGTCTACATCGACCGGCTCGGCGAGGCGATCGTCCCGCAGCCTGGCACCGTGCTGCAGCAAGGGGACGTGGTGCACGTCATCGCCAAGGAGTCCGAGCTCGACCGGATCTGCGGCGCCCTTGCCAAGCGGGACGGGAGTGGTCACTGATGCGGGTCGCGATCGCCGGCGCGGGGGCCGTGGGCAGGTCCATCGCCCGCGAGCTGCTTGAGAACGGCCACGAGGTGCTGCTGATCGACCAGAAGCCGAGCGCCATCAAGGTGGACAGCGTGCCGCGCGCCGAGTGGCTGCTCGCCGACGCGTGCGAGATCAGCTCGCTCGACGATGCCGCGCTCGACCGCTGCAACGTCGTCGTGGCCGCCACGGGCGACGACAAGGTCAACCTGGTCGTGTCGCTGCTCGCCAAGACCGAGTACGGCGTTCCCCGGGTCGTGGCGCGGGTGAATCACCCGGGCAACGAGTGGCTGTACAACGAGTCCTGGGGCATCGACGTGGCCGTCTCGACGCCGCGCCTGCTCTCCGCCCTCGTCGAGGAGGCGGTGAGCGTGGGCGACCTGGTGCGGCTGATGTCGTTCGGGCAGAGCGAGGCGAGCCTCGTCGAGCTGACCTTGGCGGCCGACGCGCCCCTGGCGGGCCAGCAGGTCGGCTCGATCGACTGGCCCGCTGACGCCGCCCTCGTCGCCATCCTGCGCGAGGGACGGGTGCTCGTCCCGCAGCCGCAGGACCCGCTGCAGGCAGGCGACGAACTGTTCTTCGTCACGTCGCAGGACGTCGAGCAGGAGCTGGAGGACCTCTTCTCCGCCGAGTGACGCGGCGCGCCGCCAGCCTCAACCTCGCACGCGAACGGCCCCCGGCATCGGAGATGCCGGGGGGCGTGTCGCGCTGCCTAGCGAGTTTCTGTCATCTCCGGGCCGCGCTCGAACGGGTTCGGCGCGGTGGCGAAGCGGTTGCCGTCCTGCTGGCCTCCTGCTGAGCCTCCTGCTGGGTGCGGGCCTGCTCCTCGAGGGCGGCGGCGGCCTCGGGTGGCAGCCTCAGCTCGAGCAGGTCGCGTGGCGGTATCGGTTGCTCGCCGCGGACCACCACGACCTCGCGGAACACGGCCTCAAGCGGCCCCGCGGCCGCCGGGTCCGCCGCGGCCGCGCCGGCGAACAGGCCGCGCAGGAACCAGCGCGGTCCGTCCACGCCAACGAACCTGATCGGGCGCATCCCCGATGCTGGCTGGCCCGGCTCGGCGGGGACGTGCGCGACAAGCTCGATGCCGAACGGGCCCTCGCTCTCCGCGGCCTGCCCGCCCGCGCCGCCGATCTCGGCGACGATCTCGCCACGCACCTCGTCCCACAGCCCGGACCGCTTAGGCGCGGCGAACGCCTGCAGCTGCAGCTCGCTGAGCTCATGACGGACCGTCACCCAGGCACCGTGCTGCTCGGCGAACACCAGCTGGATGTCCGTTCCCTCAAGCACTGGCACCTGAAGGCTGCCGAGGTCGACCCTGGGCAGCTCCGGGTGCGGCTCAGTCACGTCCCACGGGCCCGTCGCCCCGGCCTGGGCTTCGCCGAGCGCTGTCTCACCGGCCTCCGTGATCTCGTCCACCACCTGGCTGCCCAGGTCGCGGTCACGGTCACCGGCGCTGCGTCGCCGACCGAACACTGCGCATCTCCTCCAGTTGCATGACGACTCGATTATCTCTCGGCTGGCACGCGCAGCGGGTATTCCGCCGCGTGACCGCCGGTCGAGCCGAAGCCATTATCACCGCGGGCCGACTCCGGCAGGGCCGGGACCTCACGGAACGTCACGTTTTCAACTCGCTGCACCACCAGTTGCGCGATGCGGTCCCCACGGCGCAGCGACACCGTCCTGGCAAGGTCGGTGTTCAGCAGGATCACCTTGATCTCGCCACGGTACCCGGCATCGATGGTGCCTGGCGCGTTCACCAGGGTGATCCCGTGCCTCGCGGCCAGCCCAGACCGCGGGTGCACGAACCCCGCGTAGCCCTCGGGCAGGGCGATCGCGATCCCCGTGCGGACCACCGCCCGCTCGCCCGGCGCCAGGTCGATGTCCTCGGCGGCGCACAGGTCAGCGCCGGCGTCGCCGTGCCGCGCGTAGCCGGGCAGCGGGGCAGCCGGGTCAAGCCTGGTGATCAGCACGTCCAGCTGGCTGGTGCCTGCGCGCATGCCCGCGTCACCGGTGGTCATCGGCCGTGCCTCCTCGCCTTGTCCGCTTAGCCGCGCCTACCCTCCGAGACTACGCCACCGCGCAGGAGTCCCGCTCGCCGCCGCGCGCTCGTCAAGCGTGCGCGTCGTGCCGCAGCGCGCGGGTCGCGCTGGTCAGCGCGGCGGTGATGGGAACGGCGACCACGGCGCCCGCGATGCCCGCCACGACGCCAGCGACGGCGAGCACGAGGATCACCGCGAGCGGGTGCAGCCGCACCATCTTCCCGACCACCTGCGGCTGGAGCAGGTGCCCCTCCAGCTGGTTCATCACGATCATGACGGCGAGCACGATGACCGCGGCGATCAGCCCCTTGGCCGCCAGCACGATGATGATCGCCACCGTGCCCGCGATCAGCACCCCGGCGAGCGGCACGAACGCGGCGACGAACATGAACAGCGCGAGCGGCGCGACAAGCGGCGAGCCGATGATCGTGAGCGTGATGCCCATGACGACGGCGTGGATCGCGGCCACCACGACGGTGCCCCTGACGTAGTAGACGACGGCCTGCCAGGCGGCGTGGCCCGCCAGGTTCGCCCGCCGCCCGCGGTCCGCGGAAAGCCCGCTGACCAGCCAGGCCCAGATCCGCTCGCCGTCCTTGATCAGGAAGAACGAGATGAAGAAGCACAGCACGATGCCGGCGAGCAGTTCGACGACGATGCGGCCGCCGGTCAGCGCCGCGCCCTCGACCACTGACCGGTGCTGGCTGAGGTAGTTCACCAGGTTGTCTGAGACCTTCGCCAGGTTTCCCGTCCTGATGTGGAACGGCGAGGAGGCCAGCCAGCTCTGGATCTGCGTGCTCGTGTGCCCCACCTGGGTGACCAGGGCCGGGTACTCCGCCTCCACCCGCGCGGTGACCAGCCACACCGCGCCGCCGATCAGCGCGAAGGCGAGCAGCAGCGTGCACCAGGTCGCGGCCAGGGGGCCGAGTCCCGCCCGCCGCAGCCTGGCCGTGAGCGGCTGGAGCAGCGCGGTCAGCAGGATCGCGGCCGCGAAGGGCACGATGACGATGTACAGCAGCGCCGCGACCTTGCCCGCCACGTAGAGCAGCCCTGCGAGGAGCAGCAGCCGCCAGGACCACCCGGCGCTGACCCGCAGCCAGCGCGGGACGGCGTCCGGTGCCGGCGGGGCGGGCCCTGCCGCCTGCCCGGCCTGAGCCACCTGCCCCGCGCGCGGCGGCGGCACGGCGCCTGGCGGGGGTACGGCGCCTGGCGGGGGTACGGTGCCTGGCGGGGGTCGGCGGCGCCTGGCGGTAGTGCCGTGCTTCCGGCGTGCGGGTCGGCTGGCGAGTGCCCTGCGGGCTCTTCGCCATCGGCAGGGTGCACCTCGGGCGGGTTCGCGCCGGCGCGGCTCATGGCGGAGCGATTCCCCGCGCCACGGAATCCCGCACGGATCCCGGCCTCGCGGAGCAGGGCCACGCCCATCGCGGCCCGCTTGGCTGCCCGCTCCATCATGACACCATCTAACCAACTACCGTGGAGTGTGCGCTCGCCCCACGGCGGGGCGGTTAACCCTTTGTTCCGGATTCTGGCGGTTCGCCAGAATCTCTGGCAGACGGCAGGATGAAAAGGAATTCCGCCGGCACGGGAAATCCCGGCGCCCGGCAAGGACCCGAAGATTGGAGAGGGTTTGGAGATGGGTTCGTACCGCGAGCGACTGCTGGTGCCGGTGAGCTACTGGCTGCTCGCCGTCCCTGTGGTCCTGAGCCTCGGCGCCGAGGCGTACTTCTTCGTGGACGGCTTCATCCCTCCCCTGGTCATCGTCGCGCTCTACGCGATCGTCGCGGCCTTCCTCGTGCACTGGAACTCCGCGACGATCGAGGTGACCGGCGCCGTGCTTCTGGCGGGGAAGGACACACTCGCGCTGAGCGACGTCGGCGAGGTGATCGCGCTCGATGAGAAGCAGGCGATGGCGCTGCGCGGGCCGCGGGCCGACCCGTCGGCCCATATCCTGCTGCGCCCCTACCTGAAGCGGGCCGTCTACGTCGGCCTCGCGGATCCGGGCGAGGGGGTGCCCTACTGGATGGTGGCGACGCGGCACCCGGAGCAGCTCGCGGCCGCGATCGAGGCCGCGCGCCCGCCTGGTGGCCACCAGCACGACGGGCACCAGCCGGGCAACTGGGAGTCCGTGGGATGATGACGCATCACTGAACGGGGCGAGGAGGATACGGATGGGCAAGAACAAGGCTAAGAAGGGCGACGGCTCAAACGCGCGGCTGGTCACCACGGTGGCGATGACCGGAGGCGTGTTCCTGCTGCGCAAGTTGCTTGCGACCGCCTGGACCAAGGTCACGGGGAAGGTCCCGCCCACGGACCTGACCGATCCGAAGGTCACCCTGGTGGAGGCGCTGGCATGGTCCGTCGCCACCGGCATCGTGGTCGAGACGGCACGGTTCGCTATCGTGCGCTCCACGATGCGCAAGTCGCTCACCGACGCGGGAGCTGAGTCAAGCTGACCGTGCGGCGGTCAGCGGCTGGCCAGGCCCGCCAGCCAGCCGGTTTGGCTGGAATCCGCTGACCGTCCCTGTCGCCGCGGGCACCCCACCCAGGCCCGCGGCGCGGTTGAGTCCGCCGATACCGGCGTGACCGGCCCCGGCGGGCAAGACGCCCTCGGGGCCGGGGAACTCTCTTTTTTGCTGGTCCTGGACACCTGCACTGCGCGGCTCGGGCAAAAAAGAAAGAGTTCCTCCGCTACGCGGCGCACTCGCGGCAGATCAGCTGGCCGCGACGCTCCTCGGCAAGCTGGCTGCGGTGGTGCACAAGGAAGCAGACCGAGCACGTGAACTCGTCCGCCTGCCTCGGGATCACCCGGAACGAGAGCTCCTCGTTCGACAAGTCGGCACCGGGCAGCTCAAGGCCTTCCGCGGCGTCGTCCGGGTCAAGGTCGATCGTGGACGACGACTTGTCCATCCGGCGGGCCTGCAGCTCCTGCAGGCTGTCCTCTCCCAGGTCATCATCGGTCTTGCGCGGGCTGTCGTAGTCAGTAGCCATTGTGACCTATCCCCCTCCATAAGTGGCGCGCGGTCGTTGCGCGGGTGTAACGCTCCGGAAGCCTTCGTTGTGCCCGATTCCGGCGGGGAATTCTGCCACAGTTCGCGGCCGTCGTGCACGTTGCGCGAAAACCGTTGCAGTCGTGTCCCCCGGGGGACCGTCTCCGGCCGCTGGTAAACCTCGCATACAGCGCATCTATTCCAGACGCCGGCCCCCGGATTTCAGCTCAGAGAGATCACACAGGGCCAGCCGCGGAAATGTGGCTTCTGCCAGGGTTCACGCGTCGCGTTCCGGATCCAGGGCGGCCAGTGCGGAGGTTAGCGGGCCGAAGAGGGCGGGGCCCGCGGCCACCGCCATCGAGCTTGAGACCGGATTGCCGTTCAGGCCGCCGACGACCGCCCCGGCCTCGGTGGCGACCAGGGCGCCGGCCGCCCAGTCCCAGTAGTTCAGGCCACGCTCGTAGAAGCCGTCGAGCCGTCCCGCCGCGACCGCGCACAGGTCGACCGAGGCCACGCCGATGCGCCTGATGTCCCGCACCTGGGGCAGCATCGCGGCGACTACCTCGCCCTGGACCTTGCGCCGCTCCTTCCGGTACCCGAACCCGGTACCGACGAGCGCCTGGTCGAGCTGCACGCCCGGGCCGCATTCCAGCGGTTGCCAGTAGTCCTCGCCCGCCTGGAGCCAGGCGCCGTGCCCGCGCACGGCGCAGAACAGCTCGCCGCGCACCGGTACGTACACCGCGCCCGCCACGATCTTCCTGCCGACCTCCCCGCCCGCCGCCCCGCCGACCTCCCCGCCCGCCGCCCCGCCGACCTCCCCGCCCTCCCCCCATTCGACCTCGGCCGCGATGGAGACCGCCCAGTCGTGCAGGCCGTACAGGTAGTTGACCGTGCCGTCGAGGGGATCGATGACCCAGAGGACCGGCGCGTTGTCGGCGTTGCCGATCAGGCCGCCTTCCTCGCCGAGTATCGCGTCGGACGGCCGCGCCGCGAGAATGCGTGACCGGATGAGCTCCTCCGACCTGCTGTCCATCTCGGTGACCACGTCGGTCGGGCTGGACTTGGTCGCCGCGACCTCGACCTGGCCCGCCCGGTCGGCGAGCAGGTCCCCCGCCTCCCTGGCGGCGCTGATCGCCACTGAGCGAAGCTCAAGCAGGATCTCTTCGCTCACATTGACGGTGCCGCTCATGATGACCTCCCGGTCACAGGTGGGCGCTTCGGGTTGTAGCGACAGCAGTCGGGCGGGCAGCTCCCCGCGCCTCCGGCTGGATAGGCGCGCGGGCCGAAGCTGCCAAGGGCCAGGGGCTCGGCGCCGGAGACGCGTTCCGCGACCAGCTCACGCACCATCTGGGCGAATCGCGGGGTCGGCCCGGGCGCCTTGGCCCGCGCGAACGGTAGCCCGAGCGACGCCGCGGTCTGCGCGGCCTCCACGTCCAGGTCGTGCACGACCTCCATGTGGTCGCTGACGAAGCCGACCGGCACGACGACGACCGCCGAGGGCGGCCCCTCGCGCAGCGGTTCCCCGTTGGCGAGCGTGCCCTTGGCGAGCGCCGCCAGGTGGTCGTTCACGTCCGGTTCCAGCCAGGGCACGCTCGGCGGGCCGCTGCGGCTCTGGAAGACCAGGTCGAAGGGGAGAGAGCCACCACGCACTCGTTCTGAGATAAGTCGTGCGGCTTCCCGCAGCTCGGCCGCGTACCTGCCGCCGATGACATCGGGGACCGCCGTGAAAGTGGACGGGCTGCCGCTGGAAGCGGCCATGCCCACCGGGACGCTGTGCGCGGTGAATACCAGGCGGGCGCCCGCCTGGACAGCTGTCCGTTAGCCCGGCGAGTGCCTCCTCCACGCTGGCCGCGAAGGGCTCGATGAACCCGGGGTGGTTGAAGTACGGCCGGATCTTGTCGATACCCGGTGCGCCCGGGCCGACGGCGGCGACGGCGCGGTCGATGTCGTCCAGGTACTGGCGGCAGGCGGAGTAGGAGCTGTAGGCGGAGGTGACGAACGCGAGCGCGCGGGTGACGCCGTCGGCGCTCATCTGCCGCACCGTGTCCTCGATGAACGGGTGCCAGTTCCTGTTTCCCCAGTAAAGCGGGAGGTCGATGCCGCCGGCCGCGAACGCGGTCCCGACCGCATTGAGCAGGTGCCTGCACTGGCCGTTGATCGGGCTCACGCCGCCGCAGGCGTGGTAGTGCTCGGCCACGTCGGCCAGCCGCTCCTGGGGGACCCCCCGGCCGCGGGTGACGTTCTCGAGGAACGGCAGCACGTCGTCTGGTCCTTCAGGCCCGCCGAAGGACAGCAGCAGGAACGCGTCGTAAGCCGGCATGTTCTCCATCCAACCAGGACGGCGTTTCACCGCGGTAAGCGGACCGGGGACGACCGGGGAACATGGCACAAGGAAAACCGGTTGCTATCGCGGAGTATCTTCAGGTTCTATTCAGATTTCTGCTGGAAAGGCGCGCGATGACGAGGGCTGGCCGGGCGGACCTCGACGTGCGCGAGCCACGAGGGTTCCTGGCGCCGTACGCGGACGTCTTCGCGATCCCGCGCGCCTGGCGGTTCTCTGTCGCGGGGATCATCGGCCGGATGCCCATGTCCATGTACGGGCTCGGCACGGTGCTGCTGATCTCCGCGGGAACCGGCAGGTACGGCCTCGCCGGGACCGTCTCCGCGGCCGGGGCGATCGGCGGCGCAGTCTGCGCACCGCAGCTCGGCCGCCTGGTCGACCGGCTTGGCCAGCACCGCGTGCTCATCCCCGTGTGCGTGATCTTCGCCCTTTCTGTGGCCGGCCTTGTGGCCGCCGTCATGCTCCGCGCCCCCGACTGGACGCTGTTCCTCTGCGGCATCGCAGGCGGCGCCACGATGCCGCAGACCGGGCCGATGGCCCGCGCCCGCTGGTCGGTCCTCCTGGCCGGGTCGCCGCGGCTGCACACCGCGTTCTCGGTTGAGTCCGTGGCCGACGAGCTGTGCTTCGTGGTGGGGCCCGCGGCGGTGACCCTGCTGGCCACCCAGGTGCACCCGGCGGCCGGCGTGACGTGCGCCGCCCTGTGCGCTCTCGGGGGGTCGCTGTGGTTCGCTTCGCAGCGGTCGACCGAGCCGCCGGTCGTGACCCTTGCCCCGGCCTCGGTGCCAGCGCCTGCGCCGACGGCGGGATCGGCGCCGGGATCGCGTTCGCCGGCCGCTCGCGTCCGGAGTTCCCGGTTCGCCGCGCCCGGTCTCGCCGTGCTGGTGCCCGCGTACCTGTTCCTCGGTGCGATGTTCGTCACGATCGACCTGAGCACCGTCGCCTTCGCGACGCACTTCGGCCACAAGGCGCTCGCCGGCTTCATCCTCGGGGCCTACGCGCTCGGCAGCGGGACTGGCGGCCTCTGGTACGGGTCAAGGACCTGGCGCGCGCCCGCGTGGCAGCGTCTCGCCGTCACCCTGCCGCTGACCGTGGCCGGCGTGTGCACGTTCTGGGCGATGCCGAACCTGCTGGTGCTGACCCTGGTGATCTTCCTGTGCGGGATGACGATCGCGCCCACGCTCATCGCCGGGTACAGCCTGCTTGAGTCGACCTCCAGGCCTGGCCGGGCCACCGAGGCGATGTCGTGGCTGTCCACCGGCATCTCCGTCGGCGTGGCGTGCGGCGCTACCGCGGCCGGGTTCATCTTGGACGCCTTCGGTGCACGCTGGGGATACGCGTTCGCGGCGGCGTCCGGTGTGACGGCGGCGCTCATCTACCTCGGCGGCCTGCGCCGGGTGTCCGCTTAATACTCGCGGGCGTACTCGGCGGCCAGGGTGAGGACCTCGTTGACGTACCAGGTGGCATGGTTGTAGTCGAAGATCGCCTGCCGCAAGCCCGCGCCTCCGCTCGTCGCGCCGTCGGCGCAGAGCAGGCGGGCGGCGCTCGGGACGGCGTCGAACGGGTTCATGATGTCCGGTGCGCCGGTGTCACCGAAGCCGTCGATGCCCCAGGTCGCCCACGTGGACGGCAGGAACTGCATCGGGCCGAGGGCGCCGGCGGTGGACGGGCCTATGTTCTGGCCGTCGGCGGACTCGATCTGGCCGATCGCGGCGAGCACCGTCCAGGACAGCCCCGGGCAGTACCTGGCGGCGGACTCCTGGAAAAGCTGCAGGTAGTTCGCCGGCCGTCCGGTCGGCGGAGCGGCGTCCACCGGGAGGCTGGTGGAGACCGAGGCCGGGCGCGAGCCCGACGACGCGCGCGCTCGCGCCGAGCGCCGCCTGGACCTGGCCGACGAGCTTCGTCATGTCGGCGGCGGGCGCGTTCACCAGCACGGCGACGTTCCTGACGAGGCCGAGTTTCCTGCCCTCGGCCTGGCTGACCACCCCGTCCACGCCCGCCACGCCGAGCAACGCGGCGCCGCCATCGGTGATCCGCGCGCTGACCGCGGCGGCGACCGGGTACTTGCCGCCACTCACCAGGTGGGCCGCGGTCGCGGCCTGCGCGCTGGTGATCAGGTCTCCGGCCTGGAAGGCGGACCACACCCGCTGGTTAGACGCTGTCGTCGGCGGGGTCCACGGGCGCAGCGCGGCGGCGGGCGCGGCGAGCACGGTGAGCCGCACGCCGTTGACCGTGATCCGCGCGCCGTCGATGGCCAGCACCGCGCGGACGCCGCCAAGCTTCTTGAGCCTGCCCAGGTCGTCCTGGGTGAGCCCGCCGGGCACGGAGGCGATCACGTCAGGCACCACCAGGTGCGTCGTGGTCGCGCCCGCAAGTCCCGGCTCAGCGGGCGCTGTGCCGGCCGGCTCCCGCCTGCCGACTCCCCGCCCGCCGGCACCACCCGGCCGTTCAACGCCCCGGCGGCGGTCCCCTCCGAAGTTCCACCGGCCGCAGCGGCGCCGCCGGCGGCCCCTGAGCCCCCGGACGCTGTGCCCGCGGATGATGTGCCCGCAGCCGCCTTCGTGCGCGACAGGGCGGTCAGCGAGCCGCCCGCGGCGGTGTGGCCGCCGCTGAGCACCGCGACGGTGGCGGCAACGGCCGCGCCGACCGCTACCAGCCCGCCCGCGACGGTCGGCAGCGATTGGCGTCGAATCAACGGCAGCCTCACAGTCACCCAACCCTATAGAAGCGAGTACCCCCGCGTCACTGCCATATCACCACGGGTTGCTCTTCTTGCTGTTATCTCGGTCGCGGGCAGGGCGGACGCGACGCATCTGACGGTAAGCGCGGGAACTCCCCCGGGTACGGCTACGCTTCGACTATGACGCAGGAGGCAGACCGGAGTCCCGCCCAGGCGGGGTCCGGCGCGGTCCGCGGGCCCGCGCGGCCGCCCGCGGAAACAGCCGGCGCTGGCCAGCAGCTCAGCCCTGACGGGGCGCTCGGCCCTGCCCCAACCCCCGGGACCGGCCGCGGTGCTGGCCAGGGGCACAGTGCCGGGCAGGCACACGGCAGCGGCCGCAAGAGCGCGGGAGGGCGCACCGCGCGCAAACCGCAGGGACGGCCGTCGCTCGGCGGCGGCACGCCCGCACAGGACCGCGAGCTGCGGGCGCAGGGCCGGGAGACGGTAAGAAAGCTGCTCGAGGCGGGCATGACCGAGTTCGAGGAGCGCGGGTTCAACGGGGTTCGCGTCGACGATGTCGTGAAGCGAGCCGGGATCTCGCACGGGACGTTCTACCTGTACTTCGCGAACAAAGAGGACCTCTTCAAGGCGCTGCTGCGGGACGCGCTGCACGACATGCAGGTCGTCGCGGGCGACTTCCCCGTGGTCACCACCGACGACACCGGGCTGCGGCTGCTGCGGGCATGGGTGCGGAAGTTCTCCGCCGCCTACGCGACGCACGGCACCGTGCTGCGCACGCTCAGCTCGGCGAACGCGCCCGGTGAGATGTTCGCCGACGGGCTGCAGCTGTTCTTCAGCCTCACCGAGGCGATGACCACCGGGATGACCGCGGCCGCCGCCGCGGCGGGCCACCACCAGGAGAACGCCGAGCTGACCGCGTTCGCCTGCCTGATGATGCTTGAGCGGGTCAACTTCGTGATGACCACCGAGGTGCAGCTGCCAGAGGACCTGATGGCGGACAAGATCGCGGACATCATGTTCGCCGCCTTCGGCCTCGTGTTCCCGTAGCTCTCCGGCCTGAGGCCGTGGGCCGGGCGGAGGCCATGGGCGCCAGGGCCGAGCCGATGGCCCGCGATTGGTTGGCGAGCGCGAAGTTAAGGTAACAATTAAGAACGTGCGCTTTCTTCGTGACATCCCGCCAGCCACCGACCTGACCTATAGCGACGTGTTCATGGTGCCGGCGCGGTCCGCGGTCGGCTCGCGGCTCGACGTCGACCTGACCACGCGCGATGGCAGCGGCGCCACCATCCCCATCGTCGCGGCGAACATGACCGCCGTCTCCGGGCGCCGGATGGCCGAGACCATCGCGCGGCGCGGCGGGCTCGCGATCCTGCCGCAGGACATCCCCGCCGATGTCGTCGCCGACGTCGTGGCCTGGGTGAAGTCCCGCGACCTGGTCGTCGACACCGCGATCACCCTGGGGCCCGCCGATACCGTGGGCGAGGCCCTCGCGCTGCTGCCCAAGCGGGCGCACGGCGCGGTGGTGGTCATCGACGCGGGCGGAGCGCCGGTAGGCGTGGTCACCGAGGCGGACTGCGCGGGAGCGGACCGCTTCGCGCAGCTGTCGACCGTCATGTCCGCCGACCCATTCACGCTGCCTGCCGGGACGCCGCCGGCCGGGGCGTTCGACCTGATGCACTCCGGGCGCCACCGGCTAGCGCCCGTCGTCGCGGCGAGCGGCGAGTGCGTGGGAATCCTGACGCGGACCGGGGCCCTGCGGGCGACCCTGTACTCCCCGGCCACCGACGCGCGGGGACGGCTGCGGATCGGCGCCGCTGTCGGTGTCAACGGTGACGTCGCGGCCAAGGCGAAGCAGTTGCTCGACGCGGAGATCGACGTCCTCGTCGTGGACACCGCGCACGGGCACCAGGAGAAGATGCTCGGCGCGCTGCGCGCGGTGCGGTCGCTTTCGCCGTCCGTTCCCGTCGTGGCGGGGAACGTGGTCACCGCGGACGGTGTCACCGACCTCGTCGAGGCGGGCGCGGACATCGTCAAGGTGGGGGTCGGCCCCGGCGCCATGTGCACCACCCGGATGATGACCGGGGTCGGGCGCCCGCAGTTCTCCGCGGTACTTGAATGCGCGACGGCGGCCTCGGCCCTTGGCGCGCACGTCTGGGCGGACGGCGGGGTGCGGCACCCGCGCGACGTCGCGCTTGCCCTCGCCGCGGGCGCGTCGTCGGTCATGATCGGGTCGTGGTTCTCCGGCACCTACGAGTCGCCTGGTGACACGTTCCGCGATCCGGACGGGAAGCTGTACAAGGAGAGCTTCGGCATGGCGTCGGCACGGGCGGTGCGGGTGCGCACGGCGTCCGACTCCGCGTACGAGCGGGCACGCAAGGAGCTGTTCGAGGAGGGGATCTCCTCGGCGCGGATGTACCTGGACGCGGCGCGGCCTGGCGTGGAGGACCTGCTTGACATGATCGTCGCGGGCGTGCGGTCCTCGTGCACGTACGCTGGCGCGCCCGACCTGCCGTCGTTCGCCGAGCGGGCCGTCATCGGCGTGCAGAGCGCCTCAGGCTACACCGAGGGCATGCCGGTACCGACAAGCTGGTGACGGGGAGCGGTCAGCCGCCTACGTTCTGGCTACTGCCGTACGTCAGCCGGGGGCGAGCCGCACCGGGCGGACAACGGCGGCTAGCTGGTGGTCTGCTCTTCCGCGTGAGACGTGCCCTCGACCCTGGTCACCGCGGAGGCCTTGTCGGCCCACGCGGCGATGCGGTCGACGAGGGCGTCGTCCGTGTGGCGTTCCGCGTGGCCGAAGCCGGGGATCAGCCACAGCTCCTTAGGCTCACCCGCGGCGTCGTAGAGCTGCTGGCCGTGCTCGGGCGGGAAGTAGATGTCCTGGTCGCCGTGGACGATCAGCACCGGCGTCGGCGAGATGCGGGCCGCCGCCTCGGCGGGCGGCATCGGTTCTGGTGAGGGCCAGCCTTCCGGTGAGATCCTGGTGTTCAGCACGTGCTTGGTGAACGCCCGGCCCAGGCGCCTTTCCGCCGCCAGGTGGACCCGGCGCATCGCCACCGTGCCGCGGTAGTACCAGCGGCCGGGACCGCTCACCGAGATGACCGCGTCCACGCCGCCGCGCAGCGCCGCTTGCCGCAGCACCACGGAGCCGCCCATCGAGAAGCCGATCGTCACGACGCGCTGGTAGCCGAGCTCGTGCGCGTACCTGACGGCCACGTCGAGGTCGTCGATCTCCTTGTCGCCGAGGGTCGACATTCCACCGGACCTGCCGTGGCCGCGGAAGTCGAAGGTGATCACGCCTGCGTGGCGGTTGAACCGCTGCACGAGGTTCCAGATCATCGGGCGCTGCCAGGTCATGGTGAATCCGTGCGCGATGACAAGCGCCAGGTCCCGTCGGCCGGATGCCAGCTGATCCGGCTCGGGCCGCCCTCCGGGGGGCAGGTGCACGGCGTCGATCGGGACGCCGTCCTTGGTGACCAGCATGACGGTCATGACGACGGGGTTCACAGCGCTCCATCCTTGCGGGTACCGCCCGACGGCGGGTGTCAGCCATAACGGTAGCCAATGGCAGGCCCCGGACAAGACGAAGGGCCGCGGTCCCCGGAACCAGTACTGGTTCCGGGGCCGCGGCCCGCTCCCGCTACGGCCGCAACGTAGCGCGAGATCCCTGGGCTGCTACGTGGCCGAGGCCGGCTCCTCGGTCGACGGCGAGGCCTCTGCCTCCGCCGTGTAGCTGAGCTTCGTCGTGAGGACATCCTCCTGCGGGTAGGCCTCCTCGCCGTGGACCGCGACGTCACCGATCTCAAGCTCTTCGTCGGAGAAGCGGAGCTTCATACGGAAGACGTGCTTGATGATCATCCAGATGAGGAACGTGACCACGCCGTCCCAGACGATGATCGTCAGCGCCGCGAGCAACTGCACGAGCAACTGGTGCGGGTGGTGGCCCCAGATCCAGCCCGCGCCGGCGAACGCGGCGCCGCCAGGCGCGGCCGGGTACTCGATCACGTTCGGGTCCGCGAGCACGCCGACGAGCAGGCCGCCGAGGAGCCCGGCGATGCCGTGGGTGTAGACGACGCCGAGGGCGTCGTCCACCTTGTTGAACGGCCAGACGTACTTCGGCAGGGTGTACCAGGCGACCCAGACGACCGCGGAGGCCACCAGCCCGATGATGATCGCGCCGAGGCCGTTGACGTAGCCCGCGGCCGGGGTGATGCCGACCAGGCCGCAGATCATGCCGTTCAGGCCGCCGAGGAAGGTGGGCTTCTTGTCGGCCGAGAAGAACATGTCCATGAGGATCCAGGCCATCATGGCCACGGCGGTCGCCAGGTTGGTGTTGATGACGGCGGCGGCCGCGTTGGAGCCCGCGAAGTACGGGTCACCGCCGTTGAAGCCGTTCCAGCCGAGCCACAGGATGCCGGCCCCGACCGCGACGAAGAGCAGGTTGTTCGGCACCGCCTTCTCCCGGTCGCGCTTGAGGCGCGGGCCGATGACCGCGGCGGACACGAAGCCGGAGACGCCAGCGGCGAGGTGGATCACGTAACCGCCGGAGAAGTCGAGCGCGCCCTTGCTCGCCCAGTAGCCGCCGCCCCACAGCAGGAAGGCGTTGACCGCGTAGGCGAACGTGATCCACAGCGGAACGAAGACCATCCACGCCTTGAAGCTGACCCGGCCGAGCACCGAACCGATGAACAGGATCGGGGTGATGGCGGCGAACACGAACTGGAAGTACTCGACCGAGGCGCCCGGCAGCTTGAAGCCGGTGTTGAGGATCTCACCCGTCTTCGACACCGCGTACCCGGGCATGGCCGGGTCAACGAGCGGGATGCTCGCCTGGCCTTCCAGCGCGTTGGCACCGAGGGTGGTCCGCGGGTCACCGAGCACGTTGACACTGCCGAAATGGATCAGCGTCGTGCCGAAGCCCATCTTGTAGGCCCACAGCACCCACGTGATGAGGACCAGGCAGAAGGTCACGAAAACCATGAGGGTGGTGTTCATGGCCCATTTCTTTTGCACCAGGCCGCCGTAAAGCACGGCCAGGGCTGGGATGGACATAAGCCCGACAAGCGTCGCCGCCGTCATCTGCCAGGCGTTATCTCCCGAACTCAGCCAAGAGGCGTATGGAATCACTGTGTTTGCTCCTCCAGGGGGCTGCCTGATAAGAGGGGCCTCTCGGGTTCCAGGGTCACCCCCCGGGTTTGCTAGTCCCGCCCCGGCCGCTCCGCGTGCTTCTACGCAACGATTTATGTTTCCCATGGGCGGGTTTCGGCGGCATTTCCCGTTTGTTACGCCAGCGGTAACGCACCAGGTCGTCTGCCCGGGAATATTTCGTGAATGTGTCCTGATTTCCTGGACTTCCGGGTGCGCCAGGCAGCTATCGGGCACCACCACTGCGGCGTCACATTGCTGTAACGTTGGCGGAACCCAGCCTTGAGACGGCGCAGACGCCGACGTACGCTTGCTCCACATCCTGGGCGGTAAGCGCTTACCGGGCTCACACCAGGCCCGCGTCCGGCGCAAGGAAAGCGCTTACCCGCTGGATGACCGCGACGCGGGTGACCGAAGACGCAGGAGGCGAGTGCGATGTCCGTTGAGGCCGAGCCGGCCGCGCCCACGATCTATGACGTGGCACGGGCCGCCGGGGTCTCCATCGCCTCGGTGTCCCGCGTGCTCAACGGCCGCCGCAACCCGAGCCCCGAGATCAGGGACCGGGTGCGCCGGGCGGCCACCGAGCTCGGCTACGTACCGGACAGCGCCGCCCGCGCGCTGTCGGTCAGGCTGAAGGAAGTCGTCGGCGTGGTGATGCGGCGGCCGCTGTCGGCGGGCGCGCCGATCCCGGCACCCGTGCTGCCCGCCGGCGCGGCAGGCGCGTGGGACACCGCCGGGCTGCTCGGCTATGACGCGTTCGCCGACGAGACCGACTCGCTGCAGTTCCACGACATGCTCAACCGGGGCGTCGAGCGGGCAGCGCAGCGCCGCGGCTTCGACCTGCTGCTGCGCTCGGTGGACATCACCGACCACGAGGCGGGCCGCCGGGTCCTCGCGATCGCGCGCAAGAGCGACGGCCTGATCCTGCACGACGGCGTGCTCGAGCCCGGCCAGATCGACGAGATCTCCCGGCATGTTCCCATCGTCACCCTGGCCGGCATCCCCAGCCGCACCACGGCCAACGTGGGCAGCGACAACGTGGCGGGCATGCGGGCACTCGCCAGGCACCTGCTCCATGACCACGGGTACACCACGCTCGGCTACCTCAGCGGCTACAGCGACAGCCCGGACAGCCAGGCACGGCTGCAGACCCTGGCCGCCGAGGCCGCGGCGGCGGGCGCGGTCCTGTACTCAGGACCGCAGTGGCAGGGCAACTACTACGCCGCGGGCGCGGCGGTGGTGACCGAGCGGCTGATGGCGTCGGACATGCCGCTCCCCCGGGTCATCGTGTGCGCGAACGACTTGACCGCGCTCGGCGTCATGTACGCGCTGCGCCGGTACGGGGTGGACGTGCCCGGCCAGGTGGCCGTCACCGGATTCGACGACGTCCCGATGGCCCGGCACGTGCAGCCGCTGCTCACGACCGTGCGGCAGCCGATCGGCGAGCTCGGCGAGACCGCGTTCGAGGTGCTGTACTCCATGATCGGCCGTGAGGCGCCCGCCGAGCGCGACATCGCGCTCCCCACCCGGCTCACGTGCCGGGAAAGCTGCGGCTGCCAGGCGGGCGGCGGGCGGCTCGCCGGCGTCACCGACCTCTCCTCGGTCCGCCAGCTCCGGTCCTGAATCACCCGGCCAAGAGCAAGATCGGTCGCCAGAACGGTTCCGGCTGACTCGCTCCGGCATACCCCTTGGCCCGCGGCCCGGCCGGCTGACAGCTAGCGGCCTGCCAGGTTCGCCGACAGGACGCGGAGGCGGCGGCGGGCCTCAAGGTCGTAGGCCTGGTCGTTCGCGCGGGATTCCGCCAGGCCGTTGAAGTAGCGTCCGGTGCCCGTCTGCGCGGGCGGAGCCGTGATCAGCCGCAGGGTGGCCTCGACGCCCTGGGCGATGGTGCTGACCGGCGGGGCGGGCGACACCTTGGTCGGCATGAACGTGGCCGGGTGCAGGGCGTTGACGGTGACGTCCGCCGCCTTGAGCTCCGCTGCCAGGTCGAAGGTGTTCATGATCTGCGCGAGCTTGGACTGCCGGTACGCGCGCATCCCGTCATAGCCCTTGGTGAGCATGACGTCATCGAAGTCGATGGCCTGCTGGCCGATCGAGGCGACGTTGACGATCCGCGCGGGCGCGGATCTGGTGAGCAGCGGCAGCAGGTGCCTGCTGAGCGCGTACCCGGCGAGGTAGTTCACCGCGAAGCGCAGCTCGAGCCCGTCCGCGCTCTCCTGCCTGGCGCCGCCGCCAGGCTCGCTGACGCCGATGCCGGCGTTGTTCACCAGCACGTCGAGGCGCGGCTCGCCCCTCATCACCTGACCCGCCAGGTCCCGGACCGCGGCGAGGCTGGCCAGGTCGGCCCGGTAGGAGCGCACGCGGCCTTGGCTCCCCGCCGCCGCGGCGACCTCGGCGACGGTGGCCGCGATCCTGGCCTGGTCCCGGCCGTGCACGAGCACGGTCGCGCCTTCCCTGGCGAGGTCGGCCGCCAGGGCGCGGCCCATCCCGTCGGTCGCGCCGGTGAGCAGGATGACCTTCCCGTCCAGAGCTGTCATGGACGTTACTGTTCCACGACAGGCTCAGGCGTGTCACCGGCCAGCGCCCAAGTGCGGCGCGCACGGGATCGGCCGGCCCGACCGTTACCCGCGCCGGCCGGCGAATGCGGGTTGGAGCCCGCGTGGCGGGTAGGTAGCCAGGTGGATGATGCTGGTTGGGAGGGAGGCCGGCCATGGTCGAGGCAGCACGGACGACGGCGTCGACTGGCGCAATCTGGGCGATTGTCGTCGTGGCGGTGGTCGCGCTCGCGTTCTGGCTGGTGGCGATCTACCTCGCCGACCGGAGCCAGGTGCGGGCGAGCGGGCGCGCACGGGCGGCGACCTGGCCCGTGTACGAAGGCCCGTGGGCCAGGGGAAGCATGGCGGACGAGCAGGCCGGGGAGATCCCCGAGCAGGCGGCGCCCGAGCCAGGCCGAGGCCCGGGGCAGGCACGTCAGGGACGAGCCCGCCACCGAAGGGGAGACCCCGACGCGGGTCGACATACCCGCCCAGCCCGCCGCGGGGTCCGGGCGGCACGCGATGCCGTCGCAGCGCACCGGCGACGCCGATCGCGCCGAGCGCAGCCGCGCTGGCCAGGGCACGCCGGAGGAGGACCAGGGCCGCTAGGGCGACCTGGCAGCCCGGTTAGGCGTCCGGCGCCGGTTAGGCGTCCGGCGCCGGGAGGTTGACCAGGGCGGCAAGCGCGGCGCGGTGGGCACCGGGGGTACCGTTGGCGACCGACGCCGCCTTCGCCCGCTTCAGGTACAAGTGGGCGGGGTGCTCCCAGGTGAAGCCGATCCCGCCGTGCAGCTGAACGCATTCCTGCGCCGCGCTCACCGCGGCCTCGCAGCACGCCGACTTGGCCAGCGCGATCGCGACCGGCGTGTCCGGGTCGTCGTCGGCCAGGCAGGCGGCCGCGTACCTGGACGCCGCGCGGGCCAGGGTGATCGTGGTCCACAGGTCGGCGAGCCGGTGCTTGATCGCCTGGAAGGAGCCGATCTGCCTGGCGAACTGGCGGCGTTCCCGCACGTACGTGATGGTCAGGTCAAGGCAGCGCTGCGCGAGGCCGAGCTGCTCGGCGGCGAGGATGCCCGCCCCGGCGGCAAGGCCCGCGGACACCGCCGCCTCGGCCGCCGCCCCGACCGCGACCTGCCTGGCCGGGGCGTTGTCGAGGGTGATGTCGCAGAGCTGCCTCGTCATGTCGAGTGACACGAGCGGTGTGCGGTGCACGCCGGGCGCGTTAGCCTCGACCAGGTACAGCGCGCTCGGCACGCCGTCCGCGGGTACGAGCAGGACGTCGGCGGGCAGCGCGTCGGTCACGGCCGGGATCGCGCCCGTGAGCTTTACCGTCCCCGAGTCGGCGTCACCCCGGCCGGTGACCCGGGCGAGAGCGGGGAACGGCGTACCTGACCGGGTCGCGGTCGTCACCGCGAGCGCCGCCGTGAGGCTGCCGTCGGCCAGCCGGCGCAGCAGCCCGGCGGCCGGCGAGACGGGCGCCGCGCGCGTTCCAGAAGTGGCGCCTGAGGCGGGCGCGCGCGGCCGCGCGCAGCTGGGCGGCGCGCAGGGCCGCCGCGGGGCCGGACGAGGCGGAGCCGAACCCGCCCTGGTCGTCCGCCGCGGCGGGAGCCGCGCGGTCGTCGGCGGCGGCGGTGCTGCGCGCCGCGGAGAGCAGGGCCGCCGTCGCGATCGCGGCGCTGCCGAGGTACGGGATCGGCGCGGCGAAGGCGCCGAACTGCTCGGCCGCCGCGGCCAGCTCGCGGTAGGACGCGCCTGCGCCGCCGAGCGCCTCAGGGATCAGCAGGCCCGCGACGCCGATCTCCGCCGCGACCGTGCGCCACAGCTTGACGTCATAGGCTTCCGCGCGCTCGGTGCGCGCGATGACGTCCGCGGGGGCGGCCCGCTCGGCGAGCAGGTCGGCAAGCGCCGCCGCGAGGTCGCGCTCGGTCTCTGAGTACAGCAGGTCAGCGCTCATCAGCGGGGCAGGTCCTTCCACGGGACGTTCGTGTCTGTGCGCGGCTCAGGCGGGAGGCGCAGGACGCGCTCGGCGATGATGTTACGGAGGACCTCCGACGTGCCGCCCTCGATGGAGTTGCCCTTCGCGCGCAGGTAGCGGTAGGCGGCGTTGCGTGACCAGTCGCTTGACCCGGCTCGGCGCATCGACCAGTCGTCGTAGGTCAGGCCCTCGCCGCCGAGGAGCTCGACCTCGAATCCGGAAATTTCCTGATTGAGGCGGGCGAACGTGAGCTTGGCGGCCGACCCTTCTGGGCCCGGCTCACCCGCGGCGAGCTGCTGGCGGAGGCGCTGGCCCGCCAGGCGCGCTACCTCCGCCTGTGCCCAGAGCGACAGCAGGCGCTGGTGCAGCTCGTGGGTGCGGAGCTCTGGACGCTGGCGCCAGGCGTTGGCGGCGTAGCCGATCATGCTCTCGCGGGGCACGGAGGTGCCACTGCCGATCGAGACCCGCTCGTTCATCAGCGTGGCGTTGGCGACCCGCCAGCCCTCGCCGACGTCGCCGAGGCGGTTGGCGTCGGGGACGCGGACGTCGGTAAGGAAGACCTCGTTGAACTCGGCCTCGCCGGTGAGCTGGCGCAGCGGGCGGACCTCGACGCCCGGCGCGTGCATGTCGGCGACGAAGTAGCTGAGGCCCGCGTGCTTGGGCACGTCCGGGTCGGTGCGCGCGAGAAGCAGGCCCCAGCGGGCATGGTGAGCCAGGGACGTCCAGACTTTCTGGCCGTTGACGATCCAGTCGTCGCCGTCCCTGACCGCGCGGGTGGCCAGGCCCGCGAGGTCGCTTCCCGCGCCCGGCTCGCTGAAGAGCTGGCACCAGATCTCTTCGGCGAGCCAGAGCGGCTTGAGCCACCGTGACTTCTGCTCGTCGCTGCCGAAGGCGATGATCGTCGGGGCGGCCATGCCGAGTCCGATCACGTTGCGCCTGTCATCGGGCCGCACCGCGCCTGCCTTGGTGAACTCCTCCTCGGCGACGGACTGGAGCGCACGCGGCAGGCCGCGGCCGCCGTGCCCTACCGGGTAGTGCACGGCGGCCAGACCCGCGTCGAACCGGGCGCTGAGGAACTCGGCACGCGGGGTGGCCGCCGGGTCGTGCTCGGCGCAGAACGCGCGCACCGCCGCGCGCAGGTCTGCCGCCGCGTCGCTTGCTGTTTCGCTCAACGCGCTTGGTCCTGTTCTCTACGGGTTCTCTACGGGTTCTCTACGGGTGGTTACGGCATGGTGCTCATCGCACAGTGCTCACGGGGCTCACGACACAGTGCTCACACACGGGGCTCACGACACGGGGCTCATGACACGGGGTCACGACACGGGGCCTCCGGACAGGTAGAGGATCTGGCCGGAGACGTACCCGGCCCCCTCACTCGCGAAGAAGGAGATCGCGTGCGCGATGTCCTCCACCTGGCCGACCCGCTGCACCGGGATCTGCTTGGCGGCGCCGGCCTGGAAGTCCTCGAACGATATGCCCAGCCGGGCGGCGGTGGCGGCGGTCATGTCAGTGACAACGAATCCGGGAGCCACCGCGTTCGCCGTGATGCCGAACTTTCCTAGCTCGAGCGCGAGGGTCTTCGTGAGTCCCTGCAGGCCCGCCTTGGCGGTCGAGTAGTTGACCTGGCCCCGGTTGCCGACGGCGGACAGGCTCGACAGGTTGACGATGCGGCCCCACTTGGCGTCGACCATGTACTTCTGGCAGGCGCGGGACATCAGGAACGCGCCCTTCAGGTGGACGCCCATGACCGTGTCCCAGTCGGACTCGGACATCTTGAACAGCAGGTTGTCGCGGGTCACGCCGGCGTTGTTGACAAGCACGGTCGGCCCGCCGAGTTCCGCGGCGACCTTCTCGACGGCGGCGCTCACCTGGTCGGCGTTGGAGACGTCGGCCCCGACCGCGATCGCCCTGCCGCCTGCCTCCTCGATCTCGCCGACGGTCCGCGCGCCGTCTTCCTCGGTGAGGTCAAGCACGCCGACGGCCATCCCGTCGGCCGCGAGGCGCTTGGCGGTCCCCGCGCCGATGCCGCGGGCGGCCCCGGTCACGATCGCGATTCGCTGTGGCATAACGTTAACTTTCCCTTCCTCTGCCCGACGCGTCGAGAGGCGAACGCCGGTGTTCCTGCGTCATTATTCCGGATGCCGGTACGGGCGGCACCGGGCGCGGTAACAAGGACGGGTACGTTGTGAGGTGTCGGGTCCACGTCTGGGGTTGGTCGCGCAGTGTCATCAGTTGCCGTTCGCGGTGTCCCGCCGGCCCTTGCCGCGCTCGCGGCGGTCGCCGGGCTGCTCATCACGCTCACCGGGTGCTCGTCGGCAAGCGGTACCTCGAAATCCGTCGCCGCGCCGTCGACATCCGTCGCCGCGCCGACGCCGTCCGCCACCGCGCCGACGCCGTCCGCCACCGCGCCGGCGTCCGCCGGGACAGCTACGGCGCCCGTAGCGCTGCCCACGGCCTCGATGACCCCGCTCGCGGCGGCGTCCGGTCAGCTCACCGGCACGCAACTGGAGTCGGTACTGCTGCCGGAGTCGGACTTCCCCGCCGGGTTCGCGACGCCCGCGACCGGGCCGATCAGCTCGGGCGGGACGCTGACACCGGGTAGGGCCACCTACAACCTGGCGGCGATCTCCTGCGCGACGTTCATCCAGCACCTGGGGACCACCGGGTTCGGCGAGACCGCGATGGTGTCGGGCAGCGTCGGCAGCTCCGGTCAGGCGTACGACCAGCTGGTCTACCAGTTCGCCACGGCGCCGGAGGCGACGGCGTTCGTTTCCGGTGTGCGGGCGCTGGCCGGGCGGTGCGGGTCGTTCAAGGCGACCGCCAACGGCGAGAGCGGCACGTTCTCGCTGCGCGCGACCACCGGCTCGGCGGTCGGCGGGCACCCGACGCTCGAGCTGCTGCAGACCGGGACGCTCGGCACGAGCAAGCTGGTGCTTGACACCCTGTTCTGCGCGAGCGGCGTCGACGTGTTCGCCGCCTCAGGGGTCGGCGTCGGCGGCGCGGCCGCCCCGGCCCTGCCGACCAAGGAGAGCATCGTCTACAACCTGATGAAGCGCCAGGCGGCGGCGGTGATCCTCGGCTAAGCATGGAACGGAGCGCCAGCGCGCAGCGCGGAGCGCCAGCGCCGGATCGCGCCAGCGCGGAGCGCCTCTTGCTGTTATCTCAGCGCCCGCGGGCCGACGGTCCTGACTACCGCTCCCCGGAGGCCCGGCTTCCCGCCGGGCCCCGGGGCTGCCCGTTCCGTCCGGTTTGTCCCGCCGGCACCGCGACCCGGACCATGATCATGTGGATTTCGCAGCTAATAAGATGCGGAATCCACATGAAAAACGAAATCCCTGTCGATCACGCCGCCCCCAGCACGCGGGCACCGCGTGCCCGCCCGCGCACCACCCTCACGGTCACCAGGCGCCACTAAGTTCACGGCATTGCGGGGCCGCCGAACAGGATGCTCCCGCACGGGACTTCGCGCGGGGGAATCCCGCCCCACTCGTCAGCTTTTGTCCCGCCCAAGCTCGGTATATGTCCGCTAGAGGTCGCGGCCGGAGGCTAAAGGTCGCGGCCGGAGGCGGTTACGCGGGCGGCTTCTTGCTGTTATCTGAGTTGAGGCGGGACGCCAGGAGCTCGGCCAGGTGCGTGCCGTGGACGCCGGCCAGCTGGTCGAGCTGGGTGCGGCAGGAGAAGCCGTCGGCTAGGACCGTCGCGCCGTCGCCCGCCGCCCGCACCGCGGGCAGGAGCGCGGTCTCCGCGACCGCGACAGAGACGTCGTAGTGGCCGCGTTCCACGCCGAAGTTGCCGGCGAGGCCGCAGCAGCCGCCGACCGCGTTGACGGTCGCGCCCGCCGCGCGCAGCAGCGCCGCGTCCGCCTCCCAGCCGAGGACGGCGTGCTGGTGGCAGTGCGGCTGCGCCACGGCCGCGTTCGATCCGGAAACGTCTGACATATCCGGCGGGGCCCAGCCCTCGGTCGACCCAAGCAACTCCGCCAGGGTCCGCACCGCGCCGCTCAGGGCCGCCGCGCGCGGGTCGCCGGGCAGCAGCTCACCGGCGTCGCGGCGCAGCGCGGCGGTGCAGGACGGCTCAAGGCCGACCACCGGGATGCCCGCGTCAAGCGCCGGCGCCAGGGCGCGCAGCGTGCGGCGAAGCTGGCGGCGCGCGCCGTCGAGCTGGCCGGTGGAGATCCAGGTAAGGCCGCAGCAGACGTTGCTGCCCGTGATCCTGACCTCGTAGCCCGCCGCTTCGAGCACGGCAACGGCGGCCTGGCCGACCTGGGGCGAGAAGGCGTTGGTGAACGTGTCCACCCACAGGTACACGGGCTTGCGCGCCCCGGCGGCGGCCCCGCCGACCGAGTCACCGGCGCCGCCGGGCGCGCCGGCCACCTGGCCGGGCACGCCGGCCGCCTGGCTTCGCACGCCGGCCGCCTGGCCGGGCACGCCGGCCGCCTGCCCCGCGCCGGCCTGGCGCCAGTCAAACCACTGGCGGAAGCTCTGCGCCGCGAACGTCGGCAGGTCGCGGCGGTGGTCGATGCCGCCGAGGCGCTTGGCGAGCGCGGCGACAGGCGCGAGGCGCAGCGACGCGTTCGCCAGCCCGGCCAGCCGCGGTGCGCGGCTCACCAGGGCCGCCCAGCGGGGCAGCCAGCCCAGGGAGTAGTGGGCGGCGGGCCGCAGCCGGCGGCGGTACCGCTGGTAGAGCGCCTCGGCCTTGTACGTGGCCATGTCAATGCCCGCCGGGCAGTCGCTCGAGCAGCCCTTGCATGACAGGCAGAGGTCAAGCGACTCGGCGACCTCAGGGGCGTCCCAGCCGGAGACCAGCGTGCCGTTGGCCAGTTCCTGCAGCACGCGGGCACGGCCCCTGGTGGAGTCCTTCTCATCGCGCGTCGCGAGGTACGACGGGCACATCACGCCGCCGGACGCCGTGGTGTCGGCCCGGCACTTACCGACCCCCACGCAGCGGTGCACGGCCGTGGTGAAGTCGCCGGCGTCGTGGGGATAGGCGAAGCCGAGTCCGCGCCGCAGCGGCAGCGCGACAGGAACCCGCAGGTCGGCGTCCAGGGGCGCCGGGTCGACGATGATCCCTGGGTTGAGCAGGTTGCCCGGGTCGAACAGCCGCTTGACCCCGCGCAGCAGCCCGATCGCCTCGGCGGAGTACATCACCGAGAGCAGCTCGCCGCGCGCCCGCCCGTCGCCGTGCTCGCCGGAGGCCGAGCCGCCGTAGGAGGCGGCGAGCCGCGCGGCGTCCTCGGTGAACGACCGCAGCACGCTCGGCCGGTCACGGAGCGGGAAGTCGATCCGCGCGTGCACGCACCCGTCGCCGAAGTGCCCGTACATCAGCCCGTCAACGCCGTGCCTGGCCATCAGGGCGGCAAGCTCGCGCAGGTAGGGCCCGAGCGACGCCGGCGGCACCGCCGAGTCCTCCCAGCCTGGCCAGGCGGGCGCGCCCGCCGGCGTGCGGCCGCCGAGTCCCGCGCCGTCCTCACGGATCCGCCAGAGCGCCGCCGCCTGCGGGCCGGTGAACACCGCGCTGTCCAGGCACGCGCCGTCGGCGGCGAGCTTGCGCGCGGCGTCAACCGCCTCCTCGACCGTGTCGCCTGACGTCTCGGCGAACAGCCAGCCGCCGCCGCGCGGCAGGTCGGGCACGGCGGCGGGGCCGCGCCTGACGCGAACCACGTCGACCAGCCGGGAGTCCAGGCCCTCAAGGGCGACGGGCAGGTGCGGCAGCAGGCCAGGCACGGCCTCGGCGGCCGCCGGCATGTCAGGGTAGCCGAGCACGGCGAGGGCGGTCGCGCGCGGCGCGTCCACCAGCCGGACGGTCGCGGCGAGGGTCAGCGCCAGGCTCCCCTCGGTCCCCGAGAGGAACTTGGCCACGTCGAACTCGTTCTCCGGCAGCAGGTGCTCCATGGAGTAGCCAGATACCTGCCTGGTGAACCGGCCGAACTCGGTCCTGATCGTGGCCAGGTTGCCGCCGACCAGGGCGCGCAGGTCCGCGAGCAGGCCGGCCTCGCTCGCGGTGCCAGGCGGCGGCCCGTCCTTGCCGTACCGGCCCGCGGTGAACCGCACCCCGGTCCCGGTCAGCACGTCGAGCGCCACCACGTTGTCGGCGCTCCGCCCGTAGCGCAGCGCCCGCGAGCCGCACGCGTTGTTGCCGATCGAGCCGCCGATCGTGGCGCGCGAGTGCGTCGAGGGGTCCGGTCCGAACCGCAGCCCGTACGGCGCGGCGGCCCTGGTGATGGAGTCGAGCACGGCGCCGGGCTCCACGACCGCCGTCCGCCGCTCTGGGTCGACGGAAAGCACCCGGTTCAGGTAGCGGGAGGTGTCAAGGACGAGCCCCGTCGACAGCGCGTTGCCCGCGATCGAGGTGCCCGCGCCACGGCCCACGAGCGGCAGCCCGAGCTCCCGGCAGACGCCAAGCGCGGCGATGAGGTCGTCGGCCGCCCGCGGGAACGCCACAACCAGGGGCGCGACCCGGTAGTTGGACGCGTCTGAGGAGTACTCGGCGCGCCGCCTTGTCCCGGTTTCGATCTCCGACAGTCCGGCCTTGCGCAGCGCCGCCGCCAGCTCCGCTGGCTGGACATCAGTGGTCGTGGTCACCATTCCCGCAACTCTAGCCTTGTCCGCGGCCCGGGCCGCGAGAGGCGTCAGCCTCGGCGATAGACGTAGACGTCGTCGCGCTCGAAGACCTTCACGTAGCCGTCCCCCGGGTACATGTTGGCGATGAACTGAGGGACGTTGGTGACGGCCGGGCTGTAGCCGCTGTCGGGACCGTCGAAGACGATGTACTGGGTGACCGGGTTGCCCTTGTTCCCGATCCAGAACGTGTCGGTGCGCGCGGCGAGCGGCGCGAGCAGGTCGAGCGTGGTCTGGACCGTCGCTCCGTCTGGCACGACGGCCATCGCCGCGTCGGCCGCGGCGACGTGCGCGTCCAGCTGGTACGTCGAGCCATGCCAGAGGTTGCTCAGCGGGAACTGGAAGGCGAGCGCGACCGCGATCGCCGCCATCATCGCCCCGCCGTGCCGCACCAGCGCTACCTGGGCCGAGTGGACCAGGTCGCTGACCCTGCCGGCGGGACTTGGTTCGGCGGATGCGGGGGGCGCTTTCGACGGCCACGCGAGCGCTTGCGAGCGCCGCCACCGCCCGATGGCCTCGGCCGCCGCGATGAACAGGATCGGCATGACCGTGGCGTTGTAATGAAATGCGGTGCCCCAGTACGCGGTGTTCGGCGAGATGAACCGCAGCGCCAGGCTGGGCAGCGCGAGCAGCGCGACGGGCGAGCCGAGGGCGGCGAACGCCGTGGGCAGCAGCAGCAGGACGAGCGTCTGAGCCTTGGTGGGCCAGCCACCGCCCGCCTGGACGAGCAGCTTGCTGACGGAGAACGGCTTTCCGCCGCCGACCGCGCCGCCGTCCTTCCAGAAGTAGTACTGATGGGTCGGGTTGAAGTGCGGGATGATCACGGTGACCGCGAACGTGGACCAGAACAGGCCCCACGTCATGAGGAACAGCCCGCCCCACAGGGCGACGCGGTCGTAGTCCCACGCCGCTCTCCCCGCGCCGGCGCGCCCGCTCAGCCAGCCGGGCAACCGCGGCCTGGCGGCCCGTGTCGCGGCGCCGGCCGGCGGCACGGAACTGGGGCGCAACACGGGCGGCAGCAGCGAGGGGAACGCCGCGGACGCCATGAGCAGCCCGCCGATCGCGGCCACGGTGAAGCCCTGGCTCTCCTCCACGAACACCAGCGGCAGCGCCCACGCGATCGCCGCCACGGGACGGCGGCGGGCCAGCGCGGAGACCGAGAACGCGAGCAGCGGTACGGCGAGGGCGATCTCGTGGAAGTCGAAGTCGATCATCTGCTGCAGGCCCCAGGAGAACGCGTACGCGAACCCGATCAGCCTGCCAGTGCCCCGCGTGGTGAACGAGAACGCGACGGTGACCACCGGAAACACTGACACGGCGGCGAACAGGGCCTGGAAGAACAGCAGCGTCGCGGGCGTGGGGAAGAGCCGGAAGAACGGCGCGATCACGCCGACCGCGATCTGGAAGTGATTGCCCTCAAGGTTGAAACCCGCGCCGAGCACGTCGTCGATGGGGGCGTGCAGCTGGGACAACTGCTTCACGAACTCGGTGTAGATACCCAGGTCGTAGGAGGACGGCGCGAGCTGGAGCAGCTTGTAGAGCGAGATGACGAGGTACGCGCCGAACGACGCCGCGGCGATCGCCCAGATGACCGGGTCTCGCCACGGGCTCCCCGGTGCGGGCGAGCGCCGCAGCGTAAGCCGCAACACGGGCAGCCGACGGGAGGACCTGGCGGTGCCCGCGGTCAGGCTCGCGGCATGGTCGTCGGCCTCGTCAACCGCCGCTTCCCGGGCAGGGCGATCTCCCAGCACGCCCGTAGCCTACCGCCTCAGGCGAGCAACAACTTGTTAAACCAGAAGCAACTTGGCGATCCGCTGGCCGGCCAGCGCGAGACCCGCGACCCCGAGCGCGAGCAGGTACGCGGCCCGCCAGGCCAGGTCGGGCGATGGCAGCCCGAGCACCAGGTCGCGGAGGATCACCACGCCCTGGTACAGCGGCGACCATTCCACGATCACCCCGATGACGTGCGGGTACACCGACAGCGGATAGAACGTGCCGGAGAACAGGAACAGCGGCGCGGAAACGAGGATGATGTAGTCGAAGTCCTGCCAGGTCTTCATATAGGTAGTGAGGAACACGCCCAGCGCGGCCGTCGCGAAGCTGATGAGGGCGGCGCCTGGCAGGGCGAGCAGCGCCCACGGCGAGGCGACCAGGCCCAGCGCGGCGATCACGATGAGGAACGTGACCGAGTAGATCATGCCGCGCAGCACCGCCCAGCCGATCTCGGCGAACGCCACGTCCCGCGCGCCGAGCGGGGTGGCGAGCACCGCGTCGTACAGCTTCTCGAACTTCAGCCGCCCGAAGACGTTGAAGGTCGAGTCGCCGAGCGCCCCGTTGAGCGCGGACACCGCGAGCAGCCCGGGCGCGACGAACTCCCGGTACGGCACCGCCTGCCCGTTAGGCCCGGTCACGGTGCCGATCAGCCCGCCGATACCGACGCCGACCGACAGCATGTAGAACAGCGGCTCGGCCGCGCCTGCCACGACGATGAGCCACATCCGCCGGTAGAGCCGCGCGTGCCGCTCGATCAGCCGCAGACCGCGCGCCCCGCCGAAGGAAAGGACAGAAGCGGTACCTCCAGAACGACTTCTGGTGACTAGGGCCACGCCTATCGCATCCCTGGGCCTGGTGCCGGGCGCTTCGCGCTTGTTGCTGTTATCAGCGAGGTCCGGCGAGTGGATGTGCGTTTGGTGTCGCCATAGCGACAGTAAACGCACATCCATGGGAGCGGCTGGCACGCGGAAGACCTAGACATACAGCCGCCTTCTGTAGGTGCGGCCGCTCAGCCACAAGCCAAGAACCGACAGCGCGACCAGGTAGCCGACGTGCAGCGCGACCGAACCCGGGTCGAGGTCACCGAGGCTCAGCGCGCGGCACAGTGCGACCCCGTGCCACAGCGGCGTCGCGTAGGCGACCGGCCTGATCCAGCCGGGCAGCTGGGTGATCGGGAAGAACGTCCCTGAGAACAGCATCAGCGGGATGGCGCCGAACCTGATCGGGTAGTTGAGCGAGGTCTCGTGCTTGAGCGTGATCGCCCAGGCCACGGTCGGGGTGGCGAACGCGAGTCCGGTCAGCAGCGCGGCCGGAAGCAGCAGCGCCGCCCACGGCGACTTGATCAGCCCGAGCGCCGCCATGAAGACGATGAAGCAGGCGCAGTTCATCGCGATCCGCATCGCGATGAACATCAGGTGGCCACGGCAGATGTCCACGGGGCGGAGCAGCGTCGCGCGGGCCGCGAGGTAGAGCGCGTTCCAGCGCATGGCGCCGAAGACGGGGTACAGGGAGTTGCCAAGGGCGGTGTTCATCGCCTGCACGCAGAGCACCGCCGGGGCGACAAACACCACGTACGGCACGCCGCCGAGCGCGGCCGTACCGTTCTTGTCCACCAGCGAGCCGAGGCCGTAGCCCATCGCGCCCAGGTAGAACAGCGGGCCAAGCACCGAAGACCAAACGGTGGACCGCCACGTTCGCCGGTAGGTCAGCAGCCAGCAGCGGAACGCCCGCACAGACAGTGCCCATGAGCCGGGAACCTTAGGCAGGGCGGCCGGGGGGACCGGGACCGCCGTGACCGTCTCGCTGCTCATTAGTCGACCAGGGTCCTGCCGGTCAGGTACAGGAAGACGTCCTCAAGCGAGGACCGGCGCACCAGTTCGGCGAGCGGCTCGATGCCGGCCCGGTGCACGCGCGCGAGGAACGCGTCTCCGTCGGCCGCGTAAAGCAGTATGCGGTCGGCAGTCACGCTCCATCCGTTCTGGCGACAGGTCTTTGATCTTCTCCGCCGCGACCTCCTGCTGTCCCGGCGCGAACCGCAGCTCCAGGACCTCCGGGGTCGAGTAGCGGGTGATGAGGTCGCGTGGCGTGCCCTCGGCGGCGATCGTGCCGTGGTCCATGACCACCAGCCGGTCGCACAACTGCTCGGCCTCGTCCATGTAGTGCGTGGTGAGGATGAGGGTGACGCCGCGCTGCTTGAGGGTGAACAGGCGGTCCCAGACGACATGCCGGGCCTGCGGGTCGAGCCCGGTAGTGGGCTCATCGAGAATGAGGATGTCCGGGTCGTTGATGAGGCTCCTGGCGATCGTGAGGCGGCGCTTCATCCCGCCGGACAGCGGGTCGACCTGGTCGCCAGCGCGGTCGGTGAGCTGCACGAAGTCGAGAAGCTGGTCGGTGCGCTCGTTGATCAGCTTGCGGGGCAGTCCGAAGTAACGCCCGTAGACGAGCAGGTTCTCGCGCACCGTCAGCTCGTTGTCCAGGGTGTCTTCCTGCGGGACGACGCCGAGCCTTGACCTGATCGCGGCCCCGTCGCGCACGGGGTCACCGCCCAGAATGGTAAGATCACCAAGTGTTGGCGGGGAAACACAGCCGAGCATGCGCATGGTCGAGGATTTCCCCGCACCGTTCGGGCCGAGGAAGCCAAACGCCTCTCCACGGACAAGTTCAAAGTCGATCCCGTCCACTGCGGTGAAGCTGCCGAACCGCTTCGTCAGGCCTCGGGCGCGAACAAGTACCTCGGGCACTCGACGGACACTACCCGGTACGCTGGCGGATTCCGAATGGTTTTGCGGTCGGCGGCTGGCCGTCGGTTTTGGGATCTGTCCCCTGGGCAGCCGGTTAGCGCAGGTAAGGTACAACAAGGTCATGTGGCCGGTGCTGCTTCCGCAGTTAGCCCGCTCCCGTGAGAGGAACTGAGCCGAGTTGAGTCTGATCCGCGATACCTACGCCCGCTTTCATGCGCTGATCCACGAGATCGGCAAGTTCGGCATCGTGGGTCTCGTGAGCACGATCATCACGTTCGCGATACAGAACGCGCTGTACGGGCACGTCGGACCGACCACCGCGGTCATCCTTGCGAATGCCATCGCGACCTGCTTCGCCTACATGGGCAACCGCTACTGGGCCTTCAAGCACCGCAAGACCGCGAACATGGGCCGCGAGACGGTGCTGTTTATCTTCTTCAACGTGGTCGGCACGCTGATCCAGACCGCATTCGTTGACACTAACCACTACCTGCTGCACAACACCGACCGGATCTCGCTCAACATCGCCACGGTCATCGGCATCGTGTTCGCGACGCTGTTCCGGCTGGTCTGCTACCGCAAGTTCGTGTTCAACGAGGTCCCGTCGGCGGGGGTGGCCGAGGAACTCGCCGAGCCGGTGACGATCCCCTAGCAGCTTGCGGCGCTGTCCCCCGCGGTCAGCCCGAGCGGCGTGCCCAGCACCCGCTGTCCCTGCGCCTTGGCTGAGGTAGCCGACCGCGACCATGCGGGCGATGACGTGCTCAAGCCTGGCCCTCGCGTTTGCCGGGTCGTTGATCGGGTCATCGACGCTCGGCGCGTTGACCACGCCGGCCAGCATCGCGCCCTGGACCACGGTCAGGTCCTTCGCCGGGTGACCGAAGTAACCGCAGCTCGCCTGCTCAAGGCCGTAGAAGCCGTGACCGTAGTAGGCGACCTCGGCGTACAGGTCGAGTATCTGCTGCTTCGAGAACGCGATGTTGAGCTTGACCGCCAGGGCGACCTGCTTGACCTCGGCGTTGAAGCCGGCCTGCGCGGGCGTGTACAGCATCTTGGCGAGTTGCTGCTCGATCGTGGCGCCGCCCTGGTCGGTGCCGCTGGTGACCTTGGCCTGGAGGACCCTCCCGACCGCGAGGAGGTCGACGCCCGGCTCGCTGTAGAAGCGGTGGTCCTCGGTGGCGATGAGGGGCCTGGCGAAGTTCTCAGGGACGTCGGGCCCCGGGTAAGTGATGCCGCGCTGCTTGGCCAGCGACTCGGCGAGCTTGGTCGCCTCGCTGGCCGACGGGGTGATGACCCACAGGACGCCGGCGGCGATGGCGAGCACCGCGATGACGGCGGCAAGGCTGATGGCGGCGCGCTTGAGGTAGCGGCGCACGCGGCCCGGCTGTGGACGCCGTGCCTGCGGCCCCGGCTGACCCGGTGCCGACTGCTGCGGAAGCGGCCTGGTGTTACCCATCGGCAACGATGCTAGCCGGATGTGCTGACTGTTCCCCGCACTCGCTTGCGTCACGGTGCGGGTGTCGCGTGCCGCGGATTCGTGGTACTGGTTACCGGACATGGGCCGGGATGCGCTAGGGTAAAGGCTGTTGATCGGGCTTCCGATTAGCAACGGGACGTGGCCTAGTTTGGCTTAGGGCACCTGGCTGGGGGCCAGGGGATCGCGAGTTCGAATCTCGCCGTCCCGACAGAATCATTTCGAACACGTGGTTCGAATGTCGGCACTCGCCGTTAACCTGCGGGCATGAATAGTCCGAGTCCTATCGCACAGCCCTCTTGGACTGACGCCCAAAGCGGTGCGTTGGAAGGAGCTTCGGTGGCTGACGTTGAGGATTGGCTCGCGCGGGTTGGCGAGGCGCTTGGGGTGCCCGTCGCGGAGGTGCTGCCCAAAGACATGCGGCGCGAGATGCTCGACCTGACCGGCGACATCGCGCATAACGTGGTGCGGGTCGCGGTGCCGTGGAGCAGTTACCTGATGGGGGTCGCGGTCGGGCGAGGGGCCTCGCCCGAGGAGGCGCTGCGGATCGTGCGTGAACTGCTGCCACCGGGAACGTCAGACGAACGGTGACGAAAAGTAGCGGTAAAGCCGTCCTCTCCTGCGGTTTTCAGCGCCTAGATGTGTAGGACGTTACTCTCCGTGGAATGACCCCCCCGATAACTGATCCCGATCGGGGGAAGAAGATCAGTGCCACCTACAAAGAATTCGACGGCCAAGGCCGCTCCGGTACGGATCGCGAACTCTGTCCGCGCTAGTTCCCGTGCCGGCACCACGAAGACCGCAGGTACCACGAAGACCGCTGGTGCCACGAAGACCGCTGCCGCCAAGAGGGCGAGCGCCAAGGGGACGACGACCGCCGCGCGCAGCGGCACCGCGAACCGCACGTCGCCTGGACGCTCCACCACGAGTCGGTCAAGCACCGCGCGCTCCACCACGAGTCGAGCGACTACGAGTCGCTCAACCGCGGGGCGCACGACGGCGGTGACGCCGCGGACGGTCGCTTCCGCCGCGACCAAGGTGACCTCCGCCTCCACCAAGCTGAACGCCGCGGCGACCCAGGCCGCCACGTCGGCGAAGACGCTGACGAGCGCGCTGACCGCTATCTCGTCGGCGACCAAGGCGCTGGAAACGGCGGTCACGTCGCTCAACGACGCGGCCAAGGCCCTCGCGACCGCACCGGCCACGACCGCGGCGACCAGGCCGACGGCGTCCAAGGCCACGGGGACTAAGGCCGCACCGCGAGCCACCGCGCCGCGAGCCAGTACGGGCACGGCGTCCAAGGCCACGACCGCGAGGACCGGGAGCAAGGCGTCGCCGGCCCGGACAAGCGGTTCGACGGCCGCCAGGTCAACCACGGCGAAGGCCACCGCGCCCACGGCGCGGAACGGCGCGGCACGGGCGACCGCCTCCGGGTCAAGTGGCGCACGTACCGCCGCCAAGGGCACGGCGGGAGCTGGCGCCGCCAGCGGGGTCGCGCGCCCGGCCGCGGGTACCGCTAAGGCGGAGACGGCGAAGGCCGGAAACGGCAAGGCGGCGAAGAAGGCGGGCAAGGCCGAGAAGGCGGACAAGCCGAAGGCCAAGGCGGCTAAGTCAAAGCCGAAGGCGGCCAAGCAGAAGGCCGACGCCAAGGCCGAGGCTGCGGCCGCCCGCCCGGCGGGCGACGCGAACGGCGCTACCCAGTCATCCGCCGGGGCCGCGCCAAGCGTGGCCAACGGAAGGCCGAGCGGATCGGGCACGCCGGCGGGCGGTGCTACGCCGGGCGGCCAGTCGGACGACGTCCTCTCCGGCCTGGTCCGGTGAGCGGCGCTTCCTCCGCTCACCGGTTACGGCCGCGCTCCGGCACGGCGCCTCCCCACCTCGCGGGTCCGAGGAAGACCAGGACGGCCCGAGGGTGTTGGATATGGGCATGGCCATTGACGGTGAATACGTGCCGAGCCCGGCGGCCTGGGTCCGGGATCAGGTGGAAGAATACGAGGGGTCCGGCGGTACGACCGGAACGACGCTGCGCGAAACCGGGCTGCCCGTGGTGATCGTCACCAACCGGGGCGCGAAGACCGGCGCGGTGCGCAAGACCCCGCTGATGCGCGTGGAGCACGAAGGCAGCTACGCGGCGGTCGGGTCGAAGGGCGGTGCGCCGCAGAATCCCGTCTGGGTCTACAACCTGCGCAAGAACCCGCAGGTGGTGGTGCAGGACGGCGGGCGGACCTGGGAGATGACCGCCCGTGAGGTGGCCGGCGAGGAGCGTGCCGCCTGGTGGGAGCGGGCCGTCGCCGCCTACCCGCCGTACGCGGAGTACCAGTTGAAGACCGACCGGCTGATCCCTGTCTTCGTCCTGGAGCCGGCCGGGGCCTGACATCCCCGCCCGCACGCGTGCAGGTGCCGCCGGCGTCGCCGGCGGCACCTGGTTTCGTTTCAGGCCGGGCGGCCGCGCGCTCCGGCCCGCGCTCGCTGGCGGGCGTGCTCGGTGCGCAGCCAGTCTTCGGTGAGGCGGGGATCGTCGGCGTCGCTCCGCGCCTGCAGCCCATCCAGGTAGGCGAGGTCGGCGGCGATCCTGCGGCGGAACTCCGCGTTGTCGCCGACGTGGCCGTGGCCGGGGACGACGACCCTGACGCCGGGAACGTCCGCGAGCAGGCGCAGGCCCTCGCGGTAATCAAGGAACGGGTCGGCCGACTCCAGGTCAAGCAGCGGGATCTCGAGGTCGGAACACATGTCGCCGGCGATCAGCACGCCGCTGTCGGGGAGAAAGACCGCGCCGTGGCCTGGCGCGTGCGCGTCGTGCGCGTAGATGAGGGCGCGCGGGCCCCGCCAGTCGATCTCGTGGCCGATGAGTGGCTGGACGCGGGCGAACCTGATGAGGTCGTGACCGGGTGCGCCCTCTTCGACGTCGCTGATCAGGCCCGCCTCTTCCCTGGCCGCCACCGCGACCGCGCGCGGTGTCGCGAACCTGGGTGCGTCACCGAGCGCCCGCGACCACAGCAAATGGTCCCAGTGCGGGTGCGTGGACCAGCCCGCCACCGGGCGCAGGCCGCGTGCCGACAGCCAGCACGCAAGCGCGGCCAGGTCGGCGACGGTAACCGCGGGGTCGACAAGCAGGCAGCCACCGTCGTCGCCGGCCACGATCGTCGTGGTCGTCGTGTACTTCTCCGCGGTCGCGACGTAAACGCCAGGTGCGACCTCGTCGGCCGCTAGCGCGTCCATGGCTTCCCCGTTCCCACCGCGGCCACCGTTACCTCCGCGGCCGGAGCCTTGAACCCGGTCCCGCATACGACGCCGCCCTCGGTGATGCCGGGCGGCACCAGGTCAAGGCCCGCGAAGAACGACGCCAGGTCGCCGGTGGTGAACCTCCCCGGCCAGACGGACTCGGGCAGGGCGACGGACTCCCCCGCGCCCGCGGTCACGACAAGGTAGCTGCCCGGCGCCAGCGCGCGGACGAGGACGCCGACGACGGCACGCGCGGTGCCCGGCTCGAGGACGTGCAGCACGAGCGTGAGCACCAGGCAGGCAGGCCGGGCGAAGTCGATGAACCCGGTGAGGTCGCCGCTGGCGAGGATCGCCTCAGGCTCGGCTAGGTCGCCGCGGACGTAACGGACGCCGGCGGGGATGAGGGCGCGCGCGTGCTCGGTCACCGTTGGGTCGCGGTCCACGTAGGCAACGCGGGCGGCCGGGAGGATGGCCCTGGCGGTCTCATGGGTGGACGGCCGCGTCGGCAGGCCCGACCCCAGGTCCAGGTACTGGTCCACGCCTGACCTGGCGATGCGGCTGATGGCGCCGGCCGCGTATTTTCTTGAGGAAAAGAGAAGTTCCCGCATCTGCGGGTAGAGCGCGTCAAGCCGCAGCGCCAGGGCCCTGTCGGCGGCGAAGCTGGCTCCGCCGCCGAGCAAGTGGTCCCAGGCGCGGGCGAGGCTGGGGGTGCTGGTATCGAGCACCCAGGCAGCTTACGCTCCCCGGCCGGCTGTGCGCCTCGCTGAACGCGCCCCATCGCGCGGTCGACGCCGGGCGCGGGCAACCGGTTGGGCGTCGTTAAAGTTAGGCGCGTGACTGACGCGGATGAGTGGGCAAGGCGAGGGTCGTCGTTCGGTTCGGTAGCGGCGGCGTACGCCGAGCACCGGCCGGGCTACCCGGTGGCCGCGGTGCGCTGGTGCGTGGCCCCGGTGGGGCGGGACATCGGGTCGCTGCGGGTGCTGGACCTCGGCGCGGGCACGGGCAAGCTGACCGCCCTCCTCGCCGAGCTGGGAGCGGAGGTGACGGCGGTCGAGCCGGACACCGCGATGCGCGAGGAACTAGCCCGCCAGCTGTCGTCGGCGCGCGCGCTTGCCGGATCGGCGGAGCAGATTCCGCTGCCGGACGCGTCGGTCGACGCCGTGCTGTGCGGCCAGTCGATGCACTGGTTCGACCTGTCCCGCGCCCTGCCGGAGATCTCCCGGGTGCTCGTGCCTGGTGGCACGCTCGGCGCACTGTGGAACAGCGACGACGACCGGGTGCCGTGGGTAGCCGGGCTGCAGGACGCCGCCGGCGGCGCGGCGTCCCCGTCACTGTCGCGTCGGCGCAGCGAGGCGGCCGGCTTCGGGCCCGAGCAGTTCGGCGTGGCGCTGTTCACCCCGTCGGAGCGCGCCGAGTTCGCCAACTCGCAGCCGCTGACCGCGGAAACGCTGGTCGAGCTCATTGGAACGCATTCGCAGGTCATCGTCATGGCGCCGGAAGAACGCGCCAGGATGCTCGCCAGGATCAGGGACTACCTGGCGTCCCGCCCGGAGACCGCGGCAGGCGAGTTCGAGCTCCCGATGGTTACCTCCGTGATCCGTGCGGTCGCCCTCAGGCGGGACGACCCCCGTATCCCAACGGAGTGAGCCGGCGGGGATAGAGTCCAGTCGTGGACACCGAGACTGACCTCGAATCACTACCGTCGAGCGAGCTGCATGACCTGGCGGTGCGCCGGGCGCTGCACCACGCCGACCTTGGGTTCTTCTGGGAGCTGCTGCGCGCCATCCCCGCGGCCGAGACCCTGGAGGGTGACGTGCGGGAAGCCGGCGAGGACCTCACCAAGGTCTCGGCGCTGCTCTCCGACGCGCTGACCCTGCACGAGGGCAACCTGGCGGAGGAACTCCGGCCGCTTTACATCGACTACCTGACCAAGCACCCGCCGAAGGAACACAAGCCCTGACGTCCCGCCCGCGGTGCGCGCCAGGGTCGGTGGTGCACGGTAAGCAAAGCGAACGCGGCGGGTGCCCCGCACCGGGGACCCGCCGCGCTCGCCGCAGGCTGCTAGGCCTGCAGCACACCCTCAATCTCAAGGTTGATCGTGACGTTCTCGCTGACCACCGCGCCGCCGGGGACGCCGGGGATCGGGCCGTTGAAGCTGACGCCGAAGTCCGACCGGCCGATCTGGGTCTCCGCGGAGAAGCCGATGCGGGTGCCGCCGTAGGCGTCAGGGCCGATTCCGTTGACCTCGAGGTTGAACGCGACGGCCCTGGTGATGCCCTTAAGGGTCAGGTCACCCTCCAGGATGAAGCCCTCCTCGGCCGTCTTGACGGCGGTGGAGACGAAGGTCATCTCCGGGTACTTCTCGACCTCGAAGAAGTCGGCGCTGCGAATGTGCGCGTCGCGCTGCTCCTGGCCGGTGTTGATCGAGGAGAGGTCAACCGAGGCCGTGACCGACGAGGCCAGGGGGTCTTCGGCGGTGGTGATCGTGCCCTCGAACTTGTCGAAACGGCCGCGCACCTTGCTGACCATCATGTGCCGGACAACGAACGAGACCTCGGAGTGAACCGGGTCAATCGCCCACGTGCCGGCAACGTAGCCGGGAATGTCAACGCTCATCGAGCCTCCAGGGAAATGGGTTGGTTCTACTACGCTGAAGTACGTTACTTCCTAACAGTAACTAAGACTAGTTGAAGTGTCAAGCACTGTTATCCCGCCAGGCAACCGCGTAGTCTTGACTGTATGACGGCAACGGGCAGCGAATCGGCACCAGGGTTCGCTTCGGCCTCATGCCGGGTCCGCGCAGTGCTCGACCGCATCGGCGACAAGTGGGCCATCTACGTCGTGGACCGCCTGGGCAGCGGGCCGCGGCGGTTCAGCGAGCTACTGCGCGGGATCGACGGTATCACCGCCCGGATGCTCACCGTAACCCTGCGCGGGCTGGAACGCGACGGCATCGTGACCAGGAGCGTGCACGCGACCGTGCCCGTGCGCGTCGACTACGCGCTGACGTCACTGGGCGAGACGCTGCTCTCCGCGATCGGGCAGCTGGTGAGCTGGGCGGACACGCACCTGCCGGAGATCGAGGCCGCCCAGGCGGCCTACGACGGGCACACCGAGGAAACCGCGTGTGCCGAGGAGGCAGCGGGCTAGGGCCCGCCAGGCCGGCTACCGCTCGCCATTAGTCCCGAACGACTTCGGCCGCCTGCGACCGCGCACCATGACACGAGGAACGGGTGGGCCGACCAGGGTCAGCCGCACCCGTTCCGCTTACTCTTTCGCCTTGCCTTTAACTCATCCTCGCTAGGGAACCTGCTCGGTGGCGGCGGGCGGTGCCGTCACCTCGACCGGGGGCTGGAGGGCGAAGTGGCAGGCCGCCAGGTGCTTGGCGACGCCGTGCGGCTTCAGCTCCGGCTCGACGGTTGAGCAGATCTCCTGCGCCAGCGGGCAGCGGGTGCGGAACCGGCAGCCCGTCGGCGGGTGGAGCGCGCTCGGCAGCTCGCCCGTGATGCCCGCGTGGACCTTGGACCGCTCCGTGGCCGGGTCGGCGGTCGGCGCCGACTCGATGAGGCCCTTGGTGTACGGGTGCGCGGGGCGCAGGTACACCTCGTCCGCGGTGCCGATCTCGACCAGCTTGCCCAGGTACATGACGCCGATGTGGTTGGACAGGTACCGGACGACGGACAGGTCGTGCGAGATGAACATGTACGTGAGCCCCATCTCCCGCTGGAGGTCGCGCATCATGTTCAGCACCTGCGCCTGGACCGAGACGTCGAGCGCGGATACCGGCTCGTCGGCCACGATGACCTGCGGGTTGAGCAGCAGCGCGCGGGCGAAGCCGAGCCGCTGCCGCTGGCCGCCGGAGAACTCGTGCGGGTACCGCTCGGTCCACGACGCGGGCAGCCCGACCTTGCCGAGCATCTCCCGCACCTTGGCCTGCTGATCGTGGCGCGACCCCATGCCCTGCACGATCAGCGGCTCGCGGAGGATGGACCCGGCCCGCATGCGCGGGTCGAGCGACGCGTACGAGTCCTGGAACATGTACTGGATGTCGCGGCGCTCGCGGCGGTACTGCCGGCCGCTTGACCGGGCGAGGTCCGTGCCGCCGAAGAGGACCGAGCCGCTGGTGGGCTTGTCCAGGCCGACCAGCATGCGGCCGATCGTGGTCTTGCCGCAGCCGGACTCGCCGACCAGGCCGAGCGTCTCGCCCTTGCGGATGTCGAAGGACACGCCCGCGACCGCGCTCACCGTGCCGACCTTGCGCTGCAGCATCCCCTTGGTGACGGGGAAGTCCTTGACCAGGTCCTTGGCCTCGAGCACCACGTCCCCCACGGCCTGATGGTCGAGGACCTCCTCCTCGGCGCCGGCAGCGGGCTCCACCACGATGAGCTGGCCCGCGACCGCATGCTCCTTCGCACCGACGGGGAAGAAGCAGCGGTACGTGTGCGCGGTCGTCTCGCCGGTGAGGTCGGGCGGCTCGGTGCGGCACTTGTCGGTCGCGTACCGGCAGCGCGGCGCGAACCGGCAGCCCTTCGGCGGGTTGACCAGGTCCGGCGGTGCGCCGGGTATCGAGTACAGCCGCTCCCTGGTCTCCGCCGACTTCTCCGGCAGCGCGTGGAAGAGCGCCTCGGTGTAGGGGTGGCGCGGGTTGGCGTACAGGGACGACGTGTCGGTGGTCTCCACCACCTTGCCCGCGTACATGACGGCGACCCGGTCCGCTCGCCCGGCGATCACGCCGAGGTCGTGCGTGACCATGATGACCGCCATGCCGAGCCGCCGCCGCAGGTCGTCGATGAGCTCGAGGATCTGCTTCTGGATCGTCACGTCGAGCGCGGTCGTCGGCTCGTCGGCGATGAGCAGCTTCGGCTCGCACGCCAGGGCCATGGCGATCATGACGCGCTGCCGCATGCCGCCGGAGAACTGGTGCGGGTACTCCTCCACCCGCTCCCTGGCCCTGGGCAGGCCGACCAGGTCGAGGACCTCGACGGCCCGGTCGAATGCCTCCTTCTTGGTGGCGTCCCTGTGCAGCAGCACCGCCTCGGCGATCTGGTGGCCCACGGTGTGCGTGGGGTTCAGCGAGGACAGCGGGTCCTGGAAGATCATCCCGATGTCGTCGCCGCGGATCTTGCGCATGTCGTCCGGCTTGAGCTCGGTGAGCTCCCGGCCGTCCAGCTTGATCGAGCCGCCGGCGATGCGGCCGCCGTTGGGCAGCAGCTGCATGATGGTCAGCGCGGTCATCGTCTTGCCGCAGCCGGACTCGCCGACCACGCCGAGCGTCTCGCCCTCGTCGACGTGCAGCGTCACGCCGTCGACGGCGTGCACCACACTGTCCTTGAGCTGGATCTCGGTGCGCAGGTCGGTGATTTCTAGTAGCGCCACGAACTGTCCCCCCTACCGGCGCTGCAGCCGGGTCTCGAACGCGTCGCGGAGCGCGTCACCGATGAAGTTAAACGAGATGCAAGTCAGGATGATCGCCACGCCCGGCGGGTAGATCAGCCACCAGTAATTGCCGCCCTGGATGTAGGTCAGGCCGGTGGACAGCATCGAGCCCCAGTCAGTGTTCGGCGGGGCCACGCCCAAGGTGAGGAAGCCGAGGACCGACAGCGTGAGGATCGCGTCGGCGACCGCGAACGTGGCCTGGACGATGATCGTGCCGATCGCGTTCGGCACGATGTGCTTGAGCACCGACCGGAGCGGGCGGCCGCCGATCACCTTCACCGCCTGCACGTACTCGCGGTTGCGCAGCGAGAGCGTCTCGCCGCGGACCAGGCGGGCGACACCGAACCAGTAGAAGATCGCGATGATGAAGATGATCGTGGTCGGCGTCGGGTGGAAGATCACCGAGAGGATGATGATGATCATCAGCGACGGCAGCGAGAGGCCCGCGTCGACGATGCGCATCATCAGCGCGTCGACGAAGCCGCCGGCGAAGCCGGAGATCGCACCGTAGAGGGTGCCGACCAGGACGGAAACGAGCGCGGCGGCGATGCCTACCTCGAGCGAGGTCTGGCCGCCGACCATGAGCCTGCCGAGCTCGTCGTAGCCCAGGTCGTTGCAGCCGAGCAGGTGCGCTCCCGACGGGTGGCACAGGTACGTGGACAGGTCGGTGTTCGTCTGGTTGGTCACGTAGATGTGCGGGCCGACGAAGCAGAACAGCAGGATGAAGACGATGAAGGAGAGGCCGGCGAGCGCGAGCCTGTTCTCCGCGAACACTTCCCATGCGCGGACGAGCATGCTGCGCGGCTTGGTCGACAGCTCGAGCCCGAGCTCGGCGTCGGTGGCCGCGATGACCTGTGCCTCAGACATCAGTACCTCACCCTCGGGTCCAGGACGGCGTAGCCGACATCGGCCAGCAGGTTCCCCAGGATCGTCGCGGTGGTGGCGAGCACGGTGAACCCGAGCAGCACCTCAAAGTCATTGTTAAGCGCCGCCTGGTAGAACGCCAGCCCCATGCCCGCGTAGTTGAACACCACCTCGATGACGATCGCGCCGGTGATCAGGGTGGGCAGCGACAGGCCGAGCAGGGTCACGATCGAGACGAGCGAGTTGCGGAACACGTGGCCCCAGACCACCTGGCGCTCGGTGGCTCCCTTGGCCCGCGCGGTGCGCACGTAGTCCTGCACCAGGTTGTCGAGCACCGACGAGCGCATATATCTGGACCACAGCGCGTACAGCAGGAAGGCGTAGGTAAACACCGGCAGGACGAGCGCTCTCGGATCGCCGAGGATCGTCCATATCGAGGACGTGTTCTGCGGCGCGAACGCGGGGAAGACGTGCGAGTCCACCGCGAACCAGTCCACGAGCACGAGCCCGAGGAAGAACGTCGGGGTCGAGTAGCCGAGGAAGGAGATCCCTGTCAGCACGTAGTCGGCGGCGCTGTTGCGGCGTACCGCCTGGTAGACGCCGAGCGGGATGCCGAAGAGCAGGGAGACGACCGTGCCGAGCAGCACGAGAATGATCGTCTTGGGCAGGTCATTGCTGATGAGGGTGGCGACGGAGACGTTCAACTTGTCGGAGAAGCCGAGGTTGCCCTGCAGCAACTGCCCGACCCACTTGACGTACTGCTCGTAGAACGGCTTGTCGAACCCGTAGATGTGGTTGTAGTAGGCGATCAGCTGCGGCGTCGCCCGCTGGCCGAGGAGCGCGCGCACCGGTCCGCCGGGGAACAGGTGGACCAGGCCGAGGGTGGCGGCCGTCACGAGGATCAGGACGAAGATCGCCTGCCCGATCCTTCTAATCAGGAAACCGACCACGGTTTCATTGTCCTTTCTCGCGCCAGCCGCGGCTGCCCCCGGATGTTACCCGGGGGCAGCCGCGGCCAGGCTACCCGCTGGTTACTTGGTGAAGTTCCAGTACTCGGGTTACTTGGTGAAGTTCCAGTACTCGGGCAGGATGTCGGCGAGCGGGTTGAAGCCGACGTTCGCCAGCTTGCTGTTCACCGCCATGATGTTGTAGTAGTCCGGGAAGTAGATAACGGCGGGCAGCTGCTGCGCGGTGTACGTCGCGTACTGCTGGAACACCGACAGGCTGCTGCTCGTGTGGGTCTGGTTGATCAGGCTGTCCATCTGCGTGTCGGAGTAGCTGCCCGCGTTGGACGTCGCCCCGGTCTGGTACAGCGGCTCGCCGGTCGGCTCGAAGCCGGGCCCGTTGTAGTTCCAGCCGCCGAAGAACAGCGCCTGCCACTTGCACGCGGCCGCGGTGGGCTTACAGGGCTGGGACTCGCCGATGATCGTGTTGAACGACTGCGGCACCAGGGTCACCTGGACACCCGCCTGGCTCAGGTCGGACTTGTAGATCGAGATCTCCTGCTGGAAGTAGGTGACCCCGGTGGCGTAGTCCATCGTGAACGCCAGCTTGGTGCCCGCGGTGATGCCCGCGCCGCACTTGGCCGGGGTCTCACAGGTCATGACCCCCCCGACGTTCTTCCAGCCGTGGCTGGTCAGCAGCGTGGTGGCGTTCGCGACCGAGAACGGGTACGGGCCCGCCCCGGCGTTGGACTTCTGGAGCGCAGGCGTCCACTGGTTCGGCGGCTGGCTCGGCACGGCGCCGGTGGTCGGGTAGGCGTAACCGCGCTGGACGGTCTTGGCCATGCCCTCCTGGTCGACCAGTTCCTGTATCGCCTGGCGGACGTACAGCTGCTTGAACGCCGGGCCGATCGTCGGGTTGTTGAAGTTGATCTCGTAGTACTGGATGCCGTAGTTGTACCAGGGCTGGAGGTTGAAGGTGCTGCCGAGCGGGTTGGTGGACGGCAGGACCTGGGTGCCGGTGACTGGCGGCATGTCCTGGTCGGGGACCTGCCCGACGTCGACCTGGCCGGTCTTGATCGCCGTGTACTCGGTCGTGTCATCGGTGTACGCGTAGTACGTGAACCCGGCGAGCTGCGGCTTCGGGCTGCCGGAGTACGCGGTGTTCGGCACGAACGAGGTCACCGGCCCCGAGCTGGCGGTGCTGAACGACGACAGCTTCCACGGGCCGTCCACCACGCCCCAGACGGGGCTGGTCGCGTAGGTCTTCGCGTTCTTCGCCTGGGCGGCGAGGTAGGTGTACACCGCGGTGCACTTGGCCCACTTGTCCGCGGCGGTGTCGGTGGCGCAGCCGCCGCTGCCCGCCGTGGCGCCGGCCGAGGTGACGTCCCATGCCGCCGGCATCGGGGTGATCTCGGCGAGCTGGTTGTAGGTGAACCAGATGCTGGAGACCGCGGACTTGAGGTGCAGCACCACGGTGTTGGCGTCGGTCGCGCTGTAGGAGGCGAGGTTGTCCGGCAGCAGACCAGGCACGTAGCCGTAGTAGTTGTTCGGCTCGGCCTTCATCATGTTGAGCCAGAAGACCACGTCGCTGGCGTCAACGGACTCGCCGTTGCTCCACTTCCAGCCCTTCATCGTGATCGTGACGGTCTTGCCGTCGGCGGAGTACACGGGGGCGTTCGCGACGGACAGCGGGTAGTTCACTGAGACCGAGTTGCCGTTGTTGCCGAACATGTACAGCGGCCGGTACAGCTCCATCTGGAACTGCTCGGCGTTGTACTCGTTCGCGTTGGCCAGCGGCGTGTACGGGAAGATGTAGCTCAGGGTCACGCCCGCAGGCAGCGCTACGCGGGCGGTGCCGCCAGCCGCCGCGGCGGCCGTCGAGGACCCGGACGCCGACGTGCTACCGCCCGACGGGCTGGACGAGCTGCTGCACGCGGCGATCCCCACCGCGAGCAGGGCTGCCGCTCCGGCCACGGCGACCCGCGCTAGGCGCGTCCGCCGTCTGTTCCGAAACATCACATGCGCTCCTTGGCTGTGCTGTGTGCGCCTCCGACCGGCCCCGGTAGGGTCCGCTCACCGGCGCGAGCTTTGCCAGGAGCGTAAGTTAGTCCCGTTAAGGACGTGAAGCCGAAGAATCACGATTTGCTATCGATATCACCATTGATTGAACAGACCCCCGGCATGTGCGCACGTGAGCGCACATGACCGTCACGCTGGGCACCTGCGCCAGCGATGCAGGCAAAGTACCACAAAGGAGACGGACGGAACCAGGGAGTCACCGTCACCCTTCCGGCCTCGCCCCTGTTTTAACGGAAAATTTCCGGAATAAAACAATCATCGATACAGCGAGATGCCCAACGGAACTTACCATGACCCACCACCCTCAGGGATCACAGACGTCATCCCGGATACCAGCGGTAAGGCCTGCTCGTGCAGTCGGTGAACTTCGATCGCGCGGCCGGGTGCCACGACGCGCCGCGGGCGGTACCGCGACGACAATGGTCCAGCGCACGCGCCTGCGGCCGGGAGCTGCGGGCTAAGAGCGGGCCAGGAGGGCGTCGGCGCGATCGAGTGTGTCGCGCAGGTTGTTCCCGCCAACCAGTTCCCGCGCCTCGTCGAGTGACAGCCAGCGCAGCGGCGAGTGCTCATCCTCCGGTGCGATCGCGCCCGGGTTCGCGGTGGCGAGGAAATACCGCAGGTCCGCGTGCTCGTGCTCGGGCTCGCTCGCGGACGGGCGCACGTAGCAGACCACCACGTGCCGCAGCGACGCGTCAGGCCATGGCACCAGGTCGGTGAGGCCACTCTCTTCTCTCGCCTCGCGCAGCGCGATCTGCAGCGGGTCGCTTTCCCCCGGGTCGCCGTGCCCGCCGACCTGGAGCCACAGCCCGTGCCGCACGTGCCAGCGCAGCAGCACCCGCCGGCTCTCCGGGTGGAGCACCAGCGCCGAGCCGGTGAAGTGCAGCGGCAGCGACCGTGACCAAGGGTCGGGCACGCTGGCGGCCAGGCGGGTCATTCGCCGCAGGTCGGCGGCCTCGGTCTCCCCCGCCGCCTGGTATCCGGTTAGTAGCCCGCTGCGCACCGGACCATGGTGCCACGCACGCGGCGCGCTGGCGACAGCATTTCCCGCGCCTTCCTCCGCGCGCGTCTGCGCGCGGAGGAAGCGCGGCGGCCATCCGGTAGCACTTGTGTTACATGCGTACCTTCACCGCTCACTAGCCCACCTGGTCACACCAGCCCCACTAGCCAAAGGAATCGAAAGCCATATAACGAAACCTGGTAGTTTTCGCAAATAGTTTCCATTGACGTCGCACGCGTGTTCTAATAGGGAACATGAGTATGGACCGCGCGGCTACATTCAGCCTGGTAACCGCGGCGCACTTCCCCGCGCCGCGGCAACCGGGCGCCGCGCGCGGGCACTAACGGGCCAACGCGTCCGGCTAGGACCTGGACCGTAAGCCCAAACACAGACATCCGGCAAGGGGTGACCATGACGCGCGACTTCGAATATATGAGCTATGACGATGCCGACAGGATCGCCATCCTGGAAAACAGGGCCGCCGAGCTTGAGCGGCGGCTGCTCGCGGTGTTGCCGCGGGAGGGACGCCATGAGTGGGGAAACGTGGCGACGCCCGGTGACGCCGGGGCGCCCCAGGACGAGCCCATCGCAGACGCCACTGGCCGGGCGCCAGGCGGCGTCCGGTACGCCTATGAGACGGACGCCTTCGGCGCTGACGCCGGGGCGGGCGGCGCGCTTGGCGGTGACCTCGACGGCGAGCAGGGCGACGGCGGCGCCGGGGCATCCGGACCCCCCGGGCGGACGGAAGCGCTGATCAACCACGGGCGCTCGCCCGCACGGCCGGCCAGGACTCGCCGGATCCTCGCGCACTGGCGGTTGATCGCGGTGGCCGCGGTCGCGCTGCTCGCCGGGATCATCGCGGCCCTGGTCGCGGTCGGCGGCGGCGGTGCCAGCTGGCCGGGCAGCGTGACCACGGTCAAGGCGGAGATCAAGCAGGCCTGCGAGAACCCCGACGTCGCGGCCGAGCCGAGTGGTCTCAACTTCGCCTGCGGCAAGGACACCCAGCAGGTGCTTTGGGTCTTCTCGCTGCTGACCAGCGGCGACAGCCCCGGCTTCGTCGACCAGTCGACCGGCCGCAAGGGCCTCGAGCCGATCCAGGCGGCACAGGGCGGTGACATCGCCTGGTCGCTTAACTTGCACCACCCGTACGACCCGGCCAACCCGATCGACAGCCTTCAGGTCGCGGCGCGGGCGATCAACAACATCATCAGCGGCGCGACGCTGACGTCGACGAGCGGCGGCGCGCTCGTCGAACCCGGCCTGGAGAGCAATGCGGCCAACTGCCAGCGCTACACCGGCTCGTCGAACCTCATCACCCGGTCCGGTTACCCCGCCCGCTGCGCCGCTCCGCTCAACGGCGCCGCCGGTGCGGCGGCACTGGTGAGCGATGCCTTCCAGCAGTGGATGGGCGGCACGCCGTCGCGGATCGCGCAGCAGGCCGGCGTGCTTTTCCAGAATGCCGACAACCCGGGCGACCCCCGGGTGCAGGCGATCCTGAGCAGCCTGCCCGCCTCGGGCGGGTAACGGCGGCGCGACCAGGACCCGCCGACCACGCGGAGGCAGGCGACCGCAGGCAACCCGGAAAAACCACGCATACTGCACGCCGCGAATAGGACTGTAACCGCCGAAGGGGGGAAGTGAAGCCGTGCGCTCCGTCAGGAAGCCATGGTGGCAGCAGGCAACGGCGCTTGTGACCGTGAGCACTGGCGGCATAATAACCGGGCTCAACTTCGTCCCAGGGGCGGCCACGACGATGACCTCGCCGACCAGCGTGCCACTGCACCTGCTCGCCCTGGAGCAGGCGGCGCAGCCTGGCACGTTCACCGACCTCGCGGTCGGCGGGGACAGCGCGTCCAGGGTGACGAGCGACGCCCAGCTGCGCGCGGCCATCGTGAACGTGGCGGGGTACTACCTGCGGCTGGCCAAGACCAGGACGCCCGCCCAGATGGAGGCGCTGATCTGGGACAACACCAGCAGCGACGGCGCCGACCACGGGGAGTCCTGCGCGGCGTTCGCCAGCCTGACGCTTGAGCTCGCCGCGCAGGCCGTCGGCCAGCAGAGCTGGGTCACGGGCGGCGACACCTACCCGTGGCCGATGCCCGAGTGGGCCGACGCGCGGGTGGACACCAACCCGGCGTCGCCCCAGATCACGTCCGTGGTGGCGGACGCCGAGGCGCACGGCCGCTGGCATCCGCTCGGCGACGGCTACCAGCCCCAGCCGGGCGACTGGGCCGTGTACGACGGCCACGTGGAGGTCGTTACCGGCTACGCCGGCGGCGTCCTCGACACGATCGGCGCGGACTCGCTGCCCGGCCTCACGGTGAACGCGCATTCCTCCGGCGCGCCGCTCGCCGAGCAGGGCGTGGCGGGCTTCGTCGACAACGGCAGCCTCACGCAGGCGGGCGGCGCCCTCACGTCGTCCACGCCGACGGTCAACCATGCCTCGTCGACGCCGCCGCCGCAGGCTCAGCCGACCGGCGGGAATGCCAGCGCGGGTAAACGCGGGCGGAAGCCAGCGCCGGCCGCGACGCGCACCGGGGTCAGCCGCGGCTGGTCACACCGCGTCGGCGGCGTCCGCCGCGGTCCCCGGCGTGCTCGCCACCGGGGACCTGCTCGGCCGGGCCGCCGCGGGAACTGGCACCGCCGCAGGACAGGGTGCGACGTCCGCGAGCGCGGACCCTACCGCGAGCATCCCCGGTCTGGCCGGCGCGGGCGCGGCGAAGGCCGCGGGCGCTACAGCGGGGGCCGCCGACGTTCCTGGAGCGGCGCCCGCCGCGGGCGCGGCCCGCCCGCCTGCGGCCCACCCGGCCACAACGCCGCCGCACGACGCCGGCCGTGACGCCTTCGGCGGCACCCGCCGCCTCGGGGCCGGCTGCCAGCCACCCGGCGTCGACGCCGAGCGCGCAGCCGACGCACGCCGCCTCGCCTGGCACCGCGGGCCGGCCGTACGTGACGCCGGGAACCAGGGAACAGCAGTCGTTCATCAGCCTGGTCGCGCCGGGCGCGATCGCCGCGCAGCAGCGGTTCGGCGTGCCCGCGGCGGTGACGATCGCGCAGGCCATCGAGGAGTCCGCGTGGGGCCAGAGCGGGCTGGCCGCGCAGTACCACAACCTGTTCGGCATCAAGGGAACAGGGCCCGCGGGGAGCGTGAGCCTGCCGACCTCGGAGTACCAGGGCGGGCAGTGGGTGACAATCGACGCGCAGTTCCGGGTCTACCACAACGACGCGGAGTCGATCGCCGACCATGCCGAGTTGCTCGCTACGAGCGGTTACTACACCCGCGCCATGGCCGACCGCGCCGTGCCCGACGCTTTCGCCAACGACCTGACCGGCGTGTACGCGACCGATCCGCACTACGGCGCGAACCTCGTCGCGCTGATGAAGCTGTACAACCTCTACCAGTTCGACTCCGCGGGCGGGTCAGCGCCCGCGACCACTCCGGCCCCGACCGCCAGCCCGACCGCCAGCCCGACTCCCACCCCGACCGGCACGCCCTCCGGTAACGTGGCCGCGTCCCCCGCGCCCGCCGCGACCGCGCCCACGCCCGCGCCGTCGGCGACGGCACCGGGCAATGCATCGACCACCCCGGCGAGCGGGCGGGCGGGAGCGGGAAGCGCCGGGACGCATACCGCGACCGCCGGGCAGATCCCCGGCCTTGTCTCCCCCGGCGGGCTCGGCCCGGCGACCACGACGACCCCGTCCTCGACGCCCCCGTCCCCGGCGAGCCCCTCCCCGGCGGCCCCTGGCACGTCGGCCAGCGGCCCGCGGAGCACCGGCCGGGTCAGCCGCACCGGCACCGCCACGGCGCCGCGCCGCGGTGCCGCCCAGGTTCCCGGGGTGGTCACCAGCGCGGGGATTGTCACCACGGCGAGGATCGCCAGGGCGCCAGGCGCCAGGGGTCCCGCCCGGTACCAGAGCCAGCTCCCGCACGCCGTCACGACCGCGCTCTTCGCCAGCGCGAAGGCGCCGCTTGCCCGGGGAGAGCACCTCTACCGCGACGTCGCCGCCTGTACCGGCGTCGGCTGGGAACTGCTCGCCGCCGCCGACTGGATGCAATGCAAGGCCGACCCGCGCTACTCCCCCGTGCACGGGGAGAAGCTCGGATCGCTCAACGAGGACGGGACCACGTATCCTACGAAGTCGGCGGCCTTGACCCAGTGCGCCTGCGACCTCGTCGAGCTCACCGCGGCGGTATACGGGATCGACCTCACGGCACGGCGCCGGCTGTCGGTGCGTGAGCTCGCGGCCGCGTTCGCCGCGTTCCGGTGGGGCGCCATCCTCCGCAGGCACGGCGTCTCCCCCATGGAGTTCCCCTACTCGGTGGCCGGCCTCACCTCACAGCACCAGAAGATGCACTGGCCCGCCGTCGACGCACCCGACGCGCCTGACCGTCCAGGCGGCCGGTTCCGCCCGCCGTTCGGCGCGGTCCCGGTCGTACTCAGCCTCGACTACCCGGCTACCGTCTAACGACAGAAAGGGCAGGTAAGCCCGTGTTCCGCTTCGCGCTATGGCTCGCTCGCCGACTAGGTGCTGGCCACGAGCCCACGAGCCGGTCCTTCGGCAGGCCCGCCGACCTCGCCGCGTACACCGTCCAGGACGCGCCCAACGAGCTCGTGACCGTGCGGCTGCCCGATGGCCGCGTCGTCCAGGGAGAGCGCACCGGCCATTCGGGAAGCACAGTGTTTCCGGAAAGCACAGTGCCGCGCGTCGCGGGAAACACCCGGCAGAACCCCACGGTGGTGCTGATGACCCCGCCGGGCGGCCCCGGCCGCCCCGGCGGCACTGGTACTCGTTCATCCCGCGGTGGATGCGGTGGACCGCCGTGATCGTCATCGTCGGCCTCGTCTTCCGTCGGATCGTCGCCTGGGCCGTGCTCGCGGCGCTGTCGGCCACGCTCCACCTGTTCGGCGCCGACGTCCACCTGCCGCACGTCAGTTTCGGCTGGCCCTGGTCCTCGTCGTCGTCCAGCAGCTCAACCACGATCGTCGGACCGCTCGTGCTGCAGAAGATCGAGGGGATCGACAAGCCCGCGCTCGGCACGACTACCTTCAACTTCCTGTTCACGCACTCGGTGTCCCACTCCATGGGGATCTTGCCGTGCTGGTACTCCGCCACGTTCTACGCGGTCGGCAGGGCGTCGGCGACCGTCGACCTGAACCCTGGCGCCGCCTGGTGGAAGCCGTCGACCGGGCACTACGCGCTCCGCGTGCTCAGCAGGCCGTCCGGCACCATCCCCGGCAGGGTCACCGTGACGATGGCGCTCCCGCTGCCGCAGCTGCCGCAGTCGGTGCACGACGTGTCGATCGACAACACGCTGTCCAAGCCGGTCTCCTCCGACCACTCCTGGACGTACCCGGGGCTGGCCTGCGGCGTGCTCATCAAGCCGCAGTTCGCCCAGTCGGTGCTGTACTCGCAGGCGCAGAGTGAGGCCTTCCAGCAGGCGACGCAGCTGGCCAGCGTGACCAAGCCGCTGATCGCCGCGGCGGAGAAGGAGGCCACCACGATCATCGGCGGCAACTTCATCACGCCGACACTCAACGCGCTCAACTACAAGGTCAGCCAGTTCACCATCCGCTGGGTCCCGGCGGGGACGACGAGCGCGGCGACCGGCTGACTGGCACACCGCATCGCGAGGTAACTTTGTCTATATGGGAAGCGTAACGCCTTGGTCGGGCCCGCCGGTTACGGGCGGGCTTGGCCGGGAAGAGCCGGCCGAGGTGTTCCCGCAGACCGGGCTGTTCCAGCGCGCCGCGGCGGCGTTCGCCGCGTGCGTCCCCGTCGAGCCCGCGGACGACGGCTTCTTCGGCCCGGGCAGCGTCACCTGGCGGCTGCACGCGGACCTGTCCGTGCCGGTCTCCGGGCTCAGGTCGCTGCTGCTCCAGGCGCTCCACCCGCTCGCGATGGCCGGCGTCGACCAGCACAGCCAGTGGCGCGACGACCCGGCCGGCCGGTTCGCCTCCACCGCCGCCTACGTGCTGACCACCACCTACGGCGACCGCGCCGCCGCGCGCGCGGCGGCGATGAGGGTAAGGAAGATCCACGAGTGGGTCCGCGGCGTCGACCCCGTGACCGGCAAGCCGTACGAGGCCAGCGACCCGGCGCTGCTGATCTGGGTGCACGCCGCCCTGGTCGAGTCCGGCCTGGCCGCGGCGGCCAGGTACGGCGTGGCGCTGACCCCGGCCGAGCAGGACCAGTACGTGGCGGAGATGACCGCGGCCGCCGAGCTCATCGGCGTGCCGGCCGTCGGGTTCGCCATGGGCGGTGCGCCCGCGTCGGTCGCCGAGCTCGACGCCTACTTCGAGGCCGTCCGCCCGTCCCTGGCCGCCAGCAAGTCAACGGAAGACACCGCGTCGTACCTCATCGGCATGCCCGACGTGGAGCCGGAACTCGCCGATGTCTGGCAGGTCCTCGCCGCCGCGGCCGTCACGTCGCTGCCCGGCTGGGCGCGGGACATGTACGGCTTCGGCCTCGCAGGTGCCGGCAACACGGGCCACAACGACCGTGACCCGGTCCCGCCGGAACGCGAGGAGGTCCGCCAGGTCCTCGGCGTCCTCGACGCGGTCTACCTCGGCGAGCCTGGCGTGCTCGAGGCCCGGCAGCGGCTCACGCTCCGGATGCGCGCGGCTGGCCAGTGAAGGAACCCAAGCTACGGGTCAGCCGCGGGCTGACCGCGATGCGGCTCGCCGCGCGCGGCGGCGCGAGGTACGCGGCGAGCGCGCCGCGACTGTTCGCCGCCGCTGGTGAGCGGCGCCAGCAGCTGCGCGACGACCTGGCGCTGCGCACCGCGCAGGACGTGGCCGACACGCTCGGCACCATGAAGGGCGTGCTGATGAAGATCGGGCAGCTCGCCAGCTACGTCGACGACGGCCTCGCGCCGCCCGCCCGCCGGGTCCTTTCCCGGCTGCAGGACAGCGTGCCGCCGATGTCCCCCGAGCTCGCCGCCGGGGTCATCGAGCGGGAACTCGGCGGGACGCCGGAACAGATCTTCAAGGAGTGGGACCCGCTGCCGATCGCCGCCGCGTCGATCGGCCAGGTGCACCGGGCCATCACGACCGACGGCCAGGCCGTCGCGGTCAAGGTGCAGTACCCCGGCATCGCCGAGATGATCGCCGCCGACCTGGGCAACGTGGCCCTGATCAGGTCGCTGCTGAAGATGGCCGTGCCGAGCCAGGACGTGACCGCGCTCATCGAGGAGCTGCGGGAGCGGATCGGTGAGGAACTCGACTACCTGCGCGAGGCGGAGCACCAGCGGCTGTTCGCCGCTTACTTCGACGGTCATCCCACCGTCCGCGTGCCGAAGATCATCGACGAGCTGTCCACCGCCCGGGTCATGACCAGCGAGCTGGCCGCCGGGGCGCGGTTCGCCGAGATGCTCGACTGGCCGCAGGAGGAGAAGGACCTGGCGGCGGAGACGATCTACCGCTTCACCTTCCGCTCGCTCTACGAGCTGCACGCGTTCAACGGTGACCCGCATCCTGGTAACTACCTGTTCGAGCCGGGCGGGCGGGTCACCTTCCTCGACTTCGGCCTGGTGAAGCACTTCACAGCCGGTGAGCTCGATCCCCTCATCCGCATGATCGAGGCGCTGTGCGTGGAAGACGACCCCGAGGGCTTCCGGCGCGCCATGGAGGAGGCCGACTTCCTCGACCCCGGGGCGCCGATCGCGACCGAGCAGGTCGTGGCGCACATGTCGCTGTTCTACGAGTCGATCCGCGAGCGCGGGCCGCGCACCATGACCAGCGAGTACTCCTCCGCGGTGGCCCGCAGGTACGTGGACTTCAAGAGCCCGCTCGCCGCGTACGCCAAGATTCCGCGCCCGTACGTGATCGTGCAGCGGATCAACCTGGGGCTCTTCGCGATCCTCGGCGAGATGAACGCCACCGCCGACTGGCGCGGCCTTTCCGAGGAGATCTGGCCGTTCACTCAGGCGCCCCCGTCCACGCCTATGGGCGAGGCGGAGCAGTCATGGCTCGCGTCGCGTGAAACACGAACTCGTTCGGACTGACCCGTCTTTTGATCTTGATCCGCAACTCGCCCCGTGCCTTAGCTAGCACCGCCTCAGCTAGCACCGCCTCAGCTAGCACCGCCTCAGCTAGCACTGCGGCGGGAGCGGTAGGCGGCGACGTTGACGCGGTTCGCGCAGGTCAGGCTGCAAAACCGGCGCGAGCGGTTCTTCGACAGGTCGATCATGACGTCGTCGCAGTCGGCGGCGGCGCAGAAGCGGAGCCTGGCGAGCTCGCCGAAGCGGATCAGGTCGGCGAACGCCATCGCGGAGTCGACCGCCATCCGGTCGGCGAGGGGGGCATCGGGCGAGGTCGCGTGGATGTGGTACTCCCAGCCGTCGTGCTTCAGCAGCTGCGGCAGGGCGTTCGCGTCGCGCAGCAGCGTGTTGACCAGCCGCACCGCCTCGTCTTCGGTCATGTCCCACAGCTCGGCCAGCCGCGGGCGCAGCGCGCGGACCGCGTCAAGCTCGGCCTGGTCATGGGTGCGGCTGCCGGTCCAGCGCCAGTGCTCGACGAACGCGTCGAGCGCCGCGATGTCCGGCAACTCGTCGACGTCGCCGCGTGCCGTGTTGACCAGGGCGGCGGTCGCGTTGAACGAAATCTCGGTGTCATGGGCAAAAAGCATTTGACCTCTTTCACCGCCCTTCGTTAGTGTAAGGACTGTAGCTATCCAATACTACTTACGAGCACGTACTACTACCGACGGCACCGCGGGCAGCGGCGCAGGTGATGAGGAGCAGGCGGATGCCAACCGTGCGCGCAGTAGATGACGGGATGGTACCCCTGGCGGCGGCTGGAGCGCCCGCCAGGCGCGATGACCACGCCCGGCGCGCCGGCCGCGCGGGCCAGGGGGCCGGCATCGGGATCGGGCTGCTGTCCGCGATGTGCTTCGGTACGTCCGGGACGTTCGGTGCGGCGCTTGAGGGTACCGGCTGGTCGCCCGCGGGCGCGGTGCTCGCCCGGGTGTGCGTCGCGGCGATCGCGCTCACGGTGCCCGCCGTATTCGCGCTGCGCGGCCGCTGGTCACTGCTGCTGCGGTCCTGGCGGATGGTCGTCGCCTACGGCCTGGTCGGCGTCGCCGCATGCCAGGTCTGCTACTTCAACGCGATCGCGCGGATGGACGTCGGCATCTCGATCCTGCTTGAGTACCTGGGGATCGTCCTCGTCGTCGGGTGGCTGTGGGCGCGGCACGGGCAGCGGCCCCGGCTGCTGACGGTGCTTGGCGGGGTAGCGGCACTCGGCGGGCTCGCGCTGATGCTCAACTTGTCGGGGTCAGGCGGCGTGAGCCTGACCGGGGTGCTGTTCGCGCTCGCGGCGGCGGTCTCGATGGCCGTCTACTTCTTCCTGTCGGCGGCGACATCCGCCGCCGACGGCGGTGACGCGCTGCCGCCGGTCGCGCTGACCTGGGGCGGGATGATCACCGGGGCGGCTTCGATCGCGCTGCTCGGCGCGCTGCGCGTGCTGCCGCTGCGGTTCGCCTCCGCTTCCGTGACGCTGCTCAACGCGCAGGTGAGTTGGCTGGTGCCAGTCCTCGGGCTCGGCGTGGTCGCGGCGGCCATCGCGTACGTCACGGGAATCGCCGCCGCGCGGCGGCTCGGCCCGAAGCTTGGATCCTTCGTCGCGATCGCGGAGGTGCTGTTCGCGGCCGGGTTCGCCTGGGTGCTGCTGCACCAGGTGCCGACGGGGATGCAGTTCGTCGGCGGGCTGCTGATCCTGGCCGGCGTGGTGGCCGTCCGACTCGACGAGTCCTGATCCCGACCAGTTTCACTCTTCTGTCGGTCTTGGCCCGTAGGATTTTCCTCGTGCCCTCCCCCAGCGATCCACTCGACGCCAGCGACCCGCCGGCGACAGACGCGGCTGAGGCGTCCGGCGTGACTGTCGTCGCCGGCGGGGGTGACGGGGCGCGGCGGGCGGCGACCGTGCTGCACCGGGTGTTCGGCTTCGAGAACTTCCGCGGCCGGCAGGAGGAGGTCATCTCCCACGTCATCGGCGGCGGTGACGCGCTCGTGCTGATGCCGACCGGCGGCGGGAAGTCATTGTGCTACCAGATCCCCGCCCTGGTCAGGCCGGGCACCGGGATCGTGATCTCGCCGCTGATCGCCCTGATGCAGGACCAGGTGCAAGCGCTGCGCCAGCTGGGGATCCGGGCTGACTTCCTGAACTCGACGCAGGACCCGGGTACCAGGCACGTGGTCGAGCAGCAGTTCAAGGCGGGCGAACTCGACCTGCTCTACCTCGCGCCGGAGCGGCTGAGGTCGCCGGGCACGCTGAACCTGCTGTCCGCGTCGCGAATCTCGGTGTTCGCGATCGACGAGGCGCACTGCGTGTCCCAGTGGGGCCACGACTTCCGGCCGGACTACCTCGAGCTCCAGGTGCTGCACGAGCGGTGGCCCGACGTGCCGCGCATCGCGCTCACCGCGACCGCGACGCAGGCGACCAGGGAGGAAATCGCGATCCGGCTGAAGCTGGCGGGCTCGAAGCTGTTCGTGTCGTCGTTCGACCGGCCCAACATCCAGTACCGGATCGTGCCGAAGAACGAGTCGAAGAAGCAGCTGCTGCAGCTCCTGCGGACCGAGCACGCCGGGGATGCCGGGATCGTGTACTGCCTGTCGCGGGACTCGACGGAGAAGGTCGCGGCGTTCCTGGCGGACAACGGGATTCCCGCGCTGCCGTATCACGCGGGGCTTGACGCCGGGACGCGGGCGGAGCACCAGGCCAGGTTCCTGCGGGAGGACGGCCTGGTCATGGTGGCGACCATCGCGTTCGGGATGGGGATCGACAAGCCAGACGTGCGGTTCGTCGCGCACCTCGACATGCCGCGCTCGGTGGAGGGCTACTACCAGGAGACCGGGCGCGCGGGGCGTGACGGGCAGCCCGCGACCGCGTGGCTCACCTACGGGCTCGCCGACGTCGTGCAGCAGCGGCGACTGATCGACTCCTCTGAGGGCAACCTCGCGCACCGGCGGCTGATGGCGTCGCACCTGGACGCGATGCTCGGCCTGTGCGAGACGACCGACTGCCGCCGGCAGCAGCTGCTCGCGTACTTCTCTGAGCGGGCCGTCGCGTGCGGCAACTGCGACACGTGCCTGTCGCCGCCGGAGACCTGGGACGGGACGGTACCCGCGCAGAAGCTGCTGTCCACCATCGTGCGGCTGGAGCGGGAACGCGACCAGCGCTACGGCGCGGGCCAGGTCATCGACATCCTGCTCGGCAAGAAGACGGTCAAGGTGTCGGAGAACGGGCACCACGAGCTGAAGACGTTCGGGATCGGCATCGAGCTGAACGAGTCGCAGTGGCGCGGCGTCGTGCGGCAGCTCCTCGCCCAGGGGCTGCTCGCGGTGCAGGGCGAGTACCAGACCCTCGCGATCACCGAGGCGGCCGGTGAGGTGCTCCGCGGGCAGCGGGTCGTGACCCTGCGCCGGGACATGCCGCAGCCGCGCGGTGCGCGTGCCTCCTCCCGCGGTACCGCAGGCGCCAGCCCGGTCGCGGCTGGCGCGGGCAAGCTCGCCGCCGCCGACCTGTCCCCGGAACAGGAAGCGGTGTTCGAGAAGCTGCGCGCCTGGCGCGGCGCCACCGCCAAGGAGCAGAGCGTCCCGGCCTACGTTGTCTTCCACGACGCGACGCTGCGGGCGATCGCGGTCGCCGCCCCGTCCACGCTCGGGGAACTCGCTGGTATCAACGGCGTAGGCGAGTCCAAGCTGAGCAAGTACGGCGAATCGATCCTGGAACTGCTCGCGTCATTACCGGCCGGTGTTCAGCCGGCCGTGGCGAGGAACTCGGCGATCTCGCGGAAGAGCGCGTCGTTGTCACCACTGCCCGCGAACCGCAGGGAATGGTCGCCGGGCTGCTCGAAGTAGCGGGCCCCCGCGATGCGGGAGGCCAGGTAGCGCCCGTGGAACGGTGGCGTGATCCGGTCACTGAGCCGGTGAATCACGAGCGTCGGGGCACGGACCGACGGCAGCGCGTCACGGACGTCGATGTCACGGATCATGGCGAGCATGCGCAGGAACGCGCCGGGATTGACGGCCAGCCGCTCGAACCGGCCGAACAGCTCCCGCGCGTGGGCCGACCCCGCCCGCGACGGCAGGTACCACTCGATGCTGTCGCCCTGCCCCCAGCGGTGCGCCGCGATCTCGTGCAGCGCCTGGTACATCTCCTCGGTTGACTCACCGCACGGGTAGTCGGCGGCGGGGAACCACCGGGCGGCGGCGGAACCGAGGATCAGCGCCGCTGACCCGTTCCGGGTAGGCGGCGGCGAACAGGATGCTCATCGGCGCGCCCTCGGAGTAGCCGAACAGCACGGCCCGCTCCGACCCGGCGGCGTGCATGACCGCCCGGACGTCGGCCATCCGCTCCGCCAGCGAAAGGTCGCCCGCGGCACGGTCGGACAGCCCGGTGTCGCGCTTGTCGAACAGGATCAGCCGGCCGAGCGCCTCGCAGACGCTGGTAGAACCCGGCCGTCTCCTGGTCCTCCCAGAGCAGGTCGAGGTGGCTCATCAGCCCCGGCACGAAGACGATGTCTCGGTCGCCCTGGCCGACCGACCTGGTAGGCGATGTGCACCCCGTCGGGGGTCAGCGCGTACCGCGTGCGCGGCCTTCCCCGGTGCGGGGCCGTCGCCTTCCCCTGGCGCGGAGCAGCGCCTGGCTCCTGCCGCCGAGCGCCAGCGGCCGCCCGCTCACGGTCACTTCGAGTGGACCAAGGATGCCGAACTGCATGGTAAGTCAACCGTAAGTCACCGGTTAGCGAGCCGGAAGTGGCGGCGGGCACGATCCGTGCCATGAGTGATCACGCGACCCAGGTGTACGCGCTCGGCGCCGACGAGGAGGAGACCGCCCGGCTGCGGCGGCAGTCCGAGGAACTGCGGCCAGAGGCCGAGGCGCTGCTCTCCAGAATCGGGCTCGGGCCCGGGCAGACCGCGGTCGATCTCGGGTGCGGCCCGAGCGGGATCCTCGGCCTGCTGGCCACGGCGGTCTCCCCGTCGGGAAGGGTCGTCGGCGTGGACGCCAACGCGGCGCACGTGGCGGCGGCCGGGCGGGTTCGCCGCCGGGCTCGGGAACGTATCGGTACTGCTCGGCGACGCACGGCGCACCGGCCTGCCCGACGCCACCTTCGACCTTGTCCATGCCCGCACGCTGCTGGCGACCGTACCGTCGCCCGCCGAGGTCGTAGCGGAAATGACCCGGCTGGCCAGGCCGGGTGGCTGGATCGCCTGCGCGGAGCCGGACGTCGAGCACGCCGTGTGCTACCCGCCCTTGCCGGAGTGGGATCGGCTCCTTGAGCTGTTCCGCGGTGGCTTCGGCCGGTCGGGCGCGGATCCGCTGATCGGCAGGCGACTGCCCTCGATGCTCTGGCAGGCGGGCCTCGCGAACGTCGCGGTGACGGTGCACGCCGGCTGCTATCCCGCCGGCCATTCGCGGCGCACCCTGATCCCTGACCTGGTGCGCAGCCTCCACCCGGTCATCCTCGGCCTCGGCCTCGCCGACAACGGCGAACTGGCCGCGCTTGACCGGGCCGTCCGCGGGCACCTGGCCGACCCGCGGGTCCGCCGGCGCGGAATGCCACCGTCGACGGGCAGGTTGCGCCTGGCATGAGCGTGTTCACCGAGAAGGAGCTTGAGTACCTCGCCGGGCAGCGGCTCGGCAGGATCGCCACGGTGGGACAGGACGGGCAACCGCACGTGGTGCCCACGTCGTTCCGCCACAACCCGGAGCTTGACGTCATCGAAGTGGGCGGAATGCGGATGAGTCAGACCAAGAAGGTCCGCGACGTGCGCCACGGCGGCAGGGCCACGATCGTGGTGGACGACGTCCTACCGCCGTGGCAGCCGCGGATGATCGAGATCCGCGGAACCGCCGAGGTCGTGACTTACGGGGGCAAGGCCTTCGGCGACAACTTCGACGACACCATCGTCCGCATCCATCCGCGGCGCATCATCTCGTTCGGCATCAACCCGGGCGAGCAGGCCGCGAACGCCAGGTCGGTCAACTCCGGCTGAGGCTCGCCGCGGGCGACCTCAGGTTTAGCTGATGTCGATGCCAACCTGACTGCGGCTACCGCGGCCCTGGGAGGGCCAGCGCTTCCGCCGCCAGGGTCGCCTGCTGCAGGGTCTCCCGCAGCGCTTGCGACGCCTCGGCGGCGTGCTCGGCCAGGCCCTCAATCTCCACGGTGGCATGCTGGTCGGCCGCGGTGCGTGCGACTAGGTCGAGGTACCTGTCGTTCTGGGCAGCCAGCAGGTGGGTAGTCTCCCAGTCCCGTCGCGCGGCCTCGGCGACCGCTACATGCGCCGCCAGCAATTCAAGCGATAGAACCCGGGCCGTGGTCGCGTCCCTGGCCATTGATATGGCGCGATTCTGGGATAGGAGGACGGCGGCTGTCATTGGCCCCGCCGTATTTCCGCCGACGCTCGACACGAGGTCAAGTAGCAGCTCGGTGATCTCGCGCAGGGCGACGGCTATTTCCCATTCGTGCCGCCGGAGAACAGGTTCCTCGACGGCGCCCCGCAGGTCGCGTGTGTAGACGCCTGACGTTACGATGCCCGCGATCGCGCGCTGGGCGCGGTGCAGCAGCTTCCTGCACTCAAGCTCAAGCGCAAGCGGCGAAACGACCGTATCCCGGTAGCGGACCTGACGCCTCGGCCCACTGCGGCCCTCGATCTCTGCCTTCGTCATGCGAATCAGACGCTTGCGCCAGAGTGGCCCCACGCGCGGGTTCACCACCGGCTCGACGCTCCACGCGTCGACGCTACCGACCATAGAGGCATCTTAGATGCCGCGGCAGCTAGTCCCGGGTCGGCGGATCTCGACGCTGAGCCGCTGCGGCGTGGTGACGGCGCGGACCGCGGCCAGCGTTCTAGGCACGGTCAGCTCGGTACGGACCTGATACGGCACGTCAGTCACGCTATCAGCGCCGGCGTTGTCAGGCGGTCTGGCTGCCCTGATCGCCTGGCGGGCGCGCCGCTCGCGGTTCGGCGGCGGCGGCCCGGCGGGTCCTGACGCCGCGGGCGACCTCGGTCGCCAGCGCGTCGAGCGGCTGGGCGAACGGGCTGAGCGGGTCGGTGAGCCCGTTCAGCCATGCCCGGGCCGCGTCCAGCCCGGCCTGGTCCAGCGCGTAGAGCCTGCGGGTGCCCGAGGCGCGCACGCTCACGAGATTGGCCTCGAGCAGCACCTTGAGATGCTGTGAGACCGCGGGCTGCGAGATCGGCATCCGGGACTGCAGCGCCGTGACGAGCGGGCCGACCGGCTGCTCGCCGGCCGCGAGGAGTTCCAGGATGAGCCGCCGGACAGGCTCACCGAGAGCCTCGAAGACTCCGCGCATCTAGTTGCCGGGCGCAGCCTCGGGCGGGGTGGTGTAAAAGGCCGCCGTGCGCGTGGCCGCCTCGTGCGCTGGTCCCGCTTCCGCACCGTCCTTGACGGCGGCGTCGGCCCATCCCGCTGCCGCGCGCCTGATGAACTCCGCGCCCTCGGGCGAGGCCGGGAAGGTGACGGCCGTTGCCGGGTCGACCTGCGCCCCGCTCTCGATGTACAGGCCGAGGCCCCTGAGGCCCAGGTCCCAGCCGACACCCACCGCACCAGGGCCGAACTGCTCCCACATGCCGGGAGGGAGGCTAGCCTCATGGGCAAGCTCCAGGGTGGTGCGCTCGCCGTCAGGGAAGAGCGTGACCCGCACCCAGGACATCGTCCCGCCGAACTCCCACGTCACGGCGAACGACTCCGGCCGCTCGCAGCGTTCGACGATGCCGCCTGCGTTGCCCTCGAGCTGGTAGCGGCCGCCGACCTTGAGGTCACCGCTGACCGGCAGGAACCACCGGGGAATGCGCTCGGCGTTGGTCAGGGCGTCCCAGAGATCGGCCTGGCCGGTCGGGTAACTACGGCGGGCGATGGAGATCTTCGTCGGCGCCCCGTCGCGAGAGCCGCTGCGGACCTCACGGGCGACCAGTCCCGCCGTAGCCACGGGATCGAAGCTCATGCCAGCTCCTTTCATAAGTAGCGACTTATGAAAGGAGGTTACACGGCCGGCCTTGAACCCCGCAACCGCATGCCAGCGTCGCGGTGCGCCTGACGCGGACGGGCCAGCTCGTCGCGCGCTGAGTGCCCACACGACAGCAGTTCGCAGCGGTACCTAGTCCCGCCCCGGGTCTTCGCTCATCGGCGAACCGAACCGGATCACGTTGCCGTCGGGATCGACGAGCACGCCCTCATGCTGGCCCCACTCGGTGTCTTGCGGGAGCCGCACATCGCCTCCGGCCGCGAGCCAGGTCGCGGCCAGCGCGTCGGCATCCTCGACGAACAGGTAGGCGGTCGACCGCCGGTCTACTCGCGTATCCAGGTCAGGCTCCACGCCGAGATGAATCTCCGCGCCCTCAAAGGTGACGAAGCCGTACCCGCCGCTGTGCCAGTGGCGGGCACCGAAACCAAGCCCGCGGTAATAGGCAAGGGCAGCAACCAGGTTACTAACTGGAAAGATCGGCGCTACTCGCGTACTCACGAATGCAACTTACCTCGCGGGGCCGCGCGGCGCCGGCCCAGACCACAGGTCCAGCCGTCCGCCTCATCGACACGCGGCCAGGTAACGGGTAACTCCCGAGACGGACCCACGGCCGCGTCGAGCACGGGGGCGAGCTCGGCCACGATGGCATCGAGTGGCTCGGTGTCCTGGCGGCTGCGGGCCATGATGAGCGCGCCCTCAAGCGCGCTGAGCATGAGCAGCGCGAGCGGCCCGGCGCGGTGCTCCGGCACGCCGAGACCGACGAGGGCGTCGGCCACTGATCCTTGCCATCGGTCCATGGCACGCCTGGCGGCTTCGCGCAGGACCGGGCTGGTCGCCGCGGAGTCGGCAGCGGTGGCGGCGATCGGGCAGCCCTCGGCGAACCCGCGCCTCGTGTAGATGTCGCACCAGGCGCCCGCCATCGCCGCGAACAGCGCCCCGGGCGTCCGGCTTGGGAGCTGGTCGGCCAGCCGGAGCACCCGCCGGGCGGCCACCTCGCCAGAGATCGTGATCGCCTCGGTCACCAGCTGGTCCTTGCCCCCAGGAAAGTAATGCCGCAGCGAACCGCGCGGCGCGTCCGAGGCCGCGACGATCTCCCGCAGCCCGGTGCCTGCCACGCCCTGCGTGCTGATCAGCCGGACCGCGGCGTGCAGCATCCGCTCGCGGGGCGGCAGCGGCGGCCGGTCAGCCGCGGAGACGGGCACAGGTCCTCCCGGGAGCCTTGACTATGACAACTGTCATAATGGACGATGGTACCCCGCCGACCCACGCCGAACCGGCGGAGGAGGGACCGGCCATGACCGTGCCTGACCGCGGCACCAGGGTGTACGACGATCTCGAGGCCGAACAGGACCGGCTTGACGAGGTGCTCGGCACCCTCGGCAAGGACGACTGGGGCCGACCCTCGGCCGCGGCCGGCTGGAGCGTCAGCGATGTGGTCCTCCACCTGGCCCAGACCGAGGAACTCGTGGTCGCAAGCGTGCAGGGCGACCCGGCGCCGTTCGCCCGCGACCCTGGGCAGGAAGGCTCGGTGGACGAGTTCGCCGAGCGCCGGGTCGAGGACGAGCGGAACACCTCAGTGGACGCCGTGTACCAGCGGTGGCGCACCGCGCGCCACGCGGCGCTCGACGCGCTGCGCGGCTGCCCGCCTGGCACGCGGCTGCCCTGGGCGACCAGCCCGCTCGCACCCGCCACCCTGGCTACCACCCGGCTCGCCGAGCACTGGGCCCACGCGCTGGATATCACCGGGCCGCTTGGTATCGCCTACCAGGACACGGCGCGGCTGCGCCATATCGCGTGGCTGGCCGTGAGGACGCTGCCGTACGCCTTCGAGGTGGCCGGCCTGGCGGCACGTCCGGTCCGGTGCGAGCTCACCGGGCCCGACGGGGACCGGTGGGAGTTCGGGCCGGCGGAGGCCGAGTCGCGCATCTCCGGCGCCGCGGGCGCGTTCTGCCGGGTCGCCGCGCAGCGGCTGGCCGCGGAGGCTTCCGGCCTGACGGCCACGGGGCCGGACGCGGCCACGGCGCTGCGGCTGGTCCGCACCTACGCCTAACTGAGGGTCGCGCGGCGGGTGCTGAGGAAGGCGCGCTCTGCCGCGTTCTCCGCCAGGGTGATGGCCCTGTCGTAGGCAGCGGCCGCCTCGGTGTCGCGGTTGAGGCGGCGGAGCAGGTCGGCGCGGATCGCGTGGTACAGGTGGTAGTCGGCTAGCGGCAGCTCGTCGACGGTTTCTAGCGCCGCGGCCGGGCCAGCCACCTCGGCCAGGGCGACGGCGCGGTTCAGCGCCACGACCGGGGTCGGCGTGATGGCGGCCAGCTGGTCATACAGCGCCAGGACCTGGCGCCAGTCGGTCAGCGCCGCCTCCCTGGCGTCGCTGTGCACGGCCGCGATCGCCGCCTGGATCTGATACGGGCCCGGCTGGTTCCTGCGGAGGCAGGCGCGGACGATGCCCTGCCCTTCCTCGATCTGGCGCGGCATCCCACCGGCTGCGGTCCTGGTCGGCGAGCAGTACCAGGTCGCCCGCTCGCGTCGTCCGCGCGGCGCGGCGGGACTCGGTGAGCAGCAGCAGGGCGAGCAGGCCGCTGACCTCCGGCTCGTCCGGCATCAGCTCGTGCAGCAGCCGGGCGAGGCGGATCGCCTCGGCGCTCAGGTCCTGCCTGGTCAGGTCGTCGCCCGCGGAGGCGGTGTAACCCTCGTTGAAGACCAGGTAGATGACCGCGAGGACATCGGGGAGGCGCTGCGGGAGCTCGTGGTCCCGCGGGATGCGGTACGGGATGCCCGCGTCCCTGATCTTGCGCTTGGCGCGGACCAGGCGCTGCGCGATCGTCGGCTCAGGGACCAGGAACGCGCGGGCGATCTCCGGGGTCTGCAGCCCGGCGATCAGCCGCAAGGTGAGCGCGATCCGCGCCTCCTGGGCGAGTGCCGGGTGACAGCAGGTGAAGATGAGGCGCAGCTGGTCGTCCGCCACGGGTCCCACCTCCAGTTCTGGCTCTTGTTCGCCGATGAGGGCCACCGCCGCCGCCTCGCGGCCCGATCGCGTCGACTCGCGGCGCAGCCGGTCGAGTGCCTTGTTCCTGGCGGTGGTGACGATCCAGCCGCCCGGGTTGGGCGGGAGGCCGTCGGACGGCCAGCGCTCGACGGCGACCGCGAATGCCTCCTGGACCGCGTCCTCCGCCAGGTCGATGTCGCCGAAGACGCGGACCAGGGTGGCCACCGCGCGGCCTGAGCTCTCCCGGAAGATCCGCGCCGCGGCGCTCCCCTCGGGGACGCTGACCTTAAGTGGTGGCTCGTCGGCCGCCGGCTCTGGTCCGGACATCATGCGCTCAACGCCGAGTGCCCGCCGGCTACCCGGCGTCCGGCATGTCCTGGAACGGGCGGACCTCGACCGGGCGGCCGCACGCCTCAGAACCGCGGACGGCGACCTCGAGGGCAGCGTCCAGGTCGGCGGCGTTGATCACCCAGAAGCCGCCGATCTGCTCCTTGCTCTCGGCGAACGGGCCGTCGGTGGTGACGACCTTGCCGCCCTGCGCCCTGACGACCGTGGCGGTGTCCGGCGGGAGCAGCCCGCCGGCGAAAACCCACTGCCCCGACGCCATCAGCTCGCGGTTGAACGCGTCGACTGCCTGGTAGGACTGCTGGATCTCCGCTTCCGGCGGTACAGGCTCTCCCTCGACCATGTGCACGGCAAGCAGGTACTGCTTCATGTTGGTTCCCTCCGTCGTGGCCGGCTCCCCGCCGGCTCTTCATGATGGTCACGAACGGCGGGCACCGCAATCGACAACGCGCCGAACGGAAAATCTTCGGCACGGTGGGCGGGTCAGTCCGCGAAGAGGTTCGGCGGGCGGCCCGTCGCCCCGGGGGTACAGGCGAAGATGTCACCCGCGTGCGGCTGGCTGGCCACCTGCGCCGGGGTGAGGGCTTCGCGGGCGGTGGTGATGTAGAGGGTGGCGAGGTCGTGGCCGCCGAAGGCCATCGAGGTGGGCTGGTCGACAGGGAGGCGGATGACCGTGTCGAGGTCGCCGTCCGGGGTGTAGCGGCGGACCTCCCCCGTGCCGAAGACGGCGAGCCAGAGGCAGCCGTCCGCGTCGAGGGCAAGCCCGTCAGGTATTCCGGCCTGCACGGCGACGAAGCGGCGGCGTTCGCCGAGTGCGCCGGTCTCCGGGTCGGCGGCGAAGACGTCGACGCCTCCGCTGCGGCTGTCGGCGTAGTAGAAGGTCGCGCGGTCGTCGGACCAGTCGAGGCCGTTGGAGAGGCCGACGCCGCCGAACAGCTCCGTCACCCGGCCGTCCGGGGTGAGGCGGTAGAGCGCGCAGGCCGGGCCGCCTTCCTGCCACGGCATCGTGCCGGCCCAGAAGTCGCCCCAGGGTGACGGCTTGCCGTCGTTGAAGCGGACGAGGGAGGCGTCCACGCGGAACCCGCCGACGCGGGCGATCGGGTACGCGCCGCCGGCGCCGGGCTGGGCTGGGCCGAGCGCGAAGCCGTCCACCAGGGCGAGGACGAACCCGCCGCTCCTGGTCAGGCCGACGGCGCCGACCGGAACCGCGTCGTCGCGCGGCACGGCGGGGCCATCCTGGCCGGCCAGCGCGAACCGGTTGTGCGCGCCGGTGGCCGGGTCAAAGGCATGGACGTGCCCCGGGTTGATGTCCACCCAGCGAAGCAGCCGGGCGGCCGGATCCCATACGGGGCCCTCGGCCAGGTAACACTGGCTGGGGACGGCGACGTCGACGGTCAGTTGCCTGGTCATGGGGCGGTCACCTCGGCGGCCGAGGTGCAGCGGAAGCTGGCGATGATCACTAGGTCATTGTTGACCCCACCTCTTGCTCCCGCAGGTAGGCGCGCCCCAAGTGCGGCATTTGTCCGGGCGGACGAACGCGGTGGGCGTTATTCGTCGAAGTGAACGAATCGCGAAATCGCGGGGACGTCTAGGGTCGCTGCATGCCACACCTGGATGACATCAGCGGCTGGATCAGCGAGAAGCTGCCCGCGCTGCTCGCCGAGCACAAGGTTCCCGGCGCCGCCATCGCCGTCTACGCCGGCGGCGAGGTCTTCGACTTCGCGAGCGGCGTACTGAGCCACGCGACCGGGGTCGAGGCGACCGCCGACTCGGTCTTCCAGATCGGCTCCATCACCAAGACCTGGACCGCGACGCTGGTCATGCAGCTCGCCGATGAGGGGCTGCTCGACCTCGACGCGACCGTCGTGACGTACCTGCCGGACTTCGGCCTGGCCGACGGCGAGGCGGCACGGACGATGACCGTCCGGCAGCTGCTTTGCCACAAGGCCGGGTTCGAGGGCGACATCTTCACCGACACCGGCACCAACGACGACTGCGTGCAGAAGTACGTCGAGACGCTGAAGACCGACCCGCAGCTGTTCACGCCGGGCGAGATGTTCTCCTACAACAACGCCGGCTACTGCGTGCTCGGCCGGATCGTCGAGGTCCTGCGGGGCAAGCCGTGGGACCAGGCGCTGCGCGAGCACCTGTTCACCCCGCTCGGCCTCACCCACGCGGCCACCGACGCGAACTCCGCGATCTTGTTCCGCGCCGCCGTCGGGCACCTGCCGAACCCGGACGCGGACGGCCTGCCCGTCCCCGCCCCGATGTGGTCGCTGGTGAAGTCGAACGGGCCGGCCGGGGCGATGCTCGCCATGCGCGCCCGCGACCTGCTCGCCTTCGCCCGCATGCACCTGTCCGGCGGCAAGGCGGAAGACGGCACCAAGGTGCTGTCAGAGGCGAGCGTCACGGCCATGCGCGAGCGGCAGGTCACGCTGCCGCCGCTCGGCCTGATGGGCACTCACTGGGGCCTGGGCTGGGAGCTGTTCGACTGGCCGGACGGCCTCGTGTTCGGCCACGACGGCGGGACCGTCGGCCAGTCCGCGTTCCTGCGGATCGTGCCGGGCCAGGACGTCGCGATCGCGCTGCTCACCAACGGCGGCAACCCGATCGCCGTGTACTTCGAGGTCTTCCGCCACCTGCTCAAGGAACTGGCGGACATCGACCTGCCCGCCACCCCGGTCCCGCCGGCCGCGCAGCTCCAGCCGGAAACACGGCAGCGCGTCGACGCGACCAGGTACCTCGGCACCTACGCCAACTCGATGGGCAAGACCGAGATCACCCAGGACGACGACGGCCGCGTCTGGATGACAGATACCCCGCTCGGCGAGCTCGCCGAGCTGATCGGCGAGGTCGAGAAGACCGAGCTGGTCCACCTGGAAGACGACACCCTCATTCCGGCCACACCGAAGTACGGAATCTACCTGCCGCAGGTCTTCATCGGCGACGACGGCAGCGGGCGGTCCCTCTACATCCACAGCGGCCGGGCCACCCGGCGCGCCAGCGAATAGCCTTCCTGGAGGGCGACAAGTGAGCAGAAGAGTCCTGACCACCGCCGCGGCCTTGCCAATCTGGGTCACCGTCGCGGCGGTCACCGTCGCCGCCTGCTCAAGCGGCGGCTCAAGCTCCACGGCGGGCGCCGGCCCGAGCGCAAGCACCTCATCGTCGGCATCCCAGCAGGTCGTCAGCGGCAAGTCGGCCACCGTCCTGCTGCCGTCAGACCCGGGCAGCCTCGACCCGCAGATGACCTCGCTGTCGGTCACCTACCAGGCCGACCTCTTCCTGTACGACTCGCTGGTCACCTTCGCGCCGTCCGGCGCGGTCGAGTCAGACCTGGCGTCGAAGTGGTCGGGGACGACGACCAGCGCCTCTTACACCCTGAAGCAGGGCGTCACCTGCTCCGACGGCACCCCGTTGACCGCGAGCACGGTGGCCGCCAACATCAACTTCATCGGCAACGTGAAGAACGCGAGCAGCCGGGTCGGCATCTGGGTGCCGCCCGGCGCGACCGCCACCGGCGACAACGCGACCGGCGTGGTCACGGTCAAGTCGCCGGTCGCCGACCCGTTCCTGGTCACCGATGTCGGCTCGGCGGAGATCGTCTGCGGCAACGGCATGAAGAACCGCGGCCTGCTCAAGGAGGGCGCGGACGGCACCGGGATGTACACGCTGACCTCGGCGGTTCCCGGCACCTCTTACACCCTCACGCTCCGCAAGGGCTACGCGTGGGGTCCCGGCGGCGTCACGTCGAGCACCCCCGGCGTGCCCGCCACCGTCACGCTCAAGGTCGTCTCGAACATGACCACCGCGGCGAACGAGCTCCTGGCCAGCCAGGCCAACGTCGGCGAGGTCCTCGGTCCCGACACCCAGCGGGTGAGCAGCCTGTACTCGCATTCCCTCTACGCGCCGCTCGGTGAGCTGTGGTTCAACGAGAAGGCGGGCTCGCCGACCGCGAGCCTCGCGGTCCGCAAAGCGCTGACCGAGGCGGTCCAGCTCAACCAGCTCGGCCAGGTGCTCACCGCGGGTTCGGGCAAGCCGTCCACCGGCCTCGTCGAGCCAGCGCTCAGCCCGTGCAAGGGCGACACGGTCGGCTCGAGCCTGCCCGCCTACGACCAGTCCGCCGCCAAGTCGGCCCTCGCGGGCCAGAAGCTGTCCATCGCCCTGTACTACCCGACGAGCCTGGGCACCGGCGCGACCGGCGCGGTCACCCTGCTGCAGCAGACCTGGTCGCAGCTCGGCGTCTCGGTGTCGCTGCACGCCATCACCGACGCGGAGATCGACAGTGACATCGTGGCCGGCCAGGCCGCGTGGAACGTCGCGATCCTGCCGCTCGGGGTCGACTCGCCCGGACAGCTCGTGCCGTTCCTTTCCGGCGCGACCCCGCCCAAGGGCACCAACTTCGCCTACCTCAGCAACGCCGCCTACACGGCGGACGTGACCAAGGCCTCGGCGATCGCGGGCAATGCGGGCTGCCCTGACTGGAACGCCGCGGAGACCGCGCTGTTCAAGAACGTGGACCTGGTGCCGTTCGTCAACTCGGCCCTCACGATCTACGCGAAGGGCGCGACCTTCCAGTTCGCCGAGGACATGGTCTCGCCCGCTTCCATCCGGATGCTCGGCTAGGGCGCCGGGTCAGGTACCAGCGCAGCATGATGGAGATCCCCCAGGCGGTGCCGACCGACCCGATGGCCGCCGACCCGATGGCGCACCCGGCCGCGCCGGCTGCTTCTAGCGCGAACCCGTGGCTCCGGTTCACGGTCCGCCGCCTGGGGCAGCTCCTCATCTCGGCTCTGGTGCTCGTCACCGCGAGCTTCCTCATCATCCACCTCATCCCCGGCGACCCGGTGCGGGCGGCACTCGGCTTCAACGCGTCGCAGCAGCTCGTCGAGACGCGCCGCGCGCAGCTCGGCCTGAACGACCCGCTGTGGCTGCAGTACGCGCACTACCTGCAGAACCTGTTCACCGGACGGTTCGGCACGTCGATCAGCTCCGGTCTTCCTGTCTCCGAGGTGATCGGGCAGCGGCTCCCCGCCACCCTTGAGCTCGCCGGGTACTCCTTCGTCGCGGCGGTCGCCGTCTCTGTCCCCCTCGGCCTCGCCCTCGGCGTGGCGACAAGGAACGGGCGGCGGCGCGGCGCGGAGCTCGCGGCCACCTCGGTCTCGGTCGTCGTCGCCGCGATCCCCGGCTTCCTGCTCGCGGTGGGGCTGATCTACGTGTTCGGTGTCACGCTGCACTGGGTGCCCGTGGCCGGCCAGTCCGGGCTCTCCTCGTACGTGCTGCCGATCGCGGCGATGGCACTCGGCCCCATCGCGGTCCTCGTCCGCATCCTGCGCCTCGAGGTCATCGCCGCGCTGCGCGCGGACTACGTGCGCACCGCCCGCGCCAAGCGGCTGCCTGCCTGGCGGGTCTACCTGGGGCACGTGCTGCCGAACGCGCTCACCGCCACCCTCACGATCGGCGGCCTGCTGCTGTCCGCCATGGTCGCGGGCACCGTCCTGGTGGAGAACGTGTTCGCCTGGCCGGGCCTTGGCTCGACGATCGTGCAGTCGATCGTCGCCAAGGACTACCCCGTCGTGCAGGGCATCGTGCTCGTCTACGGCATCGGGGTGCTGCTGGTCAACCTCATCGTCGACGTAGCGCTCGCGCTGCTCGACCCGCGTTCCACGATCAGGGAGAGCTGATGCGCGTCTCCGGGGGGACGATCCACCCCGAGCCGGATCTCCGGGGACAGCTTCCAAGCACGGGGGGCTCCCGCCCTCCGTCCCCCTGGCCCCCGTACCTCGCGCGCACGCGCGCGAGGCCCGCCCGCGGCGGCAGGAAGCGGTTCTTGAGGCGAGCCCTGCACAGCCCGCTCGGCGTCAGCTCGGGGATCTTGCTCGCGCTGATCCTGCTGCTGGCGATCTTCGCGCCCGTTCTCTGGTCGGCGAAGGCGTCGGCCATCGACGTCGTCAACCTCCTGCAGGGACCGTCGGCCAGGCACTGGCTCGGCACGAACGGCCTTGGCCAGGACGTCTTCTACCGGATCCTCGTCGCGACGCGGCTGTCGGTCGGGCTCGCCATCGCCGCCACCGCGATCGGCGTCGGGTCCGGCCTGGTGCTCGGCACCGCCCCGCTGATCGTCGGCCGCCGGGCGGGCCGGGCCATCACCTCGGTCATCAACGTCGCGGTGGCGTTCCCCGCGCTGCTGCTCGCGCTGTTCTTCGCGGTGATCTTCGGCATCGGCGCGGAGGGCGCGCTGCTGGCGATCGGGCTCGCCTCCGCCCCCGCGTTCGCCCGCCTGGTGCGGACCCTGTCCGCGTCGGTCGCGGGCCTCGACTACATCGCGGCGGCACGGATCGCCGGCGTCTCCCGGTTCCGGCTGCTCACCCGCCATGTCCTGCCGAACATCGGCGAGCCCCTCATCGTCAACGCCACCATCGCCGCCGGCGACGCGCTGCTGTCCTTCGCGGGCCTGTCCTTCCTCGGACTTGGCGTCCAGGCTCCCTCTTACGACTGGGGCCAGCTGCTCAACGACGGCCTGCAGGGCATCTACACCAGGCCCGCCGCCGCCCTTGCCCCCGGTGTCGCGGTCGTGGTCGCGGGCCTCGCGTTCAACCTGTTCGGCGAGGCACTGGCCGTCGGCCTTGGCGCCTCCGCACCGCGCATCGGCACGCTGCGCTCCGCCCTGGCGGCGGCCACCGCGAAGTCAACGGCACCGGAGCAAGGAACATCATCCAGAACGGAAGCGGCTGACTGCGTCCTGCGGGTATCCAACCTGGAAGTGTCTTTCCCTGGCGACGTGCTTCCTGTCCGCGGTGTCAGCTTCACGCTGCACCGGGGTGAGGCGGTCGGCGTGGTCGGCGAGTCAGGCTCAGGCAAGTCCCTGACCGCCCTGGCGGTCTCCCGGCTCCTCGAGGATCCCGCGAACGTGTCCGCCGACCGGCTTGAGCTGCTTGGCCGGGACCTGCTCGGGCGCGAGCCGCGCGGATCCGCCGGCGTCATGTCGGGGCGGGAGATGCGGCGGTTCCTTGGCACCAAGGCGGGGCTGGTCTTCCAGGACCCGACGACCTCGTTCAATCCCGTCAAGCGGGTGGGCACGCAACTCGCCGAGGTTGCCACCGAGCATCACGGGCTGACGCGGCGGCAGGCTGGCGAGCGGGCCGTTGACCGGCTGCGCGCGGTGCGGATCCCGCGGCCAGAGCACCGCGCCAGGCAGTTCCCGCACGAGCTGTCCGGCGGGATGCGGCAGCGGGCGATGATCGGGATGGCGGTCATGGGCGAGCCTGCCCTCGTCATCGCCGACGAGCCGACCACCGCGCTCGACGTCACCGTGCAGCGTCAGGTGCTGCGGCTGCTGAAGTCGATCCAGGCAGGCGCCGGCGGGTCGAGTGCGATGGCGCTGCTGTTCATCAGCCACGACATCACCGTCGTCGGGCAGGTCTGCGACCGGGTCCTCGTCATGTACGCGGGAAGGATCGTGGAGAACCTGCCCACCGCGGACCTCGCCGATCACGCCAGGCACCCCTACACGCGGGCGCTGCTCGCCGCCGTCCCCTCCATGGAGACGTCACGCGAGCTGCCGCTCGCCGTGATCCCCGGGCGGCCCGCCGACCCGGCCGACCTGCCCGCCGGCTGCGCCTTCGCCGCCCGGTGCGCGTTCGCGGACGCCAAGTGCCGTCAGGCGGACCCCGTCCTCGTCCCCGACGATGCCGGGCGCGAGGTCGCCTGCTGGCATGTCGACCGCGTCATCGCGGGTGAGCCGACGGAGGTGGCGGCGGCGGCGCCGGCCGCCGACCCGGAATCGGTCGCCGCGGCGCCAGTCAGCGGCGAGCCCGCATGAGCGCGAGCATGACGGCGAAGATGGTGGATCGCTGGCCACGCTATGGGGTGGCTGCTGATCCGCTATCTTCCGCGCCTCCACACAGCGCAAGCGCTTCTTGCTGTTATCAGAAGTGGAGGTCATGCGGATGAGCGAGCTGCGGTTTGCCGGAGTGACCATCAGGTACGGCACCGGGCGGCAGGCGCACGTCGCCGTCGACGCCGTTGACCTCGTCGTGCCGTCGGGGCAGGTGGTCGGGCTCGTCGGCGAGTCCGGTTCAGGGAAATCGACCCTCGCCCGTGCCGCCGTCGGGCTCGTCGCGCCCGCCGCGGGGAAGATCCTGCTGGACGGCAAGCCGGTGCCGCGGCGCGGGCGGCGGCCGCTCCAGATGGTGTTCCAGGACCCGTACGCCTCGCTCGACCCGCGGATGACCGCCGGGGAGTCGATCGCCGAGGCCATCCCGCGCCGCGCTGACCGGTTCAGCCGGCGGGACGAGGCGGCGCGGCTCACCGAGCTCGTCGGTCTGCCGTCGGGCACCGTCGACAAGTTCCCCGCGGAACTGTCCGGCGGGCAGCGGCAGCGGGTCGCGCTCGCCAGGGCCCTGGCCGGGCGCCCCGACGTGATCATCGCGGACGAGATCACCTCGGCCCTCGACGTGTCCACCCAGGGCGCCGTGCTCAACCTGGTGCGGGAACTGCAGCGGGAGCTGAGCCTGTCCATGTTGTTCATCTCGCACAACCTCGCCGTCGTCCGGTACGTCGCCGACCACGTCGCGGTCATGTACCAGGGGCGGATCGTCGAGCACGGCCCGGCCGAGCGGGTGCTGCTCAACCCGGAGCAGCCGTATACCAGGCGGCTCCTCGCCGCCGTGCCGAGGCCAGGAACGAAGATCGACGCGGCGGCTGACACCGGCGCCGATGCGACCGACGATGAGGATGCCGGCTTGCGGCTAAGGGGAACCGTGACCTAGCCCCGCGCCGCACCCGCCGCACGAACAGCCGCAGACCAGGAGTATCCAGTGACCCGACGCCAGCGCATCGCCGACCTCACCACGTTCGCCCTGCCCAGCCAGCCGGCCCTGTCCCCCGACGGCCGCGAGGTCGTCTACGTCCTCACCACCGTGGACGCCGCCGCCGACAAGAACGTGACGTCGCTGTGGCGGGCCGGCACCGGCGTCAGCACCGGCGCCGGGCCCGACGGGCAGCGACGGCGGGCCAGGCAGTTGACGCGAGGCGAGGCGGATTCCTCGCCCGCCTGGTCGCCCGACGGGTCGAAGATCGCGTTCCTGCGGGCCGACGGCGGCCCGGCCCAGGTGTGGCTGCTCGCCGCCGACGGCGGTGAGCCCGAGCAGGTGACCACCCTGCCGCTCGGCGCCGGTACGCCCGTGTGGTCGCCAGATGGTACGCAGATCGCGTTCGGCGCGCCCGTCGACCTGCGGGCCGTGCCTGGCGAGGATGACGCCGCGCGGGCCAAGCGCGCCGCCGCGCCGTCGCGGGCGACCCGGCTCGACTACAAGGCCGACGGCGTGGGGCTGCTGCGCACCGTCCGCCAGCACCTGCACGTCCTCGACGTCGCGAGCGGCAAGGTCAGGCAGGTGACCGAGGGCGACTGGCACGCCAGCGCCCCGGTGTGGTCGCCGGACTCGGCGAGGCTGGCGTTCGGTGCCGCGACGGCGCCCGACGCGGACCTCAACTACCGCGCTCCCGTTTACGTCACCGACGTGTCCGGCGCGTTCGCCAGGCCACGGACTCGTCGCCCTTGAGCACGGGTACGGCGCGCCCGTCGCGTGGACGCCGGACGGCTCGGCGCTGATCGCCGTTGGCCGCGAAATTGACAAAAAGGGGCCAAACGGGCACACGCAGCTGCTTCGCGTCGCACTCCCGGTTTCCGCGTGTGCCGTTGGGCCGGCGATAGCCGGCCCAACGGCACACGGGGGCGAAGCCGACAAGGGGATCATCGACCTGGCCGACTCGCTCGACAGGAACGTGATGCCGGGCGGAGCGGGATATCCGGGAGGAAAGCCGCAATTCGCGGATGACGGGGACACCGTGGTCTTTTGCGTCAGGGACCGGGGCTGCAGCCACGTGTACGCGGCGCCGGCCGACGGTAGCGGCACCCCCCGTCCGGTGGTGACTGGCGCGGGCCGCGTCGTTTCCTGGCTCTCGGTGTCGGGCGGCAGGGCCGCCGTCGCGCTTGCCACCCCGGACAGCTACGGCGAGATCGTCGTGGTCGAGCTTGGATCAGGCGCAGAGACCGTCATCACCGGGCACGGTGCTAGCCAACACGGGGCTAGCCAACACGGTGCTAGCCAACACGGTGCTAGCCAACACGGGGCCGGTGCGGATGAGGTCAGGCTCTACGCCCGCCAGGAGCGGGAGTTCGCGATCTCCGACGGCGGCACCGTGCAGGGCTGGCTGATCCGCGACCCGGACGCGGCCGGTCCCGGGCCCGTGCTGCTTGACGTGCACGGCGGACCGCACAACGCGTGGAACGGTGCCGCCGACCCGGCGCACCTCTACCATCAGGTCCTCGCCGAGCGCGGGTGGACCGTGCTCATCGTGAACCCCAGGGCGTCCGACGGGTACGGTGAATCGTTTTACGCCGCGACCACCGGGGCCTGGGGCGTTAGCGACGCCCTGGACTTCCTCGAGCCGCTCGACGCGCTTGTCGCCGAGGGGATCGCGGACCCGGCCAGGCTCGCCGTGACCGGGTACTCCTACGGCGGGTACATGACCTGCTACCTGACAAGCAGGGACGGGCGGTTCGCCGCGGCCGTCGCCGGCGGCTGCGTCAGCGACCTGCGGAGCATGGCAGGCACCTCCGACATGGGGCACGAATTGTCCGCCTCCGAGTGGGGCTTTAAGTCCCCCGCTGGCCGGGACTTCTCGGCGAGCGATCCGATCGCCCGGGTGACCGACGTGCGCACGCCGACGCTGCTGCTGCACGGCGACGCCGACATCCGGTGCCCCGTCGGGCAGGCCGAGCAGTGGCACGCCGCCCTGCGCGAACTCGGCGTCGACACGCAGCTCGTCCGGTATCCGGGCGCGTCACATCTGTTCATTCTCGACGGCCTGCCGTCACATCGAATCGACTACAACCAGCGGGTGGTGGACTGGGTGGAGCAGTACGCAAGCGAGACCAAGCGGCCGAAGATCGATGGCGCGCACTGGGAGCGCCGCCTCGCGGTGCTTGCCGAGCGGCACAAGGTCCCAGGCGCGGCCCTCGGCATCTTGCGTCTCGGCAGTGTTTCCGGGCACGGGGCTTCCGTGGGCGGGCGGGCCGATGAGGTCATCGAGGCCGCCTACGGGTACGCGAACTTCCCCGCGAAGATCGAGGCGACCACCGACACGCTGTTCCAGATCGGGTCCATGTCCAAGGTGTGGACCGCGACCCTCGCCATGCAACTCGTCGACGAGGGCAAGCTCGACCTCGACGCGCCCGTCGCCGAGGTCCTGCCGGAACTGCGGCTCGCCGACGCCGAGGTCGCCAAGACCGTCACCATGCGGCACCTGCTCAACCACACCAGCGGCATCGACGGCGACGTGTTCACCGACACCGGCCGCGGCGACGACTGCGTGGAGAAGTACGTCGCCCTGCTGTCCGAGCAGAAGCAGAACCACCCGCTGGGTGTCACGTGGTCGTACTGCAACGCCGGCTTCGTGCTCGCCGGGCGGGTCATCGAGAAGCTCACCGGGCTGACCTGGGACGCCGCGCTCAAGCAGAAGATCTACGCCCCGCTCGGGCTGAAGCACACGGTCACGCTGCCGGAAGAGGCGCTGCTGTTCCGCGCCGCCGCCGGGCACGTCGACGTCACCGCTGACCCGGTACTCGCTCCGGTCTGGCAGCTGCCCCGCTCGCTCGGCCCGGCGGGGCTGATCTGCTCCACGCCGGCCGACGTCCTCGCGTTCGCCAGGATGCACCTGACCGGCGGGCTCGCCGCCGACGGCACGCGCGTCCTGTCGGACGAGAGCACCGAGGCCATGACCAAGCTCGAGGCCGACCTGCCGGACAAGTACTCGCTCGGCGACTCCTGGGGCATCGGCTGGATCCGCTTCGGCTGGGACGGGCACCGGCTCGTCGGGCACGACGGCAACACCATCGGCCAGGCCGCGTTCCTGCGCGTGCTACCGGAAGCCGGGCTCGCGGTCACCCTGCTCACCAACGGCGGCCACGCCCGCGACATGTACTACGAGCTCTACCGGGAGATCTTCGCCGAGCTCGCCGGCGTCGGCCTGCCCGCGGCGATCGAGCCCCCGGCCGACCCTGTCGAGGCGGACATCACCCCGCACCTGGGCACCTACGAGCGGGCGGGGGTGGTCATGGAGGTCCTGGCCGGCACCGAGAAGCACGAGGGCCCGACGCTGCGGACCACGGTCACCGGGCCGATCGCGGAGATGGTGCCCGACCCGGTGGACGAGTACGCGATGACCCCCGTCGGCCCCGACCTGTGGCTGGTGCGTGAGCCTGGCACGCAGACCTGGGCGCCGGTGACCTTCTACGCGCTGCCCACCGGGGAGAAGTACCTGCACTTCGGCGTGCGCGCCACCCCGAAGGCCTGAGCGGTGGATCGTTCCACGCTGGTCGCCACGATGTCGGCGAGGCTGCCCGCCATCCTCGCCGACATCGAGACGCTGGTGCGATGCGAGTCACCGTCGTCCGTTCCTGATGCTGTCGCCAAGAGCGCGGACCTGGTCGCGGCTCTCGGACAACGGCACCTCGGGACCGCGCCTGAACTGATCGTCCTTGACGACTGCCCGCACCTGCGCTGGCGGTTCGGCGCCGGGCAGGCTCGGGTTATTCTGCTTGCCCACCACGACACCGTGTGGCCCCTGGGGTCGCTTGAGACGCACCCGTTCTCGGTCGCCGACGGGGTGCTTCGCGGGCCCGGGTGCTTCGACATGAAGGCCGGGCTGGTGCTCGCGCTGCACGCCCTGGCCGTGCTCGGCGTGCCCGACGGGGTGACGCTGCTGGTCACCGGCGATGAGGAACTCGGATCGCCGTCATCGCGCGGCCTCATCGAGGCCGAGGCGGCCGGCTGCCGCGCGGCGCTCGTGCTTGAGGCGTCGGCCGACGGCGGCGCGCTCAAGACCGCGCGCAAGGGCGTGTCGCTGTACCAGGTGCGGGCCGTGGGGCAGGCGGCGCACGCCGGGCTTGAGCCGGAGCGCGGTGTCAACGCGACGGTCGAGCTCGCGCACCAGGTCCTGACCGTCGCCGGGCTGGCGGACGCGGCGCTCGGCACGACCGTGACGCCGACGGCGCTGTCGTCGGGTACGGTGACGAACACCGTGCCCGCCGCCGGGACGTTCTCGGTGGACGCGCGGATGTGGGACACCGCCGAGCAGGCGCGCGTCCACGCGGCGATGAGTTCCCTGCTGCCCGCCGTGCCCGACGCGGCGCTGCAGATCAGCGGCGGGCCTAACCGGCCGCCGCTGCCCGCGTCGTCGTCGGCCGGGTTGTTCTCCCTCGCGTCGTCGATCGCCGCCGGGCTCGGGCTCGCGCCCCTGGAGTCCGCGTCGGTCGGCGGGGCGTCCGACGGGAACTTCACCGCGGGCGTCGGGACGCCGACGCTTGACGGGCTTGGCGCGGTCGGCGGCGGGGCGCACGCCGATCATGAGCACGTGCTGATCGACGCGTTGCCAGGACGGGCCGCCCTGCTCGCCGCGCTGATCGACGAGCTCCTGGCAGGCTGCCCCTTCCCGGCAAGCGGGCGACAGAGGGGAACGCATGACGCTTGACGTGCTCGCCGACGCCGACGAGGTCGCCGCGCGGGCGGCCAAGGCGGCGGGTGTCGTCGTCAGGGAGCTTGAGTCACTGGCCGAGCTTGAGGCGATGACCGCGCTGTTCGACGAGATATGGGAACCGGACGCGGGCAACCCCTCCATGCGGCTTGACCTGCTGCGCGCGATGACCAAGGCGGGCAACTACGCCTCCGGCGCCTACGACGCGGCGAGTGGCGCGCTGCTCGGGGCGTGCGTCGGTTTCTTCGGGCCGCCCGCCCGCGCGGAGCTGCACAGCCACATCGCGGGGGTGGTGCCTGCCGGGCTCGGCCGGTCCGTGGGGTTCGCGCTGAAGGTGCACCAGCGGGCGTGGTGCCTGCGCCGGGACGTGCGCGTGATCGCATGGACCTACGACCCGCTGATCAGGCGGAACGCGTACTTCAACCTGGTCAAGCTCGGCGCGCGGCCCGTGGAGTACCTGCGGAACTTCTACGGCGTGATGGACGACATGATCAACGGCGGCACGGAGACCGACCGGATGCTCGTGCACTGGGACCTGCGGTCGGTCGCCGCGTCGGACGCGAGCGCCGGGAAGCCAAGGCTGGCGTCGTTCGCCGACGAGCGGGCGCGCGGTGCGGTCGTGGCGCTCCGCGACGACGGCGACGGCCTGCCCGTGCCTGGTCTTCCGCTTGCGGGCGGGACAGCTCCCGGTACCTCCCGGCTCCTTGTCGGTGTGCCCGCCGACATCGAGGCGATGCGGCTGTCCGACCCCGCGCGGGCGGCGGCCTGGCGGACCGCGCTGCGGGACGTGCTGTCCCCGCTTGTCGCGAGCGGGGCGCGGGTGACGGGCTTTGACCGAAGTGGCTGGTACGTGGTTTCCATGGGAAGGGATTAAAGATGAAGCTGACCGGGGTTGAGCTGCGGCGGATTTCCATTCCGCTGGTCGCGCCGTTCCGTACCTCGTTCGGGGTGGAGACCACGCGGGACATCCTGCTGCTGCGCGCCGTGCTCGCCGGCCAAGGACTCGACGGGCAGGCGGAAGGGTGGGGCGAGTGCGTCGCCATGTCCGACCCGCTGTACTCGTCGGAGTACGTGGACGCGACGGTCGACGTGCTCAAGCGGTTCATGCTGCCCAGGCTCTTCTCGCTCGATCACGTCGACGGTGCCGCGGTCGGGCCGGCGCTCGAGCCGTTCAAGGGGCACTGGATGTCCAAGGCCGTCATCGAGACGGCGGTGCTCGACGCGGAGCTGCGCGCCGCCGGGCGGTCGTTCGCGCGGGAGCTCGGCGCGACCAGGGACCGGGTGCCGTGCGGTGTGTCTGTCGGCATTCACAACTCGGTCGGCGCGCTGCTCGAATCCGTCGAGGGGTACGTGTCGGCCGGGTACGTCAGGATCAAGCTGAAGATCGAGCCCGGCTGGGACCTGGAGCCCGTCCGCGCCGTGCGGGAGCGGTTCGGCGACGACCTGCTGATCCAGGTGGACGCGAACACCGCCTACACGCTCCAGGACGCGCGCCACCTCGCCCGGCTTGACGACTTCGGCCTGCTGCTGATGGAGCAGCCGCTGCCCGAGGAGGACGTGCTCGGCCACGCGGAGCTGGCCCGCCTGGTCAAGACGCCGATCTGCCTGGATGAGTCGATCACGTCGGCGCGGACCGCGGCGGCGGCCATCAGGCTCGGGGCCTGCTCGATCATCAACATCAAGCCCGGCCGGGTCGGCGGGTACCTGGAGGCGCGGCGCATCCACGACGTCTGCCTCGCGAACGGGATCGCCGTCTGGTGCGGCGGGATGCTGGAGACCGGGCTCGGCCGGGCGGCCAACATCGCGCTGGCCGCGCTGCCCGGGTTCACGCTGCCCGGTGACACCTCGGCGTCTGACCGGTACTACAAGACCGACATCACCGAGCCGTTCGTGCTGTCCGCCGACGGGCACCTTGACGTGCCCGCCGGGCCTGGGCTCGGTGTCACGCCGCTGCCCGAGCAGCTCGCGGCCGTGACCACCTGGACCGAGTGGGTGGCGGCCTAGCGGGTAGCGTCTTGTGGATGACCACGCGCCCGCAGCCTAGCCTGCACCGCGTCCTCGACGACCTGGGCGCGACGCTGCTTGAGCTTGTGTGCGCACCGTCCGGGTCGGCGTCCGATGAGATCGGCGGCGTCGCGATCCATGACCCCGTCGACGAGCCGGCGCTGCCAAGGCGGGCGCTCGTGCTCGGGGTCGGGGTGCAGGCGCCGTCGGACACCGCCTCGCTCCTGGTCTCACTGGGCAAGCACGAGGCGGCCGGGCTGGTGCTGCGGTCGCCGGTGACCGTTGACGAGGCCGTGGCGGCGGCCGTCGAGTCGTCCGGCGTGGCGCTGCTGGCGCTGACCAGGGGCGCGTCGTGGACGCAGCTCGCCGCGCTGCTGCGGTCGCTGCTCGCCGAGGGTGACGTCGGCGACGACGGCGCGGAAACCCTGGGCGGCATCCCGTCCGGTGACCTGTTCTCCGTGGCCAACGCGGTCGCCGCGCTGATCGACGCGCCCGTCACGATCGAGGACCGCTCGTCGCGGGTGCTCGCGTTCTCCGGCCGGCAGGACGAGGCGGACCGCTCACGGGTCGAGACGATCCTCGGACGGCAGGTACCCGAGCGGTACTCGCGGCTGCTCGTCGAGCGCGGCGTATTCCGCGAGCTGTACCGCTCCGACCAGCCGGTGTACATCGAGCCGCCGTCGGGCGCCGTGCTGCCCGACTTCGTCCTGCCCCGCGCGGCCGTCGCCGTGCGGGCCGGGGACGAGGTCCTCGGGTCGATCTGGGCCGCGGTGCGCGAGCCGCTGACGCCCGACCGGGCGCGGGCCATGTGCGACGCCGCGAGGCTCGTCGCACTGCACCTGCTGCGGATCAGGGCCGGGGCGGACGTGTCGCGGCGGCTGCGGGCAGACCTGGTATCGACCGCGCTTGAGGGCGGGACCGGGGCGTTCGAGGCGGTGCGGCGGCTCGGGCTCGCCGACCAGCCGGTCGTGGTGCTCGCCCTGGCGGTCACCGATCCCGCCGAGCGGGCGCGGCTCGCCGACGCCCTCGCCATGCACCTGTCGGCGATCCACCCCCGGTGCGCCGCCGCGCCCGTGGGGGACGTGGCGTACGGGCTGATCCCGGTCGCGCCTTCCCGCGCCGGCGGTGGCACGGTCACGAATACGGGCACGGGCACGGGCACGGCCGAGGGAGCCGACGGCCAGGACGGCGAACTGCGCGCGGTGCGGATCGCCACCGGCTTCCTTGACCGGGTCGGCGACCGGTCGCGGCCGGCGATCGGGATCGGCCAGGTGGCGTTCGACGCCGCCGGGCTGCCCGCCGCCCGGGCGTGCGCGGACCGGGTACTGCGGGTGCTGCGGGCCGCCGAGGCGCACGGCGCGGGCACAGAGACTAAGGGACCGCGGGTCGCCCGGCTCGCCGACGTGCACGCCGAGGCGCTGCTCATGGAGCTGCGGGACCTTGCCGCCGCGCACGGCGACCGCCCGACCGGGCCCGTCGCGCGGCTGTCGGCCTACGACGCCGAGCACGGCACGAACCTGGTCGAGACGCTGCGCGCGTGGCTGGACGCGTTCGGTGACGTGGCGGCGGCGTCCGCGGCGATGTTCGTGCACGCGAACACGTTCAGGTACCGGCTGCGGCGGCTGACCGAGGTGAGCGGCATCGACCTGACCGACCAGGAAGCGCGGTTCGCGGCGATGCTGCAGCTCCGGGCCGTCTACCCGGCCGGCCCCGGACGTCCATCGCAGAGCCGTCGGTAAGAACGAACCGGTCAGGAGCTGGCATGACTGTCGAGATCGAGTCGGTGTTCGACGCGGCAGGCGCCACGGGCTACCTGCACGCGCGCGAGGTGGGCGTGCAGGGCGGCCCCGAGGTGTGCCTCGGCGCGGACGACCCGGTGGTGCTCGCCTCCGTCTTCAAGATCGCCGTCGCGGTGGCGTACGCCCGCGAGGTTGACGCGGGCCGGCTCGATCCCGCCGCGCGCACGACGGTCACCGGGCGGTACCGCACCGGCGGGATCGGGACCGCGGGATGCGCCGACGATGTCGAGATGAGCTGGCGTGACCTGGCGCTCAACATGATGGTGATGAGCGACAATGCCGCCACCGACGTGATCTACCACCGCGTCGGCCAGCCGGCGGTCGACCTGGTGCTCTCCGACGCCCGACTCGAGCACACGCGGGTGATCGGCTGCTGCGAGGACCTCTTCGCGTCGATCTACACCGACCTTGCCTGGAACCACCCCGACATCAGACGAGGCGCTTGCCACGGTGACACCCGAGCAGCGATGGAACCTCTCGGTGCTCGATCCGCGGCGCACCAGTGCGTCGACGCCTCGTGACATCACGACGCTGCTTGACGCGATCTGGAGCGACCGGGCAGCCTCGCCCGCGGCGTGCCAGACGGTGCGCGACATCATGGCCAGGCAGATCTGGCCGCACCGGCTGTCTTCTGGCTTCCCTACCGAGGTGACCATCGCCGCCAAGACGGGGTCGCTGCCCGCGGTGCGCAACGAGTGCGGCGTCGTGACCTACCCGGACGGCCGCCAGTACGCCGTGGCCGTCTTCACCCGTGCGCGCACTCTTGACGAGCGGCAGCCCCGGGTCGACGCGTCGATCGGCACCGCCGCCCGCCTCGCGGTAGAGCACCTGCGATCGCTCTCCGGAGTGACCACCGGAGCTTACAGGAGTGCCTGGTAGACGAGTTGGCGCAGCTGCGAGCGGAGCGGGTGAGCGCTTGACGGGATGAGCTGGGTGAAGAAGCTCACCGTGAGTTCCTCCGCCGGGTCGAGCCAGAAGGCCGTCGAGGCGGCGCCGCCCCAGGACAGCTCGCCCTCGGAGCAGACGACCTTGCCTGGTACCGGGTCGATGGTGACCGCGAAGCCCAGGCCGAAGCCGGTGCCCGCCTGCGGGGACTCGGCGTTCAGCGGGCGGCCGAAATGCGCCAGGTCCTGGTTGCCTGGAAGGTGGTTGCGGGTCATGTAGGCGACGGTCCGCGGGCTGAGCAGGCGCACGCCGTCCAGTTCGCCCGCCGGGCTGTCCGCCCGGGGGAGCACCATCTGCATGAAGCGGTGGTAGTCGGCCGCCGTGGAGACCAGGCCGCCGCCGCCGCTGAGCAATGGCGGCTTCTTCCGCGCCGCCGCGCCAAGGCCGTCCATGCGCGCGGCCTTGCCGTCAAGCGCCCCCCGGCCGTACAGGGCGGCGAGCCGGTGCAGGTCGTCCGGCTTCGCGCCGAACGACGTGTCGGTCATGTCGAGCGGTCCAAGGATGCGCTGGTCGAAGAACTCATCAAGGCTCTGCCCGGAGGCGACCTCGACGACGCGGCCGAGGACATCGGTGGCGACCGAGTAGTTCCACTCAGCGCCCGGCTGGAAGAGCAGCGGGAGGCCCGCCCAGATGTCGCATGCCTCCGCGAGCGTGACGCCGGGCGGGTTGCCGAGTTCGAAGCCCGCGGCGCGGTACATGGCGTCCACCGGGTGGTTTCTGTGGAAGCCGTAGGTGAGCCCGGAGGTGTGCGTGAGCAGGTGGTGGATTCGCACCGGCTCGGTCGCCGGGACCGTGACCGGGCGCTGGTCGCTGCCGCCGGTGAAGACCCGGACGTCCTTGAAGGCCGGGATGAGCTTGCTGACCGGGTCGGTGAGCTCGAACCGCCCCTCTTCGTAGAGCATCATCGTGGCGACCGACGTGATCGGTTTCGTCATCGAGTAGATGCGCCACAGGGTGTCGGGTGTTACCTCAAGCCCTGCTTCCTTGTCCCGGTGGCCGCCATGGGCGACGTAGGTCAGCTTGCCGTGCCTGCTGATCGCGAGCAGCCAGCCGTTGAGGAGCCCGGCGTCGACGTAGCGGGCGAAGTTGTCGTCCAGACGGTGCAGGCGGTCGGCCGCGAAGCCTACTTCGGCGGGCTCGACCTCGACCTTCAGTTCACTCATGATCATTCACGTTGCCATAGGAGCGGGTCGGCCGCTAGGGGCGGGCCGGGAGACGGAGGGCTGCGGCCGGCTGAACTGAGGCCGCCGTCACGGGACTAGCCCAGGTATAGGGTAAGACGGACATAAAGGGCGGGCATGGAGGAGGCCTCGATCGTGGCAGCCGGGCCGGGCATCCGGCATGTCATGTTCGACGCGGACGGGGTGCTGCAAAACCTTCCCGGCGGCTGGATCGCCGCGGCCGAGCCGTTCTTCGGTGCGCGGGCGCTTGAGTTCCTCCAGCGGTCGTACGAGGCTCAGCTGCCGACGCTCGCCGGGCAGGGCGATCACCTGGCCATCCTGACCGCGACGCTCGCCGAGTTCGAGGTCACCGTCCCGGTCGCGGACGTCTACCGCGGCATCTGGCTGAGCATCGAGCCCGTGGCGGCGTCACTCGCCGTGGTCCGCGCCCTGCGCCAGGGCGGGTACGGCGTTCACCTCGGCACCAACCAGGAACGGTACCGGGCCGCGCACATGCGCGAGGTGCTCGGCTACGACGCGCTGTTCGACGTCAGCTGCTACTCATGCGAACTGGGCGCCGCCAAGCCCGACCTGGCGTTCTTCACCGAGGCCGCGCGGCGCATCGGCGCGGAACCTTCGGCCATCTTGTTCATCGACGACAACGCGGGGAACGTCGCCGCCGCCCGCGAGGCCGGGCTCAGCGCCGAGCAGTGGTGCGTCGACGACGGGCACGACGTGCTGCACGGCCTGCTCGCCCGCCACGGCGTCACCGCGCTTTAGCGACACGTACCTCGTCGGCTGTGGGAATCGACGACGAGGACCCGCCCAAGCTGCGCTGGCGGGCGGAGTTCCGCCGCGAGCGCGCGCCTGGCCGGATGGTCTTACCCGGATGCGGTTACGGAAACACACGCGGGCGCCGCAATGAACGTCACGTTGAAATGAGGACATCTGGGACTAGCCGGCCCGCCTCTGGCCGTTCACACTGAAGATGCGATCTGCAACGGAGGCTGACCAGAAAGGACAGCACCGGTGACCGACAGCGCCCTGCCCATCCGCGGGAGGAAGGCCACAGTCGCAGTGGCCGTCGCCGCCGCGGCGATCCTGGCGGGCGCGGCGGTGAGCGAGCGGTCCCGGCTGGCTGAGTCGTTCGTCGTCCTTGACCACATGCGCTGGTCGTGGCTTCCGGCCGCCATCGCCCTTGAGGCACTGTCCATGGGCGCCTTCGCCTGGATGTTCCGTCGCCTGCTGACCGCGGGCCGCGTCCGCCATGATCGCGCGTCGATGCTGGCCACCGTCTACGCGGCGAACGCGGTGTCGGTCACGGTCCCGCTGGCCGGGCCGGAGCTCGCCACGGCGATCTTGTTCCGCCGGTTTACCCGCCACGGCGCCGATGCCCTGCTGGCCGGCTGGGTGCTGCTGGCAGGCGGGGTGATCACCACGGCCGCCTGGGTCCTCATCCTGGCCGGCGGCGGGCTGGTGTCCGGGCACGCCCTGGCGACGGCGATCACCGTCCCCTTCGCCCTGCTCACCGTCGCTGTCATCGCCATGGCAGCGACCGCGGTGCGCCAGCCACGGCTGCGAGCTCTCCTGGAGCGGTACGTCGCCTGGATCGTGGGGCGCGCCAGCCGGCTGCTGCGCCGGCCGGCCGCGCATCCCGGGCTAACAGTCAGGGCGTGGACCGAGCGGCTGGGAGCGCTGCGGCTGCCAGCGTCCGGCTGGGCACTGGCGTCCGGTGCCGCGCTGGTCAACTGGCTCACCGACGCCGGGGTGCTGGCCGTCAGCATTCTCGCCGTCGGCGCCGCCGTCCCTTGGCGTGACCTGCTGCTGGTCTACGCGGCCGGGATCACCGCAAAGAGCCTGGCCATTACCCCCGGCGGGCTTGCCATCACGGAGGGAGCGATCAGCGTGTCGCTTGTCGCGTCTGGGTTGCGCACCAGCCAGGCCCTGGCCGCCGCGGTGCTCTACCGGCTGGTCAGCTTCTGGCTGGTGGCCATGGCAGGATGGCTGACCCTGCTGCGGCTGCGGGCGCGCAGGCCGGTCCCGCTCATGGCGCTGCCGGCTGAGTCGCCGGCCACGCCCCCGGCCAGCCTGGCCGCGATGCCGGGCGCTCATGAGCTCGTGCTGCTGCACGGCCAGCCCGGCTCACCCGCCGACTGGGAGGCGGTGATCGCGCGGCTTCCACCGCAACTGCGCGCGTCGGCGGCTGACCGGCCGGGATATGGCGCGAGCGGGCACGCGGCCGGCGGGTTCACCGCCAACGTCGAGGCCGTGCTTGAGGACCTGGACGCCCGCGGCGTGCAGAGCGCCGTGCTCGTGGGCCACTCGTGGGGCGGCGGCGTCGCGCTGCGGGCGGCGAGCCTCGCCCCGGACCGGGTCCGGGCGGTGGTGCTGCTGGCCGGCGTCGGGCCGGGGTGCGACACCAGCCTGGACTGGCTCCTCGTCGCGCCGGGCATCGGCGCGACGAGCTCGCTGCTCGCGTTCCGCTGGACGCCGTGGATCGCCAGGGCGCGGCTCGCCTGGCTGCGGCGGCGGCACGGGCGCCCGCTGTACCCCGGCGAGTCCGCCAGCCTGCAGGTGTGGGCGTACGCGGATGAGAGCCGCTGGCCGCGGTGGCGCACTTTCCTCATCGAGCAGCGAGCCCTGCTGCGGGAACTCGGCGAACTTGCCGCCGCGGCCGAATCGGTCCAGGTGCCCGTGCTGCTGATCGCCGATCCCGCGGACCGCGTCGTTCCCGTCAAGACCTCGCACCGGCTGGCCGAGATGCTGCCGGATGCCCGGCTCATCCTCGTCGAGGGCGCCGGGCATCACCTGCCGCGGCGCGCGCCGCGGGCAGGTGGCGGACGCGATCGCGGAGTTTCTCGCGGAGATCGACCTCGCCCGGCCGGTCGCCGACGCCGACGCCGACGCCGACGAGTCCCAGGTGCCGCAGGCGAGCTAGCCGCCGAGGCGACGCCGCGTGAGTCGTAGTAATGCCGCGTGAACGCGTCCGTGTCGTCGCTGGCGCCGATGGCCGGGTTCGCGCCGATGTCAAGCGCCCTGCTCACCATGACCCGCCAGGACGGGCGGGGAGATCCTCGGCAGCAGCGGGACCGGGCGGGGAAGGCTCCCGGTCGCGTCCGGCGTGCACTGCCTGGTGATGCGGGCCGCCGCGTCCGGGAGGAACGGCCGCAGGTGCTCGCCGACCGCCTGGCAGGCGCGCAGCAGCCAGGACAGGGCGGTGGCCAGCCCCGCGCGGTCGCCGGCCTTGGCCAGGTCCCACGGGCGGGCGCGGTTGACGTAGCGGTTCGCCGCGTCCGCGATCCGCCAGACCGCCTCGGTGGCGCGGCGGAAGTCGAAGTCCTCCAGTGCCCCGGCGATCAATCCTGGGGCGTCCCTGATGGCCGCGCCGAGCGCGGGGTCGTCGGGTACGTCAGCCGTCGCGACCGGGACAAGCCCGTCGTGGTAGCGGTGGATCAGGCTGACGACCCGGTTGACGAGGTTGCCGAAGCCGTTGGCGAGCTCGTCGTTCGCCCGGGCGACGAGGCGGTCGACCGTGAAGTCGGCGTCCGCGCCCTTGGGCACCTCGCGCAGCAGCCACCAGCGGACCGCGTCAGTCCCGTACCGGCCCGCGAGTTCGTACGGGTCCACGGTGTTAATCGCGCGCGGGGAGCCGCTGGACTTGCTGATCTTGCGGCCGTTCTCGGTGAGGTAGCCGTGGATGACGATGTCGGTGGGCACGGCCTCCCCGGCGGACAGCAGCATCGCGGGCCAGTACACGGCGTGGAACCGGAGCACTCCCTTGCCGAGCAGGTGGATGCGCCGTGACGCGCCGGTCCACCACCGGCTGAGGTTCTCGCCGCCGACGGCGTAGTCCAGTGCCGTGAGGTAGTTGCCGAGCGCGTCCCACCAGACGTAGATGACCTGGCCCGGGTCACCGGGGACGGGGATGCCCCAGCCGCGGGCGCGTTCGACGTCACGGGAGACGGAGAAGTCCGCGAGCCCGGCGTCGATGAGCGCCAGGACCTCGTTGCGCCGCTCGGCCGGCTGGATGCGGATCGTGTCGTCGGCGATGAGGGCGCGCAGCCGGCCGGCGTAGCGGGACAGGCGGAAGAACCAGTTCTCTTCCGACACCAGCTCGGGGACCGTGCCGTGCTCGCGGCAGCGCCCGGCTACCAGTTCCGCCGCCGGGTAGAACTGCTCGCAGCCGACGCAGTACAGGCCCTCGTAGTGCCTGCGGTACAGGTCGCCGCTCGCGGCGCAGGCACGCCACAGGCGCTCGACTCCGGCTCTGTGCCGCGGGTCGCTGCTGGTGCGGATGAGGTCGTCGATGCTGAGGCTGAGCGGCTCGGCCAGGCCGAGGAAGGCGGCGGCGTTGGCGTCGACGAACTCCTGCACACCGATGCCCGCCGCCTGCGCGGCGAGCACGTTCTTGAGCGAGTTGTCGTCGGTCCCCGCCTGGAGCCTGACCTGCTCGTTGAGGTCCCGGCGGTACCGGGCGAGCACGTCGGCCTGCACCAGCTCAAGCGCGAACCCCAGGTGCGGGCGCGCGTTGACGTACGGGATCGTCGTGGTGATGTAGCTGCTTGTCATCGGAACCTCCAGGTGGACAGGGGGCTCCGACCGCGGAAACACATCGAGGCCCCGTAAGCAGGGCCTCGGAAACTAGCGTCCGTGCAGCGTCAGCGGCCCCGCGGGCGGGGCATCAGCTGGCTGAGGGCGCTCATGAGGCAATCGTACTCCCAGCGCCGAGCCGCGCCGCGGGAGTAACGGCGGGCGGGACAGTAAGCCGGATCCGTTCTGAAGAAGAAAAGACATCGGCCACCGGGTCACCCGCAGCCCGGCTACCTGGGAAGTGTCGCCTGCGCGGCGGTCCGGGCTGGCGCCGGGCCCTGTGTCGGATGTTACTGATGTGGCTTAGGTCCTAATCATCAGCACATCGCGCATCAAATGACCTCTTGGCATTAATGACCTTAAGCATCATGATTAAGGGGACTTGAATCGTTTAACAGTCTGCCGACGGGCGAGCGGAGGACACGGCATTGGCTGAGGGGTCAGAACCGGGTGAACGCGCCGTACCGCTGCTCGAGGCACGCGGCCTGGTCAAGAAGTACGGCAACGTGCAGGCCCTGGACGGCGCCAGCTTCAGCGCCTACCCCGGCGAGGTCGTCGCGCTGATCGGCGACAACGGCGCGGGGAAGAGCACCCTGGTCAAGACCCTGTCGGGGGTGATCAGGCCGGACTCAGGGCAGATCCTCGTCGAGGGCAGCCCGGTGAGCCTCGGCAGCCCGCTCGACGCCAGGTCGCATGGCATAGAGACCGTGTACCAGGACCTGGCGCTCGCCCCTGACCTGGACGCGGCGGCCAACCTGCACCTCGGCCGGGAGATCTACCGCTGGTGGCCGCCGCTGCACGTGCTGAACAAGACCGAGATGCGCCGCCGGGCCGTCGCCGCGTTCGCGGACCTCGGGGTCGAACTGCCGGACGTCACCGCCCCGGTGGGCACCATGTCCGGCGGCCAGCGCCAGTCCGTCGCCGTGGCGCGGGCGGTCGCGTACGCCAGCCGGATCATCTTCATGGACGAGCCAACGGCGGCCCTGGGCGTCGTCCAGCGCGAGCGCGTGCTCGACAACATCAGGCGGGTGCGCGACCGGGGCATCACCGTGGTGCTGATCAGCCACAACATGCCCGAGGTGCTCGCGGTGGCGGACCGGGTGGAGGTGCTGCGCATGGGCCGCCGGGTCGCGCGGTTCATCGCTTCCGAGACGACGATCGAGCAGCTGGTCGGCGCCATGACCGGCGCGCTTACCACGGAGGAGTCCTGATGGCACGGCCCACGGCCGCTCCAGGAGCACCGGGAACGTCAGTGATCGCGGCGGCAGCCCGCGGACCCCACGTGGTGCGTCGGGCGCTGGCGGCGGGCGAGACGTGGGTGTTCGCCGCGCTAATCATCATGATGGCGATCTTCACCGGGCTCGCGCCTGGCAAGTTCCTGACGCTGAACGACCTGTCGCTGAACGCGCAGACCACGGCGCCGTTCCTGCTGATGGCGGTCGGCGAGACGTTCGTCATCATCACCGCCGGGATCGACCTGTCGGTCGGATTCGTGCTGGTGCTGAGCGGCGTGGTGGCCGGCGAGTACTACCTGAGCAACGGCGGCCCGAACGCCGGCGCGGGCACGATCTGGATCGGCGCGATCTTCGGCCTGGCGACCGGCGCCGCGTTCGGCGCGCTGCAGGGCATCGCGGTGGCCAAGCTCAAGATCCCGCCGCTCATCGCGACGCTGATGGGCCTCGGCGTCGCCGAGGGCCTGTCTTACCTGATCACCGGCGGGCACGACATTCCGTCGGTGCCGAATAGCCTGATCAACACGATCGGCACCGGCGGCCTTGGCGGGGTGCAGTGGCTGATCATCATCTCGTTCCTCACGACGCTGCTGTTCGGCCTGATCCTGGCCTTCACGCGGTTCGGCAGGTACACCTACGCGATCGGCTCCAACCCCGAGGCGGCGCTCCGGGCCGGCATCAACGTGGACCGGCACCTGATCAAGGTGTACGCGCTGAGCGGGCTGCTGGCCGGCCTGGCCGGGATCCTGAACCTCGGGTACTTCAGCACCACCACGATCTCCGGCCACCCGCTGGACAACCTGGTGGTCATCACCGCGGTCGTGATCGGCGGCGCCAGCCTGTTCGGCGGGCGCGGCACGATGCTCGGCACGTTCATCGGCGTCTTCATCCCTGAGCTGCTCGCGACCGGGCTGATCATCGTCGGCGTCAACCAGTACTGGCAGTACATCCTGACCGGCCTCGTGCTCGGCGCCGCCGTCTACCTCGACCAGATCAGACGCCGGCTGCGCGAGCGCGCTTAGGGACCTTTGCGACGGCGCGAATCCCTATCATTCAGGAGGATCGAATGGCACACCGAAAGTCCGTACGGGTCGCCGGCATCGCGGTGGCGGCGGTCATCCCGATGGCGCTTGCCGCCTGCTCAAGCGGTTCAAGCAGTTCTAGCGGCAGCTCAACGACCAGCAGCAGTTCAGCACCAGGCGCCGCGACCAGCAGTGCTGCCGCGGCCGGCAAGAGCTACAACGTGGAGCTCGTCGTCGGCACCAAGAGCGACGACTTCTACGTGACGATGGAGTGCGGCGCCATGGCGGAGGCCAAGACGCTCGGCGTCAACCTGACCGTCACCGGCCCGGCCGACTTCTCCGCCCCCGAGCAGGCGCCGATCCTGAACGCCGTGGCGGCCAGCAAGCCGGACGCCCTGATCGTGGCCCCGACCGACACCAAGGCGCTCAACCCGGAGCTGACGCGAATCGAGAACGAGGGCGTGAAGGTCGTGTTCGTGGACACCACGACGACCGACCCGTCCGTCGCGGTCTCGCACATCACCAGCGACAACACCGGCGGCGGCAAGCTAGCCGCGGACAGCCTGGCCGCGCAGATCGGCGGCAAGGGCACCGTGGCCGTCATCAACGTGAACCCGGGCATCAGCACCACGGACGCGCGGATCGCCGGCTTCGCCGCGGAGATGAAGGCCAAGTACCCGAACATCACCGTGCTCGGTACCCAGTACGACAACGACAGCTCGGCGACCGCCGCCAGCCAGGTCGAGGCCGACATCACCGCCCACCCCAACCTGTCCGGCGTGTTCGCGACCAACGTGCTCAGCGCGCAGGGCGCGGCCACCGGCATTCAGCACGCGGGCGCGGCGGGCAAGGTGAAGGTGGCCACTTTCGACGCCGAGCCGCAGCAGATCACGGCGCTCAAGTCGAACACCATCCAGCTCGCCATCGCGCAGAGTCCTTACCTCGAGGGCCAGGACGGCGTGGAGCAGGCGGTGAACGCGCTGTCCGGCAAGCCGGTGTCCGCGAACATCGGCACGCCGCTCGTGGCCATCACCCAGCAGAACGTCAACTCGGCGTCCGTTCAGAAGAACATCTACGTCGCGAGCTGCTGACCTCGTCGGCCGCGTGGTCGCGGGCAGCGGGTGCCTCGCTGACCGCGACCACGCGGTCGTGCCGTGATCACGCGCGACCGTAAGGGAGCCACATTGCCGAACGCTCCTATCGTGCTCGGCCCGAATCAGCCGCGGCAGTTCTACCGGGGCGGAGCGGGCATCGCCCGCTTCCGCGGCACTCCCCAGCCCTCGCAGTACGCTCCAGAGGACTGGGTCGGCTCCACCACCTCGATCTTCTCCCGGCCCGGTGCGGGCCTGAGCCTGCTCGACAGCGGAGAGACGCTCAGGGATGCCATCGCTCGTGCCCCGGATGCCTTCCTCGGTCCTGATCACGTGGCACGGTACGGCGCTGACCCGGCGCTGCTCGTCAAGATCCTCGACACGGGCGAGCGGCTGGTCGTGCACTTCCACCCCGACCGCGACTTCGCCTCCAGGCACCTCGGCTCACGCTACGGCAAGACCGAGGCGTGGATCATCCTGGAGGCCCGGCCTGACAGCTGCGTCTACCTCGGGTTCAAGGAAGACGCGGATCTCGCGGTCATCCGGCGCTTGGTGGCCGGCCAGGACACGGCCGCGATCCTCGACTCGCTGAACAAGGTGCCGGTCGCGGCCGGTGACACCTGGCTCGTGCCCGCCGGGGTGCCGCACGCCATCGGCGCGGGGATCACGCTGGTGGAACTGCAAGAGCCCACGGATTTCTCGATCCTTCTTGAGTGGGCCGGCTTCGCTGTCGACGGTTTGGCGGAGGGTCACCTGGGCCTGGGGTTTGACCTCGCGCTCACCGCGCTTGACGTCAGCGGGTGGGACGCGGGGCTGCTTGGCGCGCTGCACGCGCCGCGGCCCGGCGCCGCCGAGCGGCCTGGGGGCACCGAGCGGCCGGGGGTCACCGGGCGGCCGGGGGTCACCCGGCTGCTGCCGGCGCGGGCCGACGCGTTCTTCCGCGCCGAACGCGTCGAGGTGGCCCAGCCGCTGGCCTTCGAGCCGGGGTACGCGATCCTGGTCGTGGTCTCCGGTGCCGGGTTTATCACCGACCCGGCGGGAACCCTTCCGGTGCGGCGCGGCTCCACGGTCCTGGTGCCCCACGGCGCGGGTCCTACCACCCTCGAAGGCCATTTCGACGCGCTGCGCTGCCGACCGCCAAACCCTCGCCAGGTCTCCTGATAGCTCTCTCCCCTTCGCGGCGTTCTACGGGCACTATGGGGAAAGCGGACAAAGCAGTTCGGAAGGCGGTTCCCCGTGACCGATTCGCAAACCTGGAGCAGCGACCTCAACCTGTCAGCTAACGAGTTCTGGGCGCAGTCCCCAGAGCAGCGTTATGCCGCCTACCGGACGCTGCGGGCGCTGGAGTCGCCGCCGTTCTTCGAGGCGGGAGAGTCGCCGTTCGGCACCGAGGAACGCGGCTACTACGCCCTGCTCCGGCATGCCGACGTGGCCGAGGCCAGCAGGAACCCGCAGCTGTTCTCGTCCGCCGCCGGTGCCACAAGCATCTTTGACCTGCCGGTGGAGTTCAACGAGTACTTCGGCTCGATGATCAGCATGGACGACCCGCGGCACGCCCGGCTCCGCCGGATCGTCTCCCGCGCGTTCACCCCGAAGATGATCAAGAAGTTCGAGGAAGACGTGCAGCAAACCGCGGGCGTCATCGTCGACGACCTGCTGGCGGCCGGCCCGTGCGACTTCGTGCAGCACGTGTCCGCCCGGCTCCCGCTGAAAATCATCTGTCAGATGATGGGCATCGGCGACGAGCACTACGAGATGGTGCTGCGCAACACCAACATCATCTTGTCCGGCGCGGATCCCGAGTTCATCAGCGAGGACCTGAACGAGGCGCTGACCCAGATCCTCACCGCGGGCGGCGACCTGGCCGCCCTCGTGACCGGCCTGGCCGAGCAGCGGCAGGCGTCGGCGACCGATGACCTCGTGTCGGCTTTGGCGACCGCGAACGTCGACGGCGAGCAGCTCACCACCGCGGAACTCGCCTCGTTTTTCATCCTGCTCGTCGTTGCGGGCAACGAGACGACGCGGAACGCGATCTCGCACGCGCTGCTGCTGCTCACCCAGCACCCTTCGCAGCGCGAGCTTTTGCTCGCCGACCTCGAGGGCCGGATCGGCCCGGCCGTCGAGGAGATCGTCCGCTACGTCTCCCCCGTCATCTGGATGCGGCGCACGCTCACCGCGGACACTGCCATGAACGGGCACGCGTACCGGGAGAACGACAAGGTGCTGCTGTTCTATCAAGCGGCCAACAGGGACGAGACGGTGTTCGGCCCGACCGCCGACCAGTTCGACATCTCCCGGTCCCCCAACCCGCACGTGGGGTTCGGCTCGGCGGGGCCGCACTTCTGCCTCGGGGCGCACCTGGCGCGGCGGGAGATCACCGCCGTTCTGCGCGAGTTGCTGACCCGGGTGCCGGACATCCGGGCCGCCGGGGAGCCGGATTACCTGCTGTCCAGCTTTATCAACGGGATCAAGCACCTGCCGTGTGAGTTCGGCTGAGGCCGCCACCGACCGCGCCTCGGCGCCAGTTGCTGTTATCTGGGATTCCGAACGAGTGCGTGGCTTCGCGCCCCGGGACGCCACCTGCCCCGGCGGTGGGGGCCGCGGGGCTCAGGCGGTGGCGGTCCAGGCGTCCCAGGCGGCGAGCCAGTCATCAAGGAGCGGACGGCGGGCGTCGACCGACTCAATGGGAGGCGCTTGCCCGGCCCCCGAGAGATGCGCGTCCCAGTACGCCGCCCACGCCTGCTGGGCCCGCAGGCTGGGCACGGTCTCGCTTAGCATCACGTACCGCACGGTCTCGGTGGTCGCGGCCTCGCGCAGCCGCGCGTCGGCCTCGAACCACGGCGCGTGCTCAAGCAGCTGGCCCAGGTGGTTGACGGCTGAGGTCACGTCCGCGTCAGCCGCCTCGGCGCCGGACCCGGCGATGCGCCGCCGCTCGCTGACCGACCGCTGCCACAGCGCGCTGCGCATCCGGCCCCAGTCGGGCGGGTGCTGGGGTCGTTGCCCGGCCCGCGCGGAGTCGCGGACCTCGCGGTGGGCGGCCAGGGTGAAGTCGGCCAGCGCGCGCAGCGCCGCGGTGCCCTCGGCCGGCGGAAGGTCCGGGGGTGGCGGCTGCGGCGGCCTCGGCTCGCGCTGCCGCCGTTCGATGCGCGCGATCCTGCCCGCCAGCGCCGCCTCGATCAGCGGCCGCAGGTCGGGCACCGGCCCGGTCCGCACCGCGTCCGCGGGAACGTCCCAGGTCGCCACCGTCACCGCGACGTTCTCGACGTCCCGCTGGGTCACGGCGTCCGGGCGGCGCTCCGGGTGGCGCCGCGCCATGAAGTCGGCCTCGCGCGCGCTCGTACTCACCGTGACCCTGGGTCCGCCCTGGTCATCGGGATCGCCGTACGACAGCGTGACCGACGTCCACTGGCCGTTGTACGACGAGGACTCGCTTACCCCGGCGAACCGGAGTGCCGGGGCGGTGAGCCCGTAGATCGGGTACCCGGGCCGTGGGACGAGCATCGCCGCCTGCTCGTCCGCCCGCGCGCGCAGCAGGCGCCTCACCTCGTCCGGCCCGCCCGGCACCAGCCTCATGCGGCAATCATCGTCCGCCCCCCAGCCCCGCGCAACGAGTTGGGGGACCGAGGAACCCGCCTTCGTTCGGGATAATCTGCCTAGTGAAGGCACGCGGCGGCCCGAAGGGACGCCTGAGCGTCCGGGCTGGACAGGGTCACCGCCTCACCCGCCACTGATCGAATATCTCATCGCCCGGCGAAATCAGCAGGTCGGGCGAGGCGTTGTCCAGACATGCCAGTCACCGACTTCCTCCGCAAGCGGATCGGAGACGCCGTCATCGAGCGGGTCGCCGGGCCGCACCGCCGGGCACCAGGCGAGCGGCCCCCGGTAGCGGAGGCTGAGCGCTGGTTCGCCGCGGACCGTCCCATCCGGCAGGTGCACAGTGACTGCGCGATGTTCGTGGGGGGCATGGCGGCGTTGCTCCTGCAGTCGCTGCACCCGCTGGCCATGGCGGCAGTCGCCGACCACTCGGGCTACCGGAGCGATCCCTGGGGACGGCTGCAGCGGACCAGTCACTTCATCGCGGCCACGACCTTCGGCCGCAAGGAAGACGCCGTGGCCGCGATCGCGAACGTCCGCGCCGTCCACGAGCATGTCACGGGAACCGCGCCGGACGGGCGGCCGTACGCGGCCTCCGACCCCCACCTGCTGACCTGGGTGCACGCCGCCGAGGCCTACGCCTTCCTGCGCGCCTACGAGGTATACGGCGAGCGCCCTCTCGGCCAGGCGGCCCGCGACGGGTACGCGGCGGACATGGCCATGATCGCCGCCGAGCTAGGCGTGCCTGACCCGCCAAGGACCGAGGCCGAGGTCCTCGCCGCCATCAGCGGCTACCGCGCCGAACTGGCCGGGACCCCGCAGGCATGGGAGGCGGCCAGGTTCCTGCTGCGGGAACCGCCGCTTCCCCTGGTGCTGCGCCCGGTGTACGCCGGGCTGGCCGGGGCGGCGGTCGCTCTGCTTCCCCGCTGGGCCAGGCGCGAACTTAAGATCCCGGCCATCCCGCTGGCCGACGCCGCCCTGGCACGCCCGGCAGGCCACCTGGTAGTGACCGCCATCCGCTGGGGCATCTCGGCACCGAACTGAGCGGAGCCACTGTTTGGGGCTTCTGGTCGATCTGGTGTGATTGGTGCAGGGGAGCTGAGGGCAGCGCCGCGGCCCGCCGCGGCGGCAGGCAGTAGGCGGCAGGCAGTAGGAAGCGAACAGGAAGGACGAGCATGACAGCGAGCACCAGCCAGGAGGACGTGCGCCTCTCCGACGGCGTGTCCATACCGCTGATCGGCTTCGGCACCTGGCAGCTCGACGGCGATGACGCCTACAACGGCGTCCGCGCCGCGCTCGAGATCGGCTACCGGCACATTGACACCGCCACCGCGTACGGCAACGAGGACCGGGTCGGCGCGGCGGTCCGCGACAGCGGCCTCGGCCGGGAGAACGTGTTCATCACCACCAAGTGCCCGCCGGGGAACGTCGGCCGGGAGGCCCAGACCCTGGACGCCAGCCTCAGGGCGCTCGGCACCGACTTCGTCGACCTGTGGCTCGTCCACTGGCCGCCGCACGGCGAGGCAAGGCCGGATACCTGGAAGGCGTTCATCGCGGCGCTGGAGCAGGGCAAGACCCGCGCCATCGGCGTGAGTAACTACAGCATCGCGCAGATCGACGAGCTCATCGCCGCCACCGGCCGGGCGCCGGCGATCAACCAGATCCCGTGGAACCCGTTTACTTTCAATGAGCGGGAAGTGGCCGAGCTGCGAAACCGCCAGGTCGTCCTTGAGGGGTACAGCCCGCTGAAGCGCAGCGACCTTGGCAATCCGGTGCTGGCGGAGATCGCCGCCGCGCATCGCAAGACGGCCGCGCAGGTCATCCTCCGCTGGCACGTGGAGCACGGCTTCGTGGTGATCCCGCGATCGCGGCGCCGGGAGCGGATCGAGGAGAACTTCGCCATCTTCGACTTCGAGCTGACCCCGGAAGAGCTCCGCAGGCTCGACACGCTGGGAGCCTGACTGAACCCACGGCCTGGCGGCTTAGCGCGAACGGCCCTTGCGTTACTGAACCGGGGTGAGCGGCCGAAGGTAGTCGGCCATGGCCTGCTGGCCGAAGTGCTCCGCCCAGCCGAGTGGCGTGGCGTGGAACCGGGCGTCGCGGACAGCGGGGTCGGCGCCAAGCTCGATCAGCATGCGGGCAGCGTCGATCTCGCCGCCCCCCGCCGCCTCGTGCAGCGCCGTTTCCCACTCCTGCTCCAGCGGGAAGTCGACCCGGGCGCGGGCGTTCACGTCCCAGCCAAGCTCGGTCAATAGCGGGATGGCAGACCAGGCGCGCCGGCTGGCGGCCCATACGATCAGCCCCGGCCGCTGCGCGCGGGCGGCGTCGGCGTGCTCGGCGAGCCGTTGGGCCGTGCGCCGGTCCCCCGCGAGCACGGCGGCGATGAGCCCGTCCGCGCCCTCGGCCGCGGGCCGCGGCACTCCCTGCTCGGTCAGGTAGTCAAGCACCGCCAGGCAGCCGCAGACAGCCGCCACCTCGGCCGGGGTCCTGCCGTCGCTGGCGTTGTAGCACCGGACGATCCGCTCCTCGCCGGCTTCAAACGCAGTACGCAGGTCGGCGCCGTGTTCGGCGAGCAGACGTACCCTCATCCGCATGTCATGCGTGACCGCCCACCGTAGCTGTCCCCGGATCAGCTCGGCCGGTGAGTCGGTCCGCTCGCCGAGGCGTGCCCGCCACGGCCCGCCGTCGCCTTGGCCAAGCCCGTGGCTGAGGAGCAGCGCGAGGTGGCTGTCGTCGCTGCCGAACTGCCGGTTGTACAGCGCCTGCCCGTCGTTGGGGTCGGCCCCGGCCGCCAGCAGCTCCCCGGCCAGCGCGAGCCCGTGCGGGTGCTGCGGCTGGTCACCCTCGCCGCTGCCCAGCGCGCCGGTCAGTGCGGTGAACGCCGGGATCAGGCCGTGCCACAGGTAGCCGGCGTTGGGGTCGGCGCCGTGGTCGAGCAGCAGCCGGGCCGACCGGACGACCGCGTACTCGCTCATCGACGGGTCGTGGCGGGCGAAGGCGAGGTAGAGGAGCGGTTCCCAGCGGTACGGCCCGCCCTGTGCGCTGGCCAGCTCCGGGTCCTGGCGGAGCAGCGACTCCAGGGCCTCGGCGTCGGCCGCCGCGGCGGCGGCGTGCACCGATGTCCTGGTGATCCCCGGGTGCTCGGCGAGCAGCCGGGCGGCGCGCAGCCAGCGGTCCTGGGCGTCGTCGCCGCCGTAGCGCAGGCACGCGAGCATGAGGAACTCGTCGGCGAGTTCGCCGGAGGCGACCTCGGTCAGCTCGTCCGGCACCCGGCGGTAGCGCTCGATCGTCGTGACATGCTGCCTGAGCGCGGCCCACGAGGAGAATCCGTAGTGCCGGGCGACCACGAACTGCGCGCCCGCGAGGGTCACCGCGTGCGGGCCGTCGGGATGATGGGCGCCCACTAGGTCGAGGGCGCCTTGCAGGCCGGCCCGGCTCAGGTCACGAAGGTCCTTCGCCTGCCTGCGAAGCTGCTCGAAGCTGGGGTCGTCGGGAAGACGCGCGGTCGCCACTGCGACCTCCTTTCGTCGCCCGCGGTCCGCTACGTCAGGCAGAAAGGAGGCTCTGTGGCCATCAATTCAAGGTCAGTTCCGGGTGGGCTCAGCCCTGTCCGCGGACCGGGGGCGTCCCGTACGCCTAGCGTCATTGTAGTCACCGGGTCCGTGGTGGAACGATCGCATCCCGCCGCGCTGGGTCGCCGTACGGCCGAGGTCGGACGCCCGGCGGCCGGCCGAGGCCACGACGGCGATCACGAGGTCGAGCAGCTCGCGGCAGCGGGCGAGGGTCCGTGCCCGCCGGCTGGCCGCGCGCACCGGCCCGCGCAGCCGGCGTGCCGCGATGAGCACGCGGAACTCGTCGCGGAGCAGCGGGAGCGTGCGGACCGCGAACGTCACGGTGTACGCCCACTCGTTGACTGGCACGCCGAGCCTGCGCAGTGGCGAGGCGACGCGCGTGAACGCCGCCGGGAGCTCCTCGACCCGCGTTGTCCAGACGAGGAGTAGCGACAGTCCGAAAAAGAGGGCCGTGAGGAGCATCGACTGCACGTACAGGACGATTCCGCCACCCGCGGCCGCCGCCCCGCCGCCCACTGCGAGGATCGCCGCGACCGGCCACGGGATGCGCGGGACGACCGTCAAGGGCAGCCTCGCGGCGGCGACTCCCGCGGCGAGGAGGACGGCGAGCACGGCGATGGTGGGCCACTCGGGCACCACCAATGACGCGATGGTCGCCGCCGCCAGGACTCCGATCTTCGTCGCCGGCCCGAGCCGGTGGAGCGCGGAGGTACCTGGCACCGCGCGGAATACGAGGCCGCCGCGCCGTGGACGGGCCGGCTTCGGCGTCGGCGGACCGCCCCGGTGAAGCGCCGGGCGCGACGACCGTGCCGTCGGTCACCTCGATCGTCCTGGTGCACGCGAGGCCCATGTCCTCAAGGTCGTGCGAGACGACCACGAGCGTCAGGCCGTCGATGCGGCGCATGTGCCCGAGAAGCTCAAGCAGCCCGCGCCGGCTCTCCCGGTCGAGGCCCGCGAGGGGCTCGTCAAGAACGAGCACCCGCGGCCGCGACGCCAGGAGTCCCGCGATCGCGACGCGCCGCATCTGGCCGCCGCTCAGCTCGTCGACGCTGCGCCCCGCGAGATCCGCGGGCAGTCCGACACGAAACAGGCTCGTCCGAACGAATTCGGCACCCTCCTCCGGGGCCAGCTTCGCGTCGAATCCGGCGGCGGCGAGGATGTCCTCGGCGACTGTCGGCCGCTGCAGCTGCAGTCTCGCGTGCTGGAACGACAACGCCACCGTACCGACCGACCCCGCGGCGGGCATGCCGTCGATCGTGACGGTGCCGTCGGTCGGCTTGATCAGCCCGGCGAGCATCCAGGCGAGCGTCGACTTGCCCGACCCGTTCTCACCCGTGATCAGGAGCCCCTCGCCCTCGCGGACGTCGAGGTCGACCGAGCGCAGCGCGGTGACCTCCCAGGGCGTGCCCGCGTCGAACCGGTGGCCGACGCCGCGCACGCGGATGACTGGCTCGCGCTGTGTTCCAGGCGTGCGGGTGCCTGGCGCGGGACCGGGACCTGCCGTCCCGGCGCCCGGGGCACCGTGTTCCGCAGCACGGGCGTCAGCGGCACGGGCGTCCGCAGCACGGGCGTCCGCCGCCGTGCAGCCGCTGGGTTCGGCGACGGCGGAGTGCCCGATGACCGCGGCGTCGACGATCCGGCCGTCGGCGAGGCCGACCACGCGGTCGGCACGCGCCGCCTCCGCCGGGTCGTGCGTGACGTGCACGACGGCGGTGCCCGCCTGGGCCGGGAGGGAGGCAAGGAGGTCGAGGATCTCGGCGCGGCCGGCCGCGTCGAGCATCGACGTCGACTCGTCGGAGATGAGCAGGGCGGGACGCCTGGCCATGGCGGCCCCGATAGCCAGGCGCTGCAACTGCCCGCCGGACAGCGACTCGGTGCTCGCGGAAGCGAGGCCGGCCAGGCCGACCGAACGCAGGAGCGCCTCGACGTCAACCGGGTACCCGGGCGGCAGCCCCCAGCGCAGGTCCTCACCGACGGTGCTGCCGATCACCTGCGCCTCGGCCCGCTGCCCCACGACCGCCGTGCCGCCGGGCAGCCCGAGCCCGACGCGGCCAGGGCGGCGAACCGAGCCGCTCGTGGGCTCGGCCCCGGCGAGCAGCGACACCAGCGTGGACTTCCCGGCACCGTTCGGACCGACGACCGCGACGAACTCACCGGATTCGACGGTCAGGTCGACATCGACGAGCGCCTCCCGCCCGGACGCCGCGCGGTGACCGAAGCCGACCCCGCAGAGCTCGAGCGGCACCGGCGCGACGGGCGCGTCCGTCGCGGCGTCGGCGCGCGCGGCGGCGTCGAACAGGTCGGTCTGCGCGAGCCATTCGACGCGGCGCGCGGCGAGGATCACGAAGGCGTTCGTGAGGAGCATCTCCACCAGCACGCCGATGAGGATCGCCGCCGCGACCACGACCGGCCAGGCGCCGAGGAGCGTGTCGGTGACGCGGACCACGGCGTCACCGGCCGAGACGGGAAGGCGAAGGAACTCGGCGATCTGGACGAAGCCCGCGACGGTCGCGCGTATCGTCCCGAGCGTTAGCTCGCGTATGCCCGCGAACAGGTACGACATGCCCACAACGACGGCAGCCAAGACGGGTGCGAGCCCGGCGGCGAGCAGGGCGACCGCGCCGGATCCGCGACCGCGGCGCCGGATGATCCCGCAGGGCCCGCCAAGCAACGCGCATCCCGCGATGACGACGGTCGCGAACGCGCCGGCCGCGAGGAAGGCGACAAACCCGGCCGCGACCGCGGCCGCGATGACCGCGCGCGCCCGGTACCGGAGTCCGACGATCGCGAACGGCACCGCCGAGAGCAGCATGATCACGCCAAGGTGCGGCAGGAACGTCCCCACCGACACGATGATCACGGCGAGTGCGCTGAACACGCCTGCGTTCGCGACCTCAGCCGGGCGCAGCGCACCCGAGCGCAGCTCGGGAACGATACGCGGACTCAGGGGACGCACGGCCGAACGCACCGGCACGCTCATCACATCACCATCAGCTGGGGGGTGGTGGAGACGGATGTCACGCGGACAACTGTAGCGACTGCGGACACCCGGGAAGTTCTGAGCGCGCTGAGGATTCGCTCCGAACGGGCGCATCGTCATCGTCATGGTCGATGTCGCGGTGTTCGGCGCCAAGACCTCGCGCCGTCTCGTGGAGACGATCGCCAGTGCCTTCTGCTCCCTCGCGCGGGCGCGTTAGTTCGGCCCGTGACGGCTGTTCACGCGACCGGTAATTACTTTGACCAGAAATACGTCGCACTGATATTTATTAGGTCTCGCGGGTGCTCGCCTGTGGTGAAGCTGGCGCGCTTTTTGAATACCGCGCTCTTTTAACCGTTCTCGTATAAGGGTGAATCATGAGTAAGGCGCACGACAAGCTGCGCGTATGGGGCAGTGACGTGGACGAGCAGACCCGTGCGCAGGCGCGGCGGGCCACCAGGCTGCCTTTCGTCCCCGCGCATGTCGCGCTCATGCCCGACGCACACGTGGGCATTGGTGCCACCGTCGGGTCCGTTATCCCGACCGAAGGCGCCATCGTGCCGTCGTTCGCGGGGGTTGACCTCGGCTGCGGGATGATCGCCACGGAGACCGTCTATACCGCCAACGACCTGCCGGATGACCTCGGCCCGCTCATGTCGCTGGTTTCCGAGCGGATTCCGGCGGGGGTCGGCAAGGGGCGCGACCTCGGCTACAGCGACGGCTACCGGGACGTCTTCGGCCTGGTCGGGTGCCATTTTCCGAGTTTCAGAAAAGCAGCAGCAGAAGGCAATCACGCAATTCGGCACCCTGGGAAGCGGGAATCATTTTGTAGAATTGTCCCTGGACGAGCGCGGAAAGGTCTGGACCGTGCTGCACTCTGGGTCCCGCGGCATCGGTAACCAGCTGGCGAGCTACCACATCCGCAAGGCCAAAGGGCTGATGAAGGAATACCTCGGCAGCCTGGAGGACCCGGACCTGGCGCACTTCACCGAGGGAACGCCCGAGTTCGACGCGTACATCAAGGACATGCTCTGGGCGCAGCGGTACGCGTACGAGTCGCGTGCGCGGATGAACCGCCAGCTGCTCACGTCCCTCGCCCAGGTAGTCAAGCCGTCCGACCCCGACAGCGAGCGGGCGATGACAGCGCGGGTGATCAACTGCCACCACAACTACACCGAGCGGGAGTACCACCTGGGCCGGGACCTGTGGATCACCCGCAAGGGCGCGATCAAGGCCGGCGCCGGGGACCTGGGCGTAATTCCCGGGTCCATGGGCACCGACACCTACATCGTTCGCGGCAAGGGCAACCCGGCCTCGTACGACTCCAGCTCCCACGGCGCCGGCCGCCGCATGTCGCGCGGACAGGCCAAGCGCAAGCTCGACCCCGAGGGGCTGCGCACGGCGATGAAGGGCAAGACCTGGAACGCCTGGGCCGCGCGGGCCCTCGTCGATGAAGACCCCCGGGCCTACAAGGACATCCGCAAGGTCATGGCCGACCAGTCCGACCTGACGGAGGTCGTGCACGTGCTCCACCAGGTGCTCAACTACAAGGGCACCAGCGGCTGACCCGCTGCCCCGGGATCGCGACGAGGACGCGTACGCGTCAGGCGGCGTGCTGGGCGGGGGGTGCGTGGCTGTGGAGGATCTGTTTGCCGTCGGGACTTCGGGCTTCGGTGGTGCCGTCGGGGTGCAGGGTGAGCTGCCAGCCGCGGCGGTGGATGCAGACGTCGTGGTGGAACTGGCAGACCAGGATGAGGTTGTCGAGCGAGGTCTCGCCGCCGTCTTCTTTGTGGCGCAGGTGGTGCACGTCGCAGTAGACGGCGGGGCGGCCGCACTTGGGCCAGGCGCACTTGCGGTCGCGCAGCAGGACGGCGCGGCGGATGTGCCAGGGAATGGAGTCGCTGTAGCCGATGTCGAGCGGGAGGCTGGGGGTGTTGTACGGCTGGCTGAGCAGGCCCTGGCGGAGGATCGCGGCGACGCCGGCCGGGCCGGAGACCAGGTCGATGGCCAGGCGGGCCATCGCGTGGCGCAGCGCCCGCCAGGCCTCGGGAGACAGGCCCTGGGACCGGGGGCGTCCTTGCCCTGCGGGGCCGGCGTCGCCGGCGGCGCAGCGTCTCGAGCGCCGCCGGCGGCGGTGCCGCCGTGAGTTGCGGGGTCGGTGCCACCGGGCGCGGCGCCGGAGGGGCCGGGGGCGGCCTGCGCCGCGGTGCGGGCCAGGTCGATCATCTGGTCGATGACGGACGGGTCCATGGTGCCGGTGACGACGGGGACGGTCGGGCGCGTCGCAGGCGGCGGCCGCGGCGTCCTTGCCGGTGAGGTAGCCGTCCTCGCCGAGGAAGGCGCGGATCCAGGCGTCCTCCAGGTCGCCGGCGCCGGGCAGCTGGCGCAGCTGGGACAGCGGGATGTGGGCGATGACCTGGGTGTCGGCGCCGGCCCGGTCCGGGACCAGCTTGGCGCGCAGCAGCAGCTCGCAGGCCAGCTGCAGGGCGTCGTGGAACCGCTTGCCCTCGGTCCGGTCGTCTTCCGGGCCGGCCTTCTTGCCCAGCGCCTCGACGACCGCGCGGACCGCCGCGGCGCACTGGGGGGTGAGGTTGCCGCGGATGACCCCGGCGCCGCCGAACGTGGTGCCGACCTGAAGGTAGCGGTCGTCGAAGCCGTCGTCCGGGTGGTCGGGGTCGGGCTGCTGCTGCCGCCACTGCTCGATCGCGCACGCGGCGATCGTGGCGAGGTCATCGAGGGACGCTCCCGCCGCCGCGGCCTCGAGCAGGATCCGGTCGGTCTCCTCGCGCATGTCCGCCGGGAGCTTCCGCGTCCAGTCCGCGATCGTGAAGGCCAGGGAGTCGGTGATGCCGCCGGCGGCGAGCGCGGTGCCGAGCAGCGGCCGGCCGCTGAGCTGGCGCATCTGGCGGACCGAGGCCTTGGCGGCCTTCTTCGACATGCCGGCCTTGGCGGCCAGCCACGCCGACGACGAGCCGTACCCGTCCGCGTCATGGGCGTTGGCGGCGTCGAACCGGCGCAGGAACCCGGCGTGCGCGGCGGTGAGCTTCGCCTGGATCTCGCCGAGTGCGATCAGCAGGTCGCCGCAGGCAGCTGAGTCTAGGTCCGCGACGGAGTCGGAGTTGAGGTAATCCAATGCCGCACCAGCCATCCGCAGCGCGCCCGCCGCGCCGTCGAAGGCAGCCCCGGGGGCATGCACGTCATCTGCGGTGCACATCGTGGCTCACCTCCCGGATGGATACGGCTGTCCGCACTGCCCTGCTACCGCTTATCGCGTCGCGCTCGCGCGCCCTGTGCCTTGACTACCGGCTGCCTGCCCATCCGAGGGCTAAGTTAAGATTATCAGTTCGATCAATGTATATCAAGCTGGACTACAAGATCTTTTTTCGATGTACCGACTGCACGTCAGAGCTTGCGACAAACTGGTCCGATGCGAACCGGGGAGGTCAACGCGATCGCCGCGGCGCTCGGCCGCGCCGTGGTTGACGTTCGTCCGCTGGCCGGCGGGTTTTCTCATGAGACCTGCCTGCTGACCCTGACCGGCGGTGACCGGTAGTCGTCCGGCTTGGCGGGCCGGATCCCGCCATCGAGGCGGCGGTCATGGCTCGGGCGCGTGGGCAGGTTCCCGTTCCCCGGGTATTGCGCCTCGTGGCGGCGGGCGAGGACGTCCGGCCCGCCATGATTCTCGAGTACGTCGCCGGGGTGCCGCTCGGCGACGTCCTGTCGGCCGGCGGAGACGGTATGGCCGCGCTTGGCGCTGAGGTCGGGCGTGTTATCGCCTCGGTTGGAGGGGTGACATTCGACCGTCCCGGTTTCTTCGACAGCCGGGAGCTCGCCGTTGGCGAGATGACGCCCTGGTCGCGGCAACTCCCGGAGATGGCCGCAAAGAGCATGGACGCGGTCCCGGCGGAGCGACTTGGTCTAGGCGCGCGACGAGACTGGGCCAACCTGTGTGCCGCGCACGCCCCGGCGCTGGCCGCGATCGACGAGCAGGCCCGACTGGTGCACGCGGACGCTAATCCGAAGAACATCCTAGTCACGCGGGTGGGTCAGGGCTGGCGGGTGGACGCGGTGCTCGACTGGGAGTTCAGCTTCTCCGGGTGCCCGTACGCCGACGCGGCGAACATGACGCGCTTCAGCGGCGGCTATCCCGCGCAATTCAGCGACGGCTTCCGCTCCGGATTCGCCGGGCATCATCCCGCCGGGCTGCCCCGCGCCCGTGACTGGGCCTACCTGGGTCACGTCCTGGACATGTTTGCCCTCAGCGACCTGGTCACCCGCCCGCCCGGGCATCCCGTGGCTGACCAGGCGGCAAGGAAGATCCGGCAGTGGATCGCGGGCGGCGTACCAGGAGGACCCGGATAACGTCGCCAGCCGATAAAGCGCATGGAGGTGCCCCGCCCGCGCTGGCCCTGAGCGCATCGGGCCAGCAGCCCCCTGGGGGTGGGAGGGCCTGGCGGGCGGGGCACCGGTTCAGGACGCCGACCGGTAAGCGGAGCGTGGTCGGCCGGCGTTGGAGTGTGCCAGCGATCGTGCATGATGGTTGTCATGATCGCCCCTCAGGTGTAGATGAGGTTCGATCCCAGGGCCGTTCCGGTGTGTCCGCATCGGGGCGGCCCGCTCGTGGCTATGAGTCATAGTCTATCGGACATGGATTCGATAACAAGGATCACGAGTCGCGTGGCGGAGAAAGTTTTAGCGCGGCAGCGGGTCGACGGATCACAGGTGCTTTTCGAAGAAGTGCGTTGCCCACGGGTTGTCGCTGTACCGGCCGATGGCGCGGTAGCCCGCTCGCTGGTACATGCCGATCGCCTCGGTCAGCGCCGCGTTGGTGTCGAGCCTGGCGGTGTCGTGCCCGAGCGCGCGGGCCCGGTCCTCCAGGTGACGCAGCAGCCTTGACCCGAGGCCCGCGCCGCGCCAGTCGTCGCGGACCCACATGCGCTTGAACTCGACGACGCTCTGCCCGTCAACAAGGGGGGCCATCGTCTGCAGGCCGCCGCAGGCCACCGGCTCGCCGTCGGAGAGCGCCACGACGAAGACGCCCGTCGGCGGTGCGAGCAGCAACGCGTCCTTCTCCGTCTCGCCCGACGGGTCGAAGCCGAAGCGGCGGCCGATCTCCGCGAAGTACCTGCCGACCACGTCCCTGGCCGTGGGCGAGGCGGGGTCGACCGGCTCGAACCGCACGGTCGCGGCGCGGACAAGCAGGTCCGCCTCGCTCAGGGCCCGGGCGAGGCGTTCCCGCTGGCGCTCGGTGAGCGGGTCGACGATCAGCCGGGCCTGGTCGTCGGAGCGGCGCTCGAGCTCTTTCCAGCGTTCGCGGCCCGCTTCTGTCAGGCAAACCTGCCGGCGCCTGCGGTCCCCCGGGTCGGTGATGACGTTAATGAGGCCCTCTTCCTCCAGCCGTCGCAGCAGCCTGCTGAGGTACCCGGAGTCGAGGCCGAGGCGCTCACGCAGTGTCTGCGAGGTCAGGGGGCCCTGCGTGGTCGCGGGCGCTATGCCGATCTCGAACAGCAGGCGGGCCGGGCCAAGGGGCATCCCCATGCCGAGGAAGGAGTCGTCGAGGACGCCGATGCGCTGGGTGTAGGAGCGGTTGAAGCGGCGGACGACGGCGACAGGATCTGACATAATCGCTGACCTTAGTCAGAGAAATACGTGATCGCAAACCGCCCGGAGGCCGCGCCGCACGCCGGTCACGACCTGTCGCCCCGGGAACCAGTAGGCGGGGGCCGAGCGGTGTCCTACAGTTTGTGCCATGTCGGATCAGGAGCAAGCGGGCCGGGCGCCCGCCGGGGACGGGCGCGGCGCGCTGCGGGTGTCACATGAAGACCGGGACCAGGTCGCCGAGGTGCTGCGGGTCGCGGCGGGCGACGGGCGGCTCTCGTCGGATGAGCTTGACGAGCGGCTGGAGCGGGCGCTGACCGCGCGCACCTACGACGAGCTCGCGGTGCTCGTCGCCGACCTGCCGCCCGCGGGGAACGCGCTCGCGCTGGCGCCAGGAACGCAACTGCCAGGGCCGCTCGCGGCCGTCCTGGGAGGCGGGGTCGCGCCGGCGCCGGCGAAGGAGCTCATCAAGATCCACGTCACCAGCGGGCACAGCCAGCGGGTCGGCCGGTGGACGGTACCCGCCCGGATGGACCTCAAGGTGCGCAGCGGGCACGTCAAGCTTGACTTCACCGAGGCGGTCATCACCCAGCCGACGCTGCACATCGACGCCGAGGTGACCAGCGGGCACATCCTCCTGCTGACCAGGCCGGGCATCGCCGTCGACCTCGACGACGTGGCGGTGCGCAGCGGGCATGTCAAGGCCCACGCGCCGTGGGGCGAAAGCGTGCCGGTGTTCCTGCGGATCAGCGTGGCAGGGAAGTGCGGCAGCGGCCATATCCTCGCCCGCCCGCCCCGGCGGTCGTTCTGGCAGTGGCTGCGGCGCGCGCCGCGGCGGTACGCGATCGCGGCCTGAGGTTCCGCGACCCTCCGGGCAGACGCCCCCTTTGCAAAGAACTCTTTGCAAACGTAGCTTCGCATTATGAGCGAAGAGCACGAGGAGCAGGTGCCAGGGCGCAGCATCACCCGGCTCGATAACGCGACGGCGCTGCGCGCTTACGCGCATCCCGTGCGGATGAAGCTGATCCTGGCGCTGCGCACCCGGGGGCCGCTGACCGCGACGCAGGCGGGGCGGCTGCTCGGCGAGTCGTCGGGGACGTGCTCGTTCCACCTGCGGCAGCTCGCCAAGTACGGGCTCGTCGAGGAGACGGGGGACGGGGCAGGACGGGAGAAGCCGTGGCGGGCGACCACCACGGCGACCAGCTGGGATGACGTGCAGAAGACGCCGGAGGCGACAGCCGCCGCCAGCCTGCTTGGCGAGGTTCTCGCCGAGTCGTACTTCGGTGAGCTCATGCGGTGGCTGGAGGTGCGGTCGCAGGAGAGCGAGGAATGGCAGCGGGCCGCGTTCATCGGCGACCGTTTCCTGTGGGTCACCGCCGACGAACTCACCCAGGTCGGGCGCGACCTCGCCGCGATCACCGACAAGTACTTCGAGCGGCAGGTCAGGCCGGAGCAGCGGCCGCCTGGCGCCCGGCTCGTCACCTGCCTGCACCTCGGATTCCCCAACGTGACGCTGCGCGACGAGCCGTGAGCCCAGCGGCGGACACGGCGAGTTTCTGCGGTCAGCTACGGGACGCGGCCCCTCGGCGCACCGCTCCGCGGGCTGCTCGTGTCGGCCGTCGGGCTGCGGCCTGCGCTGTGTGTCGCGGCGACCGGCGGCGTGGCCGGCGCGGCGCTGCTCATGCCGTCGCCGCTGCCCCGCCTCCGGATTCCCTGTTAGTGCGTTTTCGCGCGGCAGATGCTCTCCCGGTGTGAGGCGTGCTAGAAAGCTGATGTGTCGCTCGTTGTCGGCATTCACGGGATCGCGCAGCAGTTCAGCGGAGGCTATCAGCTGGGCCGATCCTGGCATGACTCGGTGCGCGACGGTCTCGCCGCTGCGGGCTGTCGGGCGCAGGCGGAGGCACTGACGGTGGCTGACCTGCGGGTGGCGTTCTTCGGTGATCTGTTCCGCCCCGCGGGGGGGATGGCTGGTGCTGACCCGCCCTTCACTGCGGCTGACATCCAGCCCGGGCTTGAACGCGATCTGCTGACCACGTGGTATGACGCGGCCGTAGCCCAGGATCCGTCTCTAGGGCCGCCCCAGGGCGCCCTCGCTGGCCGACCAGGCGCACAGGTCATGCTGGAACGGCTGCTGCGGTCGGAGTCTTTCGCCCGACTCGCCAAGCGCGCGTTCATCGGGAATCTGCGGCAGGTGAGCCGCTTTCTCTCCGACGCGTCGGTGAAGCGGCAAGTGCTTGACCGGGTGCGGGAAATGGCGGACAACCGGACCCGTGTGCTGATCGGGCATTCACTGGGCTCGGTCGTGGCCTACGAGTACCTGTGCCAGGAACGGCCCCAAGCGGTCGAGTTGCTGATCACGCTCGGGTCACCACTCGGTATCCCGCGGCTTGTCTTCGACAGGCTTACGCCGCCGCCGACCAATGGGGCCGGGGCATGGCCCGGCCTGGCAGCCAGGTGGGTCAACATTGCTGACCCCCGCGATATCGTCGCCCTGCGCAAAGACCTGGCCGCGCTGTTTCCTGACGCCGCCGGCGGGCGTCGCGTGAGCGATTTCCTGGTCAGCAACGGAGAGCAGCCGCATGCCGCTGAGCGTTACCTTTGCTCCCGCGAGACGGGAGCGGCCCTTGGCCACGTCCTCGGCTAGCTCCCAGCCGGCGAGCCGGGCGGTTCTCGCCGCCGGTACCGCCGCCTATGACAGCGCTCACTTTCCCGCGCTAGGACGCGTTCCCGGTTCGCTGAGTTCCGTTGTCGCGGCGCTGTCCGCGCTGGGCTTCGCAACGGTCGCTGCCGATCCCGGCTACTGCCTGGATCTCTCGGTGAGCGATCTGCGCAGCACGTTGCGGGGCGCCGCTTCGACCGCCCCCGTGGTGGTCGTGTACTACACGGGACACGGCACCTTCCTTGAGCTGGACGGCTTCTACCTGGTCGGGCGTGCGTCACAGCCTGCCGACTTCAGCGGAACGGCGCTGGCTGCCGCTGAACTCCCCCGCCTGCTGGTCCACCGGGACTCGGCCGGCGAGCCGCTGGAACACCAGCCCAGGATCCTCATCATCCTCGACTGCTGTTTCTCGGGGCAGGCCGGGATGGAACTGCTCGGACAGGCACTGAGGGGCGTCGGCAATCCCCATCTCTGGGTGATCGCCAGCGCCGGGCCAGTCGAGTACGCCCAGCAGGGGAAGTTCGCCGAGGCTTTCTGCGACGCTCTCGAACACCCGGTCACGGGCCCGTCCGCTCAGTTCCTCAGTCTGGAAGCGGTCGTCCAGGTCATCAACGATGCCTGGGCAGGGGACAGCGAGCAGCAGGCACGGGTCTTCCTTCCGCCGCAGGGTTCCACCGGGCTTCCGCCGTTCTTCCCGAACAAGCACTACAAGCCCGGGCTGGCCGGGCTGACAGTCATCGATCAGCAGCACTGGCTCTCGCGGGCGCGGGCCGCGCCTGCCGAGTCGACCACCGGGTTCTACCTCGCCGGGCGCACCGGGCGGGTCCGGGCAATGGAAGACCTCCTCGGTTGGCTATCCGGCTCCGCCGGCCCTGGCGGCCTCGCGGTGGTCACGGGCAGCCCGGGAACAGGCAAATCGGCCCTGCTCTCCGTTCCCGTGCTGCTCTCGCAACCCGCTACCCGGGCCGACCTGCTCGCCCACGCGGCGGCCGGTTCCCTGACCGAGCGGGCCGCTGCCCTGCTCCCCCGCCGCCTGCCGGTCGCCGCGGTGCACGCCCGCGGGCTGAACGCCGACCAGGCGGCGGAGAGCATCGCACGGTCACTCGGCCTGCAGGCCGGCAGCGTCGCGACGCTGCTGCGGGACCTGACGGCCAGCCCGCCCCGGCGAGCCGCCGTGATCATCGACGCCCTTGACGAAGCCGAGGCTCCGCAGGACCTGCTCGCCGACCTGCTCCTGCCACTCGGCGAGGTCAAGGGGTTGCGGATCGCGGTAGGCGGACGGCGTCACGTGATGCATAGTTTCGCCCAGGTGACCATCGACCTGGACGATTCCCGCTATCACGATCCCGAGGCCCTCACCGGTTACGTACGCGAACTGCTCACCGCGACCCAGGAACCCGGGATCCGGACTCCCTACCAGAACACCGCGCCCTCGGTCACCGACGCGGTCGCCGCCGCGATCGCGGAGCGCGCGACGTCGGGCGATGGACGGGCGGAGTCATTCCTGATCGGCAGGACGCTGGCCTTGTCCGTCCGAAGCCGCCCCGAGCCTGTCGACACGACCGGCATCGACTGGCGTGACACGCTGCCCGCCGAGCTGACCTCGGCCTTCAAGGAGGACCTCGCCCGTCTCGGGGACCGCGCCCCGATCGCGACGGCCCTGCTGCGGGCCCTGGCCTGGGCGGAGGGCAGCGGCCTGCCTTGGGAAAACGTCTGGGTGCCCGTCGCCAGGGCGCTGGCGGACCCAGGCAGCGAGCGGATCACCAATGACGACGTGCGGTGGCTGCTCGAGCATGCCGGCGCTTACATCGTCGAAGACGTGGGGTCAGGACAGCGGTCTGTTTACCGGCCCTTCCATGAGCTGCTCGCCGCGTACCTGCGCGGCGAGCAGGCACCTGGCGCCCGGGACGGCGCCGAGGATCGCGGGATCCAGAAGCTGATCACCGACGCGCTGATCGAGACCGTGCCCGTCGGCGCGGACGGACGGCGGCAGTGGGCGCTGGCGCACCCCTACGTCACGGCGTACCTGGCCAGGCACGCTCAGGCCGCCGACTCGGAAACGGTCACGAACCTGGTGCGTGACCCCCGTTTCCTCGCCGCCACCGACCGGGCCACCTTCTCGCCCTATCGTGGTCTCTTGCCGTACACGGCGGGAGAGGCGGCGCTCTTCTTCGGCCGCGAGCGCGAAACCGCGTCTGTCGTTCGCCGGCTCGCCGGCCTGCTCGGCCGCCCTTCGCTCTTCGCTGTGGCGGGTGTCTCAGGCGTGGGGAAATCGTCGCTGTTGGGCGCCGGGTTGATCCCCGCTCTCAGGGCAGGAGCTCTGCCAGGGACTGGCGCTGAGGCGTGGCCAGTTCTGATGTTCCCTCCCACCGCGCAGCCGTTGACCGAGCTGGCCTTGCGGGTCGCGGCAGTGGCGGAACTTTCTCCCGCGGAAGTACTGCAGAGCCTGCGGGAGAATCCGGCGGCAGTCTCGGCGCTCCTTGTCCGCGAGGCGACCCGATCGTGGCCGTCGGCAGCAGACGACGACGGTACCGTCAGGCCTACGGCACAGCCCGGTGCGCTGCTGATCATCGACCAGTTCGAGCAGATATTCACCCTCGTCCCTGATGAAGACGAGCGGCAGGCCTTTATCACTGCGCTGCACGCGTTCGCCACCGTCGTGCCGCCCGGCTCGGATCGGCCCGCCGCCATCGTCGTGCTCGGAATCCGGGCCGATTTCGAATCCCGGTGCGCTGAATATCCGGAGCTCATCGAGGCGATCCAGGACCGCTACCTGGTCCTTCCCATGACAGAACGGCAGCTGCGACTGGCTATCACCGAGCCAGCGCGAACAGCCGGAGCCGAGGTTGAGGCGGACCTGGTCGAGTCGCTGTTGCGCGAACTGGCGCCGAGCGACGATCCCACGCGCCCCGGCCTGACCGCGCTGCCGCAACTGTCCTACGCGCTGGACCAGACCTGGCGTGGCCGTTCCGGCGAGAATCTGACCCTTTCCGACTACGAACGGACCGGTGGTATCGCGGGGTCGCTGGCCACGACGGCGGAGGCGGCTTACGGCAGGCTCAGCCTGGACCAGCGGGACATCGCACGGCAGTTGTTCCTCCGGCTGGTCACCGTCACCGAGGATTCCGCGGCGCGGGCCACCGTCAGCCGCGGCGAGCTGAACGCGCTCGCTCCCCCTAGCCTGTCCGGTGACCTGAAGTTCGTTGTCAACCTGCTCGCCGATGCTCGGCTGCTAGTCCTGTCGGATGCCGCCGTCACGATCAGCCATGAGGTCCTCCTGAGCGCGTGGCCACGGTTGAGGTCGTGGATTGACGAGTTCTATGCCGGGCTCATGGTGTTCCGCCAGATACGCGATGCGGCGAGCGACTGGCAGTACTCCAGCCGAGATCCCTCCCTCCTTTTCAGGGGGACCCGGCTGGCGGTCGCCACCGAAGTCATGGGCGAGACGGCATTGCGCCGCTCGCTTGCGATCACCCCCGGCGAGCAAGCCTTCATCGACGCCAGCCTGCAGCATCGTCGGCGGAGCCTCCGTGCGCGTCGAACGATCTTGGCGGCCATGGCGGTTCTCATCGTCGCGCTGGTGACGGAGACCGTGATGCTGCTGTCGCTGTCGCATTAGGGCAGGGGCGGCCAGCCTTCCACGCCGGGAGGGTCATGGGCGCGGAAAGGTGAAACACGCTCCCGTTCGGAGTCCTCCCGAATTTGACCTTGACTTTGACCTTGATCCCGGCTGGCTATCAGCCCTTGACGGGCTTGGGCATGGGCTTCAGCGCCTCGGCCAGGACCTCCAGGTCGGGGACGGCCGCCAGCAGCCTGGCCGCGGTGTCCGGCGGGAGGTCGTGCAGGCACTCGGACAGGACCTTGGTGCGCTGCTGACGGATCCGGTCGTGGACCTGCTCGCCCTCCGTGGTCGCCGCCACGCGGGCGGCGCGCAGGTCGCCGGGGTCCTGCATGCGGCGGATGAGGCCGCGCTCGTCCAGGACCTTGACAATTCGGGACAGCATGGTCGGGTTCAGGCCCTCGAGTTCGGTCAGCTCGGTCAGGCCCAGGGGTCCGCGGCCGCGGACGAGCGCGAGAACGGAGTACTGGGTCGGGGTGAGGTCCTCCCCCGTGGACGTGTCGTTAAGCACGCGAGCGAGCCTGGGGATGACCGCGCGCAGCCGGGCCACGAGTTCGGTGTTCATCACGTCTCCGGATTCAACTTGAATGCTTGCTAGCAAGCAACTAACCTTAATGCATGTGAGCCTGACCGGAGAAACCGCGAGAACCAGCGAGCCGGCCCGTGACGCTCCTGGGGCACGGCAGAAGGACCGGCGCAAGCTGATCTTCGCGATTGTCTCCATCGGGCTGTTCATGGCGTCGGTTGACCAGACCATTGTGGCGACTGCCCTGCCCGCGATCGAGAAGGAACTGCACGCCACCATCAACTGGAGCGGCTGGACGATCTCGATCTACGCGCTCGGCCAGGTCATCGCCATGCCCATGGCCGGCAAGATCAGCGACATGTACGGCCGCAAGAAGGTCTTCATGATCTCGGCGGCGATCTTCACGCTCTCCTCGCTCTGCTGCGGGTTCGCGCCGAACATCGCCGTGCTGCTGCTCGCGCGGTTCATCCAGGCCCTCGGCGGCGGGGCGTTCATGCCGTCGGCGACGGGGATCGTGTCCGATCACTTCGGTGAGCAGCGGGACCGTGCGGTTGGCATGTTCACCTCCATCTTCCCGATCGGCGGCATCATCGGGCCCGTCCTCGGCGGGCTGTTCGTCAACTACTGGACCTGGCGGGGAATCTTCCTAGTCAACGTGCCGGTCGGTGTACTTCTCATTGCCCTGACGGCGCGGTTCATTCCCTCTTCCGCGCTCCGGCCATCTTCGCGCATCGACGTCACCGGGGTCTTGCTGCTCGCCGGGCTTATCGGCTCTGGCATGTTCGGCATCTCTTACCTGGGCAGCGGGGACGTGCCGTTCTACAGCCCGGTCTTCCTCGGCTGCCTGGCGTGCGCGCTCGTGCTCTGCTACCTGTTCGTCAGGCACTCGCGGACCGATCCCGCGCCGTTCGTGCCTTACCAGCTGCTACGCGGACGCGGATTCGGGATCATGAACCTGATCAACTACCTGTACGGTGCGGCGGCGCTCGGGTTCGCCGCGCTCGTGCCGCTGTACGCCACCGACCGCTACGGGATCTCGGCGCTTGCCTCGGGGACGCTGCTGACCGCGCGGGCGATCGGGATGATCGCGGTCGCCGGGGTGGCCGCCATGGCGCTGCGGCGCACCGGGTACCGATGGCCGATGATCCTCGGGTTCGTCATTCTGGCGGGCGGGCTGCTGATGCTGGCGACCAGCGCCCCCATCTCCCCGTACGGGTGGCTGGCCATCGGGGCCGGCCTGACCGGGTTCGGCATGGGGCTTTCCGTGCCCGCCGCCAACAACGCCAGCCTGCAGCTCGCACCGGACCAGGTGGCCGCCATCGCCGGGCTGCGCGGGATGTTCAGGCAGTCCGGGGCGATTACCGCCGTGTCGGTGACCACCGCCGTGATCGCGCGCAGCACCCAGGCGGAGGCGGGCATCATGCAGGCGCACGTGTTCCTTGTGTTCGCTGGCATCCTGGTGCTCATGCTGCCGCTGGTCAGGTTCGTGCCCGAGCATCGCGGTAACTGGTGAGCCGAACGTGCTTGGCTGAGGTGCGCGGGACCGGGCAGCTTGGCGTGTGGCTGAGGTCTTGGCTGATCCCGAACGGAGGCGGCTTCCTCTGGCCGCCACCGTCATGGCATTCGCCGGCCTTGCTGGCCTTGCTGGCCTTGGTCAGGGCTTACGCGGGACCGAGCGCGGGCAGGTCGCGCCACGGGGTCCAGCCGGACCCTCCGCCGGGGCCGAAGGCGCTCCGCCACGCGTGGTAGACCTGGCCGGCCGTGGTGAGGACCGCGAGCTTCTGGTACGGGGAGAACGGATGGGAGGTCGAGGTGATCGCGGCGACCCGCTGGCGCGCCGGGGCGGGCAGGTCCTGCCAGTCGGACCAGCCGCCCGCTTCGGTGTAATCCCGGCGGCTGATCCGCCCGGCCGCGTCGACGGCGAACACCTCGACGTGTCCCGTGCCCAGCGACGAGCAGGCGACATCGGTGACGTCGGGGCTGAGGCCCGTCAGCCGCTGCCAGCCCGACCAGGCGGGCACGGAGTCAGGCGCCCCCTGCCGCCGCCTGTGCCACACCTCGCCGTCCGCCACGGCGACCAGGTCCTGCCGGTGCCCGGCGACGTGATCCTGGTCCCGGTCCCGTAGCGAGGCGCAGCTCGCGGCGATCGCGGTCACCGGCAGTCCCCCGGGGGCCGGCCCGCCGGTCCACTCTGACCAGCCGGAACCGCCCGCGCCGTCCCGCCATGAGCTGAAGTGAATCGCCTGGTGCTCATCCAGCGCGAACATCTCCCAGTGGCCCGCCGTGACCGGGGCGAACGCCAGGTCGGTCACGGGAGTGCCGAGCGGTGGCATGGCGGCCCAGGGCGACCATCCGCCGCCCGGGTTACCGACCCGCCAGCGGTGGTAGACGCTGTCGCCGGCGGCGACGGCGACCTTCTGGTGATCGCCGTAGGCCTGTGCCGCGATGGCCACCGCGTTCCCTGGCGGGAGCGGCTTCATGTCGTGCCAGGTGTACCAGGCCTGGCTCGGCCAGTACGTGCGGTGCTTCAGGCACCGCGAGCCCGCGAGGACGAAGAAGTGCCTGTGGTCCCTGGACAGCGACAGGCAGGCGATCGGTGCGGTCACGGGCACGTCGCCCGGCTGGCCCGAGTCTTGCCCTGAATTGGCCTGGCCCGCCGCGGTTGCCACTGCCGCCGCTGCCTGGGGGGCAGAACCGCGGACCAGGGCGTCCGTGATCTGCGCGAGCGCGGCCGCGACCTGGGCCGCGGTCGCTGGCCGGTTGGCGGGCTCCTTCTCAAGCAGGCGGAGCACCAGCCTGTCGAGCGGCTCGGGGATGTCCTGGTTGCGGGCCTGCGGCGGCGCGGGAGCCTCCTCGCAGTGCATCCGGATGATCGCCATGGAATCCGCCGAGAACGGCGTCTCCCCGGTCAGCAGCTCGTACAGGATGCAGCCCATCGAGTACAGGTCGGTGCTCGGCTCGCCGTTCCACGTGCCGAGCCACCGCTCCGGCGCGATATACGCCCAGGTGCCCATGATGACGCCGTGCGCGGTCAGCACCGAGTTAGCGCTGCTGTCCCTGGCGATACCGAAGTCGCCGATCTTCAGCAGGTCGCCCGGTTGGACGAAGAGGTTGGCCGGGCTTCAGGTCGCGGTGCACGATGCCGCGCTGGTGGACGACGGAGAGCCCGACCGCCAGCTGCCGCGCAAGCTCCACCGCGCGGCGGACCGGGAGCCCGCGCGGCGATGAGCTCAGCAACTGGCCGAGATCCTGGTCGGCGAGCAGCTCCATGACGATGAACAGCTGCCCCTCGTGCCAGTCCGCGTCGAGCATCCGCACGATGTGCGGGTGGTTCAGCTTGCTCAGGATCTTGGCTTCCAGCTGGAAGCGCTTGAGCATGTCGCTTTCCGTCAACGTGGAGTGCATCAGCTTGATCGCGACGTCGCGCCTGAGGTTCAGGTCACGCTCGAACTTCAGGTCACGGGCCTGCCAGACCTCGCCCATGCCGCCGACGCCGAGCCGCCGGTCGAGCCGGTACCGGCCGGCCAGCTCCGTTCCAGACTCCACCACCGAGGGCACCACCTCAACCGCGAATCCCGCCTGTCCGCGACCGCGATAGTACCGACCGGCTGGCGTGACCCTGTGACAGAAGGATAAATCAGGGACAGTCGGGCAGTAAGGCGGGGGGCGGGCGGTAACGCGGGGGCCGGCGCGGTGCCAGGAAACACGGGGCCTGGAAGCGCGGCGTGGCTGGCCGGCCACCCGGTGGCCTGGCCGGTGGCCGGGTCGAAGAAGTACAGCCTGCCGGGGTCCACCCGGAGCGTGACGCGGGCGCCTGGGCGGACCACTACCCGCGGGTCGAGGCGGGCAACGCCGTTGTGTGCCGCTCCCGGCAGGCCGGCGTCGGCGTCGGCGGCCGCCCGCGGCCCCGTGCTTAGTGGGCCGGTGGCCGGCCCGCTCAGCCGGCGGCGCGTCGATCGAGAAGTACGCGTGCAGCTCGCTGCCGAGCCGCTCGACCGCGGCCTGGTGTACCGCTCCTCCGGCCGGCCGTACTGCTGCAGGACGCCCGCGTTCAGCACGGCGATCCTGTCCCCCATCGTCATCGCCTCCATGCATCGGTCGATCGTGCCCAGGGTCCTGGCCGGGGCGATGGCGATCTGGGTCACGGGCCTCCTTGCGCGCTTGCCGCATCTGGCCTGCTACACCGGGCCAGCTATGTCGGGAGGTGCCGGGATCCAGACGCGCATCGCGCCGGGCCCCCGGTTGTCCCACTGGAAGTACGGGATCGCGGTCACGGTCACGGCCCGGTCTTCCGGCCCTGGCGCGGCGGGCGGGGCCGCCGAGGCCGGCGCGGTGGCCAAGGCCGCCGCGGGCCCCTGGGGTGCGTGCCTGCCGGGCACGGCGATCTGGATGGTGGCGCCGATGCCAGGCAAGGTCGCGGCGTGCTCGGTCAGCGGCGTGCCAGGGATGACCGCGAGCTCGTCGAGCCTGGCGGGCTGGTCGGTCTGCTCGAAGCAGTAGACGAGGGGGCCACGCTCGATCGCCACGCAGCCGCGCAGCGCGTCGACCCGGGGGTCAGGGCGGGTCCACCGGGGAGTCACGTCCAGGTGCAGGCGCACCTCGTCGCCTGGCCGCCACGCACGGCGCAGACGGAGGTAGCGATCACGTGGAACAGGAACTCGTTCTGCTGACTGGTCTTGATCATCCGCCGCGAGGCCGGCGGTGGAGCTCCACCCGGGGACGCGGAGCGCTATCTCCCTCGCCCCGCCCGGTGCGGCGGTCACGCGCAGCCTGACCAGGCCGTCCCACGGGTAGCTGGTGTCGAGTTCGACGGTCAGGCCGGCGCCGGCGATCGTGGCGGTGGCGTACTGGTGGACGGTGAGGGTGTCGTCGTTGCTCGTGGCCAGGTAGTGGTGAAGGGACGCGAGCGTGCGCATGATGTTCGGGGGGCAGCAGGCGCACTTGAACCATTCACGGCGGCGGCCCGGGTCGTCCTTCTCGTAGTGATCCACGCGGCGCTGCAGCGGGTTGACGTAGAAGAACCTCATGCCGTCGGTGCTGATCGCGGCGGCGAACCCGTTGTAGAGGATCCGCTCCATGTGGTCGGCGTACTTGGCCTCACCGGTGGCGAGCAGCAGCCGCCAGCTCCACTGGAAGCTGGCGATCGAGGCGCAGGTCTCGTTGTAGGCGCGGTCGGGCGGCAGCTCGAAGTGGTCGCCGAACGACTCGCCCTCGTGGCGCGAGCCATTGCCGCCGGTCAGCGAGGTCTTGGTGGCGACCATGTCCGCCCAGCGGGTGATCGAGCCGGTGAGCAGTTCCGTGTCACGAGTCTCGGTGGCCACGTCGGTCACGCCCGCCTCCAGGTAGAGGGCTCGCACCGCGTGGCCAACCTCGGTTGTCCGCTCCCGGACCGGGAGGTGATCTTGCAGGTAGCGGCGGCCGAAGCCGGAGTCGCCCGCCAGGCCGCGCCCCCGCTGCTCGACGAACTGCGCGGCCAGGTCACGGTAGGCGGTCGTGCCCGTCTCGCGGTAAAGCTCGACCAGGGCCGTCTCAACGACGGGATGGCCGTCAAGGCCCCTGGCCTGGCCCGCGAAGTCCTTGACCAGGTGGTCGGCGAGCCTGATCGCGATGTCCATCGCGTCTTGGTCGCCGGCGCCCCTGGCCAGGGCGATCGCGGCCTGCAGGAAGTGGCCGTCGCAGTACATCTCGTGGCTGGAGGCGAGGTTCTGGTAGCGGGGCTCGCCGCTGGCCTGGACGTAGGAGTTCAGGTAGCCGTCCGGCCGCTGGACGCGGGCGAGCAGCTCAATGGTGGTCGCGGCGAAGGCGCCGAACGCTGTGCTGAGCGCCGGGCCCTGAGCCGGGCCCTGAGCCGGGCCCTGAGCCGGGTCCTGGTCGCGCCGCGGGCCCTGGGTGCCGGGTGATTCCCTGGTGCTGGCCGACCCCAGCTCCCAGCCGATGGCCTCCAGGGTCTTGTAGATGTCGGAGTCCATGAAGACCGGGCCGTGGTAGCCGAGATCGGCCGGCGGGGTGACCCCGGTGGCGCCGGGAACCGGCGCGGCCTGGGTGCCGGGGGCGGCTGGTTCCGCGGCGGCGCGGCTGGCCAGTTGGAGGTTGTCGAGGTTGCCCGCCACCACGAGCTGGTGCAACGCGAGCGGCATGCTGGCGGTGGCGTTGCGGCGCTGCCATTCATGGAGGAGACCGCCGGTCAGCCGGGCGCCCGCGGCGGACAGCGGTTGTTGCGCGGCGATGGCCGATGCGGTGGGAACGGCCGGGCCGTCTGGCGGCGCGGAGGGTGCCACGCCCGGGGTGGCCGCTCCGGGCGTGGCCGACGTGAACTGCGAGGGATCATCCGGCGTGCGCAGGGGACCCGCCTCCCATCCAGCAAGGAATAGGTTTTCCCTGAAGTTGAACCGTACGCTAGAGTCTCGGCTCAGGAACGTCAACAGCCGATCGGCGGGTGGGGAGGTCGGGAACGAGCGGCGAGGAGACAGCGGCGCCTCCCGGGCGCCCAGAATTGGTAAGGGAACGGAGCGCGCGGCGCGCCACGATCAGGGACGTCGCGGAGTCTGCCGGGGTGTCGGTCGGCACCGCGTCGAAGGCGCTCAACGGGCAGGGCAAGCTCCGCGCCGAGACGATCGAGCGGGTCATGCGCGCGGCGCAGCGGCTCGGCTTCGCGCCGAACACGCTCGCGCAGGCACTGCTCGCGGGGCGTTCGTTCACGGTGGGGCTGATCACCACCGACAGCTTCGGCCGGTTCAGCATCCCTGTCATGCTCGGCGCGGAAGACGCGCTCGGCACGGGGCAGGTCTCTGTGTTCATGTGCGACACGCGTGACGACGCGGAACGCGAGCGGCGGTACGTGGAGATGCTCTGGGCGCGCCGCGTCGACGGGCTGATCGTGACCGGCCGCAGGATCGAGCCGCGGCCGCCGGTGCAGGTACCGCCCGGCATCCCGGTCGTCTACGCGATGACCCAGCCCGCCGGGGACGCCTCGCCCCGCCGTCCGGCCGGCGGCGGCGCCGTGCTGCCCGACGACGAGGGCGGCGGCCGGGCCGCCGCGGCCCACCTGCTGGCGATCGGGCGGCGGCGGATCGCGCACATCGCGGGCCCCGAGCGGTTCCTCGCCGCCAGGCTGCGAGCCCGTGGATTCAGGGCGGCCCTCGCCGAGGCGGGCGCGCCGCCGTGCGGTGAGATCAGGTTCGGCGAGTGGAGCGAGCACTGGGGACGCGAGGCGGCAGGACTGCTGCTCGCCGACCGGCCCGACGCGATCTTCTGCGGCAGCGACCAGATCGCCCGCGGTGTCGCGGACACGCTGCGCGCCGTCGGGCGGCGCATCCCCGATGACGTCGCGCTAGTCGGCTTCGACAACTGGCTGCCCATGGCGATGGGCGCGCTGCCGCCGCTGACCAGCGTCGATCCGTGCCTTGAGGAGGTCGGCAGGGTGGCCGCCACCAGGCTGCTCGCCGCGATCGGCGGCGAGCACGCCGACGACGTGCACCGGGTACCCGCCCGGCTGGACATCCGCGAGTCAACCGGCGGCTACGCGCCGGCCGGATCCTTAGCGGCGTCTGCTCTCCCGTCCATGATCGCCATGTGGCGTCAGGCCGGCTATCGCCGGCCTGACGCCACATGCGGAAGCGGGCGCGCGACGCTTCTTGCTGTTATCCGAGTGGACGCTGGCCGGATCCGCGGATCCGCTCGCTGTTACGACGGACGTCGGCGGATGCCGCGGGATCGCGCTTCTTGCTGTTATCTGGACGAGGGTGTGCCTGCGCGCTCGGCGACTTGTGCCGCCTGCTGTTATCGAGCCGCTATGTGCACGTTAACAACCGGTTCCCGCTAAGGGGTTGACGCGCGGGCCGAGGGTTCCTAGCTTCTTGGGAAAAGGGTTTCCTTACTTTCGCCAGCGGGTCGTCCTCCCTGGTTCCCCCAGCCGCTCACGTTAACGAGAACAGGCCACGGCAATGAAGCTCTCGGCTAGACAGACACTCACCGGGGCGGCGGCCGTCATGCTGCTCACCGCCGCCGCCGCATGCTCATCGTCCGCGTCAGCACCCTCCTCCGCCGGCTCACCCAGCTCGTCAACCTTCGGGGTCAACGCGACCGGCACGGTCCAGTTCTGGGCCCGCACCGTCTCCAAGACGCTCGCGCAGAAGCTGGTCAGCGACTTCAACGCCACCCACAAGAACCTCCAGGTCAAGCTCACGCTCACGTCGATCAACGACGACGTCACGTCGCTGGCCACCTCGATCAGGGCCGGTGACCCGCCGGACGTCGTCGGGCTCAACGACATCGACATGCCGACGTTCACCAAGAACGGGTCATTCACGGACCTGACCGCCGCGATCGACAAGCTGCCCTACAAGTCCGCGCTGTCCCCCGGGCACGTGGGCCTGGCCACCAACCAGGGCAAGCTGTACGGCGTCCCCTACTGGGCCGACCTGTCGGTGCTCTGGTACAACAAGACGCTGTTCAAGCAGGCGGGGCTCAACCCGGATAACCCGCCGACCACGTACGCGCAGATCTTGTCGGACGCGCAGGCGATCAACAAGCTCGGCCATGGCATCAGCGGCGCCACGTTCGCCGGCGACTGCCAGGGCTGCCTCGGCTTCACCGTCCAGCCGGGCATCTGGGCGGACGGCACCCACCTGACCAACGGCGACATCAGCAACCAGACCGCCAACATCACCGGCAACACGCCGCTTGAGAACGCGCTGACGCTGTACCGGCAGCTGTGGGCGCAGCACCTGGTCCCCGACAACGACCGCACCGACAACGGCACCACCTGGGGCCAGGACTTCGCGGCCGGGAAGATCGGCATCATGCCAGGCGGCTACGGCCAGCTCGTCAACCTGGTCAAGCCGAGCCAGCTCGGCTCGGAGTTCATGGACACCCCGCTGCCAGGCAGCAACGGCGGTTACAGCACCTTCGACGGCGGCGACGACTTCGCCATACCGACCGCCGCCAAGAACCCGTCGGGCGCCTGGGAGTTCATCCAGTGGGTGCTCCAGACGCAGCAGCAGGACCAGTACCCGGCCCTTGGCGCGACGCCGGTCCGCACCGACGTGCTCACCCCCGCCTTCTCCGCCGCCAACCCCGAGGACGCGGTCGCGCTGAAGGCCCTGGCCAAGGGCTACGCGCCGGTCACGCTCGTCTACGACCAGATGTTCAACCAGGCGGGCGGCCCGTGGTTCCAGATGTTCAGCACGGCCGTCTACGACGGCAACATGAGCCTCGCGCTGCAACAGGGCCAGTCGGGGCTGGCCCGCCTCCTGCAACAGGCGGCCGCGTGACCACTCCCGGCGAGGTGCTGCCCCGTCCGCGAGCCGCGCACCGCGGCTCGCGGACGGGCCGGCGTCCGGGTGCCCGGGGGCCGCGTGTCTGGGGGCATGGCCTCGGCGCGCGGCGGTCGCGGACCGGGATGCTGCTGGTCTCGCCGGCGGTCGCGATGGTCGCGCTCTTCGTGCTGTTCCCGCTCGGCTTCGCCGTCTACATCTCGCTGACCAACTGGCCGCTGATCGGCCCGTACCACTTCATCGGCGGCCAGAACTACAGCCTGCTCGTCCACGACCCGCAGTTCATCCACTCGGTGCTGTTCACCCTGCTCTACACGGCGATCGTCACCGGGCCGATCTTCGTAGTCGGCTACGCGATGGCCGTGCTCGTGCGGTCGGGGCGGTTCGGCTCGGTGTTCTTCCGCACGGCCTTCTTCCTGCCGTTCATCGTGGGGCTCGCCACCGAGTCGTTCATGGCGCTGCTTGAGCTCCAGCCTGACTCCGGCGCGGCCGACTACGTGCTCTCCAAGGTCGGCCTGGCCCACGCGAGCACCGCGTGGACGGTGGACTACGGCCTGGCCCTGACGGCCATCTGCGTGTTCGTCATCTGGTTCGCGTCCGGGCTCACGATGATGCTGCTGATGGCCGGCATGCAGGGCATACCGACCGAGCTCTACGAGGCTGCCGAGGTCGACGGCGCCTCCTGGTGGCAGAAAGAGTGGCGCGTCACCCTGCCGCTGCTGCGCAGGAACATCGCGCTCGCCCTGATCATCTCGGTGATCGGCTCGTTCCTCGCGTTCAACCAGTTCTACATCCTCACCGAGGGCGGCCCCGGCACCTCCACCCAGCCCGTCGTGATGTGGATCTACGAGGAGGCGTTCGTGCAGTACCACCTTGGCTACGCCACCGCCGGCGCGGTCGCGCTCGTCGTCGTGATCGGGATCATCAGCGCCGCCCAGTTCTACCTGCTCCGGGACGGCGGCGACCGGCGGGCCAGGCGATGACCGCTTCCCGCGCTTCCTACGCGCCCCAGGCGTCCCGCAGGCCCCGGGCAGCGGGCGCTTCTGCCGCTCCTGGCTCATCGGGCGGAGGCCGGGGCCGCGAGCTCGGCCGCACCGGGTTCGCCCTGTACCTGACCGGCGGCACTCTCGCCGCGCTGATCTTCCTGCTGCCGCTCGCCTGGGCCGTGCTCCGCTCGTTTATGCCGTCGGCGCTGGTCACCGAGGCCCCGTCGGCCGGGGACTTCTCGCACCTGACCCCGGCCAACTACTCAGGCCTCATCCAGACCAACGACATCTTGCGCTACGCGGCCAACAGCCTGGCGGTGGCGGTCGGCACCGGCCTGCTGACGGCGGTCATCGCGACCATGGCCGGGTACGGGTTCGCCCGCTTCCGGTTCCGCGGCTCCGGCCTGGTGTTCGCGCTCGTGCTCGTCACGATGATGATCCCGTTCCAGGCGCTGCTCACCCCGCTGTTCCTTGAGATGCACTCCCTCGGCCTGACCAACAACCTGGCAGGCCTCGCGCTGTTCTACACGACGTTCAACCTGCCGTTCGGCGTGTTCGTGATGCGCAACACCTTCCTGCAGATCCCGTGGGAGCTGTCGGAGGCGGCGGCCGTCGACGGCGCCTCGGCGGCCAGGACGCTCGTCTCGGTGCTCCGGCCGCTCGTGGTGCCAGGCATCGCGACCACGGTGCTCTACGCGTTCCTGTTCTCCTGGACCGAGTTCGTCGGCGCGCTCACGTTCATCACCTCCAACAACCTCTTCACGCTCCCGCTCGCCCTGCTGAACATGGAGTACGGCAGCGTGGGCCAGGTGAACTTCGGTTACCTGGAAGCGGGCGCGGTGATCGCGATGGTGCCGTGCGTCCTGCTGTACATCGGCCTGCAGCGCTTCTACATCCGCGGCCTGGTCTCCGGCGTCGTCAAGGGCTAGCGGCGGCCACCGTTGCCGCTAGCGCGGCGGGGTCAGCCGGCACTGCCGGATCGCGCGGGCACCGCCTAGCATGGCGTCTGGCTAGTACGGCGGCTGATGAGCGGAGCGAGCGATGGAGCACAGGATCAAGACCCCGGACGGGCGGACGCTTGCCGTTCAGGAGGGCGGGGACCCGGGCGGAACGCCGGTCCTCGCCCACAACGGGACACCGAACTCGCGGCAACTGTACGCGCGGCACGTCGCGGACGCCGGGGCGCGGGGGATCCGGCTGATCAGCTACGACCGTCCCGGATACGGCGAGTCCGACCCGCAGCCTGGCCGGACCGTCGCGTCGGCCGCCGACGACGTGCGGACCATCTGCTCCGCACTCGGGATCTCGCGGCTTGCCACGTGGGGCGTGTCCGGTGGCGGGCCGCACGTACTGGCCTGCGCCGCACTGCTGCCTGACCTGGTCGCGGCGGCGGCCTCGCTTGCCTCGCCGGCGCCGTACCCGGCCGAGGGGCTTGACTGGTTCGCCGGGATGGGGCAGGAGAACGTGGACGACTTCAAGCTGTTGCTTGAGGACCCCGCGGCCGCCTGGGCGAAGGCGGAGAAGGACCGGGCGGCGATGCTCTCCGCGAGCCCCGCCGACCTGCATAAGCAGTTCGCCACCCTGCTGACGCCGACCGACGCGGCGGTCATGACCGGAGCGGTGGCGGAGTACCTGGCGTTCTGCACCAGGGACGGGCTCGCGCCCGGCGTCGAAGGCTGGGATGAGGACGGGAAGGCCACGACCGAGCCGTGGGGTTTCGCGGTCACCGACATCACCGTGCCCGTGCTGCTCATGCACGGGCGGCAGGACCAGTTCGTGCCGTTCGGGCACGGGGAGTGGCTCGCCGCGCGGATTCCCGGCGTCGAGGCCAGGCTGCTCGACCACGACGGGCACCTGACGCTGACCGAGTCCCGCATCGGCGAGGTCCACGCCTGGCTGCTTTCCCGCCTGTAGCGGGCGGCGGCTAGGCCGTGCGGTCGCGGTGGCCGAGGAACTGGATGAACTCGGTGCCCTCGCGCAGGCGCCGCGCCGCCATGGACGGGTGGCGGAGCATCTCGGCGGACATCTCGGCGATCTTCGGGGCGCGGAAGTAGAACCGCTTGTAGAAGTCGTCCACCGAGCCAAGCATCTCGGTGTGGCCCAGGTGCGGGTAGTTCAGCGCCGCGAGCTGTGTGCCGGAGGCGCTGACCAGGGTCGCTCCCTCGTCGTCGGGCGGCAGCCAGCCGTTTTCCTTCGCCTGGCGGTACAGCTCAGTGCCCGGGTAAGGCGCGGCCACCGAGACCTGGATCGTGTGCGGGTTGACCTCACGGGCGAACTTGATCGTCTCCTGGATGGTCTCCTTCGTCTCCCCCGGCAGGCCAAGGATGAACGTGCCGTGGATGGTGATGCCGAGGTCGCGGCAGTCCTTGGCGAACTGCTTCGCCCGCTCGACGCGCAGGCCCTTCTTGATGTTGATGAGGATCTGCTGGTCGCCAGACTCGTAGCCGACGAGCAGCAGCCTGAGGCCGTTGTCGCGCATGATCTTCAGGGTGTCCCGCGGCACGTTCGCCTTGGCGTTGCACGACCAGGTGAGGCCGAGCTGGCCGAGTCCGACCGCGATCTCCTCCGCCCGGCGCCGGTCGTCGGTGAACGTATCGTCGTCGAAGAACAGCTCCTTCATCTGCGGGAACAGTTCCTTCGCCATGGCGGCCTCGGCGAGCACCGCGCCGACCGACTTGGTGCGGTAACGGTGCCCGCCCACGGTCTGCGGCCACAGGCAGAACGTGCACCGCGACCGGCAGCCGCGACCGGTGTAAAGCGAGACATACGGGTGGTTGAGGTAGCCGATGTAATAGTCCTCGATGCGCAGGTCCCGCTTGTAGACCGGCAGAACGGGGGGCAGCTGGTCCATGTCCTCCAAGATGGCCCGTTCGGCGTTGTGCACCGGACTCCCCGCTTCGTCCCGGTAGCTCAAGCCGTCGATCGCGGCGAGCGGCCGGCCCTCGGCGACCTCGGCGATCGTGAAGTCGAACTCCTCGCGGGCCACGAAGTCGATGGCGGTCGAGGCCTCCAGTGACTCCTGGGGGCGGACGGCGACGGGCGGGCCGGCGAGACCGACGAGCAGCCCCGGGTTGGCCTCCTTCAGCGCCTCCGCCACCTTGACGTCGCCCGCGAACGTGGGCGAGCTCGTGTACAGCACCGCCAAGTCGCGGCCGGCCGCGAGCGGGACGATGTCGGCGAGGGACTTGCCGGCCGGCGGGGCGTCCACGAGCAGGCTGTCGGGAACGAGCGCGGCAGGCTGCGCCAGCCAGGTCGGGTACCAGTAAGAGCGGATCTCCCGTTTGGCCTGGTAGCGAGCGCCTGCTCCGCCGTCGAAGCCCGCATAGCTCGGGGGGTTAAGGAAGAGGGTACGCATGCCGCCGTTCCCTTCGCGTCGGTGTCATTGAGTGGAACGTCTAGCCCGATCGTGGCGAGCGCCGCGGCGAATGCCGGCTCCCAGCGCGGCGCCCTTGGCGCGCCGTCCGCCACGGATCGATCAGTGCCGTTCGGCCAGGAACCGTTAGGGCCGTGGAGGCCGGGGCCGTCCAGCCAGGGACCGTCGAGCATCGCCGCGGCGCTCGCCGCGATGTCGGCCGCCGTCGGGCCGCATGCCTCCGCGCTGCCCTGTTCAAGCTCATGCAGCAGGTTGTCCCTGCCGTGCCCGGGCATGACGTCGAGCAGCAGCACCCTGCGGCCTACCACGCGCGCTTCGGCGCAGGTGGCCGCGCCCGGCAGCGCGATGACGACGTCGGCCGCGGCCATCAACCGCGGTACCTGGTCGGTGAAGCCGAACGGCCGGAGCATGGGCCGGGTGGCGGCAAGCTCGCGGAGCTCGCGCTCGACGCGCGCGTTCCGGCCGGCGACCGCGAGAACGTGCACACCCGCGTCAGCGAGGGCAGCCCCCGCGGCGGGCAGCGGTGCGAAGCCCCAGCCGCTGTCGATCAGGAGCGCGCACCGCGCGGTCTCCGGGATGCCGAGCCGTTGCCTGGCCACCGCCTGGCTCGGCGCGTCGTAGAAGGCGGACCGCACGGGCGGCGGGACCGTCGCGATCGGTGCCCTGGGGAGGAACCGCCGCACCGACGCGGCCGCGGCAGGCGAGCTGACGAGGAACAGGTCGGTGCCCTCATGCACCCACAGCTTGTGCGCGGCGACGTCCGGGCAGTAGACGACCGCGCGGAACTCCGGCGCCCGCGGCCCGCCATCCTCGCGAAGCTGCCTTCGCAGTTCCGCGGCGGCGAGCGCGCCGGTGGGGAACACGCTCAGCACCAGGTCGGCCGGGTCACGGTCGAGTTCGGCGCGCAGCCTGGGCACCGCGGGCCGCGCCGCAAGACGCTCGGCGAGCCTGGCGACTCGTCCCCCGGTGCGGAACTGCGCGAAGTGCAGGCCGTCGTAGACACCGGGCACCGCCATCAGCCGGTCGAATACCCGTTGTCCGGCCCGGGCTCCGCCGTCGCCGAGCAGGGACATGCTGTCCCTTGACCTGACACGCCAGCCCGCCTTGGTGAGCATGTCAGCAAAGCTACGCACCGGCATTTCGTGGCCAAGGCCGAGCGGACCCGACAGCAGGAGCGCGCTTCCCCCCATGCCGCCTCCCTCCCGTTCGTGAATTCTTGCTGCTTTCTGAATCAAGCGATCGCTCTAGCCTGCGGTAGAGGCCGGGGAAGGCACCCTTCAGCCGGGCGGGCCAGCCAAGCCACTCTGGAACGACCACGGTGTCGCGTCGTTGTTCCACCGCGTCGGCAATGGCGGTCGCCACGACCTGCGCGGGGATAAGGCGCGGATAATGGCGCTGGTACGGCACCTTGCGCCGGTCGAAGTAAGGGGTGTCGACCACGCCCGGGATCACGAGGCTGAGCCCGATCTGCTCGGCTCGCAACTCGGCGCGCAGGACGTCGGCCAGCATGCCGAGCCCCGCCTTCGTCGCCGAATACCACGTCTCCTGCGCGACGCCGAGCAGGCCGGCGATCGACCCGACAAACACCAGGTGCCCGGTCTCCGGCCGCAGGTGGGCGAGTGAAGCGTGGGCCACGTGCGCCGGCGCGCGCAGGTTCACGTCGAGTAGCTCGTCCATCTCTTCGTCCGTCATCTCCGTGAACGGACCCGCCCAGCCGACCCCGGCGTTGGACACCACGACGTCAAGCCCGCCGAGCGCCACCGCGGCCGCGTCGACGACGCGCCTCGGGCAGCCGGGTTCCCGCAGGTCGCCGGGGATGGACACGCCTCCGGTCACGCGCGCTACGTGGTCAAGCGCCCTGGAGTCCCGGCCCGTCACCGCGACGAGGAAGCCGCGGGCCGCGAACTCCTCGGCGGTCGCGGCGCCGATGCCGCTTGACCCGCCGGTGATCAGCACCTTGCGTTTCTCTGGCGCGGGTTGGGCATCGGGCAGGCCTTCCGCGAGAACAGGCAACCTTGCCCTAGGCGGCGCCCAGAGCGTGCCGTGTTCCCCGGGAAGAAAGGTGCCAGGCTCGCCTGGCTTCATGGCGTGTCTCACCCGGATCTCCTGGTCAGTTCCCGGTTTGTAGCTTCACCCGCCTCAGGCCTCCGCGGCTGGGTAGTGTGCGTGATCAGCTCGCTGCCGCTCAGCGTCCACACGCCGAGTGCGAGCACGATCAGTCCCGCCACCTCGGCTGCCATTGAGGCAGGGGAGGTGGCGAGGCGCTCTTGGAACACGAAGATGCCCAGCAGGATCGCCGTGACCGGGTCGCCGAGCAGCCAGGTCGGCTGCCTGGCCAGCCGGAACACGAGCAAGGCGTCGAAGCCGCGCATCTCGCCGCACCGCTCAAGGTGCCGGGCACCGAGCCGTTGGCAAACCGAGGAAGTAGCGGTACAGACGCTCGCAGCAAGTGACAGCAAGATAGCCAGTTCCATCCGCCTGCAGCTCTGCTCTCCAGACACATGCGGTCACCGAACTCCCGGAGCGGGCCGGCGGCTACCGCAGCCACATATCGATCATGTCACAGTCAACCGGTACAGCGGACTTCGCCCCCGTGAATGCGATATGGCGATCACTTGTCCAGTCGAGACTGCAGGTCATCCAGGCGGGCGTGCAGCAACGCGATTTCCGCCGCGAGGACCGCGATCGGTGGTTCTCCCGCCCCGTCAGGCAGCTCGCGCGGCACCGGCTGTTGCCTGACGCTGAGGGCCAGCGGGGAGCTCGACAGCAGTGTCCCGACGCGGACGGTGCCGTCCAGGCGCGCGGTGAACTCCCTGAGGGTGAGGGCCGGCCTGCCCGCCGTGCACGAGTCGCAGACCGGGGCCAGGTGGCGCCAGCCGATCAGGCCGCTGCCCGCGTCGGCGAGTGCCGCGCCAGGGCGGCCGCACGCGCACTGGGCGTCAAGCACCGCGCGGACGCGCTGCCTGCTGTAGCGCAGGCCGCGCTCGTACCTGATGTACCGGCCGGACGCCGTCACCTCGAGGATCAAGGCCGAACGGTTCTCCGTCGCGCAGGCCAGGGACCGCGCGTCGGCCAGGTCATGCAGGCAGTAGAACCCGCAGCCGCACCACCGGCGCGGCGGGGCATGCCTGTGGTTCCACACGCAAGACGCGTCACCGACGGCGCCGTAGACGCTGGCCGCGCCCAGCGTGAGGCCCGCGAAGCCGGCCGTGGCGCCGTCCGCGGACAGCACGGCGTGCGCCAGCTTGTAGCCGGTGAAGGGCCGGTCCGGGCGCTCGTCCTTGGCGGGCCCACTTGGCCACGGCGAAAGACGGGCCATCGCTGAAAGGTCAGCGGACGGTCAGCGGGGGCTCGGGGGCTGTGGTCAGCGGCATCCCGTCTGCCTCGCGGATCGTGGGCTCCCGCGCCGGGAGCGAATCGGCCTCAGTGTCCTCGACGTAACCCACGGCTTGTTCCTTGCCAAGACGCATGCTCAGCACCTCCTTGCTAGGCCTTTACCCAGGGGCGGGTCACCCCCACACCTGTAAAGGCTGAGGGTTACCTCCCGTCGGGGTAGCCGCCGCGGTGCAGGGTCATCGGGTAGTGCGGCAGCGCGGCCGGCGCCGGCACCCGGGCACGCCAGCCGTCCGGGTACGGCTCAAGGCCGGCGAAGAGCCGGGGCGGGTCGCCCGCCGCGAGTGGCTCAAGTGCCTGCCGCAGCGCCGTCACCGTGGTGTCGCCGAAGCGGGTGCGCCAGTCGCGCTCGATGCCGGCGGCGAGCGCGGGGTACTCGTCGCGCAGCCCGACGCCCCTGGCGGTGAGGCGGGTGACCTTGAACCGGCCTCCCGCCGGGTCGGGGCCCTCGGTCGCGACGCCGGACTTCCGCATCACCCCCATGGCCATCGCCACGGACTCTTTGGAGACGCTGCCAAGGGCGGGGATGTCCCTGGTGCGCACGCCTGCCTCGGTCAGCACGCGCAGGACGTTGGCGGTGATCGCGAGCGACGGGCCGGGCTCGGCCTCGTACTGTTCCGCGAAGGCGCGCAGCGGCCGCGACAGCAGCGCCCACAATGGCAGGTCGCCAACCGGCGGTGAATCCACAGGGAGCGTGGCGGTGCGAGGCGCTGCCGCGTCCTTGGCTCCCCGGTCTCGCCTGGTGAACAGGCCGTAGCCGAGGATCGGAAGGCAGTCGGGCAGCAGCGGGTCCAGGTGTTCCACGGCGCCGGCCAGGGCGGCGCGGAGCGCGTCGAACGCGCCGGCGCCGAGGCGCTCGCGCCAGCGGGACTCGACCTCCGCGGTCACCGCCTGCCAGGTGTCGCGGGCCTCGATGCCCCAGGGGGTCGGGCGGATGAGGGCGTCAAGCGCTGGGCGGCCTGTCCGATACACTCGCGCCCTTCCATCGGGCAGGCCCTCGGGGGGTACGGGGGCCAGGGGGGACGGGGGCGGGAGCCCCCCGTGCTTGGAAGCTGTCCCCCGGGGGATAACTGCCGTGGCCTGGGTCGGGGGTGAACGTGACGTAGCGCCAGCGCCGCATGCCGTCCAGGTTCGTGCCTGTCCTTGCCCGGTCGAGCAGCTCGGCGATCGTGATTCCCGCGTCGGGCAGGTGGCGCAGGCAGTTGGCGTACATGAGCAGGGACGTAAGCCACGGGGCGCCGGGCGGTGCGCTCGGCGCGAGGCCGTAGTCCTGGGTGCGGTGCGGCAGGCGGTGCTCGGTCTCGTTGTCGGCCTCGACCGTGAACGCGACGAGCGCCTGCGAAAGCAGCGCGGAGAGCGGGAGCGCGGCCGGCGACTCGGGAGGCGTGCCGGCGGCGGCCGCGCCGGCCCGCCGACGGCCCGCCGCGGCGCGTCCAGCGGGCGGCCAGGCGGAAGCCTGCCAGGCGACAGAAGGAAAGGAGGGGGAAGGAGTCAGCCGCTCTCGTTCGGAATGGACTACCGCGGTTGCGGCGTGGGCCAGCAGCAGTCCCGCCGACCGCTGCCGGTCGCTTAGGTCGCTGATCTTCCAGCCGGCGGCCGACAGGAGATCGGCGGCCTGGTCGAAGGTGAGCACCGTGCGGGCCGGCTCCCCGAGCTTGGCCACCCGCTGCTGGAAGCTGGCGCGCGTCCGCGAGGTCGCGCCGCCGACGGAAACGCTGATCGCGAGGAGGCTGCCGACCGGTGTGACCTCGCGGAACTCGGTGAGGACGCGTTCATTCTGCGGCCGCTCCAGGTAGACGGCGACGCCCTCGAACAGGAAAAGCGCCGGGCGTGCGGGATCGAGGCCTGCCGCGAGGAGCGGCTCGGCGACCGGGTCGGCGGTGAAGTCCGCAGGGATGAAGCGGACCTGTGGCGTCGCAAGTCCGAGCCTCGTGACCCGCTCAAGCTTGTCGGCCTGGGTGGCCGGGTGGTCGACCTCGAACCAGCGGACACCCGGCTTGGCGTAGCGGAACGCGCGCCCGTCATAGCCGGCGCCGCCGATCACGACCTGCGCGACGCCGCGGTCGATCGAGCTCACCACCACCCGGTCGAAGAAGGCGGTCCGCGCCCGGATGTACTCGTGCATCCGGTTGCGCGGCGGGACGAGGCCGTCCGCGACATCGCCGGTCAGGGCCTCGTCGGCGGCCGGATCGCCGTACGGCGCCGCGACCCTGTCGTATTCCAGCCGGCGAGCGGCGACGCTGCGCGCGGTGTGCGAGGCGGTTCCTTCCTTCACCCGAGTTACCTCCAGGACTCTGCTGCGGCATCCAAGCGGAGGCTACCCCGCGCGTACGACAGGCACGTTAGCGGTTTAATGGGGTGCCATGAGTGACGCCGAGCTGGCTCTGCGCCCGCTGACACGGGCCGAGTTCGACGAGTGGCTGCCGCGGCAGGTGGCGGGGTACGCCGCGCTGATCGCGGCGTCCGGTGCGATGCCCGCGCAGGCCGCGCGGGAGAAGGCGGAGCTAGACACCGCGCGGTACTTCGGCGGCGGCGCGGCCACGCCCGGGCAGCTCGTCTTCCGGATCATGGACGGCCAGGTCGGCGTCGGCTGGCTGTGGCTCGGCGTGCCTGGGCCGGATCCCGACCCGCTGATGGCGTGGGTGTTCGAGATCGAGATCGAGTCCGCCTTCCGCGGGCACGGGTACGGGCGCGCCGCGATGCGGCTCGCCGAGAATGAGGCGCGGGCGCGTGGCATGACGTCGCTCGGGCTGAACGTGCACGGGCAGAACATGGTCGCCAGGTCGCTGTACGAGAGCCTCGGGTACGAGGTCACCGCGTTGCAGATGAAGAAGCCGGTGTTACCTGCCCGGAAATGCCTGGTCGACCAGAGATTCGGATAAACTTCTCCCGCATAGAACAGGCGTTTGACAAACGAACAGGTTTACGGCTAGGTTGGCCCTTGTCGGCGAGGCTCAGTAAGAGCGTTCGGATAGAGGGGTCGGATCATGGGTCAGAAGACTGTCCGGTTTAGCGACCTGAGTGGGCAGCTCATCATGCGGGAAGACGCGCTCGCGCGCATCGTGATTCACGAGCACCCAGAACTCGGGGACGGCCCGGTGGAGATCGAGGTCCTGGCGGACGAGGCCCTGGCGATGGAGAAGGACGCGCTCCGGGTCGCGGTGCTCGACCTCTACCTGCCCGGCGAGGACCTGCCACGGCGGGTGACGATGGACGTCGACGCCTTCGGTGCCCTGGTGACGGAGAAGTCCGCCGGCGAGATGCTGACGGGCGCGCGCCCGGTCAAGCGTGCCGGTCGGCCGCGCCGCGCAGCGTCCTGACCGCGACAACCGCCAGCAGGGCCAGCAGGGCCAGGCCGGCCAGGACGAAGGCGTTGCCCGACAGGTTCTGCAGGCCGCGCCAGTGGTACTCAAGGAACCCTGGCTTGTCGCCGAACAGCGTGTACTGGGTGACGCGGCTGTTCGGGCCGGCCCAGATGAGGCCGTTGGTGAAGTCGCCAGCCCCGGTGACGGGAACGCTCCACAAGGCGCCCGGCCACGCCGCGAAGATCAGCAGCAGCGCGCCGGCCAGCGCCGCGCACGAGCGCGCGGCGCGCCGCTTGCCAGCCTGCCAGGCGCGCGACGCGTAGTGGGCGGCGGCCATCATGCCTGGCACTACCCACACCCAGTGGTGGTCCCAGCTGATCGGCGAGTCGAGCAGGCCGACGAGTGCGGTCGCCAGGATGGCGAGCATGGTGTGCCCGGCGCGGTCGAGTAGGACCGCGCTGGCCAGGCCGATCACGGCGGCGAGCAGCGCGGCGGCCATCCACGCCGCGGTCGCGCCGTGTATCGAGCCGGCGAGCCTGGTGAGGATGGCGCGCAGCGACTGGTTGCCGCCCCAGCCGACGAAGCCGGTCCGGCTGCCATTGAAAAACAGGCCATGCAGCCACCAGTCGGTTGAGTCGCCAGGCACGACGAGGAACCCGAGGACGACCGTGGCGGCGAACGTGCCCGTGGCCATCGCGGCGGCGCGGAACCGCCTGGTCAGCAGCAGGTACGGGATGAAGACGAGCGGGATGAGCTTGATCCCGGCGGCGATGCCCACGGCCGCGCCCTTGAGCCGACGGCTGTCGGGCTGCGCCACGTCGCCGATGACGAGCGCCATCAGCAGCAGGTTGACCTGCCCGAGGTACATGGTGCGGAACACCGGCTCGGTGAGCAGCGCGGCGGCGCTGCCAAGCAGCGCGGCGCCGAGCCTGGTGCGCCACGGGTGATTACCTGCGGGGGGTACGGGGCGTCGTCCTACCGGGTGATTACCCGCGGGGGGTACGGGGGGTCGTCCCCCCGGGTGATTACCGAGTACGCCGGCCGTGAGACAGGCGGCGGCGACCAGCAGCAGCAGGTTGGCCAACTGGGACAGTCGCGGCAGGACCGACCAGGGGATATACGAGATCGCGGCGAAGAATACCGCCGCGAACGGCGTGTAGGTGAACTTCAGCGCGGCCTTGCTCTTCGGCCAGTCGTACAGCGGATACAGATACCGCGCGTCATAAGGCGGCCTGACGTGCCTGATGATGAGCCCGCCGCTGTTGTACACCTGCAGGTCCGCCGGATCGGCCGTATAGGGCGCCGCGTGGGTGAATGCGTAGGCAAGCCAGCCCGCCAGCACGACGGCGAACGACACGCCCCCAATGAGCAGCAGACGCGATTTTGTCCTCCGATTACGGGGCGTGGTGGAATCGCGACGCTCAAGCACCGAACTCACCCGCGTCACCTTACCGGGCGTTAACTCGCGTCGCGGGTGCCACGCCACGATTTCCATTACTTAGTTCGCAGATCGCAGCGGGAATATGCAGTTTTGTCGCACAGCAGCGTGATTATTTGCCGCTATTAGGATCAGGTGGCGAGCTTTCGGTACAGAGCGGGGAAATCCTTCAGGAGGAAAGCACGTCAGCCGGGTCCGGTCCCGGGATCACGCGGTTCCCCCTGTTTCCGCCGCCTGTTCTTCCAGCCCCTGCTTTTCCAGCCCGGCGGGCAGGATCCTCGGGCGAGCGGCGAGGAGCCCGGCGACGAGCATGACGCCGCTGAGCGCGAACAGCACCATGACCGGCGCGGTCCAGCTGCCCGTGGCCGAGTGCAGCAGCCCGACTTCTAGCGGGCCTGCGCTGGCGAGGAGGTAACCGACCGCCTGGGCCAGCGAGGACAGCGACGCGGCCGCCGCCGCGTGCGGCGCGCGGGCCGCCGTGAAGAAAATGGCGAGGGCCAGGGCCGCGTTCTGGCCTGCGCCGAGGATCAGCGCCCAGGCGACCGCGCCGCCCAGGGGCAGGTACAGCAGGCCGGCCAGGCCGCCCGCCACCGCGAACGTCGTCGGTACCACGAGCGCGACCTGCGAGCGCATCCGCTGCGCGGCCATCGGGATGAACAGGGAGACGGCCAGGTTGCCGACGCCCATCAGGGCGAGCAGGTCGCCCGCCGCCGCGGCGCTCTCCCCCCGGTCGCGCAGCATCGTCGGCAGCCAGGAGAGCGTCGCGTAGTACAGCAGCGACTGCATGCCCATGAAGATCGTCACGTGCCAGGTGATCGCGTGCCGGTGCACCGCCACGCGTGCCGGGCGAGCATGGGCGGCCGGTGCCGCCCGCGACTGCGGCCTCCGCCTGGCCTGCGGGAGCCACAGCAGCACGGCCAGGGCGGCCGGTGCGGCCAGCCAGCCGAGCGTCAGCGCGACCGAGCCCCCGCTGTCCTGCCAGAGCGGGACGCTGACCACGCGACGCGACGATCGCGCCAGCGGAAAGCGCGGTGATGTACAGGCCGATGAGGAAGCCGGCCCGCTCCGGCCACCGGCGCTTGATCAGGCTTGACAGCAGGACGTTCATGACCGCGATCGCGCCGCTGCACAGGATCGTGCCAGGAAAGAGCAGCGCACCGGGCGCGGCGCCGCGCGCGAGCAGGCCGGCCACCAGGGCGATGCTGGCACCGAACAGGACCCGCTCCTCCCCCGCGCGCCTGGCGAGGCTGGCGGCGAAGCCGGAGACGACGCCGAAGCAGATGACCGGGGTGGCCGCGAGGATGGAGATCGTCGCGCCTGACAGGCGGAGGCTGGCCTGCAGCTCGGGGAAGACCGGCGGCAGGCTGGTGATCGCGCCGCGCAGGTTGTAGCCGAGGGCAAGCACGCCGACCACGAGCAGGGTTCGCTCCAGCCGGACATGCCCATGCCCGGAAACGGCAGGCGGCGACTGGATTCGACTCACGAGTATCTAACCGTACCGCACTGGGCGATATCGGCCCAGGCCGTGACCTATATCCTGGCGAGCGTGAGCCAGAGCCGACGCGATCTCGACCGGCGGATCGCGCGGCTGGCGGTTCCCGCGCTCGGCGCGATCCTGGCCGAGCCGCTGTACAACCTCGCGGACACCGCGATCGTGGGGCACCTCGGGCGCGCGCCGCTTGACGCCCTGGCCATCGCGACGTCCGCGCTGTCGATCGTGGCCTGGCTGGCCATCTTCCTGTCGACCGCCACCACGACCGAGGTGTCGCGGAGCGCCGCGCGGGGCGAGCACGGCGCGGCGGGGCGCGCGGTCGGCGCGGCTTACTCGGTCGCCGCCGGCTGGGGCGCCGTGACCTCAATCGTGGTCATTCTCATCGCCCCGGTCCTTGTCGACCTGCTCGGCGGCCATTCAGGCACCGGGTCCGCGGCGACGGTCTACATCAGGATCTCCGCCCTCGGCCTGCCGTTCCTCTACCTGTCCTACGCGGGCAACGGGCACCTCATCGGCCTGGAGAACACCAAGACACCGCTCTTTATCGCGGTCGGCGCCAACGTCGCGAACGTCGCGCTCGAGATCGCGCTCGTGTTCGGGCTGCACGCCGGCCTTGCCGGGTCGGCGTGGGGCACGGTCATGGCGCAGGTGCTCGCCGCGGCGGCCTACGGGTACGCGTCAAGGCGATCGCCTTGCCCGCCGGCCAGGCCCGCCCGCGGCGACCTCACCGGGGTGCTGCGCGACGGGCACCGGCTGTCGGCGCGGACGGTCGCGCTTGGCGTGGTGCCGCTCGCCGCGACCGCGGTCACCGCCAGGCTCGGCCCGGTTCCCCTGGCGGGACAGCAGATCGCCTACCGGCTGTGGGCCATGCTCTCGCTGGCCACGGACGCGCTCGCGGTGCCCGCGCAGGTCTTCGTCAGCGGCGCGCTCGGCCGCGGCGACTGGGCGGCGGCCAAGCGCGCCGCGCGGCGCACGCTCGTGCTCGGCCTCGCCTTCGGGTGCGGGCTTGGCCTGGTGACCGCGGCGCTCGCGCTGTTCGCGCCCGCGGTGTTCACGGCCGACCCGACGGTACGGCACGCCGCGGTCGTCGGGCTGCTGTGGTCCGCCCCCACGCAGCCGCTCGCCGCGCTCGCGTTCGTCTACGACGGCGTCATCCTCGGCCTCGGCGACTACACCGCCATGCGCCGCGCGATGCTCCTCGCGATCCTCGCCTTCGCGCCCCTCGCCGCCCTGGTGCTCCGCTTCCACTGGCTCGGGCTGCCCGGCGTGTGGACCGCGCTCGGCTGCTGGCTCGCCGCCAGGGCCGTGCTGCTCTGGCGGCGCTGGGCTAGTTCCCGCTCCGGTTGACGAACAGGCGGACGCCGAGCCGGTCCTTCCGTCCGGTCCCGCCGCACTTGCGGCACCGGCGTTGAGCGTACGTGTAAACAGTGCCGAAATGCCTGCCGCGCCCGTTACACAGCCTGCAGTTCGTGTAGGGGTGAGCCCTAAGCGACAGGTAATAACCGACGATGAAAACGATTATCAGGATGATGAGGATGCTCATGTGACATCGCTCCCGCGGATGCGGCGCCGTACGCACGGGCGCGAAAGGCCCGTGCTTAAATAACTGACTACCCGCGCTTCCTGCGGCGCGCGGCTTTCGCGCCGCGCGGGGCAGGAGTGCGCTGGCCCCCGAAAATTGCCACCAGCGGACCCAGACACTGGCTGATACAAAAACCATAGCGTAATGACAAATGGTTGCGCTCATATTTTTGCGAATCATGAGAATCGGCGCGGCGGCCGAATTCCCGTCCGTCGCAGGACTCTCACCGATAAGCACTGATCCCAAGCTTGACAGCGAGCGCGAGGCCCGCCAGCGCCACGATGACCCGGAGCACGGCGACCGGGAGGTGGCGGACAAGTCGCTGCCCGGCATAGCCGCCGATGAGGAAGCCCGCCGCGAGTGGCGGCACAAACCCCCACTCCACCGGCGCGTACAGGGCGAAGATCGACGCGGCCACGAGGTTCGCCGCACCGGAGATCACGTTCTTGATCGCGTTAACCCTGATGAGCGACTCGCTGATGGTGGCCGCGAGCGCGGCGAGCAGCAGCACGCCGCCCGCCGCGCCGAAGTAGCCGAGGTAGGCCGCGACGCAGAACATCACGACAAGCCGCCGCCTTGACTGCTCGGCGCCCGGCCGGGGAGACAGGGCGCGGAGCTTCGGCTGCAGCAGGACTAGAACGGCGGCGGAGCAGATCAGCACCGGGACCGCGAGCGCGAACGCGCCGGGCGGTGCGAGCAGCAGGATCGCCGCGCCCAGCGCGCCGCCGACCGCCATGACCGCACCGAAACGCACCACGCGGGGGCGCTGCCCGGCCAGTTCCGGCCTGGCACCGAGCACGGCGCCAGGAACGCAGAAGACCAGTGCCATCGTGTTGGTGACGTTGGCGGCGAGCGGCGGCAGGCCGAGCGCGAGCAGCGCCGGGTAGGAGACAACGCTCGCGACGCTGGCCATCGTGCCGGCGATCCCGCCGCCGATGCCGGCGGCGAGCAGCGCCATCGCGTGATAAACGGTCATATCCGGGGTCAATGATCCAGGAATGACGCTTACTTTCGCCGCGCCGGAGCGTTGTGAGATTGCTCGCAGTGCTTTTCGAGCACTCGACGTAATTATTCAGTTACTTGTGGTGAGATAGCGGCGTGCGATCATCGGGGGGGTCTCAGGCTGTCGGGTATCGCGCGCGCGACGTCGCGGCCGGAGCCGCCGGGGCCGCCGGGGCGGCCGGCCGGCGAGCACGGGGCCAGGCCGGCGACTGCCCGTAACGGGGACCCGGATGGCCCGCGCCGGGGTGGCCGGCGCCTGGCTGGGCGGCGCCGTTGCCGCCTTCGCGGTCTACCTGCGCCTCGCGGAAACCCGCGCGGTCAACTCCGACGGCGCGTCGCAGGCGCTGCAGGCCTGGGACATGCTGCACGGCAACCCGCTGCTTCGCGGCTGGACCGTGTCGGACGTCTCGTTCTACACGACGGAACTGCCGCAGTACGCCCTGGTGGAGCTCTTCAGGGGCCTGCGCGCGGACGTGGTGGACATCGCCGCCGCGATGACCTACACGCTGGTCGTGCTGCTCGCCGCGCTGGTCGCCAAGGGAACCGCAAGGGGACACCAGGCACTGGTCCGCGTCGCCGTGGTCGCGGGGATCATGCTCGCGCCGCAACTCGGCTCGGGCGCCAACGTGCTGCTTTCCTCCCCCGACCACATCGGCACGTCCGTGCCGCTGCTGCTGACCTGGCTGGTCCTCGACCGGGGCGGGCGCCGCTGGTATGTCCCGGTGATCACATCGGTGCTGCTCGCCTGGGCCGAGGTCGCGGACTCCATCGCGGCGATCGCCGGGATCATTCCGCTGGTCCTGGTGTGCGTGGCGCGTACGGCGCGCGCGGGCGTTTCGCGTACGGCGCGCGCGGGCGTGGCGCGCCAGGGACGCGCCGTCCGCTACGAGCTTGCCCTGGCCGGCGGGGCCCTGGCGGCGGCGGTAGCCGCGAGCTTGGCGCTCCGGGCCGTCACCGCCGCCGGCGGCTTCGCCGTCCGGCCGCTTAGCTCCCAGATCGCGCCGCTCAGCGAGGTCTTCCAGCACAACCTGCCGGTCGCTGGGCAGTGCCTGCTTGTGCTCTTCGGCGCGGACATCACCGGGCCGCCCACCTTCCAGGCGACGTTCTTCCCGCTGCTGCACCTCGCCGGGGTCATGCTCGCCGCCGCCGGTGCCTGGCGGGCGGCGCGGCGGATCCGCCGGGGCGGTGACCTGGTCGGCCACGTGCTGCTCGCCGCCATCGCGGTCAACGTGGGCGCGTTCCTCGTGACTGAGCGGGTCGTCGACGCCGGCTCCGCGCGGGAGATCGCGCCGGTGCTGCCGTTCGCGGCAGCGCTCGCCGCCAGGGAGCTGTCCCCGGCGCTCGCCCGCATCTTGCCGCGACCTGCGGCCGCCGTGCCGGATGCGGCGGCCGCGGCGGCGTCGCGCCCCGCGCGGCGGCGCCTGCCGCGCCTGGCGGGGCGCGTGCTCATCGTGATCGGTATCGGCTACCTCGGCGGGCTCGGCCTTGAGCTCACCGCCCCGGCCGCGCCGCCACAGGGCGCGGCGCTCACCGCATGGCTGGAGAGCCACCGGCTCGCGGGCGCCGGCCTCGGCGGCTACTGGCAGGCCAGCGTCGTCACGCTGACCAGCGGCGGCGCGGTGGCGGTCCGGCCGATCGCCGACGCCGACGGCGGCATCGGCGAACATCCGGGCGAGGTCAATGACGCCTGGTTCGACGCGCGGCGTTCCGCCGCGCGGTTCGTCGTGCTGAGCCCCGACGAGCCCGGCTATCCCGGCTACGCCGACTACCGGGCGGTGCGCGCCGCCTGGGGCGCGCCCGCCCGCGTCTACCGCGTCGGTCAGGACACGATCTGGGACTGGCCGGAGAAGAACCTGCTCAGCACCATCCAAACAGCGTCAGACAGGGGGCAGTCATGACCATCAGGTACGCGATCGCGCTGGTGCTGTCGCTCGCCGGGTCCTGCCTGGTCGCCGGGTGCGGCTCGGGGACGAGTCCGGCCGCCGTTGGCGGCGGCATTCCGGCGTCGGCAGGCATCGTCCTGAAGTGCCAGAGCGTCGTGGACTCCACCGGGTACGAGAACGGCCCGCTCACCGCCGACCTCGCGATCGCATCCCTCACTAGGATGGAGTTGGCCAGCGGGGCGGCGAGCATCCCGCGCGGAAGGCCGACCAGGTCCGATGCCAGCACCCTGGACATCATGGCCGTGGAGCTGATCGGTTACTCGGGTAGCAAGCTGTCCGACGACGCCCAGGCATTCGCCGTGGCCGAGGAGAACTACAACCCCGACGGCCCGGTGGACACTTCCTACGCGCGGCCACTGAACGTGGACATCGTCACCCTGGAACGCGACTGCCCGGCCGGCATGAAGCTGGGCCGCCAGCGGCGAGCCGGTTAGCGGCCGCCCCCGGGCGGCGGGACGATCTTGTCGATCGCCGCCAGCTGGTCCTCCGTTGGCTCCCACTCGCCCGCGGCGGCGTTGGCCTTGACCTGCTCGGGGGAGGTCGCGCCGGCGATCACCGAGGAACAGGCGGGCTGGGCGGCGAGGCCGCCGATCGCGATCTCCAGGATGGACACGCCCTGCTCCTGGCCCCAGGCGATGAGCGCCTCTACCTTGTCGAGCTTGGCGTCCGTGACGTACCCGGCCCGGCGCGGCTCGGCCAGCCGGGAGTTCGACGGGATGTCCTGGCCCTTGCGGACCTTGCCGGTGAGCAGGCCGTTCGCCAGCGGGAAGAACGGCAGCACGCCGACGCCGAAGTGGGCGGCGGCCGGGACGACCTCTCGCTCGGCGCCGCGCTCAAGGAGGGACCAGTGATTCTGCGCGGAGATGAACGAGGTACGGCCGCTGCTCGCCGCGGCGTGCGCGGCGTCCGCGATCTGCCAGCCAGAGAGGTTCGAGTGCCCGAGGTAGCGGACCTTTCCCTCGGTGACCAGGTCATCGAGGGCGGCGATCGTCTCGTCGATCGGAGTGACCGGGTCCGGGGCGTGCAGCTGGTACAGGTCGATGTAGTCGGTCTTCAGGCGGGTGAGTGACTTCTCGACGGCGACCTTGATGTAGCTGCGGCTGCCCTTGGCGCCGGCTGCCGGGCCGTATCCCATGTCCGCGCCGCCGAACTTGGTGGCAAGCACGACCTTGTCCCTGCGGCCCTTGAGCACCTCGCCGAGGGCGAGCTCGGAGGCGCCTTGCCCGCCGTAGGACTCGGCCGTGTCGAGGAGCGTGATGCCCTCGTCGATCGCCGCGTCGACCACCGCGCGGGTGCGCGCGACGTCCAGGCGCCCGCCGAAGTTGTTGCAGCCGAGGCCTACCAGCGACACGAGCAGGCCGGAGTCTCCCAGGGTTCGATAGCGCATACCTGGATCATACGGAAGGCGGTCTCGCCCGCCTGGCCCGGCCGCGTGCCTCCCAGGCCGCGTGGGCCACGCGGACCGGACACTATTGGGTGATAAACCAGTTCCCCGGACACTATTGGGGGTCGTAAGCGAGTTCCCAGAAACAGTTTCGGGCAATCGGAGCGCCGGTGGCCGAATTAACGGTTATCGCGACGCAATTCCGTCCGATGGTCCTTTTCTTTCCGCCTGGCCGGGCCGCGCCGTGGCGGGCGGCGCCGGGCCCCACGGCTCCCGCGCGCCACAGGCGGATCGCACGTCTTGTGCATGCACAGAAAGCCTAGCTGTGCATGCACAACGGGTAAGGACCCGCTCCCGGGCGTCACCCGCGGGAGGCGCCCGCGGGGTGCCCGTGGCCGACATTAACCGGTAATGTTAAGGGTCGGATAGCCGACATGGAATCCCATATGCGATATCATTGGGTAGCTGCGCGACGGCGGACCCGGCCAACGCAATTGCGCGGTACCACGGAATATCAGCCGCGTAAGACTAGCCATGCGGGTTCACCGTGCCGCATGGCATCGGGAAGGACGAGGAGGTCGGCAGCGTGCCTGACTCTTCGGACGGGCCTACCGTCCTGCGCATCCTGCTCGGGTCACACCTGCGCCGGCTCCGCGAGGCCAGGGGCATCACCGCCCGGCAGGCGGCCGGCAAGATCCGGGCGTCAGAGTCGAAGATCAGCCGCATCGAGCTAGGCAGGAACGCGATCCGCGAGATCGACGTCCTTGACCTGCTGACGCTGTACGGCGTGGACGCCCGCGAGCGCGAGCAGCTGCTGACGCTCGCCGAGCAGTCCAACCGGCCGGGCTGGTGGCACCGGTACAACGACATCCTGCCCGACTGGTTCCAGGCCTACGTCGGCATGGAAGAGGCGGCGCGGTCGATCCGCGTCTACGAGGCGCAGTTCGTCCCCGGCCTGCTGCAGACGGAGGACTACGCGACCGCCGTCATCTCGCTCGGCGACCACCCGATCGACCAGGCCGAGCGGCTCGTCGTGCTGCGCAAGGAACGGCAGCGCCGCTTCCGCGAGGGCAAGCTCAAGCTCTGGATCATCCTGGACGAGGCGGTGCTCCGGCGGCCGGTCGCCGGGATCACCGTCCAGCTTGAGCAGCTCCGCTACCTCCAGCGGACCTGCGCCAGCCCGGCCCTGACGCTCCAGGTCATCCCGTACGGCGCGGGCGGGCACGCGGTGCCGACGGGGTTCAGCATCCTGCGGTTCGCCGAGCGTGACCTGCCCGACGTCGTCTACGTCGAGAACCTGACCAGCGCGCTCTACCTCGACAAGCAGGTCGACGTGGACCGCTACCTGCTGGCCATGGAGCGCCTTTCGATCGTGGCGTACGAGCCGCAAGAGAGCCCGCGCATCCTTGAGGAGATCATCAGGCAACTTGAGGCCGCCGACGAGGAGTGACCCGGGGGACGGCGAACGGGGCTAGGCACCGCGCACGCAGAATGGTGGGCCCCCGCATGGCGCGGGGGCCCACCATTCTTCTCTCCCCCTAGCCCGCAAGGTTGCGGGGCGGAACCCGCCGCCAGGGCCAGCTGCCGCTCTCGGGGACGCGGGCAGCTTGCTAGGCGAGGGGCAGGTCGAATTCGCCGTTCTTCGCGCCGACCAGGAACGCATCCCACTCGGAACGGGTGTAGACGTGCGGCGCCTTACCGCGGTCCTTTGAGTCGCGGACCGCGACGCCACCGCCGGGCAGGTGAGCTACTTCGACGCAGTTGCCAGCGGCGCTGGCGCTGCTCTTGAACCAGTGCAGGTCTCCCAGGTTCGGTTCCATCGGTTCCTCCTTGTGTTCCCCTTTTTGTTGAACCCGCCGAGGCGACCACCCCAGCCGCCGCGGCCCCACTAAAGCTCGTTTGCTACTTCCGCGATCAGGTCAACGGACGCGGACGGGGAGAGCGCCGCGGCGCGCAGGCGGTCGAAGGCCTCAACCCGCGTCCGCACTTCCCTGTCCTTCTCCAGGTAGAGGTAGCCCGCCACGGACTCCACGTAGGCGACCTCGGAGTCGGTACGATTCGGGAACTCGAGAATCGAGAACGGGCCGCCATGCCCCGCGTGGGCACCGCAGGCGAACGGCAGGACCTGCAGGGTCACCCCTGGCTTGGCCGCCATGTCGAGCAGGTGCTCAAGCTGGCCGCGCATCACCTGGTTCCCGCCAACCGGGCGCCTGATGACCGCCTCGTCGAGGATCGCCCACAGGTCGAGGGGCGGGTCGTCGTCCAGCCGCCGCTGCCGTTCGATCCGCAGGTCTACCAGGCGGTCGATCTGCTCGGTCGCGTGCCTGGGGAACATCTCACCAAGCACCGCCCTGGCGTAGCCGGGCGTCTGCAGCAGGCCGTGCACCACGGAGATCTCGTAGCCGCGGACCGCGGCGGTCTCGGCCTCAAGGCCGACATAGATGTCGAAGCCGCTGGGGAGGACGTCATCGTAGGCGGCCCACCACCCCTTGCGGTGCCCCTCCCGCGCCATGTCGACGAGGACCTGGCGCTGTCCAGGCTCAAGCACGCCGTACATCTCAAGCATCTGATTGAGGTAAGCCGACTTAGTAGGCGCCTTGCCGGTCTCGATCCGCGATAGGGTCGATGGCGCAACGCCGAGCTGCGCGGCCACTTCCTCCAGCTTGTACCCGTTGGATTCGCGAAGCTTGCGTAGCTCGGTGCCAAGGCGCCGCCTACGGACGGTCGGGCCGGTCGTCATCGCGGATCCACCTCCTTCCGGAGACGTCGCCATTCTTCTGCACACGCTATCTAAGCGCGCAGTACGTCCCATGACCGACGCGGGGTGACAAGCAGCACGATACAGCGAAAGCTCGCGAAGTGAAATCCCATCCGCGATTTCATCTGCAAAATTTGCCTTACGCACTTGCGCACCGTGAGCTTGCACGTGCATGATCGGAGAAGTCACGACGCTGACGGGCGGATTCAAATAGCGGCCGTAACGCATTACCGGCAAGTGCCACGAATCGGACATATGGATCTTGTCGGAAAAATCGTTAATTGGTTTTACGGGTCAACTATCGCGCGGTAGGACGAGGTACCGAAAGTTCCGAATGCGCTACATCGGGAGGCATGCGCAGATGGACACCCCCCTGAAGAGTCGCCCCGCTCTGGGGCCGATCCCCACGCTGGAGGCCAGGCACCGGACCGCGATCCTCGGCTCGGTGACGATCCCCGGCAGGGCGGAGGAGGTGTCCGGGGCCCGCTCCTTCGTCACGCGGATCCTGGCCGCCACGGGCAAGGGGCAGCGAGTCGACTCCGACGCGGCGACATTACTGACGTCTGAGCTGGTCACGAACGCGATCCTGCACACCGCTTCCGGTGCGCGGGACGGCTCGGTCACGGTCGTCATGGTCGACGTGCCCGACGGCGTGCTCATCGAGGTGATCGACGACGGCTCGGCGGGCACGCCCGTCGTTAAGGGCGACCTGTTCGCGGCCGACGGTCACGGCCTGTACCTGGTGCAGCAGCTCGCCGCGCAGTGGGGGTACCTGCGCGACCCGGCCGGCACCACGGTCTGGTTTCACCTGGCGAACCGCGGAGACGGCTAGCCGGCCATGCGGTACCGGCCGCGATCGGCGCTTCTTGCTGTTATCTGCGGGCGGCGGACCGGGCGGCGTTCTTGCCGCGCTTTTCGCGCAGGCGCATGGTCAGCTTGACCGGGGTGCCGGCGAAGCCGAAGTCCTCGCGCAGGCGGCGCTCGATGAAGCGGCGGTAGGTCTCCTCCAGGAACCCGGTCGTGAACAGCACGAAGTGCGGCGGCTTGACGCCCGCCTGGGTGGCGAAGAGCACCCTCGGCTGCTTGCCGCCGCGCATCGGCGGCGGGGTGGCGGCGACCAGCGCGTTCAGCCAGGCGTTGAGCTGCCCGGTGGAGATCCGCTGCTCCCATCCCTCCAGGGCCTGCTCGATCGCCGGGACGAGGCGCTCCACGTGACGGCCGGTCGCGGCGGAGATGTTCACCCGGGGCGCCCAGCGAACGTGGTAGAGCTGGCGCTCGATCTCGGCCTCCAGGTACTCGCGGCGCTCGATGTCGGTGAGGTCCCACTTGTTGTAGGCGATGACGAGCGCCCGGCCCGCCTCGGTGACCATGGACAGGATGCGCAGGTCCTGCTCCGTGAGCGGCTCGCTCGCGTCGATGAGCACGACCGCGACCTCGGCCCTGTCGAGCGCGGACTGGGTGCGCAGGGTCGCGTAGTAGTCCGCGCCCTGGCTTTCCCTGAACCGGCGCCTGATGCCCGCGGTGTCCACGAACCGCCAGGTCGTGCCGCCGAGCTCGATCAGCTCGTCCACCGGGTCACGCGTCGTGCCCGCGACCGAGTCGACCACGGCGCGCTGCTCGCCTGCCAGCTTGTTGAGCAGGGACGACTTGCCGACATTGGGCCGGCCGATCAGCGCGACGCGGCGCGGGCCGCCCGCCCCCAGCCGCTCGGGCGGCGCCTCGGGCAGCGCTTCGAGTGCATGGTCAAGCATGTCGCCGCTGCCGCGGCCGTGCATGGCGGAGACCATCACCGGCTCGCCGAGCCCTAGGGACCACAGCGACTGGGCGTCGGACTCGCTCTTGGCGTCGTCCACCTTGTTCGCGACGAGCACGACCGGCTTGCCGGCCCGGCGCAGCACCCGGGCGACCGCCTCGTCCTCGTCGGTCGCGCCGACCCGGGCGTCGACCACGAACAGGACCGCGTCCGCGAGGCCGACCGCGATCTCCGCCTGCTCGGCGACCTGGGCGGCCAGGCCCTGGGCCCGCGCCACCCAGCCGCCGGTGTCCACCAGGGTGAACTGCCTGCCGCGCCAGTTAGCGTCGTAGGCGACCCGGTCCCTGGTCACGCCAGGCACGTCCTGCACGACCGCCTGGCGGGCGCCGAGGATGCGGTTGACCAGTGTGGACTTGCCGACGTTCGGACGGCCAACCACGGCCAGCACCGGCTGCCCCGCCGTACCGAATCCGGCCGCGCCGTCGGCCGCGGACTGCGTCCCGTCAAGCTCCGTACCGTCATGCCCTGCGACGTCGAATTCGTCGCCAATGTCTACCCAGCCGTCATCGCCGGCTTCGATATCCGTCACTTGCCTCTCCCCCATCAGCTGCTTTTATCCCCGGCCCAGGCCCAGGAACTCTTGTCTTCCTGCCCTTGGCCCGGCAACCCGACAAGTGCGGTGCCTTCAGGGAGAAAAAGGCCCGCACCGCGCTCGCGGGCAAGGCCGGTGATCTTGTCGATGACCTCATCCAGGGTCAAGTCGGTCGCGTCAAGGAGCAGCGCGTCCGCGGCCTTTTCCGACTGTGCCGCGTCGAGGCGGTCGCGGCGGGCCTGGGCCGCCTCGGTCTCGCCGGCGTCGGCGCTCAGCTCGGTGGCCCGGCGCCGGGCACGCGCTCCCGGGTCCGCGGTCAGGAAGACCTTGAGCTGGGCGGCGGGCGCGACGACCGTGCCGATGTCGCGGCCCTCGGCCACGACGCCCGGGTCGGCCGCCGCGATGATCGCGCGCTGCCGCGCGATCAGGTGCTCGCGTACCGCGGGCACCCGGGCCACGGCGCTGACCTGGGCGGAGACCTCCTGGGTGCGGATCTCCCTGGAGACATCGCTGCCGTTGACGCGGGTCCACGGGTCATCCGGGTCGGTGGAAACCTCGATCGACGGCTCCGCCGCGCGGCCGGCGATCAGTGCCGGGTCCGTGCTGTCGACCCTTTCCGTCATGAACCACCAGGTCAGTGCCCGGTACATCGCCCCGGTGTCCAGGTAGCGGAGGCCAAGCTCCCGGGCGACGCCCTTCGACGCGCTCGACTTACCGGACCCGGACGGCCCGTCGACAGCGACCACGAAACCGTTCGGCGATGAGGATCCCACCTAGAAATGGTACCGGGAGCGCCGACATCGTCTCCCTGCCGAGCGCCGAGCGGCCCGCCACGGTCCGTTCACGGGGAAGAGTCGTCCTCCGTGAACGGACCGTAGCCTGACATGCAAAGGGGTTGGATGCCTGCCTGGCCCGTCGCCGTCAGGCGCGTGGCTGGTACGTGCGGACCCGGTGCGGTGCGCCGAAGGCGGCCAGCGCGAGGTCGGACTGGATGGAGTAGTAGGCGGCCTTCGGCTGCTGGTTGACGTCGTAGATGGCGGCGTAGCCCTCGCCGGTGAAGAAGCCTGGAACCCAGGAGTCCGAGTCGGTGAATCCCCAGACGGTGAAGGAGATGCACTGCGGCACCGCGAGCGCCGCCTTGACCATCTCCGAGTACTCGTAGGGCTGCGCGAAAAGCGCCAGGTTGGCCGTCGGCACCTGGTCGGTCGCGTTGTTGACGAACGTGCGGACGTCGGCCTCGGTGATCGCGACCTTCAGGCCGAGGCTGGCAAACCGCTCCAGGTCCTCCTGCAGCAGTTGCGGGTTCCAGCCGTACTGGGTGTCCAGGTGGCCCTGGTTGCCGACGCCGTCGATCGGCACGCCTTCGCTGAGTAGCTGCTGCACGAACGCGTAGACCGCGTCGCTCTTGGCGTTGGTGCCGTCCTCGCCGCCGATGTTGTAGTCGTTGTAGAAGAGCAGCGCGTTCGGGTCCGCCTCGTGCGCCCAGCGGAAGGCATCGGCGATGACGCCGGTACCCAGCGTTGACACCCAGAAGTCGTTCGGGTTGATCGTCGACGGGTTCGTGTCCGTGAAGAACTCGTTGCAGACGTCCCACTGCCAGATCCGGCCGCGGTAGCGGGATGACCTCGGTGATGATGTGGTCGTGCAACAGGGTGCGGAGCTGCGTGGCGCTGATCGAGCCGTTCGCCACGCCGGTGGTCAGCCAGGTCGGGCAGCTGGTTGTGCCAGGTGAGGGTGTGGCCGCGGACAAGCTGGCCGTTCGCCTGGGCGAACTGGACGAGCTGGTCGGCCTGCGACCAGTCGAACACGCCCTGCTCGGGCTCGACGATCTGCCACTTCATCCCGTTTCCCGGGGTGACCACGGAGAACTGGCTGCTCGCGATGGCCGCGTACGACGGGGTCTCGATGTCCTGCGGGATCAGCGCGGTGCCGAACCGAAGTCCGATCGGCGCGGCGAGGTCCCGCAACGGCGCATTCGTGGCAGGCGCCCCGCCCGCGGCCTTGCCCGCCGCCGTCCCTGAATTGACCGCCGCCGAGGCGCTGGTACCGCCGACGAGTACTGCTGCTGCGCTGGCCGCCCCTGCCGCCAAGACTGACCGACGTCTCATCTTTCGCCTCCCAATCGGTCGAAATATTTCGCTCCGATGCGAAATTTTCGATTCGGAATGTGCGTCAAATGGACGGTAGAGATTCCCAAAACCCCTGTCAATGGGCAATTCACTGCTTATCCGTTTAAGTATGATCGCGTAAGACATGAAATATCCCCATATATGCCTCAAACAGGCATATAAAGAGATGGCATCGAAACTTTCGAGATCGGTTCGAAAGTTCCGGCGGTCCCGTGATCTCGGCCCGCTCGGGCAGTGAGACACAACGGAGGCAGGCGAACCGACACCAGCATGCGGCTGATGCGAACGCACAGCCGTAACCGCAGCCACAACGCGGGGACGAAGCGGCGGCCCGCTCTTGCGCCGTCCCCCGTGGGATTATGGGGCAATGCCGTTGACTAAGTGGTGCGCGGTGCGCGTGAGGGCCGGGCGCCGGCTGGGGAGCGGGCTGGGGCGGCGCTCGCGCGCAGGGCGCGGCATGATCGCACAGATTTTCGTTTTCATGTGGATTCCGCAGCTAATAGGCTGCGGAATCCACATGATCATGGTCCGGGCCGCAGTGCGCCGGGGGCAGGGCTGGGCAGCGGCGCCGCCGGGACAACCGGACGCAACGGGCACCGGGTCGGGGCCGGGCAGCGACACGCCGGGCAGCGGGGCCGGGCAGCGGTGCCGGGCAGCGGTGCCCTCGGGACAACCCGGGCGTGCGGGCGCGGGCGCGCAGGCGGCGAGCGCCTAAGTAAACGGCCTTGGGTCACGGGGACGAAGCCCCCATGCCGGTGGGCAGGGGACGCCCCGCGAGGAGCGGTGTTACCCGCTCTTGCGGCGGAAGTTGCGGCGGCTCGCGGCCGGGCCGTGGGCGCCGCTGATCTTCCCGCCTTCGCGGCCGCCCTTGCCCTGGCCCTCGTTGTGTGCCTGGTGCTTGCGCTCAAGGGCCTCGCGGAACATGCGCTTGGTCTCGTCGAGGTCGGGCTTGGCGGGTTCCCCGGCCGCGGCTGCCGCCGCCGCCTCTGCTGGCTCGGCGGCGGTCTCCTGTGCGGCCTCGCCCTTGGTCGCGGCGGACTCCGTCGCGGCGGGCTCCGCCGGTGTCTTCGTGGTGTCCTGCTTCGCGCTCTCAGTCATGGGGTCTAGCTTCGCATACTCGCCCCTGGTTCGCGCGACCCGTTATAAGTGCCCTGCACGCCTAGCGGCGGACGGGCCAGCCGCCGGCCTCCATCGCGTCAAGCAGTTGGCCGGCCTGATCGGGGCGGACGGAGAGCTCCGCGACACCGACGGGGAGGCCAGGCGAGTGCTCAAGGCGGATGTCCTCGATGTTCACCCCGGCGGCGCCTGCCGCGTTGAACAGGCGGGCAAGCTCTCCCGGCCGGTCGGCGAGAACGACCTGGACCACGGTGAAGTTTCGCGGCTTGCCGCCGTGCTTGCCGGGGATGCGGCCGGTACCCGCCTGGCCCCGGTCGAGCAGGCTCGTGACGCCGGCCGCCCCGGCCGCGGTGGGTGGTGTCCCCGCGGGAAGGCGGGCGAGGAGGCTTGCGGCGGCCGCCAGGTCATCGGCGACGGCGGCGACGACCTCCGCGACCGGGCCGGCGTTGGCCGTGAGGATCTGGGTCCACAGCGCACTGTCGCCCGCCGCGATCCTGGTCACGTCCCTGATGCCCTGGCCCGCCAGCTTGAGTGCGTCGGCGGGAACGGTGGACGGTGCGAGCCTGGCGGCCATCGCGACGGCGACGAGGTGCGGAGCGTGCGAGACGAGCGCGACCCAGCTGTCGTGCGTGGCCGGGTCGGTCACCACCGGGTCGGCACCGCAGGCGATGGCGAGCGCCGTGACCGCGTCCACCGCCCCGGGCGCCGTCTCTGGCAGCGGGCACAGCGCCCAGGTCCGGCCGAGGAAGAGGTCCGCCTGCGCGGCGGCGGGTCCTTGGCGTTCCCGTCCGGCCAGCGGGTGCGCGGGAACGTAGGTCTCCAGGTCGCAGCCGAGGTCGCGGGCGTCCCTGGCCGGGAGGACCTTGACGCTGGCGACATCGGTGTAAACGTCAGCTACCGCGCATTCCTGCGCACGGGCGAGTTCCCGCCCGACCACGGCAGGCGGCATCGCGAGTACGGCGATATCCGCGATCCCCTTGGCATCGCGCAGGTCGGGCACGACCGTGCCCGCCCCGAGGTCGGCGGCGAGCTTCGCGGTCGCCGGGTCGGCGTCGCTGAGCCAGACCTCTGTCCCCTTATCGCGCAGCGCGAGCGCGACGGATGTCCCGATTAGCCCGGTTCCCTGCACAAGGACCCGCTTGGGCATGATCATGACGTGCCCCCACAGGGCGAAGGGACGCTTCCGTTCGGGATCATCGTCTTTGGCCTTTGGCTGTTACTGCGCGATGTCCTGGCGGAGGGCGACCGCGCCGCGGAGGTAGACGTGCTGGATCTGCGCGCGGGGGCGTTCGGTGTCCACGTGCGCCATGAGGCGGACCACCCGGGGCATGGCGCGCTTAACGGGGATCTCTGTCGCGCACATCAGCGGCACGGCGTGGAAACCGAGCTTGCGGGCCGCCAGTGCGGGAAACTCGGCGGTCAGGTCCGGTGTCACCGTGAACAGGACGCTGATCACGTCGTCTGGGGTGAGGTCGTTACGCGTCATCACCGCCGTGACCAGCTCGGCGGTTCCCTCAAGGATCGCGTCCCTGTCATCGGCGTCGACCTGGATCGCGCCGCGAATGGCCCGGACTGTCACTACCTACTCCTTAAAGATCTTGAGCCTCAAGGCTACTGCTGCTCGCGGTGGCCCCGTGCCACGTGGGCTGCGTCTTAGAGCCCGACGGCGGCGTACAGCTCGCCGATCTCCTTCGTGGTCAGGTCCCTGGTCGCGCCGGGCCGGAGGCTGCCGAGCTTGATCGGGCCGACGGTGGTGCGCAGCAGCCTGCTGACCGGGTGGTCGACCTCGGCGAGCATCCGGCGGACGATGTGCTTGCGGCCCTCGTGCAGCGTGATCTCGACCATGGCGCGGCCGCCCGTCTGCTCAAGGACACGGAACTTGTCGGCGACCGCGACGCCGTCGTCGAGCTCCACGCCGGCCTGCAGGCGGCGGCCCAGGTCACGCGGCACCGGGCCGGGAACCTCGGCCCAGTAGGTCTTGGCCACCTCGTAGCTGGGGTGGGCGAGCCGGTGCGCGAGCTCGCCGTCGTTGGTGAGCAGCATCAGGCCCTCGGTGTCGTAGTCGAGCCGCCCGACGTGGAACAGCCGCTCGGCGCGGTCGCCGAGGAAGTCGACGATCGTCTTGCGACCGCGGTCGTCCGACATCGCCGTGAGCACGCCCCGCGGCTTGTTGAACGCCAGGTACACGATGTCCTGGCGCGCCGGGATGCGCTTGCCGTCGACCCGGATGATCTGGCTCTCCGGGTCGACGCGCGCGCCGAAGCGCCGGACGACCTGGCCGTCCACTTCGACCCGGCCAGCGCCGATCAGCTCCTCGCAGTGCCGCCTGCTGCCTACGCCGGCCGCCGCGAGTACCTTCTGCAGCCGGACGCCGCCAGGGACGTCGGTGAGGTCGTCACGCTCGCCCTCGTCGGCGGCGAAGTCATCGTCGCCCTCGAAGCCCATGCTGCGCAGCGCCCTGAGCCGGGCCCTCGCCTCCGGCGATAGCTGTACTGCCTCCGGCGATAGCTCCACTGCCTCCGGGGAGAGCGGTGCTTCTCGCTGCGCGTCTCCGGCGCCGCTACGCCCGCGTGCGTTCATTGTCCTCGATGTCCTCGATGTTCTCCGGCAGGAACGGCGCCAGTTCCGGCAGCTCGTCAAGCGACGCCATTCCCAGGCGCTCAAGGAAGTAGCCGGTCGTGCGGTACAGGATCGCGCCGGTCTCCTGATCGGTCCCCGAGTCCTCGACGAGCCCGCGCAGCACGAGCGTCCTGATCACGCCGTCGCAGTTGACGCCGCGCACCGCCGAGACCCTGGCCCTGCTGACCGGCTGCCGGTAGGCGATGACGGCCAGCGTCTCGAGCGCCGCCTGGGTGAGCCGGACTTCCTGGCCGTCCCTGACGAACCGCTCGACGAGCGGCGCGCAGTCCTCCCGAGTATAGAAGCGCCAGCCGCCTGCTATCTCCCGCAGGTCAAAGCCCCGGCCGTCGTCCGTGTACTCCTGTGCGAGCGCGCGGAGGCCTTCGGCGACCACGTGCCGCGGCCGCTCGAGGATCTGGGCGATCAGCACCTCGGGGACCGGCTCGTCGGCGACGAGCAGGATCGCCTCGAGCGACGCGCGCAGGCCGGGGCCGTCGTCGCTGTCACCGGCGTCATCCGCGGCTTGCTCGGTGTCCTGCGCCAGCGGCGGCGGCGCCGTCAGCGGCGGCGGGGCCGCGAACGCGTCCGCGGCCTCGTTGTCAGGCGCGGCGCCCTCCCCGTGCTGGCCGGCCTCGTGCTGGCCGGCCTCGTGCTGGCCCTCCCCGTGCTGGCCGGCCCCGTGGTCCTCGGTGAAATCGCTCGTCATATGTAGTCTTCTTCTTCGGTTTCCGTTGCCGGCGCCGCGTCGCCTGGCCCGGCGCCTGGCGGCGCGAGGTTTACCTCGCGGTCGCCGCCCGTCCAGGTAACGTACAGCTCGCCGAGCGGGGATACCTGCTCGAACGCCACCACGTCCTCGCGGTACAGCTCGAGCAGGGCAAGGAACGACGCGACGATCTCATAGTTGCCCCCAGTGCCCGACAACGAGGGGCCGGACGACAGCTGCCTGAAGGACGCGCGCCCGAGGCCGCGCAGCCTGCCCGCGATGAGGACCGCCTGCTCCCTGATCGAGATGAACGCCGCGTGGATGTGGTCGACCGACACCGTGGGCGGGGCCTTCGGGGTGAGCGCGCGGGCGGCGAGGGCCGCGAACTCCTGTGGGCCGATGGCGAAAAGCACCTCGGGCAGCAGCTCGGCGAACCGCGGCTCAAGCGGCACGCGCCGCGGGAACCGCTTCGCCGCCGCCGCCATCCGTCCCGCGAACACGGCGGCTACCTCCTTGTACGCGCGGTACTGGAGCAGCCGGGCGAAGAGCAGGTCGCGGGCTTCAAGGAGCGCGAGGTCTTCCTCGTCCTCGACCTCGCCGCTCGGGAGCAGCCGCGCGGCCTTGAGGTCGAGTAGGGTCGCGGCGACGACGAGGAAGTAGCTGACCTGGTCCAGGTCCCAGCCGCCTGAGCGGTGCCTGATGTAGGCGATGAACTCGTCGGTGACCTGCGACAGGGCGACCTCGGTGATGTCCAGCTTGTGCTTGGAGATCAGCCCGAGCAGCAGGTCGAACGGCCCCTCGAAGACGTCGAGGTGCACCTCGAAGGCGCCCGTGCCGCGCGGCGCGTCGCCCGCCTCGCCGGCGGTGAGGTCGGCATTCATCGTGCTGCCAGCGGTCGTTGCCACGTTAACGACGGTACCGCGCTCTCAGAAAAACCCTTGTCCTCGTCCGGGTCCCGGCCGGCGTTCTCGACGGCGTCTCGGTCAGTGCCCGCTTCCTGGATGGACCGGATGCGGCGCGCCACCAGGCTGTCCGTGCCCCGCGCGTCCAGGTCCGCGAGCAGGATGGCGATCGCCTCGCGCACGAGCCGCCCCCGGTCGAGGACGAACCCGAAGCGCCGCAGCCTGAGGCGCGCGTGCTCCAGGTCGAGCAGCTCGGTGGCCGACAGGTAGACGGTGATCTTCTGGTCGTGTCTTTCCCTGCCTGTTGCCTGGCGTTCATCAGAGGTGACTGGTAGAGGTACGGCGGGGCGCAACAGCTCCGCGACCCCGGGAATGTTTACCCGGCGTGACCGTCTCCTACCGTCTGCCACCGGTCAAGTACCTCCTTGGCGAGTTCACGATATGAACTAGCCCCCATCGACGACGAGTCAAAGGTCGTGATGGGCTCACCTGCAACGCTAGCGTCCGGGAACCTGATTGTCCGGTTGATGACCGTATGAAAGACCTTGTCGCCGAATCCATTCACGATGGAGCCGAGGACTTCCCTGGTGTGCAAAGTACGCGAATCGTACATCGTGCCCAGCAGGCCATCAATCTTCAGGTCCGGGTTGAGCCGGTGCTGGACCTTGTCGATGGTCTCCATGAGCAGCGCGACGCCGCGCATCGCGAAGTACTCGCACTCAAGCGGGATGAGCACGCTGTCCGCGGCGGCGAGGGCGTTGATCGTGAGCAGGCCGAGGGACGGCTGGCAGTCGATCATGATGTAGTCGTACTCGGGCACGACGTCCTTGAGCGCGCCGCCGAGGATGTACTCCCTGCCGACCTCGTGGACGAGCTGGACCTCGGCGCCGGACAGGTCGATGTTGGACGGCAGCAGGTCCAGGTTCGGGACGGTCGTCTCGAAGATGACGTCGTGCGCCTTGACGCCGCGCTCCATCAGCAGGTTGTAGACCGTGGAGTCGATGTCGTGCGGCTGGATGCCGAGGCCGACCGAGAGCGCGCCCTGCGGGTCGAAGTCGACGAGCAACATCTTCCTGCCCCGCTCGGCGAGTGCCGCCCCCAGGTTGATGGTGGTCGTCGTCTTGCCGACGCCGCCCTTCTGGTTGCAGACCGCCACGATCCGCGCCGGGCCGTGCTCGGTCAGCGGCTTGGGCTCGGGAAAGGCGGGGAGCGGTCGGCCCGTGGGCCCTATGTCTCCCGGCAGAAGCTCTATTACGCGCGATGCGGCCACCAGTAAGATCCTCCCGGGGCTAGAGGTCGCGAACTGTTCGGGACACTAGGCCCCTGCGCTCGGTACTTGCAAGCAGGCGCGCCGTTAACTTAGCGAGATTTCCCGAACGCGCTCGACCTTGGCTAGCCGAGAGCGCGGGGATGCGCGTTCGCGTAGACCTCTCTCAGCTTTTCCACCGTCACGAGAGTGTAGACCTGCGTGGTGGCCACGGAGGCGTGTCCGAGCAATTCCTGCACGACGCGGATGTCGGCGCCGCCGTCGAGCAGGTGGGTGGCGAAGGAGTGCCGCAGGGTGTGGGGTGAGGCACCGGAGTTTCCCGAACGAATGGCTGCTTCGCGCAGTATCCCCCACGCGCCTTGCCTGGTGAGCCGCCCGCCGCGGGCGTTGAGGAACACGGCGGGGCTTTGCCTCCTGCCGCCGCCGGCCGCCAGGGCGGGGCGGCCCCTGACCAGGTAGGCGTCGAGGGCCTTGACCGCGTAGCGGCCGACGGGAACGTAGCGCTGCTTGCCCCCCTTGCCGGTCAGCAGGACGGCCGGGTCCGTGGCCAGGTGGTCGAGGTCGTCGACGTCGAGGCCGGTCGCCTCGGAGATCCGCGCGCCGGTGCCGTAGAGGAACTCAAGCAGCGCGCGGTCCCGCAGCACGCGCGGGTCCTGGTCCTCGGTTGACCCGGCCGCGTCGAGTATCCGCTCGACCGCGTCGACGGGTATGGCCTTCGGCAGCCTCTTGTCCGGCGCGGGCGGCACGACCTCGCGGGCCGGGTCGTGGGCGGTGAGCCCTTCCTTGAGCGCGAACGCGTGGAGCCCGCGCACGGCGACGACCGCCCGGCCCACCGAGCTGACCGCGAGCGGCGGGTGCTCGTCGTCCCCGGTGCGCAGCGCGGCACGGAACTCGGCGACGTCAAGCCCGGTCACGTCGGCCAGGGCGGACCTGCACCGCGAGTCCAGGAAGCCCGCGTACCGGCGCAGGTCGCGCTCGTAGGACTGCACGGTGTTAACCGCGAGCCCCCGCTCCACCACGAGGTACTGCAGGTACTGCCGCACCCCGTCCGCGACGCTTGCCACGTTCGCGATAGTAGGGCGCCCGGGCCGGCGCCGCCATCATTGAGCGGGATCCCCGCCACGCCAGCCGCCTCCTCCCTGGGTGCGCCCCCGGTTAGGCGAGAACCTGGTCGAGCGGGACGTGCGGGAGGCCGAGGGACTCCGCGACCGGGGGGCAGGTGAGGTCACCGTCGTGCGTGTTGAGGCCAAGGGCCAGCGCGTCGTCGTTGCGGAGGGCCTCGCGCCAGCCACGGTTCGCGATCTGCAGCGCGTACGGCAGCGTCACGTTGGTCAGGGCGTACGTCGACGTATGCGGAACCGCGCCCGGCATGTTCGCCACGCAGTAGAAGACCGAGTCGTGCACCAGGTAGGTGGGCGCGGCGTGCGTCGTGGGCCGCGAGTCCTCGAAGCAGCCGCCCTGGTCGATCGAGATGTCCACGAGGACCGAGCCAGCCTTCATCCGGGCCACCAGGGCGTTGCTGACCAGCGTGGGCGCCTTCGCGCCTGGCACCAGGACCGCGCCGATCACCAGGTCGGCGTCGAGGACGGCGCGCTCGACCTCGTAGGCGGTGGACATCAAGGTCTGGCAGTGACCCTGGTAGATCGCGTCCGCGCCGCGCAGCCGGGCGACGTTCCAGTCGAGCAGCAGCACCTCGGCCTGCATGCCGAGCGCGATCGCCGCCGCGTTCATCCCTGAGGTCCCCGCGCCGATCACGACGACCTTCGCCGCGTACACGCCTGAGACGCCGCCCATCAGCACGCCGCGGCCGCCGCCGTCCCGTTGCAGGTGATGCGCGCCCACCTGCGGCGCCATCCGCCCCGCGACCTCGGACATCGGCGCGAGCAGCGGCAGCGACCCGTCGGGCAGCTGGACGGTCTCGTAGGCGATCGCCGTGACGTTCCGCGAAAGCAGCGCCTCGGTGCACTCCCTTGAAGCGGCCAGGTGCAGGTAGGTGAACAGCACCTGGCCCGGCCGCATCCGGTGGTACTCCCCGGGAACCGGCTCCTTGACCTTGAGCACCAGCTCGGCCGTTTCCCAGACGTCATCGGCCGTCGGCAGGATCACCGCGCCCGCCGCGGCGAACTCCTCATCAGGAAGCGACGAGCCCGCGCCCGCGGCCGACTCGATGAACACCGCGTGCCCGGCGCGGGCGAGCTCGTGCACGCCCGCCGGCGTGATCGCCACCCGGAACTCGTTGTCCTTCACCTCGGCTGGGACGCCAACGTTCATGAGTTCCCCCGTCGTACGGCGGCCCGGTCAACCTGCGAAGCATGGTGACCAGGGCTAAGCCAAGAAAACCCCTCCGTGCACGCAGCGTACCCATTTAAGGCGGGCAGGTTAACAGAAAGTGATCGCCTTCTTGCGGGGACGCGGCTACTCCTCGGGCGCGTCCGCGCTTCGGAGCCCTGAAAACCCGCCTGAGCTGGCGATATACCCGGACAGGACGCCTTGGATCGTCGCTCCGTTGTGCAGCTTCCCCGCCAGCGCGGCCGCCACCGCCTCGGCGAGCGGCACCCAGGCGGTCTGCAGGAACTTCTCCTCGCCCTGCCGCTGGTAGCCGGAGTCCGCCGCCTCAAGGCCGCGGGCGAGGAAGATCCTCATCCGCTCGGTGATGATCCCCGGCGAGGAGTACGAGTCAAGCAGGACGTGCCACTCGCGAGCGACGTGCCCGGTCTCCTCGAGCAGCTCGCGCCGCGCGGTGTCCGCCAGGGCCTCGCCCGTGACGTCGCGCAGCCCGGCCGGGATCTCCCACAGCTGCCTGGCGACCGGGTGCCGGTACTGGCGGATCATCAGCACCCGGTCCCGCTCGTCGAGAGCGAGGATGCCGACCGCGCCGATATGGGTGATCACCGTCCGCTCCGCCTGATGGCCTGTCCGGCATGACCACCTTGTCGGTGCGGACGGAGACGAGCCAGTTCCTGTAGTGCTCCTCGGTGCCGGCCACCGGCCAGCCGTCCGGAGGGAGATCCTCGACCATGGACCAGAAGCCTAGGGCCCGTTACGCGGTCGCCGCCGCGCGGGTGCCGGTCTCGCCGGCCCTTGAGCGGGCGAGCGCGGCGGCGATCAGGCCGGAGAACAACGGGTGCGGGCGGGTGGGGCGGGACAGGAACTCGGGGTGCGCCTGCGTGGCGACGAAGAACGGGTGCGCGTCGCGTGGCAGCTCGATGAACTCCACCAGCCGGCCGTCTGGCGACAGGCCGGAGAAGATCAGGCCGGCCTGCTCGAGCCGCTCCCGGTAGGCGTTGTTGACCTCGTAGCGGTGCCTGTGCCGCTCCTCCACCTGGGCGGCGTCGCCGTAGAGCCCGCTGACGATCGTGCCTGGCATCAGGTTCGCCGGGTAAAGGCCGAGGCGCATGGTGCCGCCCATGTCCCTGTCCCCCGCGACCACGTCCTCCTGGTCGGCCATCGTGGCGACCACCGGGTCTGGCGTGGCCGGGTCGAACTCGGCGCTGTTGGCGCCGGAGATGCCCGCCAGGTCGCGCGCGACCTCGATGACCATGCACTGCAGGCCAAGGCACAGGCCGAGGACCGGAATCTGGTGCTCGCGGGCGTACCTGATCGCCCCGATCTTGCCCTCGATGCCGCGCACCCCGAACCCGCCGGGGATCAAGATGCCGTCCACGCCGTCAAGCTGGCCGGCCGCGTCGTCCGGGTTCTCGCAGTCGTCGCTGGTCACCCAGCGGATCGTGACCTTGGCGTCATTGCCGAAGCCGCCCGCCTTGAGCGCCTCGGCGGGCGACAGGTACGCGTCGGGCAGGTCCACGTACTTGCCGACAAGCGCGATGGTGATCGAGCGGGCCGGGCGGTGCACCCGCCGCAGCAGGTCATCCCAGGCGGACCAGTCGACGTCGTGGAAGGGCAGCTGCAGCTTGCGGACGATATAGGCGTCCAGGCCCTCGCCGTGCAGGACCTTCGGGATGTCGTAGATGGAGGGGGCGTCGGGCGTGGAGACCACCGCCTCCTCGTCCACGTCGCACATCAGGGAGATCTTGCGCTTGAGCCCGTCGCTGATCGGCCGGTCGGAGCGGGCCACGATCGCGTCCGGCTGGATGCCGATGGACCGCAGCGCCGCCACCGAGTGCTGCGTCGGCTTGGTCTTCAGCTCACCGGACGGGCCGATGTACGGCAGCAGTGAGACATGGATGAAGAAGCAGCGGTCCCGGCCGATCTCATGGCGGATCTGGCGGATCGACTCGAGGAACGGCTGCGACTCGATGTCGCCCACGGTCCCGCCGACCTCGGTGATCACCACGTCCACGTCCGGCGCGGCCATGCCGAGGATCCTGGACTTGATCTCATTCGTGATGTGCGGGATGACCTGCACCGTGTCGCCGAGGTACTCGCCCCGCCGCTCCTTGGCGATCACGCTTGAGTAGACCTGGCCCGTGGTGACGTTCGCCTCACCGGTGAGCCTGATGTCAAGGAACCGCTCATAGTGGCCCACGTCCAGGTCGGTCTCCGTGCCGTCGTCGGTGACGAACACCTCACCGTGCTGGAACGGGTTCATCGTGCCCGGGTCAACGTTGAGGTAAGGGTCGAGCTTCTGCATCTTGACCCGAAGGCCCCGCATCTTAAGCAGGCGGCCGAGGCTGGATGCGGTGAGGCCCTTGCCGAGGCTAGAGGCGACACCACCGGTGACAAAGATGTGCTTGGTCTTGATGGGCCTTTGTGAGGCTAGCCTTGACTGAGGCGCTGCAGCGGCCAAAATGGGCTCCCGTGGTCGACGATGTTGCGGCGTAAATCCGCAGGTCCACGGGCCACCAGGATAACACGAGACCGGTGTAGTCAGGTGGACTGGTGGTCAGGCCAGCCCTGCCTGGGGACCTGGCCGGCCTCCTGGTGGCCGCCGGCGCGGCGGTGCGCGGCCTCTGCCTCGCCGAACCGCGCCAGCATGACCGCGCTCACCACGGCCAGGGCGAAGCCGATCACCGCCACCGGGGTGAGCCCGTGCCTGGTCGTGTCGCCGAGGAAGACCACGCCGACGACAGCGGGGGGAAGCGTTTCCGCGAGGACGACCGCCGAGGTCGCGACGGTGACGCTGCCGCCCTCGAGCGCGGTGGCGTAGAAGACGAACGACACGATGCCCGCCGCGACGACCGCGTACGCCGCGGGGTCGCGCAGCAGCGTGAGCGGCGCGAAGCCGTTAAGCACCCGGGCCGCGATGCCGACCGCGCCGAAGCCGAAGCCGGCGATGGTGCCGAGTGCCAGGGTGCGGGCCGGGTCGCGCAGCAGCCGCGCGGCGACAAGACCGCACACGCCGATGACCGCGGTCGCGGCGATCACCGCGATCTTGAATGCGACGCCGGCGTGACTGGCGCCCTCCGCGCCCGCCGACGAGCCGAGCAGGCCCACGCCGGCCACCACGCCGATGACGGCGAGCCATTCCCGCAGGGACAGCGTGGCGCCGATGAGCACCGTGGCGAGTACGGCGATCACCGCGAGGTTCGCCGCCACCATCGCCTGCACGGCGAACAGCGGCAACCGCCGCAGCGCGACGAGCTGTGCGATGAAGCCAAGCAGGTCGATGACGACGCTCACCACGAACCGCCACTGGCTCAGCATGCGCGGCACCAGGCCAGGGTCGACGCCCCCGGCGCTTGCCTGGGCCTGCGACCGGTTGCTTGCCTCGCGCACGGCGACGGCCTGCATCACGGAGGCTATCCCGTAGCACAGCGCCGCGACCACGGCGGCGACGAGGCTGGCCAGCATGACCTGAGCCTACCCTGCGGGAGGTGGGGCACTCAGGAAGCGGTCAGCTTACATCCAGACATAGCGGGACAGCGCCCTAAGCCCAGCCACAGCGCGGAGGCGGGGTCTTTGCGCTGCCTGCTACGGCAACCCCAAAGCTCTAACCGCCACCACAGCGCGGAAGGCGAAGCGGGTGCCGGTTTCTGCGCGTCCCCCGCGGGAGTCCTATGGGCAATGCCGTTGACCCAGGCGCTCCCGGCTTTCGCACCGGGCCCGCGCGTGCCCGTTCTGTCCGATTTGTCCGTGCGACATCGCGGCCCGGACCATGATCATGTGGATTCAGCAGCTAATACGATGCGGAATCCACATGATCATGAAAAATCCTTTCGATTAAGTCGCGCCCTGCCGCTGGCGCCGCGTTCCAGCGCGCACATGGTCCCTGCCGTCACCACCCGCCACAGAAGTCAACGGCACTGGCTGGCACGCAGTGAATTCCGGCGGTCAATCACGGAAGAGGCCGCGGTGATACCGGGCGGAACCTGGCACTGCGGGTCTTTGCACCGCTGTCTGTGCCTGCACCGCGGGCGGGCCGCCGCTTAACTTACCGGCATTGGGGCTATGGGGGCGAAGGCCTCCGGTGCAGGGGGTGCAGGGGCGCCCGGAGGGGTGCGGGGGGCAGGGGGTGCCCGGGGGGCGGGGGTGCCAGGGGTGCAGGAGGTGCCGGGGGCGCCGGGGGCGCCGGGGGGTCGCCCCCCTGCGGTCATCTGAGCGCGTTGGCCGGGCGGGCTTCCCAGCTTGTCCACAGCGGGCGGTAGCCCATCCGGTACCAGAACGGCGCGGACAGCGGGTTGACCTGGCTGTGGTGCAGCAGCGTGACGGCGACGCCCATGCCGTCGAGCCTGGCGTGCAAGTTCCTGACCAGGGCGGCGCCGATCCCGGTGCCGCGTTCCTGCCCTTCGACGAACATCGTCTGCAGGTAGGCGGCCGGGGTCTTGCTCGTCATGCCCGCGATCCAGCCCGCGTCCTGCGGCGGCTGGGCGACCAGCAGGCCGACCGCCTGGCCGTTCCGCTCGGCGAGCCAGGTCCAGGAGTCGGGGCGGGCGAGGCTGTCGCGGATCTCGTCGCGGACCAGCCGGGCGGTGGCCGTCCGCCATACCGGCCCGCCGAAGTGCATGTCGTAGCGGATGAGCCGCAGTTCCAGATCGAGCACCTGTTCTTCGTCCGCGGGTCCCGCGGGACGGATCGTCGCGCCGTAGGCACGGCGCGGCGGAGACGGCGGGCCGTTCGGCCGGGTGCGGGCGGCGATCACGGTGAGCGGTTGCAGCCCGTGCCTGAGCAGGGACTGGACGCCGGTGATGTCCAGGCTCGGCCAGACCACGCTGGCCGAGGTGTCCGGGCCGCGGGTGGCGCCGACGCCCGCCAGGTGATCGCGCCACTGGGTGAGCAGCAGGTCCGCGGCCATCGCGATGTCCTGGCCAGGCAGCCGGGGAACCAGCGTGAACCGGTCGGCGGCACCCCAGGTCTGGTTCAGCGACTGCGGCGGGACGTGCTGGTGGACGCACACCCCGAGGGCGGCCAGGCGGCCGTTGTCGCCCGTGACGACGAGGGGCTCGCCGCAGCCCGTCGGCAGGGTGCCCGGGTCGGGCAGCAGCGGGTCGATGGCATGCCAACGCCGGCCAACAGCGCGGTTGACGTCGCGCACCGCTTCGCGGACCACCCAGGGCATGGGACGCACTCTACAACCCGGCAAATCCCGCCTTATAGGTCATCGTCAGTGTTTGACATCGCTGTCGGGCACGGGAGGCGAAGCATGAAAGCCCGGCCCATTCCGCGTTAAACGCCCGCCGCTTCCATTCCGCGCAGCTCGCGCTTGAGCTCCTTGATCTCGTCGCGGAGGCGGGCCGCGGCCTCGAACTGCAGCTCCGCGGCGGCCGCGTGCATCTGGTCACTGAGCTGGCTGATCAGCGACACGAGGTCGCCACGGGCCTCGCCCCTGGCACCCGGCGACGACTCGCCGGCCCCTTGGGCGGCCGCGCGGGCGCGGGAGGACAGGCCGGGGACCGGGGCCTTGCCGCGGGACTGCTGACGCCCGCCGCCGCCGATCAGCTCCTCGGTGTCGGCGTCCTCGCGGATGATCGCGTCGAGGATGTCGGCGATCTTCTTGCGCAGCGGCTGCGGGTCGATGCCCTTGGCCGTGTTGTAGGCGACCTGCTTCTCGCGCCGCCGGTTGGTCTCGTCGATCGCGTGCTGCATGGCGTTCGTGACCTTGTCGGCGTACATGTGGACCTCGCCGTTGATGTTCCGCGCCGCGCGGCCGATCGTCTGGATCAGGCTCGTCGGCGAGCGGAGGAAGCCCTCCTTGTCCGCGTCGAGTATCGCGACCAGGGACACCTCGGGCAGGTCAAGGCCCTCACGGAGCAGGTTGATGCCGACAAGCACGTCGTACTCGCCGAGCCGCAGCTCGCGCAGCAGCTCGATCCTGCGCAGCGTGTCCACCTCGCTGTGCAGGTACCGGGCCCGGACGCCGCTCTCAAGCAGGTAGTCGGTGAGGTCCTCGGACATCTTCTTGGTGAGCGTGGTGACCAGGACCCGCTCGTTGCGGCCGGTCCGCAGCCTGATCTCCTCGAGGAGGTCGTCGATCTGGCCGCGGGTCGGCTTGATGATGACCTGCGGGTCCACCAGGCCGGTGGGCCTGATGACCTGCTCGACGACGTCGCCGCCGACGCGCGTCAGCTCGTACCGGCCGGGCGTGGCCGACAGGTAGATCGTCTGGCCGATTCGCTCGGTGAACTCATCCCAGGTCAGCGGGCGGTTATCGGCGGCGCTTGGCAGCCGGAAGCCGTGATCCACCAGCATCCGCTTGCGGGACATGTCGCCCTCGTACATGGCGCCGATCTGCGGGACGGTCTGGTGCGACTCGTCGATGACGAGCACGAAGTCCTCGGGGAAGTAGTCAAGCAGCGTGTTGGGCGGGCTGCCCGGCCCGCGGCCGTCGATGTGCCGCGAGTAGTTCTCGATGCCTGAGCAGCTGCCGACCTGGCGCATCATCTCGATGTCGTAGGTGGTGCGCATCCGCAGCCGCTGCGCTTCGAGTAGCTTGCCCTGGCGCTCAAGCTCGGCGAGCCGCTCGGCCAGCTCGACCTCGATGCCGTTGATGGCGCGTTCCATCCGCTCTTCGCCGGCGACGTAGTGGGTCGCGGGGAAGACGTAGAGCTCCTGGTCCTCGCTGATCACCTCGCCGGTCAGCGGGTGCAGGGTGGACAGCCGCTCGATCTCGTCGCCGAACATCTCGATCCGGACGGCGAGCTCTTCGTACTGCGGGATGATCTCGATGGTGTCGCCGCGGACCCGGAAGGTGCCGCGGGTGAACGCGATGTCGTTGCGGCTGTACTGCATGCCGACCAGCTTGCGCAGCAGCTGGTCGCGCTCCATCGTGTCGCCGAGCTTGACCTTCAGCATGCGGTCGACGTACTCCTGCGGGGTGCCCAGGCCGTAGATGCAGGAGACGGAGGCGACGACGATCGTGTCCCGCCTGGTCAGCAGGCTGTTGGTGGCGGAGTGCCGCAGCCGCTCGACCTCGTCGTTGATCGAGGAGTCCTTCTCGATGTAGGTGTCGGTCTGCGGGATGTACGCCTCGGGCTGGTAGTAGTCGTAGTAGGAGACGAAGTACTCGACCGCGTTGTTCGGCATCATCTCGCGCAGCTCGTTGGCGAACTGGGCGGCGAGGGTCTTGTTGGGCAGCATGACCAGCACGGGCCGCTGAAGCTGCTCGGCCACCCACGCGACCGTCGCCGTCTTGCCGGTGCCGGTCGCGCCGAGCAGGACGGTGTCCTTCTCCCCGTCTCGGATGCGCTCGGCGATCTCGGCGATCGCGGTCGGCTGGTCGCCGGCGGGCGTCATCTCGGTGACGACCTCGAAGGGCGCCACCTTCCGCTGCAGGTCGGTTACCGGACGCATGACGCCACCCCCTGGGTCTCTTCGCTCTTCTGGCAGCCCGTCTCGTCGTGACCGCCCACCATTTCAACTCTACGTTGGGGGTCCGACATTCCGGCGCCGTCCGCCCGGGACGGCTCCGATTGTTGCCATGTAAGGTATGTGCCGTGAGCGGCGGCACGGAGACAGAGGTTCGCGGGAACGTGGGGTTCCTCGTCTGGCGGGTATCGATGCGCTGGCGCGCCGCGATGGACCGGGCGCTCGCGCCGCTTGGCCTCACCCACGCCCAGTACTCGGTGCTCGCCCCGCTGTACGGCATGTCCGCGGGCGGCGCGCGGCCGAGCCAGCGGGAGCTCGCCGACTTCACCGGGCTCGATCCTGTCTACATCTCCAAGCTCGTCCGCGCGCTTGAGCGGGAGGGGTTCCTGACCCGCTCGGTCAAGGCGTCCGATCCGCGCGCGGTCGAGCTGGCGCTGACCACCCAGGGCACGGACGCGGTAAGGGAAGGCATCACTCTGGTGACGGCGCTGCGCGACAGGCTGACCAGGCCGCTTGGCGGCAACGCCGGCCCCGCACCGCCGAGCTGGCCCGGTTGCTGCTCGAGCTTGTCGACGCGCCTGAGGCCGACGGGTAGCGGCATCCGCCGCCTGGCAACTTCAGTCGCCGTGAGTCCGCCACCTGGGCCGCGCAACTCACGTTGACGTGGCGAGTCAGCCGAGGTCGTTCGGGATGATGTTTATAGTTGCCATAGACATTATGTCTATGTAAAGTATGTCGCAAGGACCTCCCGCCGAGACAGGAGAAAGCGATGACGCAACCTCCCGCACTGACCGGCCAGGACATCGCCGAGGCCGAGGGCGCGGTGACCAGGCTCCTCGAGCGGGCGCTCGCCAAGGAAGGCGCCACTCGCCAGGACTACATCGCGCTGCGCGTGCTGACGCTGCGCGGGCCTTATACGTCACCGGGGGAACTGCACGCGTTCCTCGCCGGGCAGCGGCAGCTCGGACTGACCACGGCGGCGGCCGCGGAGCTGCTGGCCAGGCTGGAGGGCCGGGGGCTCGCCAGCGGCACGGCGGCCGACGGTCCAGGGCCCGCCCAGGCAACGCCGGAAGGCGCGGCGCTGCACGCCAGCCTCGCGGCGGCGGTCGCCCCGGCGACGCGCGAACTGTTCGCCGGCTTCGACCCGGACGACCTGGCGACCGCGCGCCGGGTACTGACCCAGGTCACCGAGCGGGCCGGCCAGCTGCTGGCGTGACGGCGGCTCCGAACGCCGCGAGGGCGGCCAGGGACTTAAGGCGTCCGCGTCCGAAGGGCAGCGGCTACGCCTGCGCCAGGTGTTCAATTATCCGCATGGCGCCGCTCCTCCCGTTTACGGAAGCCGACCTTAAAATCGTCGCAGGACCACGCTCCTACGATCGCGGCCTTGACTATCTCAGCCAGGTCAAGCGCCTGGATTTTGACGGCCAGGAGATCACCGCGACCGTCTACGGCAGCGACGCTTACGAGGTGTGCCTGACGATTGAGGCCGACCGAGGCCGCGACGTTGTATTAGATGGCGACTGTTCCTGCCCGTTCGGCCAGGAGGGCAATTTCTGCAAGCACTGCGTAGCGACCGGCCTTGCCGCACTCACGCGCGCCAAAAGTCGTCAGGCGGTCCCTGCGTCGCATCAGGAAGGCGATCTGGTGGTCTCGTGGCTCGCCTCGCTCTCCATGGACGAGTTGGTAGCCGAGTTCCTCGGACTCCTGGACAGCGACCGGGACCTCCGGCGGCGTTTCGAGCTGCGTGCCGCCGCGCGGCGCGCGAACGTTGACCAAGTCCGCAGTGCCGTCCAGAACCTGGTCAAGACGGACGGCTACATCGAGTACGCCGAGGCCAGGGACTACGCGCGTGATGTCAGTAGGGCCGCCGAGGCTATCGACGCCCTGATCGACGGCGGTGTCGCCGAGGATGCGATCTACCTGGCGCGGGACGCGCTCGACTGGGTGACGGACGCGTACGGTTCCGCCGACGATTCGTCGGGCTCAATCGGCACGGCGGCACACGAGCTGCTGGCCGTCCACCTGCGAGCCTGCCAGGCCGCACCGCCCGACCCGGTCGATCTTGGCGAGGACCTGGCCGACCTCCTCCTCGGGGACAACTACGGCCTCGCACCAGACCCGCAGGACTACGCGGGCCTGTTGGGAGACGCGGGCACCACAGCGATCCGCGAATACGTATATGACCGCCATGACAGATCCCGGCGCGGCGAGCGCGGACGGCCAGGCGCTCGCCTACCTGCGGAGCGCGGACCCGGTGCTCGCCCGGGTCATCGACGCGCACGCCGACTTCGACCCGCGCGGCTGGCTGCGCGAACTGCCGGCGATGGACACCTTCGGCGCCCTGATCTTCATGGTGACCGGGCAGCAGCTGTCGGTGCGGTCCGCTTCGCGCATCCTTGGCCGGATCCAGGACCTGTTCGGCGGGCGGCTGCCGTCCCCCGCCGCGCTGCTGGCGGCCGATCCCGGCGAGCTGCTCAAGACCGGGCTGTCCCGGCGGAAAGTGGCGACACTGCGCACCGTGGCGGCCAAGTTCGCCGATGGCTCACTGAGCGACGAGGAACTGCGGCGGCTGTCCGATGAGGAGATACTCGACCGGCTTACCGCCGTCTCCGGCATCGGGCCGTGGACGGTGCACGGCATGCTGATCATCGCGCTTGACCGCGCCGACGTGGTGCTGCCAGGCGACCTCGCGCTCCGCAAGGCCATCAAGCGCAGCTACCTGCTCGACCACCTGCCGAGCCAGCAAGAGGTACTCCAGATCGCCGAGCCCTGGCGGCCGTACCGCAGCCTGGCGACCGCGTACCTGTTCCAGGTCGCGCTCGAGGATCCCGCCGCGCCCTCTCCCGATACGGGAGCCGCCGTCTGATCGTGGCGAGCGGGCAACGCCCTGGCCTAACCCGCTGAGGGTGTACCTAGGTTCAGGGTGACAGGGGGGATAGGTTCCGGGTCAATTCGGGGTTAAGCCCTATCGTTTCCCTGCGCGATGCCCGGCATGCTCGGTCACATGACAATTGGGGACAACGCGATGCCCGGCGCCGGGGGCCGCCGGGCCTTGTGGTATTCGGGGTTCGCGGTGTACGCCGCCGGGGTCGCGCTGTTCAGCGGGCCAGGGCTTGACCACTACTGGGGAGCCTGGGCGGCGGGCGGGTACGCCATCGCCGCCCTCGTCACGGTCGTGGCCTCGGGGCGGCCCTGGGGCGCGCGGCTCGCGATCGCGGCCAGCCTGGCGGGGGCGCTGGCCGCGCCGGCCCTCTGGCTGATGACCAAGGAGCCCACTCCCCCAGATGTCGCGGTCGTGGCCAGGTCCGGGGTCCTGCTGCTGCATCACGGCACCCCGTACCTGCCGGTCGCGGCGCTGTCCGCGGGCGGCTGGCTCGCCTACAACCCGTACCTGCCGGTCATGGCGCTCTTCGGCCTGCCCGGGGCGCTCGGCCTGCCTGGTCAGACGTGGCCCTGGTTGATCGCGGTGACGTTCCTGCTGCTGTACGCGACGTTCCTGGTCACGCTCGCGCCGCGGGCGGACGGCCGCCGGCGCCGCGCACTCGGGCATGCCGCGTTCTGGCTGGCCTGCCCCGTCATGGCGTTCCCGCTGACGATGGGGATCACCGACCCCCCGGTCATCGCCCTGACCTGCCTGGCGCTCGCGCTGCTGGCCAGGAGCGGGCGCGCGCTCGATGACCGCGCCCGGCGCAGGGACACCGTGCTTGCCGCCCTCGTCCTTGGCGTCGCGTGCGCGATGAAGTACACGGCCTGGCCGGCGCTCGCCATCATCGCCGTCATGGTCGTCACGCGCAACGGCGCACGTTCCGCCGTCAGGTTCACCGTGCTGGTGCTCGCGGCCGCCGCCGCGCTCGTGGCGGCGCTCGCGCCGGCCGCGCTGCGCCACCCGGCGTCGATCTTGCAGAACACGGTGGCCTACCCGCTCGGGCTTACCTCGGCGAAGTCGCCCGCGCAGAGCCCGTTGCCCGGCCACCTGCTCGCGACGCTGGGGTCAGGCGGGCACCTCGCCGCGCTCGTGCTGCTCGCGGCGGCAGGGCTGGCCATCGCGGCCTCGCTGGTGAAGTCGCCGCCCGCTACCCCCGCCGCGGCGGCGCGGCGCATCGCCATCGGGCTGACCGCGCTGTTCCTGCTGTCCCCGGCGACGCGCTTCGGCTACTTCATCTACCCGATCAGCCTGTACGCGTGGGCGCTTCTCGCGGACCGGGAGGGAACGGGCGGCGGACGTCGCGCAACGGCCGACCTGCGGCTGCCCGATGTCGCCGAGGCGGGCGAGAGCCGGCGGCCCGACGGCGCCGATCTCGGTGCCGCTGACCTTGACGACGGCCAGCGCGCGGTTGAACTGATCTAGCTCGGCCACCGCCGCCACGGCCGCCGGGCCGGGCGTCTTGCGATGAGACGCCGCGCGGGCGGCGCGCGATTTAAGGTGTCCGCGTCCGTTGCCCACGGGAGGAAGTTGTCCATGCTCGACGGCCTGACCTATGACGACAGCGAGCCCCCGTCGATCGCCCTGGTCCCGCCGGGCACGTCGTGGGCACAGGTGCACGATCACATCAAGATCGCGCACGATTTCCTGCTCGTCCGGCCGGAGGGCAGCGGGTACGCGGGTGCCTACTGGACTGGCACGCGGATGGTGGTGCTCGAAGACCTCGGCGCCGACCAGGACGAGGCGCTTGATGAGTTCCGCGAGCAGCTCGGCCAGCGCGGCGAGCTAGACCTGCTGAAGTAGGCCCGCTACCCGACGCGGGCGACGCCGGCGATGGTGTAGCCGCTACGGGGCGGGAACGGGCCCTCTTCGCCGGGGTCGGGCTCCCACTGCCTGGCATCGACGATGCCAGGGGGGACGAGGGCGAGGTCACCGAAGAAGCTCGTGAAGTCAGGGACCGAGTGGTTATAGGACTGGTTGCCGCCAGAAGAGTAAGCGCGGAAGCCCTCGTTCGCCGCGTCACCGTCGCCCCGGCCCACGGAAAGGACCACGAAGCTGCCGGGCGCCAGCGCTGCCACGTAGCTGGCGACTAGGTCACGCGCGGCGTCGGCGGGGAAAAAGTGCAGCAGCGCGCCCATCAGCAGGCAGACAGGGCGGGACAGGTCAATGCCCGCGCTGACCGCTTCCAATGTCGCCGCGACTTCGCGCACGTCGGCCTCGACCACGGTCACGCCGGGGTTGCCGTGGGCTGCGAGGGCGCGCAGGTGCGCGAGAACTACCTCGTCGTTGTCCACGTACGCGACGCGCGCCTCGGCGATGACCGTCCCCGCGCTGCCGTGCGTGTTCGGCTCGGTGGGCATGCCGCAGCCCAGGTCGATGAACTGGGTGACCCCCTGCCCGGCCGCCCATCTCGTGGCCCTGGCGAGGAACTGCCTGTTCTCGCGCATGACGTCGGCCGAGATGGGGACCACGGCGAGCAGCTTCTCCGCGACTTCCCTGTCCACGGCGAAATTGTCTTTGCCGTTCAGCAGGTAGTCATAAACCCGCGCGATGGACGGGATTGTCGGATCAAAGTCGGCCACGGGACCAAATCGTAGCGTGTGCCCGGTACACGCCACGCTGAATCCTGGGATGCATGCGTCCGGACCAGGGACGGAGCTCAGCCGTGCGGGCTTTGAATACCGCCGAAGCCAGGTCAGCTGAGCTCGTAGTCCAGCCAGATGCGGTGCGTCCCGTCGGGGTCGATGGCTAGGCCGCCGGTACCGGAGATGCCCGCGAGCTGGCCGGAGCCGCTTGACGGCACGATGGCGAAGTACTCCGCCGTGCGGTCGCTGCCAGTCGTCGACGCCAAGTGCACGAAGCTGAACGCGCCCTGCCTGCCGTCGACCGTGCCCTCGAAGGACTCCATCGCTACGTAGGTGCCCACCCCCGTCGCCTGGTCGAACGCGGAGGTGAAGACCGCGTCCGAGCGGCCCGCGAAGTCTCCATCGAACTGCTTCTCAATGATCGCGACACCGACGGGAAGGGCGGCGGCGATGACCGGCTCGGGGGTGAGGCTGGCCGGGTTGAAGGCCTTGACGGTAAACGTTCCGTTAGCTCGCATGGGAAGACCCTACTGGCCCCCTGCGACAGTCCGTTGTGCGCCCGGACAGGGGACGTCGCACGGCGGCGGATCGCGGCGTATGGTGGCCCGGAACGCGTTAAACGCGAAGGGAGCGAGCGTGCTGCGGGTCGGGCTGACTGGCGGGATCGGGTCGGGGAAGAGCGCGGTGGCCGAGCGGCTCGCCGCACTGGGTGCCGTCGTGCTTGACGGCGACAAGGCCGCCAGGGCGGTCGTCGAGCCGGGGACTCCGGGTCTCGCGCGGATCGCGGAGACCTTCGGGCCAGGGGTGCTGCGGGCCGACGGGTCGCTTGACCGGGCGAAGCTGGCCGGGATCGTGTTCTCCGACGAGGTCGCGCTCGAGAAGCTCAACGACATCACGCACCCGCTGATCCACGAGCACCTCCGGGCCGCCGAGGATGCCGCCGTCGAGGCGGGCGGCCCGGACACGGTCGTCGTGCACGACATCCCGCTGCTCGCCGAGGGTCAGCGCAGCGCGGACTTCGCCGTGGTCATCGTCGTCGACGTGCCGCCCGAGGTCCAGGTTTCCCGGCTCGCGGGCCGCGGCCTGCCGGAGGACCAGGCCCGCGCGCGGATGGCCGCCCAGGCCACCAGGGAACAGCGCCTGGCCATCGCGGACATCGTGATCGACAACTCCGGCACCCGCGAAGACCTCGACCGCCGGGTAGCCGAGGTCTGGGCTGACCTGGTCTCCCGCGCGAAGCGCCAAGACCCGGCGCAAACGTAACAGCTCACGGCGGGCACCCCTCGCCCCCGCTGCTCCAGGGTTCATGGGCCACCAGGTACACCCGGGTAAACGGCGCTGCCCCGCCGTCCCACGAGCACGTGGGGCGACGGGGCAGCGTCCGCATCCGTTACGGATGACTCTTTGCAGAACCCTTAGCTCTGGCCGCCAGACAGCTTCTCGCGGAGCGCGGCTAGCGCCTCGTCTGAAGCCAGGGTGCCGGTCGGGGCGTTGTTCTCGGGCCCGGCCGGGCGGCTGCCGCCGCGCGGGCGCGGGGCCGACTGCGAGGTCGCGGCGGTCTCGCCACCTGCCTCGCCCTCTTCCTCGGCCTTGGCGCGGGACTCCTCGATCTGCTTGCGGTGCGCCTCAAAGCGGGCGCGGGCCTCGGCGTACTGCCGCTCCCACTCCTCGCGCTGGGACTCGTAGCCGGGGAGCCAGTCGCCGCTCTCCGGGTCGAAGCCGTCGGGGTAGAGGTAGTTGCCCTGATCGTCGTAGGTCGCGGGCATGCCGTAGAGCGTCGGGTCGAACTCGTCGCCGGCAGTCTCGCTGGCCGCGCCCTCGTTGGCCTGCTTGAGCGACAGGCTGATCCGCCGGCGGTCCAGGTCGATGTCGATGATCTTGACGAAGATCTCCTCGCCCACCTGGACGACCTGCTCCGGGATCTCCACGTGGCGGTCGGCCAGCTCGGAGATGTGCACCAGGCCCTCGATGCCCTCTTCCACGCGGACGAACGCGCCGAACGGCACCAGCTTGGTGACCCGGCCGGGAACGACCTGGCCGATCTGGTGGGTCCGCGCGAACTGCTGCCACGGGTCTTCCTGCGTGGACTTCAGCGACAGCGAGACGCGCTCGCGGTCCATGTCCACGTCCAGGACCTCGACCGTGACCTCCTGGCCGACCTCGACGACCTCGCCCGGGTGGTCGATGTGCTTCCAGGAAAGCTCGGACACGTGCACGAGGCCGTCCACGCCGCCGAGGTCGACGAACGCGCCGAAGTTGACGATCGACGAGACGACGCCCTTGCGGATCTGGCCCTTGCGCAGGGTGTTGAGGAACGTGTGACGGACCTCGGACTGGGTCTGCTCAAGCCAGGCACGGCGGGAAAGAACCACGTTGTTGCGGTTCTTGTCCAGCTCGATGATCTTGGCTTCGATCTCCTTGCCGACGTACGGCTGAAGGTCACGCACCCGGCGCATCTCCACCAGCGACGCGGGCAGGAAGCCGCGCAGGCCGATGTCGAGGATGAGGCCGCCCTTGACGACCTCGATGACGGTGCCGGTGACGACGCCGTCCTCCTCCTTGATCCGCTCGATGGTGCCCCACGCGCGCTCGTACTGCGCCCGCTTCTTGGACAGGATGAGGCGGCCTTCCTTGTCCTCCTTCTGGAGAACCAGGGCCTCGATCTGCTCGCCGGTCTTGACGACGTCGTGCGGGTCGACGTCGTGCTTGATCGACAGTTCGCGGGACGGGATAACGCCCTCGGTCTTGTAGCCGATATCGAGCAAGACCTCGTCACGGTCGACCTTGACGACGGTCCCCTCGACGATGTCGCCGTCGTTGAAGTACTTGATGGTGAGGTCGATCGCGGCGAGGAATGCCTCCTCAGACCCGATGTCGTTGACCGCTACCTTAGGGGTCTGGGTGGCTTGCGTGCTGCTCGTCATGAGTTGGTGGGCTCCGGATGCGGACAGGAATGAATATTGCGTTGCGCGCCGAGGACTTATGCGGTGAACGCGCGGGACTTGCCTGGCCATGTAGCGGCCACGGCACGCCCCGGCGGCCTCACAGCCATACGGCCCGCTTCCGAGGGCCGAGTGGCGGCGACAAGACCGCACGAGGACACAGCGCAGAGTTCAGGGTATGTAGTTCTTGCTGGCTGGTCAATTGAGCCAGGCTACAACTCAGCCACAGCTCAAAAAACCTTGGACTCTTCTCTGCAAACGCTGAACGTTTTCCCACTGTTCCGGCCATTGGCCTGTTTCGCTGGTTAGTGTGCCGCTTCCGCCCAGCTGCGGCCGGTGCCCGTGGAGACCTCAAGCGGGACGCGCAGGTCGGTCGCGGCGCCCATCTCCGCCTTGACCAGCGAGGTCAGGGCGGCAAGCTCGCCGGGGGCCGACTCGAAGATCAGCTCGTCGTGGACCTGCAGCAGCATACGGGACTTCAGGCCCGCCTGCTTGATCGCGGCAGAGACGCGGAGCATCGCCACCTTGATGACGTCGGCGGCCGAGCCCTGGATCGGCGCGTTGAGCGCCATCCGCTCGGCCATCTCGCGGCGCTGGCGGTTGTCTGACGTCAGGTCGGGCAGGTAGCGGCGGCGGCCCATGATCGTGGACGTGTAGCCGTCGAGGCGGGCCTGGGCGACGATGGACTGCAGGTAGTCGCGGACGCCGCCGAACTCCTTGAAGTAGTCGTCCATCAGCATGCGCGCCTCATCGACGGAGATGCGCAGCTGGTTCGACAGGCCGAAGGCGGACAGCCCGTAGGCGAGGCCGTAGTTCATCGCCTTGATCTTGGCGCGCTGCTCCGGTGTCACGTCGCGGGCGTCGACGCCGAACACCCGGGAGGCGGTCGTCGCGTGGAAGTCGTGACCCGACTCGAACGCCGCGACCAGCGCCGCGTCGCCGGACAGGTCCGCCATGATGCGCAGCTCGATCTGCGAGTAGTCCGCGGTCAGCAGCGTCTCGTACCCGGCGCCGACGACAAAGCCCTCGCGGATGCGGCGGCCGGTCTCGGTGCGGATCGGGATGTTCTGCAGGTTCGGGTCGGTGGACGACAGCCGCCCGGTCGCGGCGATCATCTGGTTGAAGGTCGTGTGGATCCTGCCGTCCTCATCCGCCATCGGGATCAGCGAGTCGACGATCGACTTCAGCTTGGCCACGTCACGGTGGTGCAGCAGGTGCTCGAGGACCGGGTGTCCGGTGGACGCGAGCAGGTTCGTCAGCGCCTCGGAGTCGGTCGTGTAGCCGGTCTTGATCCGCTTGGTCTTCGGCAGGCCGAGCTCGGTGAACAGGACCTCCTGCAGCTGCTTGGGCGAGCCGAGGTTGAACTCGTGGCCGACGACCTCGTACGCCGCCTGCTCGGCGCTCTTCACCTCGCCGTACAGCGTCGCCGACATCTCGGCGAAGTGGTCGGTGTCGGCCGCGATGCCGATCCGCTCCATCTCGGCCAGGACGGTGACCAGCGGCAGCTCGATCTCGTGCAGCAGCCGGGTGGCGCCGCGCTTCTCCAGGTCCGCGTCGAGCGCCGCGGCGAGGTCCAGGGTGGCCTGGGCGCGGCGCGCGAGCGCAAGCGCGGACTCCTCCTCGCCTGAACCGTCCAGGGTCAGCTGCACGTTGTCACCGGCGGACTCGCTGAGCTCCTTGCCGAGGTACCGCAGCGCAAGATCGGAAAGATCGAAGGTGCGCTGGCCGGGCAGTGCGAGATACGCGGCCAGCGCGGTGTCAGAGGTAAGTCCATGCAGAACGAATCCGTGCGATGCCAGCGCGTGCATGGGTCCCTTGGCGTCGTGCAGTGCCTTGGGGCGGTCCTTCGCGGCGAGCCAGTCGCCGAACGCGCGCTCGTCGTCCGGCGTCAGGGCCTCCGGGTCGAGGTACGCGCCAGCACCGTCAGGCGCGGCGATCGCGATGCCCGTCACCCTGCCCCTGCCGCGGCCCCAGGTGCCGTCCAGAGCAAGCCCCATCCGTTCGGGGGAATCGTGCTCGGCGAGCCAGCCGGCGACCTCGTCGGGGCCGAGAACGGACGCGTCGACCTCGAATACCCCGCTGCCGCCCTCGGCGTCGACGGCGCCTGCCCCTGTGCCGCCAGGCACGGTGGACCTGGCCGCACCGGGGAGGCCCTCGGGGAACGTCGCGTACAGGCGGTCGCGCAGCACGCGGAACTGGAGGGTGTCGAAGAGCTGGTGGATCGTGTCGCGGCTCCACGGCGCGGGTGCGAGGTCGCCAGGGGCCGCGCCGATGGTCTCCGTCGGCAGGTCGCGGATGAGCGTGGTCAGCTGGCGGTTGCGCAGGACGTTGCCGAGGTGCTCGCGCAGGGCGTCGCCCGCCTTGCCCTTGACCTCGTCGACCCGGTTGACGAGGTTCTCAAGCGACCCGTACTCGACGATCCACTTGGTGGCGGTCTTCTCGCCGACGCCGGGTATGGACGGCAGGTTGTCGCTCGGGTCGCCGCGCAGCGCGGCGAAGTCGGGGTACTGGGCGGGGGTCAGGCCGTACTTCTCCTGCAGGCCCGCGGGATCGTAGCGCCTCATGTCGGAGACGCCGCGGCTGTTGTACAGGACGGTGGTCTTGTCCGAGACGAGCTGGAACGTGTCGCGGTCCCCGGTGACGATGAGGACGTCGCAGCCTTCCGCCTCCGCCTGGGTGGCCAGGGAGGCGATGATGTCGTCGGCCTCGAAGCCGGGGGCGGACAGGTGCCTGATGCCAAGCGCGTCGAGTACCTCGAAGATCAGGCTGACCTGGCTGCGGAACTCATCCGGCGCCTTGGTGCGGCCGGCCTTGTACTCGACGTACTGCTCGTGGCGGAACGTCGGCTCGCTGCGGTCGAAGGCGACGGCTACCCGGCTTGGCTTCTCGTCGCGCAGCACGTTGATGAGCATCGCGGTGAAGCCGTAGACCGCGTTCGTGGGCTGGCCCGTCGTGGTGGCGAAGTTCTCCACGGGGAGCGCGAAGAACGCCCGGTAGGCGAGCGAGTGGCCGTCGAGGAGCAGCAGCGTGTCCGTCACCTTTAGCATCCTACGACCGCGCGGCGGTGCCCCGGCGGACGCTTGTCCGCCGGGGCACCGGCCGTGTCCTTTGCCTATGCGCCGTTACGCGGAGAAGGCGAAGACTGTCGTCGAGGTGAAGGTGTGGTTCGGGCCGAGGACCGTCGAAGGGAAGGACGGCTCGTTCGGCGAGTCGGGGAAGTGCTGGGTCTCGAAGGTGTAGCCGGCGCCCTGACGGTAGGTGTCACCGGAGATGCCGGTGAGCGTGCCGTTGAGGAAGTTGCCGCTGTAGAACTGGACGCCAGGCTGGTCGGTCCAGACGGCCAGCTCGCGGCCGCTGCTCGGGTCCGAGGCGCGGGCGGCGAGGTTGAGGCCGTCAGGGCCGGTCGTGCTGGCCGTTTGCTTGTTCAGGATCCAGTTGTGGTCGTAGCCCTGGGCGATGAGCAGCTGGCTCTTGCCCCCGGTGGCGGCGCTGAAGCTCGCGGGAGTGTTGTCCGGCGCGCTCACTTCGCTGATCCGCGAGCCGATCGTGTGCGGCGCGCGGAAGTCGAACGGCGTGCCCGCGACCGGGACGCCGTTGGTCAGCGGCAGCGGGATCTGCGTGCTGTCGGTCGGCGAGTAGCTGTCGGCGTTGATCTGCACGTACTGGCCGTAGGCGGAGCCTGCCGCCGAGTTCTCGCCCGCGAGGTTGAAGTAGCTGTGGTTGGTCAGGTTGAGGACCGTGCTCAGCTTGGCATCGTCATTGTGCGCCGAGTAGTGGATGCCGTACTGGCCCTGGCTGTTCAGCGTGAAGGTGACGTCGACGGTCAGCTGCGCGGGGTAGCCGGTGCAGCCGTTCGTGCAGCCGGGGCTGCCCGCCGCGCCGGAGGCGTCGCCGTTCGGGCTGACAAGCTGGAGCGTGACGCCGACCTCGTTGCCGGTGTGGATGAGGCCGCCGGCCTGGGACCAGATGTGGTTGCCGAACCCGACAAGGCCGCCGTGCAGCGCGTTCACGCCGTTGTTGATCGGCAGGGTGTAGGTCTGGCCGTTGAGCTGGAAGGTGCCCTTGGCGATCCGGTTGGCGTACCGGCCGACCGTCTCACCAAAGTACGGGCCGCCGTTGGCGATCACCGGCGGGCTGACATTGGTCACGTAGTCCTGCAGCGTCTTGAAGCCGAGGACCACGTCGGCGGTCGCGCCGTCCTTGCCAGGCACGTTGATCGCCTGGGTGATCGCGCCATAGGACAGCAGGTCGACCGACATTCCACGGCCGTTGCTTAGCGTGTAGCGGTACGTCGGCGTCGCCTTGCCGGTGTACGGCTCCGTGGTGCTACCGAAGATACTGCTTGGTGATGCTCAGCGAGCCGCCGCCGCCCGACTTCACCTGATTTGTCACCGGCTGCGCGGTCGCCGACGGCGCGACGGCCGCGGCCACCCCGATAGCCGTCGCGGCGGCCAGGATGCCGGCACCGGCGATGAGCGGCGGTCTCTTGTGCCGCCACGTTCCGATCTTCGCGAGCTTCGTGCGCATGGAGGGCTTCCCTTCGTTGGGTGTTGCCTTCGCTGGGTCCTGTTGGCCGGCCTCGATGGGGCCCCGGTGGCCGGCCAGCATGCGCATGCCTAAGAAGGCATTGTGAACGCAAACAACGCGAATGTCACGTCTCGCTGCTCACAGGCTTGATCATTTGCGATGATTGATCGACAGTCGTGAGAACGTGCACAACCCGGCCGCCCGGGATGCCGGTGCGCGTGCGGCGGCGGCCGCCGAGGCGCGCCCTCGTTTCCGCGGCGGACGCACGCGCGACACGCCGATGCTATGAGATTGTTATCTATGGTTAGCCGGACACGCTCCGCTGCCCAACCGCCTGCTAGAACGCTCACACCCGGACCCGGACGCGAAGAACTGCCCAGTTCGCAGCCGCTGCGGCCGACGTTAGCTACCGCACCGGGTCGAAAGGCGGCAAACGGTGATGGATCTGGGTGAACGCACCGGAATCAGCGGGGAACTTACGGCGAACGATCCGCCGAACTCCGCTTTGCCGTTGGGACTCGATGTCGCTAACGTAACGACAGCGGACCCGGGGGTCCAAGTAGAGAACGTGTCAGCCCGGGGAAGGCGGACACGGTACCAACGGGTCCCCGGGTCTGTGTGTTGGGGGTCCGATGGCGAAAACCGCCACCATATCGGACCCCCAACACACAGATTTCTCCCGGGGGGACGACCCCCCGTACCCCCGGGTGTCCGCCTTCGGCGGACGGGGTCCGGGAGTCTGCTCGGGCTTCTTTCTCCTGGTTACTCGGGCTTGTCTTCGGTCTTCTCTGACTTCGCGGTCGCGCCAAGCGTCCCCTCGATCACGGCCTCGGCGACCTTGCGCATCGTCAGGCGGCGGTCCATGGACGTCTTCTGGATCCAGCGGAACGCCTGCGGCTCGGTCATGCCGTGCTCGGACTGGAGCAGGCCCTTGGCGCGGTCGAGCAGCTTGCGGACCTCAAGACGGTCCTTGAGGGTGTTGACCTCTTGGTCCAGGGCCTTGATCTCGGTGTACCTGCTGACGGCCATCTCGATCGCGGGCACCAGGTCTGCCTTCGTGAACGGCTTCACAAGGTAGGCCATGGCTCCAGCGTCCCTGGCGCGCTCAACCAGCTCCCGCTGCGAGAACGCGGTGAGGATCACGACCGGGGCGATCCTGTCCGCGGCGATGCGCTCGGCGGCGGAGATGCCGTCGAGGATTGGCATCTTCACGTCCAAGATGGCAAGGTCGGGCTGCAGGGCGATGACCTTCTCGACCGCGGTCTCGCCATCGGCCGCCTCGGCCACGACCGAGTAGCCCTCCTCTTCGAGCATTTCCTTGAGGTCCAGGCGGATCAGCGCCTCATCCTCGGCAATCACGACTCGCAACGCATTCTGGCTCACGCCCATGAGACTACCGTCTGCGGTACATTGTCATGTGAGCGCCGCCCGGACTACCGGGTCGAGCGTTCATGCCCCGGTACTCCAATTTGGCATGAGAGAGCGGATTCAAAACCCGCACAGTGTGGGTTCGAGTCCCACTCGGGGCACTTGCGCAGGGCGTACGGTCCGGCGAACTCGTCAGCCGTACGCCCTGATTTTTGTAGGAACCGCCATGTCCGCGAAGCCCTTGTGATGAATCCCCGTGAGGGACCAGACTCACGGCGAGTTCTCAAAACGTCAGTGGTGCTACTTACAGTGTAATCATGCATCCGAGAGCAACAGTGGATAGGGCGCTCTGCCTGTCTAAACAGGGACTGATCGACCGCGAGGTGGCTCAGATCACGGGCGTCTCGATCGGCGCGGTCCAGAAGTGGCGAACCGGCCGCCGCCGGACTACAGAGAAGGAACGCAAGCACGCGAATTGCCCTCGCTGCGACGGCGCAGTGCTCGATGAGCGCGCGTATGCGTATCTCCTCGGCCTCTACCTTGGCGATGGGCATATAACGCGACATCGACGTGGTGTGTTCGCACTGTCCGTCTTCTGCGGGGACGTTTGGCCTGGCCTGATCAGAGCGGCCAAGCGCGCCATGCGGCGTGTAATACCCGCGTCCCGCGTCTTCTTCGTCCAGCGAGACGGCATGACTCAGGTCAAGAGCTACTCCAAGCATTGGCCGTGCCTGTTCCCGCAGCATGGACCTGGGATGAAGCACACTAGGAAGATCGAGCTCGCCGACTGGCAGCAGGTCATCGTGGACTGTTATCCCGGAGACTTCGTCCGCGGGCTCTTCCACTCGGACGGGTACCGGGGCATGAACCGGGTGCGTCGGGTGCTGGCCGACGGGGAGCACTGGTACGAGTACCCGCGGTACCTGTTCGTCAACATGTCCGAGGACATCCTGCGGCTCTGCGGCCAGACGCTGGATCAGCTTGACGTGGAGTGGCGCTTCTCAAAGCCAACTACGATCTCAGTGGCGAAGCGGGAGGCTGTCGCGCGGCTTGACGCGTTCGTCGGGCCGAAGTACTGACCAGGCGCCTAGTCGAATACCTCCTCCATGGCGCGCACCCGGCCGGGGTGCTTGACCGCCAGGTACACGAGGTAGAGCACGCCGATGGCGAACCAGATGCCGACGGCGAGGCCTGCCTGGCTGACCGGGTAGGGCAGCGGGGAGACGAATTTCAAGAATGACGTCCCGACGCCCAGCGCCGCGGCCAGCACGGGCAGCAGGACCAGCGTGCCGAGGACCGGGAGGACCACGTGCGCCAGCCAGTGGAACTCGGCGCGCTGCTTGCGCGCGTAGTAGCCGATGACGGAGATGTTGATGACGATGTAGATGCCGATCATCACGGCGGACAGGATCGTGGCCAGCAGCTGGAACGCGGTCGCCGGGCCGTAGTGCAGTCCGAGTGGCACTGCCACCACGACCGTCAGCAGGGTCTGCGCGGCGATGCCGACGACGGGTGAGGCGTGGCGCTGGTCGGTGCGGGCGAAGGCCCTGGGCAGCAAGTCGATCCGTCCCATGGCGTACCAGGTGCGCGTGGCGGCGATCAGCGCCGAGTTCCCGTTCGCGAAGAACGAGTTGATGACGGCGAGGAAGACGATGACCCAGCCCCAGCCCCACAGCTGGCGGCCGAACAGGATCCACGGGCTGCCGCCGCCGAGCCCGCCGTACGACGCCATGTGCGACGGGCCGACGTACGCGGCGACCGCCAGGGTCGTGAACAGGTAGAAGATCCCCACGATCAGGCAGGACAGCAGGACGGCGCGCGGCACCGTGCGCCGCGGCGAGCGGGCCTCCTCGGCGAGCGGGGCCGCGGCCTCGAAGCCGACGAAGGCGAGTAGCACGAAGACCGACCCGCCCGCCAGACCTGACGCCCCGGTGAACCCCTTCACCGTGGCGTACTTCAGCGTGAACGTGTCGAGAACCGCCCCGGCGCTGGCCGTGGCGTGGGCGAACATCCAGAGGGACAGCGCGACGAAGACGAGGATCTCCAGGCCGCCGAGCACGACGCCGACCCTGGTGCCGAACTTGACGCCGAAGTAGCCCGCGAGCGCGGTGAGCACGGCGGGCAGCAGCATGAAGATCAGCCACGTCGCCCGGAAGTTCCAGCCCGCCTCCGCGTTCAGTTCCGTCGCCACGAAGTACCCGATGAGCAGGTTGACGATCGGCCCGACAAGCCCGGTGATGAGCGCGTACCCCCACCCGACGAGGAACCCGACGTAGGGATGCAGTCCCTGGGCGGGGTAGGTGTAGATGCTCCCCGCGGACGGCAGGTGCCTGGCGAGCTGCCCGATCGATGCGGCCACGATCAGCGCGGCCACCAGCGTCACGAGCACCGACAGCGACAGCGCCCCGCCGGCGTACGCGGCGGCGACGGCCAGCGAGGTCGCGACGCCGCCGCCGGGCGCCATGAACGTCACGGACTGGAATACGACGCCTGGCAGCCCGATCGTGTGCTGCGCGAGGCCGGTCCCCGCGGTCGCGGGTGCGCCGGTGCGGGGCGCGGGCTCTGATGTCACGTACGGAGTGTGTGCAGCATGCCGACCTTTGTCAACCTTTCATACCGGAATTATGGTACATATCACCCTTGCTCAATCCCAGCTCAGGGCCACCGTAACGCGACGGACGGCGCGAGCTGCCTCAGGGGTCACGCGGACCGGTGACGGGACGACCGTGGCAGTGCGTGACTTCGGCCGGACGGCGGCTCAGCCGCGGGTGATGGTGATCCTGGTCCAGGCGCCCAGGTGGATGCGGTCGCCGGGGCGGAGGGGGACGGAGTCGCCGGGGGGAACGTCGCGGTCGTTGACCGTGATGCCGTTGTCGTTGCCCAGGTCGACGACCGTCCAGGTGCCGTCGGGTGCGGCGATGAGCTTGGCGTGCTTGCGGTGGATCCCCGGGTCCCTTGGCGGGCCGATCAGGTCAATGTCCGGGTAGATCTGCCTGGAGTCGCTGCGGCGGCCGATCAGGAGCTCGCCGCCCTGCAGCGGTATGCGGTGCTCCTGGTAGTCGTCGGGGAATCCCATGTGGGTGCTGTCCTGCGCGTGGACCGGCTGGATGCGTTCGTAGTAGTCGCGGTCGGCGGTCACTACCGCCGTCCACGGCACCTGGGCGGGCGGCACCTGGGCCTCGAACGTGGTCATCGGCATGGTCGGGGTGGGGGCCGCGCGGGACGGGTCGTAAGGGTCAAGTCCGAGGGCCTCGCGCAGGGCGTCCGCGAAGTCGGCGCAGCTGGGGTACCGCTCGTCGGGAGCCTTCGCCATGGCCCTGGCGAGGACGTCGTCCACGGCGGGCGGCAGGTCGTTGCGGATCGAGGTGAGGCGCGGCGGCGGCGTGGACAGGTGCGCGTAGAGCACGGCGATCGGCAGCTCGCGCTTGAACGGGACCGTGCCGCTGAGCATCTCGAACGCCACGCAGCCGAGCGCGTACTGGTCGGCCCGGCCGTCGACGGGCTGGCCGTTGACCTGCTCGGGCGGGGCGTAGTCGGGGGTGCCGAGGAACTGTCCCGCGACGGTCAGCGTGCCCGCCGACAGCATCGCCCTGGCGATGCCGAAGTCCGTCAGGTAGGCGTGCTCTGGCCCGCCGCGCCTGGCGTCCACCAGGATGTTGCCCGGCTTGACGTCCCGGTGGACCAGGCCGGCGGCGTGCGCGGCGTCGAGGGCGGACGCGACCGGGGAGATGAACGCCGCCGCGCGGCGCGGCGACAGCGCGCCGACCGCGGCGATCACTCCCTGGAGGGTGTCGCCCGCCACGAACCGCATCGCGATGAACTGCATGCCGTCGGCCTCGCCGGCCGCGTAGACGGGGATGATGTGCGGGTGGTCGACGGCCGCCACGGCCCTGGCCTCGCGCACGAACCGCATCCTGAGCGCTTCGTCGCCCGCGAGCAGCTTCAGCGCCACGACCCGGCCGAGCCGCTCGTCGCGCGCCTGGTAGACCGCCGCCATCCCGCCGACGCCGACCAGCCGCTCAAGCACGTACCCGGCCACCCGGAACCCCGGGGCAAGCCCGGTCAGCGGGCCGCCAGGCCGCATGACGGGCGTGCCTGACCTTCCGTCGGGCCTGCCGTCCGGCATGCCGCGGGCAGGACGGGGGACCGCCCCTCCCGGTGACTGCTGCGCTGGGGACTCCCCGGCCACCGTCCCTCCTCAGGCAGTTATGACGCCGTTCCTCGTCTTCTCAATTGTGCGGCTTCTTCGCCTTCCGCGTATGCGGTAGCAAAGGGAGCTTAGCGGTATTCCGCGAGCCGGCGGCTGACGGCCCACGCGCAGCCCGCCGCCATCAGCAGGGACGTCGCGATCACGACGCCCGCCAGGGGGTCGAGCGCGTTCGCTCCTGCGGTGGCGGCGGAATCGAAGACGCCCTGGTCGGCGCGGATCGCGTTGGTGATGTCTCCTTCGAGCGCGGTGTACGCGGTGGCCGTGCTGCCGGCGCCTGACCCGACGATCAGCCCCCGCTCGGCGGCGTAGTTGGACTTGCTGTTGAGCAGGTACACCTGGTCGTTGGCCGCGTACCAGGCGGTCGCGTCCCGCTGCGCGGTCGCCACGAGCGCGGCGCCCTGCCCGCCTGCCTGCTGCGCGGCGGCCGCGCCGCCGAGCAGGCTGCCGGTCCCTGGGCCGACCCTCTTGCTCGTCGCGAGGAAGTCGGTCTGGAAGGAGGTGCTGCCGCTGCGGGAGATGACGTTGAGCACCGCGTCGCCCCTGATCTGCTGGACGCCGATGCTCGCGAGCGCGAGGTTCTGCACCGGGCCCGAGCCGTGCGCGATGCCGCCGTCGAGGTCAGAGCGGGCCGTGAGGAATCCGGCGGCGACCCAGATCACGCTGATGACGAGCAGCAGCGACGCGAGCACGAGCCCGGGGCTGAGCACGCGGTTGGTGCGCCTGGTCAGCCAGCGCTGCGCCCGGTAGAGGACGAAGGCGGTGACCAGCGCGAGCACGAGCGCGGCGAGCATCGTGGGCAGCTCCGTCGCCTGGCCGCTCGCCCCGCTGAGCGCGTCGTTCTCCTGCGTGAAGACGGTGTTCGCGGCGGGCAGCAGCACCAGGTGCGCCTCGCCCGAGGCGTCCTGCAGGAACGAGCCGCCGGTCAGCGGGTAGCCCATCGCGTACTCGGCCGTCGTCTCGGCGACGTAGCCGCTGTAGGCGGACAGCCCGGCGCCCAGGCTGGCGAGCGCGCTGGCCTCGGCCTGGCTGCCGCCTGCCGCCTGCAGGCCTGACTGGTCGCGATGGGCCGTCGCGAGGTCGGACTCGTAGCGCTGCAACTGACCGAGCGGCGGCCTGGGGCTGGCGAGGAACGCCGCGGTGATCGTCGCGTCGGCGTCCCCGATCGACTGGAACATCTCCCTGGCTTCAAGGCTGAGCCGCTCGTCGGTCGAAACGAGGGAATCGGCGGCCGAGGAGTGCTGGCTGGCCACCCAGCCGCCGAACGCGCCCCAGGCGAGCGACAGCAGGACAAGGCCCGCAAGCAGCGCGCGCAGCGCGGTGGGGGTGTTCAGTGCGCGGCGGGACACGGGGCCGGCGGGGCGCGGCGCCCGGTGCGTCGCGGGGCGGGTCGCCTCGGCGGGGAGGGTGGCGGTCATGAGCCGATCTCCGCGATCTGCTGCTCGCCCAGCGTCACGAGGGCTTCAGGCAGGGGCTGGAAGCCGTAGGTGCCCAGGTACGACGGCTGGTTGCCCGTGGTGATGAGCCACTTGAGGAAGGCCTTGAGCGCGCTGGCCCTGCCCGCGGTGGGCTGGCGGGTGCTGACGACGGCGTACTCGTAGTTGACGATCGGGTACCCGGTCGGCGACGGGCCGTCGATCAGCGAGATCGTCTCGTTGGGCGGCGTGAGCGACACGAAGCTGGCGACCGAGTCCTGGATCGCCTGCGCGGTCGGCAGCGTGAAATCGCCGGCGTAGTTCGCGAGCTCCGCCTCGCCGAGGTTGGCCGCCAGCGCCTGCGACAGGTAGCTGATCCCGTTGTAGGCGACGCAGCCAGGGGTGGACTCGCAGGCGTGCAGGACGTTGACGCTGCCCGCCTCGGGGACCTCGCCAGGGACGTTCGGCCAGGCGACCGTCGTCCCGTACCCGATCGCGGCGTTCCACTGCGAGTCGGGGGCGGACTGGGAGCCGGTGGACAGGTAGCTGGTGAACAGGAACGTGTCACCGGAGCTGTCGGAGCGGTAGACCGGCACGATCTTGATGGCCGGCAAGGTCACGTGCGGGTTGATCACGGCGATGCGCGGGTCGTCCCACATCGTGATGGTGCCCTGGTAGATCCCCGCGAGCAGCGCGCCGTCGAGCTTGACGTGCTCGGAGGTGCTCACGTCAGGCAGGTTGTAGATAACCGTCTGCGCGGCGATCACCAGGGGGATGTTGACCAGGGTGGGCGTCTTCACCAGGTCGCCGCTTGACAGGTACGCGTCGGAGGCGCCGAGGTCCACGGTGCCCGCGGACGCGGCCGCGATCCCCTTGCCCGAGCTGGTGGACGCGGTCTGCACGGTCACACCTGGCGCCTGCCGCTGGTAGGCCGCCGCCCAGGAGCTCATCAGCGGGTAGAGCAGGCTGCTGCCCGCCTCGTTGATCGTTTCCGCCCGCGCGGCCGCCTGCGCCGCCACGGTGCCGCCGCCGGCCTGGCCCGGTTGCGCGGCGGTCCCGCAGGCCGCGGCCGCCGCGGCAAGCGCCGTCCCGATCGTCATGCACAGCGCGGCTCTCCGCACCAGGAAGCCGCGCCGTCCTCTCCCCGTCCCCGCCACCGTGAGGGGCTCCTCACTCGCTGTTTTGCCTGCAAGCCGTATTCACCGGGTACTGAGGTGATTGTTACCGGCCTCATACTGATACGGAACCGCGAGCAGGATGGATGAGGAAGATGTTCAGCGGCCGGTCAGCTACTGTTCACCTGCGCCCGGGCTAGGCCCCGCGGACGACCCGCAGTTCGGTCCAGGCGCCCAGGTGGATCCGGTCGCCGTCGCGCAGCTGCACGGCCTGGCCGTGCGGGATCTCGCTGCCGTTGACCGCGGTGCCGTTCGCCGAGCCGGGGTCGACGACGGACCAGGTGCCGTCGGGTGCCTTGAGCAGCACCGCGTGCAGCCGCGACACGCCAGGATCGGCCGGCGGCACGGACAGGTCGATCTCCGGGTCGATGCCGCTTGACACGCTGTGCCGCCCGATCCGCACCTCGGTGCCCGCGAGCCTGAACCGCCGCTGCGGGCAGTAGACGGGGAACGCGATGCCGGCCGCGTCCGGGCCGCCCGCCGCCTGAATGGCGTCGAAGTAGGCGCGGTCCGCGGTCACCACGGCGGTCCACTCCGCGTCGGCGGCGCCGGTCCTGCCAGGCACGCCCGGCGGCACCTGCCCGGCAGGCACGGAAGCGGGCGGTGCCGGGGCCGGTGCCGGCGGCGGCGGCCGGGCGGCGGCGGCCCTGGGGCCCGGCGGCGGCGCCGGGGGCCCCGGCGGCGGGGGTGGCGCCTGGTACGCGTCCGGGCCGAACGTGTCCTGGCCCGCGAGGGTGAAGTCGTAGCCGCACGACTCGCAGAACTGGCCGGCCCGCGTGACACCGCAGCGCGGGCAGGGATCGCCCGGCGCCGGCACGGGCGCTGCCGGGAGCCGCGCCAGGCCCCGCGGTGCCGCCCGCGGCGCCCCGCGCGGCCTCGGCCTGCGCCCGGTCGGGCGCGAGGCTCGGCGCGGCGCCAATCAGGACGCCGCACACGTCGCAGAAGTCGTCGCTCGTCGAGGCGTGACCGGACGGGCAGGTCGCCACCGCGCTACCCCTTCCTGACCCGGACCGTCTTCGTTGACCGCGTGTCGAGCGCCATCTCGGCGGCGGCGTCGACCTTCTTCTTCAGCCGGACGGTGCCGGTGGCCTCGTCCACCACGTCCACCACGCTGGCCAGCAGCCGGGCCGTCTCCTCGTTGCCCGCCTGGTGCGCCAGCGCGACCGCGCGGCCAAGCCGCGCGGTCGCCAGGTCCACATCGCCCCGCTTGTTGGCTTCAAGCCCGTCGGCGATCGCGGCGGCGAGCTCCGCCTGCCCGGTGTAGCCGGCGACCCTGGCGTTGATCCTGGTCGACAGCGCCTCGTCGTCGGTCCACGTCACCCGCACCAGGCCCTGGCCGAGCACCTGCTGGCCCTCGGCCGAGCTCGCCACCAGGCTGACCCGCGCCGCGAGCATCTCCTGGCCGAGGCTGGCCGGGTTCACCGTGACCGCCACGTGGTAGTCGCGGCTCTCCCCCGGCGCCCACGCCCCGGTGGGGTAGTCGCCCGCCTGCGCGCCGGAGGCCAGCCGGCGGCTTGTCAGGTCGTCGATGGCCGGGGCGACCTGCTTGACGAACTTCAGTGCCGCCGTCTGCGGCGTCCACACCCGCAGCAGCACGTCGGGCAGCTGCTTGCTCATCGCCCCGCGCATCAGCTCCTCGAAGTCGGCCGCCAGGCCGGCCGGGTCGACCACGATGTCCACCGAGCCGAGCAGCGCGGTGGAGATCTTCCGCAGCTCACCGACCTCCCAGTCGGTGCCGACGCCGCGGCAGTCGCAGCGGAACACCCCCTCGCACAGGGCAATGGCCGCGGCGAGTTCCTCGGGGGTCTCGTGCTGGTTCTTGCCGTCGGTGAGCAAGATCGCGTGCCGCAGCGTCGCCGGGCTCGAGGAGAAGACCTGGTGGGCCAGCCGCAGCCACTGGCCGATCGCGGTCCCGCCGTTGGCCCGCAGCTGCCGCAGCGCCGCCTTGGCCTCCGCCCTTGTCCGCTCCCCCGCGACCGCCATCGACCCGTCGGCGGGGTACACCGGCCACGCGGTGGAGGTGCCGGCGATGACCGCGAACGACGTCCCGTCCCTGATCACGTCCACGGCGGCCGCGGTGGCGGCGCGTGCCTCGGCGAGCTTGGCCGGCGGGTAGTCCATCGACCCCGAGCAGTCCACGATGACGATCTCCGCGCTGCCGCCGTCGGGCGGCACCTCGGCCGGGGCGTCACCCGTCTCGTCCGCGGTCACGGTGACGACCGCGCTGACGTCACGACCGCCGGCCGGCAGGTAGGGGTTCTGGTCGATGTCCACGGTGAACCCGGGCAGGCTCGTCATCGCGTCTCCATGTGCGTCATATCCAGGTCCTCGGGCGGACGCTGTTGGCCATGTCTACCAGTTCGGTCCGCCGTTCAGGCAGCAGGGTGGCGAGCGCGCGGTAGCCGCGCTCAAGCCCGAAGCGCAGCGCGCGCTCGTTCGCCTCGTAGCCGAGGATGCGCTCCGCCGCGGCCTGGGCGCCGGCCCGCTGGGGGGTGGCCGTCCCGTCGGACACCCAGTCGAGCGCGGCGCGCAGGATCTCCACCGCGAGCTGGTGCCTGCGCGGGTCGTTGTCGTCGAGCGACAGCCTGCCCAGGCGCTGGTCGGCCTGGTGCAGGTCGGCCACGGACAGCCCGGCTCCGCCCGCGACCAGCAGCCGGACGGCGGCGATCTGCGCCGCGGCGTGATGGCTTGACGTCTCAGGCACGGCGGCGACCGCGGCGATGGCGCTGACCCGGTCGCCGCTCGCGAGGTAGGCCCTGGCCGTGCCGAACCCGGCGCTGACGTACGACCGGTCGACGGTCCACACGAGCTGGAAGTAGTAGCGCGCCGCGGCCAGGTCGCCGGCCGCCTCGGCGGCGAAGGCGAGCGCCAGCTTCGGCGCGAGCTCGCCGGGGAGCTCGTCGTAGACGGCGCTGAACGCCGCCCGCGCCCGGTCGGGCGTGCCGCTCGCCAGCTCGCAGAGACCGCCGTACCAGGCGACCCGCCAGTCCGCCTGCGGCGACGACGACAGGTCGGCGAGTGAGGCCTTCGCGGTGTCCAGGTCGCCGGTCCCGATGAGCGCGCGGACGAGCGCCAGCCTGGTCTCCACCGACTCGGCCACGCCCGGCGGTACGCCCGCGTCGCCGCTGACCGCGCCGAGCAGGGCCTGCGCCTGCTGCGCGGCCTCAAGGCTGGCCAGCGTGGCCAGGTAGCCGGCCGCCGGGTCGGTGCCGTCGGCCAGCGGGGCGGGCAGCCCGGCGATCACCTCGGCGGCCGGCGGCGGTGTCACCGTGAGGGCGCCGTTCCCGTTGGCGACGGCCGGGCTCAGGTCGGTGCCGATGGCGCGCAGTTCGGGGCTGAACAGGCCGGAGAACGCGGGCCTGGGCTGCCCGTCGGCGGCGGAGAGCACCTCCCGCAGCACGCCGGTCAGCTGCTCGGCCATCTCCCCCGCCGACTGGAACCGGCGGGCCGGGTGGCGGTGCGTGGCGCGGCGCAGCAGCCGGGCGAAGGACCCCTGCTGCGTCAGCAGCGGCTCGTTGTCCGGCAGCTGGAACCGGTACTGCTGCTGGAAGCCGGCGAAGTCGAAGGTGAGCACCGCGAGGGTCCGGGCGACGGTGTAGAGGTCGGAGCTTGGTGACGGCCCCTCGTCCTCAATCTCCGGCGCCTGGTAGCCGACGGTCCCGTAGATCGGGCCGTCGTCGTTGATGTAACGGACGCCGCCCATGTCGATGAGCTTGAGCTGCTCTTCGGTCTGGATGATGTTGTCCGGCTTGAAGTCGCAGTAGACGAGTCCCCGGTCGTGCAGGTAGCCGAACGCGGGCAGGATCTCCAGGGCGTAGGCGAGCGCGTGGGCGAGCGGCACCGCACCGCCGTGCTGGCGCGCGTCGAGCCGGATCTGCTTGAGCGACTTGCCGCCCACGTACTCCATCACGATGTAGCCGGCGGTCTCGCCGTCGCGCCGGCTGGCGTGCTGCACGAAGTTGTAGATGCGGACGATGTTCGGGTGCTCAAGCTGGGCGAGGAACCGCCCCTCGGCGACGGCGGCCTCCATCGCGTCCGCGTCCCCGGTGTTGAGCAGGCCCTTGAGCACCACCCAGCGGTCGCTGACGTTGTGGTCCTTGGCCAGGTAGATCCAGCCGAGACCGCCGTGGGCGAGGCACCCGAGCACCTCGTACTGCCCGGCCACGAGCTCGCCCGGCACCAGCTTGGGGCTGAAGGAGTACCTGGTGCGGCAGTTCGGGCAGAACCCCTCCGTCATGCCGGGCCTGCCGTCGCGTGACTGGCCGACGAGCTGCCCGCAGTTGCCGCAGAACCGCCGGCTCTCAGGGACCCTGGGGTCGGTGAGCACCGCCGTCGCCGGGTCTAGCGCCGGGACCGGCGGCACCTCGACGAGGCCGGCGCCGAGCCTGCCGCGTGACGACCGGCCGCTGCCAGGACGTGAGCCGCGGGTGCCTGGCCCGCTGCCGCTTCCGACGCTGCCAAGGCCCGTTGACCAGGCGCCGGAACCTGACCCGGTCGACCCTGATCCGATCGATCCCGGCCCGCTCGGCCCGGATCCGCTCGGCCCTGACCCGCCGGACCCGGCACCGCCTGGTCCCGCGCCCGCGTAGCGGATGCTCCCGGCGCTCGGCGCCGGCCCCCAGCCGACGGGCGCCGCGGGAGCGGCGGGCGCCAGGCCGCAGACGTCGCAGTACCCGTCTTGAATCGTTCCGCCGCACCCTGGCTGGGTGCATGCCACAGCGGTCATCGCCGTCCTTCCGTCGCGAGGATCGCGCGCTGGTAGGCCGCCACGGCCGCCTCGGCCGCCGCCAGGTCGCACGGCGCCGTCCACAGCAGGCCGTACGCCTGGTCGTGCCTGGCGGACAGGTCCGGGTCCTCGGCCGCGCCGAGGCGGGCGGCCTTGGCCTTGTAGGCGCGCAGCAGCCCGCGCAGCTCATCGCGCTTGTCGATCGCTGCCGCCGCCGTCTGGCTCAGGTCAGCGGTCTGCGCGTTCGCGGCGGCGAGCTCGGCGTCGCACCGGTCAAGCTCGGCCGCGAGCCGGCTCCACTGCCCGCCTGCGGCCAGCGCGGCGAGCGTCGGCAGTGGCGGCTCGGGGACCTGCGGCGGGAGCGGCGGCAGCGCGCTGACCCGCACCGCGACGTCCCGGCGGGCCGCGACGGCGTCCTGCCGCGCCGCGCGGGCGGCCGCGGCCGCGGCCGCCAGGTCGTCGATCCGCAGGCGTGCCTGCTGCCGCAGCCGGTCGAGCTCGGCGATCCGCGGGGTGAGCGCGGCGACCTGCTCGCGCACCCGGTCGGCGGCCGAGGTGTCGACGCTGCCCTCCCCCGCTGCCCTGCCGGTCAGCGCGCCCGCGGCGGGCCGCCACAGCGCCAGGGGGTCGGCGTTGGCGGCGGCGCGCTGTGCCGCCACGGCGCCCTCCGCGTCGCGGAACTCCGCCTGGATGTCCGCGCCGAGGCCGTCGGTCAGCGGCCGGACGCGGGCAAGCTCGGCCGTTGCCGCGTCAAGCGGCGCGCCGACGGCGGTCCAGACGGCCTCGACGGCCGACGTCACCTCGGTGACCGCGCGGAACGCGCGGCGCATCGCGGCGACGGCGGCGGCGAGCGTGACCGGCGGGCGGGCAGCGGCCGCCAGGTCCCTGCGGGCGAGCGGCACGGGGGCGCCTGGCAGCTGGACGCAGCCGCCCGTGAGCAGCGCGTTGAGCTCGGGGAGGTCCTTGCGCCCCGGGTGCCTGGCGCCGCTGCCGAGGGCGGCGACCCGGTCGACGACGGCCGAGTACGCCAGGAACGTCTCCCACAGGGTCGCGAGCTCGGCGGACGCCGCCGCCCAGCGGTCCCGCGTCTGCCCGCTCAGCGCCGCGCCCTCGAGCACCTGCTTGGCGAAGCTGCCGTCAAGCTCCAGGAGGTTCGCCTGGACGGCGTCCCGTTCCGCGAGCACCGCCGTCACCCGCTGCGCCGCGGTTTCCTCGGGGGTCACGACGGCGGCTCCGCACCGGCCGCCGGTGCCGCCACCATTGAACCTGACATCCCGTCCCTGCTCCCGGCCCGCAGCGATGCCCAATGAACGGCCTTCTGCCGTCGCGCGCCCGCGACGGATCTCCTTTTTACCTTAGTGCGGGCGCATTTTAGGCAGGTCCCGCCGGATCGGCGGCGCTGCCTGGTCAAGGTCACCAAAAGTTCACTTTCCCGGCGGGCGGGACGGGCCCGCAGGCCGGCGACGCCCCGCCGAGTGGTCAGTTTCCCGAGCTGAACGCCGCGTCGAAGGCGGCCGCGGGCGGCTCGAAGTCGAACCGGCGCAGGAACGCCAGCGCCTCGGGCGCCCCCCGCAGCCGGTCCATGCCGGCGTCTTCCCACTCAACCGAGATCGGCCCGAGGTACCCGATCGAGTTGAGCATGCGGAACACGTCCTCCCACGGCACGTCGCCGCGGCCCGCGGACACGAAGTCCCAGCCGCGCCGCGGGTCGCCCCACGGCAGGTGCGAGCCGAGCCGCCCGTTGCGCCCGTCGAGCCGCTTGCGTGCCTCCTTGCAGTCCACGTGGTAGATCCTGTCCCTGAACTCGCCGAGGAAGGCGACCGGGTCCAGGTCCTGCCACACGAAGTGGCTCGGGTCGAAGTTCAGCCCGAAGGCAGCCCTGTTGTCCACCGCCTCCATGGCGCGGTGCGCCGTCCAGAAGTCGTAGGCGATCTCGCTCGGGTGCACCTCGTGCGCGAACCGCACGCCCTCGGCGTCGAACACGTCGAGTACCGGGTTCCAGCGCCGCGCGAAGTCGGCGTAGCCGCGCTCGATCATCGACTCAGGCACCGGCGGGAACATGGCGACCGTGTGCCAGATCGACGAGCCGGTGAAGCCGACCACGGTCTGGACGCCGAAGGCGGCCGCCGCCCGCGCCGTGTCCGCGATCTCCGCCGCCGCGCGCTGCCGCACTCCCTCGGGGGAGCCGTCGCCCCAGATGCGGGCCGGCAGGATGCCCTGGTGCCGTTCGTCGATCGGGTGGTCGCACACCGCCTGGCCGACGAGGTGCGCCGAGATCGCCCAGCACTTCAGGCCGTACTTGTCGAGCAGCGCGTGCCGGCCGGCCAGGTAGCCGTCCTCACCCAGCGCCCGGTCGACCTCGAAGTGGTCTCCCCAGCAGGCGATCTCAAGCCCGTCGTATCCCCACGAGCTGGCCAGCCTGCAGACTTCCTCAAACGGCAGGTCCGCCCACTGCCCGGTGAAAAGGGTAAAAGGCCGCGCCATCAGTTCTTCACGCTCTCCCATGAGTTGCCGGACGCGGCGCTGCGCGCAACCGCGTCGAGTACCCGCTGCACTGCCAGTCCGTCGGCGAACGACGGGCTTGGCTGGTCACCTGCCGCGATCGCCGTCAGCAGGTCCCTCGCCTGGTGAGTGAATGTGTGTTCCCAGCCGAGCGTGTGCCCTGGCGGCCACCAGCCGGACAGGTAGGGATGGCTGCCTTCCGTGACGAGGATCCGGCGGAACCCGCTGGCCGCGCCGTCATCGCTCGCGTCGAAGAACTCAAGCTCGTTGAGCCGCTCCAGGTCGAACGCGAGGCTGCCCGCCGACCCGTTCAACTCGAGGCGCAGCCCGTTCTTGCGCCCGGTCGCGTACCTGGTGACCTCGAAGGAGGCCAGCGCGCCGGAGGCGAGCCGCCCGGTGAAGACCACCGCGTCGTCCACGGTCACCGTGCCACGGGGCCCGCCTTCCACCACGGGGCCGTCGCCCAGGGGCCGCTCGCGGACGAAGGTCTCGCTGATCGCGCTGACCCCGGTGACCTCGTCGCCGGTCAGGTAGCGGGCCAGGTCGACGACGTGCGCGCCGAGGTCGCCGAGGGCACCGGACCCGGCGCGCTCCGCCCGCATCCGCCAGGTCATCGGCGCCTCCGGGTCGGCGAGCCAGTCCTGCAGGTAGACGGCGCGGAAGTGACGCAGCGAGCCGATGCGGCCCTGCTCGACGAGCCGCCTGGCCAGCGCGAGCGCGGGGACCCGGCGGTAGTTGAAGCCGGTCATGGCCCGCGCGCCGCCCGGGTAGGCGGCGTCGGCGGCCGCCCGCATCGCCTCGGCTTCCGCCAGGGTGTTGGCGAGCGGCTTCTCGCACAGCACGTGCTTGCCCGCCGCCAGGGCGGCGATCGCGATCGGCGCGTGCAGGTCGCCAGGCGCCGCGATGTCGACCAGCTGGACGTCATCGCGGGCGATCAGCGCCCGCCAGTCGGTCTCCGCGGCGGCCCAGCCGAGGCGGCCCGCCGCCGCCTCGGCCGCCGCCTTGTCGCGGCCGCAGATGGCGGCGAGCCGTGGGCGCAGCGGGAGGTCGAACACCCGGCCAACCGTGTTCCAGGCCAGCGAGTGGGCCCGGCCCATGAACGCGTAGCCGACCATGCCGACGCCGATGTCAGTCTGCGGCGACATAGGGGTCCCATCCGGTGTCGAGCGGTGCCGGGGCCTCGAAGCGGCTCTCCACCGGCTCGAACGCGGCGCTGACGGCCGACCGCTCGATGGCGGTCATCATCTCGAGCACGTGCAGCGCCATCTCGCCTGAGGCGCGGTGGCGCGCGCCCGCGCGGATGGCGCGGACCATGTCGACGACCCCGGTCCCCCGCCCGGCCGCGGCGCCCTCGGCGGGGATCACGGTCCAGTCGTCGTCGCCGGCCCGGCGGAGGCGGATGTCACCGTCGAAGCGGTTCGGGTCGGGGACGGCCAGCGTGGCCTCGGTGCCGGTGATCTCGACGAAGCCCGAGCGCGACAGCGGGGAGTCCCAGCTGAACAGCAGCGACGCGGCCTGGCCGCCGACGTACTCGGCGAGCGCCGCCACGTAGGTGGGCACGGCGACGTCGAACGCCGTGCCCGCGCGCGGCCCTGAGCCGATGACGCGCGACTCGCTTGGCCTGCGGCCGACGGCGGCGACCCGCCGCGCCGGGCCGAACAGCGTCGCGAGCACGGACAGGTAGTACGGCCCGAGGTCGAACAGCGGGCCCGCGCCCGGTGCGAACAGGAACTCAGGGTCCGGGTGCCACGACTGCGGCCCTGGTCCCTGCAGCAGGGTAAGCGCGGTAAGCGGCGTCCCGATGGCACCGGAGTCGATGAGCCTCCTGGCGGTCTGCAGGCCGGCGCCGAGCACGGTGTCCGGCGCGCAGCCGACGCGGACCCCGGCCGCGTCCGCCTGGCTGAGCAGCGCGCGCCCGGCGGCGACGTCGAGCGTCAGCGGCTTCTCGCTCCACACGTGCTTGCCCGCCGCGATGGCGGCCGCGATCACCTCGGCGTGCGCGACGGGGACGGTCAGGTTCACGGCCAGCTGGACGTCGGGATGGCCGAGCGCGTCGGCCGCGCTGCCCCACTCCGGCACGCCGTAGGCCGCGGCCTGCGCCTTGGCGCGGGTCGGGTCGACGTCGGCGCAGATCACGACCTTGACGTCGGGGAACGCGGTCAGGTTCCGCAGGTACTGCTTGCTGATGTTGCCGCAGCCGATGACCGCGATGCCGAACGGGCTCACCGGGCCTGCGCGGCGGTCGCGAGCCCGCGGCTGGTGAGCCAGCCGAGGCTGTCACGGACGGCGATGAGCACGTCGGTGGCGCAGCGGTCGAGCTCGACCACGTGCCACTCCGCCGACGGGCAGGCGGCGAGGATCTCCGCGACCGGCATCCGGCCGCCGCCGACCGCGGTCATCGGGTCGTCCTTGGTGACCGGTCCGTCCTTCACGTGCAGGTAGCGGACACGGTCGCCGAGCCTGCCGAGCAGTTTGGGCACGTCCTGGCCGCCGACCGCCGCCCAGTACGTGTCGACCTCGAGCAGCACGGCCGGGTCGAGCGCGTCCGCGAGCGCCTCGAGCCCGGTCCGCCCGCCGACCATGGCCAGCTCGAATGCGTGGTTGTGGTAGCCGAACCGCAGTCCCAGGCCCGCCGCCCTGGCCGCGCCCTCGTTGAGCTCGCGGGCCAGCTCCGCGATCGCGTCGGCGTCGGCGAAGCGCTCCGGGGGGGCCCACGGCACGATCACCGTGTCCGCGCCCACGGTCTTGGCGCCGTCAAGGAACGCGCCGGCGTCCTCGCCGAGCGCCTTCGCGTGCACGGCGCACACGGCGAGCCCCGCCTCATCGAGGTCGGCGCGCAGCGCCTCGGGGTCCGTCAGCACGTCGTACGGCTCGACCGCGGCGTAGCCGTAGCCCCTGATCGCACCGAGCACGGCCTTGCGTCCGGACGCGAGCTGGTCCCTGACGGTGTAGAGCTGCAGGGCCAGCGGATTGCTTGTCAAGTCAGCGCAACCTTTCTGCTTCGGGAAATCGCCTCAAAGCACGCTAAAGATCACTAAGCACCGTGTCAATGGGGCCCGAGGGCGATAGGCGCGCGGGCGGCCGCGGGTGAGCGCGGGCTGATCTCTTGTGATCATCCAGAACGGGATCGTGTTGCACGCCCCCGGCCCGCCAGGACGACCCGGGGGCGGGGCGTGGCGGGGGCGAGTCAGCCGCTTCCGTTCTGGATAAACATCGGGAGCAATCGCGGCCGGGGCGGCGGCGGGCGGACCCGCGCCGCCAGCGGCCGGCGCCGCGCTCCGCCTCACCTTGCCCGGCGCGCGTCCGGTTACCCGGCGCGAGACGCGGGGACGGCGTCGGTGCGCGGCGGGAACGGGATGATGACGACCGTGATGTTGTCGAGGCCGCCCGAGTCGAGCGCGAACTTCGCCAGGTCGGCGGCGGCGTCGAGCGGCCGGGTCAGCGCGGCGGGCATGGCCATGGCGGCAAGCTCCGCGGCCTCGGGGCGGTAGTTCCACAGGCCGTCAGAGCACAGCAGCAGCACGCCAGGCCCGGTCGGGGTGAACTGCTCGATGTGCGGCTGCGGCTCGGGCAGGTCCGCGCCGAGCCAGCGGGTGATCACGTGTGCCTGCGGGGAGGCCATCGCCTCGTCCATGGTCGCGAGGCCGGCCGCGACGATCTCCTCGGCGAGCGAGTCGTCCCTGGTCACGCGCCTGGAGCCGCCGGTGATGTCGATGGTGTCGTTCGGGCCGGCCGGGGCCGGGGCGTTCGCGGCGAGCCAGTAGGCGCGGCTGTCGCCAAGCCAGCACACCGTGACCTGCCCCTGGCCGACGATCGCGGACACGTACGTCGAGGCGGGTGCCCCATCCGGGCCCGCCAGCTCGGTCAGCGCCCCTCCCGCGGCCTTGACCGCCGTCCGGGAGATGGCCGCTGGGTCATCGCCCCGCTCCGCCCCCTCGGCGAGCAGGGTGATCCCGGCGTTCACCGCCGACCACGACGCCTCGTCCGGGCGCGGCGCCGAGGACACGCCATCGCAGACAATGGCGACCGCGACCGGGCCCTCGTCGGTGTCCGCGACCGCGAAATGCATCGCGTCCTCGTTTCGCGAATGCCGCAGGCCGCGGTCGCTGACCCCGGCCACCTGGCCGAGGTCCTCTTCCATGTGATCCCTGTCCGCCACGACCCTCCGTCCGCAGGATGGACAGTACCCATCCTCACCTGCGAAAACGGGATCCGCGGAGTCAGTTGAACACGCCGTGCACATTCTCGCGCCTGGCGAATCATCCCGCGACGTGCTCATAGCCGAATCCCCGCTCCTGTCCGCCTGGCGACATTCCGCTCGCCAGGACATTAGCCTATGTCCGCCAGGGTCAGGGCGCCATTTTTTCCTTTTTCAAAGGGCTTTCTTCGCTAGGCGAACGGAAATCCCCCGGGGGCGGCCCCGGCTCCGTGGTGACTCAGCCTCCGGCTCACGGGTACGGGAGGCTGATCGCGTCGCCGATGCGGTGGACGCGCAGCGCGTTGGTCTTGCCCGGGCTGCCGGGCGGGCTGCCCGCCACGATGACGATCTTGTCGCCGATCGCGCAGCGGCTCAGGCTGACGAGGGCCGAGTCGACCGCGTGCACCATGTCGTCGGTGTGCCGCACCTCGGGCACGATGAACGTCTCGACACCCCAGGTGAGGGCGAGCTGGCTCCTGATGGCCGGGTCGGTGGTGAACGCGAGCAGCGGGATCGGCGAGCGGTACCTGGCGAGGCGTCGCGCGGTCTCGCCGGTCATCGTGAACGCGACCAGGGCCTTGGCCCCGATGATCGCGCCGACCTCGGCGGCGGCCCGCGCGATGGCGCCGCCGGTGGTGGTCGGCATGCGCGACAGGTGGTGCTCGGCGCGCAGCGAGGACTCCTCGGCCACGGCGACGATCCTGCTCATGGTGGCGACCGTCTCGATCGGGTAGGCGCCGACGCTTGTCTCGGCGGAGAGCATCACCGCGTCCGCGCCCGCGGTGACCGCGCCGGCCACGTCGGAGACCTCGGCGCGCGTCGGGCGCGGCGAGCTGATCATCGACTCGAGCATCTGGGTCGCCACGATGACCGGGCGGGCGCGCTCCCTGGCCAGCTTGATCGCCCGCGTCTGCACGGTGGGGACCTGCTCAAGCGGCAGCTCGACGCCCAGGTCGCCGCGGGCGACCATGATGCCGTCGAAGGCGTCCACGATGTCGGGCAGGACGTTGACCGCCTCCGGCTTCTCGATCTTGGCGATCAGCGGGACGCCCGGCCGGCCCAGGTCGGTCATGATCTTGCGGGCCAGGCTCGCGTCGTCCGGGCTGCGCACGAAGGACATCGCGATCATGTCCGCGCCCGTGGCCAGCGCCCAGCGGAGGTCGGCCTCGTCCTTCTCCGGCAGCGCGGGGGCGCTGACGTTGATGCCGGGCAGGTTGATGCCCTTGTGGTCGGAGATCTTGCCGCCGACGACCACCCGCAGGTACACCCGGTTCCCGCTGACGCCGGTGACGTCGAGCTGGACGTTGCCGTCGTCGATGAGGATGCGGTTCCCGGCCCGCACGTCGTCGGCGAGGCCCTCGTAGGTGGTGGAGGCCTCGTGCTGGTTGCCAGGGATGTGCTCGGTGGTGATGATGAACTCATCGCCCGCGCTGAGCCGCACCGGGCCGCCGGGGAACTCCCCGAGGCGGATCTTCGGGCCCTGGAGGTCGGCGAGGATGCCGACCGACCGCCCGGTCGCGTCGGACCCGGCGCGGACGCGCCGGTACGTCTCGAGGTGGACAGCCTGGATCCCGTGACTCATGTTGAGCCGCGCGACGTCCATGCCGGCCCCGATCAGCGCGGTGATCTGCTCCTGGCTTGAGGTTGCTGGCCCAAGGGTGCAGACAATCTTCGCACGCCGGCTCATCCTGAATCCCCTTCCATTGGTCTAAACCACCTTAGCCCATCCTGGGGCCCGGGTGATCGGGGTCACAAAGTGTTCACTTGACAGTTGCATACTGTATGCAGCGTAGTGGCCCGGCACGCGGGCCGGCCGCGGGGACGCGGCCGGGTCAGCCGGCGTACTCGGGGGTCGGTGGCTTCTGGTAGACCGGGCTGACCCAGTGCTGGTAGCTCTTCTCCCACGCGCCGTCTGACTCTTCGCTGGCGAGGACCGCGTTGACGAAGCGGACGAAGTCCTGGTGCTGCCTGGACATCGCGAGGCCGTAGGGCTCGTCGGTCAGTTCCGGGCCGACGACCTTGGTGAACGGGTCCTGCGCCTGGAGCCCGTAGAGGATCGCGTCGTCGGTGGAGACCGCCGCCACCTGGTCCTGCTGCAGCAGGACCAGGCAGTCGGTCCAGAACGGCTCCTGGATGACCTTGGGGTGGGTCGGGTAGTCCTGGATGGTGGTCACCGAGTCGGAGCCTTTGGTCGCGCACACCTTCTGGCCGCCGAGGTCGGCGAGGCCGCCGGTCGCGGTCGAGTTGTCGGGGATGAGCACCCGCTGGTGGGCGTCGAAGTAGACGCTGGAGAAGTCGACCTGCTGCAGGCGGTCGCAGGTGATCGTCATCGTGTGCGCGACGATGTCGACGCTGCCGCTGGTGACGGCGGTGATCCGCTGGGCGTCGGAGATCGACTTGAACTCGACCTTGTCCGGGCTGCCGAAGATCGCCCGGGCCACGGCGCGGATCATGTCGATGTCGAACCCCTCGATCTGGCCGTCGAGCGGGTTGAGGTAGCCGAAGTGGTAGGTGCTCTGGTCCACCCCGGCGATCAGGTAGCCGCGGGCCTTGATCCTGGCCATGTACGAGCCGGGGGTCACCGCCGGCGGCCCGAGGGGGGCGAGGCTGGCGGCTACCGGGTCGCACGCGGCCGCGGTCTTCGCGCTGGCCCGCGACTTGTCCACCGCGCGGGCGGCGGCCGCAGGCGGGCGGCGGCCGCGGCGGCGCACGGCGCGTGCCGTGGCCGCGCCGTGGACCGGTCCTGGCGCGGTGGCGCAGCCGGCGGCGACGGCGGCCACGGTCATGGCGGCCAGCGCCAGCGCGGCCGGGCGAGCCCGCGGGAAGGCCCGTCCCCGCGGCGTGACCCGCCCTGGCCCCACTCGCCCGCTGCTTCCGCCGTTCACCGGCCCGGCCTTCCCGCTCACCGGTACTCCGCGAGGCGGCGGCTCAGGCCCCAGGCGCACGCGGCGGCCATGAGCAGGGCCGTCGCGACGGTGACCGCTTCAAGCCCGCCGTAGGCGCTCGAGGCGGAGCGCGCGGTGGAGTTGAATACCGTCTGGTCGCTGTTGATCGCCGCGGACAGGTCACTCGACAGCCGCGTGAACGCCGCGCCAGCGTCGCCCGGTTGCGCGCCGAGGGCCGAGGTGACGGCCGCCTGGTGCTTCCCGTTGTCGTCGTCCGACCGCACCTTGGCGTGCGCGGTGAACCAGGCCCGCGCGTCGGTGACCGCCGCTTGCACCGACGGGCCTGCCGGGGTGCCCTCGGCCGCCGTTGCCGCGGCGGTGAGCAGCGTGCCGGGTCCTGGGCCGAGGACCTTCTCCTGCGCCTGGTAGTCCGCCTGGTAGCCGTCGTCCCCGGTGTTGTCGATCAGCGTGAGGCTCTCATCGGCGTGCGCGTCCTGCGCCGCGATGCCCACCTGGGCGACCGCCTCCACCGTCGCCGAGCCCCTGGCCCGCGCGTCCAGGAGGTCGCCCCTTGCCCCGAGGTAGGCGGCGGCCAGCCAGGCCACCGAGACGACGAGGAAGACGCCCGCGGCGACCAGGCCGGCGTTGAGCACCCGGTTGGTGCGCCCGCGCAGCCAGCGTGCCGCCCGGAGCAGCAGGTAGCAGAGGACGAGGCCCGCGACCAGCGTGACCACGATGAGCGGCAGCCCGGTGGCCTGCGGCGCTGGTGCCGCTCAGGTTCGCGTTCTCGACGGCGTAGAGGTCCTTGGCCTTCCCGAGCAGCGTGTCACGCATGAGCCCGGAGGCTTCCCGCAGGTAGGCCGCGCCGAGGGGCAGTGCGAGCCGGTTGTCCGCGTCGGCGTTGCCCATCTCCTGCGTGTAGGTCGGCAGCCCGGTGGCGAGCGCGGCGAGGTCACGCGCGGCCGTCCCGCTGCCGTCACCGACCTGCGCGGTCGCGCTCTCGATCGTGCCGCTCGCCACCGCGATGTCGGCCAGGTACCGCTGCCTGGTGCAGGCCGGCTCGGGCCCCGTGGTCAGGAAAGCCGTCGCGGCGGCGTCGTTGGCGTCAGACAGCCGCGAGTAGATCTGCTGCGCGGCCAGGCTGAGTTGCTCGCGCGAATTCACCACGCTGGACGCCGCCGACGAGTAGTGCAGGGCGGTGAACGCGGACAGGGCACCCCAGGCGAGGCTGAGGGCGACCAGGCCGATGAGCAGCAGCCACAGCCGTCCCGGTGTCGTCGCCAGGTCAGCGGCGCCGCCTGACCTGCCAGGGCACCGTTCCGCCGACCGCACCGCCGGCACGCACCGCAGCGTGCACCATGGAAGTCGCTCCCCAGCCCTGAGCCAATGCGAGTAAGAGTACTTGTGCATAACGGCCCTTATGGGCCGGTACCGTCACCCGGTCGTTATGCGGTTACTTGTCCGGCCCGGCCACGAGAAGGGCCGCGACCGCGGCCCTCAGCGGCAACCGAGCCGGACAGGTACCCGGGTTGGTCACACCAGGGGGCGCGCCGTCGGGAGGATCGGGGACGGCAGCGCCGGGCGGGGCAGGGCGCGCAGGTACTGGTCGGCCGAGGCCGCGGCGCTGCGGCCCTCGGCGATCGCCCAGACGATCAGCGACTGGCCGCGGCCCATGTCGCCGGCCACGAACACGCCGGGCACCGACGTCTGGTACGAGGCGTCGCGGGCCACGTTGCCGCGCGCGTCGAACTGCACGCCCAGGTCGGAAAGCAGGCCGGGCTTCTCCGCGCCGGTGAAGCCCATCGCGAGCAGCACCAGGCCGCAAGGGATCTCCCTGCGGGTGCCAGGGACCGGGGCGAACCTGCCGCCGTCGAAGGCCACCTCGGTCAGCCGCAGCGCGCGCACCGCGCCGTTCTCGTCGCCGACGAACTCCTCGGTGGACGCGGCGTAGACGCGCTCGCCGCCCTCCTCGTGCGCGGAGGAGACCCGGTAGATCATCGGGTAGGTCGGCCACGGCTGGTTCTCCGCCCTGGTCTTCGGCGGCCTTGGCATGATCTCCAGCTGCGTCACGACCGCGGCTCCCTGGCGGTGCGAGGTGCCGAGGCAGTCCGCGCCGGTGTCACCGCCGCCGATGATCACCACGTGCTTGCCCGCGGCGCTGATCGGCGAGTCCGCCCCGAGCCGGTTGGCCGGCGGCAGGAACTCCATCGCCTGGTAGATCCCGGCCAGGTCGCGTCCGGGCGACGGCAGGTCGCGGGCGACCCGCGCGCCGCCCGCCAGGACGACCGCGGAGAATCCCGCGAGTTGCGCCGCCGATTCGACGGGCACGCCGGTCACGAACCTGGTGCCTTCCGCCTCCATCTGCGCGAGCCGCCGGTCCAGGTGCCGCTTTTCCATCTTGAACTCGGGGATGCCGTAGCGGAGCAGCCCGCCGATGGCGTCGTCGCGCTCGAAGACCGTCACCTGGTGCCCGGCCCTGGTCAGCTGCTGCGCCGCGGCGAGCCCGGCCGGGCCGGACCCGACGACCGCGACCGTGAACCCGGTGCGCGTTTCCGGCATGACGGGGACGACGCCGCCGTCCGCCCAGGCCCGGTCGATGATCTCGACCTCGACCTGCTTGATCGTGACCGGGTCCGCGTTGATGCCGAGCACGCAGGATGCCTCGCAGGGGGCGGGGCACAGCCGCCCGGTGAACTCGGGGAAGTTGTTGGTCGCGTGCAGCCGGTCGGCCGCGGCCGCCCAGTCGGACCGGTAGACGAGGTCGTTCCACTCGGGTATGAGGTTGCCGAGCGGGCAGCCGTTGTGGCAGAACGGGATGCCGCAGTCCATGCAGCGCGCCGCCTGCCGCTCGGTCCGCTCGCTGGCGAACGGCTCGTACACCTCGCGCCAGTCCGTGAGCCGGACGTCGACGGGACGCCGCCGTGGCGTCTCGCGGGCAGGTCGTCAAGAAGCCCTTGGGGTCACCCATGATCCACTCCCCGTCCTAACCGTGTGCCGCGGCCATGACGGCCTCGTTGACGTCCCGGCCTTCGCGCTCGGCGGCGGACGCCGCGACGAGGACCCGCTTGTAGTCCTTCGGCATGACCTTGGCGAACCGCCGCACCGCCGATTCCCAGTCGGCGAGCAGCCGGGCGGCCACCGCCGAGCCGGTCTCCGCGTGGTGCCGGGAGACGACCTCGTGCAGGAACTCCACGTCGGGGTCTTCCAGGGGGTCGACGTCGACCATCTCCCTGTTGAGCCGGGCCGCGTTCAGGTCGAGCACGTAGGCGACGCCGCCGGACATGCCGGCCGCGAAGTTCCGTCCGGTCGGCCCGAGGATCACCACGCGCCCGCCGGTCATGTACTCGCAGCCGTGGTCGCCGACGCCCTCGGCGACGGCCAGGGCGCCGGAGTTGCGGACGCAGAACCGCTCGCCCACCACGCCGCGCAGGAAGATCTCCCCGCCCGTCGCGCCGTAGCCGATCACGTTCCCCGCGACGACCTGGGTCTCCGCCTCGAACGGCGACTCGGGGGACGGCGCGACGATCAGCCGCCCGCCGGACAGCCCCTTGCCGAGGTAGTCGTTGGCGTCGCCGGTCAGCTTCAGGGTGATGCCGCGCGGCACGAAGGCGCCGAACGACTGGCCCTGCCGAGCCGGTGAACGCGACCGTGATCGTGTCGGCGGGCAGTCCCTCGCCGCCCCACCGCCTGGTCACCTCGTAGCCGAGCATGGTGCCGACGGTCCGGTTGACGTTGCGGATCGGCAGCTCCAGGTGAACCGGGAGGCCCTCCTCGAGCGCGCCCTCGGCGAGCTGGATGAGCGTGTTGTCGAGGGCACGGTCCAGGCCGTGGTCCTGCTCGGTGACCCGGTGCAGCGGCCCGTCGAGTGCGCCCTCCGGCGCGTGCAGCACCGGGGTGAGGTCGAGCCCGGCGGCCTTCCAGTGCTCGACGGCGAGCGCGGTGTCGAGCAGGTCGACGCGCCCGACGGCCTCCTCGATCGAGCGGAGCCCGAGCGCGGCGAGGTACTCGCGGACCTCTTCGGCGATGAACTCGAAGAAGTTGACCACGAACTCCGGCTTGCCGGAGAACCGCTTGCGCAGCTCGGGGTTCTGCGTGGCGACGCCGACAGGACAGGTGTCCAGGTGACAGACCCGCATCATGATGCAGCCGCTGACGACGAGCGGCGCCGACGCGAACCCGAACTCCTCCGCGCCGAGCAGCGCGGCGATCACCACGTCCCTGCCGGTCTTGAGCTGGCCGTCCACCTGCACGACGATCCGGTCGCGCAGCTTGTTGCGCAGCAGCGTCTGCTGTGTCTCCGCCAGGCCGAGCTCCCAGGGCGCGCCCGCGTGCTTGAGCGAGGTCAGCGGCGCGGCGCCGGTGCCGCCGTCGTGCCCGGAGATCAGCACCACGTCGGCGTGCGCCTTGGACACGCCCGCCGCGACCGTGCCGACGCCCACCTCGGCGACCAGCTTGACGTGCACCCGGGCGGCCGGGTTGGCGTTCTTCAGGTCGTGGATGAGCTGCGCCAGGTCCTCGATCGAGTAGATGTCGTGGTGCGGCGGCGGCGAGATCAGGCCGACGCCGGGCGTGGAGTACCTGGTCTTCGCGATCCACGGGTACACCTTGTGCCCCGGCAGCTGGCCGCCCTCGCCTGGCTTGGCGCCCTGCGCCATCTTGATCTGCAGGTCGTCGGCGTTGACCAGGTACTCGCTGGTCACGCCGAACCGGCCGGACGCCACCTGCTTGACGGCGGAGCGCCGCAGGTCGCCGTTGGGGTCGGGGCTGAACCGGTCGGGGTCCTCGCCGCCCTCGCCGGTGTTGGACCGGCCGCCGAGCCGGTTCATCGCGATGGCGAGGGTCTCGTGCGCCTCGGCGGAGATCGACCCGTAGGACATCGCCCCGGTGGCGAACCGCTGCACGATCGACGCGACCGGCTCACGTCATCAATGGGGACCTTCGCGGACGGCATCCTGCCCGCGCTCGTCGATTCCCTTGATCGCGGAGCAGGCCGCGCAGCGTCTTCAGCTTGGCCGACTGGTCGTCGATGAGGGAGGTGTACTCCTTGAAGATCTCGTACCGGCGGGTGCGCGTGGCGTGCTGCAGCTTGAACACCGTCTCCGGGCTGAACAGGTGCGGCTCGCCCTCGCGCCGCCACTGGTACTCCCCGCCGATCTCCAGGCGGCGGTGGCTGAGCCCGGCACCGCCCGCGGCGACGACCGCGCGGCGGGCCGCCTCCTCCGCGAGCACGGAGAACCCGACGCCGCCGAGGCGGGAGGCGGTGCCGGCGAAGCAGGTGCCGATGACCTCCTCGCCAAGGCCGATCGCCTCGAAGATCTGCGCGCCGGTATAGGAGGCGACGGTGGAGACGCCCATCTTGGACATGACCTTGAGCACGCCCTTGCCGAGCGCCTTGATGAGGTTCTTCTCCGCCCGGTCCGGCGTGATGGCCTGCCCGGAGGCGCCGACGAGCTCGCCCGTGGCGGCGAGGTCGCGGACGGTCTCGATCGCCAGGTAGGGGCAGATGGCCGCGGCGCCGTAGCCGACGAGCAGCGCGACGTGGTGGGTCTCGCGGGCGTCGCCCGACTCGACGATCAGGCCGACCCTGGTGCGGGTCTTCTCCTTGATCAGGTGGTGGTGCACCGCGCCGGTCAGCACCAGCGACGGGATCGGGATGAGCTTGCGTTGAAGGCCCGCGGTCCGACAGGACGATCAGGCGGGCGCCGTCGTCGATCGCCTGGTCGACCTCGGCGCAGATCTCGGCCAGCCGGGCGCGCAGGCTCGCTCTCCGCCCTGCCGGCCGGGTCGAACCGGCCGTCGACGACGTGCGTGGCGAGCCCCGGCATGTTCCCGTCGTCGTTGATGTGCACGAGCTTGGCCAGGTCCTGCTCGCCGATCACCGGGAACGGCAGCGTCACCTGGCGGCACGAGGCCGGGCCGGGGTCGAGCAGGTTCTGCTCCGGGCCGATGTTGGTGCCGAGCGAGGTGACGAGCTCCTCGCGGATCGCGTCCAGCGGCGGGTTGGTGACCTGCGCGAATAGCTGGGTGAAGTAGTCGAAGACCAGCCGCGGCCGGTCGGAGAGCACGGCCACGGGCGTGTCGGTGCCCATCGAGCCGATCGGCTCCGCGCCCGCCCGTGCCATGGGGGCGAGGATGACGCGCAGTTCCTCTTCCGTGTAGCCGAAGGTGCGCTGGCGGGTCAGCAGGTCCGTCGCGGTGGGCACGATCCGCTCGCGGTCGGGCAGGTCATCCAGGTGCACCAGGCCGGCGTGCAGCCAGTCCTGGTAGGGGTGCTCGGCGGCGAGGACCGACTTGACCTCCTCGTCCTCGACGATCCGGCCGGCGGCCGTGTCGGCGAGGAAGATGCGGCCGGGCTGGAGCCGGCCGCGGCGCACGACGCGGGCGGGCTCGATGTCGAGCACGCCGACCTCGGAGGCGAGGATGACCAGGCCGTCGGCGGTGACCCAGTACCGGCCTGGGCGCAGGCCGTTGCGGTCGAGCACGGCGCCGATCACGGAGCCGTCGGTGAACGCGATCAGCGCGGGGCCGTCCCATGGCTCCATCAGCGCCGCGTGGAACTGGTAGAAGGCGCGGCGCCTGGCGTCCATCTCCTCATGGTTCTCCCACGGCTCTGGGATCATCATGAGCAGCGCGTGCGGCAGCGACCTGCCGCCGAGGTGCAGCAGTTCAAGGCACTCGTCGAACGACCCCGAGTCCGAGCCGTCCGGGTCGATGATCGGGAACAGCCGCTCGATGCCCTTGCCCGACTTGGACACCGGGATCAGCGGGGAGGCGAGCATCGCCTCGCGGGCGCGCATCCAGTTCCTGTTGCCCTGCACGGTGTTGATCTCGCCGTTGTGCGCGACGTAGCGGTACGGGTGCGACCTCGGCCAGGACGGGAACGTGTTGGTGGAGAACCTGGAGTGGACCAGCGCGAGGTTGGACGCGTAGCGCTCGTCGGACAGGTCGGGGAAGAACGGCTCGACCTGCGGCGCGGACAGCATGCCCTTGTAGACGATCGTCCGCGAGGACAGGGACGCGAAGTAGACGCTGGTCTCGTGCTCGGCCCGCTTGCGCAGGCAGAACGCCATGCGGTCAAGGACGAGGCCGGTCTCGCCCGCCTCGCCTGCCACGAACAGCTGCGCCAGGCACGGCAGCGCCTCGAGTGCGCCCGCGCCGCACGCGGCCTCGTTGTGCGGCACGTCGCGCCAGCCGAGGACGGTCAGGCCCTCGTCGGCGGCGAGGCCGGCGATGTGGGCGAGGGCACGCTCCCGTTCCGCGGGATCGACGGGAAGGAAGGCAAGGCCGGCGGCGTACCCGCCTGCCTCGGGCAGGGCGAGCCCGGTGACGGCGCGGAAGAACGCGTCGGGAATCTGCGTGAGGATGCCGGCACCGTCGCCGGTGTCCGGGTCCGCGCCGGCGGCGCCGCGGTGCTCTAGGTTGCACAGGACGCGGAGGGCATTGGCCACCACGCCGTGGCCACCTCCGGCCCGCAGGTCTGCGACAAAGCCAACGCCACAGGCGTCATGTTCGAAACGGCTGTCGTATAGTCCGTTCGTCGCGGCAGGCACCATCAATTCTCCTGTCGTCATATCTCCGCTGAACTGCGCTTGCTGCGGGGGGACGACGCTGGCCCTGCTGCTACACGTAAGTTACATAGAGATTACATGACTGGTGAAATCCTTACCAGAGTCGGCTTGTGGGCTTTCTGGATAGGACTGGTGCACGTGCGACGCGTGCGCAATGTGTGGCTGTCAGCGCCGACGGACACCGATACGCCGGAAAGCTCCCCCGGTGCGGAGCTCCAGGATGATCGGTAGGGTGCGTGATACCCAGCCAAAACAGACCGAAACCGACGATCTCGCGGACCACCGGTCCGTGAGTGAGATCACGAATCCGGCACGGGTTCGAGCGCCTCGCGGCTAGCTCGGTAGCGATACCCGCTGTTTGGATCCGCTATCACCCAGTATAAGAAGTTCGCCCCAAATGTGGGCAAATTCTCACTGAAGATTCAGCTGGCGCGCGTCGGCCAGGTCACGCCCGCCGGCGCTACGCGCCCCGCGCCCTGCGCCCTGCGCCCTGCGCCCCGCGCCCTGCGCCCCGCGCCCCGCGCCCCGCGCTCGCGCTCGCGCCGTGCGGCTCGCCCCGCGCGCTCGCGCGCTTGTTGCTGTTATCAGAAGTGGCCCGGCCGCTCCCGCACGCGCTGCGCGCTTGTTGCTGTTATCGCGCAGCGACTCAGGCCCGGCTCCCCCGCGAGCGCTGCGCGCTTCTTGCTGTTATCCGAATCGCGGGCGATGTGGACTGTGCCGTTGGTGTCGTCATAGCGACACCAACGGCACATGCGCGGGACGGCGATCCGGCGGATTGGCGACGCCGGCAGCGTGCGGGCGGAGCGGTGCCCCGTAGCGCTGGCGCGCTTCTTGCTGTTATTCGCGGCGGACGCCCTGCGCCAGGTCCGCGGTGAGGTCGCGGACGGCGGCGACGGCGTCCGCTGGGGTGGCGGCTTCCGCGATCCTGCGGACGAAGGCGGAGCCGACGATAACGCCGTCCGCGAACCCGGCGACCTGCCTGGCCTGTGCGCCGTTGGAGACGCCGAGGCCGACCGCGGCCGGGAGGCTGGTGTGCTCGCGGATGCGCGCGACCACGCCGGCGGCGCTCGAGCTGACCGCGTCCCTGGCGCCGGTGATGCCCATCAGGCTGACCGCGTAGACGAAGCCGCGGCAGAGCCTGGTGATCGCCTCGACGCGCTGCGGCGGCGAGGACGGGGCCACCAGGAAGACGCGGTCCAGGCTGGTGGGCGTCGGAGGCCTCAAGCCAGGGCCCGGCCTCTTCCGGGGTGAGGTCCGGGGTGATCAGGCCCGCGCCGCCCGCGCTCGCGAGGTCGCGGGAGAACGCGTCCGGCGCCGTACTTGTCGACCGGGTTCCAGTAGGTCATCACCAGCGCGGCGGCGCCGGCGTCGGCGACGGCCTGCACGGTGTCGAAGACGTCCTTGATCTTCACGCCGCCCTTGAGCGCGCGGTAGACGGCGTCGGCGATGACCGGGCCGTCCATCAGCGGGTCGGAGTAGGGCAGGCCGACCTCGATGACGTCCGCGCCGGCCTCGACCATCGCCAGGGCCGCCTTGATCGCGGTCTGCTTGTCGGGGAAGCCGGCGGGCAGGTAGCCGACGAGAGCGGCACGGTCCTCGGCGGCGGCCTTCTCGAACGCGGTGCTGACGGTGCTCATTATGATGCTGTTATCCCTTACACGCCGAAGTAGGCGGACGCGGTGGCCACGTCCTTGTCGCCGCGCCCTGACAGGTTGACGAGGATCAGGGCGTCCTGGCCGAGTTCCCGGCCGAGCCGCATGGCGCCGGCGATCGCGTGGGAGGACTCAAGGGCGGGGATGATCCCCTCGGTCTTGCACAGGGCGGCGAAGCCCTGCATGGCTTCCGCGTCGCTGACGGAGCGGTACTCCGCGCGTCCGTTGTCCTTCAGCCAGGAGTGCTCGGGGCCGACGCCCGGGTAGTCGAGCCCGGCCGAGATCGAGTGCGTGTCGAGGGTCTGCCCCTCGGAGTCCTGCAGCACGTACGTGCGCATGCCGTGCAGGACGCCCGGGCTGCCCAGGGACAGCGTCGCGGCGGACCGCTCCGGGCCTGCCATCGCCGTCGCCGCCCGCCTCGCAGCCGACGAGCCTGACGGACGCGTCAGGGATGAACGCGTGGAAGACGCCGATCGCGTTGCTGCCGCCGCCGACGCAGGCGACGACCGCGTCGGGAAGCCGCCCGGTCATCGCGAGCACCTGCTCCCGCGCCTCCACCCCGATGATCCGCTGGAAGTCGCGGACCATCATGGGGAACGGGTGCGGGCCGCCGACGCTGCCGATGCAGTAGTGAGTGTTCTCCACGGTGGTGACCCAGTCGCGGAACGCCTCGTTCATGGCGTCCTTCAGGGTCTTCGTGCCCGCGGTGACGGGGACGACGGTCGCGCCGAGCATGCGCATCCGCGACACGTTCAGCGCCTGCCGCCTGGTGTCCTCCTCGCCCATGTAGACCACGCACTCGAGGCCGAGCAGCGCGCACGCGGTCGCGGTCGCCACGCCGTGCTGGCCGGCGCCGGTCTCGGCGATCACCCGCGTCTTGCCCATGCGCTTGGTGAGCAGCACCTGGCCGAGCACGTTGTTGATCTTGTGGGAGCCGGTGTGCGCGAGGTCCTCGCGCTTGAGCAGGATCCGCGCACCGCCCGCGAACTCGTTGCCGAACCGCTTGGCCTCGGTGACCAGGGTGGGCCGCGCGGCGTAGTTCTTGAGCAGGTCGTTCAGCTCCGCCGTGAACGCCGGGTCGGTGCGCGCGGCCTCGTACTCCTTGGCGAGCTGCTCGATGGCCGCCATCAGCGACTCGGGGGCGAACAGCCCGCCGTAGACGCCGAAGTGCCCTGAGGCATCCGGAACTGGGGAGATGTCGGGTTCTGCGGGTGCGGTACTCACGCCCGCCACCCTATCGTGCCTGCCGGGCACGGGCCGCCGTTCCCCAGGACCGACAGCGCGGGGGCTCGCCCGCTCGCGCGTTACGGCCGCTCGCCGCGCAGCGCCGGGTGGGACCCGGCGGTCACCAGGTCGGCAACGGCGGCGCGGGGGTCCTTCTCCGTGACCAGGGACTCACCGACGAGCACGGCGTCCGCGCCGGAGGCGGCATACGCCAGGAGGTCGTGCGGGCCGCGGACCCCGGACTCGGCGATCTTCACGATGCCCTCGGGGATGCGCGGCGCGAGCCGGGAGAAGATGCTGCGGTCCACCTCAAGCGTGGCCAGGTTGCGCGCGTTCACCCCGATGACGGTGGCTCCGGCCTCGACCGCGCGCTCAAGCTCCTCGTCGGCGTGGACCTCGACGAGCGGCAGCAGGCCGATGGACATGGCCCGCTCGATCAGCGAGACGAGCGCGGACTGCTCAAGGGCCGCGACGATCAGCAGCACCAGGTCGGCGCCGTAGGCTCGCGCCTCCCAGAGCTGGTAGGAGCTGACGACGAAGTCCTTGCGGAGCACGGGGATCTGCACCGCCCGCCGTACGGAGGCCAGGTCGTCGAGCGAGCCGCCGAACCGCCGCTGCTCGGTCAGCACGCTGATCACCCGGGCGCCGCCGGCCTCGTAGTCGCCCGCGAGCCCGGCCGGGTCGTCGATCTCGGCCATCGCGCCGCGCGACGGGCTGGCCCGCTTGACCTCCGCGATGACGCTGACGCCCTCGGACTTGAGCGCGGCCAGCGCGTCGAGCGGCGATGCCGCCTTTCTCGCCATGTCCTTCAGCTGCTCAAGCGAGACGCGCGACTCGCGCTCCGCCAGGTCGGCGCGCACCCCTTCGAGGATCTCGTCGAGCACACTCACCGCGGTTCCGCCGTCTCCTCAAATCGGAAATGTTGCGCCACTGATGCTAGCCGCCGCCAGAACGCGGTCCCGGCGGCCCCCCGGAAGTTTGCCTTCGCTATGCATTGGTCTTACGTTCACGTGGCGCGGCGGGCTCACTGCGCCCTGGCATCTGCGCCAGGGCCCTGCTCCGCAGGATAGTCCTCGGTCGGGTCATCGCCCTCGTTCAGCGACTCCCACATCGTCGCCGCGTCCCGCGGCCTTGAGCCGGCCGACGCGACCGCGTCCGCGCCGCCGGCGCCGTGGGTTCCCGGGGCGTCGTACCTGGCCGACATCACCGGCCAGTCAGGGCCGCGCAGCGCCGTGGCCAGGCCCGCGACGAAGATGAGGAGCGCGCCGATGAGGACGGCGACGTGCCAGGGCGTGCCCGTCATGATCGCCTGGCCGGTCGACCCTGAGACGACAAACGCCCCGCCGCCTGCCGAGCCGCTCGTCGTCGACCCGGCCGCACCGGAGACGGCCGCGGACTCGGGCGAGGCGACCTTGGACGCCGCGACGGAAACCACCGTCGCGGCGGTGACGGAGGTCATGATGGCGGCGCCCGCGCCGGCGCCGAACAGCGCGAGCAGTGCCCCGGCGACCCGCCTGAGCACGCCCCTGGTGGCGATCACCGCGGCCAGGCCCGCCAGGGCGGCGAGCGCGAGCGCGCCGGCCAGCGGCACGAGGTCGCTGCCCGACACGTCGACCACCTGCGGTGTCAGCGGCTTCGGCGGGGTGAAGACCGCCTGCGCCCAGCGCTGCCTGACGGCGAGGAGGACAAGCCCGGCACCGACGACGCCGGCCAGCAGGGCGAACGCGTACTCGCGCTTGGCGCTCATGCGGTGGTCGTGGCCGGCCGCTCGCCGGCCACGCTGTCGAGGACGTCCGCGTCGAAGCACGTGCGGTCGCCGGTGTGGCAGGCGGCGCCGACCTGGTCCACCCGCACGAGGATCGTGTCGCCGTCGCAGTCCAGGGCCACCGACTTGACCCACTGCTGGTGGCCCGACGTGTCGCCCTTGACCCAGTACTCCTGGCGGCTGCGCGACCAGTAGGTGCACCGGCCAGTGGTCAGCGTGCGGTGCAGCGCCTCGTCGTCCATCCAGCCGACCATCAGGACCTCGCCCGTGTCGTACTGCTGTGCGACGGCGGGGACCAGGCCGTTGGCGTCCCTCTTGAGCCGGGACGCGATCTTCTGGTCCAGGTTCGACGGGCGCACTGCGTCTGTCATCGTTGACCTCTGTTCTGGAAGGGATACCACTACAGGCTACGAGCCAGCCTACGAGCCGGCGCGAGCGAATTCTTTCTGGCCTGCGGGTAACGGGCTCGTCCCGGCGTGCGGGATGACGGCTGACCGTGAAACGATCTCGCCATGACCTACGCGCAGGACGAGCGGGCGGCGCTTGCCGCGCTGCTTGCACGAGACCGGCCCGGACGGGCCGACGCTCTGCGAGGGCTGGCAGACGAGGGACCTGGTGGCGCACCTCGTCCTGCGCGAGCGCCGGCCGGACGCCGCCGCCGGGGTGATGGGCGGCCCGCTGGCCGGCTACACCGCGCGCATCCAGCGGCAGTACCAGGAGCGGTACTCCTACCCCGCGCTGATCGCGATGTTCCAGGCAGGGCCGCCATCGCTGTCGCCGTTCGCGATCCCAGGCGCGGACGAGGCGGCCAACACCGTGGAGTACTTCGTCCACCACGAGGACGTACGGCGCGCGGTTCCCGACTGGACGGAGCGTGAGCTGCCCGCCGGTCTTGAGCAGGCGCTGTGGAAGCGGCTCAAGGGCGCACGGCTGTTCCTGCGCGGCGCACCGACCGGGGTCGCCCTCGTCCGCGACGCCGGCCGGGCACCCGGTGACGTGATCGAAGCCAAGGCACCGCAGGCGGCCGCCGGCCTGGCGCCGCGGGTCGAGGTTATCGGCACCCCGGCGGAGCTGACCATGTGGTCAATGGGCCGGGTGAGCGCGGCGCACGTGACGCTAGACGGCCCGGATGACGCCGTCGCGAAGCTCGACGCCTGGCGGCGATGACGATCCAGATAGCAACGTGTTGCATCGATCAGCGGATTGCCAGCAGCATCGCGGAGCAAGCCGCGGCTTTGGTCCGGCTGGGCGGGCCTGATACGATCGCGGTTTTTGCGATCAGGCCCGACCGGCCGGACATCGGGGGGTACCGGTGGGGTCGATCGCCCCCGGGAGATATCAGTACCGGTCGCCGCGGCGGATCTCGCGCCTCCGGCTGCCGCCGACCAGCTTGTAGGCGACGTAGCCACCGCCGGCGATGACCGCCACGAACAGCAGCGCGCCGAGGAGACCGAGGAGCACGTGGACCAGGGAGTCCAGGATGAAGAAGACAACGATTCCGCCGACCACGACGGCGCCGACCTTAAGCAGGCTCATAACGGCCGCCCCTTTCTGTTCGGGCACATTCGATAATAGTCGTGTCGGCCAGGGGTAGAGCCGGCAGCAGGGCAGAGTCAGGGAAGAGTCAGGGTTAACCCGGGCATGACCGGGGGCTGCCTCAGCGTGAAGGGATCAGGCACATGCAGGCGTTTGGGATTGACATCGGGGGAACAGGGATCAAGGGCGCGCCCGTGGACCTCGACACCGGGAACCTTGCCACCGACCGGAAGAAGATCGCCACCCCGCAACCCGCCACGCCGGACGCGGTCACCGAGGTGGTCAGGGAACTCGCGCAGTCGTTCGGCTGGACGGGTGTTACCGGGGCGACCTTCCCCGGGGTCGTGATCGGCGGCATCATCCGCAGCGCGGCGAATGTCGATAAGTCATGGATCGGGGCGGACGCCGCCGGGCTGTTCGGTAAGGCGATCGGCACCGACGTGGCGGTGCTCAACGACGCGGACGCGGCGGGGATCGCGGAGATGAAGTTCGGTGCGGGCGTCGGGGTGAAGGGGTCGGTGCTGATGCTGACCTTCGGCACCGGGGTCGGGTCCGCGCTGTTCACCGACGGGGTGCTGGTGCGGAACACGGAGTTCGGGCACATCGAGATCCGGGGCAAGGACGCGGAGAAGCGTGCCTCCGAGCGCGGCAAGCTCGAGCACGGCTGGAGCTGGAAGGAATGGACCGTGCGCGTGTCCGAGTACCTGCAGCACATCGAGGCGCTGATATCCCCCGACCTGATCATCGTCGGCGGCGGGATCAGCAAGGAATCCGAGAAGTGGGTGCCGCATCTGACCGGCGTCCAGGCGAAGATCGTGCCGGCCACCCTGCAGAACGACGCCGGCATCGTCGGCGCCGCGATGGCCGCCGCGGGCGTAGCCGCGGGTAAGTAGCACCTGAGTAACGGCCTTCCTGAGGCACCGTGTGCCCCGGCGCGAGCGGTCGCGCCGGGGCACACGTCATTTCCCCGCCGGTTGACTAGGCCAAGGCCGGAGGGGCATGACAGGGGAAGGAGTCCCGACGCTAGCGACCGGAGGCCGAGGTGACCATCGAGACATCTGTCGAAACTTACCTGTTCACGTGCGCGCGATGCGTTGCCCGATGGACCGAGAGTTACCAGGTCAGCCAGGAGATCGACGACGCTGGTGACGTCCGGTCCTTCTACCGGCACGGTGGCGTCCCGTGTGAGGCCCCGGTCAGCGGCAACGTGGAGTGCCCGAACTGTCATGCCACGCAGGCACGCAGGGACCCGCTCTACGGCGTGATCCCGGACGTTGACCCGGCGGAGGCCGGGTACCTGCCGACGGTGCCCGCGCAGCGCGGCGAGGCGGAGGCCCCGCCGCTCCCGCCGCGGCCCGCGGCGGGTTCCTGGCGCCGCTTCAAGTTCTCAGCCGTCGTCACCCTGGAGTCCGCCGGGCGGTCCAGGCGCCAGTACCTGAGCGGGGTTCCCGGCCTCATGGTCCGCGCGCCGTCCTGCCAGCGGCCCACCCAGCGCCACTATTTCCCCGCCGTCCTCTACACCGACGACGACCGCCCGCTGCGGCCAGGCGACAGGGGCGTGCCGGTGATCATCTCCGTGCCCGATGACGACGCGTCAGGCTACTTCCAGTCCGGGCAGCACTTCACGCTGTGGGACGGGAAGGACGTCGGCCACGGCACGGTCGCCCTGCGGCTGTTCTTTCAGTTCCGGTGAGGCTGTCGTTTCTGTACCGGTGAGGCCGTCAGCGGACCGGGTGGCCGGCCGCGCGGAGGGTGTCCTTGACCTCGCCGATGCGGAGCGCGCCGAAGTGGAAGACGCTCGCCGCGAGTACCGCGTCCGCGCCGGCGTCGACCGCGGGGGCGAAGTGGGCGAGGGCGCCGGCGCCGCCGCTGGCGATGACGGGGACCGTGACGGCGTCGCGGACCAGGCCGATCAGCTCAAGGTCGAAGCCTGCCTCGGTGCCGTCGGCGTCCATCGAGTTGAGCAGGATCTCGCCCGCGCCCAGTTCGGTGGCGCGGCGGGCCCAGTCGATGGCGTCGATGCCGGTGCCGGTGCGGCCGCCGTGCGTGGTGACCTCGAAGCCGCTCGGGGTCGGCGGGGTGCCCTCCTTGACGCGCCTGGCGTCCACCGAGAGGACCATGCACTGCGAGCCGAACTGCCTGCGCGGCCTCCGCGAGGAGGCCGGGGCGGGCGATCGCGGCGGTGTTCAGCGACACCTTGTCGGCGCCCGCCCGCAGCAGCGCGTCGACGTCGGCGGTCGACCGGACGCCGCCGCCGACCGTGAGCGGTATGAAGACCTGCTCGGCGGTGCGGCGGACCACGTCGTACATGGTGTCCCTGCCGCCGCTTGAGGCGGTGATGTCGAGGAACGTGAGCTCGTCGGCGCCTTCCGCGTCGTAGCGGGCGGCGAGTTCCACCGGGTCGCCCGCGTCGCGGAGGTTCTCGAAGTTCACGCCCTTGACGACCCGGCCCGCGTCGACGTCGAGGCAGGGAATGACGCGGACGGCGACGGTCATGACGTTTCCACCCGAGCCACCGCCGCGAGGGCCTCCTGGAGGGTGAACGAGCCCGCGTACAGGGCCTTGCCGACGATCGCGCCCTCCACCCCGACCGGGGTGAGGCCGGCGAGCGCGCGCAAGTCGTCGAGGGAGGAGACGCCGCCGCTCGCCACGACCGGCGCCTTGGTGCGGGAGCAGACGTCGCGGTACAGGTCCAGGTTCGGGCCGCGCAGCATGCCGTCCTTGAGCACGTCGGTGATCACGTACCTGGCGCAGCCCTCGGCGTCGAGGCGCTCAAGGGCCTCGTACAGGTCACCGCCCTCGCGCGTCCAGCCGCGGGCGGCCAGGGTCCTGCCCCGGACGTCGAGGCCGATCGCGATCTTGTCGCCGTGCGCGGCGATGACTTCGCGGACCCAGCCGGGGTTCTCCATGGCGGCGGTGCCGATGTTGACCCGGGCGCAGCCGGTCGACAGCGCGCGCTCCAGTGAGGCGTCGTCGCGGATGCCGCCGGACATCTCGACCTTGATGTCGAGCTTGCCGACGACCTGGGCGAGCAGTTCGGCGTTGCTCCCCCGGCCGAAGGCCGCGTCCAGGTCAACCAGGTGCAGCCACTCCGCGCCGGCGGACTGCCAGGCGAGCGCGGCCTCCAGGGGGTCGCCGTAGGAGGTCTCGGACCCGGCGGCGCCCTGCACGAGGCGGACCGCCTGCCCGTTAGCCACGTCGACGGCGGGCAGCAAAACCAGAGGGGTCACAGCGTCTCCACGCGGATGAGGGTCGAAATTGTGAAAGGTCCGGCGGTCATAGGGCGGACAGCCAGTTGCGCAGGACGGCAGCGCCGGCGTCGCCGGATTTTTCCGGGTGGAACTGGGTCGCGGCCACCACGCCGCTGCTCGACCGCGGCGGCGAAGGGCTCGCCGTGCTCGGTCACCGTGAGCTTCGCGCCCGTGGCCAGGAGAGGGGCCGCGTCCCGCATCCGCAGGCCGAAAGAGTGCACGAAGTAGAAGCGCGTGCCCTCCGCGATCCCGTTGAAGAGCACGGAGCCTGGCGGCGGGGCGACGGTGTTCCAGCCCATGTGCGGCAGGACCGGGGCGTCGAGCCGGTCGACGGTGCCGGGGAAGACGCCGCAGCCCTCGGTGCGCAGGCCGAACTCCACGCCCTCGGTGAAGAGCACCTGCATGCCGACGCAGATGCCGAGGACCGGGCGGCCCGCCTCGACCCGGCTGGCGATCACCTTCTCGCCGCCGATGCCGCGCAGCCCGGCCATGCAGGCGGCGAACGCGCCGACGCCGGGAACCACGAGGCCGTCGCATTCGGCGGCCGCGTCAGGTCGGCGGTCACCGTGACGTCGGCGCCGGCGCGGGCGAGCGCCCGCTCGGCGGAGCGCAGGTTCCCAGAACCGTAATCGAGGACCACGACCTTAGGAGTCATGGCTTGATTTCCAGGGTCAGCCGCATCCGTTCGGGATCTCTCTCTTGGTCTTCTGCCTCTAGTTAAAGGACGCCCTTGGTGGAGGGAACGCCAGGGGACCTCGGGTCGAAGGCGGCGGCGGCGCGCAGCGCGCGGGCGACGGCCTTGAACTGGGCCTCGACGATGTGGTGCGGGTTCCTGCCGTACAGCACGTGGACGTGCAGGCAGATGCCGGCCGAGAACGCCAGGGACTCCCAGATGTGCCTGGTGAGCGTGGTGTCGTAGCTGGCGCCGATCATCGGGGACATGCCGTCAGGCTCCTCGTGGACCACGTAGGGCCGGCCGGACAGGTCGACGGCGGCGCGGACCAGGGTCTCGTCGAGCGGGACGAGCGCGTCGCCGAACCGCTGGATGCCGGACTTGTCGCCCAGGGCCTCCTTCAGGGCCTGGCCGAGCGCGATCGACGTGTCCTCGACCGTGTGGTGCGCGTCGATCTCGGTGTCGCCCTTGGCGCGGACGGTGAGGCCGAGGCAGCCGTGCTTGCCGAGCTGGTTGAGCATGTGGTCGAAGAACGGGACGCCGGTCTCCACCTCGACGGGGCCCGGGCCGTCCAGGTCAAGCTCGACGAGGAGCTGGGTCTCCTTGGTCTCGCGGGCCACGCGGCCGACGCGGGTGCCAGGGAGCACCGGCGGGTGAGGTGTAGCTCATAGGTTGCGGTCCTCCTTCAGTGCCTGCTTGAAGGCGTCGTTCTCCGCGGGGGTGCCGACGGTGACGCGGAGCCAGCCCTTGGGGCCGGTATTGCGGATGAGGACACCGCGGTCGAGCAGGCCCTGCCAGACGGCGTCGCGGTCATCGAAGACGCCGAACAGCACGAAGTTGGCGTCGCTGTCGGCGACCGTGAGGCCGTGTCCCCGTAGCCAGCCGACCAGGTCGTCACGGCTTCGGCGGAGCGCCTCCACGGTCGCGAGCGGCTCGTTGCGGTTCGCGATGGCGGCGCGCGCGACGGCCTGGGTGACCGTGGACAGGTGATACGGCAGCCGCACCAGGAGCAGCGCGTCGACCACGGCCGGGTCGGCGGCGAGGTAGCCCAGCCTGGTGCCCGCGGCGGCGAAGGCCTTCGACATCGTGCGGGAGACGACGAGCCGCGGCCTGCCGGGCAGCAGGGCCAGCGCGCTCGGCGTGCCCGCGCGGACGAACTCGGCGTACGCCTCGTCGACGACGACCAGGCCGGCGGCCGCGTCGTAGACCTCCTCGATGAGGTCAAGCGGCACGGACGTGCCCGTGGGGTTGTTCGGCGAGGTGACGAACACCACGTCGGGCCGGTGGGTCTTCACCTGCTCGGCGGCGGTGGCAAGCCCGTAGCCTGCGTCGCGGCTGCCCTCGATCCACTCGGTGCCGGTCACCTGGGAGATCAGCGGGTGCATGGAGTAGGACGGCTCGAAGCCGAGTGCGGTCCTGCCGGGGCCGCCGAACGCCTGCAGCAGCTGCTGGATGATCTCATTGGAGCCGTTCGCGGCCCAGACCTGCGCGGCGGTGAGACCGTGGCCGAGGTAGTCGGCGAGGTCCTTGCGCAGGTCGACGGCGTCCCTGTCGGGGTAGCGGTTGAGCGTGCCCGCGATGCCGGCGACCGCGTCCGCGATGGCCTTCTTGAGGCTCTCGCTTGGCGCGTAGGGGTTCTCGTTGGTGTTCAGCTGGACGGGCACGTCCAGCTGCGGGGCACCGTAGGGGTGCAGGTGCCGCAGGTCGTCGCGGATGAGGCCGCGGATCACCTCGCCGGCGCTCATCGGGCTCGGGGTCACCGGGCGCCCTCCCCCGACTGCTGTGCCGCTGCCCTTGGCGCACCCGCTGCCTTCGGCACGCGGACGCGGACCGCGGCGACGTGCGCGAGGAGGTCCTCGGCGCCGCCGAGGGCGTCGACGCGCGGCGCCACGGCGGCGAGGGAGTCACGGTCGCACTCGATGACGTTGACGACCTTGAGGTACGGGTAGACGGACAGGCCGCTGGTGTGCCGGGCCGTGCCGCCGGTCGGCAGCACGTGGTTGGAGCCGGCCAGGTAGTCGCCAAGCGAGACCGGGCTGTAGGGGCCGACGAAGATCGCGCCGGCGTTCCTTACCTGGCTCGCTACCTTGGCGGCGTCGTCGGTCTGTACCTCCAGGTGCTCAGGCGCCCAGGCGTCGGAGACCTTGCGCGCGGCGGTGAGGTCGTCGACGAGGACGTAGCCGGCCTGCCCGGCCAGCGCGGCGACAACGCGCTCCTTGTGCTTGGTGAGGGGGATCTGCCTGGCCAGCTCCGCGTCGACCTTGGCCGGGGCGTCCGGGTCGGTGGAGATCAGCAGGCAGGCGGCGAGCTCGTCGTGCTCCGCCTGGCCGATCAGGTCGGCCGCGAGGTGGGCCGGGTCCGCGGTGTGGTCCGCGATGATGCCGATCTCGGTCGGGCCGTTCTCGCCGTCGATGCCGACCGTGCCCTGCAGGATGCGCTTGGCGGCGGCGACGTAGACGTTGCCAGGGCCGGTGATCACGTCGACCGGGTCGCACTCGTCGGTGCCGTAGGCGAACATGGCCAGCGCCTGCGCGCCGCCGACCGCGTGCACCTCGGTGATGCCGAGCAGCGCGCAGGCGGCGAGGACCGCGGGGTGCGGCAGGCCGCCGAACTCCCGCTGCGGCGGCGACGCGACCGCGATCGACTCAACGCCGGCGGCCTGGGCCGGCACCACGTTCATCACGACGGACGACGGGTAGGCGACGAGCCCGCCAGGGACGTACACGCCCGCCCGCTCGACGGGGACGAACCGCGTCGAGACGGTCAGGCCCTCGGCTGGCAGGCTGTCCTTGCGGTCGGGGAGCTGGGCCTCGTGGACCACGCGGGCGCGGCGGGCGGCCTCTTCGAGCGCGTCCCTGACGGCGGGGTCGATCGAGGCGAGGGCGCGGGAGATGGCTTCTTCTGATACCCGGGTATGCGCGAGGTCCACGCCGTCGAAGCGGTGGGTGTACTCGCGGACCGCCGCGCCGCCGCGGACGCGCACGTCCTCGGTGATCGGCCTGACGTGGTCCACGGCGCGGTCGACGTCGAGGGCGGCGCGCGGCAGGACGCCGGCCAGTGCCCGGCGGGTGAGGCCGGCCGCGTCACGGCCACGCAGGTCAATGAGGGTAGTTACGGGGCTTGCCCCGCTGTCCGAAGTCACCCGCCTAGTCTACGAACGCGGCAGGCGCGGCGCGCAGCCGTCCGCATGCTGGACAGCCGCGGCGGGCCGGCCGCCGCGAGTCCGTCCGGTGCACAGACAACGCATGTACCGAACGGATTCGTGGTTCCCGCTTCTAGTTACCCGCCGCGCTCGCGGGCAGCCAGCCCCACGGGTGCGTCCCCCAGCCCGGCGAGAACTCTTCACCCGCCTTCAGGGTGCGGACGGGCACGAGCCCGTACCCGCCGCGGAACTCCTTCCCTGTGGTGTCGGTGAAGGTGAAGTCGCCCTCGACGACGTCGATGACGCTCAGGTCGGCGTCGCGCCCGATGGCGATGGCCCCGATCTCGCGGGCCAGGCCGAGCGCGCTTGCCGCGCTTGAGGTCGTCGCCTTGACCACGTCGGCCAGCGTGTAGCCGATTGACATGAACTTGGCCATGCACTCGAGCAGGCTGTGGAACGTCTGGCCCAGGGCGGTCAGGTCGCTGCTGATCGTGTCGGGGAACAGGCCGAGGTCGGCCTGGCGCCTGGCGACCTCGATGCCGAAGTTGCCGCGCCCGAGCGCCGAGTCGAGCACGACGCCGTTGGCCCGCGCCTCGGCCACCTCCGGGTAGGGCCGGCCGGCCGGGTCGAGGACGCGCCCCGAGTTCGGCGTGCACAGGTGGGTCAGGATGTCGCCTGGCTCGAACGTCTTCAGCAGGAACCGGGTGAGCTCGCCGCGCCTGGCCGCCGACGCCTCGTCCTTGGCGGTGAAGTCGCCGATGTGGACCATCAGCGGGACGCCGAGGTCCCTCGCCGCGGCCTTGGCGGTGGTGATGATCTCCTCGCCGGCGTCCTGGAAGGCGGGACCGACGACGCGGAGCTTGACCCCCGCGATGAGGCCCGGGTTGTGCTCGGCCGCTTTCGCCAGGGCGTCCCTGTTGATGTCACCGAGCGTGTTGACGTCCGCGGCGCCAGGCATGCTGTGCGCGTGGCTGCCTGCGTTCACCAGCGTGATGATCCTGGTCTTGGCCTTGGGCAGGATATGGGCGGGGAAGACGCCGAGGTTGGCGACGCCGACGGAGCCGCAGTCCGCCACCGTGGTGACGCCGGAGCGCACCCCGATGTCGTCGGCGTCGCAGTTGCCCATGCCGACGCCCTCGGTGATCGCGCCGTTGGCGACGTGCGTGTGCAAGTCGATCAGCCCGGGCACGACGTGCCTGCCGGAACCGCGCATCTCAAGGACGCGCGCGGCGTCCTGCGCCGGGATGTCCGCGCCGATCGCCGCGATCTTCCCGCCGGCGACCGCGATGTCCAGGGTCGCGTCGAGCCCGCGGCCAGGATCGAGGACGTGGCCTCCCTTGATCAACAGGTCGTAGGTCACGCTGACCGCCTCCTCACTTGCCCCATAGTTGCCCGCTGGCCAGTTCGCAGCCCTCCGCGAGGGCGCGGAGCTTGGCCCAGACGATCTCCTCGTGGCCGACCCGGGAGCCGATGCCGCAGTCGGTGCCCGCCTGGAGGTTCTCCCTGCCGACGACGCTCGCGTAGTTGACCAGCCGCTCGGCCACGAGGCCAGGGGCCTCCACCAGGTCGGTGGCGTGCGAGATGACCCCGGGAACCAGGATCTTGCCGTCGGGCAACCGGACGTCGCGCCACACGGTCCACTCGTGGGCGTGCCTGACGTTGCCTGCCTCAACGGAGTAGGCCTGGGCGTTGACCTTCACCAGCAGGTCGGCGATGTGCACCAGGTCGATGTCGGTGACGTGCGGGCGGTGCCCGCTGCCCCAGCAGACGTGGAACCTGACCTGGTCCTCGGGCAGGCCCTCGAGCGCGTGGTTGATGATCTCCACGCAGAACTCCAGGTACTTGCGGTACCTGGCCACGTCCCAGTCGGGGAAGAACTGCCACGAGGTGGCGAATTCCGGCTCGTCGACCTGCACGATGAACCCCGCGTCGGTGACCGCCTTGTACTCCTCCCTGACCACCTCGGCGACCGCGGTCATGTACTCCTCCTCGGAGGAGTAGTACTCGTTGCGCGCCCCCGCGCCCAGGCTCAGCGGGCCCAGGGCCGCGACAAAGCCCTCCACGTCGGCGGGCTTGCCTGCCAGGGCCCTGGCGAGGGCGTCGATGTCCGCCTTGATGGCCGCGTGCCCGGTGTAGGCGACCGGGCCGGTCGCGACCCGCTCGGTGGTGCGCTCGGGAGACACGCCCGGCTTGAAGAACCCCGGCCGCACCGGGCCGCCCGAGCCCTGCAGCCACAGGCCTGACTCATAGAACCCGGGGAACATCCGGCGCTCCCGGCCGCCGACCCCGTCGCGCTTGCGCTTGCCCGGATTGACCGGCTGCACTTCCCAGCCGGTCACCCGCTGGTGGATGTACCCGGAGTACGAGCCGCCGCCGGCGGCCTTCACGTACTCACCGTCGTTGATCACGTCGACGCCGCAGTCAAGCTGGGCGTCGACCACCCACTGCACCGCCACGGGCAACTGCTCGGCGACCTCCGCCGTCACCACCGGGCCCTGCCGCAGCAGTGCGTCGAACGCCGCGGGGCGGGGCAGGTTCCCGCCATGCGTAGCGCGGATCCGTTCGGTGCTGTGCCTCATCGTTGAGCGCTTCCCTTCGTTTTCCTGGCGTCTCCGTCAGGCCGCCGCGCGACGCGTGAATTTCTGGATCTGGTGGGCGGCCGCCTCGGCCGGGTCGACGCCGTTTTGCCTGGCGCCGAAGGTGTAGGACACCTCGCAGACGTACAGGTCGCCGCGGGAGTCGACCGCGATGCCGTGCGGTGCGATGAAGTTGCCTGGCGCGGTCCTGCTGACGGTGCTCGCGCCCCACCGGGCCACGATCGCGCCGCCCGAGTCGAAGATGGTGACGCGGCCAGGGTGGTCCTCGCGCATGAAGCCGTGGGTGAAGGAGCCCTTGCCCTTGGGCCGCCACAGCTCCGCCACGTACGCGTAGCCGTCGGGATCGAAGGCGATGTGGCAGGGCCGCTGCACGTCGGTCCACTCCGCGAGGTAGCGGCCGTCGGGATCGAACAGCTGGATGCGGTCGTTCTCCCGGTCGCAGACGTACACCCGGTCGTCGGGGCTGACGGCGATGCCGTGCGGCAGGTGGAACTCGCCCGGGCCGACGCCCGCCTCGCCCCAGGACGTGAGCAGCTCGCCGTCCGGTGAGAACGCGTGAACGCGGCAGTTGCCGTACCCGTCAGCGACGTAGACGCGCCCGCCGGAGTTGATCGCCAGGTTGGTGCAGGCATTGAACGGCTCGCCCGGCCGCAGGACGGTCTCGACGTTGTGGATGACGAAGGGCCCGCCGTTCACGCGGCCGGTGTCGGACGGCTGGCCGGGCCGTCCGAGCGTCATCAGCAGCTTTCCTTCCGGTGTGAACTTCCTGACGGTGTGGTCCCCGTTGTCCACGGTCCATACCGAGTCGTCGGGGCCGACGGTCAGCCCGTGCGGGTTGGTGAAGCCGTCACCGCCCCAGGCGGTGATGAACGTCCCGTCCGGCTCGTAAACCAGGACGTTTGAGTCGAACCGGGTCAGCAAGTACACGCGGTCAGCTGAGCCGATGCCAACGGCCGAGACATCGCGGTGGGAGATCCCTGCCGGGAGCTTCTCCCACTCGGCGTCGACGTCGTACCTGAACTCATCGACCCGTGGCGGTGTGCTGTCTCCTCTCATTGCCCGTCCTTTGGCTAGGCCCGCGCCGCGAGGCTTTCCCGCGTGACGTTCTGTTCCTCGGTGAACTGCGCGATGACGAAGTCGAAGGTGCCGTGCTTGACGCCCGCGGAGTCGGTCGTGCAGGGCACGAACAGCGCGGGGTTGTAGTACTCGTCGGCCGTGTTGTTCGGCTCGCCCTCAAGGAAGAGCTGCGTGGTCACCGGCCGGCTGATCGCCTGCACCTTCACGTGCAGGTGCTTGGCCTGCCGCGGCTGGTAGGTACCGGGGACGATCGTGGTGAGCTCGTACCGGCCGGCCTCGTCGGTGACCACGTAGCCGGTGTAGCGGTAGCCGACCATGTCGTACTCGCCGTCGTGGTTGCAGTGCCAGAAGTTCACCACGGCGCCCGCGATCGGCCTGCCCTCCGGGTTCAGCACCCGCCCGGTGAGGATGAGCTCAGGCGCGTCGCCCGGCTCGAGCAGGTTCGACCTTTGCGGGGTGCCCAGCCGGTAGTACGGGCCCTCGATCTCCCACGGGGTCTGCGTCAGCTCGCCGGGCCCTGGCGGGTCGTTTTCCCGCACGCCGGGTGTCTGGCCCGACTTGGCGCCCGCCGCCCCAGGGCCTAGCACGTTCCCTGTCCTGGCCTGCCCTTGCACCGTCATGGTGAGCTCCTCTCCGAATTACTTGGGCCATGCAAGGAGTCCAGATCTTTCTTGGCGCTTTTGCTTGGTCAGGAACCCCAGATTCGCTGGGACGCGATTTGGGCGCCGGCCACAAGAGACCCGAACTTGGCCCACACCACCTCGGGGGCCGTGCGCCTGATGTGCGACGTCTGGGCGAAGCCGCAGTCCGCGCCGCCGATGACGTTCTCCGGGCCGAGGATCCTGGCGAACCGCTCGAGCCGCTGGGCGACCAGCCGCGGGTGCTCGACCGTGGTCGTGTGGTGGGTGATGACGCCGGGGATGAGGATCTTGCCGTCGGGGAGCTTCGTCCGCTCCCACACCTCCCACTCCCACTCGTGCCGCGGGTTCGCCGCCTCGACGGAGTACGCCCCGGCGTTCACCCGCAGGATGAGGTCGACGATCGCCTCAAGCGGCGCGTCGGCCACGTGCGGGACGTGCCAGCTGCCGAAGCACACGTGGTAGCGGATCCGGTCCTCCGGGATCCCCGCCAGGGCGTGGTTGAGCGCCTCGACCCGCAGCTGCGCCCAGCGCCGGTAGGCGTGTTCCCCCTGCTGGATCAGGTGGTCGTACATGTTGGCGAGCACGGCGTCGTCGACCTGGAGGATGAACCCGGACTCGTGGATGGCGAGGTACTCCTGGCGCAGCGCCTCGGCGATGGCGTAGACGTACTCTTCCTCGGTCTTGTAGTACTCGTTCACCCCGTTGTACGCCATGCTCGCCGGCGCGACGCTGGTGAAGAAGGCCTCGCGGTCCGGCTTGGCCGCTTTCAGGTTGGCCAGGTCACGGGTGATGACGTCGTGGCCGGTGTACTTGATCGGCCCGACGCACACCTGCGCGGGTGCGCCGGTCAGCGCGGCCGGCATCTCCGGGTTGTCCGTGAAGAACTCCTTGAACCGCTCCCTGTCCCTGCCGAGCCAGTCAAGCGGCTTGAGCTGGTCCTGGCGGATCTCGTAGCCGGTGACCCGGGCCAGCGCGTACGCGGCCCAGCTCGACTTGCCGTACTCGCCGTCGTTCACGACGCTCAGGCCGGTGTCAGACTGCCTGGCGACCACGTCCGCGACGGCCGCGGTGAGCTCGCGCTCGTAGGCACCGCGGGTGGCGAGGTCAGCGTCAGGCGACGGCTCGTCGACGAGCGCGTCCGGGCGGATCAGGCTGCCGGTGTGCGTGGTCAGAAGGCTTTCCGCGCTGCGTTGCACTATGTTGCCCCTTCCTGCCGCCCCGGGCCGCTGGCGCGGCCGGACGCGGTTGCGGTTGATCCCTCATGCATACGACGCCACGTACCCACGACACCACGGGCCGGGCGTCACGGCCAGGCCGCGGGCAGGTCGGCGGACCGCACCACCCAGCCGCGTTCCAGTGCGCCGAGCCGGCTGGCAAGGCCGACCGAGGCGAGGACCTGCCTGGCGTCCTCGCCTGGCCGGTGCGGCGGGTGGCCGACCAGGGCCGGGGTATCGGACAGCCGCGGCGAGACGCCGGGCATCGTGCAGCTCCCAACACCGTCCACCTCCTGGGTCACGCTCAGCCCGCGGCCACGGGCCACCGCGTCCGTCATCAGCTCGGCGACGGACACGACGGCGTGCGCCGCGATGCCCGCGCCGGCCAGCCTGGTGACGAGCTCCTGGGCGCTGACCAGGGAGAACGCGGCCTCGAGGGCCGCCTCAAGCGCCTTGCCCTTACTGCTGGCGACCTCCGGTGCCGCGGTCACCGCCGCGAGGGCCCGGACGTCCGCTGGCCTGGCGCCGAGGAAGAACCACCGGTCGGCGGCCCGGTAGTACCGCTGCAGCGGGCTTTCGCCGAGCGTGAAGTAGCCGCGCTCCTCGGCTGGCTGGTAGCCAGGGAAGTCGAACATGAACGCCGCCTGGTGGTAGGTGGCGGTCTGGGCGAGCGAGGCGCTGGCGAGCTGGCCGCGCCCGGTCGAGAACCGGTGATAGAGCGCGAGCGCCGTCGCGAACGCGCCGAGGATGCCGGTGCCGATGTCGACGATGTTGTACGGGCCGAGTACCGAGGGCAGCTCGGTGCGCTCCATGATCCCGGTCACCGCCTGGCCCTGGCGCTCCCAGCCGCGCCAGTGCGTCCACGGGCCGCCGGGCCCGTAGCAGCTGATCGAGGTGTACACCGCTTCCGGCCGCCGCGCGCGGACCTCCTCGTGGCCGATCGCGAGCCGCCCGGCGGTGCCCGGCGAGAAGTTCTCGAGCACGACATCCGCGCGGTCCACCAGCCGCCAGTACACCTCCTGGCCGGCCAGCGCGCCGAGGTCGAGGAGCAGCGACTCCTTGCCCCGGTTGAGGTACCCGGCACCGCGGCCCGTGCTGGAACCGGTGCCGTCCATCGCGGTGCCGCTGATCTTCACGACGTCCGCGCCGAACTCGGCCAGGATCCGGCCGCAGGTCGGGCCGGACAGCGCCAGGCCCAGGTCAAGCACGCGGACCCCGCTCAGCGGCTGGGCCAGCCCGGGCTCGGGTGCGGCCGGGGCGGTGCCTGGCGCGCCGCGCGCCGGCTGGGCCCGCCCCAGCTCGGCGAGAACCGCGGCGGTGTCCGCGCCGGCCGGCCGGCGCGGACGCGGGCGCGGGTCGGGGAACTCGCTCAGCAGGACCGGCACGCCCGCGCACCAGATGGCACCGAACTCGGGGTCGGTCACCCGCGTGACCGCGTGCGAGCGGCGGGCCTGCTCAGTGCCGATCCACTCGGCTTGTGTCCTGATGAACCCGATGGCGGCGCCGGCCGCGTTGCCAAGTTCCTCCCACTGCGCCGCCGTGCGGGTCAGGAACTCCGCCCGCAGCCTTGCGTGCAGGCGCTCGTTGACCTCGGGCCGCGCGTTGCCCGCCAGGTCGAGCAGCTCGGCGTCAAAGCGCCCGAGCAGGCCGGCCGCCCGGGCGAACCAGGACAGGTGCCTGGGGCTCGACGTGTCGAACTGCACGTACCGGCCGTCCTGGCAGCGGAACGCGCCCGCGCCGCGCCCGTGGATCGGCCGGGGCGGGCGGACCCCGCTCTTGTCCGCGTAGGCACCGCTGTGCCCGATGAGGGTGAACATCGCGTCGAACAGCGGCACCTCGACCCGCTGGCCGCGCCCGGTCCGCCGCCGCGCGATCAGTGCCATCACGATGCTGGTGGCCGCCAGGTAGGCGGCGAAGCTCGAGGCGAGCGGCAGTGCCGAGTACGCTGGCCGCTCCCAGTCCCAGCCCGGCGGCTCCTCGCCGGCCCGCGGCTGGCAGTTCGCCGTCGCGGCCGCGATGACGCCCTCGTAGCCGCGCACGGCGGCGCGCGGGTCGTCGGCGCCGAAGCCGGGCAGCGAGCACGTGATGAGCGCCGGGCTGGCCCGCCCGATCGCGTCCAGGTCAAGCCCGAGCCTGGCGAGCACACCAGGCCTGAAGTTCTCGATCACGACGTCGGCGGAGGCGGCGAGGCGGCGCGCCGCGGCCAGTTCACCCGGCTGCTTCAGGTCCAGGATCGCCCGGCGCTTGCCCCGGTTGAAGAACGCGTCCGCGACGCCGGCGCGGCGCGGGCCGCCTGGCGGGTCGACGTGGATGACGTCCGCCCCCTGGTCGGCGAGCAGCACGGCGGTCAGCGGGCCGGCGACGTACTGGCCGAAGTCGATGACCCGCAGGCCGGCGAGCGGTCCAGGCAGGCCGTTGACCTTGTCGATGATCGGCTCCTTCGCCGGCGGTTGACTGGGTCGGTCAGCGCGGTCGCTCAGTCGCCCCGTGCCTCGCACGTCGAGCCTCGCACGCGGCCAGCCGCCAGCGGAATAGGGCGCGACGATCGTGATCGAGAAGCCGGGGCACGGGCCGGCTGCCCGCACCGCCCCGGCGCACTGATCACCTTCTCATCCGGTCGTATTGACATCCATGCGAATCCGCGCTCCGGTCGCTAGTCCGCGGCGGGGGCGGCGCCGGATGCGGTGCGGCCGGGGTACGGTGCGGCGACCGCCGGCGTGCCCGCGCTTGACGGCGCGCCTGCCGCCGACGGCGTCGCGGTTGGCGAGGCGGACACACCCGGCTGCGACGCCTGCGTCGGGAGCGTGGTGGAGGTTGCCGAGGAAATCGGGGAGCCCGACGGGGTGGGCGTCACGCTCGCCGACGTCCTGGTGGCCACCGGGTCCGGTGTCGGGGCCGCGGGCAGGCGCGAAGTCGGGCTTACGGTCGGCATGGGAGTGCGCCGCGGGGAGGGCACGGGCGTGGGCGGCCTGCCCTTGGCGGGCCGGTCCCCGGCCGGCCGGTGCTGCGCGGGGCCGACGGGCTGGTTCTGGGCGGACGGTGCGGCGGCCAGGTTCGCGATCGCGGTTCCCGCGCCGGCCAGGATCGCGACCGCGCAGATCCCGCCCGCGGCGGCGGCGCGGCGTCGGCGCCTGCGGAACTGGCGGCCCCGCGTCATGATCTGGGTCACGTCGACCGGGTCGCCTGGGTCACCCGGCGCCTTGAGCGCCAGGCGCAGGGCCGTGGTGTCGAGGTCGGTCATGGCCGGTCACTTCCGATCGGCTCGGCGGGAACCGCGTCGTCGGCGCGGACACGCAGCTTGGCGAGGGCACGGGAACTGGTGGACTTGACGGTGCCCACGGTGATGCCCAGGTCCCTGGCGACCGCCGCCTCGGGCTGGTCGAAGAGGTAGCGCATGACGACCACGGCGCGCTCCTTCGCGGTGAGGGTGGCGAGTGCCCCGGTCAGCCAGTGGCGCAGCGCCACCTCGTCGGCCGGGTCCGGGCTGCCCTCCCGTTCTGGCAGTTCGCCAGCCGGGTACTCGCGCAGCCTGCGGCGCCAGCGGTCGGTGACGTGGTTGACGAGCACCTTGCGGGCGTAGGCGTAGGCGTCGTCACGGCGAACGCGTGACCACGCGGCGTAGGTGCGGACCAGGGCGGTCTGCGCGGCGTCCTCCGCGTTGTGCCGGTCGCCGGTCAGCAGGTAGGCGGCGTGCCTGAGTCCCCCGTAGCTCGCTCGCGCGAATTCGGCGAAGTCCTCGTCTGAACGTGCCTTGCTTTTGCCGCTCGCCTCCTGGCGACCGAAGCCGGTGCTTTCCCGATCGCTCCTGCGACCGAAAATACCGGCGCGCCCGTTGGCGCGCGGGGAGCCCTCGTTGCTCAGTCGTCACTCCTCGGTTCAGAGACCGCGGCGCTTCGGGTCGCGGGGAGACTCGCTGGTCGGTTGTCGCTCCTCAATCCGCAGGCCGCCGCGTGCTTTGGCTCGCGGCGGAGAACGCACCGCGCGGGCTGCCCCGCTTGTTCTTATACGGCCGGACGCGGTGAAAGGTTGCTGCCGGATCGGGACAACTTTTCGCTGGCCGTGACGTATTTCCCGGTGTTCTGGCTCATTGTCGCCAACTGCGTTAAGGAGCATGCAGGTGCGGATACACGATAAGACGTCCCTGGCTACGATCGGCGCGGCACTCGGGGTCGCGGCGGGGCTGGCACTCACCGGGTGCTCCGGTGCCGCTTCGGCGGCCGGAGGCGGTCATGCCTCGTCCGGCGCGTCGCGGACCGCGGGCACGCCGGCCACGCAGGACACGGCCGCGACCGCCCCGTCCGCTCAGCCCACGCCCACGCCGACTTCGCCGGGCACCGCCGCACCCTCGGCCTCGCCGACCGCGACTGCCGCCGCGGCCGAGGCGCCGAGCGCGGTCGCGAGCCCCCGCCCGATCGGCGCCGGGTCGGCCACGCCGGTGCCGGTGCCGACCCGCATGCCGGCCGCGGCGGCTACCTGCGCGCCGAGCCCCGTGCCGAGCCCGCCAGCAGGCAAGTCGGTCTGGCCGTGCTCCCCCGCCGCGGCCACGCCGGTTCCCTCACCGACCAAGGACGCGAGGACGCCTGCGGCCCCGAGTCCTGTCCCGTCGCGCTAGGCCGGCGGCGGAAGAAGGCGGGGCGGTCCAGGTGTAAGCCGCACTCGTTCCGATGACCCGTCTTTTTCGATGTGGGCGTGCACCCGCACCCGCGGACCTGGCGCTAGCGCTGACCGGAAGCGGGGCGGGTGCCCCATTCGGCGATCAGCAGGACGATCGCGGTGAAGAGCGGCCAGAACGTCAGGGCGCTCTTCGAGCCGAGGGCGAGCGAGTCGGAGAAGAGCGTGCCGTTCGCGCTTGACGCGAGATCGTGGTTGTAGGCGGACAGGCCGATCCGCTCGCCGAGCCACAGCATGACAAACTCGCCCGCCAGCGCGCCGAGGATGAGCGCCGCCGCCACCGCGGCCCTGGCGGTCCCGTCCCGGGGAGCGACCGCGAACCGGTAGCCGAGCAAGCCGGCGAGCAGGCCCGCGACCACGGCGATCGCGCAGAACCAGACGTCCGCGCCGAAGAACGCGCGGGTCTCCGCGTTGATCACCTGGGCGGTCCCCGTGCCGACCTCCTGGAGCATCGCCCGGGGGGCGAACTCGCCCCAGATCAGGCCGCCGGCGAGGCCGAGCACGGCGCTGCCCGCGAGCACCGCCACGACCCACAGGGCGGTCGAGCGCGTTCCGCGCAGCCCGCGCGAACCAGGTACCTCTGGCATCTCTGGCACCGTTGCCATCTCTGACATCGCACCTCCGCTTTCCTCTGGTGATCGTACGCGGGAATGCGCGCGAGCGAGCAGGGTGCCGGCTTCGGCTGGTTTGGATGCTGATCCTGCGGGCAGTCGAGGGCGGCAAACCGATGTTCTGGAGGTCACAGTGTCAGCCGGCACCATTATCTTGATCGTGGTCATTCTGGTCATCGTGGCCGTTGCGGCAGCGGTCATGAGCATGCGGATGAGGCGCAGAGCGGCCGAGCGAAGCCTCGTCGGCCCGGAGTACGACCGCTTGGCGGACGAAGTCGGCCCGCGCAGGGCGAAGGCAGAAATTGAGAGGCGCCGTCGGCGCGTCGACGAGCTTGGTATCAAGTCGCTGAGTGCCGAGCGGCGATCCGCCTACGCCGGCCAGTGGGATGCCGCGCAGGAACAGTTCATCGACAGCCCGGCGCGGGCGGTGAGCGCGGCGGCGGCGCTGATCACCGCTGTCGCGGTTGATCGCGGATACGAGGTAACCGACGATGACCAGTTCATGACGGACCTCTCGGTGTTCCACGGACGGCATCTCGACGGTTACCGCAACGCGCGCCGGGTGACCGAGCGCGCGGAACAGGCCACGACCGAGGCCATGCGGCGGGCGATGCTTAGCTACCGGGGGATGTTCCTCGACCTGATCGAGTCGTCCGACGGCGGCAGCCTCGCGCCCGCCAGGGAACCGGACATGGTGCCGGACCAGGGCCCGTGGAAGCAGGTCACCCAGGGACGGTACTGGAAGCCCCGCCACCAGGAAGACAGTGACGTGGCCGCTACCCGGCCATAGCGACAGGACCGTGACGAGAGGAAACCGGAAGATGAGCCTGCAATCCAGTCAGCCGGACGGCGACGGCCGGCCGGCGGACGATGAGGGACGGTCCTTCACGACAGGGATCGGCAGCATGGTCGCCCCTACGGCGGACGACGAGACCGCTCCCCCGACCCGGCCAACGTTCACCGCCAGGTCGAGCGAGCCCACGATCGCCGCGGTCCCCGAGCCGACTCTCGCGCCGGACGACTCGGCCGAGCAGGAGGCCGCGGCCTCGACGTCACCAGACCTCCGAGCCGTTGGATGGCGTTCCCGCCGAACCTGGTGCGGCGCCTGATGCCGCGCCCGGTGCCCGCTGCCGACGCGGCGCTGGGCAGACGGGGACCGGATGCGAGCGCAGGCCCCTGTCCACCGCGGCGGGCCTGGATGAGCCGCTCCTCGGCGACGCCGACGGGTTCCGCGCACGGTGGCAGCGGGCGCAGGCCGGGTTCATCGACGACCCCAAGGAGGCCGTGGGCGACGCCGCCGACCTGATCGAGCAGACGGCTCAGGCGCTGGTCGGCGCGCTGCGGCAGCGGCAGCGCGAGTTGCGCGTGCTGTGGGAACGCGGCCTGGCGGACGACACCGCACCCGCGGACGGCACGGCCGCCGCGTCGGGCGCGGACACCGAGCACTTGCGGCTGATGATGCAGCGCTACCGGGCGCTGTTCAACCAGCTCTGCCGGCCGTAGCGCGGCGTTCATCATCGCCCGAGCGCGCGGACTTCCGGCAGGATCGAGGCGACCGCGTCGATCATCGCCTCCGTCCAGGGGCCGCGGGGTGCCACCATCGCGTGTTCGAAGCCGAGCGCGGACAGTTCGCTCAGCCTGGTGAGCAGCGCGGCGGTGCTCGCCGCCGTCCCGTCGCCGAGGACGGAACCGGTGCCGACGCTCTTCTCGATCCGCGCGTAGTCGCGTCCGGCGTCGTCACAATGCCGGCGCAGGACATCCAGCTTGTGCTTGAGGTCGACCTCGTAGGGGCTGCCAGGCAGGTCGGGAAGGTGGCAGGCGTCCCCGTACCTGGCGACAAGCGGCAGCGTCTTCTGCTCGCCGCCGCCGGCGACGAGGATCGGCGGGCGCGGGCGCTGCACCGAGTTCGGGGAGTTGAGCGGGCGGACGAGCTGGTAGTGCCTGCCGGTGAAGGGGGTCTCGTCGCCGTCCCACATCTGGTGCGCGACCTGGAGCAGTTCCGCGAGCATCTCGAACCGGTCGGCCAGCGGCGGGAACGGAATGCCAAGGCCCTCGGTCTCATAGGAGGTGCCAGGCCCCTGCGGCTCCCGGTTGAACGGCGCGCCCGCGCCCACGCCGAGGTACATCCGCCCGCCGCTGAGCACGTCCAGGGTGGTGACCGTCTTGAGCAGGACGCCCGGGTGCCGGTAGGCGACGCTCGTCACCAGGGTGCCGAGCCTGATGTTCCGCGTCTGGCCGGCCAGGACGCCGAGGGTCGCGTACGCCTCCGGCATCGGTGACTCGGGCGGCAAGCCGCCCGACAGGCGGATCTGGAAGAAGTGATCCATGACCCAGAGCGAGTCGAAGCCAGCGTCGTCGGCCTGGCGTGCGCGGTTGATGATCGTCGGGCCGAGCTGGCTGACCGGGACCGGCCAGGAGAAGTCGCCGAACGCAAGTCCTAGCTTCATCGGGTAGGCTCCTTGTTCGTTAGCCGGGTAATGAAATCAATTATAAGCCGGCTAACGACATCGGCGTCTAGCGTTCCGATGAACTTACGGGCGTACGCTTAGCGTGCCATGCCCGAGACATCCAGCCAGCCCGCCCCGGCACTCGAACCCGATGGGCCCGAGAGCGACGGCTACCAGCCAGGCGACTTCGAGGACGCCTTCCGGCTGGCCAAGCACGCGCTGGCGCACGCGTCGACCAGCGTGTTCGCCCGGCACGGCGTGTACGAGGGCCAGCAGTTCGTGCTGCGCCGCCTGTGGCGGGAGGACGGGCTTACCCCCGGCCAGATCGCCAAGCAACTCGGGCTCGCGACGCCCACAGTGACCAGGGCGGCCACCCGGATGGAGGCGTCAGGACTGCTGCGCAGGGAGCCGCACCCGAGCGACGGGCGGCTGGTCCGGCTCGTGCTCACGCCCCGCGGGCGGGAGCTTGAGCAGGTCATCGGCCCCGAGATGCGCGCGCTGACGGAGCAGACCCTCGCCGGATTCAGCGCCGCGGGAGCGGTCAGAGTTGATCAGGGCGCTGCGCCGGATGGCCCGCAACCTGTCGGGCGACTGATCCCAGGCCGAGGCGCGGCCGTTGCGACGTGCTCATAGGCGGTCGAACGGCTCGGGGTAGGCGAACTCGCCGCGCACGGCCGGGTCATAGGCGGTCAGGGCGCGGGCCTGGAAGTGCTCCGCCCACTTCGGGTGCTCGGGCGTGATCCCGTACTCGCTCGCCGGGCGGAAGCCGAACCTCGGGTAATAGCTGGTCGAGCCGAGCAGCGCCACCAGTGGCTCGTCTAGAGCGTCGGCCGCGCCAAGCACCGCGTGCACGAGCGCCTTGCCGACGCCTCTTCGCTGCCAGTCCGGGCGGACCGACAGGGGGCCGAGGGCGAGCGCCGGCGCGTGGCCGACGGTCCCGCGCGTGCAGGCGACGTGCCCGACGACGTCCCCGCCCGGATCGACGGCGACGAGCGAGAGCCCAGGAATCCACGCCGGGCTCGCGCGCAGCCAGTCGACCAGGGGAGCTTCGCCCGGGATGTCCTCCCCCGGCCGGGCGAACGCCGCCGCCGTGACCGCGCGGATTGCCGCTACGTCCCCAGGCGTTTCCCTGCGTACTAGCACGATCGCACGATGCCAGGACCGCCGTGACCGCGCAACTTATTTTGCCTGCGACACCGGCATTCCCCGCCTGCGTAGCGTGTTCGGATGGCGATCTGGAGGATTTTCCTTTTCATGTGGATTCCGCATCTTATAAGCTGCGGAATCCACATGATCATGGACGCGGCCGGTTAATCTGGGCGCCGGGCGGTGCACGAATGAGGTTTGCGTGACGGTCGAGGATTTAGTGGGCTGAGGTTCCGGCGCAGGCTGGCGGCGGCTTAGGTATTCCAGCTAGGGACCGAATCCCGTGGCTGAGGTTAAGCTACTGCCGCGCCGATCGCGGTGCTCGGGCGCTCAGCGCCCTGCGCTCCGCCATCGGCTTGCCACCGGAAAAAGAATGGTGCGGTTCGTGCGGGCTGGACCAGGGGCTGACGTGTGTCCGCGACGGGCGCTCGATGGGGTGCTGCCGCTTTGCGCAGTACCAGCGAGCTGCTTGGCCGTTGCAGAGGAGTCGCGTGTGCTCATGGTCGGACTCACATCTCCCCCATGCCCGGAAAGCAATAACACGCGACCGGAGTCAGCGGAATTCGTTCGGGATGATTCTGTTTTTAGCTGGCTATGCAGGAAGGGCCTAGGAGTTGCTTGAGGTCCGCGTGCAAGGCCGGGCCGGGGGTGACGCGGAGCTTGTCGTCTAGGCGGACGACCGTGGTCTTCTGGTTGCCGCGCAGCCGTAGGTGGACTTCCGTGGTGCCCGGGTGGGTGCGCAGGACGTCGCGGAGCTGCTCCACGACCGGGGGGACGCACTTGGTGACCGGAAGCTGCAGGACGATGGGGGCGGTTCCGTCAGCGCCGGTGGTGAGGTCGGGGATCGTCAAGTCCATCGCGATGAGCTTCGGCACGTCGTCGCGCTTGTCGACCTTGCCCTTGACGATCACGATCGCGTCGTCGGCGATCGCCGTGGCGTAGAGCTGGTAGCTGTTCGGGAAGAACAGCACCTCGATCGCGCCGCCGAGGTCTTCCAGGGTGGCGGCCGCCCAGGCGTCGCCCTTCTTGGTGACCTTGCGGGTGACGCCGGACAGGATGCCGCCGATCTTGACGATCTGGCCGTCGTTGCGGCCGCCCTGGCGGCGTGGGCGGGCGGTCGCCTTCCTCGTCGTCGGCGTCCTCGCCGGCGGCCATCAGCTCGGCGACCGAGATGTCGGTGCCGTTCGCGATGATGTGCTCGATGCCGAGCAGCGGGTGGTCGGAGACGTAGAGGCCGAGCATTTCCCGCTCGAAGTTCAGCTGGGTCTTCTTGTCCCACTCGGCGTCGGGGATCGCGACCTCGAACGCGGCCTCGGCCTGCTCGTCGCCGCCGAAGAGGCTGTCCTGGCCGATCGCCTCGTTGCGCTTGAGGTCGATGACGGAGTCGACGGCCTGCTCGTGGATGAGCACCAGGCCCTTGCGCGGGTGGCTGAACGAGTCGAACGCGCCCGCCTTCGCCAGGCTTTCGATGACCCGCTTGTTGCAGACGACGGCGGGGACCTTGCGCAGGAAGTCGGCGAAGCTGGTGAACTCGCCCTTCGACTTGCGGGTCGCGACGATCGCCTCGACGACGTTCGCGCCGACGTTGCGGATCGCGGCGAGGCCGAACCGCACGTCCTCGCCGACGGCGGTGAACGTGGCGACAGAGGCGTTGACGTCCGGCGGGAGGACCTTGACGCCCATGCGGCGCGACTCGGACAGGTAGAGCGCTGACTTGTCCTTGTCGTCGCCGACGGACGTGAGGACCGCGGCCATGTACTCGGCGGGGTAGTTCGCCTTGAGGTAGGCGGTCCAGTAGGAGACCAGGCCGTAGGCGGCGGAGTGCGCCTTGTTGAACGCGTAGCCGGCGAACGGGACCAGGACGTCCCACACCGCCTGGATCGCCTTGTCGGAGTAGCCGCGCTCCTGGCAGCCCGTCGTGGAACGGGACGAACTCCTTGTCGAGGATCTCCTTCTTCTTCTTGCCCATGGCGCGGCGGAGCAGGTCCGCCTGTCCCAGCGTGTAGCCGGCGAGGATCTGCGCTGCGCGCTGCACCTGCTCCTGGTAGACGATCAGGCCGTAGGTGGGCTCAAGGATCTCCTTGAGCGGCTCTTCAAGCTCGGGGTGGATCGGGGTGATCTCCTGCTGGCCGTTCTTGCGCAGCGCGTAGTTGGTGTGGCTGTTGACGCCCATCGGGCCGGGGCGGTACAGCGCGCCGAGGGCGGAGATGTCCTCGAAGTTGTCCGGCTTCATCACCCGGAGCAGGGTCCGGTAGCCGGAGGAGTCGAACTGGAACACGCCCAGGGTGTCGCCGCGGGACAGCAGCTCGTAGGTGGGCTTGTCGGTCAGCGGCAGGCTGAGGAGATCAACGTCGATCTTGCGGTTGTCCTCGATGGACCTGACCGCGTCGGCCATGATCGTCAGGTTGCGCAGGCCGAGGAAGTCCATCTTGAGCAGGCCGAGGCCCTCGCAGGTCGGGTAGTCGAACTGCGTGATCACCGCGCCGTCCTGGTGCCTGGTCCAGACCGGGATGTGGTCGGTGAGCGGCTCGGCGGACATGATCACGCCGGCGGCGTGCACGCCTGGCTGGCGGATCAGGCCCTCGATGCCCTTGGCCGTGTCGATGATCTGCTTGACCTCGGCCTCGGTGTTGTAGAGGTTGCGCAGGTCGCCGGCCTCGCCGTAGCGGGGGTAGTCCTCGTCGAAGATGCCGGCCAGCGGGATGTCCTTGCCCATCACGGCCGGCGGGAACGCCTTGGTGATGCGGTCGCCGAGGGCGTAGGGGAAGCCGAGGACCCGCGTCGAGTCCTTGATGGCGGCCTTCGCCTTGATCGTCCCGTAGGTGATGATCTGGGCGACCTTGTCGCTGCCCCACTTCTGCGTGACGTAGCGGATGACGTCGGCGCGGCCACGCTCGTCGAAGTCGATGTCGATGTCCGGCATCGAGATGCGCTCGGGGTTGAGGAACCGCTCGAAGATCAGGCCGTGGTCGAGCGGGATCGAGGTCGGTGATGCCCATGGCGTAGGCGACGATGCTGCCCGCCGCGCTGCCTCGGCCGGGGCCGACCGCGACGCCGTTGTTCTTCGCCCAGTTGATGAAGTCCGCGACGACCAGGAAGTAGGCGGGGAAGCCCATCTGGGTGATGATGCCGATCTCGTACTCGGCCTGCTTGCGGCGGGTGTCGTCGATGCCGCTCGGGTAGCGCTTGGCCATGCCCTCCCAGACGGTGTGCGGCGAACAGCGCGTCCTCGGAGTCGAACTCTTCCGGGATCGGGAAGCGCGGCATCAGGTTGACGAACTCGAACATGCCGGCCGTGTCGACGCGGTCGGCGATCAGCAGCTGGGAGTTGCGGCAGCCTTCCTGCCAGATGTCGCTGTTGTTGATCGCGTACATCTCGGCCGGTGACTTGATGTAGTAGCCGGAGCCGTCGAACTTGAACCGGTCCGCGTCGGCGAGGGTCTTGCCGGTCTGGATGCACAGCAGCAGGTCGTGCGCCTGGGCGTCGGACTCCTTGCTGTAGTGGGAGTCGTTGGTGACGACCGGCGGGATGTTCAGCTTCCGCGCGATCTCGATGAGGCCGTCGCGGACCCGGGTCTCGATGTCCAGGCCGTGGTCCATCAGCTCGAGGAAGTAGTTCTCCTTGCCGAAGATGTCCTGGTACTCGGCGGCCGCCTTGAGCGCCTCGGCCTCTTGGCCGAGCCGCAGCCTGGTCTGCACGTCGCCCGACGGGCAGCCGGTGGAGGCCATCAGGCCGGCGGCGTGCTCGGCGATGATCTCCTTGTCGAACCGGGCGTACTTGGCCAGCCAGCCCTCGGCGAAGGAGCGGCTGGTGAGCTTGAAGAGGTTGTGCAGGCCCTCGTTGTCGCGCGCCCAGATCGTCTTGTGCAGGTAGGCGCCGGAGGCGGAGACGTCGTCGCTCTTCTGGTGCGGCTGGCCCCACAGGATGCGGTTCTTGTTGCCGCGGTGCTCTGGCGCGACGTACGCCTCGATGCCGATGACCGGGGTGATGCCGTCGTCCTTGGCCTGCCGGTGGAACTCGGCCGCGCCGTACATGTTGCCGTGGTCGGTCATCGCCACGTGCGTCATGCCGTTGGCCGTTGACCTCTTTGAACATGCTCCTTGAGCCGGGCGGCCCCGTCGAGCATCGAGTACTCGGTGTGCACGTGCAGGTGGGCGTAGGGGGTGTCAGCCATGTGCGATCATCGCCTCCTGCTAGGTGCCGCTGAAGTTGTACCGCTCACGTTGCCCGCCGGCGAGCGCGCACGCTCCGCACCGCTGTTCCCGGGGGGGTTCTCGGGGCTAGCGGTCGGGTCGGCTCGAACCGGTGTGCGTCTAACCTTAGCGGGTTCCTTGGCCGGGTTCTCGCTCCCGCGCCGGCGCCGGAGCGCGCGGTTCTAACTCCATTTCACGCAGGCGCTGGAGTTCCAGGTGGCCAGGACCGACACAGAAGCCCCGTCGTTAGCTTTCCGCGGCGAGGACTTCCAGGGCGTGCGCGAGGTCGTCGGGGTACGGCGACTCGAAGGTGACTTCGCGGCCCGTCGACGGGTGCTCGAACGAGAGGCGGACGGCGTGCAGCCACTGCCTGGTCAGGCCGAGGTGCGCCGCGAGCACCGGGTCCGCGCCGTAGAGCAGGTCACCGCAGCAGGGGTGGCGCAGCGCGGCCATGTGGACCCGGATCTGGTGGGTGCGGCCCGTTTCCAGGCCGACGCTCAGCAGGGACGCGGCGCGGAACGCCTCGATCGTGTCGTAGTGGGTGACGGAGGGCCGCCCTTCCGCGACGACGGCGAAGCGGCCGTCGCCGGACGGGTGCCTGCCGATCGGTGCGTCGATCGTGCCGCGCAGCGGGTCGGGGTGGCCCTGGATGAGCGCGTGGTAGGTCTTCGACACCGTGCGGTCGCGGAACGCCTGCTTGAGCGCGCTGTAGGCCGACTCGGACTTGGCCACCACCATCACGCCGGTGGTGTTCGCGTCGAGCCGGTGCACGATGCCCTGCCGCTCGGCCGCGCCGCTGGTAGCGACCCGGTGCCCAGAACCAAGGAGCCCGCCGATCACCGTCGGCCCGGTCCAGCCGGGAGTGGGGTGGGCCGCCACGCCGCGCGGGCTTGTCGACCACCACGATGTCGTCGTCCTCGTAGACGATCCCCATGCCGGGAACGGGCTCGGCCCTGACGGCCTCCGTGACGGCGCCTGGCGGTGGCGGCAGCGTCACGGTCAGCTCCGCCCCGGCCGTCACCCGGTCGGACTTCATCGGCTGCCTGCCGTCGACGAGCACGTCGCCTGCGGCGATCAGTTCGGCCGCCCCGGTCCTCGAGAAACCGAACATCCTGGCGAGGGCCGCGTCGAGCCGTTCACCGTCCAGGCCCTCGGGGACGTGAACCAGTCTGTCGCTCACGGCTCCGTCGGCCCCGCTGATTCCGCTGGCTCCGTGTTCTCCCCGGCCGAGGCCCCGGGGCCGGCCGGCGCTGTCACCCGCGCTTGTCAGCACCGGTGCTCATCAACACCGTGCTCATCAGCACTGGGCTCGTCAACACTGCGGGTGCCGTCCAGGTGGTAGCCGCGCATCGCGAGGATGACCGTCAGGATGCCGCCGCAGACGATCGCCGAGTCGGCGAGGTTGAAGATCGGGTAGTACCTCGGCACCACGCCGATCCAGTCGACGACATAGCCGCGGAACAGCCCGGGTGCGCGGAAGATCCGGTCGCCCAGGTTCCCCATCGCGCCGCCGAGCAGCAGGCCGAGGGCGATCGCCCACCCGGCGGAGTACAGCTTCCTCGCGGTGCGCGCGATGTAGACGATCACGCCGAAGGCGATGACCGTGAATACCGCCGTCTCCCCCGTGCCGACGCTGAACGCCGCGCCCGGGTTCCTGGTCAGCCAGAACTCAAGGACGTTCCCGAGCAGGTGCACCGGCTGGTCGGGACGCAGGTGGGCGACGACGATGGCCTTGGTGATGATGTCGGCGGCCAGCACGAAGGCCGCCACGGCGATCAGCACGGCGATCCGCCGCCTGCGCGCTGGCGCTGCACCACTCACCACGGGGCCGGCGGCAGGGCTTAGCGGCGTTCCTGGCGCTGCTTGCACGCCACGCACAGGGTCGCCCGCGGAAATGCCTGCAGCCGCGCCTTCCCTATCGGCTTGCCGCACGATTCGCACACTCCATATGTTCCGGCCTCGATCCGCGCCAGCGCGTGCTCGGTCTGCTCAAGCAGCTCGCGCGTGTTGTTGCTCAGCGCGAGCTCATGCTCCCGCTCGAACAGCTTAGAGCTCGTATCGGCCTCATCGTCCCCGGCCTCGGTCGCCGCGTCACCCAGGCGGGCGGCGATCTGCGCTTGGGACTCGCCAAGCTCGGCGCGCAGCGCGACTGCTTCCTTCTCTAGCTCTATACGGAGTTCGGCGAGCTCGGCGTCGGACCACGGATCCTCGCCAGGCCGCACCGGCAGATCGGCGGCACTGTGCGGCGCAGCGGTCATATTCGTTCCTCGGATCGTAGATTCGGACAGACAACGGAGAATACGGCTCCGCTGCCTAACCCGCAAACTCGTTCGGCCACAGCAGAATTCCCGCCGCCTCCCCCTGGCCGTGAAGCCCGGTCACACCGGCCAAGCAGGCCGCGAGAACCACGGGAAAGGCGGTGCGCGAGCGCGACCGGGCGAGAAAGCCCCCGGAAAAACGCACGCAAAACAACAACGCGCGCACGATCCCCGGCCATCCAGCGCGCGCAATCCAAACGGGATCCTTGCACGTGGTACCCGGCGCCGCGGTCGCCGTCCGCGGAGCGCGCGGAGGCCAGCGGGGGCAACCAGGGCGGCCGGGATACTATGGGGGGGCTTTGAAGGGGACAGCTGCCGCGGAACGCAGCGCTGAGCGACCCGGGGATGGTGCGAGCCCGGGGGCGTGCGCCGTGGACCAGATCACCCCTGAGCGGCCGGAAGAAAGGTCGTCGCCGGCCCGGGTGCGCGCCCGGGTCGCGGCAGGGCGGCGGCCGAGTAGAACCGGCAAGTTCAAATACAAGGGGTCCGAACGGGCGCGGCTTGCTCCGTACCGTTTACTTCCTGCTTTTGCCTGGTAGGCCGAGGCTCGGGGCTGACGCGGGAAGAAAAGGTTCGCCGGGAGGGCAAAGAGGGTGGTACCGCGGGGCGGCGGAAACGCGCCTCGTCCCTCTGGCTGAGCTGATTCGCTGACGCTGGAGGAAGACCAGAAATGCCGGACCCGAATGCTCCATCGTTCACCGCGGCGTCTTCGAACACGGCGCCCGCAAACACTGGGTCTCCGGGCACGGGGCCGGCAAACCCGGGGTCCCTCAGCACGGGGCGCATGCCCGGCGCGCGGATGCGGGCGCTGGCCGCCCAGCCGGACCTGCCCGCGATCGAGCACGAGATGCTCGCCAGGTGGAACCGGGCGGGGACCTTTGAGGCGTCGCTGAAGCAGACCGAGGGCGCGCCCCGGTGGAACTTCTACGAGGGGCCGCCCACGGCGAACGGCATGCCTGGCGTGCACCACATCGAGGCCAGGGTCTTCAAGGACCTCTTCCCCCGGTTCAAGACCATGCAGGGGTTCCACGTCATCCGCAAGGCCGGCTGGGACTGTCACGGGCTGCCCGTGGAGGTCGCCGTCGAGAAGGAACTCGGGCTGTCGGGCAAGAAGGACATCGAGACCTACGGCGTCGCCGAGTTCAACGCGCGGTGCCGCGAGTCGGTGCTGCGGCACGTCGACGCGTTCGCCGCGCTCACGACCAGGATGGGGTACTGGATCGACCTGTCGACCGCCTACCGCACCATGGACGCGCAGTACGTGGAGTCCGTCTGGTGGGCGCTCAAGACGATCTACGACAAGGGCCTGCTCGTCAGGGACTTCCGGATCAGCCCGTACTGCCCGCGGTGCGGCACGCCGCTTTCCGACCACGAGATGGGGCAGCCGGACGTCTACCGGGAGGTCACCGACCCCTCGGTCACCGTGCGGTTCCGCGTCACGTCGGTCCCCGAGGGCGCGAACCCGCGGCTGCTTGGGGCCGACCTGCTCGTCTGGACGACGACGCCGTGGACGCTCGTGTCCAACACCGCGATCGCCGTCCACCCCGACGTCGACTACGTGATCGCGCGTCGCAGCGGCGGGTATCGGGGGGTCGTCCCCCCGGGGAGAGAGCGCGGTGACGGCGACAAGGTCGTGGTCGCCGAGGCGCTGTGGCCGCGGGTGCTTGGCGAAGGGTGGCATGTGCTCGCCACGCTGCGCGGCAGCGAGTTGCTCGGGGCAGAGTACACGCCTCCGTTCGGGATGATGTCGATCGCCGACTCGCACCGGGTCGTCAGCGGCACCTTCGTGACCACGGAGGACGGGACTGGCCTCGTGCACCTGGCGCCGGCGTTCGGCGCCGACGACCTGGCGGTGGCGCGCGCCAACGCGATGCCGGTCGTCAACCCGGTGCGGGCGGACGGGCGCTTCGAGGAGGGGCTGCCGCTGGTCGGCGGGCTGTTCTTCAAGGACGCCGACCAGCCGCTGACCGCGGACCTGGACCGGCGGGGGCTGCTGTTCCGGTCGGAGCCGCACGTGCACAGCTACCCGCACTGCTGGCGGTGCGGCACCACGCTGCTTTACTACGCGCTGCCGTCCTGGTACATCAGGACGACGCTGGTGAAGGACCAGCTGCTCGCGGAGAACGAGAAGACCAACTGGCAGCCGCCGACGATCAAGAACGGCCGGTACGGCGAGTGGCTGCGCAACAACGTGGACTGGGCGCTGTCGCGGACACGGTACTGGGGCACGCCGCTGCCCGTCTGGGAGTGCCCGTCGGCGCATGTGACCTGTGTCGGGTCGCTCGCCGAACTCGGCGGCCTGGCCGGCCGCGACCTGTCGGGGCTCGACCCGCACCGGCCGTTCGTGGACGACGTCGTCTTCCCGTGCCCGGAGTGCGGGCTCTCCGCCGCACGCGTTCCCGAGGTCATCGACGTCTGGTTCGACTCCGGGTCGATGCCGTTCGCCCAGTGGGGCGCGCCGCTGCGGAACCTGCCGTCGTTCGAGACGGGGTACCCGGCGCAGTTCATCTGCGAGGCGATCGACCAGACCCGGGGCTGGTTCTACTCGCTGATGGCCGTGGGCACGCTGGTGTTCGGGCGGTCGTCGTACGAGAACGTGGTGTGCCTCGGGCTTGTCATGGACGAGCAGGGGCGGAAGATGTCCAAGCACCTGGGCAACGTCATCGAGCCGATGGGGCTTCTTGACGCGCACGGCGCCGATGCCGTGCGCTGGTTCTTCGCCGCGTCCGGGTCGCCGTGGGGGCAGCGGCGGATCGGGCCCGCCGTGCTCGCGGAGATCGTGCGGAAGGTGCTGCTCACCTACTGGAACACGGTGTCCTTCCTGGTGCTTTACGCGAACGCGAGCGGCGCGGCGTGGACGCCGGAGGATGCCGCGCTGGCGCCCGGCCCGGCCACGCGGCCGCTGCTCGACCGGTGGCTGCTCTCTGAGGTGCACGCGTGCGTGCGTGAGGTGACCTCCTGCCTGGAGACGTTCGACACGGCTGCCGCGGGGCGGCGACTGGCGGAGCTCATCGACGACCTGTCCAACTGGTACGTGCGGCGGTCGCGGCGGCGGTTCTGGGACGGCCCGGGTTCGCCGGATGGCGCGTCGGCCTTCGCGACACTGCACGCGGCGCTTGAGGCGGTGACCAAGATGCTCGCGCCGATCACGCCGTTCGTTTCCGACTACCTGTGGGACGTGCTGCGGCCCGCCGGCGGCCCGGAATCGGTGCACCTCGCGTCCTGGCCGTCGGTCGACCAGGCGCTGATCGACCCGGACTTGTCGGCGCAGATGGCCCTCGCCCGGCGGGTCGTCGAGCTTGGCCGGTCGGCGCGGTCGGCGGCCGCGGTGCGGACGAGGCAGCCGCTGTCCCGTGTGCTCGTCGGGGCCGCGGGGTTCGGCTCGCTGCCCGCTGAGTTGCGGGATCTCGTGGCGTCGGAACTGAACGTGCACTCGGTCGAATCGCTCGACTCGACCGGGGGTGAACTCGTCACCTATACGGTCAAGCCGGAGTTCCGCTCCCTGGGACGCCGGTTCGGCCCGGCGACCCAGGCCGTCGCGGCCGTGATCCGCGCGGCCGACCCCTCGGCCCTGGCGCACGCCGTGGCCGCCCCCGGCGGCTCCGCGACCGTGGAGGTCCCGTCCGTGGGACCGGTGACGCTGTCCGCCGCTGACCTCGTCGTGACGCAGACGCCGCTCGAGGGCTGGGGCGTGGCCTCCGCCGGCGGGGAGACCGTCGCGCTCGACCTGGCCGTCTCCGACGCGCTGCGCTTCGAGGGCTACGCGCGGGAGGCCGTCAGGCTGATCCAGGAGGCGCGGAAGGCCTCGGGGCTCGATGTCAGCGACCGGATCGTCGTGCGCTGGACGACGGCGGACGCCGGCCTGGCGGCGGCGCTCGAAGAGCACGGCGCCATGATCGCGGGCGAGGTGCTCGCGGTGTCCTTCGGCCAGGGCGACGGGCCGGCGGGCGGCGACGCGGGCGGCGACGCGGGCGGCGGTAGCGCGGGCGGCGGTAGCGCGGGCGGCGGCGGCGTGGCCGGGCCATGGCACGAGTACGCCGACACCGACCTGGGGCTGCGCTTCTGGCTAGCCGTGGCTGCCGCCTGACGGCCCGGCGGGCGGGTTCGGCGAGATCAGTGGATCGCTGGCCACGCCATGGCGTGGCCAGCGATCCACTATCTTCTTACAGGAGCGGGCGGGCTGGAGCGCCTTCGGCGCTTGTTGCTGTTATCCCTCGGGCTGGCAGGCCGCGCAGGGCGTGCAGCCCGTGTCCTTGGCCGCTTCGACCGACAGCTTCTTGACGTCGCCCTCGGGCATGAAGCGGATGAGGACGCAGTCGGTCCTGTGGTACCTCGGCACCCCAGGGACCACGGCTACCAGCGCGGCCTCCGGTGCGGCGTCGCCTTCCGGCGCGGCCGGCGGCTCGCTCCCGGTCTCGCTGACCGCCGCGGCGTCGCCCGCGCCGTCCTGGCCGGGCTCGCCGGCTTCGACCGCGAGCCCGTCGCGCGGGCCTGGGTCGCTTGCCTGGCTCAGCCCCCTGGAGGCGCCGGGGCTGGGGAAAGCGATGATGTCGGCGTCGGGTTCCCCGGCGTCGGCCGCGTCCTTGAGGTCGCCTTCTGCGGTGCCCGCCGTTCCTGCGGCCGGAGTCGCCGCATCGGCGGTTTCCCTGGCGGAGGGTCTGGCGTTGGCCGGCGTGCCGGTCGCGACGTCCTCGGGCCCGGCATCGGCGGCGGTGTTGGCGACGGTGTCGGCGGCGGTGTCGGCGGGAACCGGGGACTTGCCCTCCGGCTGCGCGTCGGCCACGGGGGTCGCGACTGTTTCGCCCGCCTCGCCGCTCTCGTCCGTGTCGTCATCGAGCCAGGAGTAGCGAGTCGGCCAGTCGTCGTCTTCGTCGACTGCGCCGGTGTCACCGGGAGCCTTGTCACCGGGAGCCGTGTCACCGGAAGCCGTGTCATTGGAAGCCGTGTCACCGGGAGGGGTAGCAGCGCCGGAGATGGTGCTGCTCGCGACGGTGGGGGCCGCCTGGCTGCCGAGCCGGTCGAACCAACTCGGCGTGGTCGAACCCGACCCGGCGCCCGACCCGGCGCCCGGCTTGACGGCCGGCGCGTCGGAGGGAGCGGAGGGCGGCGACGGCGCGGCCCACGACCTGGGTGCCTTCGCGGCGGCCCGGGCATCGGCGCCGGGAACGCCCCAGCCGTCGGCCCGCTCGCCAGGCGTCCCTGCCGGTGTCGTGTCCTGCCACGCGGACGGCGCGCGGCCACCCGCGCCGCTTGCCGTACTGGCTGCCCGCTGGTCCTGCCCTGAGGTCATCCAGTCAGGGGTCGACGACGTCCACGGCCCGCGCGCCGCCTGGGTCTCCCACGGCGGCACCGGGTCCGCCGTTGGTCCCTGCCTGGCCGCTGCAGTGCGGGCCGCGGCAGGGTCCGGTCGTCCTTGCCCGGCCGCCCCCGTGCGGGCCGCCGCAGGGTCGGCACCCGCCGTGGACGAGGCCGCCGTGGCGGTCCCACCGAAGGCGGCGGCGTAGCCACCCGCCGCCCCCTGGAACGGGGGCGGCGGTGCCACGTGCGCGCTCGCCGGGACCTTGTCTCGGCTTTCTCCTGCGCTTTCTCCGGCGCGGGCCGACAGCACGGGGCTGGCGCCCGCACCAGCGGGCACGAGTCCCTGTCCCTCCCCGAAAAGCTCCTCGCGCTTGAACACCACCCCGATGGCCAGAGCCACCAGCGCGACGGCGCTCACCACGATCGCGATGTAAACGAGCAGCAGCCTGCTGGTGGCGATGCCACCAATCAGCACCCCGATGGCAACCGCGACCAACGCGGCGCTGAACCGGATCACGTGTTATCTCCTTGTGCCCGGACGCCCCGGAATGCTGCCTACCGCGCGATTATCGGCCGTCTTGGCGGAAGCCGCCGACGTGCTCGGGGACCGCGTACTGAGCCGCCGTGGGCGCCGGGCCTGTCGCACCACTGCGCAGCGCGGACTGGCCGAGGCCGGCCGGGAGCTGCGGCGGAGTTGGCTGTGACGCCGGTGGCATAGCGGGGAACGTCCCGCTATCCGTGACGCCGGCCTCAAGATCGCGGAGCTGACCCTCCAGGTACGCCTTGAGCCTGCTGCGGTACTCGCGCTCGAACGCGCGGAGGTCGTCCACCCGGCGCTCGAGTTCCTCGCGCTGGGTGACCAGCGAACCCATCGCCTGGCGGTGCCGCTCCTGTGCGTCACGCTCCAGGGACTCGGCACGAGCCCTGGCGTCACCAGTGATCTGCTCCGCCTGGCGGCGGGCCTTGGTGAGTACCTCGTCGGCCTCGCGGCGTGCCCGGCCGAGCGTCTCGTCCGCCTCGCGGCGGGCGTCGGCGATGGCCTGGTCGGCAGTCTGCTGCGCAAGCGAGAGCACGCGGGCCGCCGTGTCCATGTTGTCCTCGTGATACGGCCGGTCCATCATCATGGGCTCGGGACGCCGCATCGGCTGCGAGTCCACCATGGTGGGCGGTTCCTGCGCCATCGTGTCCGGCCGCGGGTCCGAGAGCGGCGAGCTCAGCGCCATAGCGGGCTTCCCCCCGCCGCGCAGGACCTCGGCCAGCTTGGCCCGGAGCTCTTCATTCTCCTGGATCAACCGGTCAAGCTCGGCCTCGACCTCGTCGAGGAAGGCGTCAACCTCTTCCTCGTCGTAGCCGGGCCTGAGCCTGGTCGTACTGAACTGCTTGTTCCGCACATCCGCGGGCGTCAGCGGCATCTTATCTCCTCGGCGCGCTTGGCTGTGTTCCTTAGCACCGTGTTTCCTGAAGCACCGTTGTGTCCTCAGGACCGTACCTGATCAGCACCGTACATGGTTCAAAGTCGCGGCACAGCCACCTGCAGCAAAATCAGTACCACGATGAACAAGACCATGAAGCTTAGGTCCAGGGATACTGTACCGAGCCGAAGGGGCGGAATGTAGCGACGTAGGAATTTCAGTGGCGGATCGGTCAGCGTGAAGATCGACTCGGCCAGCAGCTTTATCACGCGAGGCGGGTACCACGGGCGGACGAACATGTTGATCCAGCTGAGGATCATGCACCCGATGAGCACCACGAGGTACACCGAAAGCACGTAGGTAAGGACGACCTTTAGGATCTGCATCACATCACCCGTCCCGGGCCACTCACCGTAGCCGCGCGCAGTCTCTCACCGCGCACACGCTAGCTCTGGTTAAAGAAGCCACGCTCGGCGATGCGCGCCTTGTCCTCCGCGGTCACCTCGACGTTCGCCGGGGAGAGCAGGAAGACCTTGTTAGTCACCTTATCGATGGACCCGCGCAGGCCGAAGATCAGTCCCGCCGCGAAGTCGACAAGCCGCCGTGCGTCGCTGTCGACCATCTCGGTCAGGTTCATGATCACCGGGGTGCCTTCGCGAAAGTGCTCACCGATGGTCCGTGCTTCATTGTAGGTGCGCGGGTGGAGTGTCGTGATCCTGGCGAGCTCAACTTGCCGCGGCGGGACGGGCTCGACCGGCTGCTCGGTCACGTAGCCGCCGTAATCGGCGCGGACCTGCGCGGCCTCCACCGGCTCGGCCTGCTCGTCGTACTCGTCGTACTCGCCATAGTCGTCGTAACTATCCTGATACCGGCGATCGTCCTCCACGAGGCCAAGGTAGACCGCCATCTTGCGCATCGCGCTGGCCATCCTTCTGTCCTCCGTCGTGCCCACAGCAACGCGTCGCCGCGTACCGAACAGCCTTCGAGTGCCTTACGCGTCGGACACTACAGGACCGTGGGCCTTCTATCGCCGAGCAACGCCGTACCAATTCTCAGGTGTGTCGCGCCGCACTCGATCGCGGCCTCGAGGTCGCCGCTCATGCCCGCTGAGACGACGGTGGCTGAAGCGTTGACTGACTTGATGACGTCCGAGAGCCGGCGGAGCGGCGCGAACGCGCCCTCGGGGGCGGCGAAGCGGGGGGCTACCGCCATCAGCCCGCCGAGCGTGAGGCCTTCCTCGGCCTCGATCGCCGTCGCCACCTCGGCGAGCACGGCTGGCGGCACGCCGCCCCGCGCGCCCGCCTCGCCCGTGTCAAGACCCGCTGTATCGAGACTGACCTGAACCAGGCAGGTCAGCTCGCGGGCGGCGGCACGGGCCGCCGCGCCGAGCGCCCGCACCAGCCGGACCCTGTCCACGGAGTGCACGAGATCGGCGTACCTGGCCACGCTGTGCGCCTTGTTGGTCTGCAACTGACCGACGAAGTGCCACGTGACCGGCTGCCCGGCGGCGGCGACCTCGGCCGCCTTGGGCGCCGCCTCCTGGTCGCGGTTCTCCCCGAAGTCGGTCAGCCCAAGGCCAGCCAGCGCCAGCACGTCGGAGGCGGGATACGTCTTGGTGACCGCGACGAGCGTGATCTCGGCGGGATCGCGCCCCGCCGCCGCGCACGCCGCGGCGATCCGGTTTCTTGTGGCCGCCAGGTTGCGCGAGAGCTCGGCATCCCGGCTCACTTGAGGAAGTCGGGCACGTCCAGGTCGTCTTCCTCTTCGAAGACCACGGGGCGGCGACGGCCCGCCGGCACATCGAAGACCTTGTCCTGCTTGCCCGCGCGCCCGGAGTCCTTCCAGCCCGGCGCGGCACCGCCCTGCGCCGCTTCACCGCCGCGGTCCCTGTCGTAGCCGCCGTATCCGGGCTTGGCACCGTACTCGTCGTCATCGTCCGCTACGAACGAGACCGGAGCAGGCACGTAGCCAGAGGGGACGTCGGACGCGGGCTGAACGGGCACTTCCGCGATCGGGTCCGCGGCACCGGCCTGACCCGCGTGGCCCGGCTGCCCGGCTCCCTGCGCCTGGCGCGCGGCGGCTTGCGTGTCGCCGGTGCCCGCCGCGTACCCGGAGCCGCCAGGGGCGCCGCCTGACGCGGGGGAAGACGAGGACGCGGACCACGTGCCGGACATGCCCGCGGGGCTCGCGCCGCCGTGCGCCGCGCCGGGGGCGGGCACCGCGCCAGCCGCGGAGTCGCCCGCTGGCGGCTCGGCGGCCTTGCCGTGCTCGGCAGCGCCGCTGTTCCCCGCCCAGGCGGCCGTGGCGGGTACTGCGCCGTTGGCGGCGCCAGGGCCGCTCGCCCCGGGAGCGCCGCCGTTGCGGCGCGCCGGCGCCGCTGGGCGCGCCCGCGCCGTTGCCGCCGCCCGACCCGGCGGGCTGCGCGGCCGGGGAACGGCCGCCGGCGCCAGACACGACCGTCACGGGGGCCGACCTGCCCGGCCGCGTTTCGTCGAACCCGGCGGCGATCACGGTCACCCGCACCTCGTCGCCGAGCGCGTCGTCGATCACCGCGCCGAAGATGATGTTCGCGTCGACCGCAGCGGAGTTGGAAACGAGTTGCGCCGCCTCGTTGATCTCGAACAGCCCGAGGTCGGAGCCGCCCTGGATGGACAGCAGCACGCCGTGCGCGCCGTCGATGGAGGCCTCAAGGAGCGGCGAGGAGATCGCCATCTCCGCGGCGGCCACCGCCCGGTCGTCGCCGCGCGAGGAGCCGATGCCCATGAGCGCTGACCCGGCGCCGGACATGACGGACTTCACGTCGGCGAAGTCAAGGTTGATCAGGCCGGGCGTGGTGATCAAGTCGGTGATGCCCTGGACACCGGAGAGGAGCACCTGGTCGGCCGCCTTGAACGCGTCGAGCACCGAGACGTGGCGGTCAGAGATGGACAGGAGGCGGTCGTTCGGAATGACGATCAGCGTGTCGACCTCGGCGCGCAGCCGCTCGATCCCCGTCTCCGCCTGGACGGCACGGCGCTTGCCCTCGAAGCCGAACGGGCGGGTCACCACGCCGATCGTCAGCGCGCCGAGCGAGCGGGCGACGTTCGCCACCACGGGCGCGCCGCCGGTGCCGGTGCCGCCGCCCTCGCCCGCGGTGACGAAGACCATGTCGGCGCCCTTGAGCACCTCCTCGATCTCCTCGCGGTGGTCCATGGCGGCCTGCGCGCCGACGTCCGGGTTCGCCCCGGCGCCAAGCCCTCGGGTCAGTTCCCTGCCGACGTCGAGCTTGACGTCGGCGTCGCTCATCAGCAAGGCCTGCGCGTCGGTATTAATCGCGATGAACTCGACGCCCTTGAGTCCCTCTTCGATCATGCGATTGACGGCGTTAACGCCGCCCCCGCCGATTCCGACGACCTTGATGACCGCCAGATAGTTCTGCGGTGCTGCCACGAGGAGGGTACCTTTCCGCTCGCTTGCTACCTTGCCCTGGCGGTCGCGCTCGCGGTGCTCGCTCACGCGGCGCGCCCTGGCGCCGGCCCTGCTGGTTGCCCCCTGACCGGCCATGCTGGCCGCTCGGATGAGCGGCCGACACGTACCGCCGACATTGGTTGCCACCGCTGGCCGCCTGCTCCGGCCGCCGCACCCTAACCATATGGGTGGACTGCCCGCGCTCGCCCCGTTGCTAAGCCTACGGAATTCGCGACCATTGGTGACCGCCTGGCGCCAGCACCGTAATTGCGGAACTGCAACTCGGCGGCCGTCAGGTTTCACCTTCAGGTTGAGATTTAGAGTTTTGTCTTCCTAACGATTGATAGGGACAGTAGGGTGGTCAGGCAGCGTGGTCAACTAGCCACGCGGCCCATGCTCGCGTGTCTCGGCCCACATCAGCAGAAAGCCGCTTTTGTCATGCGCCGGCACGCGTTCCCCGGCCTGACGGGCCGGGTTACTTGGTGACGACGGTGCCTGGGGCACTGACGTCGACGTCGCGCACCTGACCGGGCAGCAGGATGGAAAGCTCGCGGTTCTTCTGCGCGGCGTTGCCGACGCTCCCCCACTGAACCGTCTTGCCGTCCCGCAGGCTGAGCGTTACCTGCTGCGGCCCCGCGGGCACCGCGGCCGACGTCACCTCCGCGACCTGTCGCGCCAGCCAGGGCTGTAGCTCCGCGAGCACTCCGGCGGCGGCGGTAACCGCGGGGTTGCCGCGCAGCGCACCGCCAGGCAGCGAGGTCACGAGCACCGGGAGCGCGGCGGGCCTCGTCGTCGTATAGCGGACGATCACCCCGGTCGGGTCCACGAGGTCATAGCCGCCGCCCGCCATCCGGACCGCCATGGCGGGGACGCGCTCGGTGACCGTGATCGCCAGGTGGTCCGGCCAGTCCTCCGTCACGGTGGCGGACGCCACATCGCCGATCGCCTCCACCCGGCGCGTCACGGCCCCGGTGTCCACGCTCAGCAGCGGCGTGCCAAGTGAGACGTTCGCGGCGGCGATCACCTGCCCGGGAGCGAGCAGGTGCGTCCCCGTGACGGTGACCGACCGGACGACGAAAACCCGGTTACCGAGCAGGGCCCAGCCGGCCCCGCCCACGATCGCGAGCCCGGCGAGCGCGAAGAATGCCGCGCGCCAGCGGGTCCTCGGCCGCCGCGCGCCGGAGCGGTGGTCCGCCCTCCGCGCGGCGCCCGCGCCGCCGTGGCCGCCGGCCGGCGGCGCCGCGAGGTCAACGGGCTCGGCCGCGGGGAACGTGCCTGCCGCCGGGGGCGCGCCCGCGGCTGGCGTCGTGCCGGTGGACGCGGTGGGCGGCGTGTCGCTCATGGGCGCGCTGGTCCCGGCGAGCCCGCCCCGGGCGCCGCACCGGCGATCTCGGCGAGCACCAGCGGCCCCATCCTGGTGATGTCGCCCGCGCCCATGGTCAGCACCAGGTCACCCGGCGCGGCGAGCGCGGCGACGACCTTGGGAACGTCGCCGAAGTCCGCGACGTAACGCACTGAGCCGCCAAACACCGGGCCGCCTGGCACCGCGTCCGCGACGAGCCTGCCGGTCACCCCGGGCTCCGGGTCCTCGCGCGCCGCGTAGACGTCGAGCACCACGACCTCGTCCGCGAGCCCGAGCGCGGCGCCGAACTCGGCGGCGAAGATGCGGGTCCTGCTGTACAGGTGCGGCTGGAAGACGGCGATGACCCGCCCGTTGCCCCCTGTGCCGCGACCGCCGATGATCCCGCGGGCGGCGCGCAGGTCGGCGGCGAGCTCGGTCGGATGGTGGGCGTAGGTGTCGAGCACCAGGACACCGCCGGCCTCGCCCTTCGGCTCAAGCCGCCGCGCGGCCCCACGGTAACTGGCGAGCGCGCCCGCCGCCCGCGCCGGCGAGATCCCGAGCTCGACGGCGGCGGCGAACGCGGCGGCCGCGTTCAGCGCGTTGTGCTGGCCGGGCACGCCAAGGCGCAGCTCAACACCGGTTCGCCCGAACGAATTCGGCTTACTCTCCCCGCCCGCCGTCGCCTGCCCTGTGTCGGCGACGCCATCGCCCGTGACGTCGCCACCGCCGCCGACCGCCATCGCCGCCTCGACGGTGGCGCTGACGCGCTTCTTGCTGTTATCCGGCTGCCGGTGGATCGTCAGCGCGGTCGCCATGCCGGTGGTCGCGATGCCCGTAACCCGGTAGTCCGCGTCCGGTGACTCGCCGAACGTGACGACTCGGACGTCACGGGCGCGTGCCCGGACGGCGAGATCCCCGGCGCCCGGGTCGTCGGCGGAGGTGACGAGCAGCCCGCCCGGCTTGATCCTGGCGAGGAAGTCCGCGAATGACGCGCGGTAGGCCTGCTCGGTCCCGTAGTTGTCCAGGTGGTCGGCGTCGATGTTGGTGACGACCGCCACGTCGGGCGCGTACATGAGAAACGACCCGTCGCTCTCGTCCGCCTCGGCCACGAAGTCTCTGCCAGGACCGTCGGCGGCGCCCGTGCCCGTGGCGGCGAGCAGGCCGCCGATCGCGTAGGCGGGCCCCGCCCCTGTCTCGAGCAGCACGGTCGCGATCATCGAGGTGGTGGTTGTCTTGCCGTGGGTCCCCGTCACCGCGATGACCCGGCGGCCGAACATCAGCGACGCCAGCGCGGCCGCCCGGTGCAGCACCCGCAGGCCGCGGCGCCTGGCCTCGGCGAGCTCGGGGTTGCTGTCGCGGATCGCGCTCGAGACGACCAGCGTGTCCGCGTCGCCGACCTGGGCGGCCGAGTGGCCGACGTGCACCCGGGCGCCGAGCGCCGCCAGCTCGTCCAGGGCCGCGGACGCACCGGAATCGCTGCCGGAAACCTTGGTTCCGCGGTCAAGCATGATGCGGGCGATCCCGGACATGCCCGCGCCGCCGATGCCCACGAAGTGGACCCGCCCGAGCTCATCGAGCGGCACCGGCTCGGTGGGCGTCACCAGGCCCATCGCGCTTCCTCCTGTCCTAGCGGCTGGCGTGAACTGTCGGCGATGCCGCTAAAAGTTCACCGGGTTCGTGAATGAGCGTGGGTCGGACGGGCCGTTACCTGGCGTGCCGGTGCCGTCCCCCGCCGGATGCGGGCTGGCCACCGGCAGGCTTGGGCCGCGGTGTTTCCCCGGACGATGGCATGCCCGATACACTCGCTCCTCCATCGGACATGCCCCGGGAAGTACGGGGGGTCGCCCCCCCGGGGGGCGCATGCCCGATACGCTCGCCCCTCCATCGGACATGCCCCGGGGAGTACGGGGGGTCGCCCCCCCGGCGGGCTGCTGCCTCGTGCCGTGCGGGGTGAACAGGCTTCCTGGCTGCGCCTCCTGCCGCGTGGCCGCGTCAGCGTGCGGCGGCTGGCTCGCCGCGGGTTCGCCGCCCGCCTGAGCGGCTGCCCTGCTTGCCTGCTCTGCCGCAACGATCTCGATGACCGCCTTCGCCAGCCAGCGGTCCGCGTCCTTGCGGCCCATCGCGGCCGCGGCCTCGGACATCCCCGCCACTTGGTCGATGTTGGTCAGCACCGGCAGCAGCGCGCTCTTGATCCAGTCCGCGGTCAGCTCCGCGTCCTCGACGAGCAGGCCGCCGCCGTGCTGCACGATCGGCAGCGCGTTGAGTCGCTGCTCGCCGTTGCCGATGGGCAGCGGCACGTAGGCGGCGGGCAGTCCCACGGCGGTGAGCTCGGCGCAGGTCATCGCGCCCGCGCGGCACAGCGCGAAGTCCGCGGCGGCATACGCCAGGTCCATCCGGTCCACGTAAGGCAGGGCCACGTACGGGACCGCGTTGGACGCGGTGCTCGCCAACCCGGAGCCTGCCAACCCGGGACCCGGGGAAAGCGTGCCGTCGGCCTGCTGGCTCTCGCCGAGGTTCTTCGGGCCGGTGACGTGCAGGATCTGCACCCCGGCGCTCCTGATCGCGCCAGCGGCGCCCGCCAGTGCCCGGTTGAGCGACTTAGCGCCCTGCGAGCCGCCGAAGACGAGCAGCACCGGCAGGTCGGGCCTGAGCCCGAAGTGCGCCCGTGCCTTGTCGCCGAGCGCGAACCGGTCGAGGTCGGCGATCTGCCGCCTGATCGGCAGCCCCAGGTACCTGGAGTTGCGCAGCTTGGTCTCCGGCTGCCCGGTGAAGACGTAGGTGGTCAGGTGCGCGCCGAGCCGGTTGGCGATGCCGGCAAACGGGTTGGCCTCGTGCACCACGATGGGGACGTTGTGCCGCTTGGCCGCCAGGTAGGCGGGCGTGGCCACGTAGCCGCCGAACCCGACGAGCACGTCGGCCCGCACCCGGTCGAGGATCTTCCCCGTGGCGTGCACCGCGCCGGCCAGCCGCCCGGGGACGGCCAGCAGCCGGGGCGTCACGGAGCGGGGCAACGGCACGGCGGGGATGAGTTCAAGGTCATAGCCGCGCAACGGCACCAGGCGGGTCTCAAGGCCCCGTTGAGTGCCGAGACAGGTCACCTGGATGCTGCTGTCCGCCTCCCGCAGCGCGTCGGCGAGCGCAAGAGCAGGCTCGATATGACCGGCTGACCCTCCGCCAGCAAGCACCACCCTCATTACGCGCTCCTCACTTGTCGCCCGGCTGCCTCACATCGCGGCGGTGGTCGTCTTATGTCCCGCGCCGTCTCCCCTGGCGTAGCCAGCTTAGAGCGCGGCCACCGGGAGAGGGGCCGCTAGCGGCCAAAGCCTGGCTCGCCCCTGGTTCCCGCCGTGCGAACGACATGAGCATACCGAGCCCGAGCATCGTCACCAGCACCGACGACAGCCCCTGGGACACCAGGGGCAGCGGCACGCCGGTGATCGGGAACACCCCGATCACCGCGCCGATGTTCACCACCGCCTGGCCGACGATCCAGACCGTGATCGTCGCGGACAGCAGCCGGCTGAAACTGTCTGGCGCGCGCCGCGCCACCCGCAGGCCGGCGAAGGCCAGCCCACCGTACAGCGCGGTGACGCAGAGGGTGCCGACCAGGCCGAGTTCCTCGCCGATGATCGCGAAGATGAAGTCGCTGGTGGACTCGGGCAGCCAGCCCCACTTCTCCCGGCTGGCACCCAGGCCCACGCCGAAGACCCCGCCGGACCCGAGCGCGTACTTCCCCTGGGTGGACTGCCAGGTGACGCTCGTCGAACTCGTGCTCGTCGTGTCCCAGAACCCGGTGAGCCGCCTGAACCGGTAGCTCTGCGTCACCGCGAGCAGCAGCAGCACCAGCAGCATGAAGATCAGGAGGCCCACGAACACCCGGCCAGGGGTCCCGATGAACCACAACAGCGCCAGGAAAATGACCAGCAGGATGGACGTCGTCCCGAGGTCGTCGCCGGCCATCACCAGCATCGCGAGTACCCCGGTGCCAGGCAGCAGCGGCACGAGCATGTGCCGCCAGTCGGTGAGCATGCCGAGCTTCTCCTTGCGGGCAAGGAGGTCGGCGCCCCAGACCGCGAGCGCGAGCTTGGCGATCTCCGACGGCTGGACCGTCAGCGGCCCGAGGGCGATCCACCGGGTCGCGCCGTTCACCGGCGGCCTGCCGACACCGGGGATGAGGATCAGGAAGAGCCCGATCGCCGCCACCGCGAGCAGCGGGTACGCCACCGCCCGGAACAGCCGGGGCTGGCGAGCGGGCCACCGCCCACATGACCGGGACGCCGACCACGATGCCCGCCGAGCTGCACCTCGAAGTCGTGGTACGGCGACTTGCCGTTCGACAGGTCCGCCACGGACGCGGTCGACAGCACCATGACCAGGCCGAGGCACAGCAGCAGGGTGGTGATCCCGGCGATCAGGTAATACGACGTGAGCGGCCGGTCGAGCAGCGCCCGCGCCGCCCGCACCCGCTCGCCGGCTCCCGCGAGCCCGCCAAGGACCGCGCCGCCGACAGCGGCCTGTCCGGCGGCGTGGTCGCCCGCGGTCTCGTCATCCTCCGCCCCAGGCGCGTCCTGAACCGGCCTGCTTCCCACGCGGACATACATGCAACTAGTTTCGGCGTTCCGGCCGTTGATGCCCGGAACATCCGCCGCGTGTCGATCATTTTCTGCTCTCACCTCAGCCACCGCGCGGGCGGGCGAAGCGGCGTCCGTCTTTTGCGGCGTCCCCCGTGGTGGGGTAATGGGGGGCGAAGCGACGGCCGGCTTTGGCGGCGTCCCCCCGCGCGGGGCCATGGCCAATGCCGTTGAGCTAGTGGTCTGTGGTGGCCGTGAGGGCCGTGCGCAGGCTCGCCGCGGCGCCCGCGCGCAGGGCGCGGCCTGATCGCGAGTGATTTCGCTTTTCATGTGGATTCCGCAGCGAATAAGCTGCGGAATCCACATGATCATGGTCCTGGCCGCGATACCGCCGGGACAAACCGGACGGAACGGGCACGCGCGGGCCCGGGCGCGGCGGCGGGGGCCGGGCGCGGAGGCGGGGGCCGGGCAGCGGGGCAGGCGGGGGCCGGGCGCGGAGGCGGGGGCCGGGCGCGGAGGCGGGGCCGGGCGCGGAGGCGGGGCCGGGCGCGGACGGGGCGGGCGCGGAGGCGGGGCCGGGCGCGGAGGCGGGGCCGGGCGCGGAGGCGGGGCCGGGCGCGGAGGCGGGGGCCGGGCGCGGAGGCGGGGCCGGGCGCGGAGGCGGGGTGCCTAAGAAACGCTCACCCGCCGGCGGCCACCAGCTAGCGAGTCCGCCGGACGGCCAACCCGCCAACACTCATTAGCTCATGGCATTGGGGATAGGGGGCGAAGCCCTCCCATGCCGGGGGGTTGCAGGGGGGTCGTCTGGCATTGGGGATAGGGGGCGAAGCCCTCCCATGCCGGGGGTGCGGGGGGCGTCCCCCCGCGTGCCAGCGCCGTGTGCGCGGCGTGCCAGCGGGCGCTGGCACTCTCGGTGGCATGACGGAACTAGCGATTGAAGCCACCGGACTGACCAAGTCCTTTGCCGAGACCAAGGCCCTCGACGGTGTGGACCTCGCGGCGCGCCGGGGCAGCGTGCTCGCCGTGCTCGGGCCGAACGGCGCGGGCAAGACCACCGCCGTGCGCATCCTCGCCACGCTGCTGCGCGCGGACGCGGGAAGCGCCCGCGTCAACGGGTTCGACGTGCGCAAGCAGCCGGACAAGGTTCGGGAGAGCATCGGGCTGACCGGCCAGTTCGCCTCGGTCGACGAGGACCTGACCGGCACGCAGAACCTGGTCATGATCGGCCAGCTGCTTGACCTGCCCAGGCGCGCCGCGCGGCAACGGGCCGACGAACTGCTCGCGTGGTTTGACCTGACGCAGGCCGCGCACAAGGTCGCCAAGAACTACTCGGGCGGCATGCGGCGGCGGCTCGACCTCGCCGCCTCGCTCGTGGGCAGGCCCCAGGTGATCTTCCTTGACGAGCCCACCACGGGCCTCGACCCGGCCAAGCGCGAGGACATGTGGGACGTGGTGCGCAGCCTGGTCAGCGACGGGTCGACGGTGCTGCTCACCACCCAGTACCTGGAGGAGGCCGACGCGCTCGCCGACGAGATCACCGTGATGGACCACGGGCGGGTGATCGCGCACGACACCCCGCACGGGCTCAAGCGCGTGGTCGGCGGGCAGCGGCTGACCGTCCGCCCCGCCGACCCGGCGCGGCACGACGACCTGCTTGACGTGCTGCGCGGCATCGGCGGCGAGCACCCGGAGGACGACGGGCGCGGCACGGTGACGGTCCGGGTCGCCGGCGACGAGGTGCTGCCCGACGTGGTGGCGCGGCTGCGCGCCGCCGGGATCGCGGTCGATGAGTTCTCGCTGCACCTGCCGAGCCTGGACGAGGTCTTCTTCACCCTCACCGGGACCAGGTCCCGCGACGACAACCAGGAGGCACTGGTATGAAAAAGCGATTCTCGCTGCGGCACGCGCTCGTGCTCTGCAAGCGCAACCTGATCAAGCTCACCCGCACGCCCGAGCAGCTCATTGACGTCACGCTGCAGCCGATCATCTTCCTTGCGCTGTTCCTTTACGTGTTCGGCGGGGCGATCAGCCACGGCTCGCGGCACGACTACCTCCAGTTCCTGCTGCCGGGCCTGATCGGCCAGACGATCGCGATGAGCAGCATCTCAATCGGGCAGAACATGAACGCCGACATCGCGAAGGGGGTGTTCGACCGCTTCAGGTCGCTGCCGATCGGCCGCTCGGTCCCGCTGGTGGGGGCGGTGCTCGCCGACTTCTTCCGGTACCTGCTGCTGTGCGTGATCATGGTCGGCTTCGGCTACATCCTCGGCTTCCGCATCACCACCAACCCGCTGCTGCTGCTGGCGGCGCTCGGCATCTCCATCTGCTTCGCCCTGTCGTTCGCGTGGGTCTCGCTGTGGGTCGGCATGACGGTACGCACGGCCGGCGCGGTGCAGGGCGTGATGTTCCTGCTCATCTTCCCGCTGTCGTTCGGCAGCAACGCGTTCGTCCAGGCCTCGACGATGCCGGGCTGGCTGCAGGCGTTCGTGAACGTCAACCCGCTGTCGCACCTCGTCAGCGCGGTGCGCGGCCTGCTGCTCGGCGGGCCGGTCGCGGCGCAGATCGGCTGGACGTTCGCGTGGATCATCGGGCTGCTCGTGGTGTTCTTCCCGCTCGCCATGCGCGGTTACATCCGCAGGACCTGATCAGCCAAGCCCGGCCGGGTCAAGGCGCTCGATCGCCTCGGCCCGGCTGAGCGCCTTGCCCGCCTGGTACGCGGCGGCGAAGCCGTCCTCGCCGAGTGACTCGCGCAGCAGCGGCGCCAGCTTCACCGCCGTCGGGTCGGTCGGGTCATCGATGCCGCGCACCACGGTCCGCGCGCCAAGCAGCTCGGCGGCCCGCTCCGGGTACCCGAGGGCGAAGGCGAGCTCGGCGAGCACACCCGACGCCATCGTGAGCAGCGGCATGTCCTGCGCGGCGACCGCCGCCCGGTAGGAGCGGACGGCCTGCTCGCGGGCGGCGGGCACGTCCTTGTCGGCGAGGGCGATCAGCGCGCCGGTCGCCGCCACCATGGCCTCCATGTGCTCGCGGGCCGGATGCCCGGGACTGAACCGCGCGAGGTGCCCCTCGGCCGCCTCAAGCAGCGGGCGCGCCGCGTCGATCTCTCCCCACCCGACCTCGGACGCCGCCCACCACGCGGCGGCGACGCCCCGGTCGATGGCCGATCCCCCCGACTCCGCGACCGACCGGGCCGACGCGGACAGCTCACGGGCCCCGGCGAGGTCGCCGCGCCGTGCGGCGATCTCGGCGAGGCGGAGCTTGACCTGGGACAGGTCCTCGCGGTGGTCGAGCTCGCCGAGCAGGCGGCCGGCCTCGGCGTACGCCGCGCTCGGCGCCGCTCCAGGTCGCCGTCGAGCAGCAGCACGTTGCCCATGGTGCGCAGCGCGTTGGACAGGCCCCAGCGTTCGCCGAGCGCGCGGAACCGGCGCACGCCCTCGGCCGCGGCGGAGCGCATCTCGGCGAGGTTCCCGTCGTTTTCCGCCAGGCTCGCGGCCATCATCCAGGCCGCGGCGGCCATCCACTCGTCCTGGCCGGCGCGCGCCTGGTCAATGTACTCGCGCACGCGCCCGTCGTTCTTGGTGAACACCGCGAACACCGGGCGCAGCAGCCCGGCGACCGGGTACTTCTCGATGTCGAGCGCGTCGAGCCGCTCAGCGAGACCGGGGTCGGCGCCCTCTCGCTGCGCGCCTTCCGGGTCCATGACGCTGGTCAGCACGTGAACCGCCTCGGCGATGACCCGCAGGCTCGGGTCCGCCGCCCCCGGCACCGCGAGGGCCTCGCCGGTCCACTCCGCCATGTCGGTGTCGTTGCCGAGCAGCAGCGCCATGATGCTGAGCGACACCGCCAGGCCGAGCGCGTTGTCCGCCTCGCCCGCCTCGCACCAGTAGCGCAGCGCGGCGAGGACGTTGTCCCGGTCGGCCCGCAGCCGCGTCACCCAGCTCAGCTGGTCACGGGTCAGCAGCTTGGGCGCCGCGTCGCGCATGAGCGTCGTGTAGTGCCAGGCGTGCCGCTGCCGCAGTTCGCCGGCCTCGCCGCGGCCCGGCAAGCCGCTCCGCGCCGTACTCGCGGATCGTCTCTAGCATCCGCAGCCGCGTCCCGTCGGCGAGCGGCTGCAGCAGCGACTTGTCGACCAGGGACGACAGCAGCTCATCGATCTCGGCCGCAGCGAGGTCACCGAAGGCGCACACCTCGGCCACCGAGGCGGCGGTCGCCCCGGCGGGGAAGACGGAGAACCGCTCGGCGAGCAGCCGCTCGGCGGGGGTGAGCAGCTCCCAGCTCCACTCGACGACGGCGCGCAGCGTGCGGTGCCGCGGCAGCGCGGTGCGGCTGCCGCCGGTGAGCAGCCGGAACCGGTCGGTCAGCCGCTGGGAGATCTCGGGGAGCGGCAGCGTCCGCAGCCGGGCGGCGGCCAGCTCGATGGCCAGCGGGAGGCCGTCGAGCCGCGTGACGATGTCGGTGACAAGCGGGCGGGACTCGCCGTCCAGGGTGAAAGCCGGGCTGACCGCCGCCGCCCGGTCGGCGAACAGGCGCACGGCGGGGTCGGTGTCAAGGGGCGGGACCACGAACAGCGACTCCCCGGTGATGCCGAGCGGCTCCCTGCTCGTCGCGACGATCCGCAGCCGCGGGCTGTGCGCGAGCAGCGCGTCCGCCAGGTGGGCGCACGCGTCGATGAGGTGCTCGCAGTTGTCGAGGACGAGCAGGGCGTGGGCGTCGGCGAGTCCATCGAGCAGCCGGGTCCGCGCGTCGCGGCTGGTGACCCGCTGTGTCCCGTCGGGCAGCAGGCGTGACTCCCGCAGGCCGACCGACCCGAGCACCGCCTGCGGCACGTCGGCGGCGTCGGTGACCGACGCGAGCTCGGCCAGCCAGATCCCGTCGGGGACGCCGCCGGTCGCGGCGTCCCGCACTCCCGCGGCCACCTCGGCGGCGAGCCGGGTCTTGCCCGCGCCACCGGGTCCGACCAGCGTGACGAGCCGGTAGCTCTCCAGCGTCTTCCGCAGCCGCACCACTTCGTCCTGGCGGCCGACGAAGCTGGTCAGCTGGGCGCGCAGGTTCGTGCGGACACGGTCCTCGGGCGCGGGCGCCACGTCGATCTTGCCGCGCAGCACCTCGAGGTGCACCGCCTGCAACTGCGGGCCAGGATCGATGCCGAGCTCCTCGGCGAGCCGGTCCCGCAGCGCCTCGTACGCGGCGAGCGCGTCCGCCTGCCGCCCGGCAGCGGCAAGCGCCCGCATCAGCAGCCCGGTGAGCTGCTCGTGCAGCGGGTGCTCCGCGACCAGCGCCTCAAGCTCGCCGGCGCGGGCGGCGGCCCGGCCCGCGCCGATCTCGCCGGCGAGGAAGGTGACCGTCGCCTCCAGCCGCAATTCCTCAAGGCGGCGGGTGAACGGCTCGGCGAAGTCCCCGGCATCCGCGAGCGCCGGACCGCGCCACAGCGCCAGGGCCTCGGCCACGGCCCCCTCGGCGAAGAGCCGCTCGAAGCGGAGCGCGTCCACGTCACCGGGCTCGACCGCCAGCCGGTATCCCGCCGCCGACTGCTCCACGGTCGCCGCGCCGCCCAGTGCCCGCCGGGCTCGCGATACCAGGGTCTGCAGCGCGTTCGCCACGTCGGCAGGCGGCGCGCAGTCCCAGACGGCGTCGGCAAGCGCGCCGGTGCTCACCGGCTGCCCGCCGGCCAGCGCCAGCCGGGCGATCAGGCTACGGAGCCGCGCGCCAGCGACGGCAATGGCGGCACCGCCATCGTCATGGACCTCAAGTGGCCCGAGTATCGCGACCCGCACAGTCCTATTTTGCCTGGGGGGACGACCCCCCTGCACCCCCCGCGCATGGGAGGGCTTCGCCCCCCTGAGAATGGGGGGGTGGAATTTGACTTTGACTTTTCCGTGGAATCGCGGCTGGTGCACGGCGGGACCGAGCGGGCGCAGGGGGCCCCGCTCGGTCCGCCGCTGACGTTGACCAGCGTGTACGTTTCGCAGGGGGATCCGGGCGACGGGCCCGGGTACGGGCGGAACGGCAATCCTGGGTGGGCGGCGGTGGAGTCGGCGCTCGCCGCCATGGAGGGCGCCGGGGCCACGGCCGTGACATTCGCCTCGGGGCAGGCGGCGTCGATGGCGCTGATGCTCGCGCTTGCCGAGGGGCGGGAGACGATCGTGTTTCCCGCCGACGGCTACTACAACACGCGCGCGCTCGCCGGGCGGCTGCGGCCGCACGGGGCCCGCGCCGTGGCCGTTGACCTGCTTGACCTGGACGCGGTGGCGGGCGCGCTGCGTGCCGGGCCCGCCGTGCTGTGGGCGGAGACACCGACGAACCCGCTGCTGCGCGTGGCCGACCTCACCGCCCTGGCGTCGCTGGCCGCGGCGGCAGGCGCGCCGTTCGTGGTGGACAACACGGTGGCGACGGGGCTGCTGCAGAAGCCACTCGACTTCGGCGCGGCGGCCTCGGTGTACTCGCTGACCAAGTCCGTCTCCGGCCATTCTGACGTCCTCGGCGGCGCGGTGGTCACCAGGGACGCCGCCCTGGCCGCCGCGGTGCGCTCCTGGCGGACCGACGGCGGCGCGATCCCGGGCCCGCTTGAGAGCTGGCTGGTGCTGCGCGGCCTGAAGACGCTTGACCTGCGGATCGCGCGAGCGTCTGCGACCGCGGTCGCGGTCGCGACGTTCCTCGCCGCCCACCCGCGGGTGACCGCCGTCCACTACCCGGGGTTGTCGCCTTCCGCCGTGGCCTCGAAGCAGATGCCGCGCGGCTTCGGGCCACTGCTGTCGTTCGAGGTCTCGGGGACGGCCGCGGACGCGGACGCGGTGGTCGCCGCCGCGCGGCTGATCGTGCCCGCGACTAGCTTCGGCGGCGTCGAGTCCTCCTGGGAACGCCGCGCCCGCTGGCCCGCCGAGACCGCCCCTGCGACCCTGATCCGCATGTCGTGCGGCATCGAGCCCGTCGAAGATCTCCTGGCAGACGTCTCCGCCGCGCTAACCGCGACCGCCTGAGCGGCCGGGCCACGAGCTATTTGGGGAACCAGCCCACGTAGAAGATGCCAAGGCCCAGGGCCACGAACATGCCGGCGATCAGCCAGAAGCGGACCACGATCGTCGTCTCCGCCCAGCCGACCTGCTCGAAGTGATGCTGCAGCGGCGCTATTTTGAACACCCGGTACGGCTTTCCTGTCTTGAACTTGGTCACCTTGAACACGCCCACCTGGATGACCACCGACATCGTGATGATCACGAACAGGCCGCCGAGCAGCAGCAGCAGCAGGTCGGTCCTGGTGACGACGGCCAGGCCGGCCAGGGCGCCGCCGAGGGCGAGCGAGCCGGTGTCGCCCATGAAGATCTTGGCGGGCGGCGCGTTCCACCACAGGAAGCCGAAGCACGCGCCCATGACGACGGCGGCGACCACGGCGGCGTCGAGCGGGTCCCTGACGGAGTAGCAGTTCTGGGCCAGGGCCGTGGTGCAGTCGTTGCGGAGCTGCCAGTTCCCGATGATCACGTAGGCGGCGAGCACGAGGATCGACGCCCCGGTGGCGAGGCCGTCGAGGCCGTCGGTGAGGTTCACCCCGTTGGAGGTGGCGGTGACCATGATAAGCACCCAGACGACGAACAGGACCGTGCCGATCGAGACGCCGAAGTCGGCGAGGAACGAGAGGTGCGTCGACGCCGGGGTCAGGTCGTAACCGTCGGGGAAGTGGATCGCGAGTACCGCGAAGATGACGCCGACGACCGCCTGGCCAAGCAGCTTGGCCCCGCTGCGCAGGCCGAGGCTGCGGCGCATGAACAGCTTGATGAAGTCGTCGAGGAAGCCGACGAAGCCGAGGCCGGTCATCAGGAACAGCACCAGGACGCCTGAGGCGGTCATCGGGTCGTTGGTGAACCAGTGCCCGAGCACGTAGCCGATCAGCGAGGCGATGATGATGACGATGCCGCCCATGGTCGGCGTGCCGCTCTTGCTCATGTGCGCCGGCGCATGGTCGCCGGTCCTGACCTGCTGGCCGAGCTTGCGCTTGCGCAGCACGGTGATCGTCGGCCGGGTGCCTATCAGCGCGACGAGCATCGAGATGGCGGCCGAGAGCAGGATCGTCTTCACTGGTCATCCTCCGCGAGCAGGCCGTCCGCGACTTCCCACAGGCCGGCGGCCTTCGATGCCTTCACTAGTACCACGTCGCCTGGGCGCAGGCGGTTTCGCAGCGCCGCCAGGGCGGCCTGCTGGTCAGGCACGGCGATCGCCTCGCCCTGCCAGCCTTCGGTCGCACGCGCCCCGTCAAGCACGGGGGCGGCTTCGGCGCCGACGGCGACGATGACCGACGCGCCGGCCCGCGCCGCGAGCCCGCCCGCTTCCTCATGGCTCTCCGTCGCGATGTCACCGAGCTCGGCCATGTACCCGAGAACGGCGAATCCGCGCCTGCCGTTTCTCGTGAGGTGCGCCAGGGCCTCGATGGCGGCCCGCGTCGAGTCGGGGTTGGCGTTGTACGCGTCGTTGATGACGAGGACGCCGTCCCGGCGCTCATGCAGTTCCATCCGCTTCTTGCTGCGCGCGGTCGCGGCGCTGAGCGCGTCCGCGATCGCGGAGACCTCCATGCCGAGCTCGGCGGCCACCGCCGCCGCGGCAAGCGCGTTGGCGACGTGGTGGCCGCCGTGCAGCGTCAGCGTGACCGGCGCGCTGCCCGCCCGCGTGTGCAGCGTGAACGAGGCACGGCCGAGGTCATCGAGGGTCAGGCCGGTCGCCCGCACGTCGGCGTCGCACCGCGACTCCAGGCCGGCGCGCTCAACGCTCGTGGTGACCACGCGGGCCTGGGTGCGCGCGGCCATCGCCGCGACGTTGGGGTCATCGGCGTTGAGCACTGCCACGCCGCCCGCGGACCCGGCGGGCAGCGCCTCGACGAGCTCGCCCTTGGCCTTGGCGACCGCGTCGATCGAGCCGAACTCGCCCGCGTGCGCGCGGCCGACGTTGAGCACCGCGCCGACGCGTGGCGGCGCGATCCCCGTGAGGTAAGCGATGTGCCCGATGCCGCGCGCGGACATCTCAAGGACCAGGTACCTCGTCGTCTCGTCGGCGCGCAGCACGGTCAGCGGCAGGCCGATCTCGTTGTTGAGCGAGCCTTCCGGCGCGATGGTCGGGCCGATGCGCTCGGTGACCTGGGCGGTGAGGTCCTTGGTGGAGGTCTTGCCCGACGACCCGGTGATGCCGACGACGGTCGCGTTGGGCAGCCGGCCGAGGACGGCACGCGCCAGCATGCCGAGGGCAAGGGTGACGTCGGCGACGACGATGACGGGTGCGCCTGCCGCGGGCAGCGGCCTGGCGGCGAGGATGGCGGCCGCGCCGTTGCGTACGGCGACGGCGGCGTAGTCGTGACCGTCCACGCGCTCGCCTGGCAGCGCGGCGAACAGGGCGCCGGGTACCGCCTGCCGCGAGTCGATCACCACGGGGCCGGTCACGATCGCGTCGGCCGCCGCTCCATATGTTGAGATTTCCGGAATTCCTGATTCGCCGTTTGAACCAGGAATTCCTGGGCCGGGGGCGAGGCGGTCAACGATGAGGGTGCCGCCAGTGATCGCGGCGATCTCCGCGACGGGCAACGGGATCACGACGCACCGCCTTGGCCGGCGTGGCGGGCCAGGGCCGCGGCCGTCACCTCGGTGTCGTCGAACGGCAGCACGGTTCCCCCGACGTACTGGCCGGTCTCGTGTCCCTTGCCTGCCACGAGGACCACGTCCCCCTTCCCGGCCATGGCGACGGCGAGGTCAATCGCCGCGGCCCGGTCCGGCTCGATGATCAGCCGGGCCCGCTCCCCGTGCGGAACCCCGAGCACTCCGTGCAGCATCTCGTCGAGGATCCCAAGGGGGTCCTCAGAACGCGGGTTATCGCTGGTAAATATCGCCACGTCGGCAAGCCTGGCGGCGGCGGCGCCCATCAGCGGCCGCTTGCCACGGTCCCTGTCCCCGCCACAGCCAAGTACCACGATCAGTTCCCCACTTGTCACCGGACGAAGCGCGGTCAGTACCGCCTCGACCGCGCCTGGCTTGTGCGAGTAGTCGACGAACGCGTCAGGAAGCCCCCGCGGGGAAACGTAGGGGGTCGCGGTCGCGGGCTGGCTCCCCGCGCGCCCGATACGATGGCCGCTTTCGCCATCGGGCGCGTACCGGGGGGTCGTCCCCCCGGGGGGAGGCAGCGTCACCCGCTGGAGGCGGCCAGGGACGCCCGGGCAGGCGGCCACGCCGCTGACGGCGTCGGCCAGGTCGACGCCCGCCTCGACGAGCGCCACGATCGCGGCGAGGGCGTTGGCGACGTTGAACGGGCCAGGCAGCGTGACGGACGCGTCCGCTTCGACGCCGCCAGGGCCGATGACGCGGAAGGTCGACCCGTCGGCGCCGCAGCGCACGTCGGCCGCGCGCCACTCCGCCTGCGGGTAGGCGCCTGAGCCCGCGTCCGCGCAGAACGTGGTGACGGGCACCGTCGCCTCCGTGACGAGGCGGCGGCCGTACCGGTCGGCGACGTTGACCACGCCGACAGCTGAGTACGCCGGGGTGAACAGCTTCGCCTTGGCGCGGAAATAGTCCTCGAACCCGGCGTGAAAGTCCAGGTGGTCCTGGGAGAGGTTGGTGAACACGGCGACGTCGTAGCGGGTGCCGGCGACCCGGCCGAGGGCGAGGGAGTGGCTGGAGACCTCCATCGCGGCCGCGGTCACCCCGCGCTCGGCCATGACGGCGAGCAGCGCCTGCAGGTCCGGTGCCTCCGGCGTGGTCAGCGACGCCTTGACGAGCTCCTTGCCGATCTTGATCTCCACCCCGCCGACTAGGCCCGTCGTGTGCCCGGCGGCGCGCAGCCCCGCCTCGCACAGGTAGCTGGTCGTGGTCTTGCCGCTCGTTCCCGTCACGCCGATCATCGTCATCCGCTGCGACGGGTCGCCGTAGATCCAGCAGGAGACGTCGCCGAGGCGCTCGCGCGGGTTGGATACCACGAAGACGGGAACGCCGGTCCGCGCCGCGTGGTTGCGGCCGTCGGCGTCGGTGAGGATCGCGACCGCGCCCGCGGCCACCGCCTGGTCGCTGTAAGCCGCGCCGTGGGTCCGCGTGCCGGGCAGCGCGGCGTACAGGTCGCCCGGCCTTACCGCACGGGAGTCGAGCGTGACACCGGAGAGGATGCCGAACCCGTTCTGGATTTCCTCTGTTCTTCCCACGCCGAGCAGCTCGGCAAGCCCGGACAGCGGGCGGGGAGCGAGACGGCGGGGACGGATCACGCCCAGAGGGTATCCAAAATCAGCGCGCATTGAGCCGAACATACGGTGCGACCAGTCCGGACTGCGGTTGGATCTGCAGGGTCTGCAGCGATGAGTTCATCACGCTGTAGAAGACCGGGCCCGCGACCTCGTCGCCGAAGTAGTCGGTGCTTGTCTTCGGATCCTGCACGTTCACGGCGACGACGACCTGCGGGTCGTTGCCCGGTGCCATGCCGATGTAGCTCGAGCCGTGGATGCAGAGCGGGTTGCCGGCCGGGCACTTGGCAGAAAACTCACTTGAGGTGCCGGTCTTGGCCGCGATCGCGTAGCCGGCGATGTCGCCCCACCGCTGGTTGGCCGCATTGTCCACGGCGGGCACCTGCTGCAGGATCGAGATCAGCTCCTTGGCCGTCTTCGGCTGGATGACCCTCTTCGACGGTGACGGTTTGGCCTGGACGTACTGGCCTGCCGAATTGTACGTGCCGGCGATGAGCGTGGGCTGTACCCGGACACCGTTGTTGGCGATCGTCGCGTACACGCTAGCCATCTGCACGGCGTTGACCGAGACACCCTGGCCGTACGACAGGGTGTACCGCTCGTCCCCCGCCCACTGCGACGGCGGCGGCAGGGCGCTTGACCGGTACGAGGCGCTTGGCTCCTCGCCCGGCAGGCCGAGGCCGGTCGGCTGGCCGAGCCCGAACGCCTTCAGGTAGTCGTACTGGGTCTGCTCAGGGACGTGCGAGACGACCTGGGACATGCCGACGTTGGAAGAGTTCGCGATGATGCCCGCGATCGTGTAGCGCTCGCCAGGCGACCACTCGGCGTCGTGGATGGCCTGCCCGCCCCGGTAGAGCGCATACGGGATGTTGTAGGCGCTCATCGGCGTCTGGCCGCCGTGCTCGAACGCGGCGGCGGCGGTGATCACCTTGGCGGTGGACCCCGGATCGAACATGTAGGAGTCGGGTATGTCGGTCGTGTCGGCCACGTTGCTCAGCGTGTTCTGGTCATAGGTGGGCCACTGGGCCATGGCGAGGATGGCGCCGGTCTTCGGCTGCATGACGACGACCGAGCAGTTCTGCGCCTTGGTCTTGGCGACTTCCTGCTGGCAGGTCTGCTGCGCCTGGAACTGCAGCGTGGGATTGATCGTCAGCTTGATGGACTCGCCGTCCTTGGCAGGCGTCACCTCGGTGCCCGCGAGGGGAATCGCCACGCCGTTCGGGTTGGTCATCACCTGCTCGCTGCCGGTGGTCCCGGTGAGGAGGCTGTTGTACTCCTGCTCGATGCCCGACTGCCCGGTGATCACGCTCGTCTTCTGGTTGACGTTGCTGAAGCCGACCAGGTTGGCGGTCGCGCTGCCGTCGGGGTATTCGCGGACGAAGTTGGGCGTCATGGTGATGCCGGAGATGCCGAAGGACTCGATCTTCGCCTCGTCCGTGGTGGAGACACCGGTGGCGAGCTGTACCCACTGCGGCGACGACGGGTGGCGGAGCAGATTCAGTACCTGAGCGGCGCTGAGGTGCAGCGGAGCGGCGAGTTCCCGCGCCACGGACGGCTTGGCCGCGTCCTGGATCAGCGGCGGGTCCGCGGTGACCGTATAGGTCTCCAGGGTCATCGCCAGGGGCTGCCCGTTCGAGCCGTAGATCGTGCCGCGCAGCGCGGGCAGCGGGTTGACCCGCACCTGCTCGACGGCGGCCTGCGCCTTGTAGTAGCCGGACTCCATGCCCTGAAGTTGCACGAGACGGCCGGCGAACAGGGTCAGCACGATGGCGACCGTGAGCACCGTGATGCCAACCCGCCGGCCTGGCTCACCGCGCCGTACGGTCAGCCAGCGCGGCGGGCGCGGCGGACGACGGGCACCACCGCCCGCACCGCCGCGCAGCGGCGGGCGGCGGGCGGCGCGCGGCGGGGGCGGAACGGGGTCAGGCCCGGCCGCGCGGTCGCCGCGCGGCAGCCGCGCGTTGGGTGGCAGGCGCTTGCCGGGCCCGGTGATCCGGTCCTGCGGAGCGCGGGAGCCCGCGGGCCGGTCCGGTGCGAGACGGGGAACCTGGCCAGGGGAGCGGTCATGCGGAAGGCGGGCGCTTGGCCCCGTGGTGCGGTCAGGCGGGAGCCCGGCGTCGGGGCTGGACGCGCGCGGGTCACCGGGCCGGCGCGGCCCCTGCGCCTGGCCGGGGCCCTGGCCGGGGCGGCGGTTACCAGGCCAGGGGCGCCCCGGCCTGCCCGCACCGCCCTGGCCGCCGGGGTTACCTGGATTGCCGCCCCGCCCTGGACCGCCCGTTCCCGGTCCGCGCCCTGTCACGGGGCGTATCCCGGAGCGTTGACGGCCCCGATCCACGTCGGCCCGTCATTGGTCGTCTTGCCTGTCTTGAGGTTGATGAACAGCAGCTCGCCGGGCCGCCGCATGCCGAGCTGGCTGGCCCGCTGCGCGATCACCTGCGCCGACTGCGCCTGCGCGACCTGCTCCTCCAGGGTCTGGCGCTGCCTCGCGAGCGCGCTCGTCGAGTCCTGCAGCTTGTTGATCTGGAAGGAGCCTTCGGCCAGCGTGGTGCTGATCACCAGCGCCGAGACGAGCGCGCCGCCGAGCAGGCCGCACAGCAGCAGCACGAACGGCATCCGGTGCGAGCCAGCGAGCGTGGCCCCGGCTGCCCTGGCCGGCCGCGCCTGGGTGACGGCCTGCTGCGGTCCCGTCGCGGCGACCTGCTCGGGCCGGCGCCGCGCTCCGCGGGCGGAACCCGCCAGGGCGCCCCGGTTCGCGGCCGCGCCCCCGGGCGCGCGGGTGCGGCGACCGCCTCTGGCGCGCCGCGCCGCCTGGTGCCCGCGGCCTGGGCGGTGACACGCTGTGGGCGCGCGCCGGCTTGCTCCTGGCGCTCGGCCAGGGGCGCCCGCCGGCCGGTCGCTGGCCGCTGCGGCGGAACTGGCCGGGGCTGACGGCCGCGACGCGGGTCAGGCGCGCCCTCCGGTGCCTGCTGCGGGCGCGATCGCGTGCCCAAGCGGGTCATGGTGCCGACGCCGCCGCGGGTACCGTCTTCCTGCCGCTCACTCCTTGCCATCGGCCAGCTCCTGTCACTCGTGTTCCGCTCGTCGCTCACGCTGCTCCCCGGACCCTGCACGCCGCTCGCCGTTGAGCGTTCACGCTTCTTGCTGTTATCCGACCCTGGACGGACTTGCGCTTTCCTGTTGCTGTTATCACGCGTCCTCCCTGAGGCGCTCGGCCGCGCGCAGGCGGGCGGACGCCGATCTCGGGTTGACGGCCAGCTCTTCGTCGTCTGGGCGCTCCGCGCCCCTGGTCAGCAGGCGGTACCTGGGAGTGCCAGCAAGCACGTCGCCCGCGCGCAGCGGCACGCCAGGCGGTGTCTTGTCCGCCGTGCGCTCGGTGAGCTCCCGCTTGACCAGGCGGTCCTCGAGGGAGTGATACGCCAGCGCCGCGAACCGGCCGCCGGGTGCGAGCAGGTCAAGCGCGGCGGGCAGCGCCCGGCGCAGCGCGCCAAGCTCGTCGTTCACCTCGATGCGCAGCGCTTGGAAGGTCCGCTTGGCCGGGTTGCCACCGGTACGCCTGGCGGCCGCGGGAATGGCGTCCTTGACGATCGCGCTCAGCCGGAGCGTCCCCGCGATCGGCTCCTTCGCCCGTTCCCTGGCGATTGCCTCGGCGATGCGGCGGGCGAATTTCTCCTCGCCGTACTGGAAGAGCACCCGGGCCAGTTCCGGCACGGCGTACTCGTTCACGATCCTGGCGGCGGTCAGCGCGGCGCCGGTGTCCATGCGCATGTCGAGCGGCGCGTCCTGGGAGTACGAGAACCCGCGGCTGGCGTCATCAAGCTGCGGTGAGGAAACCCCGAGGTCGAAAAGGACCCCCTGGACGCGGCGGTGCCCGGCCTCGGCGGTGATCTCGGCGATGTGGTCGTAAAACGCGTGCGCGACCGTCACCCGGCCCGGGTAGCGCTCGGCGAGGGCGTGCCCTGTCTCGATCGCGGCCGGGTCGGCGTCGATCCCGATCAGGAGCAGTTCGGGAACCGCGTCGAGGAAGGCACGGGCGTGGCCCGCCCGGCCGAGCGTGGCGTCGATGAGGACCGGCGGGCGGCCGCCCGGCGTGGGTCCGGTGAGCGCGGGCAGCAGGAGGGCGCTGATACGGCCGGCCATCACCGGCACGTGCGCGTAGGCGTGCTCGCCCATGTGACCCCTCCGCTCCGCTGCACTTCCGTTCTCGCTAATCGCTGCCCGGCGGGGCCTGGAGCCCGCGCCCTTGTCGTTACCTGGGGTCGTTCCCGCTGGTAACTGCGACCTTGCCTGGCACCGGGGAAGTGGCGCCAGGCCGTTGGCCCGGGTGCGGCTTCCAGACCCGCCGGACAGCCGATGGTCGGCCGGGCGGCTCCCGGCGACCGGTCAGAGAATCCCTGGTAGCACCTCCTCAGCGGCTTCAGAGAACGAGTCCTCCTGGGCGGCCAGGTAGGTTTCCCATGCCTGGGCGTCCCAGATCTCGAGCCGGGTGTTGGCCCCGATCACCACGCAGTCCCGGTCAAGGCCGGCGTACGTGCGCAGCGCGGCGGGCACGGTGATCCGGCCCTGCTTGTCTGGCAGCTCGTCGGAAGCGCTGGCGAAGAAGACCCTGCTGTAGTCCCGCACGGCCTTGGCGGTCACTGGGGCCGTGCGCAGCGCCTCGGTGATCCGCGCGAACTCCTCCTGCGGGAAGACGTACAGGCAGCGCTCCTGCCCCTTCGTGATCACGACTCCCCCCGAGAGTTCGTCACGGTACTTGGCGGGCAGGAACAGCCGTCCCTTCTCATCAAGCCGGGGCGCGTGAGTGCCGAGAAACATCCGGGCATCACCTCCACCCCCCAGCGAGCCGAGCTTCGATAGCTATCTCACTCCACCGCGCCCCACTGTACTCCACATTCCTCCACTGACACCAGTCCAAACATCGTTGTCACGAAGATCATCCTCACAAAACCGCAGGTCAGAGTGGGTGGGGCAAAGTGGGGGAAGAAACGGTGCCTGAGCCCGTCGCGCCGCGTCCCCCCACCACCGCCTCGCACAGCCGTGTCTGGCGGGGCAGAAGATGTGCACGTGGCTGGAGAGACGCGTCCGGGGCTCGCCCTTTGAGCCACGACCGCGCGTGGGGATGCTCCCCGCCGCCGCTCTCACCCCGCAGCGGAGAGTCATGGAGCGGGCACGAGGAAGCCGAATCCGTTCGGGAGACTCGAATTTGCTCTTCTATCCGGGCAAAGCCTGCGTAATGGGAGAAACGGGAAGCTCACCGGGGCTCGATTGGATAGGTTCCTGAGCGGGACGGACGTGCGGCGTGGCGCATTCTTGGCAGCAACGCATACTGTCAATAGACGACGACGCAGTCTCCGGCGCCGCAGTGGACTTCCGGGGGATGACCCCGCACCTCCGGGGCAAGCCGGGCCTTTTCGAGGAGGGCTTTTTGGTACTCGACACGGGGCGCGGTAGCGGTGTGCCGAACAGCGCGCGGGCACTCGATGAACTGGTCGGCACCGCGCGGCAGGTCGGCACGGCCGTCGAGTCGGTCATCGACGGGAAGGCCGAGGCGGTCAGGCTCGCGCTGATCGTCTTGCTCGCCGAGGGGCACCTGCTCATCGAAGACGTGCCTGGCGTGGGCAAGACCATGCTCGCCAAGGCGCTCGCACGGTCCATCGACGGCACGGTGCGGCGGATCCAGTTCACCCCCGACCTGCTGCCGAGCGACATCACCGGGGTCAGCGCCTACAACCAGGAGCGGCGCGAGTTCGAGTTCAAGCCGGGGCCGGTGTTCGCGAACATCGTGGTCGGCGACGAGATCAACCGGGCCTCGCCCAAGACCCAGTCGGCGATGCTCGAGTGCATGGAAGAGCGGCACGTCACGGTCGACAGCACCACCCACCTGCTAGAGCGGCCGTTCATGGTGATCGCGACGCAGAACCCCATTGAGATGGAGGGGACCTACCCGCTGCCTGAGGCGCAGCGCGACCGGTTCACCGCCCGGATCTCGATCGGGTACCCGACCGCGGCGGCCGAGCTCGAGATGCTTGACACGCACGGGTCGTCGTCACCGCTCGACCAGCTCAAGCCGGTCGCCAGCGCGCTCGACGTGCGGTCGCTCATCGAGGCCGTCCGCCGCGTGCTCGTCGCCGGGCAGGTGAAGGAGTACATCATCGCGCTGTGCGCGGCCACCAGGACCGCGCCAGAGCTGCGGCTCGGCGCGTCGCCGCGGGCCGCGCTGCACCTGCTGCGCGCGGCGCGGGCGCGGGCGGCGCTCGACGGGCGGGACTACGTCATTCCCGACGACATCCAGGCCCTGGCCGGCCCGGTGCTCGCGCACCGGCTGCTGCCGACCGCAGAGGCGCTCGTCGAGCGGAAGCTGCCCGACCAGGTGGTCTCCCGGCTCGTTGAGCAGACGCCGCTGCCGCGGCCCTGAGGGGCCTGGCTCATGCGAGGGCTGATCGGTGCGCTGACAGTGCGGGGCCGGTCGTTCGTCGCGGCAGGTGCGGCGGCGATCGTCTGCGGGCTGCTCATCCCCGAGCCCGACCTGATCCGCATCGGGGCGCTGCTGCTCGCGCTGCCGTTGCTTTCCGCGTTCGGCGCCGGGCGGGCCAGGTACCGGCTGTCCTGCGTGCGGACGGTGTCACCGGCCCGGCTGCCCGCCGGCCAGACCGCGTCGCTGACCATCAGGCTCACCAACGTGTCCCGGCTGCGCACCGGGCTGCTGCTCGCCGAGGACACCGTCCCCTACGCGCTCGGGTCGCGGCCCAGGTTCATCTTCGAGGGGATCGGTGCGGGCGGCTCGCGCGCCTACACCTACCAGCTCGGGTCGGAAACCAGGGGCCGTTACACGATCGGGCCGCTGCGGGTGCGGGTGGCCGACTCGTTCGGGCTCGTGTCCATCACCCGGGCGTTCACCTCGACGTCGGTCCTGACGATCACGCCGCGGATCATCTCCCTGGCCCGGCCGCCGCTCGGCGGGTACTGGCTCGGTGACAGCGAGCACGGGCGGCGGTCCATCGCCGCCTCCGGTGAGGACGACGTCGCGCCGCGCGCCTACCGCACCGGGGACAGCCTGCAGCGGGTGCACTGGCGGTCGACCGCGCGGTACGGCGAGCTGATGGTGCGCCGCGAGGAGCAGTACTGGCGGAACACGGCGTCGCTGTTCCTCGACACCAGGCGCGCCTCGTACTCGACGTCGATGTTCGAGCTCGCCGTGACGGCGGCGGCGTCCATCGGCGTGCACCTGGCGGGCGAGGGGTTCGAGGCGCGGTTCGTGACCGCCGACGGTGAGGTGCCGCGGCAGGGAGCGTTCCGCGACACGCTGCTCGACACCCTCGCGGTCCTGCGGCCGTCGCGGGCTGTTTCCCTTGACGTGGGCGTGCAGGCGCTCGGCACCGGGGGCGGCCAGCTCATCGCGGTGCTCGGGGACATCCCGCCTGCCCAGGCACGGGAACTCGCGGCGGCACGGCGCGGCACCGCGCCCGGCGTGGCGCTGCTCCTCGCGGAGAGCGGTGCCGCCAACGTGACGTCGAGCGCGCAGGTCCTGGCGGGAGCCGGGTGGCGGGTCGCGGTCGTGCCTGATGCCGCCCGGCTGGCCGCGGCGTGGCAGGAGCTGTACCGGGGCAGCGCTCCTGCCGCGGTGGCGCCATCCGCGTGGGCGGCTGGCGCGGGGGCTCCGGCCGACGTTTCACCGACGGCACCGACCGGGGCCTCGACAGGGGAGGCTTCGCATGGCTAGCCACCGCAGGACGGCGCTCGCGGCTTTCGCGGTGATCCTCGCGTCCGTGTCGCTTTACCCCATCTATATCGGGGTGCTCTGGTTCTGGGCCGGCTGCGGTGCGGTCATCGTGGTGGCGCTTGCGGGCACGGCCAGCAGGCTGCGCCGGCTGCCGGTCGCCGTCGTCCTGGTCATCGGCGTGGCCGCGCTGCTCCTCTACCTCAACTTCGCGTTCGCGAACGCGAGGTCCCTTTTCCACCTGCTGCCCACGCCCGGCTCGCTCGCCGCGCTATGGCACGTGGCGGGGCAGGGGTTCAACGAGGCGTCGAAGTACGCTCCGCCGGTACCTGGACTGCGCGGCATGGTGCTGCTTGCCGCCGCCGGGATCGGGATCGCGGCCCTGCTCACCGACCTGATCGCGGTCAGGCTCGGCAGCGCCGCGCTGGCCGGGCTGCCGCTGCTGCTGCTGTTCACCGAGCCGTTCACGCTCAGCGTGTCGCGCGGCTTCCTCGGCACGACAGTCGCGTTCTGCGCTCACCGTCGCCGGGTACCTGGCGCTGCTGTCAAGCGAGGGCAGGGACCGGATCCGCGAGTGGGAGCACCCGAACCCTTCGGCCAACGACCAGCCAGACACGCGGACCCTGGCGGCCGCCGGGCGCCGGGTCGGGTTCGCGTCGGTCGTGGTCGCGCTGTGCCTGCCGCTGTTCATCCCCGGGCTGCACACCACCAGGCTGTTCGGCGGCCAGCCGGGCATCGGCGGCTCGGCGGCGGCGGCGGCGGGGGCGGCGCCGGCTCGGGCACCGGCAGCGGCGTTCAGTTCCCCGACCCGAACACCCAGCTGTCGCAGCAGCTGCACGAGGCGACGCCGTCGAACGTGCTCGTCTACACGACAAAGGTCTCCTCACCCGACTACCTGCAGATCTACACCGACGACCGGCTCACCGACAAGGGCTGGGAGATGTTCAGCCAGCCAGAGTCCCTGGTCCCCGTCAGCCCGCGGCTGCCCGCGCCGCCCGGCCTCACGTCCACCTCGTCGACGGCCAGGGAGAGCACGACGATCACCCTCGGTGACGACGTCGGGCAGGATGACCTTGCCGCGCTGCCCGTGCCCTACCCCGCGACGACCGTCACGGCGGGCGGGACCCTGCGGGCGGACCGGTCCACGCTCATGGTGTTCGACTCGAACGTCTCCCTCGCCGGGCTGAGGTACACGGTCACCAGCCTCGCCGAGTCACCGCCCGACCAGCTGCTCTACGCCGCGCCGCCGCCGCCCGCCGATATCACGGCGCATTACGTGTCGGTGCCCTCCTCGTACGACCCCCTGCGGGACCTGGCGTTGTCCGTGGTGCGCGCCGCGGGCGCGAAGAACCAGTTCGCGGACGCCGTCGCGCTGCAAGACTGGCTGGCCAACGGGAAGTTCAGCTACACGCTGCGCGCGCCGACGGTGCTCGACGCCGCCGGGCTGACGAACTTCCTCAAGGTCACCAAGAAGGGCTACTGCCAGCAGTTCTCCTTCGCCATGGCGGTGCTCGCCCGGCTGCTCGGCATCCCGTCGCGGGTTGCCTACGGGTATACGTCCGGCACCCCGGTCAGCGGGGACACCTGGCTGGTCACCACCCATGACGCGCACGCCTGGCCGGAGCTTTACTTCCAGGGCTACGGCTGGCTGCGGTTCGAGCCGACGCCAACCGGCGCCAACGGGCAGGGCACCGCGTACGCCCCTGGCTACTCGCTGGCGCCGGTCAACCCGTTGACGACGGGTCAGCCGCAGCCGGCGCAGAACGGCGGGCCTGGCACGGCGCCGGTCGGGAGCACGGGCATTCCGCCCAACCTGAGAAACCTGTTCGCCGAGCATGCGGGCGGCGGCGGCGCGCCGACCACCGCCAAGGCCGACACGGTCAGCCCGTGGGAGATATTCGGTCTGGTCGTGGCCGGCCTGATCGTGGTCGCGGCGATCGCCCCCTGGTGCGCGCGGCGCGTGATCAGGCGACGGCGCTGGCGCCGGCTCGCGTCATCAAGGGCCCCAGGGGCCACGGCGGCCGACCGCGTGCGGACCAGGGACGTCGCCTGGGCGCACGCGGCATGGGAGGAGCTGAGGGACGACCTCACCGACTACGGCGCCAGTGCCCTGCCGAGCGAGTCACCGCGTGCCGTCGCGGCCAGGGCCGGGACCGGGCTGAGCCTCGCCGACCCGGCGCGGGCCGCGCTCGGCCGCATCGTCATGGCCGAGGAGCGCGCCAGGTACGCGCCGGCGCCGACCGACGGGTCAGGGCTGCGCGCGGACAGCGCCGCCGTGCGGCGGGCGATCGACGCGTCCGTGCCCCGCGGTGCCCGCTGGCGGGCACGGCTACTGCCCGCCTCCGTGCTCGGACCAGCGCTCGGTGCGATCGCGTCGGCGGCCGACCTGTACCGGAGCTCCCGCGAGCCGAGGCGCGCGCCTCAGTCCCTTGACTGAGGCGCGGCGGTAATTAACCGGTAATTAACCAGGGAGCGAGCCTCCCTGGGCGAGCCGAAGCGCGCCAGGCGTTAGCGCTCCCCCTCTTGCCGCCTGCGCCAGCGCTCATCGAGCCGCTCACCAAAGCTGCCGCGCGGCGGTCTACCGCGACGCGAGCGGCGCGAGCGGCGCTTGCCCGCCGGGCCTCCCTGCGCGGCACCAAGCGCGACGGTGGCCATCTGCCGCCAGCTGTTGAGCGCCCAGATGCCGCACAGCAGCAGGACGACAAATCCGGCGACCGCCAGGCCGATCACCGCGAGGACGATGCCTGCGGCGATCATGGCCGCGCCAAGGGCCAACCCAACCAGCGCCTCTGCCACCCGACGCTTGTAATGCACGCGGGGATCGCTGGAGCGCACTAGCCGGGCTAGCCTCCGATCCTCCCTGTAGAGCCCCTGCTCGATCTGCTCGAGCTGGCGCTGCTCATGCTCAGAGAGCGGCACGACGCCTCCCATGGAACCCGGGGGGTGGGGTGACTTTCACCTCACGTTAGACACCCGGTTCATTTCCCAGATTACGCGGCAGATCACGCAGGTTGGAAGAGGCCTCAGGTTGACTGTCTTGAGAAGCCTGCTGAGCAGGATCTTGAGAAGTTCCAAAGAGTGCCGCCGGCCGCACCGCGTCGGTCCCGAACCGCCTGGCGATCCGGTCCACGGCCTGCTCCGCTTCCCGCCAGCCCGCGGCGCGATCGCCGAACGCCAGCTGCCTCGCGGCGCCCGTGGCCGGGCGCAGCCCGGCGGCGCGGACGCCGACCAGCCGCAGCCGTGCCCTGTCATCGAGTCCTGAGCCCTCGTAGAGCGCGCACGCGGCCGTGTAGATCTCCCTGGCCACGTCGGTCGGCTCACCGAGGGTCCTCGATCGCGTGATGGTCTTGAAGCTGGCGAGCCTGAGCTTCACGGTCACCGTCCGCGCGACGCACCCGGCGGCGCGCAGCGCCTGCGCGGTCCTGCCGGACAGCCGCAGTAGCTCCTTCTTGATGACTTCCGGGTCATCGACGTCCGCGGGGAAGGTCTCCTCGGCGCCGACGCTCTTCTCCTCCCGCCCCGGGGTGACCTGCCGCTCATCCCTGCCCCAGGCCAGCGCGTGCAGGTGCGCTCCCGCGACGCCAAGCTCGCGCCGCAGCGTGGCCTCGGGGACGTGCGCGATATCGCCCACCGTCCGCAGGCCGAGCCTGGCCAGGACCTCCTCGGCCCGGTCGCCGACGCCCCACAGCGCGCTCACCGGGAGCGGGTGCAGGAAGTCGAGCAGCCCGTCTTGCCTGACCACCAGGAGGCCGTCCGGCTTGCAGCGCGCCGAGGCGATCTTGGCGACGAACTTGACCGGCGCCACCCCGACCGAGCAGGTGATGGACTGCTGCTCGCGGACCTGCCGCCTGATCAGCTCCGCGATGGCCGTTGGCGAGCCGAGCCTGCGCTGTGCGCCGGACACGTCGAGGAACGCCTCGTCGAGTGAGAGCGGCTCCACTTCCGGGGTGACGGCGCGGAAGACGGCCATGACCTCCTTGGACACCGCGGCGTACAGCCGGTGCCGTGGCGGGAGGAAGACCGCCTGCGGGCACATCCGCCGCGCCCGGCCCACGGGCATGGCGCTCCTGACGCCGAAGGCCCGCGCCTCGTAGGTCGCCGACAGCACCACGCCGCGCGTGCCGAGGCCGCCGACCACGACGGGCTTGCCCCGCAGGCCTGGCTGGTCACGGAGCTCCACGCTCGCATAGAAGGCGTCCATGTCCACGTGCAGGATGTGACACCCGGTGTCGTCAGCGGACAAGGCTCACCGGTAGGCGAGCACGTGCAGCCGGGCGGCGATGTCCCGCAGCGGCGGACAGGTGGCCGCGGCGTCCTCAAGCTCCCGCAGCGCCTCGACGGCCGCCAGGTCCGCACCCGCGCCTGGCAGCAGGCTGGAGAAGATCCGGATGCCGTGCGCTTCGCCGACCCGCAGTCCGGCGCGTTCGATCAGCGCGGTCAGCTCGGGCAGGGTGAACCGTCGCGCCACCGACGGCGCCCGGCCCGCGCTAGACGGCACCGTGCCTGACGACCCGGGGCCTGCCGTCGCGGTACCTGAGGACACGGGGCCCGGCAGCATGGCCAGCGCCTCGGCGTACTTCCCCGCGAGCGCCCGCTGCAGCACCGCCGCGATGGTGTTGGCGGCCAGCACGCTGACCGTGCCGCCCGGCCGCAGCACGCGGGCCATCGCCGCGAGCGCGGCGTCCGGTGAGTCCACGTACTCAAGCACGTTGTGGCAGATCACCAGGTCCGCGCCATTTCGATCGGCACTGGCGCCGTCGGTACCTGGCTCGCCGACCAGCGCCGGCAGGTCGATGGCCTCACCCTGCACCTCGGTGAGCGTGACGCCCGTCTCCGCGGCCCGCCAGCGCGCGGCGGCGAGGGCATCGGGGCTCGGGTCCACCACGGTCACCCGGTGGCCGCGGCTGGCAATGCTGACCGCGAACCCGCCGGTCCCGGCGCCCACGTCGACGATGTCAAGGGCGGTCCTGCCCGACTGCGCGACCCGCGCCGCGATGACGTCCGCCAGGACGTCCCAGACCAGCGACGATCGCGACCCGTCGCGCTTACGCCCAGTGTCCGTAAGTCCAGCGTCAGGACCACGCATGCCTGGCACGGCTCTCGCGGGAACCTCTGCGGTCACTCTTAACCACTCCCTTGTGAACCTTGTTCTCTGTGACGGTGCCAACCTGGAGAAACCTTGGAGGACAAAAAGAACAAGGTTCAAGCTTGACGGCGCAGTCTCACTGTAGTGGTGGCAGCCGGGGCATGGCGAAGCTGTGCTCGCGCCGGGAAGCAAGCCTTAGCTACCTTACGTATTTGTTACATTACCAATTGTTGATTGGGCGGGTGAACCAGGGACTTCCAGGTCCCGTTCTTATGATCGTGGAGACCTCTTCAGGCAGATTCGCCAAGCGGGCGAAAGCGACACGCCACCGTAAGCGAATGACGCCACGCGAAGCATCCGCGCCACGTATGCTCAACCGCATGCCAGCCGCCACCGAGCACCTCGAGCTCCCCCACCCACGGCGCCTGCTCTGCACGTCGGCGTGGAGCATGGCAGAGTCCGTCGGGCTGCCGTTCGGCACTTACGTCGTGATAACCGACCTGGTCAGCCCGGACGCGGGGCTGCTGGCGGGCACGGCGGTGGTATGGCTGCTGATCGCCCTGCGCAAGGTCCTCACCGGCTCGGTTACCTCGCTGCTGACGATCTCCGCGCTGGTGCTCACCGTGCAGACCGCGGTCGCGGTCAGCACGGGCTTCCTCTGGATGTTCCAGCTTCAGTTCCCACTCGGGAACCTGGCGATGTGCGTGATGTTCGCGCGCACCGCGCCGACCCGCAAGCCGCTGGTCGCGCAGCTCGCCGCGGAAGTGGTGGCGATCAAGCAGCCGCACCCCGGGCTGCACCGCTTCTTCCAGGGCGCGACCTGGCTCTGGGCGGGCCTGTTCCTGCTGCTCACGCTCGGCATGGCGGTCATGATGGTGACCGAGCCGTTCAAGCTCTTCATGCTGCTGTCGACGCTGGTGACGGTCGCGCTGACGGTGGTCGGCGCCGGGATCTGCGCCCTTTGGTTCTTCGCCGTGATCCGCCGCCTCGGCCTGCGCCTGCGCTTCAGCGCCGCCTAGGTCCCTAGCAGCGCAAAGGCCGCCCGACATTTCGGAAATGTCGGGCGGCCTTTGCTTGTGCTGGGCTCCGGTCGAGCAGCGGCTACCCGCGCTACGGGTGCGGGTGCGGCTCCCGGGTCCTGGCCGGCTGCTCGTCGTCGTCCGCGTACGGGTCGCGTCGTCTTCGTCGTCGTCCGCCCTCGTCCTCTTCGCCGGCGAAGGCGGAGGCCTCCGGGTCGAGGGAGAGGGTGGGCTTCTCCGCCTTGATGCGCGCGAGGACGCCGTTCACGAACGACGCCGAGTTGTCCGTGGACAGGTCCTGCGCCAAGGCGACCGCCTCGCTGATCGCCACGCCGTCCGGCACGCCGTCGGCCCACAGCAGCTCGTAGACGCCGATCCTGAGGATGTTCCTGTCGACGGCGGGCATCCGCTCCAGTGTCCAGTCGACCAGGTTCCAGGAGATCAGCTCGTCGATGCGCTCGCTGTGCGTCGCCACGCCGCGGACGAGCTCGGCCGCGTACGGCTGGACCGGCACGTCACCAACCGACTGGCGCTCGCTCAGCAGCTGGAGCGTGGGCAGGCCGCGCAGCTCGGCCTCGAAGAGGATGTCGAGCGCCCGCTTGCGTGCCTTGCTGCGAGCGGCCACTAGGCGCGGCCGAGGTAAGCGCCGGAACGGGTGTCGACCTTGACCTTCTCGCCGGTGGTGATGAACAGCGGTACCTGGATCGTCGCGCCGGTCTCCAGCGTCGCCGGCTTGGTGCCGCCGGTCGAGCGGTCGCCCTGCAGGCCCGGGTCCGTCTGCGCGATGACCAGCTCGACCGCGGCAGGCATGTCCACGTACAGCGGCGTGCCATCGTTGAACGCGATCGTCACCGTCTGCTCCTCGAGCAGGTAGTTCGCCGCGTCGCCGACCACCGCCGCGGGGATGCGCGGCTGGTCGTAGTCGGACAGGTCCATGAACACGAAGTCCTCGCCCTCGCGGTACAGGTACTGCATGTCGCGCTTGTCGACGTTGGCGACGTCCACCTTGATGCCGGCGTTGAACGTCTTGTCGACGACCTTCCCCGACAGCACGTTCTTCAGCTTGGTGCGCACGAACGCCGGCCCCTTGCCGGGCTTCACGTGCTGGAACTCCACGACATTCCACAGCTGCCCCTCAAGGTTCAGCGTCATGCCGTTCTTCAGGTCATTGGTGCTTGCCACGCGTCGTCTCCAATTACAGGACCAGCAGTTCCCTGGTGGTAGAAGTCAGGAATCGGGCTCGGTCGCCCGCCGTCACGACCAGCACGTCCTCGATACGGACGCCGCCCATTCCTGGCAGGTAGACGCCAGGCTCGACGGTGACAGGAACCCGGTCCGTCAGTTTACCCGTTCTCCCGTACCCCAGCATCGGCGCCTCGTGGATCTCCAGGCCCACGCCGTGCCCGAGACCGTGCTGGAAGTGCGCGGCGTGCCCCGCGGCCTCGATCACGTCGCGGGCCGCGGCGTCCACCGCGCCCGCCTCCACGCCGTCCTCAAGTACCGCGACGCCGACCTCCTGGGCGAGGGCCACCAGGTCGTAGATGTCCCGCTGCCAGTCGGCGACGGAGCCGATCGCCACCGTCCTTGTCATGTCCGCGTGGTAGCCCTCGTGCAGCGCGCCGAAGTCCATCGTCACCAGGTCACCGCGCTCAAGTTCCCTGCCGGTCGGCGCGTGATGCGGGATGGCGCCGTTCGGCCCTGACGCCACGATGGTGTCAAACGCGGGGCGTTCGGCGCCGAGCAGTGCCATCGTGTGGTCGAGGAGAGTAGCCACCATTCGTTCGGACATTCCCTGGCGGATCTGCGGCAGGACCTCGGCCAGGGCCGCGTCGCTCAGCCGGCAGGCGACCTCGATTTTCTCCAGTTCTTCCGCGTCTTTGACCAGGCGGAGAGTCTCGATCTTTCTGCCGAACGGGAGCGTGGCTACGCCCTCCGCCTTCGCCACGAGCTCGCCGTGCCGCTCGACGGTCATCTCGTGTGCCTCGAACGCCAGCCGCCCGATCCCGCGGCGGGACGCCTCCGTCGCGAGCTTCGCCTCGATGAACCTTTCCTCGACGAGGTCGAGGTCGTGGGCGTCGCGGCGGGCCGCGCCCGTGTAGCGGGAGTCGGTGGCAAGGAGCGCGCCGTCGCCTTCCGCGGGGAGCAGCAGGGCGGCGTTGGAGCTGGCCAGGCCGGTGAGGTACCTGACGTTCTGCCTGGCGGTGATGAGGGCGGCGTCCGCACCTGACTCGCGGATGAGCTCCTGGGCGCGGGCCCGGCGGGCGGCGTGGATTTCCGGCATGCCCCGACTGTAGCCCCGTGGGACGGGGCCATCGAGGTATACGATGTCCTGCTGAGCCAAGAGAGGCGGATATGCCGGAACTGCCCCCTGAGATCGACACGTCGCGGCCGCACTCCGCCCGCGTGTACGACTACATGATCGGCGGGAAGAACAACTTCGCCGCCGACCGCGAGACCGCCGCGCAGGTGCTGAAGCACTCGCCCAACGCGCATACCGCGGCCCGCGAGAACAGGGCGTTCCTCGGCCGCGCCGTGCGGTTCCTGACCGCCGAGGCCGGCATACGGCAATTCCTCGACATCGGCACCGGCCTGCCCACGACGAACAGCGTGCACGAGGTGGCCCAGTCGGTCGACCCGGCCTGCCGTGTCGTCTACTGCGACAACGACCCCTTGGTCCTCGCCCACGCGCGCGCCCTGCTCACCTCCTCCCGCGAGGGCCGGACGGCGTACATCCAGTCCGACGCGCGTGATCCCGAGGCGATCCTGGCTAACCAGGACGTCCGCGACGTGCTGGACTTCGACAAGCCGATCGCGCTCATGCTCGTGGCGCTCCTGCACGGGATCGCGGACGAGGACAAGCCCGCGGAGATCGTCGCGACCCTGGTCGACGCGCTGCCGTCCGGGTCGTACCTGGTCGCGTCGCACCTCACCATGGAGCACGACAGCGACCCGGGCGCGAGCCAGCGGGTGCTGCAGGGCGCCGGGATCGCCATGCAGAAGCGGGCTTCCGACGATTTCGCCAGGCTGGCGTTCGCCGGCCTTGAGCTGGTGCCACCCGGCGTGGTCCTCGTCTCCGAGTGGCGGCGGGCCGCGTCGGGCCCGCACCCGTCGCCTGCCGAGGTCAACTGCTACGGCGGTGTCGCCCGCAAGCCCTGATGCCCGGGACGAGAGAGGCGGACATGTCGGAACTACCACCGGAAATCGACACATCAAGGCCGCACCCGGCCCGCATCTACGATTACGGTCTCGGCGGGAAGAACCACTTCGCGGCTGACCGGGAGGTGGCGGACAAGGTCATCGAGAGCTGGCCGGCCGTCCGCACCGCGGGGCGGGAGAACCGGGCGTTCCTCGGCCGCGCGGTCAGGTACCTGGCCGCCGGGGAGGGCGTACGCCAGTTCCTCGACATCGGCACCGGGCTGCCGACCACCAGCAACGTGCACGAGGTCGCGCAGGAGGTCGCGCCGTCGTCCCGCGTGGTCTACGCGGACAACGACCCGCTGGTACTCGCGCACGCCCAGGCGCTGCTTACCTCGGCGCCTGCCGGGCGGACCGCGTACATCCAGGCTGACCTGCGCGCCCCTGAGGAGATCCTGGCGTCCCCCGTCGTGCGCGACGTACTGGACTTCAGCCAGCCGATCGCGCTGATGCTCGTGGCGGTCCTGCACTTCGTCCAGGACGAGGACAAGCCCGCGGAGATCATCGAGGTGCTGCTCGACGCATTGCCGCCTGGCAGCTACCTCGTCGCCTCGCACGTCACCGGGGAGCACGACCCGACTGGGCCCGCCGCAGGGCAGCGGGCCTACCGGGAGTCGCGGATGCGGGCGCAATTGCGCGACTCCGACGTGTTCGCCCGGCTGGCGTTCTCCGGTCTCGAACTGGTGCCGCCCGGCGTGGTGCTGGTGTCCGAGTGGCGCCCGGAGGGCGACGGGCCGCGCCCGACGCCGGCCGAGGTCAACTGCTACGGCGGGGTCGCCCGCAAGCCGTGACGGTGTTCTCGCGCCGCCGGCGGCATTCTCGCGCCGCAGGGAAGCCGGTTAGCCGCGGGGAAGCTGGTTAATAGTGGCGGGACGCACTATCGGGCTCCACAATATTAACGGTTTTTAACGGACACTGGCGGAGATGGCCGGCTTAGACTGGTGGCCGGATTTGCAATGGGGGACATAGCCGGGAGGTGGAGCGTGACAGACCTTACGGCAGAGGATCTCCCTGCCCCCGAGATTGATACCTCGCGGCCGCATCCAGCGCGGATGTACGACTACTACATCGGCGGCAAGAACCACTTCGCCGCCGACCGTGCGGTCGCCGACGACGCGCTCGCGCACTGGCCATCAGGGCGGATCGGGCTGCGAGAGAACCGGCGGTTTCTCGGCCGGGCCGTCAGGTTCCTGGCAGGCGAGGCCGGCATCAGGCAGTTCCTCGACATCGGCTCCGGGCTGCCGACCACGGCGAACGTCCACGAGATCGCGCAGGCGGTCGCCCCGTCCAGCCGGGTGGCCTACGTCGACAACGACCCGATGGTGCTCGCACACGCCCGGGCGCTGCTTGCCTCCGCACCCGAGGGGCGCACCGCCTACATCCAGGCCGACCTGAGGTCGCCGGCCGACATCCTGTCATCGCCCGTGGTGCGGTCGGTGATCGACTTCGACCAGCCGGTCGCGCTGATGCTGGTCGCGGTGCTGCACTTCCTGCACGACGAGGACAAGCCGGAAGCGGTCCTGTCGACACTCCTCGAAGCCCTGCCGTCCGGGTCGTACCTGGCGGCGTCGCACCTGACGTCCGAGCATGAGCCGGAAGGGCTCGGCGCCGGGCAGCGCATCTACCGGAAGGCCGGGATACAGATGCAGACACGAGACGCGGACGAGTTCGCGTCGCTCGCGTTCTCCGGCCTTGAGCTCGTTCCGCCTGGGGTGGTCCTCGTCTCGGACTGGCGGCCTGACTCCAAGTCGCCGCGACCGACCCCGGCCGAGGTCAACGGCTACGCAGGGGTAGCCCGCAAGCCGTAATGGCCGCTCCGGCCGCGGTTCGCGCTGCGCTGCGCTGCGCTGCGCTGCCCGCGCTGCGCTGCGCTGCGCCGCGCTGCGCGCTTGTTGCTGTTATCATTCCCTAGGCAATGCCGCGGGAATGGCGGTCACGCAGGGCTCTAACGCTCCCAACGCCCGTTGTCTCAGTGGTGCGTGGTGACCGTGAGGGCGGTGCGCGGGCTGGGACGCGCCGCCCGCGGGCCGGGGCGCGGCGTGATCGCGGGGACGCGGCGCCCGCAGGCCGGGCACGGCGCCCGCGCGCGGGACGCGGCGTGATCGCGGGGGATTTCCTTGATCATGTGGATTCCGCATCAAATAAGCTGCGGAACCCACATGATCATGGGCCTGGCCGCGGTGCCGACGGGACAATCCGGACAGAACGGGCACGCGCGGGCGGCGCGACGCGCGGCGACGCACGCGCGCGCGCAGCGCCGGCGCGAACGCGCGGGGGCGCCTACATCAACGCATCACCCCGCACGCGCCCCAACGATCCACCTTGGCGTCCGCGCCATCCGCGTAACGGCCGCGCAAGGCCGCGCGGAGCGCTTGTTGCTGTTATCAGGCCAGGGCGCGGATGGTCTCGATGTCGCTGACGCGGCGCTCGTGGGTCGGGGAAAGCGCGGTGAGGTTGAGCGTGGTGACGCCCGCCTCCCTGAAGGCCGCCAGGCGCTCCTTGACGTAGCCGTGCGGGCCGATGAGCGAGGTCTTCTCGACCAGATCGGCGGGGACAAGCGCGGCGGCCTCGTCCTTGCGGCCGGACAGGTAGGCGTCCTGGATCTGCCGCGCCTCGTCGGCGTAACCGAAGCGGCAGGCCAGGTCGTAGTAGAAGTTCTTGCCGCGCGCGCCCATGCCGCCGATGTAAAGCGCGAAGAAGGGACGCGTGACGTCGCGCAGGTGCGTGACGTCATCGCCGATGGCGACGGGCGCCTCGGCGATCACGTCGAGCGGCGGCAACTGCGGGTCGCGCTTGGCCCTTCCCTCCGCGAGGGGCGCGTCCCAGGTGAGGCCCGCCTTCTCCGGGTAGTAGAAGATGGGCTGCCAGCCTTCGGCTAGCTCGGCGGCGAGGGCGACGTTCTTCGGGCCGAGCGCCGCGACCACGATCGGGATGCGCTCGCGGACCGGGTGGTTGATCAGCTTGAGCGGCTTGCCGAGGCCGGTGCCCTGCCCGGCGGGAAGCGGGAGCGTGTAGTGCCTGCCGTGGTATTCGAGGCGGTCGCGGCGCCAGACCATGCGGCAGATCTCGATCAGCTCCCTGGTGCGGCCCACCGGGGCGTCGTAGGGCACGGCGTGCCAGCCCTCGATCACCTGCGGGCCGCTGGCGCCGAGGCCGAGCGTGAACCTGCCGCCAGAGACGAAGTCGAGCCCGGCCGCGGTCATCGCGGTCAGCGCCGGGGTCCTGGAGTAGATGGGGAGGATGCCTGAGGCGATCTCCACGGTGCTCGTCCGGGCCGCGATGAAGCCGAGCTGGCTGACCGCGTCGAAACTGTACGCCTCGGGGACGAAGACGATCTCGAGCCCGGCCCGCTCGAAATCGGCAAGCTCGCTTACCGTCTCGGTGAACCCGCCCGAGTAGTTGAGCATCATTCCCACGCGCATGTGCTGGCCTCCTCGCCGATCCCCGCCTGATCGCTGCCGCGACCGGGTGCCAATTTAACCCGGACGTTGCGTGATGGCTATCCCCGGGGGGTGCCCCAGACATCCCGGCTATGTACCTTTTATCCTGTGGTCTAGACCATTTATGCTGTGGTCTAGACCACTCGGGTGACCACTGGCGTAACAAGGGAACGGCAAGCTTGTGCATATGGTGAGTACCGCGGATCCGCTGTCCGTCACGCCTGCCGACCTGCGAATCCGGCGTCTGGGGGAGCCGGCGATCCTGTCCCCGATGGCCGGGCTCGTGCAGGGGCGGGTGAGCTCACCGCACTACGTGCACGAGTCGGACCGCGTGCTGCTCGACGACACGCTCGGACGGGCCGAGGCGCGGCTGTGCGGCGTCGCGGACCTGCCCTCGCTTGAACCTGGCGGGCCGCGCGAGTACATCTACTTCGACCCGTCAAGGACGCGAGCGGGGATCGTGACGTGCGGCGGGCTGTGCCCCGGGCTGAACAACGTGATCCGCGGCCTGGTCCTCGAGCTGGCCGACAACTACGGCGTCGCCGACGTGGTCGGGTTCCGCGACGGCTTCCGCGGGCTGGTCGGCCCGGATGTCACCCCGGTGCGCCTGTCCCGCGAGGTGGTCTCCGACATCCACAACAGGGGCGGGACCATCCTTGGCACCTCGCGCGGCGACCAGGATCCCGCGCTCATGGTGGAGACGCTGGTCAGGCTGGGGATCTCGGTCCTGTTCGTGATCGGCGGTGACGGCTCGCTGCGCGGTGCGGCGAAGATCGCCTCGACGGCGGAGCGGCTCGGGGTGGAGCTGTCCGTCATCGGGGTGCCGAAGACGATCGACAACGACATCCCGTACCTCGACCAGAGCTTCGGCTTCCAGACCGCCTTCACCCGGGCCACCGAGTCGATCAAGTCGGCGCTGACCGAGGCAAGCTCGACGCCGCATGGCATCGGGCTGGTCAAGGTGATGGGCAGGCACTCCGGGTTCATCGCCTGCTACGCGGCGCTCGCCAGTCATGACGTGGACTTCGTGCTGATTCCCGAGGTGCCGTTCCTCCTTGAGCCGTTCCTGCGAAAGCTGCGCGACCGGGTGCGGCAGCGGGGGCACGCGGTCGTCGTGGTGGCCGAGGGGGCAGGGCAGGACCTGTTGGAGTACGACGGCGCGGTGGACGCGTCGGGCAACGCGCGGCTCGCCGACATCGGCGGGCTGCTGCGGCAGCGGATCACCGCGGAATTCACCGGGACCGGGGAAGAGCTCAGCCTGCGCTACGTGGACCCCGGGTACGCGATCCGCAGCGTGCCCGCCAACGGGTGGGACGCGGTGTACTGCCTGCGGCTGGCGCAGGCGGCGGTGCACGCCGCGATGGCCGGGCGGACGGCGATGGTCGTCGGGCGCTGGCACGGGCGGTTCGTGCACATCCCGATCCCCGTCGCGACCGGCAGCCGCAACCAGGTCGACCCGAACGGTGACCTGTGGATGTCGGTCCTTGAGGCGACCGGCCAGCCGGAGCGCCTCTACTGAGGCCCGCCGCGGGGCGGCACGGGTGCTCAGCCGGCGAGGTCGTCGAGCACGGCACGCAGGCTCGCCTCGTCGGCGGGTACCCCGGTCACCGGCTTGCCCAGGCCATTGAGCAGTACGAACCTGGCGCTGCCGCGGTACTTCTTGTCGCGCAGCCATGCCTCGCGCAGCCCGGCAAGGCTGAACCGGCCCGCGACAGGGAGGCCGAGCGAGCTCAGCAGGCCCTTGTGCAGGTCCACCAGGTCATCGTCGATCCGCCCCTGGCGGCGGGCGAGGTAGGCGGCCGCCATCATCCCGACCGCTACCGCCTCGCCGTCGTCGGCCTTGTCCGGGCCGCTGACCTGTTCGATCGCGTGGGCGAAGGTGTGGCCGTAGTTCAGGAAGAGCCGGTCGCCAAGCTCGCGCTCGTCGTTGCTCACGATGTCCGCCTTGACCTGGACGCTCTTGGCGACGACCCGGGCGAGCACGGGCAGGTCCGCGGCACGCAGTTCGCCCGGCCGGTCGCGCAGCAGCCCGACGAGGTCTCCGCCGCTGATCAGCGCGTGCTTGACGAGTTCCGCGAGCCCCGCACCGTACTCGTACTGCTGGCGCGCGGCGAGTCCCACGTCCGAGATCACCACGATCGGCTGGTGGACGGTACCGAGCAGGTTGCGGCCCTGCGTGAGGTTAAGTGACGCCTTGCCGCCCACCGCGGAATCGGCCTGGGCGGCGAGGGTGGTCGGCACGAGCGCGAGCGGCATGCCCCGGTTGTACAGGCCGGCGATGAAGCCGGCGATGTCGCAGACCACCTCGCCGCCCACCCCGACGATCAGGTCGTCCTTGTGCACGGCGAGGTCGGCCAGGTCGTTGCTCAGCTGGCCGACCGTGGCGAGGTCCTTGGCGCGCTGGCTGCCTGGCACCTCAAGCAGGTGCGGCTCAAGTCCGGCGTCGCCAAGCGCGAGCGCGAGCGTGTCGGCCGCCTGCTTGTCCCGCGCCGAGGCGAGCAAGACCGCCGTCCTGGCGTAGGGAAGCGACGGGAGCAGCTGCCCCGCGTGGCTGAGCAGGCCGGCACCGACGTGCACGTTGTAGGTGCCGCCCGTGCACGACACGAGTACCGACGACGCGCCGGCGGGAAGCGCGGGCGCCGCCCGAAGCCGGGAGATGACCTCTTGGCAGATCGCCTCGGGCCGCCGTCCGTCGGTCGCCACGGTCAGCGTGGCCACCGACTGGTAGGTGGCCATGCGCCGCTCGTACAGGTCGTCAAGGCCCGGCTTGGCGAGCAGCGGGCGGTAGGTGTCACCCGCCACGCGGAGCATCGACTCGGCGAATCCCACGCTCAGGTACACGACCTGGGCGGACTTGAGCAGGTCGCGCGTGTCCTGACGGTCGGCCGCGCCGCCGCCGAGTGCGAGCACCGCGGCCGGGCCCTCGAGCAGGTCAGCCACGACCTCGTGCTCCAGGTCGCGGAAGGCGGGCTCACCGTCCTCCGCGAAGATGCGCCGGACGGACCGCCTGGCCCGCTGCTCGATGACCAGGTCGCTGTCGACGAAGGGCAGCCCGAGCCGGTCGGCGAGCATGCGGCCCACCGTGGTCTTGCCCGCCCCCATGAAGCCGACGACGCCGATCACTTGCCCGCGTCCAGTTCTGCCGCGATGGCCCGCAGCGCCAGCACGTAGCCGTGGAAGCCGAAGCCAGCGATGATCCCGGTCGCGGCGCTGGTGATCACCGACTCGTGCCTGAAGGCCTCCCGGGCCGCGAGGTTGGAGATGTGCACCTCGACGAGTGGCGCGGTCCGCATCTTCACCGCGTCCATGAGGGCGTAGGAGTAGTGGGTGAGCGCGGCGGCGTTGAGCACCACGGGCGTTGCGCTGTCGCAGGCCTCGTGGATCCAGGTGACGAGCTCACCCTCGTAGTCGGTCTGCCTGACGTCGACGTCGAACCCGAGTTGCTTGCCGGTCCGCTGGCACAAGTCCGACAAATCGGCATAAGTGGCGGTTCCGTACACGGACGGCTCGCGCTTGCCGAGGCGGCCCAGGTTCGGCCCGTTGAGCACGAGCACCCGGCGGGCCTTCGCGTCGGGGCCGCTCATGCCGCCACCGCCTGGTACGCCCGGGTGAGCAGTTCCTCGGGCGGGCTGTCGTAGATGACCGGGTTGCCTACGCCGTCAAGGAGGACCATCCGCAGGCGCGCGCCGCGGGCCTTCTTGTCAAGCGACATGGTCGCGCGCAGCGCCGGCCACGCGTCGCTCCGGTAGGTCACCGGCAGGCCGACCGCGGTGAGCAGCTCCTTGTGCAGCGCGACCTCCCGCTCGGTCAGCCGGCCGGCCAGCCTGGCCACCTCGGCGGCGAACACCATGCCGATCGCGACCGCGTCGCCGTGCCTGAAGGTGTACCGCTCCAGCTTCTCGATGGCGTGGCCGAGCGTGTGGCCGTAGTTGAGCATCTCCCGCTGCCCGGACTCGCGCAGGTCGGCCGCCACCACGCGCGCCTTGACCGCGATCGACCGTGACACCAGCTCGAAAGTGTGCGCGCCTTCCGGCCGGGCCGCGCCCTGCGGGTCCGTCGCGACCAGGCGCAGTATCTCGCCATCGGCGATGAACCCGGCCTTGATGACCTCGGCGAGGCCCGCCACGTAGTCGCGGCGGTCGAGTGTTTCCAGCGTCGCCAGGTCGGCGAGCACCCCGGCGGGCGGGTGGAACGCGCCGACCAGGTTCTTGCCCGCCGCGATGTCGATGGCGGTCTTGCCGCCGACCGCCGCGTCGACCATGCCGAGCAGCGTCGTCGGCACCTGGACGACGGGCACGCCGCGCAGCCAGGTCGCGGCGGCGAACCCGGCGAGGTCGGTCGCCGCTCCCCCGCCTATGCCGACCACGCAGTCGGTCCTTGTCACCCTGGCGTCCGCCAGCCAGGACCACAGCCGCGCGAGCACGGTGACGTCCTTCGCCGCCTCGCCGGACGGCACGCCGGTCACCGCCACCTGGTACCCGGCGTCTTCGAGGGCACGGCAGGCCGACTTGGCCAGCGCCGCCAGCCGCTCGTCGTGGATGACGGCCACCGTCTCCGCCCGCTTGCCGACAAGCCCGGGCAGCGCGCTCAGCACCCCGGTGCCGACGACCACCTCATACGGCTGCTCACCGCCGACCGGAATCCGGGCCACGGTGCTGTCCATCGCGGTCATGCGCGCAGCCGCTTAGCCAGGTCGGCGGCCACCTCCTCGGGGGCCAGGTCGTCGGTGGACACGGTGAGCGTCGCGAGCTCGGCGTAGACCGGGCGGCGCTCTTCCAGCATGGCGCGGAGCCGCCCGCGCGGGTTGCCAGGCATCACGACACGGGGCCGGTCCATGCCCGTGCGCTTGGCGACGGTCGCGAACTCGGTCTCCAGGTAGATGATCACCTGGCCGGCGAGCATCCGGCGCACGTCCGGGTCGAGCACTGCCCCGCTGCCGAGCGCGAGGACGCCGCCGTCTGCCTTGACCGCGTCAAGGCCGCTCGCGACGGCACCCCGCTCGAGCTCGCGGAAGACCAGCTCGCCGTCGTCTACGAAGATATCGCCGACCGGCTTGCGCGCCGCCCTGGCCACGAGCGTGTCGGTGTCGGCGAACGGCACGCCGAGCTCGGCGGCGAGCAGCGGGCCGACCGACGACTTGCCCGCCGTCGGCGGGCCGATGAGCACGACCCCCTTCCCGGCTCCCCAGCGGGGCGGATGACCGTCCGTACCCGGCTGTCCCGCCGGTCCCCTGTCGGGTGTCATGAGATCACCAGGCTCTTGAGGTAGCCCTCCGCGTTCCTGCGCAGTTCCTCCACCGTGTCGCCGCCGAACTTCTCCGTGGCCGCCTCCGCGAGCACAAGAGCGACCATCGCCTCGGCGACCACTCCGGCGGCCGGCACGGCGGTAACGTCGCTGCGCTGGTTGATCGCCTTGGCAGGCTCGCCCGTCGCCACGTCGATCGTCTCAAGCGCACGGGGCACGGTCGAGATCGGCTTCATCGCGGCCCGCACGCGGAGCACCTCGCCGGTGGACATGCCGCCCTCGATGCCGCCGGCCCGGTTGGTGCGCCTGCGCACCCCGTCGGCGGCGAGGTAGATCTCGTCGTGCGCGCAGGAACCGCGCCGGCCGGCCGTGGTGAACCCGTCACCGAACTCCACTCCCTTGAACGCCTGGATGGAGATGAGCGCCCCGGCGAGCCGCGCGTCGAGCTTCCTGTCCCACTGGGTGAAGCTGCCAAGACCCGGTGGCAACCCGTACACCACCACCTCGACGACCCCGCCAAGGGTGTCGCCGTCCTTCCGTGCCGCGTCGACCTCGGCGACCATGCGCGCGCTCGTCTCCTCGTCGGCGCAGCGCACCGGGTCGGCGTCGACCCGCGCGCGGTCGGCCGGCGTCGGCAGTGGCGTGTCATCGGGCACGGTCACCGCGCCAAGCGCCACCACGTGCGAGACGATCTCGACGTCGAGCGCCTGCACCAGCAGCTTCCTCGCGACCTCCCCGAGCGCGACCCGCGCGGCGGTCTCGCGCGCGCTTGCCCGCTCAAGAATGGGCCGTGCGTCGGCGTGCCCGAACTTCTGCATGCCGGCCAGGTCGGCGTGGCCGGGCCGTGGCCTGGTCAGCGGGGCATTGCGCGCCTGCGCGTCGAGCTCTTCCCTGGCGACCGGGTCGGGCGACATGACCGTTTCCCACTTGGGCCACTCGGTGTTGCCAACCCTGATGGCGACCGGCCCGCCAAGCGTGACGCCGTGCCGTACCCCGCCGGTCAGCTCCACCTCGTCCTGCTCGAACTTCATCCGCGCACCGCGCCCGTAGCCCGCCCGCCTCCTCGCGAGCGCGGCCGCCACGTCCTCGCTGGCAACCCGCACGCCCGCCGGCACTCCATCACAAATCGCCGCAAGGGCCTTCCCATGCGACTCGCCCGCCGTCAGCCACCGAAACATGCTGTTCACCCTACAGTCAGCGTCGGCTCAGGTCCGCGCCAGGCCGCGCCCCGGCACCGCTTCCGCGGGTCACTCCGAACGAGTGCGCGACTCCGCCCGTCCCGCCCCTGGTACTCGCCAACGCGGGGCCGTCGTGAGGGGATTTATTACGTTATTCCGGATATTTCATGACAGCTTGGTGACGGCGCCAGCGCCACGACCTCGTGGCTATGTGGCGTTGGGCCGGCTATAGCCGGCCCAACGCCACACGGGGAGGCCGCCGACCGGGCCGTGCGCCGCCACGGTCGCGCAGGCGGCAAGAGCGCGAAGCGCTTCTTGCTGTTATCCGGCAGCTAGCCGACGCGGAACGCTATGCCGCGGCGGAGGCGGCCAGAGCGCGGAGCGCGGAGCGCTTCTTGCTGTTATCCGGTCGCTAGCCGATACGGAACGCTATGCCGCGGCGGAGGCGGGGGGCGAGGCGGGCCGCGATGGCCTCGGCGGCGGCGCGTGCGGCGGTCAGGTCCCTGGTTTTCACGGTGACGGTCAGTTCGGCGTCCTGGCCGCCTGGTCCGAGGGTGAAGTTGCCGGTGACCGCGGCGACCTGGGCACGGATGTCGGGGTCCTCGTGCGGCAACGGAACCGGCGCGCCGCTCGCGAGCGCCCGCAGGCGGGCGCCCTCGACGACCAGCGGGACGGGGCCCGCCACGTCGATGACGACAGCGTCGGCCTGCTCGGCCGCGACGGCGGGCCAGAGACGCGCGGCGGGGACCGGGACCGGGCGCGCGTCCGCGCGCCACCGCCTGACCGTGTCGGTGCCGGTGAACGCGATGACCGCCTTGCGACCGTCGTTGCCGATCAGGGTCGGGAGCGCCATCTCCGTCTCTTTCTCTGAGCGCGAGCCAGAGTGCGCGGAGGCGGGCGCGGGAGATCCTGAGCGCGAGCCAGAGTGCGCGGAGGCGGGCGCGGGAGACTCTGAGCGCGAGCCAGAGTGCGCGGAGGCGGCGGAGGCGGGCGCGGGAGGTCGTGCGGAGGCGGGCGCGGGAGGTACCGTGCCGTCGGCGTTGGCCTCGGCGAGAACGGCGACGACCGGGACGAGCAGGCGGCTCGCGGCGACGGCGGTGAGCACCGCGTGCTCGGTCGCCGCGCCGGCCGCGTAGGCGGCGAGGGCAGCGGTAACGGCCGGGTCCGCGCCGCCCGTGTCGCCCGCTGGTCTGGTCGCTGGCACGTAGCGACCCTATCGCCGCCGGGCCAGGGCACCGCGGCCCGGCCAGGGTCTCGGCTCCCGTCCGTAGGCAGAGCGCCCCCTGTGGCCCGCGGGATCCGGCTGTCACGGTTAGGCTCGTTGTGGTCCACGGTGCCATAGACGCAGCTAGATTGGCCCCGTGAGCCCGAGAGCCCGACGTTCTGCCGCAGCCGCTCCACGGGTCAGGCGGGCTAACTCAATGTAGTGAAATCCATGAAAGCCGTATTTAACGGTGGGTATCGTCAGTCTCCACGGCAGAATCGGTTGAGCGCACATGCCGGATATGGGAGTCTCTTGACCTGCGGCGACGTGCAGGCCTCCGGACCAGGAAACCGGCATGTGCGGACCAGAGGTTACGGCGCTAGCGGGAGGGAGCAGTTCCGTGGGTTCGGCACGCGAGCCGGCACAAGCCGCGCGGATACTTCCCGGCACGCCGATGCGGAAGGTAGTGCCGCCGCGCATGGTCGGCCCGTACATGAGCGGCCAGCGGGGCGTCATCGCGGGATACGTGCACCGGGTCAGGGACATCGTCTTCAGGAACACGGCAGACGCCTTCTACGCGCTCGGCCTAGGCTACGAGGGGTCGGACTTCAAGCCTGACATGTCGGAGATGTACTTCCTCTGCTGGCAGGCGCGCGAGATCGACGGATACGTGCCGGTCAGCGCGCGCGGCGTGCCCGGCAGGACAGAGTTCTACCTGGAGCCGATCCAGATCCCGGTCGGCACGACACTGTGCCGGCTCGGGGACGCGGGCGAGGAACCAGTGGCCCGTTATGACGGACTGGCCTGGCGGCGGCCGAGGGAGGGGTAAGGCTCGTGCGGTACCGGCTTATGGCCTCCTACCTCGGCGCTTCCTATCAGGCCGCGGTTGGCCCATCCGATCGTGACGTGACGCTGTTCGCGGCCCCGCCACCACCGGAAGCGCATGGCTTCTCCCCGGCGCCTGGCGGCATCTGGCGCAAGCAGGTGCGACTAGACGATCTTGACGCGCTGTGGGAATCACGGCCCATCGGCTCCTATCACGGTGAGCCGTGCCTTGTGCTCGACGATCTCGGTGACCGGGTGCACATCGTCTACCTGGGCATGGATGAGCGGCGGGCCGCGCAACTCGGCTACTGGGAAGTCGACCGCGGCGTCTTCGAGGTCGTCGTGCCCCGGCAAGACATCTCTGACCTGGCCGAGGAGCGGCACGAATTCCCGGTCGCATTGCTGCTTTCCGCGTTGCCGAGAGCGCTCGGCGCCGGGGACCAAGGGGCCGGCGGACCTGGCGGACTCGGAGGCAGCCAGAACGGGGCGGGAGCCGGGCACGGGGTCGCGGCAGGAAACGGGTTCCCGGTGGGGACGAGCAGGGCCATCGGCGCGATCGGACCCGGGGGTGCAGGCGGACCCGTCCCGGCCACCGCGGGCGCCGTGGCGGGCCCGGGCGGACAGGGAACCGGCGCGATGCCGGGCTGGAATGGCCCGGCGGGTGCGCTCCCGCAGGTCCGCGGCCAACTCCCGCCGAGTGGGCCCGCGCAGCTTCCCGCGCCGATGCCGCAGCAGCCTCCGTCGGCCGGCTTTCAGCAGCCGGTCACGGGCGGGTACCAGGCTTCGGCCGCGCAGAACGGCATGGGCCTGCCCGTGGGCCCTGGCATGCCGGGCGTTCCCGGCATGCCCAACGGCGTCCCTGGCCTACCGCAGCGGGCTGACGCGCCGCAGTATCCAGGCGGCCAGCAGGTACCTGGCGGCCAGTACGCACCAGGCGGGCAACAGGTCTCCGCCATGGTCCAGGGCACTGGCGCGCAGCAGCCTGCGACGGGGGCCGCACCGCAGCCCTTCACCGCGACGCAGTTCCCTGCCAGGCCGCAACTGCCCGCGGCACAGCAACCAGTGGGCCAGCAGCCAGCGGGCCAGCAGCCAGTGGGCCAGCAGCCGGCGGGCCAGTCGCTCGGAGTGCAGGCGCCAGTAGCGCAGCAGCAGTTCTCGCCCGTTCCGCCGCTTCCCGCCGCGCCGCAGGCTCCGGCTGCCCCGCAGGCCCCTGGAGCGCAGCAGGCGCCGGCCCTGCAGCAGGCGTCGCAGTCGACAGGACCGCAGGCGGCCGTGCCGCCGGTCACGAACGCGCAAGCGCCCTCAGGACCGGCACCACAGGCACAGGCACCCCAGCCGCCGCAAGCGCCGGCACCGACCGCCGTGGCCGCGTGGCATGGCTCTCCCGCGCCAGACGGCAACGGCACCTGGTACTACCAGCCCGGTCCCGATCCGCAGCAGGGCGGGGTCACGACCAACGGGTACCCGGTCAACGGGATGACGCAGAACGGTTACGGGCAGCAGGACCAGGGCACCGGACCGACCCCGTCGCTTAATGGCCTGCCAGGAATGCAGCAGTACGCCCCCGCGCAGCCAGCCACGGTGACCGGGTACCCGCAGGCACCGCCGCAGCCGATGGCACAGCAGCCGCAACTCGGCCAGCAGGCCCAGGCGCAGCAGGCCCAGTGGCACAGGCCCAGGTGACGCAGGGACCTTCGTTCGGTCAACCGCTTGCCCAGCCCGCTCCGCAGCAGGCACCGCCGCCTGCGGGCATGCCGCTGACCGGCATGCCGGCGCCGCAGGCACCCGCGCCAACCGCGGCACCGGCCGTCACCGCCCAGCCCGTCCCGTCGGCTCCGTCGGTCACGGTCCCCGTGACGGCACCGCCGTCGGCGGCACCGCAGCAGGCGGCGCAGCCGTTCGCGCCGCAGCCGATGGCACAGCAGCCGATGGCACAGCAGCCAGCACGCAGCAGGCGACACAGCAGCAGGCGATGACAGCAGCAGGCGATGACGCAGCCCCTGTCGGCGCCACTCGCCGCGCCGTTGGAAGCCGGCACGACCGGCCCGCTTACGACCTTGCCGCCGGCCGCCCAGCCCGATCAGGTGTCGTCCCATTCCGGCGTGACGGCGGGCGGCGCGCTCAGCAAGCTGACGGGTGCCGTCCGCGGGCGGCGCGCCGCGCGCAAGCCGCGCCTCGCGATGTCCGCGATCTTCGCCGACCTTGTTGATATGGCCGACATCCCGCGGTCCGCGTACTCCGTCGATGAGGAAATCACCGGGGCCATGTGCCTGTTCAAGACCGATGGCGGCTATGAGGTATTCAGTTGCGCGGAGGACGCCAGGCATGAAGTGAGATTCTTCGAAGAGGAAGAAGCGGCTTACTTCTATCTCTTCGGCGTGCTGGCGGCCGAGGCGCTCCGCAATGGCCGCCTGAGTCCGCGCCGAAGCTGATCGCCGTCAGAAAAAACTCGGCAACATCACAGATAACGCCTCGAACACTCGCGCGGCGCTTGCTCTCAAGCTACGATTAAAATGCCGACGGGGCTGACGGTCCCCCGCTCCCCAAGCAGCCCCGTCGGCCCATCCCCGGCAAGCCGTTCTTATTTCGTCATATTCTCACGATATGAGAATATGACGAAATAAGAACGGTAAGCGGAAATCGCGTGCAGCTACCGAAGAAACGCGCTTCCCCCCCTTCACTTGCATAACATAATTGCCATTCGCCTCTGCAGTGCCATTTACCATTCGAATTCAATAATGGTATTCGCTTACGGCGTACAGCAGGCGAAGCGGCGACTGGCCGATGCGCCGGGCGACCGGGGTCCGTATGCTGATCGCCATGACGATCCCGCTCACGGGCACCCAGTACGAGATCGAGGCAGGCGACTACCGGGCGACGGTCACCGAGCTTGGTGGCGGCCTGCGCGGCCTCCGGTTCGGCGACACCTACCTTGTCACCAGCTTCGACGCGGATGAACTCCCGCCGCATGGCGCCGGCCAGCTGCTGACCCCGTGGCCCAACCGGGTCGACGGCGGCCGCTACTCCTTCGATGGCGAAGACCACCAGCTGGCCCTCTCTGAGCCGGCCCTCGGGAACGCCATCCACGGCCTGACCCGGTGGGCGCCATGGACCCGCACCGCCCATGACCGGGCAGAGGTGACGCTGCGCTGCCTACCGCACGGACAGCAGGGCTACCCCTTCGCCGTGCAAACCGATGTCACCTACCGCGTCGACGCGGAGTCCGGGCTGCACGTCACGGTGACCGCGACCAACAAGGGAAGCCGCCGGCGCCCTGGGGCACGGGAGCACACCCGTACCTGACGACGGGGACGCCGACGATCGACGAGTGCGAGCTTGAGCTGCCCGCCGACCGCTGGCTGCCCGTCGGTGACCGGCTCGTCCCGGCCGGCCCCGCGCAGGACGTGTCCGGGACGGGCTTCGACCTGCGTACCGCGCGCAAGCTGGCCGGCATCCAACTCGACCACGCGTTTACCGGCCTGCGCAGGGAGGCCGACGGCCTCGCCTGGGTCCGGCTCGCCGGCGGCGGGCTGACCACGGCCATGTGGATGGACGCCGCCAACCACTGGCTGCAGGTCTTCACCAGCGACCCGCTCGAAGAGGAACGCCGCCGGGCGGCGGTCGCCGTCGAGCCGATGACGTGCCCGCCGAACGCGTTCGTCAGCGGCGATGACCTGGTCGTCTTGCAGCCGAAGGAATCCGTCACGGTCCGCTGGGGAATCCGGGCGGAATAACGGGGGCCGCCTGCCGCGGGCCTCGCTAACTGGGCGACGCGAGCGAGCCGCCGCCTGCCGAGTCCCGAACCCGCGCCAGGTCCTGCGGGGTATCGATGTCGGCCGGACTGCCGGTATCCCCGCACTCCACGAGCGTGACGAGATCGGGGTGCGCCCGCAGGAACGGGCGCGCCCCCGCGTCTTGTCCCGCGGCCAGCTCGGCCACGGCCGGCCAGTGGACCCGGTCGATAAGCACGGGGTTACGCGGCTTGCCGTCGTAGGCGGCGACGGCGACCGTCGCACCGCGAGCGTGGGCGGCGATCAGCCGGCGCACCGCCTCGGCCCCGACGAGCGGCTGGTCCGCCAGGGCGATCACCGCGGCCGTGGCGCCTCCCTCAAGGGCGCGCAGCCCGGTCACGAGCGAGGACCCCATCCCGGTCACCCAGTCGGGGTTGTGCACGCTCACCACCCCAGGCAACTCGACGGGAACGGCCCCGGTCACCACGATCACGGGATCGGTCCCGCCGTCCCTGAGCAGCGCCACCCCCCGCTCGGCAAGCGTTGACCCGGCGAGCTCGACGGTCGCCTTCGGCTGCCCGAGCCGGGACCCGTCACCCGCCGCCAGCAGTATCCCCGCTACACGTATGGCCACGGGCTCATCCAACCACCGCCGGGGTTATGGTCGGAGGGTGGCACCTACCTCGCAACTGCTAGCCTTCGCGCTGACCGCGTTCGTGATTATCTTGATCCCAGGGCCGAGCGTGCTCTTCACGGTCAGCCGGGCGATCGTGCTCGGCCGGGTCGCGGGCGTCGCGACCGTGGCGGGGAACACGGTCGGCGCGTTCACGCAAGTGCTGGCGGTGGCGTTCGGCATCGGGCCGCTGATCGAGCGCTCAATCGTGGTGTTCACCGTGCTCAAGCTCGCGGGCGCCTGCTACCTGGTGTTCCTCGGCGTCCAGGCGATCAGGCACAGGCATTCGCTGGCCGAGGCCCTTGGCAGCAAAGTGGAGCAGAAGACCGTGGCGCGGATCGTGGCCGACGGGTTCACGGTCGGGGTCACCAACCCCAAGGTGATCGTCTTCTTCTCGGCCATCTTGCCGCAGTTCGTGGACCGGCAGGCCGGCGACGTGCCACTGCAGATCATCGTGCTCGGCGCGATCTTCGCGGGGGTGGCGCTGGTCAGCGACAGCGCCTGGGCCCTGGCGGCCGGCACGGTCCGCTCCTGGCTGTCCCGCTCCCCGCGGCGGCTGGCCCTGCTTGGCGGCACCGGGGGGCTCGCGATGATCGCGATCGGCACCCGGCTGGCGTTCACCGGGCGCAACGACTAGTGACTGGCCGGCTCTCGCCCGCTAAGCGTGGACCCGCTCGTCGCGGTGAATGCGGCCTTCCGTGCTGGTGAGGGCCTGGCCGCTGCCGCCCCAGCGCAGCTGGATGAGCTCGGCGGCGATGGAGACGGCGGTCTCTTCCGGCGTGCGGGCACCCAGGTCGAGGCCGATCGGTGAACGCAGCCTGGCCAGCTCCTCTTCGGTCATCCCGATGGCGCGCAGCCGCTCAAGCCGGTCCTCGTGCGTGCGCCGCGAGCCCATCGCGCCGATATAGCCGGCCGGGGTGCGCAGCGCGACCTCGAGGACGGGCACGTCGAACTTCGGGTCGTGGGTGAGGACGCAGATCACGGTGCGCGCGTCCACCTCGGCGCCGGCCAGGAACCGGTGCGGCCAGTCGACCACGACCTCGTCAGCGTCGGGGAAGCGGGACCTCGTCGCGAAGATCGGCCGCGCGTCGCAGACGGTGACGTGGTAGCCGAGGAACTTTCCGGTCCTGGCGACGGCGGCCGCGAAGTCGATCGCGCCGAACACGAACATCCGCGGCGGCGGCGCGAACGAGTTCACGAACACCGCGAGCTCGTCGCCGCGCCGTTCGCCGTGCTCGCCGTAGCGGCGGATGCCGGTCAGGCCCTGGGCGAGCATGCCGCGCACGTCGTCGTCCACGGCGGTGTCGAGCCGGTCACCCGCGCCCAGGCTGCCCGTTGACCCGCGCGCCGCGTCACCCCAGATGACCCTGCGCGCGCCGACCTGGCCCGGGCCGGAGATCACGGTGGCCACCGCGACCGGCTCGCCGCGTTCGACCGCCTCGTAGATGTCGCCGAGCTCGGGGAACGTCGTCTTGTTCACCGGCTCGACGAAGATGTCCAGGATGCCGCCGCAGGTCAGGCCCACCGCGAACGCGTCGTCGTCACTGAAGCCGTACCGCTGCAGCGCTGGCTGGCCGCTTTCGGTGACCTCCGTGGCAAGCTCGTAAACCGCGCCCTCGACGCAGCCGCCAGAGACGGAGCCGATCACCTCGCCGCCGCCGTCTTTAGTGGGCATCGCCACCGCGAGGGCGGCACCGGGATCACGCGGCGCGCTGCGGAACGTGCCGACCACCGTCGCCAGGCCGAACGTCTCGTCCGCGGCCCACCACTTAGTGATCGTGTTCAGGATGTCGCGCACAACCCCACCTCGAAGTCTCACCGGTACTACCACGCTACCCACTCGCGTCATCGCGGGCTACGGCGCCTTTAGCAACTACTTAACTGAACCCGCGATGACCGCCGGATATGCCGTGCTACTACCCGGAGCCGTCGCGGCCACGCACGGCGGCGACGGCCGCCCGCATCAGCCGGGGCATCTCGGGGTCGGCGAGCCGCTCGGGCCTGCTGGCAAGTTCGTCCGCGCTCAGCCACTCGTGCCTTTCGATCACGAGGCGCTCAATCAGCGACTGGTGCTCGAGGCTCACCTCGGCGTCATCGACGGCGATCGCGAAGTACGTCTGGCTCTGCGTGACGGGAAGCAGGGCGAACGCGCTGTACTCGATCACGGTCGTGCCGATCGGCGCGCCCAGCTCGGCGGGGTCGACGTCGATCCCTGCCTCCTCGCGCATCTCACGGGCGGCCGCCTCAGCCAGGGTCTCGCCGCGCTCCGCGCCGCCGCCGATCGTGAGCCAGAAGCGATCGCTGCGGCGGTGCAGTTCCCTGCCGAGTTGCAGCAGCACGCGCCCATCCGCGTCGACGGGAAGGACGCGTGCCGCCCTGCGCTTGACCCTGAGCACTAACTCCACGATCTTCGAGATCGGAATCTCCAGGATGTCGTGCGCGCCGGCCGCCTTGAGCGCGGGGATCAGCGTGTTGACGCCGCGCTTGGGCACCACGGTCTCGACCGCGTGCATGCCCGTGTTGGCGAGGGCGGTCACCGTCGGCGACGACATCGCCGGCAGCATCGCGGTCACGGCGGCGAGTTCGTCGGCGGCCACGTTGAGCTTGAGCAGGACCTGGCCGCGGGCCTGAATGGCGCCGCGCAGCAGCAGCGCGATGTCTTCCATCGCGGCCCGCTTGTCTGGGTCCGCGTAGGCGGCGCCGCAGGCGACGAGTTCGGTGTAGCTGCTCAGCAGCGTATCCAGGATGCGCAGCCCGTTCTTGCGCAGCGACGACCCGGTCTCGGTCAGGTCGACGATCGCGTCGACGATGTCAGGCACCTTGGCCTCGGTCGCTCCGTACGAGGGGACGACCATGGCCTTGACCCCGTGCTCGGCGAGGAACCGCTCGGTCAGCGACGGGAACTCCGTCGAGATCCTGATCCCCTCGGGCAGGTCGGCTACGGACTCCCATGGCGCGCTGTCCTGGACCGCGAGCACGACCCTGACCGGATTCGAGGTCTGCTTGGAGTACTGGAGCTCGCCGAGCGAGACCACGTCCGCCTGCGTCTCCGTGATCCAGTCGCGGCCGGTGATGCCGATGTCGAACAGGCCGCGCTCCAGGTAGGAGGGGATTTCCTGCGGGCGAAGGAACCGGACCCTGTCGATCCTCGGGTCGTCGATCGAGGCGTGGTAGTCGCGGTCAGACGACCGGCGCACCGTCAGGTCGGCGGCGTCGAAAAGGTCGAGGGTGGCTTTTTCGAGCGAGCCCTTGGGCAGTACCAAAGAGAGCATGGGGAAAGTCCTTTGTTATCCCGAACGTGTGCTTGATTTCCAGCTCTGCGCGCGCCTGATACAGTCGCGCTTTTCCATCGGGCGCGCATCGAGGGGCTACGGGGGTCGTCGGCCCGGGCGATAGCATCGGGGGCTACGAGGGGGTCGTCCCCCCGGGCGATAACAGCGCCACAATCCCCGGGGGCGTGGTGGCGCGCCTGGGCGTGCGTCATCACAAAAGCCAGTGAAACACAGGGAGTGCGGCGCTGTTAATGTCGCGCGTTCTCGCTCTTCTGCAAATCCCCGCAGCGGACGGCGCGAAGCAGGATGGCGGTTTCAAGCGCGGCCACGACCGCCTCCCATCCCTTGTCCTCGCTGCTGTCCGGCAGCCCGCTGCGGTCGCGGGCCTGCTCAATCGTGTTACACGTTAGCACGCCGTTGCCGACGGGCGTGGCCTCATCCAGCGCCACCCGGGTCAGCCCGGCGGTCACCGCGTCACAGACGTACTCGAAGTGCGGCGTCCCGCCGCGAATGACCGCGCCGAGGCAGGCCACCGCGTCGTAGCGCTTGGCCAGCTCCTGCGCGACGACCGGGAGTTCCACCGCGCCGGCGACACGGACCACGAACAGGTCGGTCACGCCGCAGGCCTTGGCCGCCGCCGTGGCGCGATCCACCAGGGAGTCGGTGATCTCGGCATGCCACCGGGTGGCCGCGATCGCGAGAGACAGGCCGGCGGCGTCCACGGTGGTCGGCTCAGGACGTCCCTGTCCGCTCATGTGCTGTTCCCTTCCTGCGGCAGGTCATCGTTTCTCCTGCGAGTTTAGTAACGGGGCCGGCGGCCTGGCCCTGCAGGCGCCGGGATCATGATCGCTAAAGATCGTGGATCGCTGGTACCGCTATGGCGTGGTCAGCGATCCACGATGTTTGGCGCAGGGTCTTGCGCTTCGCGCTTCTTGCTGTTATCTGGACGGGAGGGCGAGCGAGCGGAGGTTATCTGGACGGGAGGGCGAGCGGAGCGGAGGCACGCACTCGTTCGGGATCATCCGGGCGCGAGCGCGGGGCGGGCCGCGGCGGTCAGGAGACCTCAGCCGCCGATGGCTCTTGTGTTTCCAGGGTTTCAAGCTGATGGCCGAGGCGATCGCGCTTGGTGGTGAGGTAGCGGAGGTTGTACGGCGTGGTCAGCGGGGGCAGCGGGATGCGGGTCACGCCGAAGCCGTGCGCCGCGAGGGCGTCCACCTTCACCGGGTTATTGGTGAGCAGCCGGACGGAGCGGACGCCCAGGTCGTCAAGGAGCTGCGCGGCGACCGAGTAGTCGCGGGCGTCCACCGGGAGGCCGAGCCTGAGGTTCGCGTCCACCGTGTCGGCGCCGGCGTCCTGCAGCTCGTAGGCCTGGAGCTTGGACAGCAGGCCGATGCCACGGCCCTCGTGGCCGCGCAGGTAGAGGACGACGCCGCGGCCGCGCTCGGCGATCTTGGCCATGGCCGCGTCGAGCTGCGCGCCGCAGTCGCAGCGCTCGGAGCCGAAAACGTCGCCGGTCAGGCACTCGGAGTGGACGCGGACAAGGACGTCCTCCCCCTCTTCCGCGTCCCCTTCCCTGGCGTCAATGTCACCGAGGACGAGGGCGAGGTGCTCGGCCCCGTCGATGTCGGAGCGGTAGCCGTAGGCACGCCACTCGCCGTAGGCGTTGGGTATCACCGTCTCCGCGACGCGGGTGACCAGGCGCTCGGTGCGGCGACGGTACTCGATGAGCTGCTCGATCGAGATCAGCGCGAGGCCGTGCTCGTCGGCGAACTCCCGCAGTGCGGGCAACCGCAGCATGGTCCCGTCGTCGCCGATCACCTCGCACACCACGCCGACCGGCGGCAGCCCGGCGAGAGTGGCCAGGTCGACAGCGGCCTCGGTGTGGCCGCGCCTGCGGAGCACGCCGCCCTCGGCATACCGGAGCGGGAACACGTGGCCGGGGCGCACCAGGTCGTCCTGGCCGCTCGCGGGGCTGGCGAGCAGCTGAATGGTCTTCGCGCGGTCCGCCGCGGAGATGCCCGTCGTGATGTCGTCCCGCGCGTCCACGCTGATCGTGAACGCGGTGCCGTGGTGCTCCTGGTTCTGGCTCGTCATCTGGGGCACGTTCAGCCGGTCGAGGTCGGGGCCGAGCATCGGCACGCAGATCAGGCCCCTGCCGTAGCGGATCGTGAAGGCGAGCAGCTCGGGTGTCGCCTTCGACGCGGCGAAGACGATGTCGCCCTCGTTCTCCCTGTCGGCGTCGTCGACCACGACGACCGGGCGGCCGTCCGCGATGTCCTTGATCGCCCGCGCGACCTCGTCGAGCGCAGTGGTGGCACCGGAGAGCTCTGCGTCCGCGTCGCCGGAGGTACGGGGGGGCGTCCCCCGGGAAGATGACAGCATGATCAGCCCATTTTGCGTTGTTTGCGGTGTTTGAGTCATTGGAGTCGCTCGCCTGGTCACCGGGTGCCTCCGAGTAGCTTCTCCACGTACTTGGCGAGCACGTCGACCTCGAGGTTGACCTCGGCGCCCGGCTGCTTCAGGCCGAGCGTGGTGCGCTTGAGCGTCTCGGGGATGAGGCTGACCTCGAACCAGTCTTCGCCGATACCGGAGACGGTGAGGCTCACGCCGTCGACGGTGATGGAGCCCTTGTGCACGATGTACCTGGCCAGGCCCGCGGGAAGGCTGATGCGGACGACCTCCCAGTGCTCCTGCGGGTCGCGACTGACGATGGTGGCCGTGCCGTCGGTGTGCCCTTGGACGAGGTGGCCGCCGAGCCGGTCCTCAAGGCGGACCGAGCGTTCCAGGTTGACCTTGGTGCCAGGAGCGAAGGACTTGAGGCTGGAGTGCCGCAGCGTCTCCCCCATCACGTCGGCCGCGAAGCCGAGGGGGATAGGCGAGGGCGGTTCCTGAGTCCCCTCCGCCGGACGTGGGCGGGAGCTGATCAGCGAGGTAACGGTCAGGCAGACGCCGCTCACGCAGATCGAGTCGCCCGGTTTCGCGTCTTGCGTCACCACGGTGCTGCGAATGTGAATGCGGGCGAAATCGCCGAGATGGTCGACCGCCTTGACCTCGCCGAGGTCCTCAACGATGCCGGTGAACAACCGCGTCCTCCTCCGGTCAAGCTCCGGGGGACGCGACTGCTGGCCGCTTTCGACCGTACCCGTTCGCGCGGCGATGCAACGCCACCGGGCACGGCCGGCGCCGGCCGGCCGCGCGCGTGCTGCCTCCCATCCGGACTTTAACCGTCGGTCCCGGAGTTCCACCGGGTCAACCAGCCGCGGTTGCGGCCGGGTCGCGGACTATCACCGCCGGTTCGGAGTTTCACCGACCCCGGAGCACGCTCACTTCCGCTAACCAGTGTGCCACACGAGATATTCCGGACAGAAGCCCCGTCCCTCAGTTGGACAGGCGGGTGACGGCGCGCATCTTGTTGGTCGCGTCCAGGGCGGCGACCTTGTAGGACTCGGCGAGGGTCGGGTAGTTGAACACGGCGTCGACCAGGTAGTCGACCGTGCCGCCGCAGCCCATCACGGCCTGGCCGATGTGAATCAGCTCGGTGGCGCCGGTGCCGAAGACGTGCACGCCGAGCAGCGTGCGGTCCTCTGGCGAGACGAGCAGCTTGAGCACGCCGTAGGAGTCGCCGACGATCTGGCCCCGCGCGAGCTCACGGTAGCGTGACACGCCCACCTCGAAGGGGACGCAGGCGTCGGTGAGCTCGGCCTCGCTGCGGCCCACGAAGCTGATCTCAGGGATCGAGTAGATGCCGATCGGCTGCGGGACCTTGTTGGCCGAGACCGCCTCGCCGAAGGCGTGCAGCGCGGCCATCCTGCCCTGCTCCATCGACGTGGCCGCGAGGGCGGGGAACCCGATGACGTCGCCGACCGCGTAGATGTGCTCGACCTTGGTGCGGTAGAACTCATCGACGCTGATCCTGCCCCGTTCGTCGGCGGTAAGGCCGGCGGCGGTGAGGTTGAGCCCGTCGGTCACGCCCTGGCGGCCCGCCGAGTACAAGACGGTGTCCGCGGGGATCTTCTTGCCGCTGCCAAGGATCGTGATCGCGCCGTCCCCATACCTCTCCACCGACGCCACCGTCTCGCCGAAGCGGAACGTCACGGCGAGGTCCCGCAGATGGTACTTGAGCGCCTCGACGACTTCCTCGTCACAGAACTCCAGCATGCGGTCGCGTTTCTCGACGACGGTGACCTTGGTGCCGAGGGCGGCGAACATGGACGCGTACTCCATGCCGATCACGCCCGCGCCGACGACCACCATCGAGCGGGGCACCTTGTCCAGGTGGTTCATGCCGTCGGAGTCGATGATCGTCTTCTCGTCGAAGGCCACGCTTGACGGCCGGGCCGGGCGCGTGCCGGTCGCGACGACGATCTTGTCGGCGGTGACCTTGCGGGTTCGGCCCGCGCCGTCGTCGACCTCCACGGCGTGCGGGCCGACGAAGTAGGCGAGGCCGGCGAGGATCGTGACCCGGTTGCGCGCGAGCTGGTTCCTGACGACGTCGTTCTCCCGGCTGACCACGTGACTGGTCCGCGCGGTCAGGTCGGCGACGGTGATGTCATCCTTGACCCGGTACGACTGGCCGTAGATCTCCCGCTGGTCCACGCCCGTGAGGTAGAGGATCGCCTCCCTCAGCGTCTTGGACGGGATTGTCCCCGTGTTGACGCATACGCCGCCAAGCATCTCGGGGCGCTCTACCACGGCTACCCGCCGGTCCAGCTTGGCGGCCGCGATGGCCGCCTTCTGCCCGCCCGGTCCAGAGCCGATCACAACCAGGTCATAGTCATACACGGTACAAGTCTGACTGGTACCGACTGGAAACTGAAGCAAAGTAACGTACCGTTCACGCTATTCGCCGCGCAGCGCCCGCTGCCTCCTCATATGCGTGCCGCTGACTCCACTGCCTGAGCGGTTCAGTGCCTGCGTCCGGTGCGACCTCCGGTAAAACTCGCGGACGCGTGAAACCGTGAGCGAGCCTGCGGTCGTCTAAGGGGTGTCCGCAGAAACGAGGCACTGACATGAGCACGCTGATCTCATCGACCGCACGGGCTGGCTGGCGTGGACTGGCCGGCCCGATTGGCCGCAGGACCGTGGCGCCGCCGTGCCGCTGCTCGCCGCCGGAGCGCTGGTCGCCGGCTGCGGGAGCGCCCACGCCGGCGGGGCGTCCGACGCCGCGACCGCGACCGCGCACGCGACCCCGCCGGCGACCGCGACCGCCGCGACCGCGACCGCGCCGGCGTGGCGTCCGCCGCGGCGTCGGCACCGGCCACTCCCGTGCCCACGATCAGCGGCGGGCCGGTCGTGGCGGGCCAGCCGGCCTGCGTGGGCTGGCCGACGGACGCGACGAGCGTGCCGCTGCCGGTGTCCTTCGTCCCCGTGAGCGTGGAACGGTGCGTGAACGGCGCCCAGACCATCCCCGGCAAGGGCCTGTGGGCGACCGCGACGCTGCAGCGGTCCGACTCCAGCCTCGCGGGGCTGATCAACGCCCTGCGCCAGCCCTCCGCGGCGCACCACCCTGGGACCGTCTGCCCCGCCCTGGCCGTGATCGCGCCGCAGGTCGTGCTCATCGGCGCGAACGGCCAGAAGCTGATACCGCGGCTCCCGGCCACCGGCTGCGGGCTCATCCAGTCAAGGGTGCTCGTGGCGCTTGGCGCGCTCCGCTGGCAGCCGGTGTCCGTGCACCTGATCGCCAAGCTCGATGGCGGGACGGCGCCGACGGTGTCGGGGGCCGCGCCGCACGCCATCCAGACGGTGGGCGGGCAGGCGCAGTAGCCTGCCAGGCGGAAAAGGGCTTCTTCTGCTGCGGCGCGGGTCCGTAGCATGTCGTCCATGGCGGTTGCGGCGGTTATCTTCGACTGGGGCGGGACGCTCACCCCCTGGCATGTCATCGACCACGAGGCGCTGTGGCGAGAGGTGTGCGCGCCGCACTTCTCGCAGGCGGACGCGGCCTCCGCCGCCGCGGCGATCCTCGCGGCGGAGAACGCGTTCTGGCGCCAGTGCGAGACCGTGCACCGCAGCGCCTCGCTTGACCACGTCTTCGCGCGCGCAGGGGTGACACCCCACGCGGACCTGCTTGACACGTACTTCCGCGCCTGGGAACCGCACACGTACACCGACCCCGACGCGGCGCCGCTGCTGCGCGAGCTGCGCGGGCGGGGCATCCGGGTGGGCGTGCTGTCCAACACCATGTGGCCACGGGAGCTGCACGAGCGGGTGTTCCACCGGGATGAGGTGCTCGGGCTGATCGACGGGGCCGTCTACAGCAGCGAGATCCCGTGGACTAAGCCGCACCCGGAGGCGTTCCGCGCCGCGATGGCCGCGGTAGGCGTGACCGACCCCGCCTCGTGCGTCTTCGTCGGCGACCGGCCCTATGACGACATCTTCGGCGCCAAGAGCCTTGGCATGCGCACCGTGCTGATCCCGAACAGCACGGTGCCCGCCTATCCGGGCGCGACGCCCGACGTGGTAATCAGCCGCCTCAGCGACCTGCTCTCCCACCTAGACAACTGGTGACGGCGGTGCTTTAGCACTTATTTCCCGCGGATCTCCCGCGAAAAAGGGAATCCGCCGCGATCATGGCGCGCCCCGCGCCGGCGCCGTGCGGGCGCCGTGCGCCAGGCCCGCGCGGCCCGCGCGGCCCGCGCGCGACTTAAGTCAAGCGCATTGACCGGATGACCATGATCTCGACCGTTATGCCAGGTTTGTGGCGCCGTCGGCTTAGCAATGCCATCTACCTGCGGAAATGCCAGGAACTGCGGGGCGGGAAATATTCGTGAAAAAAACTTCAAGAAAAGTTGTTGGTGGCGCGGTGGTTCGCCCCTCTTACATCCGTGGGACGGGAAACGGCAGGGCGTTGGCCTGACGGCTGAGGGGACATCGGGACAACGCCACCGCCGGGACCCCAGGGGGGTCGGCAGTGCCCCCGGGCTGGGGCAAGAGGGGGCTCCAGCCCGGGCCGGCCGGCAGGCCGCGAGGCCGGGGGGACGGCGTGGCGCCGGGATGCTGCCGGGGGGCAGCGGACCGGCTCCCGCCAGGTGGAGCGGGACCCGGCGGGTCCCTGGCCGACGCCAGCGGGGGCGGCAGCCAGGGACCTGCTTGGAAACGACCAGGCCCGAGCGGGGAACCGCGAGGGCGTTCACGATAAGCGGCCCGACCGGCGCCTTACAGGGGCGGTGCCGGGCGGGAGCCGGTCCGAGCGGAACAGGGGAAAGGCCGGGGCGCAGAGCGAGGGCTGCGCCCCGGCCCCCGCGTGCCACGGCCAGCCTTTTAGCAGGAAGGACAAAGCACGAAAACACCAATTTCGCCGGCCATGGAAGGCATTAAGCGGCGGAAATGGGCATCAGTGCGAACCACCGCGCATGACGTCCCGACCATGCCAGCTAGGCCTTACGTAACAGAAGTAGGTATACCGACAATGCGGCCCCTCTCATCCCAAAAGAGGGAAAGCGCCGTTAGCGTATTCATATGCGGGATACCGAGGTTGTCGCGTCCATCGTGGCCGGCGATCCCAATGGACTCGCTACGGCTTACGACCGGTACGCGGATCCCCTCTTCAAGTACTGCAAGTCGCTGCTCCGCGATCCCGCCGACGCCGCGGACGCCGTGCAGGACACCTTCGTCATCGCCGCGTCCCGGCTGGACGGGCTGCGCGAGCCCGAGCGGTTCCGCGCGTGGCTGTATGCCGTCGCGCGCAACGAGAGCCTCAGGATCCTGCGGGCGAAGAAGGGGACGTCGGCGCTTGACGAGGCGCCTGACGTGACCGATGACTCGGCCGACGTCAGCGAGCACGCGCATCGGGCCGAGCTGCGCGCCCTGTTCGAGGAAGCGGCCGCCGGCCTGAATCCTGGCGAGCGGGAGGTCATCGAGCTGCAGCTGCGCCAGGGCCTTGAGGCAGGCGAGGTGGCCACCGTCCTTGGCGTCTCACGCAACCACGCGCACTCGCTGCTGTCGCGGGCCAGGGACCAGCTTGAGGCCTGCCTCGGCGTGCTGCTCGTCGGCCGGGCGGGGCGCGGCGAGTGCGGCGAGCTCGGCGCCATGCTGGCCGGCTGGGACGGCAGGCTGACGGTCCTGCTGCGCAAGCGTGTCCACCGGCACATCGAGCACTGCGCCACCTGCACCGCGAGGCGCGCCTTCGAGCTGCGCCCGGCCATGCTGCTCGACCTGTCGCCTGGCGCGGCCATGGCCGCGGGGGCGGCGGAGTCGTTCCGCCTCGCGTTCGGAGTGCCGCCTGGCCTCAAGGCGCACACGATCGCGCTCGCCTCGGGACACGGTCAAGGCGCGGCCGCGCACAGCACCGCCGTGCTCAGCCGGGCGGGGGCCTTCGGCAAGCAGGGGTTCCCCCGGCCGGCGCACGCCGGCCTGGCCGGGCAGCACGGCGCCGCCGGCGGGCTGCGGGCGCTGCGTTCCTCGCCGCGGGGGCAGGCGGCAACGGCCGCGGCGGTCGTGGTGGCGGTCGCCATCGCCGCGGTCGCGTTCGCCCTGACCGGGCGCGACGAGCACTTCGCGCCGTCCGCCAACCCGAAGCCGCCAGGCTCGGCGCCCACCGCGCCGCCGCCGGCCTCTCCCGCTACCAAGCCGGCCGCGACCACGTCGGGCACGGCCAGGCCGGCCACGGTCAAGCCGACGGCGCGGAAGCCGTCAACGCCTCCGGCGCCCGCCTCCGCCGCACGGGCGTCGCTTAAGCCGACGCCGACCACCGCTAGCCCGTCACCGGCGCCGACCACGGCGCGAACCTCGCCCACAGCGAGCACGGCGAGGCCGACACCGCCGCCAGCGCCCACCACGGCGAGACCGACGCAGGCGCCGACCAGGGCAAGCCCGCCGCCGCCACCACCGCCACCGCCGCCACCACCGCCACCGCCGACGCCCGGCACGCTTTCCGTGCTTCCCGGCGGCGGCACGATGATCGTCGTACCGGGACCGACTGGCTCGCTGGTCTCGCTGCACGCGTCCGGCGGCGCCGTCAACTGGTCGGTCTCCGTCGCCAACGACCCGAACCATGCCGTCAGCGTGTCCCCGGCGGAGGCGGGGACGCTCACGCCGGCCGACCCGGCCGTCACCCTGACGGTCAGGGTCAGCAAGTTCGTGCGGTGCGGGCTCGGCACCGCCACGCCGTGCCCGGCGATCACGATCTCGCCGGGGGGCGCGACGTTCGCCGTCTGGACCGGCTGGACGCTGCCGTTCCCGCTCGGCGGCCGGCCGCCGTCCGCCACACCGGTGAGCCCGGCGCCTGGCGGCACCACGTCAGGGGGCACTCCGCCGGCCGTCCCAACCCGCCGCATAACTATCCGTTGATAACGAGTTACCCATAATTACCAACCTGGCGGGACGAAATGACTACGGTGAGCGCATGAGCGACAGCGAGATTGTCGCATCGATCGTGGCGGGGGATCCTGAAGGCCTCGCGGCGGCGTATGACACGTACGCAGGCGACTTGTACGGCTACTGCCAGTCGCTGCTGCAAGACCCGGATGACGCGGCGGACGCGGTGCAGGACACGTTTGTGATAGCCGTTTCCAAGCTCGCCGGGCTGCGTGACCCCGAGCGGCTGCGGGCCTGGTTGTTCGCCGTGGCACGCAACGAGTGCCTGCACCGCCTGAAGTCGCGGCACGCGGCGACGCCGCTGCAGGACGCCTCCGAGCCCGCGGACGACAGCGTGGACGTCGGCGGCGAGGCCGAGCGCGCCGAGACCGTCGCGCTGCTCCGCGCGGCGGTCGGCGGACTGAACGACGGCGAGCGGGACGTCATCAACCAGCTGTGGCACGGCCTTGACGTCCCCGAGGTAGCGGCCGTCCTCGGCGTGTCACGCAACCACGCCTACTCACTGTTCTCCCGGGCACGCGACCAGCTTGAGGCGTCCCTCGCCGTCCTGCTCGTCGGCCGTGCGGGCCGCGGGGACTGCGCGACGCTCGACAGCCTGCTCGGCGACTGGGACGGGCGGCTGACCGCGCTGCTGCGCAAGCGCGTGGGCCGGCACATCGACCGCTGCCCGGTGTGCTCGGACCGGCGGCGCAGGGAGCTGACTCCCGCGCTGCTCTACGGCCTGTCGCCCGCGGCGCTGCTCGCCGTGGCGGGGCTGCGCAAGATCTCCGTGCTCACCGCCGGCCGGCCGGGCGGCCCGCCGTCCGCGGTGCGCGACACGGTGCTGCACCTGTCCGCGGATCCCGCCTCGCACGCGACGGCATTCGCGCAGGCGACCGGGCGAAGCACGCAGTCGTTCGGTGGTAACGGCTTTCCTAAGCCGCCGCACCACGGCTTCCTCGGCGTCGCGCCGCGGCCGCACATGCCCTTCACCGTGGTCGGCGGGACAGCGGTGGCGGCGGCGACGACCGTCTTGGTGACGGTCGTCGTGCCGCACATGCAACCGACGCAGCGCCCGCCTGGCGGCGGGCTGACGCTCGGCGCGCCGCTGCCCGGCGCGCTGGCGCCGGCCGGTGCCACCGGGGGCGGCCCGTCGGGCGGCGCCCAGGCGACCGGGCCAAGGACGCGCGGCGGCACCGCCGCGCCTGGCTCGGCCGGCTCCACCGCGAGCGGCAGGCCGGTCACCACGTCGGCATCGGGCCGCAGGCCCGCCGGGTCGACCGATCCGGCGACCGTGCCAGGGTCTGGCGCGCCGGCCACCGCGACGGCAGGGCCGCCCGCCGCGACGGCGGCGGCGCCCGCTGGCGGGCCGCAGAGCGCGGGGACGCTGTCCGTGTCGCCGACGACCGTGCTGCTGAGCCCGCTGCTCGGCGGATCACTGACGCTGACCGCCAGTGGCGGCCCCGTCTCGTGGTCGATCTCCGAGCCCGCGAGCCTGCTCGGGGAGCTGATCGTGGCGCCGGCGTCTGGGACACTGAGCGCGGGCAGCAGCGTCACGGTGGCGGTCACCGTGTCCGGCCTGGTCTCGCTCGACACCCAGCTGACGGTGCAGCCAGGCGGTCAAGCGGTGACGGTGGTGCTCGGGCTCGGCTAGGGCGCGGGGCAGTCTCCCGGGAGATAACCGCCAGCCGGCCCGCGCCGTTGCGCGCTCGGCCTGCGCGCGCAGGTCACGCACGGCGCGCGCCGGGTCCTGCGCACCGTAGACGGCAGAGCCGGCGACGAACACGTCCGCGCCCGCCTCGGCGCACCGCTCGATCGTCTCATCCGATACGCCGCCGTCGACCTGAAGCCAGATCTCGCGTCCTTCTCGCCCTTGCCTGGCGGTGATCATGGCGCGGGTGCGGCGGATCTTCCGCAGCACCAGGTCAAGGAACTTCTGGCCGCCGAAGCCCGGCTCCACCGTCATCAGCAGCACCATGTCGGCCTCGTCGAGCAGGTCCTCGTAGGGCTCGATGGCGGTGCCCGGGTTGATGCCGAGGCCGGCGCGCGCCCCTGCCGCCCTGATGGCCCGCAGCGTGCGTACCGGGGCCTTCGCGGCTTCCGCGTGGATGGTGACGCTGCCCGCCCCCGCCTCCGCGTAGGCGGGGGCGTGCCTGTCCGGGTCTTCGATCATCAGGTGGCAGTCGATGGGCAGCGCGGCGTGCTTGAGCAGCGCCTGGACGACCGGCAGGCCGAGGGTGAGGTTGGGCACGAAGTGGTTGTCCATCACGTCCACGTGCAGCCAGTCGGCGGTCTCCTCGACGGCCTTGGCCTCATCGGCCAGCCGTGCGAAGTCAGCGGACAGGATGCTTGGCGAGATCTGAACGGCCATGCTGCTCCCTCCCGGGGTGACTCGGTATGGGGTGCGCGGACCCCGGAATGTCGCATCTAGTGGTTAGCATTCTGCACTGGGCCGATCACCTCCCCTACGGGGACTCCGGGGATGATTCGCATCTCCGGCTACGGACAGGAGGGCCGCGGTGGACGCTGATCTGCTTGACCGGGTGCGCAAACTGCTCGCCAAAGCCGAGGACGAGGGCTGCTCGCCGGCCGAGGCCGAGGCGCTGACCGCCAAGGCCGCCGAGCTGATGGCCCGTTACGGCATCGACCGGGCTCTCCTCGGCGCGCTCCGCCCGGAGACCGACCGGCCCGCCGACCGCGTGTTCACCCTGGCCAACCCCTGGGGCGACGTGAAGCGGCACCTGCTAGCGGGGCTGGCCATGGCGCTGCGCTGCCAGTGCGTGCAGACACGGTCCGACCAGGGGACGCGGCTGCATGTCTTCGGCTACACCTCCGACCTGGAACGGGCGGACATCCTGTTCACCTCGCTGCTGGTGCAGATGGCCAGGGCACTGGCCAGTCAGGCGGTGCCCGGCTACGGCGGCGAGGCCAGGTCGTGGCGGCGCTCGTGGATGCTCGGCTACGCGGCGGCCGTGGTGGCGCGGGTCCGTGCCGCGGAGGAGGCGGCGGTCGCGTCGGCGTCCGCGGGCGGTGAGGCCGAGGACGCCGCTAAGGGGCAGTCGGCGGCGCTGGTGCTCGCCGACCGGTCGCTGGTCGTGCGGCGACAGGTAGCGGCCGCCTACCCCCGGCTGCGCAAGACGCGCGTCACCTACTCGGGCGGCGGCTACGGCGACGGGTACCGCGAGGGCCAGAAGGCGGACATCGGCGGGCCGAAGCTACGGTCCCGGTCGGCCGGGGCGCTCGGCCGCTGACGGTCCGCCCCCGGCACCGCCCAGGATGATCCCGAACGACCTCGGCTTCCTCCTACCCGTCACCGGCTTCCCTGGGCTCGGATGGCTGGGCGCGGATGGCTGGGCGCGGATGGCTGGGCTTGGATGGCCGATCGGCACGGGCCGGGAGTAGCGTGCGGGTATGGAACACGTGAGGCTGGGGCGGAGCGGGCTGCAGGTTTCGCGGCTCTGCCTGGGGACGATGACGTTTGGGCTGCAGAGCGACGAGGCGACCGGGTTCGCCGTGATGGACAAGGCCGCCGAGGGCGGAGTGGATTTCTTCGACACCTCCGACGCCTACCCCCTCGGCGGGGATCTCGCCACGCGCGGGCGGACCGAGGAGATCATCGGGCGGTGGATGGCAGGCAAGCGGGACCGGTTCATCGTCGCGACCAAGTGCTTCGTGCCGATGGGGCCGTCACCGATGGACGGCGGGAACTCCCGCAAGCACATCATGTCCGCCGTGGAGGGGTCGCTGCGGCGGCTGCAGACCGACTACATCGACCTGTACCAGCTCCACGGCTACGACCAGAACACGCCGATCGACGAGACACTCGGCGCTCTCGATGACCTGGTGCACTCCGGCAAGGTCCGCTACACCGGCTGCTCGAACTTCTACACCTACCAGCTGGTGCGGGCGATCGGGCGGTCTGAGACGCTGGGGCTCGCCAGGTTCGACTCGGTCCAGCCACGCTACAACCTGCTCTTCCGCCAGATCGAGCGGGAGATGCTGCCGTTCTGCGCCGAGGACGGGGTGGGCGTGATCTCTTACAACCCGATCGCGGGCGGGCTGCTGTCGGGGAAGCACGACCGGGCCGCGACGCCGCCGGAGGGCAGCAGGTTCACCCTCGGCAACGCCGGGCCGATGTACCAGGACCGGTACTGGCACGAGCGGGAGTTCGAGACGGTCGAGGCGGTGCGCAAGCTCGCGGACCAGGCCGGGGTGTCGCTCGTGACGCTGTCGATCGCGTGGGTGCTCGCCAACAAGGCGATCACCGCGCCGATCATCGGTGCCAGCCGTCCCGAGCAGCTGGACGCGTCGCTCGCCGCCGCCTCCTACGCACTGGACCCCGACCTGAAGGGGCACCTGGACGACCTCACCTACGAGTACCGGCTGGGCGACGCCCCCAGGTAGGAGTCAGCTCAGCTCTCGCTCAGCACTCGCTCAGCTCTCGCCGACGGCCTGCGGGCGGGTGAACGGGAGCTGGACCTCGAATACCTGCTGGTCCGCATCGGCGACATCGTCGATCTCGTGCAGCCACACGTTACGGTTTGGTCCGGCGGGGCGGTAGCCCCGCTCCTCGATCCATCGGACTAGGTCGTGGTAAACCATCGGGAAGATGGTCGCCGCGGGGCCGCTGCGCACCGCGGCGGCCGCCTCGATTTCCGGCAGCATCAGGTACTGCGCCGGCGCGGGAAGGTTCCCCGGCGGCTCGGCCACCGGCAGCCCGAGGAAGACCAAGACGTCATCGCCGTCTTCCTCGTAGAAGAGGACGCGGGGCCCGGATTCCTTCACTCGGTCAAAGATGCCGAGCTGGTCGAATTTGGCCTCGACCTGGTTGACGACGGCAACGATGCTCGCCGTCGCCCAGCCGGGCGAGCGGCCCGCGATCGCGACCACACCCACGGCGGGTATCTTCTTGGCCACGATGTCGTCTGCTGACATGTCATCCTCCCTCGCTATGGAACGGAGCCTGGCCTCGACCCTGAGCAGCTCGTTCCTGTGCTGTTCGAGTTCTTGCTCTAGCTGGGCGCGCCGCAGCGCGAGCATGCCGCGAAGCTCATCGAGCGTGACCCCGGCGAGCAACTGCCTGACCTGGGTGAGGGAGAGTCCAAGCTCCTTCAGCGCCATGATCCGGTTCAGCTGGCCAAGTTGCGGGGCCGCGTACCCGCGGTACCCCGAGTCGGGGTCGATCGTCGCCGGCCGCAGCAGGCCGATCTCGTCGTAGTGCCTGAGCGTGCGGGCCGACACGCCGCCGAGCCTGGCGAACTCGCCGATGCTGAACATGGCACGAGCATGCCCCCTTCACGCAACGAGAGAGTCAAGCGCGCCCGCTCCCGAATGCCCGCCGACCCGGGCGATCGCCCGCCGGTGCCCTGCCGGGGCCCGTGCCACGGCGCGCCCGTCCTACCCGCGGATGACGGGGCTAGACCGCAGGCGTACCTGAACATCGGCACGCGCGCCGACGCGGGCCGGGGACCAGAACCGTTTTGCTTGGGGTGGCGGCCAACCCCAGCGGCCGCGAGAAACGGAGAAGGCGATGATCGAGGCCAAGGGCCTGGCCAAGCGATACGGCGATAAGGCCGCCGTGGCCGGCCTGTCATTCACCGTCCGGCCCGGGATGGTCACCGGGTTCCTCGGGCCCAACGGGGCGGGCAAAACCACCACGATGCGGCTCATCCTGGGGCTCGACCGCCCCACCGAAGGAAGCGTCACGGTCAACGGCAAGCCGTTCTCCGGCCTGTACAGCCCGATGCGGGAGGTGGGCGCGCTGCTCGACGCGAAGGCGGTGCACGGCGGACGGAGCGCTTACAACCACCTGCTGTGCCTGGCGCAGACCAACGACATCCCGCGTACGCGGGTTGACGAGGTGCTGTCCATCGTCGGGCTGTCCGAGGTGGCCGGCAAGCGGTCCAAGGGCTTCTCCCTCGGCATGAGCCAGCGGCTCGGCATCGCCGCGACCCTGCTTGGCGACCCGGAGATCCTGATGTTCGACGAGCCGGTCAACGGCCTGGACCCGGAGGGCATCTTGTGGATCAGGAACCTGATGAAGCGGCTCGCGGCCGAGGGCCGCACGGTCTTCGTCTCCAGCCACCTGATGTCGGAGATGGAGAACACCGCCGATCACCTGATCGTGATCGGCAAGGGCAGGCTCATCGCGGACTGCTCGACGGCCGAGTTCATCGCGCGCAGCGCCCCGCAGGCGGTGCGGGCCAAGACGCCGCGGCCGGATGCGCTGGCGCGGGCCGTGGCGGCCGCCGGCGGGCGGGTCACGATCACCGGGAACGCGACGCCGGGCGGCAGCGCCGAGCTGGAAGTGCGCGGCCTGGACCCGGAGCGCATCGGCGATGCCGCGTTCGCGGCCGGGGTGCCGCTGCACTTGCTCGCCCCCTCGCGCGCCTCGCTTGAGGAGGCATTCATGGAACTGACCGCCGGCAGCGTCGAGTACCAGGGGGCCGCGCACGAGTCGCGTCGGCTCGCCGACGCGGGAAGGAAGGCATGATGACCAGCCTCACGGCCCAGCCGGGCAAGCCCACTGCCGCCAAGCGCGTCCCCGCGGTACCGCCGGCCACCCGCCGGTCCGGGTTCGCGGGAACGCTGCGGTCGGAGTTCACCAAGCTCCGCTCGGTGCGTTCGACGTACTTCACGCTGATCGCGTTCTTCGTGGCCGGCCTCGGCTTCGCCATCGCGGCCACCGAGGGCAACCGGGTGAACGCCGGCCATGCGTCGTTCGACCCGACGGCCACGAGCCTGCGAGGTGCCGTCTACCTCGGCGAGCTGATCATCGTGGTGGTCGGGGCGCTGGTGATCACCTCGGAATACGGGACGCGCATGGTGAGCACCTCGATGACCGCGATGCCCCGCCGCGACGTGCTCTACGTGGCCAAGGCCGTCGTCCTCGCTTGTGTCTCGCTGGTGGTCGCGCTCGTCACGTCGTTCGCCTCGTTCTTCGTCGGCCAGGCGATCCTGGCGTCCGCGCACGGGGGCGCGAGCATCACCAGCCCCAATGCACTGCGCGCGGTGCTGCTGTCCGCGGCGTTCGTGACCTGCTGCGCGCTGCTCGCGTTCGGCCTCGGCGCGATCATCAGGTACACCGCGGGCGCGGTCACCACGCTGTTCGGGCTGGTCTTCCTGATCCCCTTGCTCGCGCAGGTCCTGCCGGCCAACTGGTTCCACGACATCGCGCGGTGGCTGCCTGGCGGGATCGCGCTTGGACCGATCGTCTCCACCGCGCCAGTACCGGGCGAGCCTTTCCTGTTCGGCCCGTACGGGGAGCTGGCGGTCTTCGCCGGGTACGCGGCGATCGCCGTGGTCATCGGCGCGCTGCTGTTCCGGCGGCGTGACGCCTGACGAGGCAGCCTGTCCCCCACCCCGGCAGGCACCCGTCATCCCACAGGATGACCTGATCAGACCCGCGGCCGATGACCGGCCGCGGGTCTGCTGCTTACGCTGGGTGGGTGGAACGAATGTACGCGTGGTTGCGGCGCCACCCCATGCTGATCGACGGTGCGCTAGCCGTCAGCCTGCTCGGGATCGGCGCGAACGTGTTCACCAGCTTTTCGTTTCGCGCATCGGGAGCTGGTGACCAGGCGGGGCTCATCGCCATCAGCCTCGTGCTCGGGGCGCTGGTGCTGCTGCGCCGCCGGTACCCGTCGGCCACGTTCGCGATCGCGCTCGCGATCGGCCTTGTCCAGCTGACGCTGGGCACCCGGCCCAACTCGAGCACCGCGACCGCGGGCGCCTTCCAGCCGGTCAGCGCGGACATAGCGATCATCGTGCTGCTCTACACCCTGGCCGCCCGCCGCCCCCGGCGGACCTCCCTGTGGGGCCTTGCCGCCTGCCTGGCCGGCATCGCCTTCGCCGTCATCCGGTGGCCGGCCACCCACGGCGCCGAGAGCCCGCAGCACATGCTCGTCGTCGCGCTCGTGCTCGGCGTGCCAACCGTGAGCGCCTGGGTGCTCGGGGACTCCATGGCCTACCGGCGCGCGCATAACGCGTGGCTGGAGGAGCGGGCCCGCCGGGCCGAGGCCGAGCGCGACACGAGGGCGCGCATCGCCGTGGCCGCCGAGCGGGCGCGGATCGCCAGGGAGATGCACGACGTGATCGCCCACCACGTCAGCGTGATCGTGGTGCAGGCCGACGGCGCGGCCTACGCGTTCGACGATGACCCGGCCCGCGCACGGCAGGCCATCGACGCGATATCACGCACCGGCCGGCAGGCCCTGGCCGAGACGCGGCGCCTGCTCGGCGTGCTGCGTGACGGCGAGGAGACGGCCGACATGGTGCCGCAGCCCGGGCTCGCGCAGGTGAGCGAGCTGCTGGCCGAGGCGCGGCTGGCCGGGCTGCCGGTGTCGCTCACCGTCGAGGGCACGCCGCGCCCGCTGGACGGCGGGCGCGAGCTGGCCGCCTACCGCATCGTGCAGGAGGCGCTCACCAACACCAGGAAGCACGGCGGACTCGGCGCGGACGCCGCCGTGCTGCTGCGCTACGCCGATGACGGGCTGCTGGTGCGGGTCGCCGACACCGGCCGCACCCCCGCGGACGAGGACGGCCCAGGTCCAGGAAACACAGGGCACGGGATCACCGGGATGCGGGAGCGGGTGCGGCTCTACGGCGGCACGTTGCGTACCGGGCCGCGGCCGGGCGGTGGCTACGAGGTCACCGCCACGCTGCCGGCCTCAGCCGAGGCGACGGTCGCGGCATGACAATCCGCGTCGCGCTGGTCGACGACCAGGAACTCGTGCGTACCGGCTTCCGCATGGTGCTTGACGCGCAGCAGGACATGACCGTGGTCGGCGAGGCCGGCGACGGGCTGGCCGCCGTGCGGCTGGCCCGCGAGCGGGACGTCGACGTGATGGTGATGGACGTGCGGATGCCCGGCCTCGACGGGGTTGAGGCGGCCCGGCGCATCTGCCGTCTTGGTGACCGCCCGCGCGTGCTGATGCTCACCACCTTCGACCTTGACGAGTACGCGTTCGCGGCGCTGAAGGCCGGGGCGAGCGGGTTCCTGCTGAAGGACGCGCTGCCCAGCGAACTGCTCCAGGCGATCAGGCACGTGCACGGCGGGGATGCCGTCGTCGCGCCGTCCACCACCCGGCGGCTGATCCACGCGTTCGCCGGCCAGCTGCCCGCGCGGCCAACTGCCCCGGCGCAGCTCGCCCAGCTGACCGAGCGCGAGCGTGACGTGCTCAGCGAGGTTGCCCGTGGCCTGTCAAATACCGAGATCGCCCGCAAACTCGTGGTGTCAGAGGCGACCGTGAAGACCCACGTGGGCCGGATTCTGGCCAAGCTCGGCCTGCGGGACAGGGTGCAGGCGGTGGTGTACGCCTACGAAAGCGGCGTCGTCTCCCCCGGCGCGGCCAGCCAGTGACGCTCCCGTGCCTCGCGCCGGGCCCGCGCGCCCGTTTCGTCCGGATTGTCCCGGCGACACCGCGGCCCGGCCCATGATCATGTGGATTCCGCAGCTTATTCGCTGCGGAATCCACATGAAAAGCGAAATCACGCTCGATCACGCCGGGCCCTGCGGGCGGGGCCGTGCGCCGGCCGGCTCACGGCCCCCGCGGTCACCACGCGCCACTTGAGTCAACGGCGTCGCGGGCGACGGCCGCCACCCTAGACAGTCAGTTAGCTATTTGCCATAATGCCGTTGTGCTTAACGTGGACCTCATCAAGGCCCTCGGCAACGAGAAGCGCCTTCAGGTCCTTGAGTTGCTGCGTGACCCGGTGGCCAACTTCCCCCCGCAGCGCGACGGCGACCTCGTCGAGGACGGCGTGTGCGCGCTGTTTATCGCGGAGAAGCTGGGCGTCAGCCAGCCGACCTGCGGCGAGCACCTGAAGCTGCTGTCGCGGTCCGGCCTGGTCAGGGGCAAGAAGATCAAGCAGTGGGTCTTCTACAAGCGCGACGAGGAACGCATCGCCCAGGCAAAGGAGGAGCTCGCCGGTGACTGGTGACACGCGAGCACAGCATCTCGTGCTGACCCGTGACGACATTCGCCACGCCTACGACACGATCCGCCCCTACCTGCGCCGGACGCCGGTCATCCAGCTCGACCTGGCCGGGCCGGTGACCATGAAGCTGGAGCAGCTGCAGTGCGCCGGCTCGTTCAAGGCCCGCGGCGCGTTCACGAACCTCCTGCTCAGGGACGTGCCTCCGGCCGGGGTGGCGGCCGCGTCTGGCGGCAACCACGGCGTCGCCGTCGCGTACGCCGCGCACCGGCTCGGCATCCCGGCCAGGATCTTCGTGCCGACCGTGTCCTCGCCCGCCAAGATCGAGCGCATCCGCGAGCTCGCGGACCTGGTGATCGCGGGCGACCGCTACGCCGACGCGCTAGAGGCAGCGGAGCAGTGGATCGCGACGTCAGGCGCGATGAGCGTGCACGCCTACGACCAGAGGGAGACCATACTCGGCCAGGCCACGCGTCGCCCTGGAACTCGACGACCAGGCCGGGCCGCTTGACACGGTGCTCGCCCCGGTCGGCGGCGGCGGCCTCATCGCCGGGATCGCCTCCTACTTCGCGGGCAGCGCGCGGGTCATCGGCGTGGAGCCCGACGGCGCGCCTACCCTCTTCCGCGCCAGGGCGGCCGGCGCACCCGTCGACGCCCCGGCAGGCAGCATCGCCGTCGATGCCCTCGCACCGCGCCGCGTCGGCGACCTGGTGTTCCCGATCACCCAGGCCCACGTGGCGGACGTGGTGCTGGTGGACGATGACGCCATCCGCGGCGCGCAGCGCACGCTCTGGCAGACCGCGCGCATCGCGGCCGAGCCGGCCGCCTCGGTCGGCGTCGCCGCCCTGCTCGCCGGCGCGTACAAGCCCGCGCCGGGCGAGCGCGTCGCCGTCATCATCAGCGGCGCCAACATGAGCCCCGCGCAGCTGGACGACTGAAGCCGCCGCGAGCCGCTATTGTCGGGCCATGGACGACGACGAGGAACTGTTCGCGGTCTCCTACGAGGGCGTTACCCCGGGCGTGCCGGTGCTCACCAGGGACGGCGTGCAGTTCGGCATCCTTGAGCACGTGCTCGAGGTGCCCGAGGAGGACGTCTTCGACGGGATCGTGGTCTGGACCGGCGGTGGCGGCTGGCTTGACCGGCGGATACAGCGCGACCTGAGCAGGGGCGAGCAGTCGGCCGCCCGGCGGCTGGAACTGCTCCAGCCGCAGCACCTGCGGTTCGTCGACGCGGACCACGTCGCGGCGATCACCACCGGCCACGTGCGCTGCGACCTGGACGCGGCGCAGGCCAGCGCGCTGCCGCCGCCGGCCCACGACTCCCCCGTTTTCTACGCCAACGCGATCGACCAGGCGGATTACCCGCGCGGGTACGGGAACAACGCGATGTACGGGACCGTGTTCCGCCGCGCGCGCTGGAGCCGCGGTAGCTAGGCCGTCCTGGGGACGCGGGCTGAGCCATTACGCACCACGGCGGATGAGGGCGATGAAGATCGCGTCGGTGCCGTGGCGGTGCGGCCATAGCTGGGCGAACCTTGTGTCCGCCGCGCGGGCGCCAGGGACGTCAGGGAGCACCCCTGGGGCGTCGAGGATGTCGGCGCCAGGCGTGGACGCGACCACGTCGGCCACCACGTCGCTGGTTTCCGCCGGGACCGGGGAGCAGGTCACGTAGGCGACCACGCCGCCGGGGCGGACGGACTTCAGGGCCGAGCGGAGCAGGTCGCGCTGGAGGGCGGTGAGCTCCGTGAGGTCGTTCTCCGACTTGCGCCAGCGGGCCTCGGGGCGGCGGCGCAGCGCGCCGAGGCCCGAGCACGGGGCGTCCACGAGCACCCGGTCGAAGGTGCCGTCGGGCCAGGGCGGCCTGGTGCCGTCCGCGACGACCACCTCGAATTCGGTTCCTTGCGTCCCTGGCGGCGCAAGCCTTCCCCGGTCACCGGTCTCGTCTCCCGAAGCGGGCGGCACAGCGGAGGCGGTTAGGCGGCTCGCCCGGATCAGTGCCTCCCTGACCAGGGCCGCGCGGTGCGGGTGGAGCTCGGCGGCGGTCAGCGTGGCCCGCGACGCTTGCGCCAGGCCGTAGAGCAGGCGGGACTTGCCGCCGGGGCCCGCGCACATGTCCAGCCAGCGCTCGGCCCCGGCACTGCCCTGGTCGGGTCGCGGGGTGAGCGGAGGCGCGGGACAGGGCCATCGCGGCCAGCTGGCTTCCCTCGTCCTGGACGACGGCCTGGCCGGCATCGATCAGGGCCGCTGGGTCGCCGGACTGAAGCGTGAACGCGTACGGGGACCAGCGGCCGGGCTCGGCACCGGGCGGCATGATCTCATCGCGGGGCGGGCCTGCCGGGAATGCGGCCATCGTGACTCTGGGCCTTGCGCTGCCCGCGGCCAGGGCGGCCTCAAGCTCGGTGACGGCTTCTGCCCCGGGCGCGTCGGGGATGGCGGTCGCCTGGGCCGGCCCGTCGGCGGCGTCGCCCAGGGCCGCGCGGTAGGCGGCGACGATCCACCGGGGGTGGCTGTAGCGGGTGGCGAGGGAACCGGTCGGGTCGGACGTCGGGCTGGGTGCGACGATGTCCAGCCAGGCGTCCAGGTCCCTGGTGGCGACGCGGCGCAGGACGGCGTTGACGTAGCCGGAGACGCGCGGTCCGACTACCGACTTCGCCAGGTCAACCGAGGTGGCGACGGCGGCGTGGGCGCCGATGCGGGTGTTAAGCAGCTGGTGCGCGCCCAGGCGGAGGATGTCGAGCACCGGGGGGTCAAGCTTGTCGAGGGGGCGGTCGCTGCACGCGGCCAGGATGGCGTCGTAGGTGCCCTGGCCGCGCAGGGTGCCGTAGGCCAGCTCGGTCGCGAGGGCGGCGTCACGGCCGGTGAGCTGGCGGTCCGCCAGGAGCTTGGGCAGCAGCAGGTTGGCGTAGGCCTCGCGGTCACGGACCGCCTTCAGCACGTCGTAGGCGGTGCGGCGCGGCTGGCTGGCCCGTCGGGCCGTGTCTCGCCTGACCGCTATCGCGCTATCGTGCGCGCCGCGCTTGCCCGCGCCGGCCTTGCCCGTATTGCCGCTGTCCGCGCCCGCCCCGCTGGCTTTCGCGCTGGTCCCGTTGGCGCTGGCCGCTCTGCCGTAGCGGCGGCGCGGGCGGTAGTTGCCGCTCATGTCAGTGGAACCTCAGCCACAGCGCGGGGCGGCGGCGTCGTCGGGAATTTTAATGCCGCGGGCCCAGTCTGCGGCGGGCATGCGGCGCTTGCCCTGGGGCTGGACGTCGCCGAGCCGGACAGGGACCGTGCCGGTGCCGACGTAGACGGCATTCCTGTCGACGCGCAGCTCCCCAGCGGCCAGGCCGGTGCCGCCCGGCGCCCCGCCGGCACCGGAGACAAGCCCGGCGCCGGCGGCCAGGGTGACGGGCCAGAGCTTCAGGCGACCCGCGTCGAACTCGGTCCAGGCGCCCGGGTCGGGGGTGCAGCCGCGCACCTGGCGGTCGATCAGGTGGGCGGGAAGCTTCCAGTCCACCCGGGCGTCGGCCGGGGTGAGCTTCGGCGCGAAGCTGACGCCGTCGGTTGGCTGCGGTACGGCGCGGATCGTGCCGTCCTCGATCGCGTCGAGCGTCCGCACCATGAGTTCCGCGCCGAAGACGGCGAGGCGGTCCAGGAGGTCGCCGCTGGTGTCTGTCGGGCGGACCGGCTCGGTGAGCGTGCCGAAGACAGGGCCCGCGTCGAGTTCCTTCACGATCAGGAAGGTGGTCGCGCCGGTGATGTCATCGCCGCGCAGCACCGCGTGCTGGACCGGGGCGGCGCCGCGCCAGGCGGGCAGCACGGAGAAGTGCAGGTTCACCCAGCCGTGGACGGGAATGTCGAGCGCCGACTGCGGTAGCAGCGCACCGTAGGCCGTCACCGGGCAGCAGTCAGGCGCGATAGCGCGGAGCCGGTCGAGGAACCACCCCTCGTTCGGGCGCACGGGTTTCAGTGTCTCGAACCCGAGCTCCGCCGCGAGCTCGGCCACCGGCGACGCGTGCATTCTCTTGCCGCGCCCGACGGGCGCGTCGGGGCGCGTCACGACCGCCGCCACGTCGTGGCGGGAGGCGGCGAGCGCGCGCAGCGTGGGCAGCGCGGCCGCCGGGGTACCTGCGAAGACGAGCCGCACTGGCGCGCTCCCTAGGAGATCCGTTGGGTGGAGTGCGGCGAGACCTTGACCTCGGGGACGGGCATGCCTGACCACTCGGCTTCGCGGATGGCCTTCATCGCCAGCTTGCGCTGCTTCTTGTCGAGCCGGTCGATGAACAGGATGCCGTCGAGGTGGTCCGTCTCGTGCTGTACGCAGCGGGCGAGGAGCTCGGTGCCCTCGAGCGTGACCGGGTCGCCGTACATGTTGAAGCCTGTCGCGATCGCGCGGGGCGCGCGAGGAGTGGGGAACTGCAGCCCGGGCAGTGACAGGCAGCCCTCGTCGTCCTCTTCCGGCTCGCCCTCGAGCTTCAGGACGGGGTTGACGAGGTGGCCGGGGTCGTTGTCGTCCACGTGGTAGGTGAAAACGCGCAGGCTGACGCCGATCTGCGGTGCGGCGAGCCCGACACCGGGCGCGTCGAGCATGGTCTCGGTGAGGTCCTTGACCAGGTTGCGCAGCTCAAGGTCGAAGTCCACCACCGGCTCTGCCTGGGTGCGGAGCACCGGGTCTCCGAACAGCCTGATTTCCCTGAGCAACTGGCATTCCCTTCACGTCGGCGCGGGCCATGGCTGCGCGCGGCAGCGTTCCCCCCAGGCAAGCGCGTGTTCGCCTTCAATTCTATCGGTGGCCTAGGTCAACTCCGCCGGGTCGAGCTGGACGCGGACGCCGCCGCCCTCCTTGCGGGCGCTGCGGCCCGCCTGGGCGGCCTGGAGCGCCCTGGCGAGCGCGCCTCCTTGCGCCCGCGGGGCACGGACCAGGGCGCGGACCTGGTCATCGCCCTGGTGCCCGGCCCGTGGCGACTGCTGAACCTGGGCTTGCCGCTCGACCGGTACCGGGCCGAGGATCTCGAACGCAGGGTCCATGCCGTTGATGACGCTGGCGACGGCCGCCGCTTCCCCGCTCACCGCGGCCATCCTGACGGCGGGCGGGAAGCCGAGTTCCGCGCGCTCGGCGAGGTCGCGTTCGGCGAACGTAACCGGGTCCCAGCGGACAAGCGCCTGGGTGGCAGGCAGCGCCGCGTCGGCGTGCACCAGGACCGTGCCGCCTGGACGGACCAGGGCGGCGGCGGCAAGCCAGCGGCGCAGGGTCTCTTCCCCGGCCCGCAGGCTGGGGCGGGACAGCAGGGCCCAGCCGTCGAGGAGGAGTGCGGCGGCGTAATCGGCAAGGGGCTCGGCGCCAGGCGTGGTGATCACCAGGGCGGGCTCCGCGGGCACTCTCGGCAGCACCAGGTCGCCGCCGGACGTGCGGACCTTGACGCCAGGGAAGGCACGGCCGAGCTCTTCCGCGGTGCGGACGGCGCCGGTGATCGTCGCGCGGAGCTTGTCGTGGCCGCAGCGCGGGCAGCGCCAGCCGCCAGGGCCCGTGTTTCCTGGTGCCGTGCTGCCCCGTGTCGTGCCGTCATCGGCCATGCCGCCCGGTGTCGTGGCCAGGGCACCGCACCAGCGGCAGTCGGGAGTGGCATTCGGTCCGGTCAGCCGGAGCGGGCCGTTGCATTGCGCTTCGGATTCCCCGATCAGGTGCGTGCACCTGGCCTGGGTGCGGCAGCGGGCGCAGGCGATCCCTACGAGGTAGCCGCGACGCGGCACCTGAATCAGGACGGGGCCGCGGGTGAGGGCCTCCCTGGCCGTTCTCAGGGCCAGGCCGGGCAGCCGCGCCATCATGGCGCCCTCGTCCTTGGCGAGTTCCTTGTCGTCGGCGGCCGGCTTGACGCGCGGCGCGGCGGCGCGCAGCGTCTGGCGATCGGGGCCAAGCGGGCGCGCCCAGCCGGCCGAGACCAGCTGCGTCAGCTCAGTGGTGCGGGCGAAGCCGCCGATCAGGGCGGCCGCGCCCGCGCGGTGGGCGCGCAGGGCGAGGACCTCCCGCGCGTTGGGATACGGGGCATGGGGGTCGGCATGCAGGTCGTCGCCGTCGTCCCAGAGCACCACCAGGCCAAGGTCCCGCACTGGCGCGAACATCGCGGCCCTGGTGCCCGCGACGATCAAGGTCTCGCCGCGCAGGGCCGCCAGCCAGCGACGGTATCGCTCCGCGGGGCCGAGCTCGGCGGTGAGCGTGACGTAGCCGGCCGCCTGGGCGGCCGAGCCCGCGGGCGGGATCAGCGCGGCCAGGGCCTCGTCGACGCGGGCCAGGTCGCGCGCGTCGGGGACCACGATGACCGCGCCACGGCCGGCGCTCGCGGTGGTAACGGCGGCCCGAGCGATCTCCTCCGGCCAGGCCGGTCCTGGAAGCGCGGTCCACGCCGCGCGGGCCGGGCGGCCCGCGGCGAGCGCGTTCAGGAACGACGCTCCAGCCGGGTACCTGGTCCAGGGGCCCGGATCCGGGCGCGGGAGCGGAGCCGATGCCTCCTTCTGGTGGGCGGCGCTTTTCGCTTGCGCCCCTTCCGTCGCGGCGTGGCGCTGCGGTACGGCCAGCCGGAGCACGTCCGCGAGGGTGCCCGCGTAGCGGTCGGCGACGGCGCGGGCCAGGCCGGCGATTTCCTCGGTCAGCACCTGCTCGGCGGATACCACTCGCTCCAGGTAGCGGAGGCTGCCCTGGTGCTCGCTGTCGGCGGCCCGCTCGATGAGGAAGCCGTCGGTCAGCTTGCCCGCGAACCTGACCCTGACCCGGACGCCAGGCCTGGCCTGGTCCGCGAGCCGTTCAGGTACGAGGTAGTCAAACGGGCGGTCGAGGTGCGCAAGCGGCAGGTCCACCGCGATCCTGGCGACGGGATTGTCGGCCGCGGGCCGCAGGGTCCGCGTGTCCTTAGACTTCCTGGACCGACTGGGTGGCTTGTCGGCTTTTTCGTCTTTTACGGGGGTTTCGGCGATTAGCGGTGGCGCGTCGGACAGCAGGAGCCCTGCCGTTCCCTCGTCCCACGTATCCGCCATCACTCCGTCCTACCAGACGCGGACGCCCAACTTCGGCTGCGGCACGACAAAGCCCGGACTGCAATTGCAGTGCGCTAACCCCAGCCACAGCGCAAGGCAGCGCGGTCTATGCGCTGCCTGCTACCGCAACCAGAAGGCTCTAACCCCAGCCACAGCGCGGGGGGCGAGCGGTTTTTGCGAGTCCCCCCGTGGGGGGGTTATGGGGGGCGAAGCCCTCCCATGCGCGGGGGGTGCAGGGGGTCGTCCCCCCGCAGGCAATACAGAAACACGTGCGGCCGGGCACGGGGAGCCGCAATTACCCGTGCCCGGCCGCTCGCGGGCTTGCCTGACCCTGTCCCGTCATGGACAGGGCGGGCTCAGCCGTCCGCGGGTCTTGCCGCCTGATCAGAGCAGTGATTACCCGACCAGGTAGTCGAAATCTCCTGAGCGAAGCGCGCTGACCATCGCCCGGACGGCCGTCGCCGAGTAGATGAGGGCCGTGCCCTGCGGGTCGCGTGAGTTCCGCATCGCCACGGTGGCCGCGTCGAGCCGGGCCAACTCCACGCAGGCCCCCTGGGAGTTGCTGCGCTGGCTCTTGCGCCAGATCGCGCCTTCAAGCTCTGCGGCGCTGATCCCGTTCTGAATGTCCTGCATGGTTCTCGTCTCCTGACGGATCTAACCCGGTCCGCAGACTGGCGTGGCGCCGTTACGGGACCAGAGCGCTGGACTGGCCGCCCGCGCGACCGAGTCCGGTTTGGATCTGTTCGAATGCCCCCCGGACTTACGAGACTGAGCTTATCGCATGCACGTGCATCAGCAAGGTATTTCGCACTTTCATACGCATACGCATCTGCACGGCCGTGGGACGTAGGTATTGGCGAGCTTGGTCTGGACTCACTTGGCGTAATCGCCGCAGGTCATGGTAGCGGAGGACCGGTCCCGCTCGAGACCTGGTTGGCTTTCGCTACCCTGAGACGCTCACGTCATGCATGGTTTCGGGACCGCTGAAACGTAATCTTTTGGTAAGGAGACTACACCGCTAAGTAATCGCCTGTGCACGCACAGACTTAACCGCGGCGCAAATGCCTGAAGGGCGCCCGAAAACGGACGCCCTTCAACACCAGTGACAGTCTGCTATTACACTCCGCAGGCCGCCCGCAGGGCGGCAGCGCGGTCGGTGCGCTCCCACGAGAAATCGGGCTCGGTCCTGCCGAAGTGGCCGTAGGCGGCCGTCTGCGAGTAGATCGGGCGAAGCAGGTCGAGTGCGGCGATGATGGCGCGCGGCCGCAAGTCGAAGACCTGGGTCACCGCATCCTGAATCCGCTCCACGGGGACGCGCTCGGTCCCGAAGCACTCGATGAACAGCCCCACCGGCTTGGCCTTGCCGATCGCGTAGGCGACCTGCGCCTCGCACCGGTCGGCGAGCTCCGCCGCGACCACGTTCTTGGCCACCCAGCGCATCGCGTAGGCCGCGCTGCGGTCCACCTTGGACGGGTCCTTGCCGGAGAACGCGCCGCCGCCGTGCCTGGCCATGCCGCCGTACGTGTCGATGATGATCTTGCGGCCGGTGAGGCCCGCGTCGCCCATCGGGCCGCCGATCTCGAACCGGCCGGTCGGGTTGACGAGCAGCCGGTATCCCTCGGTGTCGATCTCCAGGCCCGCGAGCACCGGGTCGACGACGTAGTCCTTGACGTCGGGCGCCAGGAGCTCCTTGAGGTTGATGTCGGGGGCGTGCTGGCTGGAGACGACGACCGTGTCGAGCCTGACCGGCCTGTCGCCCGCGTACTCGATGGTCACCTGGGTCTTGCCATCCGGCCGCAGGTACGGGACCTGGCCGGAGCGCCGCACCACGGACAGCTGCCGGGCCAGCCGGTGCGCCAGCATGATCGGCAGCGGCATCAGCTCCGGGGTCTCCCGGCACGCGTAGCCGAACATCAGGCCCTGGTCGCCCGCGCCCTGGCGGTCATAGTCGTCGGCGCCCTCGCCCTCGCGGTACTCAAACGCGTCGGAGACGCCCTGGGCGATGTCAGGCGACTGCGAGCCGATGGAGACAGAAACGCCGCAGGACGCTCCGTCGTAGCCCTTGGCGGAGGAGTCGTAGCCGATCTGGAGGATCTTCTCGCGGATGATCCCGGGGATGTCCACGTACGTCTTGGTGGTGACCTCGCCGGCCACGTGGACCTGTCCCGTCGTGATCAGGGTCTCGACCGCGACCCGGCTCGCGGGGTCGTCCTTGATCATTGAGTCCAAGATGGCGTCGCTGATCTGGTCGGCCATCTTGTCCGGGTGGCCCTCCGTCACCGATTCCGAAGTAAACAGCCGACGTGCCACGTCTTTGTCTCCGTCCGAATAGTCAACTGACTTGGCAGAGTTTAGCCGCAAGTCGCCGACGATCGCGCAGGTCAGTGAATGACAGCGGTTAACGGGCGAGAGCGCGGGTTTGCGGTCACTGAGGTGTGCGCACGCGGGGCGCCGTCAGGCCAGACGGGCGGTCACCAGGGCCAGCACGTCGCTGGCCAGGGCATCCTTCGACCGGCGGGAGATGCCGGTTACCGTGCCCGCGGTGTCGAGCACGAGCCACTCGTTGTCGGTGGTGCCGAAGCCCTCGCCGTCCCCTACCTGGTTCACGACGAGCAGGTCACAGCCCTTGCGGGCCAGTTTGGCCCGTGCCGCGTACAGGTCAGGGTTCGTCTCGGCGGCGAAGCCAACGATCACCTGGGTGTCCGGGCCCTGCTCCGTGCGGCGCCTGGACAGGCCTGCGAGGATGTCCGGGTTTTCCGTCAGCTCGATCGGGGGCGGCAGGGTGCCGTCCTTCTTGATCTTCTGGTCGGCGCGCTTGAGCGGGCGGAAGTCGGCGACGGCAGCGGTCATGATGATGGCGTCGGCACCCGGGGCCTCGGCGAGCATCGCGGCGTGCATGTCCCTGGCCGAGACGACCCTGACGACCTTGACGCCGACCGGGTCCGGCAGCTCCACGTTGGCGGCGACCAGCGTGACGCCCGCGCCCTGGGCCGCCGCTGACCTGGCGAACGCGTAGCCCTGCGTGCCCGTCGACCAGTTGCCGAGGAAGCGGACGGGATCGAGTTCCTCGCGCGTGCCCCCGGCGGAGATCAGCACCCGCTTCCCGGCCAGGGGAAGAGCACGGTCATTCCGAACGGAGGCGTGGCTATCACCCGTCGAGGCTCCGCCATGCTCGTCAGGGACCCGGCGTGGCGCGGGAAAGTCAGCCGCTTCCGCTCGGGATCCGATGACTTCTTCCGCGAGCGCGAACAGGTCGGCCGGGTCGGGGAGGCGGCCCTTGCCGCTGTCCTTGCCGGTGAGGCGGCCCACGGCCGGCTCGGCGACGATCGCGCCCCGGGAACGGAGCGTCTCGACGTTGGCCTGGGTGGCGGGGTGCTCCCACATCTCCGTGTGCATCGCGGGCGCGTAGATCACCGGGCAGCGTGCCGTCAGCAGCGTCGCGGTGAGCAGGTCATTCGACATGCCCGTGGCCGCGCGGGCGAGCAGGTCAGCCGTCGCGGGGGCGACGATGACCAGGTCCGCGGTCTGGCCGAGCTTCACGTGCGGCACGTCCGCGACTCCGGTCCAGACGTCGGTGGTCACCGGCTCGCCGGACAGCGCCTCCCACGTGGGGGCGCCGACGAAGCGGAGCGCGTCCGGCGTCGGGATCACCCGCACGCTGTGGCCGCTCTCCTTGAACAGGCGGAGCAGCTCACATGCCTTGTACGCGGCGATGCCCGCGCCGACGCCGAGGATAACGCGCGCCATGGGTCACTCCGATGCTGCTGTTGCCCGCGGGGTCTGGTCCCCAAGGGGATACTACGGCGCGATTCCCTGGAAGGCGGCCGGAGCCCGCAGGCCCGGGGTCCATCCGATCGCGCGCGCTCAGCCCTCGGTCTGCTCGACCTTCAGCATGCCCTCGCGCGCCTCACGCAGCGCGATCGACAGCGGCTTCTCCTGCACGCGGGTCTCCACGAGCGGCCCGACGTACTCAAGCAGGCCCTCGCCGAGCTGCGAGTAGTAGGCGTTGATCTGGCGCGCCCGCTTCGCGGCCAGGATCACCAGCCGGTACTTGCTGTCAACGATCTCGAGCAGCTCGTCGATCGGCGGGTTGATGATGCCGTCCGCACCCTGGGTCACAGCCACGTGTTGCCATTCCTCACTTGACTAGGGCGTCACCTTCATCCTGTCCTTACGCACCCAAGACGTGATCAGCCAGGGGCAGCAGGATGAAGAGAGTTCACTGATTACTGTTAATCAACGTTACCATCTGCCGGCAAACTTCATCGATCGACGTGTTGACCAGCGTCACATCGAACTCGCTGGCCGCGGCCAGCTCTTCCTTCGCCACCGCCAGGCGCCGCGCCACCACGTCGGGCGGCTCGGTGCCACGGCCGGTGAGCCTCCGGACAAGCTCGGCCCACGAGGGGGGCTTCAGGAACACGAAGAGCGCGTCGTCCTTCAAGGCCTCCCTGACCTGCCTGGCACCCGACAGGTCGATCTCGAGCAGGGTCGGCTGGCCCTGCTCGAGTCTATTGCGCACGGGTTCGGCGGGCGTGCCGTATTTGTTGCCCGCGAACTCGGCCCACTCAAGCAGTTCTCCGGCGGAGACCATGCGGTCAAACTCCGCAGTGTCCACAAAATGGTATTCCCGCCCGTTCACTTCTCCCGGCCGCGGCCTTCGAGTAGTGACGGAAACGGAAATCCAGATCTCCGGACTGCGGCGCCGAAGAGCCGCGACGACTGTGCTCTTCCCGACCCCGGAAGGCCCGGAGAGCACAGTCAGCCGCGAATTCTTCCGGTCCGCGGGCAAGCTAACACCTTCCGGCGCAGCATTCCCCGCGGCGGCGGTTCCGCGCGTTTTACCGACGGGTGCTTCGGCCATGCCCTCGCACCCGTGACGGCCGCGTAAACCGCCCGCCGTGCTCGCTCACTGCGTCAGAGGTCCGCACCGAACTCCTGCTCAAGGGCGGCACGCTGGTTAGCGCCAAGCCCCCGAACGCGGCGGGACTCGGCAATGCCAAGCCGCTCCATGATCTGCTTCGCGCGGACCTTGCCCACACCTGGCAGCGACTCAAGGAGAGCCGAGACCTTCATCTTGCCAATGACGTCGTCGGTGGATCCGTCCTTGATGACTTCGGACAGGGTCACCGCGCCACGCTTGAGGCGATTCTTAACGTCGGCACGTTCCTTGCGCGCTATCGCCGCCTTCTGCAAGGCCTCTGCGCGCTGTTCGGGAGTGAGGGGAGGAAGAGCCACTCGGGGTCACCTCGGGTTTCGTCGTAAAAAAGGTTGGACGGGAGGGGAAACTAGCGAGTCAAGCACCCTTTCGGCAACGCGAACCTCCGTTTATGTCATCACAAATCCAAATATATTACTCTATACATACGCTTTGTTACTGAAAGTAGTCAATACCAGGTCCGAGGCGACACTGCGCTCTCGCGGAGTGATAGCCGCACCGCGCCGAACACCTCCTCGAAGGCTTGCCGCAACCTGGGTCAAATGTTCCATTTGTCTGTTTCTATGGATACGGTACCGCAGCGCGCGATCCGAGGACAGCGACACGCCGTTCACCCGCTCGACGGGTGCCAGCGAGCCGGCTTCCCCGGCCCGGACGGCCCGGCGGGCGGCGGCACGGAGGAGGCTCTCCCGGCCGGCTGGCACGGGTGTGCCGCCCGTCCCTGGCGCCTGCCGCCTCAACCATACACGCAGCGACAAAGCCCGGACGTACCGCCGCAAAGTCCAGTTGAGGTACTCCCTCGCGGAAGGGAAAGCGCGGCCTCGCGACCGACACTCCCCCGACCTGCCGCCCCCATGGCCGGCACCGCCCGCGGCGGGTCCGTCGTGGGATCCCGGCAGCGGAGCGCCGGCCCGCCGCGACCGCGCGCCGGCTCGGCATTGGAGTGGCATATGTGCTTTATGGTGATTTAGTTCCACTTTATTCATAATCCAGGATGTTCCGCGCTCATGTCGTCCTGGAAGGACATTTTACCCACCGCAGCGTTTCGATCACAGTGCAGCTGCGATGAATCGTCGCAGGTAGGGTTTGTTGCGCCGAACACATCTACGGTCAAGAGGAAAGACCTGATGCCAGTGTGGCCCCTGCGGCCCCCGTCTGCCACCCAGATCGTGGGACTGACCCAAATGCCCCGATAGGAAATTGACGATCGCGTGCCCGCTGCCGCCGGGTTACCTCGCGGGGAGGGCGCGGCGCAGGGATCCCGCGATCGCGGCCGCGGCGGCACCGGGGTCGGGCGCCTTGGTGATGGGGCGGCCGATCACCAGGAGGTCCGCGCCCGCCTTGAGCGCCTCCACCGGGGTGGCGACCCTGGCCTGGTCGTCGCTCGTGGCGCCCGCGAGGCGGATGCCTGGGGTGATCAGCAGGATGTCCTGGCCCACTTCGGCACGGACGGCCGCGACCTCCTGCGGGGAGCAGACAAGTCCGCGTGCGCCCGCCGAGACGGCAAGCGTCGCCATCCGACGGACCGCGTCGCTCACCGAGCCGTCCATGCCAAGCTCAACCAGGTCATCGTCGCCGATCGAGGTCAGCAGCGTGACCCCGGCGACGAGCGCGTCCGGTGCCGCCTCCACGGCCGCCTTGATCATGTCCGCGCCGCCCGCGGCGTGGACCGTGAGGATCTCCGGGCGCAACTTGGACACGGCGCGGGCGGCGCCCGCCACGGTGTTGGGGATGTCGTGCAGCTTGAGGTCAAGGAAGACGTGCACGCCGCTCCCGCCGCGTACCGTCGCCACCACCGTGGGGCCGTACCGCAGGTAAAGCTCAAGGCCGATCTTGACGGTGGACACGTGCGGCGTGACGAGCGTCGCCCAGTGCGCCGCCACGTCGATGTCCGGCGCGTCGAGCGCGACGGCGACCGGCGCCAGCCGCCTGTCCGCCGCGGGCACGTCCATCCAGCGGACGGGCCCGCGGGAAGGCGTCTCTCCGGTTGTTGACTGCACGCCAGTCTCCTCTCTCGAAGGTTCTCTCAACTGTGCTCCGGACTTCCCCGCCTGGGTGGTCCCTTCCGATGATCTACCCGGTGAGTGATCCTCCTCGGGCGCCACCGCCGCCGCGGCGGCGGACACGGCCCTGGTGGCACGCTCGGTCAGCGCCGCCAGGCTGGCGCGCAGCGCGGCGCGCTCCTGCTGGCTGCCCGAGGCCTCGAACCGCGCGGTGAGCTCCTGCTGCTCCGTCTTGAGCTCCTGATGCGCCGCGGCCAGTTCCGCCAGCTCTGGCGGGATCGTGAAGGTTCTGACCTGCCGGTCGCCACCGCCCGTCGCCGCCGTCATCAGGCCGACGATCAGGGCGCCCAGGTCACGCACCAGGCCCGCGAGCTCCGCAAGCAGGTCGGAGAGGTCGGCGAGCTCACGCAGCTCCGCGGCGGAGCTCGCCGGCACGTCCGCGCGAGGCACGGAGCCAAAACGCGCCTCGATATCACGGCCGGCACCATTGTCCTGGTCGGCGTTCTCCCGGTCGGCGCGGTCCTTGTCGGCCGCCGCGTCCTTGTCAGCCTGTTCCCCGCCGCCCTCCTTGGCCTGGTCGACAAGCTCCCAGCCGGCTGAGTCGCGGCCCGCAAGATCGTGCCCGGCTGGATCGCCGCCGATCCGCGCGTCGCCTGGCTCAAGCGAAGCCCGGGCCAGGAAGCGGGCAAGCGACGGTATCGCCCGCAGGGACTCGGGTCGCCTGAGCAGCGACGCGCGCCGCGGTGCCGCCTGCCGCGGACGCGGCACCCCGAGCGCGACGTCCTGCTCCGCTAGCCGGGCCTCCCCGCCCTGCTGCCCGTCCGGTTGATTCGCGTCTTCCCGTGGGGCATGCTCCCTGGGAGTACGGGCCACCGGGGTCTGGGGTGTCCCAGGGGGGCACTGCGCTCCCCCGGGCGATGAATGCTCCTGGTCGCCATACCGCACCATGACTGCTCCCGCTAGTGCTTCGCTACCCCCAAGTATGACGCTCCGTGGCGTAGGCGGCCGTCTGGTGGGCCCGCCCGATGACGTCGGATACCCGGTCGACCCCGCGCGCCGTCAGCTCCTCCTCAAGCTCGCGCTGGATCCTGGAGCAGGCGGAGGGGTCGTGGAAGAGCACCGTGCCGACGGCCACCATAGACGCGCCCGCGAGCAGGAACTCCAGGGCGTCACGCCCCGTCCGCACGCCGCCACAGCCGATGATGGGCACGTCGGGTAGCGCCTCGCGGACCATCCAGACGCAGCGCACGGCGATCGGCCTGACGGCGGGCCCGGACAAGCCGCCGGCCAGGCCAGCAAGCGCGGGCTTGAAGGTCACCGGGTCGATCACCATCCCGGGCAGCGTGTTGATCATCGACAGCCCGTCGGCGCCCGCGGCCACGCACGCGCGGGCCACCGAGACGATGTCGGTGACCTCGGGTGACAGCTTGGCGAAGACCGGGATGTCATAGCGGGCGCTCCCCCGCACGGCGGCCACGACGGCGCCTGCCGACGCGGCGTCGAGCGCGAACGGCCGGCCCGCCGTCGCCGCGTCCGGGCAGCCGAGGTTCACCTCGAGGGCGGTAACCCCGGCGGAGTCAGACAGCCTGGAGGCGATCTCGCCGTACTCGCGGGCGGTATGCCCCGCGACGCTCACGAAGGCCCGTGCGCCGCGCGAGAGCAGCCAGGGCAGGTCGCGCTGCAGGAACCCGTCGAGCCCAGGTCCCTGCAACCCCACCGACGACAGCAGGCCGCTCGGCGTCTCCGCCATGCGCGGAGACGGGTTTCCCGCCTTGGGCTCAAGCGTCACCGACTTGGTGATCACCGCACCGAGCCTGGCGACGTCGGTGAACTGCGCCAGTTCCCGCCCGCTGCCAGCGCACCCGGAAGCGGTGAGGATGGGGCTAGGGAGGTCCAGGTGGCCAATCCGCGTCCGCAAGTCAGCGGGCATCGCCCTCTCCTCCCGCGTCAAAGGCGTGATCGTGAAAGATCCGCAGCCTATTCGATGCTTTTTCTTCGTGATCACGGGCCGGGGGGCTAGCCGGCATTCGAGCGGCCTCCCCTGATCGTGTCGATCGCGGGCATCGCGCTCGTCGCGGGTGCCCCCGTGCCGGAAGAGGCGGCGCCAGGCCTCGGCTTCCAGCCGGGGGCGCCAAGGGCGTCGAAGGGGATCGTGCCCACGTCGTCCCAGCGGACGAGGTCGCCGCGGAACACCGGGCCCTCCACGCACGCGCGGACCATGCGGGTGACCCCGTCGTTGCCGACGGCGGGCAGCACGCAGCCCATGCACAGCCCGGTGCCGCACGTCATCGGCGGCTCAGACACGAGGGCCTGGACCGGGATGCCGTACCGGCCGGCGAGCGCGCACACCGACCTGAGCACCGTCACGGGCGCCGACGCGTAGATCACGTCGGTGCGCGCCTGCTGCACGACGGTCGGCAGCATGTCCACGACCGAGCCGCGTGATCCCAGGGAGCCGTCGGCGGTGGCGATGACCGCCGAGCGCCCGGTCCTGCGGGCGGTGAGTGCGCCGAAGACCCGGTCGGCGCTCTCCGCGCCGAGCAGGTAATCGGCGTGCGAGCCGCGCTCGGCCAGTCGTGAGGCCAGCGCGAACAGCGGCGCGGCGCCCGGGCCGACGCCGAGAAGCATGCACGAGGCCGGGTCGCGCGGCACGGGGAACGGGCGGCCGAGTGGACCGACCACGTCAAGGACGTCACGCGAGCGGCAGTCCGCCAGCCACTGTGCGCCTGGCTCGCGGGGCAGGAACACGAACTCCACGGTGCCGCCGTGGTCGGGCCGCACGTCGTGGATGGAAAACGAGCGCCGCCCGAGCATGCCTGACTGCGGCCCGCCGACCGCGATCGCGATGAACTGGCCGGGCTTGAACCTGGTGGCGATCGCCGGGGCGACCACGGTCATGGCCACGTACGCGTCGACGCGGCGCACCGTGAGCACCGTTCCGCGCACCTGAACCGGCGCCGCACCGCTCTCCCGGTCGTTCCCTGCCATTCAGCCGCCGTCCAGTCCCCTGAGTCCTGTCCGATATCCCGAAATTTCCGGGAATATCGGGGCGTGCTAGCGCCCGACATTTCCCGGAAGCTCCGTCACCGCTCCGGCCTTTCCGCCGTCACCTGCCGTATGAGTTAACCACGCGCCCGCCGCAAGAGTTAACCGCGCAGCGCGGCGGCGTGCTCCTGCAGGGAGCGGACGCCGATCTCGCCGCGGATAGTGGCCTCGATGCCCTGCACCGCGGCCGCGAGGCCGGCCACGGTGGTCACGCAGGGCACGCCCCGCCTGACCGCCGCCGTCCTGATCTCGTAGCCGTCAAGCCGGACCGCCGCCGAGGCCGTGGAAACGGCACCGAAGGGCGTGTTCACGATTAGGTCTACCTCACCGTCCAGGATGCGGGTGACCACGTCCGGCTCGCCGCCGGGGCCCGCGCCGTCGCTGT
>CAVXAB010000018.1:0-178771 GCA_963759545.1 uncultured Actinomycetota bacterium
GGCGGCCAGTCGCCCCGGTGCCCGCTTCGCGCTAGCCGCCGGCGAGGTACCGCCCGCCGCGGTCGTGTGAGAGCTCATGACCTGGGGAACGGTGCCGAGCGGGGGTCTCGGTGGTTTCGCCAGTTAGGAGGCGGCGCGGTGGACGAGAGCATGTGGCGCGGGCTTGGCGAGCTGAGTTCCGGCCTCGCGGACTTCTACCGCGACTTGCACCGGCATCCCGAGTTGTCGCTTGAGGAGCATCGCAGCGCCAGGCTGATCGCCGGCGCGCTGCGGCCGGTTGGCTTCGAGGTCACCGAGAACGTTGGCGGCACCGGGGTCGTGGGGCTGATGAGAAACGGCGAAGGCCCGGTCGTGATGCTGCGCGCCGACTTCGACGCCCTCCCGGTCGAGGAGCTGACCGGGCTGCCCTATGCCAGCACCGTGCGCGCTCGCGGCCAGGACGGGGAAGAGGTTCCCGTGATGCACGCCTGCGGCCATGACATGCACGCCGCCTGCCTGCTTGGCGCCGCGTCCATGCTCGCCCGCACCCAGGGCACCTGGTCGGGAACCCTGCTCGTCGTGTTCCAGCCGGCCGAGGAACTGGCCCGCGGGGCCACGGACATGGTGAACGACGGCCTGTTCCAGCGGTTCCCCGTGCCCGGCATCGTGCTCGGCCAGCACGTCGGCCCGCTGCCCGCCGGGATGATCGGCTACGGCAGCGGACCGCTCATGGCCGCCTCAGACTCGGTGAAGGTGACCCTGTACGGCCAGGGCGGCCACGGTTCCCGCCCGGAGGCCGCCGTCGACCCGGTCCTGATGGCGGCGCACGTCGTGACCCGGCTCCAGGGCATCGTGGCCCGCGAGGTCTCGCCCGCCGAGGCCGCCGTCGTCACGGTCGGGCGGCTGCAGGCGGGGACCAAGGACAACATCATCCCGGACACCGCCGAGCTCGGCATCAACATCCGCACCTACTCCCGGCAGACCCGCGACCTCGTCCGCGCCGCGGTTGAGCGCGTCATCACCGCCGAGGCGACCGCCAGCTCCGCGCCGCGCCCGCCCGAGATCACCTGGACCCACAGCGCGCCGCTGCTGATCAGCGACCCCGCCGCCACCGAGGCCACCATGGCCGCGTTCCGTGCGCACTTCGGCGCCGAGCGGCTGATGCCCATGCCGCTGGTGACCGCCAGCGAGGACGTCGGCAACTTCGGCGAGGCCGCGGGCGCGCCCACCGTCTTCTGGTTCTGGGGCGGCCTGGACACCCAGGCCGTGCTCAGCGCGATGGCCGAGGGACGCCTCGACTCGCTGCCGGGAAACCACTCACCGTACTTCGCGCCGGTCGTCGAGCCCACCCTCACCACCGGCATCCAGGCCCTCACACTCGCCGCGCGCACCTGGCTCAGGACCGGGGCACCGTACCAGGAAGTGTCCGGCGCGGTCCCGGCAAGCCGCCGGGCGGCTGACCCGATGACCGCGGCTCAGGGCGGCGGGAGCCAGGGAACGTAGTAGGAGCCGGCGCTGTTTCACCCGCGCTGGGTGAGGCAGGGCAGGGCTGCCAGGTGAACGCTGACGCAATGGCGGCGGGTCGGTACGCCCGCGGGCACCGGTGTGCTGGGAGCAGACGACCATCCAGGAAGGGCGGCGGAGATCTGTCATGAGTGAGGGCCGTGATCCAGTGAGACCGTCAGCCAGGCCGGCGAAAGGGACCAGGCGGCCCTCGTGGCCCTGGATGCTGATTCCCGCCGTCGCGGTCGCCATCGCCGGCGCCGGGTGCACGTCGACGACGACCACCGCTTCCAGCGCGGGAAACGTCACCGCCGCGGGCTCCGCCGCCACCTGCAACGTGACCACCGTGGCCGACGACGTGCTCCCATCTGTGGTGACGATCTCCGCCAGCGGCGCCGCGGGCGCGGGTACCGGCTCAGGCGAGGTCATCAAGAGCGACGGCTACATCCTGACGAACAACCACGTCATCTCTCCCGCCGCCAACGGCGGCAAGGTGGAGGTGACCTTCGCGTCGGGAACCACCGTCCCCGCCACGATCGTCGGCCGCGACATTCTCACCGACCTGGCCGTGCTCAAGGTCACGCCGCCGTTCGACCTGAAGGTCATCGGGATGGGCTCATCGGACTCTGTGGTGGTCGGCCAGCCGGTCGTTGCCCTTGGCGCGCCGCTCGGCCTGTCCGGCACCGTGACCTCCGGCATCGTGAGCGCGCTGAACCGGACGGTGGAAGTGCCCGCGGAGAACGACAGCTCCGCGCTGCTCGTGTCCGCGGTGCAGACGGACGCCGCGATCAACCCGGGCAACAGCGGCGGCGCCCTGGTGAACTGCTCGGGCGACCTCATCGGCGTTCCGACCGCGGGCGCGACCGTGCCGAGCTCGACCGGCGAGTCCTCGGGCGGGAGCATCGGGCTTGGCTTCGCGATCCCGGTTGACCTGGCCAAGACCATCTCGAACGAGCTCATCTCCACCGGCCGGGTGACGCACGCGTTCTTCGGGCTCCAGACCGTGCCGATACCCCAGGCCACGGCCAAGGAAGCCGGGATCAGCGAGGGCCTGTTCGTGGCGGGCGTGGTGGCCAACGGCCCGGCCGCGAAGGCCGGCCTGAGCCAGGGCGACGTCATCACCAAGCTCGACGGCAACCCGGCCACCACCAACGTCCAGCTGCAGGAGCTGACGCTCACCAAGAGCCCGGGCGACAAGGTGACGGTCGACTACGTGCGGGACGGGAAGGCGGGCACCGCCACCGTGACGCTCGGCACTCAGCCGTAACGGCGCCCCTCCTGGGTCAGTTGGCGGCCAGGTTCCCAAGCGCGGCGGTGCGGTCCGCGGTCCAGCCGGCGGGCGGGATGATGGCCGCCCAGGAGGAGGCCCCCTGGAGCATGCCGTAGGTGTGACCGTGCCCGGCAGGGACGGCCGCCGCCAGCGCCAGGTCGGCCGCGACCTGCCAGAACGTCACGAGCGGGTACCAGTGCATCGCCGAGGAGACGTCGGGCGGATGCGTGCCGCGCAGCCAGTCGGGCTGGTGGAAGGCCAGCGCCCACGACCACCAGACGATCGGGTCGGAGGTGTTCTGCAGGTACACCACCCGCGGCACGGCCCAGTCCGCGGGTACCGGGCTGAGCTGACCGAGCGAGGTGATGAAACGCACCGTCGTGCCGCCCCGGTAGACCGGCTGCCACTCGGGCGTTCCCGGATCGCGGTCGGCCGTGAACTGGGTCCACAGCGTGTTGTCGTTGGTCGGGCCGACCCAGAGCACCCCCGAGGTCCGGTTCCTGATGTCGTTGACGCCGCTGAACGCCGCCTCGCCGCCGAACGACCCGAGGCTTTCACCGAAGACGACCAGCTTCGGCCGGTGGTCGGCGGGCAGCCGGCTCCATACGCCGTACACCGCGTCGAACAGGTCGCGTCCGGCCTCCTGCGCGGGGCCCTTGTCCGCGACGAAGGTGATCCAGCTCGGCAGGAAGGAGTACTGGATCGCGGCGACCGCCGTGTCGCCGCCGTACATGTACTCAAGCGGGTCGATCATCGCCGGGTTCACCCAGCCGGTGCCGGTGGTGGTGGCGACGACGAGCACCTTGCGGCTGAACGCCCCCGTCCGTTCCAGCTCACTGACGGCCAGCGCGGACTCCGCCTCGATCGACGGCGCGGAGTTAAGGCCCGCGTACACCCGGATCGGCTCCATCGCCCGCACCCCGGTGAACTGGCTTATCTCGGCGACCGTCGGGCCGCCTGCCACGAAGGTCCTGCCCTGCCGGCCGAGCGTGTCCCAGGGCGCGAGCGAGTCAGGGCCGCCCGACCGCATCGGTGACGTGGGCTGGGTAACGCCGGCGGCGGTCCCGCTGTCCGTGCCGCCGAACACCGAGTTGGCCGCGCTGAGCGCGCCGCGCGACAACGCCCCGGTCGCGAGCAGCAGGAGCAGCACGCATACCACGAGCACCACGACGGCGGCCCCGGCCCGGTCCGGGATGACCCGGCCCACGAGCCGGGCGATCAGTCGCACGACCGCCCGTATCCCGCGCGCGACCATGATCAGGGCCGCCGTCAGCAGCACCGTCACCACGACGACCAGGATGTAGCTGGCCTCGCTCTCCTGGGTGACGTCGACCAGTTCCCTGATCTGGTGCTGCCACTGGGCGCCAAGGACGCCGAACAGCGGGATCAGCACCACCGCGGCGACCAGCAGCGCCCAGCGCGCCGCGCGCCGTAGCCCGGGACCTGGACGCCACGGGATCAGCGAGCGCAGCAGCCAGCCGATGAGCAGCCCGACCCCGTAGCCGATGGTCGCCGTCACCGCGGACATCACTGCCTGCAGGTACCACGCCCTTGGCAGCAGCGACGGCGTGAGCGACAGGCAGTAAAAGACAAGCGCCCCGGTCAGGCCCGCCGGCGGGAAACCGGAAAGGTAGCGCCTGGTGCGCGGGAAGTGCCACCAGCGCGGCCGGACGGGGGGTTCGGCCACCGCGTCCCGCTCTGGCGCGCCACGCGGGTCAGGGACCGTGGGCGGCGCTGCCCGGTCGGGTGCCTCCTGATCTGGCGGGCCGGCGGGCACCTGGTGCCCCAGCCCGGATTCCGCCTGGCCCTGCCGCGTCCCGGCCGGGTGTTCCCGCTCCATGTCCGCGCCCCCTCCCCGGTGTGCGGTGTAGTCCGCAGATTGCGCTTGCCGGGCCGCGCGCGCATCATCTGGAACGGGTGAACCGCGAGCCGGCTTCTCGTTGCCGTCACCGGGTCGCCCACGCCCAGACCGCGGCCGAGGCGAGCACGCTCAGCCCGTTCACCGCCCAGTGCAGGCCGGCGGGCGCGAGCAGCGAGCCGCTGCGGCGCCGCAGCTCACAGAACACCACGCCGCTCGCGGCGGTGAACAGCACCGTGCCGAGGACCGCGATCACCTGCGCGGACGTGCCTCGGCCGACTGCGCTCCCGATCGCCTCGTTGTCCGTGGCAAGCCCAAGCGACGGGAGGATGTGCCACAGGCCGAACAGCGCCGACGACACCGTCGTCGCCACGACGGTGCCGCCGAGGCGCCGCAGCAGGCCCCAGAGAACGCCGCGGAAGGCGACCTCCTCAAGCAGCACCGTGCCGACCGGGATAAGCACGAAGGTGGTGAGCAGCGCGTCCGCCAGGTCCAGGTGGTAGCGGCTGTCGCGGAACGCGGCACGCGTCAGCGGCAGTGCCGCGCCGGCCGCGAGGACGACCGCGACGATGCCGATCACGGCGGCCGCCCACGTCATCCCGCGCCGCCACGTCCCCGGGCCGAGCCCGAGCTCACGCCAGCTCAGCCCGGCCAGCCTCGCCAGCCCGAGCAGTACCGCGGCACACACGGGCCCTACGACAAGCGACGCATGCGGCACCCGGACGTCAACGACGTTAACGACGACCAGGAGGGCGACGGTGACGGCGACGGCCAGCCGGGGAGAAAGCCAGGGCAGCCCGGGCCAGCCCGGTCCCTCCCGCGATGCCTGTCCCATGTGGTGTTCCGCGCGCGTCCAGTGCCTCATCGCAAGCCGGCGGCCCATTGGAATCTAGCGTCACTGGCCCTAGCGCGCTCCCGCGCGTTTGCTGTCCCGCCTCGCCTGGCGGCGAGCGCCCTGGGCGAGCGTGCCGGCCCGCTCTTTCTCGGTGGCGGGGTTGCGCAGGGCGCGCTCGCCGGTCGGTTCCGGCGTCGCGTCGGGGCCCTGGCGCCGCTGGCGGGGCACCATCTCTCCGGATCCCGGCCAGTCGCTCTGCCTGCCGGCCTTCGCCGCGGCGAGCCGTTCGGCCCGCAGCGCCGCCGCCGACTCCCTCGCCAGAACCGCGACCCGCCGGCTCACCTGGGCGAGCGCCCGCTCGAAGGCCTCCGCCTTCGCGCGAGCGCGGGAGTTCTCCGGCCGCGCCTTGCCCCGGCCACCGCGCTCTGGCACCCGTGCACTCGCGCCCCGGCGGTACTGGCCGACGTACTTGTCGCGCGCCCGCCTGATCCGCGTCTCAAGCGCGATGGCCCCGTCCTCGTCGAGCATGACGAGCGCATCCCGGTCGGTCTCCGCGACCAGCAGCCTTTCCGACTCGGTCAGCACCGCAAGCAGGGACGCGTCCATGTCTTCCCCCCATGACCAGGCCGGGCCGCGCGCCGGCGACCGCGCCCTCGTTAAGTCCGACCCTCCGTGTTCGTGGTCGGTGCAAGCGCCGCGGGCGACAGTCCCCAGTCGGCCGCCCAGCCCCCGGCTGAGCGGGCCGTGCCCGCGGCAGCAGACCCATACCCGGCGGAAAGCCGCGGCAATCCACCGGGGGCGGCGACGGCACGTTCGCGCCGCCGCTTGACCGCGCGGGCAACAGCGTCCGCGGGCAGCTGGCGGCCAGGTTCCTGTCGCGCAGGCTCGGGCTCAGCCTGTTCGCCGCTAGCCCGGCGGACCAGGCCGGGACCGTGCCTCGCCAGTCAAACTCAGCAAACCGCTGATCCAGAACGACTTGTGGTTACTCTGGCACCCCGCGCTTGACTCCACGCGCGCGGCGGCGTACCAGGCAGCGCGCGTCAGCAGGTGTTCGACACGGCCGTCACCAGGCTGTTCCCCGCGGTGACGACCGAACCCGCCGCCGAGGCAAGCGCGCTGAGCGTCCCGCCGTTCAGGTTGGCCCTGGCCGCGGTGAGGCTCGAACTCAGCTTGGACAGCGCGTTCGACATGGCGGTGATCTGCGGGGAGAACTGGCCGTGCGCGTCGCTCTTGACCACGGCGAACTGCTGCTGGATCTTGGTGAGCTGGGCGGAGACCGCCGAGGTGCCGCCCGCCGTGATGTTGATGTCCTTCAGGCCGACGATGTCGTCCTTGAGCTTGGTCGCGCTCGCGCAGAGGGCCGTCTTAGCGCTGGCGGTGGCGCTGGCAGCCGCGCTGCTTGCGGGCGCGCTGCTTGCTGGGGCGCTGCTAGTAGCGGGATGCTGCTGCTGGTGCTACTGCAGCCAGCGAGGACCGCCGCGGCCACGGCGCCAGCGGCACACAGCACCTTGCATCCCCTTGCGATCATGTCTGCAGCATGCAAGTCCTCCCGGCGGGCCGCGTCACCCGCGCCGGGTGAAGGCCAGCGCGCCCGCGTCGCGCGTCGCGGCCGCTCACGGCAGCCACGACACCTATCGCCCCCACCGCGGTCGCGCACGAAACACACGAGCGGCACGCCAGGCCCGCTGACCGCTATCGCCCCCACCGGTCGCGCACGGAACAGACGCGGAAGGCCAGGTGCGGCTGACCGCTGCGGTCAGGGGTCAGCCGCGGAAGGCGGTGCGGTAGGCGGTCGGGCTGACGCCCACGGCCTGATGGAAATGGCGGCGCAGCGTGGTGGCCGTGCCCATGCCGCACCGCGCGGCGACCTGCTCGACCGAGGCCTCCGTGCGCTCGAGCAGGTCCTGCGCACGGGTGATGCGCTGCTGGTGCAGCCAGCCGAGCGGAGTCAGCCCGACCTCCGCGCGCATCCGGCGCGCGAGCTGGCGGGCGCTCAGTCCCGACTCCCGCGCGAGGTCCTGCACGGTGAGTGGCTCGTCGAGGCGGGCCCGAGCCCAGTCAAGCGCGGGCCCGAGCCTGTCGGTCACCCGCGGGTCGGGCGGCGGGGCGATGAACTGGGCCTGCCCGCCGCGGCGGTGCGAGGGCACGACGAGGCGCCTGGCCAGTCCGTTCGCGGCGGAGGCGCCGTGGTCGCGCTGGACGAGGTGCAGGCAGAGGTCGAGCGCCGCGGTCTTTCCCGCCGACGTCAGCACCTGTCCGTCGTCGACATAAAGCACGTCGGCGCGCACGTCGACGCGCGGATAAAGGCGAGCGAGCCGCTCGGCGTGCATCCAGTGCGTGGCCGCGCCGCGCCCGTCGAGCAGCCCCGCGGCGGCCAGCACGAACGCCCCCGTGCACAGCGCGGCGATCCGCACGCCCGCGTCGCGCGCCGCGCGCAGTGCCGCGAGCAGGGCCGGGTCCGGCTGGCCGTCGAGCTCATTGGTCGACGGGACCACCACGGTGTCGACCCTGGCCAGCTCCGCGAACCCGCGCGCGGGGAACCCGGGGAGCCAGGGAGACGGTGAGCCGTCAGGCGTGCAGGCGACGAGCTCATACCAGGTGCCCGTGGGCGAGAGATCGGACCGGTCGACCCCGAAGACCTCGGCCGCGATCGCCGTCTCGTAGAGCATCGCGTCCTCGTGGAGGGCGAGCCCGATCACATGGCGCATGTCGCAAATTGTACGCATCATGTCAGATCGGTCACTCGCGCCGGGCCTGGCGTCCTGCTGGAATTACCGTCATGGAGAGAAACGTGCTGGTCTACGGCGCCTACGGGCACACCGGACGATTCGTCGTAACCGAACTGCTGCGCCGCGGCCTGACGCCGGTCCTGTCCGGGCGCGACGGGGCAAGGCTCGGCCAGATGGCGGGTGAGTTCCCCGGCCTGGAAGCGCGGCAGGCGACGGTGGATGACGCCAAGTCGCTGGCGAATGCCGTCCGCGGCACCGGGCTGGTGGTGAACTGCGCCGGCCCGTTCCTTGACACCGCCGTCCCTGTCGCGACCGCCGCCGTGCGCGCCGGTGCGCACTACCTGGACATCACCGCGGAGCAGGCGGCGGCCCAGGCGGTGTACCGCGCTCACGAGGAGCTTGGCTGGCCCGCCGACGTCGCGGTCATCCCGGCGATGGCGTTCTACGGCGGGCTCGCCGACCTGCTGGCGACTACCGCGATGGCCGAATGGGCCGCCGCGGACGAGATCACCGTCGCCATCGGCCTTGACCGGTGGTGGCCGACCGAGGGCACCAGGACCACCGGCAGGCGCAACACCGCGACCCGCCTGGTCGTCGACGGCGGGCGTCTCGTGCCCGTCCACAGCCCGGCGCCAGTTCGAGACTGGGACTTTCCCGCGCCACTGGACCGCCAGGTGGTGACGGGCATGCCGTTCGCCGAGATCGTCACGATGGCGCGTCACCTGGCAGCGTCGAGAATCGGCACCTACCTCTCGGCTGTCGCGCTTGACGACATTCGGAACCCGGCGACACCCGCTCCCCAGGCCGTCGACGAGGACGGCCGCTCGGCGCAGCGGTTCGTCGTCGACGTCGTCGTGCGCCGCGGTACGCAGGAGCGCCGGATCTCGGCGGCCGGGCGCGACATCTACGCGGTCACGGGGCCGCTCGTCGCCGAGGCGGCCAGGCGGCTCATGGACGGCCGCGCGAAGGTGCGGGGCGCGGCCGCACCGGGAGAGGTCTTCGCCGCCGCGGACTTCCTGCGCGCCCTCGGCCCAGGTCAGAAGGCAGGGCCCACGCTGCAGGTCACCGGGACCGGCTGGGCGGGGTCCAGCGCGTCGCGGACAAGTTGCGCGACGTCGGGGTCGTAGGCGAGGCCGATGTGCCCGACCGGGTCAAGCGGGCAGAAGTCCTGGACGGTCTCGTTGCTGACGCCGGGCTCGTTGACGAACTCGGTGCCGTACGGGGTGACCAGTTCGTCGCGGGTTGACGCGATGATCGTGTACGCGATCCCCTGCTGAGTCACTAGTCCGGTGTTGAGGCTGGTCACCAGGCTGCTCCCGGTGGTCAGGGCGGAGCACGCGGGGCACCCGGCGGCGATGATGGCGTCCGTCAGCGGGCTGACGCCGAGGTCGTCGCCGATCGTCACCAGGCTGGCGACCGTGGTGCCGTGGGTGGGCGGGGCCAGCGCGACCACGCGCGCGATGGACGCGGCCTCGCCCGGCACGAACTTCGGCCCGTACAGGGCATGGAAGCCGCCTTCTGAGTGCCCGACAAGATCGGCCTTCGCGGCACCAGTGGCGGCGAGGACCTGGTTGATGTAGGCGTCGATCTCGGTGGCGGACTGGGGGATCGGCGTGAGCCCGCCGACCGGGATGCCGGGAATGGCCTCGCCGTAGGTGGGAGCGTAGACGCAGAACCCCGCGGACGCGAGGTAGGGGCCGAGGGTGGCGAAGTTCCCCTGGCCGTTGCCGCCGAGTCCGTGCAGCAGCACGACTGGGTCTGGGTGAACGGCCGACGGGCGGCAACTCCAGTCGTTGAAGCCGGCGCTTGGCGCGGCGGCGGCGCGCCCGGTGGCCTGGCTGGTCGCTAGGGCGGCGAGGCAGATGGTGCCGACGAGGATGAAGCGGCGAAGCCAGCGCGAGCGCATCGGGGATCTCCGGGGGAGCGACGGGAAGGACTGCCCCAGCTGAGCACGACGCCGACTCCTGATTAGCCTTCTTGCTGGCGATTGGTCATTAGTGACCAGCCAGCTTTCCGCGGATATGGCGGAATTTAGGACGCATTATCACGGGGCGCCATTCCCGTGCGTCGTCGGCTGGCCAGGGCGAGACAACGAAACGGGCCGTGGCCTAGTCTCGTGGGTGTGACATCGGATCTGCTGGGGGTGACATCGGCCAGCGAGGCGGCGCGCCGCTCAGCGCGGCGAGTCGCCGTTTCCGGGCATCGCGGCCTGCCAGGCCCCACGGCCGACCTGGTTAGCGAGGCCATCTGCGCGGCCCTCGCCGGGTTCGGGGACGACGTGACCGGCATTTCGTGCCTCGCCGACGGAGCGGACCTGATCTTCGCCCGCGCGGTCACCGAGCTCGGCGGCAGCCTGGAAGCAATCATCCCCGCCGGCCAGTACCGCGACGGCCTGCCCGCGGACTCCCATCCCGAGTACGACCGGCTGCTCGCCGAGGCGGCGGCGGTCCGCCGGCTGCCATTCGCCGAGCCCACGTCCGAGTCGTACATGGCCGCGAGCAAGCTCATGATCGACACCGCCGACGAGCTGTACGCCGTCTGGGACGGCCGGCCCGCCCGCGGCTACGGCGGAACCGCCGACGTGGTCGCTTACGCCCACGAGCTCGGAAAGCCGGTCCACATCATCTGGCCGGCCGGCGCCAAGCGCGACTAGCGGCCGGCACGCCGATCGCCTTCGTCAGCCCCGGCCAGGCCGGCTAATCGCGCCGCGTGTCACGGGCGCGCGGCGGCAGCGAAGGCCGCGGGTGCGGGACCCGTGAGTCCCGCACCCGCTTGCTCAGTCGAGCAGGGCGGTGACCGTGCCCGCGCCGACCGTGCGGCCGCCTTCGCGGATCGCGAAGGTCTGGCCGGCGTCGAGCGCGACCGGCTTGCCAAGCGCGACGGTGACCTGCACCGTCTTCCCAGGCACGGCCGCGCTGCCGGCGCCGCCGTCGCCACCGAAGTCAAGCACGCCGGACACGTCCGTGGTGCGGACGTAGAACTGCGGGCTGTACCCGGAGCGCACCGGCGTGTGCCGGCCGCCCTCCGCCGCCGACAGCAGGTGCAGCACGGCCGTGAACCGCTGGTGCGCGCGCAGGCTGCCTGGCGCGGCGAGCACCTGGCCGCGCCGCACCTGGTGACGGCCGACGCCGCGCAGCAGCAGCGCCGCGTTGTCGCCTGCCTGGGCGCCGTCCATCGTCTTGCCGAACGTCTCCACGCTCGTGACGACGGACCTCACCGCCGCGCCAAGGCCGATGAGCTCGACCGGCTCACCGACCCGCACCCGGCCGCGCTCGATCGCGCCGGTGACGACCGTGCCGCGGCCGGTGATGGTCAGCGAGTTCTCCACGGCCATGAGGAACGGCGCGTCGACGTACCGCTCGGGTACCGGCACGTAGGCGTCGATCGCGTCGAGCAGGTCAAGGACCGACGCGACCCAGCGCTCCTCGCCGGCGAGCGCCGCCAGCCCGGAGACCCGCACGACGGGCACCTCGTCGCCTGGGTACCCGTAGGCGGACAGCAGCTCGCGGACTTCGAGCTCGACGAGCTCCGCGATCTCCTCCTCGGCCGCGTCGGCCTTGTTGAGCGCGACGACGACGTGCGACACCCCCACCTGGCGGGCGAGGACGACGTGCTCCCTGGTCTGCGGCATCACGCCCTCGAGCGCGGAGACCACGAGGACCGCGCCGTCGACCTGCGCCGCGCCGGTGATCATGTTCTTCACGTAGTCCGCGTGACCTGGCATGTCGACGTGCGCGTAGTGCCTCGCCGCGGTCTCGTACTCGACGTGCGCGATGTTGATGGTGATCCCCCGCGCGGACTCCTCTGGCGCGCGGTCGATCTGCGCGAACGGCACGTAGCTGCTCATGCCCCGGTCCGCGAGGACCTTCGTGATGGCGGCGGTGAGGGTGGTCTTCCCGTGGTCGACGTGGCCCATCGTGCCGATGTTGAGGTGCGGCTTGTCGCGGATGTACGCCTGCTTGGTCATGACTGGTTTGCTCCTGGTTCCTCCTGTTGCACTCGCTGACCCGCGCGCGCTGAGAGCACCGCGCGATGCGCCACCCTTCCCCGCCGGGTCAAGGAAGCGAACGGGAAAGGGTCAGCGTCGCGTGCCGTCGTGGGCCAGCACGCCCGCCGACGACAGCAGCGCCGACGACAGCAGCGCCGACGAGAGCAGCGCCGAAGAGAGCAGCGCCGACGAGAGCAGCGCCGCAGAAAGCGGCGCCGAGGCAGCCGTCAGCGCCGCGCGGCAGGGCGCGCGGAGGGCGGAGACGGCGAACCGGAACACGTCAGCAAGCGTGCGGCATCGGCCACCCCGTCCGCAAAGGGTTTTCCCGGCATCGACCTTGTGAGTCAGCGATAAACGCGATTGACGCGTGTGGCAATCGTGGTGACGAAGTAGGGGCGAGCGATGCCATTTGATTACTTTCAGTATCTGCCTTGTCACGTTCAGAATAAAAGTGGCTCGCGGCATCTTCCAACGCATTGATGTCGGTGATATAAAAATTTTGCGCGCGCATGCTGTAATCATCGGATAACTGGGAGTAACTAGTGCGTCCATCCCGCATGCTCGCCATTGGCGTTACCGCGCCAGTCCTGGGGCTCGCCGCCGCAATGATCGGAACGGGAATACCCGCCCAGGCCGCCTCGGCGGTTCATTACGTCGCTCTCGGCGACTCCTACTCCTCGGGGGTCGGTGCGGGCGCCGACAGCGGATCCTGCGACCAGAGCCCCAACGCCTATCCCGCCCTGTGGGCGAAGGCCAACTCTCCCGCGTCGTTTACCTTCGCCGCCTGCTCAGGCGCCACGACAAGCGACGTCATCAACAGCCAGCTTTCCTCGCTCAGCGCGTCGACCACTCTGGTCAGCATCACGATCGGCGGCAACGACGCGGGCTTTTCCTCGATCATGGAAACCTGCGTGCTGAAGTCAACAAGCTCGTGCGAGAGCGTCGTCGCCTCCGCCGAGAAATACGTCGACAAGCACGCTGCCGGGCCGGCTCAATACCACGCTGACCGACATTCGCTCCCACGCGCCGAACGCCAAGATCGTCGTTCTCGATTACCCCGACTTCTACGACCTCAGCGCCTGGCTTTGCCTCGGCTTGTCCCGCGCCGACCACCAGGCACTCGACACGGGCATCAACGACCTGGACGGCGTGCTCCAGGCCGCCGCGGCGAGAAACGGCGACACGTTCGCCGACGTGCGCGCCCAGTTCTCCGCCCACGAGCTTTGCAGCGGCTCGTCCTGGCTGAATTCCATCACCCTCCCCATCACCAGCTCTTACCACCCGACCGCCGCCGGCCAGAAGGACGGCTACCTCCCCGCCTTCACCGCCGCGGCCGCAAAGGCCGGCCAGTAAGCCGAGAAAGCAAACCTCACAGGCCGCAAGGCCGGCCCGCAAGCCGAGAAAGCAAACCTCACACCCCACAAAGGCCGGCCAGTAAGCCGCGAAAGCGCACCGCACACCCAATGCGGATGACTTACAGCGATTGAACGGGCACGGTCTTTCCTGGCGCGCCCGCAACCCATCGGCAAAAGGGACATTTCACTCGCGCCGCCGCGGTGCCGGGGCCCATCACGAAGACAGCGGATCGTTGACCACGCCATGGCGTGGTCAACGATCCACTATCCCTGTCACGCACCACTGGCTGCCCGGTTTGCCCTGGTTTGCGCCAGTCACGCTGGCACTTCAATTTCTGTAGGCGCCCCGCGCCTCCGCGCCCGGCCCGCGCGTGCCCGTTCCGTCCGGTTTGTCCCGGCAGCACCGCGGCCAGGACCATGATCATGTGGATTCCGCAGCTTATTCGCTGCGGAATCCACATGAAAAGCGAAATCACTCGCGATCAGGCCGCGCCCTGCGCGCGGGCACCGCGTCCCAGCCCGCGCACGACCCTCACGGTCACCACGCACCACGAAGACGTGCAGCCGCCTCCCACCAGGCTCGTAAGAAAGGATCGGTCACGCGCGTGCACCGCGCGGAAAAGCATTCCGTGGCTCAGTCGCCGGCCAGCCTGCGGCACAGGCTCTTCGTTCGCTCGATGTAGTGCCGCGCCTTCGCCGGGTCGGGAGCCCCGTCGAGGAACACGTGGCTGAGCATGACGGTGGCGTCGAGCCGGTAAACCGCCTCTCGCGGGGTCAGCGAGGTCAGCGAGGTCAACGAGGTCAACGACGTCCGCGGCGACATGGTGAAGCTGCCGGGGTCGCCATAGCCGGCGAGCGCGGCCGGGGTGAGGCTGCCGTACTCCGCGGCACGCGCCAGGTCCAGGGCCGGATCGCCGATGAGCGCGTTGGACCAGTCGAGGATCGCGACCGGACGCCCGGCACGAACGAGGACGTTCTCCGGCCGCAGGTCCATGTGCAGCAGGCGGCGGGGGAGACCGTCGGCCCGGTCGGCGGCGAGCACGGCGCGGATATCAGGGAACCCCACGCCAAGCTCGGTGACCGCCGCGAGGTTCTTCAGCCGGTCGCCGATCCGCTCGGCGAGCACCTCGTCGGCGTCGTCGCGCGATTCCATGCAGACCAGGTCGAGCGGCGGCGCGGGGACCTCGTGAATCGCCCGGATGAGCCTGCCGAACTCCCAATCGGGAAGCTCACTGTCGTCGCTCTCGACGTACTCCGCGATGCTGAAGTCCGGCCCCGTGCCGGAGGTGTGCAAGAAGAACACCTCCGGCACGGGCAGGCCGTGCGCCCGCAGGTGCCTGCTCAGGTCGAAGTCCTGCCGCAACTGCAGGCGCGTGTCCAGCTGGGTCTCGTTACCGCTGTTCAGCCAGCGGGCATGCGGCACCCGGACCGCGACGGGCCCGAGCAAGGCGGACTCGCCGCGGTAGACGCGTGCGTCAAGCCCGTGACCGATCTCCCGCAGCCCGGTGATCTCCAGGTGACCGCAGGCGTCGCGCAGGCTCAGCGAAAGCTGCTCCACAGCCTCCGACCATAGCGAACTGAAGGCCGCGAGGACGGTCAGCAAACCTACCTGCTCCATTGCCGGCGAAGGTGCGGGATGAGGTCGCCGGGGCGCTCTTCCGGGAAGAAGAGCTTCGCGCCGTCGACCTCGACGACCTCGCGCGCCCCGGGGATCAGGTCCCGCAGGTAGTACGCCCACTTGACGCCGAAGGTGGCGTCGCCGGTGCCCCACACGAGCAGGGTTGGCACGTCAAGGGCGCGCAGCGGTTCGCTGACCGCGTCCATCTCGGCCGGCACGAGCGCCGCGATCATGCGCTCGAAGTCCCTGGCCCGTTCCGTGGTGTCGCCGAGCGCGGCGACGTAGGAGCGCCATACCTCCTCAGGGACCAGCTCGGGGTGCTCGTAGCCGGCGCCAAGGGGGCTGGTCGGCCAGGCGGCGGGGTCACCGGCGATCGCCGCGAGCCCCGGCGCCAGCTTGCCCTGCTGCGCCAGCTCGACGACCGGGGCGAACTCCGGCGGTGGGAAGTTGCCCTCGCAGTCGCAGTTGGTCAGGGTGAACGACCTGATCCTGTCCGGGTGGCGGGCGGCGAAGATCTGGGCGACGGCGCCGCCGGTGTCGTTGCCCACCAGGTCTACCTGCGTGAGCCCGAGGCCGTCGCACAGGTCGGCGACGACCTGGGCGAGCGCGGTGACCGACAGGTCGTCGCGGCCCGGGGTGCCGCCGTGCAGCGGCAGGTCGATCGCGATGCAGCGGCTCGTGTCGCGCAGGTCCTCGATGACGTGCCGCCACAGCACCCCGTTGGTGCCGAGGCCGTGCACGAACAGTGCGACAGGGCCCGAGCCCAGCTCGGTGTAGGCGATCTCGCCTGCCGGGGTGTCCAGCGACCGGCGATGCGCGGTGAACGTGCTTACGTCCATGGAAACCTCCAAGTAACATACCGACTGTCGGTCTATTAAAAACATACCGACCATCGGTCTGTCAATATTGAGGACACGGCAACCCAAGCAGGGACCGTAAGTGCGGCGCGGCGAGTAACGGCAGGTAAGAATGAATCCCATGACCGAACAGCAGGCGGCCTCAGGTAAGCGAGCAGCCCAGGGCCGCGCCACCCGCGGCCAGCTCATCGAGGTGGCCACCCGGCTGTTCGCCGAGCACGGGTACGAGGGCACCTCGATCGAGGCCGTGCTGTCGGCCGCGGGGGTCAGCCGCGGCGCGCTCTACCATCACTTCGCCGGGAAGGAAGCCCTGTTCGAGGCCGTCGTCTCGGCCGTATCGGAGCAGGTCACGGTGAAACTCGCCGAGACAGTCCAGGGCTGTGCCGACCCACTGGACGCGATGCGCACCGCGGCACTTGCCTGGATCGACCTGGCCGCCGACCCGGTCATCCAGCGGGTCGTGCTTGTCGACGCGCCGTCCGTGCTCGGCTGGGACCGGTGGCGGGCCATGGACGACGGGCGCACGCTCGGCGCCATGCGGGTCATGCTCCAGGCCATCAGCGACAGCGGCCGCCTGCCAGCGGAACTCGTCGGCCCGTTCTCCCACATGATCCTGGCGGCGCTGGATGAGATCGTCCTGGTCATCGCCCGCGCCCCCGATTCCAAGGCGGCGGTGGCGGAGGGCCGCATGGCGGTTCAGGCGCTGCTTGACCGCCTGCTTCACCCCTAGGCGCTCGCCTGCCACCGCTAGGCGCTCGCCTGCGCCGGGTGCGGAGCGGGCACCAGCTTCTCCATGCGGGCCCGCTCCGTCGGAAGCACGTTGGGGTCGGCCAGCCGGTGGCGGATGGCCGTCAGCCGCCACGCGTCGTCGAGCGGCCCGGCGGCGCGCACGAACGAGCGCGTGAACAGAGCCCGCACGCTCCGGATGAGTGCGGCTTCGATCCGCGGCCCTGGAACGTCTGAAAACCCGAGGATCGCCCAGGTCATCGCGACGTCGGCGATGGCGGGCCCGCACCGCGCGCCCTCCCAGTCGATGATCATCGGCCCGCTCTGCGTCAAGATCACATTCAGCGGGTGCAGGTCCCGGTGCAACAGCACGTCGCTGCCTGCGGGACTCATCTCGAGACCTGGCGGCAGATCGAGCCCGTCAAGGGCGGACGCCGGCACCCGATGGACGATGCCGTGCAGCCGCGCGAGCAACCGGGCGTTGGCGAGAACGGTCCACGGCCGGCGGCCGACCGCGTCCAGCATCGTGGGCCCCACGGCCCGCTCCATCACGATGTCGCACCCGGAGACGTCGAAAACCTCGGGCACCGGCACGCCGGACGCACGGGCACGCATCATGACCTGGGCCTCGGTGTCTACCCAGCGCGCCTCCCGCCCGTCACGGTACCGGCGCAGCACCCGCCCGTCCCCGACGTCAAAGACGTCCGCGTTCCGCCCCGCCCCGACCAGCGTCCCCGGCATCCCAACGGCCATACCCAGAGTGTGACACCGGGCAAGCTACGTGTCATTCGCGTTAGCGCCGAGAATCAGGCCCAATGTGGTGCCCAACTCCCGGCGCCAAGCCAGAAGGGCTACTGGCCGTGCAGGACCACGCCGCGGATGTTCTTGCCCGCTACCAGGTCCGCGTAGCCCTGGTTGACCTGTTCCAGGGAGTACCGCGCGGTCACCAGCTCGTCGAGCTTCAGCGTGCCCGCCTGGTAGAGGTCGAGCATCTTGAGGATGTCGCGCTGCGGGTTCCCCGAGCCGAACAGGCTGCCCTTGATCGTCTTCTCGAACAGCGTGAGCACCGCGCCGGACACGTGCACGGTGAGCTTCGCCGGGTTGGCGAGCCCGGTGACGACCACCACGCCGCCCTTGCCGATCACGTCGAACGCGGCGGAGATGACGTCCTCGTCCACGACGCCGACCGTGACCAGGGCCTTGTCCGCGCCCTGGCCGCGGGTCATCTCGACGACGGCGGCCTGCGCCTCACCGGCGGAAGCAAACGCGTGCGTGGCGCCGAACTGGAGCGCCGTCGACCGCTTGAACTCCAGCGGGTCCACGACGACCACGTTCTTCGCCCCGGCGTGCGCGGCGCCCTGCACCGCGTTGATCCCGATCCCGCCGATGCCGTAGATCACGACGGTGTCCCCGGCGCGCACGTCGCCCGCGTACACCGCCGTGCCCCAGCCGGTCGGCACGCCGCACCCGACGAGCACCGCCGTCTCCAGGGACAGCGAAGGGTCGACCTTCACCACCGAGTGCTGCGAGATCGTGGAGTACTCGGCGAACGTGCCGAGCATGCACATCTGCCCGTAATCGGTACCGCCGGAGTGGAACCGGAACGAGCCGTCGGGGAATGACCCCACGAGGATCGTGGCCCCCATGTCGCACAAGCTTGACCGCCCGGTCGCGCAGTAGCGGCAGACGCCGCAGTTCGGGATGAACGAGCACACGACGTGGTCTCCCGGCGCCACCTTCGTCACGCCGGGCCCGACCTCCTCGATGATCCCGGCGCCCTCGTGCCCGCCGACGATCGGGAACCGCGGCGGCAGGTCACCGTCGGTCAGGTGCAGGTCGGAGTGGCACAGTCCGGCGGCGACGTAGCGGATGAGCACCTCGCCCGCCCCCGGCCCGTCCAGGTCGAGTTCGGTGATCTCGAACGGGGTCTTGACGTCATGCAGTACCGCGGCCTTGACCTTCATCGCGGGCCAACCTCCTTGTTCGCCTGACACGGGGCCTGCCGAGGATTGTCCCAGCGTAACCGCTGGGTAACTGTCTCAAAGTGAGATGCCGGCCCGCATCGGCCCAATCAGTGCAGGTAGGCGCCGAACGCACCCGCCCCAGCCACCAGTGGATGCGCCATCCGGTGTGAACTGCCACCCTGGTGCCATGACACCTGAGCCCGCGCGCCATCGAGCCGGCCGCATGACGTTCACCCCGGCCAGGACGAAGCTGCTCGTGTCCCTCGGCGCGGCGATCGCCGTGGGCGGGGCCGCCGGGGCTGCGGGCGCGGGCCGGGCCGCGCCGATGATCGGGTGGGACATCCTGGCCCTGACCTACTGCGGGTGGGTGTGGTCCACCGTGTGGCGGCTGGACGCGGAGGCGACGGCGAGCCACGCCACGCGCGAGGAACCCAGCCGTGACCAGGCCGACCTGGTGCTACTCGGCGCGGCGATCGCGAGCCTGGCCGCCGTGGGAGCGGAGCTCTTCGGTGCTGGCGGCGCCCCGGGGAACCTGAAGTACATCGAGGCAGGCCTCGCGCTCGTCTCCGTGTTCGTGTCCTGGACCCTCGTCCACACGGTGTTCACCCTGAAATACGCCAGGCTGTACTACTCAGACCCGCCAGGGGGCATCGACTTCAACGGGTCAGGCCGGCCCGACTACGCCGACTTCGCCTACCTGGCCTTCACGATCGGGATGACGTTCCAGGTCTCTGACACCAACATCGAGACCAAGCTGATCAGGCGGGCGGCACTGCGTCACGCATGGCTGTCGTTCCCGCTTGGCGCGGTGATCATCGCCGCGTGCATCAACCTCGTATCCGGGCTGGCCAAATGACTCAGTCGCCGAATGCGCTCCAGTCGGGCCGGTCGCTGCCCAGCGGCACCGGGCCCGGGCGGGCTCAGGCGAGATTCAGGTACGGATCACCGTCCGTGCCCGGCGCGAGGTCAAGGGTGACCGAGTACTCGTACCGGTCGCCGCGGTACCAGGAGCGGACGTACTCCACCGGGCGGCCCGCGTCGTCGTGCACGATCCGCTCGACGAAAAGCACCGGAGCGCCGAGTTCGACGTCAATCTGCGAGCACACGTCAAGGTCGGCGAGCTGTGCCCTGATCGCCTGCATCGCGTTACTCAGCACAATCCCGCCGTCTATGAGCAGTTCCATCAGCGCCTTCTTGCGCAGCCCGGCGGCCGTGATTTTCTTGCCCGCATCCGGCGGCAGATAGGTGATGGTGAGCGCGAATGGCTGGCCGTCCATCGTCCTGGTCCGCTTGACGATCGTGCCAACCGGCTTATCAAGCTGAAGTGCCTCGGCGATCGGCAAGGGGAGCGGCGCGTTATGGGTCAGTTCCATGTTCCGGGTCTTCGCCCGGTTCGACTCGCGGATGAGGTCGCCGAGTGACCCGCGGAAACGCTGCTGCAAGACGTGCTTGTCCCGTGCTTCCACGAAGGTGCCGCGGCCCTGCCGGCGCACGACGCGCCCTTCCAGCACCAGCTCGCCGACGGCCTGCCTAATCGTGGCGCGGCTTACCTCGAATTCGGCGGCCAGCTCGTCTTCGGCAAGCAGCCTGCCGCCAACGGGATAGATTCCGTCTTCGATTCGCTGCCGGAGAATACCCGCTACCTGGTGGTACAGCGGAAGCGCTTGCGCATTGTCGATCACCGGATTACCTTATGGCTCCCTGGGCGCCTGTAACGGTGAAAATCCGGCACTTTCGCCCCCGTGGTTGACGTTTTTGGTCATCCTACGGCAGTTATCTCCCGGGGGGCGACCCCGTACCCCCCGATGCGCGGCGCTGCGCGCCTGATCGCAAAAACCGCGGTTTTATCAGGCGCGCAAAGTCGCGCGAAGTGTGCCCGGTAACTGCGGTAACCGCTTCTTACGCGTCGAGTTCTTACGAATCGAGGCCAAGTTCGCGGGCGATGAGCATGCGCTGCACCTCCGAGGTGCCCTCGCCGACCTCCAGGATCTTCGCGTCACGGTAGAACCGGCCGACGGCGAACTCGTTCATGAACCCGTACCCGCCGAAGATCTGCGTCGCGTCCCGCGCGTTATCCATCGCCGCGTTGGAGGCGGTCAGCTTCGCGATCGCCGCCTCTTTCTTGAACGGCTCGCCTGCCAGCATCTTGGCCGCGGCGTGCCACCAGGCGAGCCGCGCGTTATGGGTGCGGACCTCCATGTCGGCGATCTTGAACTGCAGCGCCTGGAACCTGCCGATCGGGCCGCCGAACGCGGTCCTTTCCCTGACGTAGGCCAGCGACTCATCCACGCACCCCTGGGCGAGGCCGGTGGAGAGCGCCGCGATCGCGACCCGTCCCTCGTCCAGCGTGCGCAGGAACTGGGCATAGCCGCGCCCGCGCTCGCCGAGCAGGTTCGCCTCAGGCACCCGGCAGCCTGAGAACGAGAGCTCGTGCGTGTCGGAAGCACACCAGCCGACCTTGGAGTACTTCGGCGCGACAGTGAACCCTGGGGTCCCCGAGGGCACCAGGATCGTGGAGATCTCCGGCTTGCCGTCCTGCCTGGTGCCGGTGACGGCGGCGACGCCGACCACGGCGGTGATCGAGGTGCCCGAGTTGGTGATGAACGACTTCGACCCGTCGATCACCCACTCCCCGCCGTCAAGCCGGGCCCGCGTCTTCATCGCCCCGGCCACGTCGGTGCCGCCGCCCGGCTCGGTCAGCCCGAACGCGCTGAGCGTCTCGCCCGCGCAGAGGGCGGGCAGCCACTCCCGCTGCTGCGCCTCGGTGCCGAACCGGTAGATCGGCATGATGCCGAGCCCCACGCCGGCCTCAAGGGTGATGGCGACCGAGGAGTCCACCCGGGCGAGTTCTTCAAGCGCGAGGCAGAGCGCGAAGTAGTCGCCGCCCATGCCGCCGTACTCCTCGGGCACCGGCAGCCCGAACAGGCCCATCCGCCCCATCTGCGCGACGATGTCGTAGGGGAACTCGCCGCGCTCATACAACTCACCGATGACCGGCGCGACGGCGTCGCGGGCGAACTCCTCGACGCTCTTGCGCAGGTCCTCGTGCTCTTCATCGAGCTTGTAGCCAAGCATCGACCTCAACTCCTATCCGTCCTGGCCCCGCCAGGCTCGCCCAGTTTTCCCCGTGTGGCGTTGGGCGGGCTATAGCCGGCCCAACGCCACACGGGGAGCGTCGGAGCGCTGGCGGCTACGCATCACGTGCCCCAGCAGCCTCGATGACCGCCAGCGGCTCGTCCATTGGGACCTGCTGGCCGGCCTTCGCGGTCAGTTCGCTGACGACGCCGTTCATGGGCGCCGTCACCGTGTGCTCCATCTTCATCGCTTCGACCACGAGCACCGGCTGTCCCGCAGTCACCGTGTCTCCCACGGCCACGTGCACGGCCAGGATCGTCCCCGGCATGGGGGAGCGGACCGTCCCGTCGGCGCTCCCGGCCCGCGCGCCGCGCAGCGCGGGCGGCGGCGCCTCGCCGATCGCCCACGCGGCGCCGTCCCGCCCCAGCCACGTGACCGGCCCGTCGGCCGCGTACGCGAACCGAACGGTCCGCCCGCCGTACGCGAGCACCAGGTCCGTGCCCTGGCCGCCACCGGCCGCGGCGCCGTTGCCCGTGAGCCAGTCGGCCGCCGCGACGTCGCCGCCCGGCCGGTACGCCGGGTGGAGGGACGCGCGCACCGCGACCGGCTCGCCGTCACCGACCGCGACCTCCGCCCCCGCCGAGGCCAGCCCGCGCACCCGGACCTCAACGACCGGGTCGACCCCGTGCGACAACCCGTGCGACAGCCGGAAGCTCGTCCAGGCCCGCTCGCCCGGCCGCCATCCGTCCGGAATGTCCCAGGGATCGGTCACCGGCCCGGCGGGCTCAAGAGCGAGCGCCCGCGCCAGCGCGGCCGCTACCAGCGCCTGCCCGAGAGCGTCATTTCCCGATATGTCTGGCCGCGAGCGCTCCGGTTTGCCATCGGGTGACCCGATCCGCCGCTCGACCAGCCCCGTGTCGAGGCGCCCGGCGATGACGTCCGGGTCGCTCAGCAAGTCCCGCAGGAACGCCACGTTCGTGCCCACGCCGAGCACCACGGTCGAGGCCAGCGCCGCGTCAAGCCGCCGCAGCGCGGTCAACCGGTCCGGCCCCCACGCCGCCACCTTCGCCAGCATCGGGTCGTAGTCGCTGGTCACCGCCACCCCGGGAGCAAGCGCCGAGTCCACCCGCACCCCGGCACCCGCGGGCGAGCGCACCGCGAGCACCACGCCACCGGTCGGCAGGAACCCGCGGGACGGGTCCTCCGCGTACACCCGCGCCTCGACGGCATGACCGTTCATCGCCGCGAAGGAGCCGCCGTCAAACGGCAACGGCTCGCCCGCCGCCACCCGTAGCTGCCACTCCACCAGGTCAAGCCCGTAGACAAGCTCGGTCACCGGGTGCTCCACCTGGAGCCGCGTGTTCATCTCCATGAAGAAGAAGTCGTCAGGTGCCTCCCCCGCGACGATGAACTCCACGGTCCCCGCGCCGACGTACCCGACGGACCTGGCCGCGGACACGGCGGCGGCGCCCATCGCGGACCGCTGGGCCGCGGTGAGCAGGGGCGACGGCGCCTCCTCGATGATCTTCTGGTGCCGTCGCTGCAGCGAGCACTCGCGCTCCCCGAGATGGATCACCCCGCCATGCGCGTCCGCGAGCACCTGGATCTCGATGTGCCGCGGCTTCGGCAGGTACCGCTCGACGAGCAGCGTCCCGTCGCCGAAGGCCGCGACCGCCGTCCGCCGCGCCGACTCAAGCGCCGAAGGCATCTCGGCCAAGGACGAGACAACCCGCATGCCCTTTCCGCCGCCGCCGGCCGACGGCTTGATGAGGACAGGGAACCACCGCTCGTTCAGACCGCTAATGAGCTCTTCGTCCGGCATCCCGGCCGCGCCGGCCCCGGGCACCACCGGCACCCCGGCGGCGGACACGACGGCCTTGGCGGCGATCTTGTCGCCCATCGCGAGAATCGCGGCGGGCGGCGGGCCGACGAACACCAGCCCCGCGTCCAGGCAGGCCTGCGCGAACCGCGCGTTCTCGGCGAGGAACCCGTAACCGGGATGCACCGCCTCGGCGCCGCAAGAAACCGCCGCCGCCACGATCCGGTCGATGTTCAGGTAGCTATCGCTCGCCGCGGCCTTCCCGATCCACAGCGCCTCGTCGGCCGCCCGCACGTGCAGGGCCGCCGCGTCGGCGTCGCTGTAGACCGCCACGCTCGCGATGCCGAGCGCCCGCAGCGTCCGGATGACCCGGACCGCGATCTCGCCCCGGTTGGCGACAAGGACCTTGGAAAACACGAGCTCTTTCATCCTCCCTTGCCCTGGAGAGATTATGTACCGATAGCGTGAGGATTAAAGGGCTCGCAGAGAGCCCCTCACATCCGGAACACGCCGTAGCCGACGGGGGAGAGCGGCGCGTTGGCCGCCGCCGACAGGGAAAGCCCGAGCACCCGCCGGGTGTCCGCGGGGTCGATCACCCCGTCGTCCCACAGCCGCGCCGTCGAGTAGTACGGGTTGCCCTCCGACTCGTACTGGTCCCTGATGGGCCGCTTGAACGCCTCTTCCTCCGGTGCCGACCAAGGGTCGCCGCTGGCCGAGAGCTGGTCGCTCCGCACGGTCGCGAGCACCGAGGCGGCCTGCTCGCCGCCCATGACCGAGATCCGCGCGTTCGGCCACATGAACAGGAACCGCGGCGAGTACGCGCGCCCGCACATGGCATAGTTCCCCGCGCCGAAGGATCCGCCGATGACCACGGTCAGCTTGGGCACCCGCGCGCAGGCGACCGCGGTGACCATCTTCGCCCCGTGCTTGGCGATCCCGCCTGCCTCGTACTGCCGCCCGACCATGAACCCGGTGATGTTCTGCAGGAAGACCAGGGGCACCTGCCGCTGGTCGCACAGCTCGATGAAGTGCGCGCCCTTCAAGGCGGACTCGCTGAACAGGATCCCGTTGTTGGCGACGATCCCCACGGGGTGCCCGTAGATCCTGGCGAACCCGGTCACCAGCGTCGGCCCGTACTCCGCCTTGAACTCGGCGAACCGCGAGCCGTCCACGACCCGCGCGATCACTTCCCGCACGTCATAGGGCGTCCGCAGGTCGGTGGGCACCACGCCGTACAGCGACTCGGCGGCATAGCGCGGCTCCTCGACGGGCGCGACCTCCCAGGGGACGGCGGCGCGCGGTGCCAGGGTGCCGACGATCGACCGCACCATCCGCAGCGCGTCGAGATCGTCGGCGGCCAGGTGGTCGGTCACCCCGGACACCCGCGCGTGCAGGTCACCGCCGCCGAGGTCCTCGGCCGACACGACCTCCCCGGTGGCGGCTTTCACCAGCGGAGGGCCGCCAAGGAAGATCGTCCCCTGGTCCCGCACGATCACGGCCTCGTCGCTCATCGCGGGCACGTACGCCCCGCCGGCCGTGCACGACCCGAGGACCGCCGCGATCTGCGGGATCCCCTGCGAGGACAGCTGCGCCTGGTTGTAGAAGATCCGGCCGAAGTGCTCACGGTCGGGGAAGACCGAGTCCTGCAACGGGAGGAACGCACCGCCCGAGTCGACCAGGTAGACGCACGGCAGGTGGTTGTGCAGCGCGACTTCCTGGGCGCGCAGGTGCTTCTTGACCGTCATCGGGTAATAGGTGCCGCCCTTGACGGTCGCGTCGTTGGCGACGATCACGCACTCGCGGCCGCCGACCCGGCCGACCCCGGTGATAATGCCCGCGGCGGGCGCGTCGCCGTCGTACAGCCCGTCCGCCGCGAGCGGTGAAAGCTCAAGGAACGGCGCGCCGGGATCGAGCAGCGCGTGCACGCGGTCGCGGGGGAGCAGCTTGCCGCGGGCGGTATGCCGCTCGCGGGCCCGTTCCGGCCCGCCGCGGCCGACCTCGGCCAGCTTTCGCCTGAGCTCGGCGACCAGCACGGCGTTCGCCGCGCTGTCGCGGGTGAACGCCGCACTGGCGGCATCCACCCGGCTCCGTAGGACGGGCGCCTCGGGAATCATGCCACCGCTACCTCTCGATGTTAGGCAACAATCGCAGATTGACGATCTAGAGAGGATTATATGTTAACGCACGCTAACTAGAGCGTCTAGTATGGGGGCATGCGCGCCGCCGGTTCCCGTACGGGCGCCCAGACGCTCGCGTCGCCTGAGCGCCAGGGCGCGACCCGCGCGCGCAGCAAGAAGCGGCGCGAGGAGATACTGACCGCGGCGGCCGCCTTGTTCGCGCAGCGCGGCTTTCACGGCGTTTCCATCGACGACATCGGGTCGGCCGCCGGCATGTCCGGCCCCGGGATCTACCGGCACTTTCCCAGCAAGGAAGCCGTCCTGTCGCACATGCTGCTCGACATCAGCGAGCGGCTTCTTGCCGAGGGCGGCCGCCGCGCGTCCGCCGCCGCCGACGCGCAGGAGGCGCTCGACGCGCTGCTGCGCTGGCACGTTAGCTTCGCGCTCAGCCAGCCCGACCTGATCACCGTGCAGACCAGGGAACTGGCGAACGTGCCGGAGCCCGCGCGGCGGCAGATCCGCCGCCTCCAGCGGCTGTACGTGGAGGAGTGGGTCACGGTCCTGAGCGAGCTGTCGCCGCGGGCCGAGCAGTCCGCCCTGCGCGCGGCCGTCCACGCGACGTTCGGCCTGCTGAACTCCACCCCGCACAGCGCGAGCGAACTGCCCCAAGAGGCCGCTGCTGACCTCCTCTGCACCATGGCCCGCGCCGCCCTCGTCGCGGTCGCGGCCTGAGGGCCGTAACGCGATGGTCGCGCGGCTCACCTCGAACGGGCCGGCGGGATTCATCCTGCCGGGTAACCATCCGTCGGCCCGCGCTCGTCGCCGTCTCCCGGCTCCGCGTCCCCCTGCTCTCCGGCCGCCGGCGCCGGCCGGCGGGCCGGCGTCTGCTCGTACACGTAGTACGCCGCGATCAGGCCGCTCACCAGGAGCGAGGCCGGCGCGCTGAGGTAGGCGACGCCGATGGCCGCCGCGTACGCCACGTTGCCGATGGCGAACCGGACCAGCGCGGTGCGCGCGGCCGCGCCGGTCAGCGGGATCACCAGGTACTTGTGCCGGATGGACCACCAGAACAGCGTGGCGAAGGCCAGCGACATGCCGAGGAAGACCCCCTGGTACATCGCCGCGGCGAGCGAGGCGTCCGCGCCGCCGTCGCGCAGGTAGGCCGCCATCGTCGCGGTGGCGAACGGGATCGTGACGACGAAGAACAGCATCAGCAGGTTGAGAAAGAGCATCGGGCGGTCGACCGCGGCGAAGTTCCTGACCAGGCTGTGGTGATTCACCCAGATGATCCCGATGGTGAAGAAACTGACCACGTAGGCGGCGAACGACGGCCAGTGGCTGGCGAGCTGCTGCCCCAGTGCCCCGCGCCCAGGCTCAGGTACGGCCAGGTCAATCACGAGCAGCGTGATGGCGACCGCGAAAACGCCGTCGCTGAACGCCTCTAGCCGTCCGCGGTCCATGCGACCTCCCGGCCCAGAGCGTACTTGAGCGGTTTCCGCCGCCGCCGCCCGCAAGCGGGGGCCAGGAATCAGCTCTCGACACCGACCGAGCGAAACTCTAGAAATAGATCTTGCGTGACCTTAGCGAGCAGGGGCGCTCGCGAGCCTTGTGGTCAATGACGATCGGAAAGAGGCGCGACATGACCAGCGGACTTCTGCACGGGCAACTCGACGCACGGTTCGAGCCACTTCGGGACGTCCTCGAGGACAGCCTCGGCTCGGTCGCCGACTGCGGGCTGTCGCTGGTGGTGGACGTCGACGGGCGGACGGTGGTCGACGTGTACGGCGGTTTCGCGGACGAGGCGCGGACCCGCCCGTGGGAGCGAGACACGATCGTGAACGTCTGGTCGACGACCAAGACGGTGACGAGCCTTGCCGTCCTCATGCTCGCGGACCGCGGCCTGGTGGACCTGGACGCCCCGGTGGCGCGCTACTGGCCGGAATTCGCCGCTCAGGGGAAGGAAGACGTCCTCGTCAGGCACCTGATGAGCCACACCTCGGGCGTGGCAGGCTGGAACACCCCGTTCGCGTTCGACGGCATGTACGACCTGGAGCGCTCGACGGCGGCGCTTGCCGCCCAGGCGCCCTGGTGGGAGCCGGGGACCGCGTCCGGCTATCACGCGCTGAGCTTCGGCCATCTCCTCGGCGAGATCGTCCGCCGGGTGACAGGGAAGAGCCTGACGCGCTTCGTCGACGAGGAGATCGCCGGCCCGCTTGACGCGGACTTCCAGATCGGCGCGCGGCAGGCTGACTGGGACCGCTGCGCCGAGATCATCCCGCCGCCGCCGCTCCCGTTCGACCTGGCCAGCCTCGACCCCGCCAGTGTGCTGGTCAAGGTCGCGACCGGCCCGGCGGCCAACGCGACCGCGCCCAACACGGCGCCGTGGCGGCTGGCGGAGATCGGCGCGGCCAACGGCCACGGGAACGCGCGCTCCGTCGCGCGCGTCATGTCGGTTCTCGCGCTCGGCGGCACGGTTGGCGGAGTGCCGGCTGCTGTCGCCCGCCACGATCGAGCACGTCTTCCGTGAGCAGGCGCACGGCATAGACCTGTTCCTCGGGGTGCCGATCCGCTTCGGCATCGGCTACGGGCTGCCCGAGCCTGTCGGAGTTCGCTTCGTGCCCGAGGGAAGGGTGTGCTTCTGGGGCGGCTGGGGCGGGTCCTTGATCATCATGGACCTGGACCGTCGCACGACCATCTCCTACATGATGAACAAGATGCAGCCGGGCCTCGTGGGCTCTGACATCGCGGCCGGCTACCTCAAGGTCATCTACGAACTGCTCGGCTAGCCGGCGGCGCCGCCGCCGGGGCGGGCGCATGCGCCGCCGCGCGGGTAGCGGTAACGTTCACACATGACCACGACGACGGCGGCGCCATTCGGCCGGCTGATGACGGCCATGATCACTCCGATGACCCCGGACGGCGCGGTCGACTACGACGGGGCGGCCAGGCTGGCCGCCTACCTCGTGGATGACATGCGCAACGAGGGTCTCGTCGTCAACGGCACCACCGGTGAGGCGCCGACGACAACCGACGAGGAGAAAGCGCGGCTGGTCAAGGCGGTCCGTGAGGCGGTGGGCGACCGGGCGACGGTCGTCGCCGGCGTCGGGACCAACATCACCGCGCACAGCGTCGAGCTCGCCAGGCAGGCGGAGAAGGCCGGCGCGCACGGCCTGCTCGTCGTCACCCCGTACTACAACAAGCCCGCACAGGACGCCCTGGCCGCGCACTTCACCGCGATCGCCGACGCGACCCACCTGCCGACGCTCATCTACGACATCCCAAGCAGGACCGGGACCGCCGTGGCGACCGACACCCTGGTCAGGCTCGCGGAGCACCGGAGGATCGTGGGCGTCAAGGACGCCAAGGGCGACCTCGCGGCGACCTCGCAGGTCCTCGCCCGCTCCGATCTCGCGTACTACTCGGGCGACGACCCGATGAACCTGCCGCTGTGGTCGGTGGGCGCGGTCGGCTGCATCAGCGTGACCGGGCACGTCGTCGGCGACCGCATCCACGCGATGCTCGAGGCGTTCACCGCCGGGCGGAACGCGGAAGCCGCCAGGCTGCACCGGTCCATGCTCCCGGTCAACGTCGGCCTGTTCCGCAACCAGGCGGCGGTCCTGACCAAGGCCGCGATGGACCTGCTCGGCCTGCCGGGCGGCGGGGTGCGCGGCCCGCTGCTCCCGGCGAGCGACGCCGAGCGGCACACGCTAAGAGAAGACCTGACCGCAGGCGGCGTGAGGCTGCCAGAGAATACCCCTAACGGAGCTGCTCGGTGAGTTTTCCGCATCCTGACCTGAACCCGCCGCCGGCGTTGCCGAGCAACGGCTTGCGCGTCATCGCGCTCGGCGGGCTCGGTGAGATCGGCCGGAACATGACCGTCTTCGAGTACCTCGGGCGGCTGCTCATCGTCGACTGCGGGGTCCTGTTCCCCGAGCCTGACCAGCCGGGTGTCGACCTGATCCTGCCGGACTTCCGCTACCTGGAAGACCGGCTCGATGACGTAGAGGCGCTTGTCCTCACGCACGCCCACGAGGACCACATCGGCGCGGTGCCCTACCTGCTCCGCGAGCGCCGCGACATCCCCCTGATCGGGTCCAAGCTGACGCTTGCCCTGGTGAAGTCCAAGCTCACCGAGCACCGCCTGGCTCCGGAAGTCATGGAGGTGAAGGAGGGAACCGAGCATACGTTCGGACCCTTCGACCTTGAGTTCTTCGCGGTGAACCACTCGATCCCCGACGCGCTCGCCGTGGCGATCAAGACCCCGGCAGGCGTCGTGCTGCACACCGGCGACTTCAAGATGGACCAGCTGCCGCTCGACGGGCGGCTGACCGACCTGGCCGGGTTCGCGCGGCTCGGCGGCGAGGGCGTCGACCTGCTGCTCTCCGACTCGACCAACGCCGAGGTCCCTGGCATCGTGCGGTCGGAGCGTGACATCGCGCCGGTGCTCGATGAGGTGTTCGCCAACGCCGCGCAGCGGATCATCGTGGCGTGCTTCGCCTCGCACGTCCACCGCGTGCAGCAGGTGCTCGACACGGCGGCGAAGCACCGCAGGAAGGTCGCCTTCGTCGGCCGCTCCATGGTCCGCAACATGGGCGTCGCCCGCGAGCTCGGCTACCTGCACGTGCCGGGCGGGCTGCTCATCGACCTGCGCGACGCCGAGGAGATGCCGCCGGGTGAGGTCGTGCTGATCTCCACCGGCTCGCAGGGCGAGCCGATGTCCGCGCTGTCCCGGATGGCGGCCCGCGATCACCCGATCCGCATCGCGGCGGGCGACACGGTCATCCTGGCGTCGTCACTCATCCCCGGCAACGAGACCGCCGTCTACCGGGTGATCAACGGGCTGACCAGGCTGGGCGCGCGCGTGGTGCACAAGGAGTCGTCGCTGGTCCACGTCAGCGGGCACGCCCCGGCGGGCGAGCTGCTCTACCTGCTCAACCTGGTCAAGCCGCGCAACTTCATGCCGGTACACGGCGAATGGCGGCACCTGAGGGCGCACGCGCGGCTCGCGTCGCTCACCGGGGTGCCCGACGACCGGATCGTGATCGCCGAGGACGGCATGGTCGTCGACCTGATCGACGGGAAGGCCGGCATCAGCGGCGCGGTGGACTGCGGCTACGTGTACGTGGACGGCCTCACCGTCGGCGAGGTGACCGAGTCACAGCTGAAGGACCGGCGCATACTCGGCGACGAGGGCTTCATCTCGGTGATCATGGTCCTCGACTCGTCGACCGGCAAGATCGTCGGCGGCCCCGAGATCCACACCAGGGGCTCGGGCATCGACGACGCGGCGTTCTCCTCCAACATCCTGCCCAAGCTGGTAGACGCGCTTGAGCGAGCCGCGGCCGAGGGTGTCACCGACACCCACGCCCTCCGGCAGCTGTCCAGGCGGGTCATCGGCAAGTGGGTCAGCGACAACTACCGCCGCCGCCCCATGATCATCCCGGTCGTCGTCGAGGTCTAAGTCGAAGTCTAAGGAGAGGACGTGCGGCGGTCAGCCGTGACGAGCGACCGCCGCCGTTCGCCAGCGCCCCGGGGGAGTTACCAGGCCGGGGCGCCGAAGACGCCGCGGTACTTCGAAGTCGGGCGCGGCTTCTTCTGCTTCTTCTGCTTCTTGCCGCCGGCCTGGTGCTCCTTGAGCACCTCGGACGCGTGCTTAGCGATCTCGGCCAACTCGGCGTGGAGCTTGCGGACCTCGCGGGCGCCCCAGATCGGGGAGCTGAACCGGTGGTGAGTGATCGCGGTCACCATGAGGAATCGCGCGTCGGCCGCGTCAACCTTTTCCTCCAGCCAGTCAGCCCGCTCCATGCCCACTCCTTTGAGTCCCTGCCGCCGCCGGTGTTCGCGGCTCGACATCGGTATCCGGAAACGCGCGACTCCGGTCAGCGCGGGTCATCCGACGCCACCGGAGCATTGCATACGGTATGGAATCTGCTTAACCGCATGCGGCACCGGATGCGTCAGAACCAGACTCCGTCACAAGAGAATAACGGCAGCCGTCCAGTGAAGCGTTCCAGATCCCGGTAAATAGCTCCTCTTACCTAGTTCTGCCTCCATAAACGCCGCCGTGCGCGACGAGGAGCACGCCGACCGCCGCGATGAGGAACGCCAGTGGCACCGCCCGCCCGGCGCCGCCCGCCCCCTGCGAGTTGATAACAAGAAGCTTCAGAACGGTTGCGTGTTCCTGCCTCACCGCCCCCTGTTTGCCCCCGCGGGGTGTGGCGGGTACGGCCCCGGGCACATCACGGCTCATCCGGTTGTTAATAAGGTGACGGGTTCTCGCGATAGTGACACCATCGAGGGAACGTTCTGAGTCTGGAGGACGATGACAACTGCTTACAGCGAGCGGGCCGAGATGGACGCCGCGACGGGGGAACTTGACCTGGAAGACCGGCACGCGCTGCGCCGCGTGGCGGGGCTCTCCACCGAGCTCACCGACATCACCGAGGTCGAGTACCGTGCCCTGCGCCTCGAGCGCGTGGTGCTGATCGGCGTATGGACCGAGGGCACGCTGGCCAGCGCGGAGAACTCCCTGGCGGAGCTCAGCCGGCTCGCGGAGACCGCGGGCTCCGTGGTGCTCGACGGCCTGATCCAGCGCCGGAGCCGGGTCGACACCGCCACCTACGTGGGCTCGGGCAAGGCGCACGAGCTGGCCGGGATCGTGGCGTCGACCGGGGCGGACACGGTGATCTGCGACGGTGAGCTCAGCCCAAGCCAGCTGCGCCGCCTTGAGGGCGTGGTCAAGGTCAAGGTGATCGACCGCACCGCGCTGATCCTGGACATCTTCGCCCAGCACGCTAAGAGCCGCGAGGGCAAGGCCCAGGTCGAGCTGGCCCAGCTGCAGTACATGCTGCCGAGGCTGCGCGGCTGGGGCGAGTCGCTGTCCAGGCAGGCGGGCGGCCGGGTGGCCGGCGGCGGCGGCATCGGGACCCGCGGTCCCGGTGAGACCAAGATCGAGACCGACCGGCGCCGGATCAGGACGCGGATCTCCAAGCTCCGCGGCGAGATCGGCACCTTCAAGGTCGGCCGCGAGGTGCAGCGCGGGCAGCGCAGGCGCAACGCCGTGCCGTCCGTGGTCATCGCCGGGTACACCAACGCGGGCAAGTCCAGCCTGCTCAACGTGCTGACCGGCGCGGGCGTGCTCGTGGAGGACGCGCTGTTCGCCACGCTGGACCCGACCGTGCGCAAGGCCGAGACGCCCGGCGGGCGGCCGTTCACGCTGACCGACACCGTCGGGTTCGTCAGGCACCTGCCGCACCAGGTCGTGGACGCCTTCAGGTCAACCCTGGAGGAATCGACGGACGCGGACCTGATCCTGCACGTGGTCGACGGCTCGGACGCCGACCCGCAGGCACAGCTCGCCGCCGTGCGCGCGGTGCTCGCCGAGATCGGCGCGCAGGACGTGCCCGAGCTCGTCGTGATCAACAAGATCGACGACGCCGACCCGATGACGCTCAAGGCGCTACAGCTCCGCGAGCGGGGCGCGGTGCTCGTCTCCGCGAAGACCGGCGAGGGGGTTGCCGAGCTGCGCGCGGCGATCGAGGAGGGGCTGCCCGAGCGGGACCGTGTCGTCCGGGCCAGCGTCCCCTACAGCCGGGGCGACCTCGTCGCCAGGGCGCACGCCGCCGGCGAGGTGACGCGGACCGAGCACGGCCCGGACGGGACCTTCATCGAGGCGCGCGTGCCACCGGAGCTCGCCGCCGAGCTGCAGCGATTCGTAATCGCCTAACAAATTCATCTCGCGGGGGACGACCCCCGTACCCCCGAAATCGATTGCGGGCCGCTCACCTGCGGTGAGCGGCCCGCATTGTACTCGCAAGTAACTTCCGGTTGCCTGTGGTTTTGCGTATGGGGCTTGTAAGGACCCCCCTCGGTGCAATACCGTGACGGAATCGATATGTAGGACGGGCCGCGCAGCGGGTGCCAACCATCCAGCGTGCCGTTCGTATCGCCTGTAGGTACGGTCAGCGCCGACGTCTAACATGCATGGCAGGTGGCCGCTCATGATGACTAGCACCGACCCACGTGCTTCCGTGCACGACGGGAAGACCCAGTGACCGCCCGGCTGCTCACGAGCATCGGCCGGCTGTGGACCGGGTCCGAGATCATCAGCAATGCCGCCATCCTCATCAGCGATGACCGCATTGCCTGGGTCGGCCCGTCGGCCGAATTGCCGCGCAGCGTCCCCGGCGTCGTCGACGACATCGTCGACGTCGACCTGGTGGAGAACCTGGGCGGCGGCCTCGTCACCCCCGGCCTGATCGACGCGCACACGCACCCGGTCTACGCGGGCAACCGCTACGCGGAGCTGGCCATGCGGTCCACCGGCCTGTCGGACTCGGAGATCACCGCGGCGGGCGGCGGCATCTCGTCCACCATCACCGTGACCAGGGGCACCGACCCGTGGACCCTGTGCAACAACGTCCGCGAGCGGCTCGCCTGCTGGCTGCAGTCGGGCACCACGACGATCGAGGCGAAGACCGGCTACCACCTCACCAGGGACGGTGAGCTCGCCGACGTGCGGATGCTCCGCTCGCTCGAGAACGAGCCGGGCATGCCGCGGGTGCACATCACGTTCTACGCGGCGCAGATGGTGCCGCCGGAGTTCTTCGGCCGCCGCAGCGACTACATCGACGCGGTGTCATCCTGGTGCGCGGACGCGGCCGCCGTGGGCGCGGACAGCGTCGACGTCAACTGCGAGGACGGCCGGTTCAGCGAGGAAGAGGCCCGCTGGATACTCAACGCGGGGCGCCGCGCCGGGCTGCTGCCGCGGCTGCACGCCTGCGGGCTCGCGCACGGTGCGAGCGGCGCGGCCAGGGTCGCCGCCGAACTCGGCTGCGCGTCCGCCGACCTGCTGCACTCCGCGACCGACGAGGACGTGGCGGCGCTGTCCCGCGGCGGCGTGGCCGCCGTGATCTCGCCGGGTTCCGCGCTGCAGCAGTCGACCAAGCCGCCGGTCCGCGCGCTGCTCGACAAGGGCGTGGTGCTCGCGCTCGGCTCCGACCACACGCCGGGCGGCGTGGGCATCACCTCGATGCCACTCGTCATCGCGCTTGCCGTGTCCTACCTCGGCATGTCGGTCACCGAGGCGCTACGCGCCGCCACCCTGGGCGGCGCCTACGCGCTGCGCGCCCCTGACCGCGGCGCCATGGTCCGCGGCCGCCTGGCCGACATCGTCCTATGGGACGCCGACCACGAGGGCGCCTTCGCCTGGAACTACGGCCTGACCCCCCGCCGAGTCTGGCGCGGCGGCGAACCCGTCACGCCCTGACCCGTCCCCGCCGCCTCCGCGCCGTCGGCAGCGCCCGTGAGGCCGCGTCGTCCGGTCGCCCCTCGGCTGCGCGCTCCCCGCCCTCCGCGCCGGCCTCGCGTGCCCGTTCCGTCCGATTTGTCCCGGCGGCTGGGCGCTCTCCGCCTCCGCGCTGGGCCTACGCGTGCCCGTTCCGTCCGGTTTGTCCCGTCGGCGCCGCGGCCCGGACCATGATCATGTGGATTCCGCAGCTTATTTGATGCGGAATCCACATGATCATGAAAATCCCCCGCGGTCACGCCGGGCCCGGCGCCCGGGCGCCGCGCGCCATCCCGCGCACGGCTCCCACGCTCACCACGCGACCACTAAGGATCAACGGCACTGCCTCAGCGGGGCGTTAGGTATCCCGTATCCGCGCTCCGCGCTCATTGAGGGTCTGCTTGGCTGCCACCCGGCGGTCGCCGGACATGGCATGCTTGCCTGCATGGCGAATCTGGTGCCCGTGACGCTGATCGTGGGCGAGGAGGAGTTTCTCGTCGATCGCGCGCTGCGGGAGGCGGTGGCGCAGGCTAAGGAGGCGCTCTCCGGGGTCAGCGGGAGCGGCGACGGTGGCGACCTGCATGACCTGGAGGCGGCCGCGCTCGGGCAGGGGGAGCTGGCCGCGCTCACGTCGCCTAGCCTGTTCGGCGGCGGCGCCGTCGTGGTGCTCAGGAACGCGCAGAACGCCGGCAAGGAGATCGCCGTCGAGCTGGCCAAGTACGCCAAGAGCCCCGCGCCCGACGCCGCCGTCGTCCTCACGCACGCGGGCGGCGCCAAGGGCAAGGCCCTCGTCACCGACCTGGCCAAGGCCGGCGCGAAGACCGTCGACTGCCCGAAGCTCACCAGGGCGAGCGAGCGCACCGACTTCGTGCGGAACGAGTTCAGGCGGGTCGGGCGTCAGGCCGACGCGGAAGCGGTCCGCGCCCTACTCGACGCGATCGGCGGTGACCTGCGCGAGCTTGCCAGCGCCGTCGACCAGCTGGCCTCCGACACCGATGGGCGGATCAACGCGGCCACCGTGGCCAGGTACTACCGTGGCCGCGCCGAGGCGACCGGCTTCAGCGTCGCCGACCACGCGGTCGAGGGCCGGCTGAACGAGGCGCTCGAGCAGCTCCGCTGGGCGCTCGCGACCGGCACCTCGCCCGTCCTGATCACCAGCGCGCTCGCGACCGGGGTGCGGCTACTCGGCCGGGTCGGCGCGGCCTCGCGGAACGCGAACCCCAACGCGCTCGCGGCCGAGGTCGGTGCCCCGCCATGGAAGATCGACCGGGTGCGCCAGCAACTGCGCGGCTGGCACCCGGACGGGGTGGCCAGCGCCCTGCAGGCCGTCGCCGAGGCGGACGCCCAGGTCAAGGGCGGGGGAGTCAGCCCCGAGTACGCCCTGGAACGCGCGATCCGCCAGATCGTCACCTACCGCGCCGCGCGGTTATCACCCGGGGGGACGACCCCCCGTACCCCCCGGATGTCCGCCTGGGGCGGGCCTGATCGCAAAAAGCGCGATCGTATCCGGCCCGCCCCAGGCGGACAAAGCTGCTGGCCCTGGCTTCTCCGAGCCAACGCGCGGGTACGCCCAAGGCGTCCGGCACGCCAACGCGCCGGTACGCCCAAGGCGTCCGGCGCGCGGGAAAACGGAGAAGGCTAGGCGGAAGCGAGATCGGCGAGGCGCTTGGCGATCGCCGACTTGCGGTTCGCGGCCTGGTTCTTGTGGATGACGCCCTTGGCCACGGCCTTGTCCAGCTTGCGGGAGGCGGTCCGCATGGCGGTGGTCGCTTCATCGACGTTGCCGGCCTCGACGGCCTCGCGGAACTTCCGCACGTGGGTGCGAAGCTCGGACTTGACGGCCTTGTTGCGCTGGTGCGCCTTCTCATTAGTCTTGATGCGCTTGATCTGCGACTTGATGTTCGCCACGCGGATACGTCCTTCGTTGGGTATTAAGTCTGCTTGGCCGCCCAGGGAACGGTCTGCCCGCCCGGAGCGGCAGCGTGAGAAAATGGGCGCAGGGATGAAGGATAGCCGAAGCGCCGCCGCTTACTCAAACCAATGCGGTTTCTGTACCGACCGGCCTCAGCCACAGCCCCCGGCGCGCCAGGGCGCTTCTGGCGCGCCGAAGCGCTTCAGGCGCGCCGCAGGCGAGCGGGGACAGCACCCTGCGCACGATACCCTGATCACGGAGGACGACCGTGCACCAGGCAGGCACACTGCCGAGACGGCCGCGACGTCCCGCCGACCGCGCGCCGACCCGGCGCGCTGGCACCGCGCACCAACCCCGCGCAAGAGCACGTTCATGGAAGCATGGTGGCAATGAGCGACCCGGCCAAGGCTGCCCAGGGCCCTGCCGATAAAAACAGGGCCGACAACAGGGCCCCGGCACCAGCCAGCACGGACCAGGCTGTGATCCGCAACTTCTGCATCATCGCGCACATCGACCACGGCAAGTCGACCCTGGCCGACCGGATGCTGCAGCTGACCGGCATCGTGGAGGGGCGGCAGATGCGCGCCCAGTACCTGGACCGGATGGACATCGAGCGCGAGCGCGGCATCACGATCAAGAGCCAGGCGGTCCGGATGCCATGGAAGAAGGACGCTACCCACTACGTCCTGAACATGATCGACACCCCCGGCCACGTCGACTTCACCTATGAGGTGTCAGCAGCAGCCTCGAGGCCTGCGAGGGTGCCGTCCTGCTCGTCGACGCCGCGCAGGGGATCGAGGCGCAGACCCTGGCCAACCTCTACCTGGCCATCAACGCCGACCTCAAGATCATCCCGGTGCTGAACAAGATCGACCTCCCGGCCGCACAGCCCGAGCGCTATGCCGAAGAGCTGTCCGCGATCATCGGCTGCGACCCGAGCGAGGTACTCAGGGTGTCCGCGAAGACCGGCGAAGGCGTACAAGAGCTACTCGACACCATCGTCGACCAGGTCCCGCACCCGCAGGGCGACCCGGATGCGCCGGCCCGGGCGCTGATCTTCGACTCGGTCTACGACACCTACCGCGGCGTCGTCACCTACGTGCGAGTCGTCGACGGCAAGTTCACCAAGCGCGAGCGCATCCTGATGATGTCCACCCAGAGCGTCCACGAGACCCTGGAACTCGGCGTCATCTCCCCTGAGCCCATCCCGTCCGACGGCCTCGCCGCCGGCGAGGTCGGCTACCTCATCTCCGGCGTGAAGGACGTCCGCCAGGCCCGCGTCGGCGACACGGTCACCACAACCACCAACAAGGCAACCGATCCGCTAGCGGGCTACGACCACCCCAAGCCGATGGTGTTCTCCGGCCTCTACCCGGTCGACGGCGACGAGTACCCGGAGCTGCGCGAAGCCCTGGACAAGCTCCAGCTCAACGACGCGGCCCTGGTCTACGAGCCGGAGACGTCGACCGCGCTCGGCTTCGGATTCCGCTGCGGCTTCCTCGGCCTGCTGCACATGGAGATCGTCAGGGAGCGGCTCGAGCGCGAGTTCGACCTGAGCCTCATCTCCACCGCGCCGAACGTGGTCTACCGCGTCGTCATGGAGAGCGGCCGGGAGCTCACGGTGACCAACCCGAGCGACTTCCCCGGCGGCATCGACGGCTTCTCCGCCGCTCCGTCAAGCGGTCCCAAGGGCAACACCGGCGGCAAGATCAAGGAAGTCTACGAGCCGATCGTCCGGGCCACGATCATCTCACCGAGCGACTACATCGGCACGATCATGGAGCTGTGCCAGGGCAGGCGCGGCATCCTCAAGGGCATGGACTACCTGTCCACCGACCGGGTCGAGATCCGCTACACGATGCCGCTCGCCGAGATCATCTTCGACTTCTTCGACCAGCTCAAGTCCAGGACAAGGGGCTACGCGAGCCTCGACTACGAGCCGGACGGCGAGCAGGTCGCCAACCTGGTCAAGGTGGACATCCTGCTCCAGGGCCAGCCGGTGGACGCGTTCAGCCAGATCGTGCACTCCGACAGCGCCCGCGAGTACGGCCTGTCGATGACCGCGAAGCTCAAGGAGCTGATCCCCCGCCAGCAGTTCGAGGTGCCGATCCAGGCCGCCGTCGGCAGCAGGATCATCGCCAGGGAGAACATCCGCGCGCTGCGCAAGGACGTGCTCGCCAAGTGCTACGGCGGCGACATCACCCGCAAGCGGAAGCTGCTCGAGAAGCAGAAGGAAGGCAAGAAGCGGATGAAGACGATCGGCCGCGTGGAGGTACCGCAGGAGGCGTTCGTCGCCGCCCTGTCCACCGGCCAGACAGAAAACCGCCCCAAGTAGGGAACCGGGGCGGCTGACCGCGTGGCCCGCCGCTACGGGCCGGCTGGCCCGCCGCCACCGCCGCTATTGGCGGCGACGAGGAGGATGACGAGCGCCCAGCCCGCGATCGCCAGGTAGCCGAGGACGAGTCCGGCGACAGCCATGCCGTCGCCGCGCTCGCCGGTCTGCCTGATCTGGCCGCGCGCGAGGTGCCCGAGGATCACCGCGGGAATGGCGGCGAGCCCGAGCGTGAAGATCTCCGCGATCCCGCAGATCATCGCGCCGAGGGCGAGCCCGTTGGTCGGCGGAAGCGGGGCCACCTGCGGATAGTAGGCGTGGTAGGGCATCACGGGACCGGCGGGCCCGGCGGCGGGCCCGGCGGGCAGGTCGGCGACGATGGCGGCCAGGTCCGCGTAGGTCCGCGCCGCGAGCACTCGGCCGGACCTGGAGTCGAACTCCTCCTTGGTCAGCCTGCCCTCGCCGAACGCGGCCTTGAGCACGTCGATCGTCCGCTCCCTGTCCGCGGCGGCGGCGAGCATGTTCGGCTGGACATAGTGCGCATGCCCGTACGGGGACGGCACGTACGTCCGGGCGGCTGCCCGTAGGGCGCGGGCGTCGGCGGCCCGTAGGGTGTGCCACCGTACGACGGCGGCCCGTAGGACGGCGGCAATGGAAAACCGTTTGAACCAGGCCCCGGATCTGAAGTCACCAGTACCTCCCGCCGTGTCACTCCGCTTACAGCTTATCCTCGGCTCTATGCCAGGAACGCTGCCAGAGGGTGAAACGGTTCCCGACGACGGATCCCTGCCATGCGATGCGACCCAAGGATTCGGCGATACCCCGTTTGGCGTATACGTACACGTGCCATTTTGCCGCACCCGCTGCGGCTATTGCGATTTCAATACCTACACCGCCGCCGAGCTGGGCGGCGGTGCCGGCCCAAACGATGGCAGCCAGGCCGCCTACCCCGACCTGATCGCCCGGGAGGTGGACCTCGCGGCCAAGGTCCTCCCGGCGACGGGCACCCCGGTGAGCACGGTGTTCTTCGGCGGCGGCACCCCCACGCTGCTCGCTCCCGCGCGGCTCGGCGGGATCATCAGGAAAATCGACGACAGCTTCGGCCTGGCGAAAGACGTGGAGGTCACCGTCGAAGCCAACCCGGAGACTGTCGGGCCCGCCGAGCTGGAGCAATTGCGCGCGTGGGGAGTCACCCGGCTCTCGTTCGGGATGCAGAGCGCGGTACCGCACGTGCTGCGGGTCCTTGACCGCGAACATCAGCCGGGGAGGCCGCTCGATTGCGTCCGCTGGGCCCGTGCGGCGGGCTTCGAGCACGTCAGCCTCGACCTGATCTACGGGACGCCGGGGGAGAGCGACGAGGACTGGCGGCGGTCGCTGAGCGCCGCGATCGGGGCGGGACCCGATCACGTGTCGGCGTACGCGCTGATCGTCGAGGACGGCACGCGACTGGCGGCGAAGGTCCGCAGGGGCGAGATCGCCGCACCAGACGACGACGCGATGGCCGACCGCTACCTGATCGCGGACGAGCTGCTCGGCGCGGCCGGCTTCACCTGGTACGAACTATCGAACTGGGCTAAAAGCGACAAATCGCGCAGCCGGCACAACCTGCTGTACTGGACCGGCGCCGACTGGTGGGGCTTCGGCCCTGGCGCGCACAGCCACGTGGGCGGCGTGCGCTGGTGGAACGTCAAGCACCCGACCGCCTACGCCGCGCGGCTGTCGGCGGGCCGCTCGCCGGCCGCGGCCCGCGAGCGGCTGACCGCCCCCATGCGGCGGATGGAAGAGATCATGCTCCGCGCCCGGCTGGCCGATGGCCTGCCGCTGACCCTCCTCGACGGCGCGGCCTCGGATTATCCCGAACGAATGGTTGATGACGGTCTCCTCGACCCATCCGCTCACGCGGCCGGGCGGCTCGTCCTGACGTTGCAGGGCCGCCTCCTCGCGGACGCGGTCATCCGCGACCTCACCTAGCAGGGCAGCCCGGCGGGGCCAGTACCGATGGTGGACGTTTGGGCACATCAGGGTGTGCCCAAACGTCCACCATGTTGCCGGAGTGCGGGTCACTCGCCGTCTGGGGCGGTCACGAAGTCGATGAGTTCCTCGACCCGGCCGAGCAGCTCAGGCTCCAGGTCGGCGAAGCTGGTGACCGCGCGCAGGATGCGGCGCCACGCGAAGGCGACGTCCTGCGGTGTCTCGTGCGGCCAGCCGATCCTGCGCGAGCACGCCCTCCTTCCACGACAGCCCCTTCGGGACCTCGGGCCACGCCGCCAGCCCGAGCTTGGCCGGCTTGACCGCCGCCCAGATGTCGATGAACGGGTGGCCGACGACGAGGACGTTGGGGTCGCCGGCGACGGCGGCGGCGATCCGGCTCTCCTTGGACCCGGCGACGAGGTGGTCGACGAGGACGCCGAGTCGCCGCCCTTCCTCCGGCTCGAAGTCGCGGACGATGGCCGCCAGGTCGTCGACGCCTTCCAGGTACTCCACGACGACGCCGACATCTCGCAGGTCATCGCCCCAGATCTTCTCCACCAGCTCCGCGTCGTGCTTGCCCTCGACGTAGATCCGGCTGGCCTTGGCGACCTTGGCCCGCTGCTGCGGCGCGGCGACGGACCCGGAGGCGGTCCGCCGCCCGACATTTCCTGAATTTTCCGGTTTCGGGGCCGGCTTGACCAGCGTGACCCGCTTGCCGTCAAGCAGGAACGTGCCTGGCAGCGGGAACACCCGCCGCTTGCCGAACCGGTCCTCAAGCGTCACCGTGCCCGGCTCGATCGCGACCACCGCGCCGCAGAACCGCCCCTCGAAGTCCTCGACGACCAGGTCACGCTCGGCCTCGACCTGCGGCACCGGCCCCTGCCCTGGCTTAGGCTTGCGGTTCTCCGGTGCGAGAACATCACGCCCGTAATCTCGACTCCGCAAGCCTGCCTCCCTGGCCCGGATCATGATCGCTGTCGGAAGGGTAACGCAGCCAGCTTCTCGCTTGCCGTCCGGAAGCTCTCAGGAGTTAATAGAATTGGCACTCAGGGATGCTGAGTGCCAAGGAGGTGAACACGGTGCTTGACGAGCGCAAGCTGGCGGTGCTCCGCGCGATAGTCGAGGACTACGTGTCCACCACCGAGCCGGTGGGGTCGAAGTCCCTGGTGGACCGGCACGGCCTGGACGTGTCGCCTGCCACGATCCGCAACGACATGGCCGTACTTGAGGAGCAGGGGTTCATCGCGCAGCCGCACACGAGCGCCGGGCGGATCCCGACCGACAAGGGCTACCGGCTGTTCGTCGACCGGCTGTCGTCCGTGAAGCCGATGTCGGCGGCGGAGCGCCGGGCGATCGAGACATTCCTGGCGGGCGCCTACAGCCTCGACGAGGTGGTCGCCAGGACGGTGCGGCTGCTCGCCCAGCTCACCAGGCAGGTGGCGGTCGTGCAGTACCCATCGCTGTCAAGGTCGTCGGTGCGGCACATCGAGCTGGTCTCGCTCGCGCCGCAGCGGGTGCTGCTCGTCCTCATCACGGACACGGGCCGCGTGGAGCAGGCCGCGGTGGACCTCCCGGACACCGCGGAACCTGAGTCGATCGCGCATCTGCGCGCGGTGCTCAACGCGTGCCTGGATGGGCATAAGCTTGCCGACGCGGCCGCGACCGTTTCTGGCCTCGCCGACCGCATCCCCGTCAACGAGCGGCCGAACGCGGGGGCCGTGTTCTCCGTTCTCCTCGACAGCCTCGCCGAGCGGCACGAGGAACGCGTGGTTTTCGGCGGTGCCGCCAACCTCGCCGCCCCGGATTTCGGCAAGGGAATGCGTGACGTGCTCGAAGCGCTGGAGGAACAAGTGGTACTGATGCGGCTCCTCGGAGAGGCCGCAAGCCCGTCCGCCCTGACCGTCATGATCGGCGCGGAGACGGGAATTCAGGGAACGTCAGTGGTGTCCGCGGCCTACGGCGCGGGCGGCCAGGCGGTGGCCAAGCTCGGCGTGCTCGGGCCAACCAGGATGGACTATCCAGGCACAATGGGCGCGGTCCGTGCGGTGGCACGGTACGTCGGGCAGATTCTCGGAGAGTCATAGTGGCTGAGGACTATTACGCGCTGCTCGGGATCCGCCGCGATGCCTCGCAGGCCGAGATCAAGAGCGCATACCGCCGGCTGGCGCGGGAACTGCACCCGGACGTCAACCCTGACCCGGATACGCAGGAGAAGTTCAAGGAGATCACTCAGGCCTACGAGGTGCTGGGTGACGCGGAAAAGCGCCAGATGTACGACCTGGGCGGCGACCCGTTCGCCGCCGCGGGCGCGGGCGCTGCCGGGTTCGGCGGCTTCGGCGGCACGGCCGGCTTCCCGTTCAGCGAGTTCGTGGACGCGGTCTTCGGCGCCGCTGGCGCCGGCGCGAGCCGGGGCCCGCGCAGCAGGGCGCGGCGCGGCAGGAACGCCACGATCAGGATCGAGCTTGACCTGTCGGAGTGCGCGTTCGGCGCGACCCGCGAGCTCACCGTGGACACCGCCGTGGTCTGCCCGACCTGCTCGGGCGAGGGCACCGCGCCTGGCACGCACCCGGAGACCTGCCAGGTCTGCGCCGGGCGGGGCGAGATCAGCCAGGTGCGCAAGTCGTTCCTCGGCCAGGTGGTCACCACCCAGGCCTGCCCGAACTGCGGCGGCTACGGCACCGTCCTGCCCCGTCCCTGCCCGGAGTGCGACGGCGACGGCCGGGTGCGCACCAGGCGGACGATGAAGGTCAGGATCCCGGCGGGCGTCGAGGACGGCACGCACATCCAGCTGGCGGGCGAGGGCGAGACCGGCCCGGGCGGCGGCCCGCCCGGAGACCTGTTCCTCGAGGTCGTGCAGCGCCCGCACCCGATCTTCGAGCGGCAGGGCGACGACCTGCACTGCACGCTGACGATCCCGATGGTGGCGGCGGCGCTCGGCGCGACCGTGTCGGTGGAGTCCCTGGACGGCCCGAACGACGTGGACATCCGTCCCGGTAGCCAGTCCGGCCAGGTCATCCCGCTGTACGGCCTCGGCGTCAAGCACCTCAACGGCACCGGCCGCGGCGACCTGGTGATCCACGTCACGGTGGAGACCCCGACCCGCCTCGACTCCGAGCAGGAGAAGCTGCTGCGCGACCTCGCCAAGCTCCGCGGCGAGGAGCAGCCGCCTGGGAAGTTCCAGCCGGGGCAACAAGGTTTTTTTTCTAGACTCCGCGACGCTTTTAACGGTCGTTTACCCTGATTCAAACCAGGATCAAGAACTTAGCTCCAGAACGGGTTCGTGTTTCACCTGGTCGGCGACCCCATGACTCGTCGCTGGGGGAGTCGCCCTACCAGCGGGCCGTTCGCGCGAGGAGGACTGCCGCCGCCGCCGCGCCGGCCGTCGAGGTGCGCAGCACCAGCGGGCCAAGGCGGGCCTCGATCGCGCCTGCGTCCCTGAGGGTGGCGCGCTCGGCTGGGCTGACTCCTCCTTCTGGACCCACGAAGAGGAGGATGTCGTCCGTCTCGGGCAACGGCATTTCGTGGAGCTTCGCTGAAGCGTCGGCTTCGAGGACTATCGCGCAAGCGGCGGTTGCGGCGAGCTTCGCGAGGGTGGCCGTGGAGGCCAGTTCGGTGACCTCGGGCAGCCAGGCGCGCCGGGATTGCTTCGCCGCTTCGCGGGCGGTCGCGCGCCACTTCGCCAGGGCCTTCGCGCCGCGCTCGGCCTGCCACTTCGTGATGGAGCGCTCGGCGGCCCATGGAATCACCGTGTCCACGCCCACCTCGGTCATCAGCTCGACCGCGAGTTCGCCCCTGTCGCCCTTGGCGAGGGCCTGCGCGACGACGAGGCGCGGCCGGGGCGGCGGAACCGTGTGCACGGCACGGATGTCGAGCGTAACGGAATCCTTGCCGACGCCGGTGACCACGCACTCTGCGAGCGTGCCCGCGCCGTCGCTCAGGTCCGCGCGCTCGCCTGCCCGCAGCCGCCGCACGGCCGCCGCGTGGTGTCCCTCAGGGCCGGCCAGCGTCATGACCCCTGGCGTCAGGCCGCCAGGCGGCACAAGGAACACCGGCGGGCCCGCGACGGGCATGAGCGACTCCATGCCGGCCAGGTTAGCTGGGACCGGTGGCAGCCGGGTCACCGCCGCCAGTGGCGCCAGTCACGGATATCCGCGTACCGCCTATCGTGCCGCTGTTGCCGGGACAAGGACGGGGGGGCAGCCGGACTCGACGACGGCGGGTCGGCGGCCGGCGACGAGCCGGACGCCGTCGGCGTCGGCGTCGGCGTCGGCGTCGGGTCGGGGTCGGCGTCTGCGTTGGCGTCGGGTCGGTCCCGGTCGGTGCGGACGCCTGCGTCGGCGGTACGTCAGAAGGCGCGGTGACCGGTGACGACGAGGAACTGGTCGGTGTCGGCGTCGGCGTCCTGGTATGGGTAGCCACCGGGCAGGTCGGCACGCTCGCGTTCGTGTAAACCGACTGCGCCGGCATGGCCGAGCTTGAGCCGGGCGAGGAGGGCACCGTGGCGGACGACGCGGTACCAGATGCCTCCGGTGCCACGCTTGCCTGGCTCGGCTTCGCGTCGGTCACGACCGGGAGGGCGGTGGACACGCATCTGGCGCTCGAGGTCGGGCGCGGTCCCGAGGTCGGTGACTTCCCTGCGGCGGTGGTACCTGGCTGGCCGGCCTGCCCGCTACCTGCCGCGACGGTGCCAGCCGACTGAGTGCCGCCGCCGGCGCTGGCCTGCGTCCCCCCGCCCTCGGTTCCCGCGCCGCCGCGCGGCGATCCGCCGCCACCATTAAGCGAGGAACTCGCCTGGAGGATCGCGTGGCGGAACGGCTGAACGCCGAGCGCGATGCTGGCAAGGACCGCGATACCGGCGAGTACCGTCACGTACCGGAGCCACCCGATTCCCGATCCCTGAAAGTTGCCCCGTCGTGATCGGCGCTCCTGGAGAGCCGCGAGCCTTGGCAGCGAGTCCTGCCAGGCCCAGTGCCCGCGCCAGGGCCAGTGCCTGACCCGGCCGATGAGGCCGGCGAGGACGCTGAACAGCCAGGGCCGCGGTGGGCGGTTGCCGATCCGCGCGCGAATCTTGTCGAGTCCGTCCGTACCGGGCTCGACCTCGCTGGCCGCGGCGGACAGGGCCCGCCGCAGCGCCTCTTCAAGGCCGTTGTCCTCGGGTGAGGTCATGCCCTCCTCTCACCTGCCCGCCGCCGCGTCATTACGTCTCCTGCTCCAGGATCGTCTTCAGTGCCGCCATCGCCCGGGCCGTGTGACTCTTCACGGCCCCCCGGCTGATTCCCATCGCCTTGGCGATGTCGGCCTCGGAGAAGTCGCCGTAGTACCGGAGCACGACCGCTTCTCGCTGGCGCACCGGAAGTGTGCGCAGCGCCGAGGTTACCGCTGACCGCTCGATGAGTGTCAAGGCGGCGTGCTCGGCGCTTTGCTCGTCTGGCGCGGGCTTAGGCGCGTGCATCTCCACGACCTTGCGGTGCCGCAGCACCGAGCGTGCCCGGTTGACGATCGCCTGCCGCAGGTAGGAGAGCGCCTTCTCCGTGTCACGCAGTCGCCGCCAGGCCAGGTGCATCGCCTCGAACGAGTCCTGCACCACTTCCTCGGCCGTCTGCACGTCGTGCACGAGCATCACTGCCAGCCGGACTAGCTGGTTGTAGTGCGCCGTGTAGATCTCGGTGACGACGTCGGAGGCGTCCCACGCTCGGCTGGCCGCGGCGTGAACCGCCTCGGCCAGTAGCGGGCGCGCCGCGATAGCTTCCGTCACGTCCGTTGGACGCGCTACCTGATCTGCGGGTTCACCGTCGGTACGGAGAATTCCGCTGCCATTCTCTGAGCTGCCGTTGCTAGAAACAGGCACCGGGTCGAGCCCGGCGCTGCCGGGCAGGATCGCGGTGCCGTTCATGTCGCCCGGCTTCTCCATAGCGTCCGCGCCACCGGCGGTTTCGCCGGTAAGCGCGTCAGCGACCGGATCGCCTGGCGGCGCGCTAAGGAAGCCAACTGCCGCGGACGCAGACGCGAAGTCTGCACCGGAACTGTCCATGACCACTTGCGCGGCCTGGCCGTCCACGACAGTGTGCGCAGGCTTACCGCCCACGTCCGTGTCGATTCTTAATTACGGAGCGCAACGAAACAACGCGTTGCGCCACCACCTTGCAGTGCCCAACCCACATTCGGTAACCCCACCCCAGTAACCGCCGCGAATATTGCGGAGAGGCCAGAATAACCGCTTTATCGGAAACAGGGCAGTACTTGCGTGTACCGGATCTATCACGTATGAGAGCAAGTGCCTGTTACTGGCGAGTAAATGCTTACGTAAGGGCGAATTTAGGATAATCAGCGGTGAACATCTGTCCGCGACCCCCGATCCGCCCGCTTGGCGCCTTCCCGGCCCGTCAGGCAGGCTGGCGAGGCGCAACCGCTGGTGTCGCCGGATCGCCCCTGGGCCGTCCGGCACCGCGCACGACGAGCGGCCACTATGATCGGAGTGTGCCAGACTGCTTGTTCTGCGGGATCGCTGCCGGACAGATCCCGGCCACGATAATGCTGGACGGAAAGCGGACCATCGCCTTCCGTGACATCAACCCCCAGGCGCCAACGCACGTCCTGGTGGTGCCGAGGGACCATTTCCCTGACGTGGCGGCCCTCGCCGCCGCGGGCGGCGGGCTGCTTGACGAACTCGTCGGCACGGCACGCGAGATCGCGGTCACCGAGGGCATCGAGGCCAGCGGGTACCGGATCGTCTTCAACACCGGCCAGGACGGCGGGCAGACCGTCGGGCACGTGCACGCGCATGTGCTCGGTGGCCGCCCGATGACCTGGCCGCCAGGCTGACCGGTGAGCGGGCCGTGGCGCCCGCATGCGGCCGTGACAAGCGCCAGCCGGTCCTGGCCAGTCGTCCACAACTCGCCCGCGGGGCGGTCCCGGGGCCTTCGAGAGCAGTGAATTGACAGATACCCGCAGTGACAGTCCAGGTTCCACGATCCGAATCGTTATTCCCGACGGCCATTCCATGGTTGGCCTGCTCGGAACCAGGGACGAACTGCTTCACGCCATCGAGCGGGAGTTCTCCGCGGATATTCACGTCCGCGGTAACGAGATCACCGTCTCCGGCCCGCCGGCGGAAACCGAGCTCATTGGCAGCCTGTTCAATGAACTGCTCGAATTGCAGCGCAAGGGCGCCGAGCTTTCGCCGGACGCGATCGAGCGCACCGTGGCCATGCTCCGCGGTGACCACGGCGAGTCAGGCATGCGCCCGGCCGACGTGCTGACCCAGGGCATCCTCTCCGCCCGCGGCCGCACGATCCGCCCCAAGACGCTGAACCAGAAGCACTACGCGGACGCCATCGACAAGCACACGATCGTGTTCGCCATTGGCCCGGCAGGCACCGGCAAGACCTACCTCGCGATGGCCAAGGCGGTAAAGGCGCTGCAGGCCAAGGAGGTCAACCGGATCATCCTGACCCGCCCGGCCGTCGAGGCGGGCGAGCGCCTTGGCTTCCTGCCCGGCACGCTCTACGAGAAGATCGACCCCTACCTGCGGCCGCTTTACGACGCCCTGCACGACATGGTCGACCCGGAGTCGATCCCGAAGCTCACCGCCGCGGGAACGATCGAGATAGCCCCGCTAGCTTTCATGCGGGGTCGCTCGTTGAATGACTCCTTCATCATCCTCGACGAGGCGCAGAACACCACGCCCGAGCAGATGAAGATGTTCCTCACCCGCCTCGGGTTCGGGTCGAAGATCGTGGTGACCGGTGACGTCACCCAGGTCGACCTGCCGGAGGGTCAGGTCAGCGGCCTGCGGGTGGTGCAGGACATCCTGGAAGACATCTCGGACATCCACTTCGCCCGGCTGACGAGCACCGACGTGGTGCGGCACAAGCTGGTCGGGAAGATCGTCGACGCCTACGAGCGTTACGACGCCAAGGCCAGTGAGCCCGCCCAGCCCGCCAGGCCAGCACAGCACGCACAAAGACGGGGAACACGAAGGTGAGCGTCGACATCAACAACGAGTCGGGGGTGGCGGTCGGCGAGGACGCGCTCCGCGAGCTCGCGCAGTACGTGATCGGCCAGATGGAGGTCCATCCGCTGGCGGACCTGTCCATGCTGTTCGTCGACGAGGCGCACATGACCAACCTCCACGAGAAGTGGATGGAGGAGCCAGGACCCACGGACGTGCTGTCCTTCCCGATGGACGAACTGCGCCCGCACGCGATCGCGGGCCCGAACCGCACCAGGGGCCGCGACGAGGACGAGAGCGAGCCGGTCCTGCTTGGCGACGTGGTGCTCTGCCCCCAGGTGGCCGCCGCCCAGGCGAAGCAGCACGGGCATTCCACCCAGGCCGAGCTTGAGCTGCTCACCGTGCACGGCGTCCTGCACCTGCTCGGCTACGACCACGCCGACCCGGAAGAGGAAGCCGAGATGTTCGGCCTGCAGAACGAGCTGCTGCGCGACTGGCGAGATCAGCTGGCCAGCGGACCGCCGACCGCGGGCGAAGGGCGGGAAGGACAGGCCTAAATGTCGCCCGCCGGGTGGCTCATACTCGCCGCGATCGTCCTGGTTATCGCGGCGGGCTGGTGTGCCGGCGCGCAGACGGCCCTGGCCAGGACCGACTCAGACGGACTTGACCGCTACGGCAGCCTGCTGACCCTGATCAGGGTGCTCGCCGAGGTATCGGCCGCGGTCTGCGTCACCCTCGCCTTCGCGCACTGGCTCGGCGGCGGCTGGCAGGTGTTCCTTCCCGCGGCCGGCGTGCTGCTCGTCGCGCGGTACGTGCTGATCGGGGTGGGACCGCGCGCCATGGGCAAGCGGCGGGCCGAACGGGTCGCCGCCGCCGCACGCCGCCTCCTCCGCCCGCTCTACGCCGCCCTCGGCCCCGTGGCGCGCCTGCTCGACGCGGTGACCCGCGTGCTGCCGTTCGGCGGCCAGGGCGGCGATCCCGAGCTGAACGGCCGCCCCGGCGTCGACGACCTGGTCGACTACATCGAGTCACAGGACGAGATCGATCCCGGCGAGCGGGCAGATGGTCCGCTCGGTCGTCGAGCTCGGCGACACGATCGTCCGCGAGGTCATGGTGCCGCGCACGGACATGGTGTTCGTCGAGCGCGAACAAGACCCTGGACCAGGCGCTGTCGCTGGCGCTGCGCAGCGGCTTCTCCCGCATCCCGGTGACCGGGGAGTCCACGGACGACGTGGTGGGGATCGCCTACCTGAAGGACATCGTCGCCTGGATCCACGAGCACCCGGACGCGGAGGAGGCCGAGCGCGTGGAGAAGGTCATGCGGACCGCCACCTACGTCCCCGACTCCAAGCCGGTCGACGAGCTGCTCCGCCAGATGCAGCTGCAGCGGACCCACGTGGCGATCGTCATCGACGAGTACGGCGGCACGGCCGGCCTGGCCACGATCGAGGACATCCTCGAGGAGATCGTCGGTGAGATCGCCGACGAGTACGACAACGAGCGCGCCCCGGTCGAGTGGCTGGCCCCCGGCACGGCCCGCGTCACCGCCCGCCTGCCGGTCGCCGACCTTGAGGAGCTCTTCCGGGTCAAGGTCGACGCGGAAGACGTGGAAACGGTCGGCGGCCTCCTCGCCCACGAGCTTGGCCGCGTCCCCATCGCCGGCTCCGAGGCCACGGTCGCCGGCCTCCACCTCACGGCGGAAAACCTGGCAGGGCGCCGCAACAAGCTGGGCACCGTCCTCATCGAGCGGGTCCCAAGCCAAAGCCAGGAAAAAGACTAACCCCCAAGATCATCCCGAACGAGTTCATTGCTCCGCCTGGTTGCGCTCGCTTACTCCCGGGCATTGCCGGCCGGGATCGCAGCGCTCCGTCTTCCGGGCACCGAACATTGCCTTGGCCGCGTGGCGGGAGCCGGGGGCGGGGAGGGCTCACTACACTGCTCCCGTGAGTGATGCGACTGCCGGGCATGGCCTTGACCCGGAGGATCAGAAGATCATTACCCTGGCCCGGTCGACGCGGGCCCGGGTGGCCGCGTCCGAGGGCGCGGCGGTGCGCGACGATACCGGGCGTACCTATACGGCCGCCGCGGTGGCCCTGCCGTCGCTGCGGCTGTCCGCGCTGCGGCTCGCGGTCGCGATGGCCGTCTCAAGCGGAGCGGAGTCTCTGGAAGCCGCCGCCCTGGTCAGCGACTCAGAGCCCGAGCCGGGCGACCTGGCCGCCGTCCGCGACCTGGGCCCCAACGCCCCGGTCTTCCACGCCGCCCCGGACGGCACGCTCCGCGCGACGCTCGTCCCTTAGCAGCCGACACTCCGGCCTAGGTCCGCCTGGGCAGGCGGACCGGGCGCGCGGGGATGTCACCGCGCAGCAGCCTGTCCATGAGGTCGGCGAGGCCGAGCGGCGCGATCCGCTCGGTCGCCGCCCGCAGGTCAGCGACGCTCCACCAGCGGTGCCCGGTGATCAGCGAGCGCTCGAACTCTTCCTGCCCGTCGGTGTTCAGCATCGCGCTTGGCACCCGCAGGTAGAAGAACGAGTGCGCGCCGAGGAACAGCTTCCCCTGCTCCTTGGCCAGCCAGAGGCTTGAGGACGTCGCCACGACCGGCCCGAGCCCGGCCTCAGGGACGGCGAACCCGGTCTCCTCGAAGAGCTCCCGCACGGCAGCCGACCGCACCGTCTCGCCTCGGTGCACGCCACCGCCCGGCGTGAACCACCACCGCTCCCCGTCCGCCTCCCGCGCGCTGAACAGCAGGACCCGGCCCTCGGGGTCGGCCACAAGAATCCGCGCGGTCGGCCGCCAGATGGGGGTCGGAGTCACAAACCAGACATTACTCCGCAGCCTTGCTCGAGGACCTGACGGCCAACCCAACAGGTGGCCCGCATGCGGGACAATTGATGGGTGAACCAGCCGCGAGTGACCGAGAAGAAGGCCGGGCGAGCCCGGGGGACCGGCGCGACTGCCAGCCCCGCGCCGCGAGAGCCGGTCTTCAGATCCGGCTTCGCGTGCCTGGTCGGCCGTCCGAACGTCGGCAAGTCAACCCTCACCAACGCCCTCGTCGGCGCCAAGGTCGCGATCACGAGCAACCGCCCGCAGACGACAAGGCGGGTGATCCGCGGCGTCGTCCACCGGCCCGACGCGCAGCTGGTCATCGTGGACACGCCCGGCCTGCACCGGCCGAGAACGCTGCTCGGCGAGCGCCTCGACAGCCTGGTTCGCTCCACGCTCACCGAGGTCGACGTGATCGGCTTCTGCGTGCCCGCGCAGGAAAACGTCGGGCCAGGCGACAAGTACCTGGCCAGGGAGCTCGCCGCGGTCAAGGACACGCCGGTCGTCGCGATCGTCACCAAGACCGATAGCGTCCCGCAGGAGCGAATCGCCGAGCAGCTACTCGCGGTCAGCGAACTGGGGGAGTGGGCGGACGTGGTCCCGGTCTCCGCCGTGGCCGGCTTCCAGCTCGACGTGCTCAAGGACGTCCTGGTCAGCTATCTCCCCGAAGGCCCCGCGCTTTACCCGGACGGCGAGCTGACCGACGAGCCAGAGCAGATCATGGTCGCCGAGCTGATCCGCGAGGCCGCGCTCGAAGGGGTCCGTGATGAGTTGCCGCACTCGATCGCGGTGCTGGTCGAGGAGATGGGGCCGCGCGAGGACCAGCCCGACCTGATCGACGTGCACGCCGAGCTGTACGTCGAGCGCCCGAGCCAGAAGGCGATCGTCATCGGCACCAAAGGCGCCCGCCTCAAGGAGGTCGGCACCACGGCACGCAAGCAGATCGAGGCCCTCCTCGGCAGCCGGGTCTATCTTGACCTGCACGTGAGGATCGCCAAGGACTGGCAGCGCAACCCGAAGTACCTGCGCCGCCTCGGCTTTTACGATTGATGCGATCGTTGTTAGCCGAGCGCCGCGGCGACCGCGAGTTCGACGGTGTGGTACGCGGGCGGGTCAAGCGCGAAGCCAAGCACGTCGTTGACCGCGATCATGTGATCGTTGGCCGACGCGTTGCCCGTGTCGATCAGCTCGATCGCCGGCTCGGCCTCGGCCAGCCAGCCCAGCATCGCGGTCTTGACCAGGAGCCCGAGCCGGTGCCCGCGATGCCGGCGGGTCACCGCGGTCAGCCCCTGATGCCCCCATCGCGGGCTGTCAGGGGCGACAGACAGCTGCGTCATCGCGGCCAGTTCACCGCTCGCGTCGTGTGCCGCCGCGATGGTGTAGGTGCGTACCCCCATGGCCCGCAGCGGGGCGTCGGCGCGCTCGCGAACCCGCTCGCCGTCCCATGCCTCCGCCTCATACCCCTCGTCGTGCGGGGCGTCGGCGTACGCGTTGAGCACCCCCGCAAGCGACTCCCGGTACTCGGGTGGCGTCTGCCCCGTCCAGCGGACCAGCGAGTACCCCGTGGCGGCCGCGGTCGCCTCCGCGCGCAGCCGGGCGAACTTCCCCGCCGGCACCGTGCGCAGGTCGAGCCTGCGCATCGCGGCGGCCATCCCTGACGCAGCGCCGATCGCGACGGCGAACGCGTCGCCTGCCGAGCCGTCCCTGACCTCGCCACCGAGCACGGACCGCCCGGCGGCGCCGGCTCGCTCCGCGGCATGGCGCAGCAGGTCCGTGCCGAGTCCTCGTCGGCGCGCCGCCGGATCGACCACGATCAGCAGCACCGCCCGGTCGCGGTTTTCCAGGTCGGGCAGTTCGAGGCGGTACCAGCCGACGACACTCCCCGCCGCGCTCCCTGGGATGTACCAGGCCTCGGCCGGGTCGCCGGTAAAGCCCTGGCGCAGCCAGGCGCTGAGCACCTGCCCCTTCATCCGCGGCCCGTTCGCGTCGTCGATGTCCAGGGCCGCACCCCAGGCCGCCTGGCAGCCAAGCAGGGCCGCGGCGTCCGCCTGATCCCACCGCACGATGCGCATTCCGCTAGTCAATCGGACCTCCCGTGAGCATGGCGAGCGAGGCCACCTGGAGTTCAGCCATCAGCATCGCCGTCTTGACCAGCAGGCCGAGCCGGTGGCCACGGTGCGCCCTGGTCACCGCCGTGATCTGCTGATGACCCCACCACGATCTCCATGCCGTCCGCCGGTCCTTTCTCAGCGCATGTTCGCGACCGGGATCTCGTAGAACCGCCAGCCCGGCTCGGCCACCTTGTAGCCAAGCTGCTCGTTGACCGCGATCATGTGCTCGTTGGTGGCCGCGTTCCCAGTCGTGATCCACTCAAGCTGCGGCTCAGCCGACGCGAGCAGCTCAAGCATCGCGGTCTTGGTGAGCAGGCCGAGGCGGTGACCGCGATGCGTCCTGATCACGGCCGTGAGCTGCTGGTATCCCCATTGGGGCTGCACGGGATCGACGAGGACGGCGCTGAACGCGGTCATCTCACCGGTCGCGTCGTGGAACGCGGCGATGCTGTAGGAGCGCAGCAGCCCGGCTCGAATGAAGGCGTTCGTTCGCTCGCGGATCCGCTCGGCGTCCCAGAACTCCGGCTCCTCGTTCTCTCCGCGCGGCGCGTCGTTGAACGCGTTGAAGACCCCGGCGAGCGGACCGCAGTAGTCATCGGGGGTGGCCCCGGTCCAGGACACGAGCGAGTAGCCGGCGGCTGCTTTCTCGGCCGACGCCCGCAGCGACGCGATCGTCCCCGGCGCGATCTCGCGCAGGTGCTGGACGCGCCGGACCTCCTCAAGGTCCAGCCGCGCCCCGACCGCCTGCGCGAAGGCGTCCCCGGCGGTGCCCACGGTCGCCGGCGAGCCGAACAGGGACCGCCCGTTCGCCTCCGCCCGGCCGCCTTCGTGCCGCAGCATCTCGCGCCCGATGCCGCGCCGCCTGACAGCCGGGTGCACCACCGGACCGCCGCTCGCCCGGCCCAGGTTCTCGAGGTCGGGCAGGTGCATCCGGTAGAACCCGTTGACCGACCCTCCGTCGTCAACGGCGCACCAGACCTCGCCTGGCGTCTTGTCCCAGCCCTCGCGGAGGTACAGGGCGAACACCCCGTACGACATCGGCGGCTCGACCGGCTCGTCGACCTCGTGGGCCGCGAGCATGACGTCATAGCACGCCCGTGCGATCTTCTCGTCAGCAGGATCCAGCTGTTCGATGCGCATCCTCCAAGCCAACCCCAGCGTCCGCACGAGCGCCACAGGTTTTTCAGCCTCGGCGACGCTCCGTCACCGGCCTCGTGTCCGGCAGGCGGTGAGGCCACGCGGTGACGATCAAAACTCTCAACCTTGCGCCCGATATATACAGATAAATGGTGATCTAAGCGGTCTGCGGCCCCGGGCGCGGTAGGCTAGGCCGCCGGGTGCCACCTACCGAAGGGACGGAACATGCTCATCATCTGGCTGAGCGTCATCTACCGGACCCTCGGCCGGGGGGCGTTCTTCTGCCGGCGTTGCGGCGGTGACCGCGCATACCGCCACCGGGCCGGCCGCAGGTACATCACCATCTACTTCATCCCGGTCGTCCCGCTGATGAAGACCGGCGAGCACGTGCAGTGCCTGACGTGCAAGACCAGGTACGTCACCGAGGTGCTGAAGCTGCCCACCACGGTCCAGATGCAGGCGGCGCTCGGCGCGGGGATGCGGGCGATGGTCGGCATCATCCTCAGGGCCGGCAACCCGGCCAGCCCGCTGTCACGCCGTCGCGCCCTCGACGCGGTCACCGGTGCGGGCGAGGACGGCTACGACGAGGACGCGCTCAAGGAGGACCTCGCGGAGCCGGCCGGCACCGCCAGGGCCAAGATCGGCGCGCTCGGCGCACAGCTCCAGACCGAGGCGCGCGAGTGGTACCTGGCCGAGGCGATCAGGATCGCGATGGCGGACGGCCCGCTGACCGGAGCCGAGCGCGCCGCCGCGGAGCACCTGGCCGCCACCCTCGGCATGACGCAGGCCCAGGCGTTCGGCGTGATCGCCCTCACCGAGCAGTTTTCTCCCCGGGGGGATGACCCCCCCGGTGACCCCCCCAATCATGGCGGGGGCTTCGCCCCCCCATTGCCCCCCACGGGGGGACTCGCAAAACCCGCTCGCCCCCCGCGCCGTGGCTGAGGTTAAGGCGGCCCGAGACCCGGGGCGCCGGTCGGGCTGGTAGGCTTTCCTTGTCATGGCGCACGAGCTGCTCCTCCTTAGCGGCCGCGGCGGGGGCCTATAAAGGCTGGCTCCCTCGTCGCGGGATCTAGGCATGTCCGCTGGCCGCCCAACCGGACAACACCACCGCGAAACTCGAAGGACACAGCAGCGATGACGCAGTCATTCTCCGGGGGTACAACCCCCGGTGCCCCCAGGAACGACCGCACGTACCCGTCCGTAGCCCCCGTTTACCAGCAGCCGAGCGGCATGCCGTGCCACCGGTACACCCCGTTCAAGCCGGTTGACCTGCCCGACAGGACATGGCCAGGCAGGGTCATGACGAAGGCGCCGCGCTGGCTCTCCACCGACCTGCGGGACGGCAACCAGGCGCTGATCGACCCGATGTCGCCGACCCGCAAGCGAGCCATGTTCGACCTGCTCGTGAAGATGGGCTACAAGGAGATCGAGGTCGGCTTCCCGAGCGCGAGCCAGACCGACTTCGACTTCCTGCGTGAGCTCATCGAGGGCGACAAGATCCCGCAGGACGTCCGCATCTCGGTGCTGACCCAGGCCCGCGAGGACCTGATCGAGCGCACCGTCCAGTCCCTGGCGGGCGCACAGCGGGCCACGGTGCACATGTACAACGCGACCGCGCCGGTGTTCCGCAAGGTCGTCTTCCGCAACACCAAGGACGAGACCAAGGCGCTCGCCGTCGACGGCACGCGGTACGTGATGAAGTACGCGGAGAAGATCCTCGGCGACGCCACCGACTTCGGCTACGAGTACTCGCCGGAGATCTTCATGGACACCGAGCTGGACTTCGCCCTGGAGACCTGCGAGGCGGTCATGGACGTCTGGCAGCCGGGCCCGGGCCGGGAGATCATCCTCAACCTGCCCTGCACGGTCGAGCGCTCCACCCCGAACGTGTACGCCGACCAGATCGAGTGGATGAGCCGCCACCTGAGCGGCCGCGAGCACATCTGCCTGTCCGTGCACACGCACAACGACCGCGGCACCGCGGTCGCGGACGCGGAGCTGGCGGTGCTCGCCGGCGCGGACCGGATCGAGGGCTGCCTGTTCGGCAACGGCGAGCGGACAGGCAACGTCTGCCTGGTCACCCTCGGCCTCAACCTGTACAGCCAGGGCATCGACCCGATGATCAACTTCTCGAACATCGACGAGATCCGCCGTACGGTCGAGTACGTGAACCAGCTGCCGGTGCACCCGCGCCACCCGTACGCGGGCGAGCTCGTCTACACCGCGTTCTCCGGCTCACACCAGGACGCCATCAAGAAGGGCTTCGAGGCGTTCGACGCCGAGGTCGCGGCCGCGGGCGACCGGCCGGAAGACCACAAGTGGGACCTGCCGTACCTGCCCATCGACCCGCACGACGTCGGCCGCTCCTACGAGGCCGTCATCCGGGTCAACAGCCAGTCGGGCAAGGGCGGCATCGCCTACGTGATGAAGTCCGGCCACTCCCTCGACCTGCCGCGCCGCCTGCAGATCGAGTTCTCCAAGCACATTCAGGTCCGCACCGACGAAGAGGGCGGCGAAGTCAGCCCGGTCGAGATCTGGGAGACGTTCCGCCGCGAGTACCTGACCGACGGCTCGGTCGCGCTGCTCGACCACCAGTCTTCCTCCGTCGTCGACGCCAAGCACAGGCTCGCCGCCGCGATCTCGGTCAACGGCCAGACGCACGAGATCGAGGGCACGGGCAACGGCCCCATCTCGGCGTTCTGCGCCGCCCTTGCCTCGGTCGGCATCGACGTCCGCGTCCTTGACTACGCCGAGCACGCCCTCACCGAAGGCACCGACGCCCAGGCCGCCTCCTACGTCGAGGTCCAGACGGGCGGCCAGGTCCTGTGGGGCGTGGGCATCGACACGAACACCGCGACCGCCTCGATGCGCGCGATCCTCAGCGCGGTCAACCGTTCCGCCCGCGCGTAACTCCACGCCAGTCAAAATCAGCATCACCCCGAACGAAAGCGTGCCCCGCCCCCATCCGAAACATGGCCCTGGGGGCGGGCCAACGCTACCCGCGCGGCTCCGCCTCCCCGGAAACATGACCCTGGAGGCGGGCAACGCTAGCCGCGCGGCTCCGCCTCCATCCGGCACATGGCCCTGGGGGCGGGCAACGCTACCCGCGCGGCTCCGCCTCCATCCGGCACATGGCCCTGGGGGCGGGCAACGCTACCCGCGCGGCTCCGCCCCCCAACATGGCCCTGGGGCGGAGCCGCGGGCTATCCGGAATTTCGGGCGCAAAACCCGCGCCCCGAAATTCCGGATATTTCACCATTTGACCAAGCAGGCGCGCGGCGCCCGCGTCCAGGGCGCGGCGTGATCATGAAGGATTTCCCTTTTCATGTGGATTCCGCATCAAATAAGCTGCGGAATCCACATGATCATGGTCCGGGCCGCGACGCCGCCGGGACAATCCGGACGTAACGGGCCGCCGTCCGCGCGCCAGGCAAGCGGCTCCGGTCAGTCAGCATCCGCAAATACCGAAATATCCGGCGCGGAGCACCCGGCCCTCGCCCGAAGACGGGAGCGCCCCAGTCAAATTCGACGGTCGCCGGGGACGAATCGCCATATAGTGGAAAAGCAACGAATCGCCATATGGTGGAAAAGTATCAGCGGCAATAGGGTCTCCACGATCATGGTCGTGGCCGGCCGACTAGGCGGCGTAGGGGACAATGGAAGCGTGCAGGGGTACCGGGACGACGGGGTCGTGCTGCGGACGCAGAAGCTAGGCGAAGCGGACCGCATCATCACCGTGCTCACGCGGCATCACGGGCGGGTCAGGGCCGTCGCCAGGGGGATCAGGCGCACGAAGTCGAGGTTCGGCGGCCGGCTTGAGCCGTTCACGCACGTCGACGTCATGGTCCACAACGGGCGCTCGCTCGACGTGATCACGCAGGCCGAGGTGATCAGGGCCTACGGCACGCCCCTGGTGAGCGATTATCCCAAGTACACGGCGGGGACCGCGATGCTGGAGACCGCCGAGCGGTTCACCCCGGTGGAGAAGGAACCGGCGATCCGTCAGTTCCTCCTGCTCATCGGCGGCCTCCGCGCCCTCGGTGACGCCGTGGAGCCGGGTGGCCCCGACGGCGGGCACGGTCCCGCGGACGGCGAGGACGGTCCCGCGGACGGCGATGCCCCCGGCGTCCCCGCAGGCGGTGATGCCCCCGGCGTCCCCGCAGGCGGTGATGCCCCCGGCGGACCCGGTGACCCCGGTGGCGCCGCGCTGCGCGGCAAGCCCGCTGACCAGGGAAGCGGGGGAGAGCAGGCCGCTCAAGCCGATGCCGGTCAGGACGAGCCCGCGGCCGTACGGCGCGATCCCCGCATGGTGCTCGACGCGTACTTCCTCAGGTCGCTGACGTTCGCCGGCTACGCCCCCGCACTGGAGGAGTGCGCTCGTTGCGGCAGCCCGGGCACGATGACCAACGTCGGCCAGGCCAACGGCGCCAAGCCCCTCGTGGCGTTCGCCGTCGCGGCGGGCGGCATGGTCTGCGCCGACTGCAGGCCGCCTGGATCCGCGTCGCCCGCGTCGCCGACGGTGGCGCTGATGGTCGCGCTGCTGCGGGGCGACTGGGACGAAGCCATGCGGAGCGAGCGCAGGCACCGGGTAGAGTGCAGTGGTCTGGTGGCCGCGTACCTGCAGTGGCACCTGGAGCATTCGATCCGGTCGTTGCGTCATGTGGAGCGTGCTTGAGCAAGTCCCCCCGGTCGCGGGAGCCCCGCCCGGTGCAGCCGCCTTATCCGCATCCGAGCGGTATTCGACCGCCGGAGATCCCGCGTGAGCTGGTGCCGCGCCACGTCGCGATCGTGATGGATGGCGACGGCCGGTGGGCGAAGGAACGCGGGCTGCCGAGGACCGAGGGGCACAAGGTCGGCGAGTCGGCACTGATGGACGTGCTCATGGGTGCCATCGAGCTGGGCGTCGAGTACATCTCCGCGTACGCCTTCTCCACGGAGAACTGGCGCAGGCACCCGGACGAGGTCGCGTTCCTGATGAGCTTCAACAGGGACGTGATCCATCGGCGCAGGGAGGAACTCGCCGCGGCGGGTGTCCGCATCCGCTGGGCGGGGAGAAGGCCGCGGCTATGGCGCTCCGTGATCAGGGAGCTTGAGGACGCCGAGCAGCTGAGCGACGAGAACACCGTCCTCACGCTGCAGTTCTGCTGCAACTACGGCGGTCGGGCGGAGATCCTCGACGCCACGGCCGCGATCGCCAGGGACGTGGCGGCAGGCAAGCTCCGCCCGGACAAGATCGACGAGGAACTTTTCCACCGTTACCTCGACGAGCCGGATGTTCCCGACGTCGACCTGTGGGTGCGTTCCTCGGGAGAGCAGCGGCTATCCAATTTCCTGCTCTGGCAGTCGGCTTATGCGGAGCTTGTCTTTCTCGACACGCTCTGGCCCGATTTCGACCGGCGGCATCTTTGGCATGCGTGCGAGATCTACGCCTCTCGGGATCGTCGATTCGGGGGCGCGATCCCCAACTCCGTCGCTGGTCACATGGCACCAATTAGGTAACGGTGAGTAGTCGGCCGCATTCTGGGTAACGATGTCTTCGGGATGTGCTGGGATTGTCGGCTGATTCAGGCTGCTACGGTGCCCAGTCCCCTTATGGCCATAAAAGGCAGTGCTGCATAACAGAATGAACCTTTTCCCCCATTCGTGATGGGTTAGTCATATCTCCGAGGCGAATTCGGGGGGAAGGCTCATCGACGCTACGCAAAAACAGGGGGACAGATGCGTCGCGCGATCGCAGCCACAGTCATGGGCGGGCTGTTGCTCGGCGGAGCGGTGGCGACGCCGTCCGTCGCCGCGGCACGCGGTGGCGGCAAGGCACCAAGCAAGGCGCGGTCTGCCGCGCCCGCGAAGCCACGAGTTAGCAGCGCGGCCGTGCCTAGCAAGGCCGCGCACACCAAGGCCGCGCACACCAAGGCCGCGCTCAGCAAGACTGTGCAGAGAAAGGCCGTGACCGGCAAGGCCGCCACGAACAAGGCCGCGACGGCCATGAAGACGGTGGCCTACGCGGGCTATGAGTTCCAGGTGCCGGCGAACTGGCCGGTGTACCGGCTTGACGAGCACCCGAAGACCTGTGTGCGGTACGACGTCCACGCGGTCTACCTGGGCACGCCAGGCACGGACATGCGGTGCACCGCCGGGCTCGTCGGCCGTACCCAGACGGTGAGCCTCATCCCTGGCAAGGGCGCCACGGCCGGGTCCGGTGCGGTGCGCCAAGGCCGGCCCGCCGCGCCGGACCAGCCGGGCGGCACCGAGCTGCAGCGGTTGGCCGCGGTCCACGGCAAGATCACGCAGAATGCCGTCAGCCACGAGCTGAAGGTCGCGCTCGGCACGGGGACACCAGGCGCGACGGTCCTTGGTACCTACGGTACGGACCCGGCAGTCGTCCAGCAGGTGCTCAACACGCTGCGCCTGGCTCCGGCAGGCACCGTGCCTACCGCACAGTCCGCGCCGTTGTCGGCCCAGCCTGGCGGTGCGACCGCCGTGACCAGCCGAAGGGCCGAGTTGTCGGCGCAGCGCGCGCCGCTTGCCTCGCCGCCCGCGTCCGCCGCGGCAGCCCCGGCGTCACCGGCGGGGGCAGCGGCAGCGGCACCGACGACAACGAAGCCGACGTCCACCAGCTGGCGCGGAGTCCCCGCCAACTGGCCGGTCGAGATCGTCCAGCCGTCGCCCTCGCCCTCGCCGTCGCCCTCGCCGCCGCCGTCGTCACCGAAGCCCTCGCCAACGCCATTCCACCCGGTGAGCGGCTTCGACACCTGCACCGCCCCGTCGACCTCAACGATGCGCACCTGGCGCAGCGCCTACGCCGCCATGGGTGTCTACATCGGCGGGGTGAACGCCGCCTGCGCGCACGGCAATCTCTCCGCGGGCTGGGTGAAGTCCGTGGCCAGCATGGGCTGGGGGCTGCTGCCGACCTACGTCGGGCCGCAGGCCCCTTGCTGGGGCGCCGGCAGCGGGGTGCTTATCAGCCCGGGCAGCGCCGCCGCGCAGGGCAGCGCGGCCGCGGCGGACGCGATCGGCGACGCCCGGTCACTCAACCTCCCCGCGGGCTCGCCGATCTACTACGACATGGAGGCCTATAACGGCGGCACCAGCTGCACGAACGCGGTTCTCCGGTTCCTCGGCGCCTGGGACCGTCAGGTGCAGGCAGCGGGGTACGTGACCGGCGTGTACTCAAGCCAGGACTCCGGCATCGTCGACATGCAGTCGGGCGCGGTCAACAAGCTGGCCGGCTTCACCCCGCCGGAAGCGATCTGGATCGCGCTGTGGGACAACGTCGCGTCGCTCAACGACGGGGCGCTGACCTGGCCGCCGCCCGCGCGGAGCAAGCAGTACGCGGGCAACATCAACGCAACGGTCGGCGGGATCACACTGAACATAGACAGGGACTTCGTGGGCGGGCCGCTGGCCCGCTTACCCAGGGGTTCCCGCGGAACGGTGCCGGAGGGCGAGCCTGCCTAACTGGTTCGCGTGAACTGCCGTGGACTCATAAGCTCACGACATGGCCCTACGCAGCGACCGCCTTGACGCCATCGTCAACCTGAGCAAGCGACGCGGATTCGTCTACCCGTCGAGTGAGATCTACGGCGGTTTGCGTGCCGCGTGGGACTACGGTCCGCTCGGCGTGGAGCTGAAGAACAACGTCAAGCGCCAGTGGTGGCGCTACATGATCCAGGAACGCGACGACATCGTCGGGCTTGACTCGAGCGTGATCCTCGCCCGTGAGGTGTGGGAGGCCAGCGGCCACGTCGCGACCTTCACCGACCCGCTGACCGAGTGCCTCAACTGTCACCATCGCTTCCGCGCCGACCACCTCCTCGAGGCCTACGAGGAGAGGCACGGCCACCCGGCGACGGCGGGCCTCGACGACGTCAACTGCCCCAACTGCGGCGTCAAGGGCCAGTTCACCGAGCCCAAGCAGTTCAACGGCATGCTGCGCACGTACATCGGCCCGGTCGAGGACGAGAGCGGCCTCGCGTTCCTCCGCCCGGAGACCGCGCAGGGCATCTTCATCAACTACAAGAACGTGCTCACGACGAGCCGCAAGAAGATCCCGTTCGGCATCGGCCAGGTCGGCAAGTCGTTCCGCAACGAGATCACGCCGGGCAACTTCATCTTCCGCACCCGCGAGTTCGAGCAGATGGAGATGGAGTTCTTCGTCAAGCCGGGCACCGACGAGGAGTGGCACCAGTACTGGATCGACCACCGCCTCGCCTGGTGGACCGGCCTCGGCGTGAACCCGGACAACCTGCGGCATGTACGAGCACCCGAAGGAGAAGCTCTCCCACTACTCCAAGCGGACCGTCGACATCGAGTACCGCTTCGACTTCGTCGGCTCCGAGTGGGGCGAGCTCGAGGGCATCGCGAACCGCACCGACTTCGACCTGAGCAGCCACCAGAAGGCCTCCGGCGTGGACCTGACGTACCTGGACCAGGAGTCGGGCGAGCGGTACACCCCGTACGTGATCGAGCCCGCGGCCGGCGCGGACCGCGGCGCGCTGGTCTTCCTGCTCGACGCCTACCACGAGGACGAGGCACCGGACGCCAAGGGCAAGCTGGAGAAGCGCACCGTGCTGCGCCTTGACCCGAGGCTCGCCCCGGTCAAGGTCGCGGTCCTCCCGCTGTCGCGCAACGCCGACCTGTCACCGAAGGCGAAGGACATCGCCGCGATGCTCCGCAAGCGGTGGAACACGGACTTCGACGACGCCCAGGCGATCGGCCGCCGCTACCGCCGCCAGGACGAGATCGGCACGCCGTTCTGCGTCACCGTCGACTTCGACACCCTGGAAGACCAGGCCGTGACGGTTCGCGACCGCGACAGCATGTCGCAGGAGCGCATCGGCATCGACGCCCTGGTCGGCTACCTGTCCGACCGCCTGCCGCTCTGGTAGGGGTGGCTGCACCGCTCAGATCAGACCCAAGGTCATTCCGAACGAGTTCGTGTTTCACGTGGCTGTGTCCTATGGCCTTTGGAGCGGGGCGGGGGGATCGCCCGCGCGCGTCTCGGCCCCCCGATAGAACCCAATCGGGTGCGCCGAAGCCGCGCGGACTCACAATAGTGGCTACATCAGGGCGGACATGATGCTGTCGAGGGTGGACGGCGGCTCGGTCGCCGCCGGGCGGCGGGTGGCCGGGGTTTCCGCCCGGGAGGCGCGGTCGTAGATGTCGGCGGCCGCCTCGTGGAAGCCCGACGGCAGCCCGGCGGCCGCCATGGAAGCGGCGATCTCCTCCATCTCGGCGACCCAGCGCCAGCCCTTGGCGGCCGCCGCGGAAGCGGAGCGCTCCGACTGATCCCCGAGGGCCTTCTGGGACAGGGACCACTCGGCAAGCAGCGTCCGCTCGACACCCCCCGCCCTGGCGAGGGCGCGGGCCGCGAGCAACAGGGCTGAGCTGCCCTTGGTCCAGGCGGCATAGGCCATCTTGACCGTCGACGCCGCGTAAAGCGGGCCTTCGGCGACGCGTGCGTCGAGCCGGGAGCGGTTGAAGAGGACACGGACCTCGTCGGCTCGCGGGCCGGACAGGTACAGGCGCGTGTGCCCGGCGACCTCGGGCGGCTGGCCGATGATGCCGCCGTCGACATAGGCGGCGCCCGCCGCGGTGACGATGCCCGCTACCTGCTCCGCGGTCGCGACCGAGATCGCGTTGGCGTCGACGTAGCAGCCGGTGTACCCGGCGTCGGCGACCTGGCGCGCGACGTCAAGGGCCGCGTGCGGCGGGCAGATCGACAAGATCACCGAGGACTTCGCGACGAGCCGGCCGAACGCCACCCCGGTCAATTCCGCGGCGAGCGCGCGCCCGGTCGTCGCCCTGGATCGTCCGGCGGGATCCCAGAGCACCTCGTGACCAACCGAGACCAGGCAGCCGCCTACGGCGGCACCCATCTCCCCGGGATGCAGCAGGCCGACCGTCGCCATGGGCCCTCCAGCGCGTTAGCGGTACTTCGCCCCCATTGTGCCGGTTCGCCTCGTCGGCCAGCCGGCCCAGGTCGCAACCGCAGCAGAACCGGTACCTGATTCCAGTGCGAGCTAATAGATCATTCCCGCGCAAGCCAACGTACCGCCGTGCGCCCGGGGCTAGGTATCGCCGTGCTCCCGCGCCACGACATTCCCGGAAATTTCATGACATGACGCTAAACACGGCGTCCGCTACCAGGCGACGTTGCCGTCCATCACCCCGGCAGGTACCGGCACGGAGTCGGGCAGCGCCGGGAGCGGCGTGAAGGTGCTGCCGCGGAAGAGCCCGAATCGCGACTGCCCGCCGCATACCTGCGACCCGACGACCTCGCTGCCGTCGGCGTTTGCCCAGCCGATGTAGGCGCCGTTGACCGGCTTGCCCTGGGCGGAGCAGTAGGACCCGCTGGCGAGGCCCACGTAGCTCTCCTGGCTGCTCCCGTAGGAGCGCAAGAAGCCGATGGAGTTCCGCTGGGGGTTGCCTGACCGCTCGCTGCCAGCGCAGACGGTCCCCTGGCCGGCCGCGGCTCCTTTAGTGACCGTGATGGGCTGCCAGCCCTGCGCGGCGTCGCAGGTGATGCTGACGCCGTCTAGGAGGTACCCCGTGCCGATCCCGGCGTCCAGCTTGCTCTTGGCGATCAGGTCCCCGTCCGGTGCGGTGGCGTCGAGTACGCGGATGGCTGAGGCGTTCCAGGTGAAGGCGAGCTGCCGGCCGTCGGGCGACCAGCGCAGCACCATCGCGGTGAACCGCCAAGATCCGGGCGGCACCTTCTCCGCCGTCAGCTCTCCGGAAGCCGTCGTTGACCACTCACGCAACAGCGCCCCGGTCGCCACCGAGTAGACGCTCAGCGCGGCCGGGCTGCCCGGCAGGGCGACCGCGAGCTCGGTGCCGTCGGGGGAGAGGGCGGCACCGGCCGGGTCCTGGCGGACCGGGATCGGCAGCGGGGTGAGCCGCGCGGGCGCGGGGCTGCCCGGGGCGATGCGCAGCAGGTACCACACGGTTCCGGCGTCGGCGCCGTGCAGGCGCTGGCCGGTGACGACGAACGTATTGTCGTCCGCGGCCGTACCGTAGACCGCCCCGAGGAAGACGCCAGCCGGCGCACGGACCGTGGCGATCGTCTGGCCGGTGAAGGTGTTGCCAACGACAAGGTAAGGCGTGTCCGCCTGCATCCACGCGACGTAGTACTCGGGGACTCCCACGGGGATGTTCTTGGGCGTGTCCGTAGGGCCAGCGAAAGTGGTTGAGGGAGAAGGAGCAGCCACGCCCCCGTTCGGGATGTCCCTGATGATCGCCAGGGTGACGGCGACCGCCACGATCGCGACCGCGGCGGCGATCGGGGCAAGCAAGGACCACCGTGGGCGGCGTTCCCGGCCGCTCCCTCCCGGACGGGGCGCGCCGCCGGGTCGGGAGGGGCCGCCGGGTCGGGGCGCGCGGCCAGGTCGGGAGGCGCCGCCTGGCCGGTGCGAGTCGCCTGGCCGCGGCGAGTCGCCTGGCCGGGGCGAGTCGCGGCGGCGCCAGCCGAGTCGTGCCCCATCGGGGGCTGGGGTGAGGTCCTTGGCCGCCTCGAGCCGGAGCGGCGGCGCGTCGTTGACGGTGCCCGCGATCGCCCGCATGGCCGCCCGTGCCCGGTCCTCCGTGGTAGTCATGCCCCCTCCTTCAGCATCCGGCCAAGCGCGGCGACCGCGCGGGACGTCGCGGACTTGACGGTGCCGCGGCTGATTCCCATTGCGCGGGCGGTCTCTTCCTCGGACATGTCGAGGTAGAAGCGGAGCACCAGCGCCTCGCGCTGCCGGTCGGGCAGCGCGCGGATCGCGGTGAGGACCCGCTCGTGCTCCTCACCGATGAGCACCGCTGCCTCGGCGGACTCGCCGGCCGCGGCCGTTAGCTCCAGGCGTCCTGGCCTGCCGCGGTCCCGCAGCGCGTTCCTGCAGCGGTTGAGCACGGCCGAGCGGACGTACGTGAGTGCGTTGGCCGGGTCGACGAGCCGGGTCCAGTGCCGGTACAGGCCGAAGAACGCGTCCTGCACGACGTCCTCGGCGGCGGCGCGGTCGCCGAGCATGACGATGGCAAGCCGGATCAGGCCTACCGCGTGCGCCCGGTAGAGCGCCGTGACGCCCGAGGTGGCGTCGGTCTCGGCCTCGCCGCCGACGCCATCATCGGGCGTCAGCGGCGATCGGCTCGACGTGTCCATCGCGTCCACGAAGCAGAGACACAGTTCACCCGTCCAGGTTGCCTGTGTCCGCGGGGAAATTCAGCCATCATCGCCGCTGCGCCGCCTCCGCGTCGATTCAGAGTTGACCCTGCGTTGCCTGGTAGACATCGGCCGGTGTCCGGTGTGTACGCGGTGTGAGCGCTGTCACCCTGCCGAGGAGACCGCCCTGCACGGGCGAATTAGTAAAGGACGCGTCAAGTTCGGCGGCTGGCCGGGATTCTCAATTTGAGAGACTGAATTACCGATGTCAGGGCCTACGTCCATTCCGCCGGTCTAAACCAGCGGTCTATACCAGTAGCCACGAAGAGGTCTAAACCACTGGTCAGGAGGGTTGAAACGGTGGTATCGCCGTGTTTTACGCCACACTCTAGCCCTCATTGTCCGGGTATATCTATTTGTGTACCGTCGTAATTCTTAGACCAGATCTGAGCCGGGTAGAGTCCGTACAAGGGAACGTGCCGGCGCGAGGAGCGTTTCAGTGCCGAAGTTCGTCTATGACTTCACAGAAGGTAACAAGGATCTCAAGGACCTCCTGGGAGGCAAGGGCGCGAACCTTGCCGAGATGACCAATCTCGGCCTGCCCGTGCCCCCCGGGTTCACGATCACGACCGAGGCGTGCCGCTACTACCTAGCGCAGGGCGCCACCCCCGACGGCCTTGACGATGAAGTCAGCAGCCACCTGCACGCACTGGAACAGACCATGGGCCGCAAGCTCGGCGACCCCGCCGACCCGCTGCTGGTGAGCGTCCGGTCGGGCGCCAAGTTCTCCATGCCCGGCATGATGGACACCGTCTTGAACATCGGACTGTCGGACGAGTCGGTCGACGGCCTGGCCAAGCAGTCGGGCAACGAGCGGTTCGCCTGGGACGCCTACCGACGGCTGATCCAGATGTTCGGCAAGACCGTGCTTGACATTGACGGCGAGCACTTCGAGCACGCCATCGATGCCGCGAAGAACGCCAAGGGCGTGGCGAGCGACACGGAACTGACCGCCGAGGACCTCAAGGCGCTCACCGCGACCTACAAGGAACTCGTCCGCGAGCACGCGGGACGGGAGTTCCCGCAGGACCCGCGTGAGCAGATGGACCTCACGGTGGTTGCGGTCTTCAACTCATGGAACTCCGCCCGCGCGGTGCTGTACCGCAGGCAGGAGCGGATCCCCGCCGACCTCGGCACGGCGGTCAGCATCGTGGCGATGGTCTTCGGCAACCTGGGCGACGATTCGGGCACCGGCGTGGCGTTCACCCGCGACCCGGGTACCGGCGCCCAGGGCGTCTACGGCGACTACCTGCAGAACGCGCAGGGCGAGGACGTCGTGGCCGGCATCCGCAACACGGTGCCGCTGCAAGACCTCGAGCGGATCGACAAGACCTCATATGACCAGCTCATGACTATCATGCGGACGCTGGAGAACCACTACCGCGACCTGTGTGACATCGAGTTCACCATCGAGCGCGGCAAGCTCTGGATGCTGCAGACCAGGGTGGGCAAGCGAACCGCGGCGGCGGCCTTCCGCATCGCCGTCCAGCTGGTCCAGCAGGGCATGATCGACCTGGACGAGGCCGTCAGGCGCGTCAGCGGCGCGGAGCTGGCAAGGCTGATGTTCCCCCGCTTCGACGCGTCGGGCGAGGTCACGCTGATCACCAAGGCGATCTCCGCCTCGCCAGGCGCGGCCGTCGGCAAGGCCGTCTTCGACTCGCGGACCGCGGTCGCCTGGGCCGCGGCAGGCGAGAAGGTCATCCTCGTCCGTCGCGAGACCAACCCAGACGACCTGCACGGCATGATCGCCGCCGAGGGCGTACTCACCAGCCGCGGCGGCAAGACCAGCCACGCGGCCGTCGTCGCGCGTGGCATGGGCAAGACCTGCGTCTGCGGCGCGGAAGAGCTGGAGGTCGACACGGCGGGCAAGAGTTTCACCACGTCGGGCGGCGTGACCGTGAGCGAGGGCGACGTGATCTCGGTCGACGGCACCTCGGGCGCGGTGTACCTGGGCGAGGTGCCGGTGATCGCGTCCAACGTCGTGGAGTACTTCGAGGGCGAGCTCGCGCCCGACTGCGACCAGCTCGTCGCGGCCGTGCACGCGATCATGACCCACGCGGACGCCGCGCGGCGCCTTGGCGTGCGGGCCAACGCCGACAACGGTCCGGACTGCGCGCGAGCCCGCCGGTTCGGCGCGGCCGGTGTCGGCCTGGTGCGGACCGAGCACATGTTCCTCGGCGAGCGCCGTCAGCTCGTCGAGGACCTGATCCTGGCCGAGACCGACGCGGCGAGGAAGGCCGCGCTCGACATGCTTGAGCCGCTGCAGCGCGGCGACTTCACCGAGATCCTCGAGGCGATGGACGGCCTGCCGGTGACGATCAGGCTGATCGACCCGCCGCTGCACGAGTTCCTGCCCGACTACACCGAGCTGAGCGTCCAGGTCGCCCTGGCGGGCGACAAGGCGACCGAGCAGGACCTGCGGCTGCTTGAGGCGGTGCGCCGCCTGCACGAGCAGAACCCCATGCTGGGCCTGCGCGGCGTCCGCCTGGTGCTCGTCATTCCCGGCCTGCTCGACATGCAGGCCCGCGCGATCGCCAGCGCGGCGGCGGAACTCGTCAAGGCCGGCCGGGCGCCTATGCCGGAGATCATGATCCCGCTGACCGCGACCGTGCAGGAAATGGAGATCAGCAAGGAACGCGTCCAGAACGCGCTGCGCGCCGTCGAGGAAGAGACCGGCGTCCACGTGGACATCCCCATCGGCACGATGATCGAGGTGCCGCGCGCCGCACTGACGGCGGGCGAGATCGCCAGGTCGGCTGAGTTCTTCTCCTTCGGCACCAACGACCTGACGCAGATGACCTGGGCGTTCTCCCGTGACGACGTGGAGGGAGCGTTCTTCGCCCCTTACATCGACATGGGCATCTTCGGCATGTCGCCGTTCGAGACGATCGACCGCGAAGGCGTCGGCCGCCTGATCAAGATCGCCACGGCGGAGGGCCGCGCCACCCGGCCGGGCCTGAAGCTCGGCATCTGCGGCGAGCACGGCGGCGACCCCGCGTCCGTCTGGTTCTTCCACGAGGCGGGCCTCGACTACGTGTCCTGCTCACCGTTCCGCGTGCCGATCGCCCGCCTTGAGGCAGGCAGGGCCGCGCTGGCAAGCGGCGGCAGCGACACCCGCTGAGAACTCCCGGACGGGCCCGCGCTGGTGCGCGGCCCAGCCGGGGCAAGGCCGGGCCGCGCCCAACGGCGTGCGCGGCCCCCGTGCCTTACTTCGAAGTGCAGGTAGCCGGCCTGGAATGTCGGTCCAGTGGGTCACACTAGACCTGTGACGTACCGTCCGGGTGATACCGATCGCTGGGTGGCCGAGCCGCCCAAGCGCGCGGGCCGCACCGAGTTCCAGCGGGACCGCGCGCGGGTCCTGCACAGCTCAGCGCTGCGCAGGCTGGCCGCGAAGACGCAGGTCGTCAGGGCCGGTTCTGGCGACTTCCCGCGCACCCGGCTGACCCACTCACTCGAGTGCGCGCAGATCGGCCGTGAACTAGGCGCGGCGCTCGGCTGCGACCCCGACCTGGTCGACGCCGCCTGCCTGGCGCACGACCTCGGCCACCCTCCGTTCGGCCACAACGGCGAATCGGCCCTGGCCGCCCTCGCGGACGTCGGCGGTCCGCTTGCCTGCGGCGGCTTCGAGGGCAACGCGCAGTCCCTGCGACTGCTCACCCGCCTTGAGCCGAAGGTACCGGGTGCCGGCCTCAACCTCACCCGGGCCACGCTGGACGCCGCGCTCAAGTACCCGTGGTTTCCTGAGCCGGTCCCGGTCGCGCCCGCCCAGGAGAACGTCACCCTGCACCTGCCCGCCAAGTACGGCGCCTACAAGTCCGACATCTCCGCCTTCGAGTGGATTCGCACGGGGGCGCCCGCCCGCCGCCGCTGCCTTGAGGCCCAGGTCATGGACTGGGCCGATGACATCGCCTACTCCGTCCACGACGTGGAAGACGGCCTGCACGCGGGCCTAGTCTCCCTGAAGAACCTCAGCGATCAGTCCGAACGAGCGCGGGTCTCCGCCGTCGCGCTCGCCCATTACTGCCCGCCGGAGTGGGCCGTCACGGCGGCCGAGCTCGAGACGGTATTCGCCGAGTTCATGCGGCTTGACTGCTGGCAGTTCAGCTTTGACGGCGGCCCCGCGTCGCTTGCCGCGGCCAAGAACCTGACCAGTGAGCTAGTCGGCCGCCTGTGCCAGGCGGCAGAGGACGAGACCCGTGCCGTGGCGGGTTCCGCCCCGCTCAGCCGCTATGCCGCCGACCTCGTGGTGCCCCGCCGCCAGCTGCTTGAGTGCGCGCTGCTCAAGGCGGTCGCCGCGCACTACGTGATGACCCGCAAGGACGCGGTGGCGGAGCAGGCCCACGAGCGCGAGGTGATCACCGAGCTGGCGCTGGCCGTCGAGCGCGGCGCGCCGGCCACCCTCGACCCGGTCTTCCAGCCCGCCTGGGACGGCGCGGCCGACGATCAGGAACGGCGCCGCGTCATCATCGACCAGCTCTCGTCCCTCACCGACACCTCCGCCCTCGCCTGGCACGACCGCCTGACCTAGGGCCGGCCAACCGGGCGGGACTGCTAACCGGGCCGGCCATTAACCGGGCCGGCCATCCGGAATTTCGGGCGCTGGCGCGCCACGAAATTCCGGATATTTCACAATATGACCCGGTTCGCGCTATCGGCATTTCACGGGGCTTGCCGTGTAGTCGTGGAGGTCGCTTGCCCGCCTCCGTAGGGTGTCAGTTACGTTTGGCTGCAGGTGGCGCTGGCATACGGAGGCGGCAATGACGACGTTCGTGATTGTGGGTGGCGGGTTGGCCGGCGCGAAGGCGGCCGAGACGCTCAGGACCACGGGGTTCGACGGCGAGGTGGTGCTCTTCGGCAGCGAACCCGAGCGGCCGTACGAGCGCCCGCCGCTCTCCAAGGGCTACCTGCTCGGCAAGGAAGACCGCGACAAGGCCTTCGTCCACTCGGCCGACTGGTACGCCGAGCATGACGTGGACCTGCGCACCGGCGTCACCGTCGCGATGATCGATCCGGCCGCGCACCTGGTGACGTTCGGCGGCGGCACGATCGGCTATGACAAGCTGCTGCTCGCGACCGGCGCGTCGGCGCGTCGCATCGACATCCCCGGGCCGGCCTTGGGAACGTTCGCTACCTGAGAACCCTGCCGGAGTCTGAAGCGCTGCGCGCCGCGTTCACCCCGGAGGCCCGCGTGGTGATCGTCGGCTCCGGCTGGATCGGCCTTGAGGCCGCGGCCGCGGCTCGGATCGCGGGCTCTTCTGTGACGATCGTTGAGCCGCAGCCGGGCGCACTGCACGGGGCGCTCGGGCCCGAGCTTGGCGGCAAGTTCGCCGACCTGCACCGCTCGCACGGCGTCGAGTTCCGCTTCGGGGAGTCGGCCGCGGAGTTCCTCGCCGCGGGTCCTGGCTCGGCCCAGGTTGGGTCGGTCGTGACCACGGGCGGCGCGGAACTGCCCGCCGACGTGGTCGTCGTCGGCATCGGCGCGGTACCCAACGACGGTCTTGCCAAGTCCGCGGGCCTTGAGGTCAACAACGGGGTGGTCACCGACTCGGCGCTCCGCACGTCCGATCCCGACATCTTCGCCGCCGGCGACGTGGCTAGCTCGTACCTGCCCCTGCTCGGCCGCCACCTGCGCATGGACCACTGGTCGAACGCGCTCAACGGCGGCAAGGCGGTGGCGCTGTCGATGCTCGGCGAGCAGATCGCATACAACCGGGTGCCCTACTTCTACAGCGACCAGTACGACCTGGGCATGGAGTGCGCGGGCCTGCCATTGCCCGGCTCGTACGACGAGGTGGTCTACCGCGGGGACACCGACGCGCTTGAGTTCATCGCCTTCTGGCTCAAGGACGGCAGGCTTGTCGCGGGCATGAACGTCAACGTCTGGGACGTCAACGACGACCTCCAGGGCCTCGTCCGCTCCGCCAAACCCCTAGACCCCGTGCGCCTCTCCGATCCAGCGATCCCGCTGTCCGAGGTCTGACGCCGCCGCGCCGGATTTCCTTTTCATGTGGATTTAGCAGCAAATAAGCTGCGAAATCCACATGATCATGGTCAGCGGGCGCCGACTGGCGGGCATGGCATCGGCGACATGTCACCTTTATGGTCATAAATCGGGCAAGCGGGCCGCGCTGGCGGTGGCTTGGTCGAGAACTGTCGGTGGCTTGGGCGAGAATAGGCCGCGTGGGTAACGATATTCCGCCGAGATTGGCGGCGCTCGCTCTTAACCAGGCAGGCCTAGTGAGTCGGCGACAGGCGCTTGGTGCGGGACTAACGCGGGGAATGGTCGCCGCCAAGGTCAAGTCCGGCTGGTGGGGGCAGGTTCACGAGGGCGTGTACAAGACCCATACCGGGCAGCTGACCCGAGACGGGCTGCTTTGGGCGGCGGTCTTGTATGCCGGGCGAGGCGCGTACCTCAGTCACGGCACCGCAGCCGAGGTCAACCGGTTGACGGCTGACGCGCCATCCGTCATTGACGTGACAATTCCGGCAAGCAGGACCGTCGTCGCACCTAAAGGCATCGTTATCCACCGATCGACGCATAAGCCAATGATCTGGCGGCCGCCTGGGATTCCTCCGTACAGCATCGCTGAGCAGACGGTCATCGACCTCGTGGACGCTGGCGCGGCCAAGGACGACATCGTTGCCCTCGTCACCAGCGGCTTCAACAGCGAAGCTGCTCACGGAAAACCATCTCAGGGCGGTGGCGGAGACTCGTAAGAAGCTCCGCTGGCGGCATGAGCTGGACGAGGTCATCTCCCTGGCCGCCGGGGGCACGCACTCGCCGCTCGAGTACCGGCATGACACGGACGTACAGCGCGCTCATGGGCTTCCCGAGCCGGTCAAGCAGGCCAGGTTCCTGAAGGCCGACGGGACGAGTGGCTACCGTGACCGCTATTACCCCCAGTACGGTCGGCTGGTCATCGAGCTGGACGGCAAGCGCTTCCACCCCGATGATCAGCGCGGGCGGGACCAGGAACGTGACAATCAAGCCGCGGTAACCGGGTCAACGCTGCGTTACGGCTGGAGCGACGTCACCGGCAAGGCCTGTGAGACCGCGAGGCAAGAGGCCGACGCGCTCCGCCATCGAGGCTGGACCGGCAAGCTCAGGCCATGCTCGCCCGGCTGCCGCGCGGTGACCGGCACGAAGGTGACCGGCACGAAGGTGACCGGCACGAAGGCGACCGGCACGAAGGTGACCGGCACGAAGGCGACCGTCACGAAGCAAGCGCAGCAGACGAGTTGCTAATTGAGGAGCGCGTCCAAGACCAGGGTCGTGTCGGCCAGGTTAGGTAGCACCGCGTGTGCGCCGGCGGCGGTCAGGTCGGCGGCCGGATAGGACCCGGTTGCGACGCCCACCGCCCGCGCGCCGGCGGAGAGTGCCGCCGACACGTCGAGTGGCGTGTCCCCGATCACGACCGTCGACGTGCCGGCGAAGGCCGACGACGAGAACCGGCCGTGCACCGCCGCCGCGCGGCGGCGCGCCACCTCGACGAGCTGCGCGCGGTCCTCGTGATCGTCGCCGTACGCCCCGATGCACAGGTCAAGCCCGCCGCGCAGGCCGAGCGCCGTGAGCTTGGCCTCCGCGAGCGGCCGGATGTTGCCGGTCAGCACGGACTGGTGCGCGTGCCCGCCGACCAGGGCAAGCGCCGCCGCGGCACCAGGTAGCACCTGCCCGCGGGAAACCAGCGCGGACCGCATCAACGGCGCGTGCGCGCCGAGGCCCGCGATGAACGGGTCGACGTACCGCCGCGGCTCGTCCACTCCGGCGAGCGTGAGCGTTTCAAGGATGATCGCCCGGTCGGTGCGCCCGGCCATCGGCACGTACGCGGACAGCGACCGCCCGAACAGCTGCAGGAACACCACGTCGTACAGGTCACGCCCCACGCCCCCCGCGTTAAGCAGCGTGCCGTCGATGTCCCACAGGACCAAGACGTCGTCCATGCCAGAGAGCACCCCTAGTCCCCGATCATGCCGCAGGTAACCAGCCGATGTAGCGAAAGACGCCTAGAAAAGCACCGCGAAAAACTCCGTGAAGCAGCCAGATGAAGCCGGAATACCCGCACGGGCCGCCACCTAAGCAGGAGCCGCTGTGTCCGTCACGGCGAGCCGGTACCCAAGGATGACCCGAGGATTACCCGACGATCTGCTGCGGACTAACCACAGCCCCCTAGACCAGAGGTTTGCCGACGGGGGATGATCGTCAAGACATGGAGCGGAATCGGTACGCCGACCTGCTGCGGGTCGTGGCGATCGGCGGCGTGGTCTACGGCCACTGGCTACTGGTCTCGGTCACCTACCGGAACGGGCAGCTGTCGGGCGTGGACGCGCTGGACATCATCACCTGGGGGCGCTGGGTCACCTGGCTATTTCAGGTGATGCCGTTGTTCTTCCTCGTGGGCGGGTACGTCAACGCCCAGTCCTGGGCCGCCCATCACGCGGCGGGGGAGAGGTGGACCTGGTGGGTCCGCGACCGGGTCATGCGCCTGCTGTGGCCGACGGCGGTGTTCGTCGTGGTGGCGGTGGTCGCGGTCGCGGTGGCGAGGGCCGCGGGCGCGCCGGCCGCCGAGGTCGCCGACGCGGGCTGGCTCGTCGCGCTGCAACTGTGGTTCCTCCCCGTGTACATGGTGCTGATCGCGCTGACCCCCGCCATGGTCGCCGCGCACCGGCGGTGGGGCCTGGCGGTCCCGGTTGTGATGGCCGCGGCGTCAGGTCTCGTGGACATTGGCGTAACCGGTCACCACGTGCACGCCATCGGCTACCTGAATTACCTGTTCGTCTGGGGGTCGATCCACCAGTGGGGCTTTTTCTGGCAAGACGGCTCCCTGACCTCGCGCCGGTGGCACCTGTACGCGCTCGCCGTCGGCGGCGGCGCCCTGCTGGCCGGCCTGGTGACCTCGCGGTCCTTCGAGCCCGACATGGTTGGCTCGGGCAACACCAACCCGCCGTCGATCGCGCTGCTCGCTTACGCCGCGGTCCAGGTTGGGCTGGTGCTGCTCGCCGAGCCCTGGGCGTCAAGGCTGCTGTCGAGCGACCGCCGCTGGAAGCTGGTCAGGCGGTTGAACGCCGTGGTCATGAACGTGTACCTGTGGCACTTCGTGCCCGCGATCATCATCGCGCTGGCGTTCTACCGCACCGGCCTGCTGCCGCAGCCGCACGTGGGATCGAGGGAATGGTTCGCGCTGCGGCTCTTGTGGTGGGCCATGCTGACAGCGGTGCTCGTGCCGCTTGTCATCGTCGTGACGCAGGCAGAACGGCCGATGCTCCGGCTGCCCGCGGGGCTCGGGCGGCGGGGCCCCTGGTCTCCGCTGCTCCTGCTGGCGGGCATCGCCGTATCCTCGGTGAGCCTGGTCCGGCTGGCGATCGCCGGCTTCGCCCCGGACGGGCGCCTGCCAGGTCTAGTCCTCGCGGGCTTCGCGGTCGGACTGCTCGTGACCCTGTTCACCGGCCGCGCTCCGGCCGAGGCCAGGCAGCAGGAAGCGCTCCCACCGGACCTGCCGCCGTGGCCGGCCGGCACTCCACGGCCCGCGCGATAGCGCCGCGACCCGTCGGCTGGTGCCGGCGACGGCCCGCGGGTTGAAAACGCGCCGACCCGGCTCAATACACGCGCTCGCATACACGCGCTCCCACACAGACGCTCCCATAGACTCGCAATCATGCCGGGTCGTATTCGTCAGGAAGACATCGCCGCCGTTCGCGAGCGGTCGCCCATCGCGGACGTGGTGGGCGAGTACCTCCAGCTCAGGCCCGCGGGCGGCGGTCACCTGAAGGGCCTGTGCCCCTTCCACGACGAGCGCACCCCCTCGTTCAACGTCACGCCGGGTAAGGAGCTCTACCACTGCTTCTCCTGCGGCGAGGGCGGCGACGTCATCAAGTTCATCATGAAGATGGAGAGCCTGCAGTTCGGCGAGGCGGTCGAGCGCCTGGCCGCCCGCGCCGGCGTCGAGCTCCGCTACGAGGCGGGCGGCTACGTCCCCGGCCAGGAGACCGGCCTGCGCCGTCGGCTGATCGAGGCGCACCGGCTGGCGCAAGAATTTTATTCAGAACGGATGCATGCTGACTCCGGTCGCCCCGCGCAATCTTTCCTCGCCGAGCGAGGGTTCACGCTGGCCGACGCCGATCAGTTCGGCATGGGCTACTCACCGGCGGCGTGGGACGAGCTGACCAAGCACCTCAAGGCCAGGGGCTTCACCGAGGACGAGCTGCTCAAGGCGGGCCTGGCCCGCAAGACGAGCCGCGGCGGCCTCATCGACATGTTCCGCGGCCGGCTGATGTGGCCGATCAGGGACCTGACGGGGGAGACGATCGCGTTCGGCGCGCGCAAGCTCAACCCGGACGACGACCCCAAGTACCTGAACACACCGGAAACGCAGATCTTCAAGAAGGGCCACGTGCTCTACGGCGCCGACCTGGCCAAGCGGGAGATCGCCAAGCGGCGCCAGGCGGTGATCGTCGAGGGGTACACCGACGTGATGGCCTGCCACCTGTCCGGGGTGCCGACGGCGGTGGCGACGAGCGGCACGTCGTTCGGCGAGGACCACGTGAAGATCCTGCGACGGCTGATCATGGACACCGACGGGTCCGCCGGCGAGGTGATCTTCACGTTCGACGGCGACGCGGCCGGCCAGAAGGCGGCCCTGCGCGCGTTCACCCTCGAGGAAAAGTTCGTCACGCAGACGTTCGTCGCCGTGCAGCCGGAGGGGCTCGACCCCTGCGACCTGCGGCTGAAGCACGGCGAGTCCGCCGTCCGCGACCTGGTCGCGCGGCGGGTGCCGCTGTTCGAGTTCGCGATCAGGTCGGTGCTCGCCCGGCACGACCTGGACACGCGCGAGGGGCAGTTCGCCGCGATCGACGAGGCCGCGCCGATCATCGTCCGGATCAAGGACCGGTCGAAGTGGAAGCAGTACGCCGTCGACCTCGACCGGTGGATCGGCTTCATGGACGAGCGGTACATCCTGGACCGGGTCCGCCACGCCGCGGGCGCCATGAAGCCGACGAGAGGCACCACCACTCGTTCTGGAGCTGCCAATGCGGCACAGGAAGGCAACGGCCAGCGGCGGGCGAACGCGAGCCAGGCGGAGGCCGGGCGCCCCTACGACCGCTCGGACCCGGTGCTCCGGGTCGAGCGGGAGGCGCTGAAGCTAGCCGTCCAGTGGCCGGCGCTGACCGGGCCCGAGTTCGACACGCTCGGCGCCGCGGCGTTCAGCGTGCCCGCCCATGCCGCCGTGTTCGGGCTCATCGCCGGCTGTGGCGGGGTGGGCACCGCGGGCCGGGCGCGGGACTGGGCGTCCGCGCTCCTTGAGGCCGCGCCTGACGACCGCGCGCGGTCGTTCGTGACCGAGCTTGCCGCGGAGCCGCTGCAGGTGGCAGGGGAACCGGACGAGAAGTACGCGGACGTCATCCTGGCCCGGGTCGGTGAGCTGTCCGTCGGCCGGGAGATCGCCGCGATCAAGGCCAAGCTGCAGCGGATGAACCCGGCGGAAGACCAGGCGGGATACGGCCGGATTTTCGGGGACCTCGTCGCGCTCGAGCAGCGCCGCAAGTGGCTGCTCGACCGGGCAACCGGCGCCTGACCCGTGGCGGGTTATCTAACCAGAAACACATTGCCGGGTGTACTTACACAGATTGCGCGCAGGTTAAACCTCAGGTCAGAGTAATAAAATTGGGTCCCCCGTAACCGGGGTGACGGGGGGCACACTGGTCGGGTGAGCCTCACCGTAGTAACGAGCGGACCATCGCTTACAGCGCAGTTGACGGACCTCGTGGCGCTCGGGCGCTCACGGGGCTTCGTGACGATGGGGGACGTCACCACGGCAATCGACCGGGCCGAGCTAACCGGGGACGCACTAGACGGTGTAGTGCGGGTGCTCGCCGACGAGGGCATAGAAGTTCTCGACGCACAGGTCGAAGAGGAGCCAGATACAAAACTTCCAGATACCGACGCCGATACCGCGCGCCGTGCCGGGACCAGTGACCTGGTACGGATCTACCTGCGGGAGATCGGCCGAGTGCCGTTGCTGACGGCCGAGGACGAGGTCGAGCTGGCCAAGTCAATCGAGGCGGGCCTGTACGCCGAGGAGAAGATGAACAGCGGGTTCACCTTCTCCACCGGCGACCGGGCCGACCTGGAATGGCTGGCGGCCGACGGCGTCCGCGGCAAGCAGCGGCTGATCGAGGCGAACCTGCGGCTCGTCGTATCGATCGCCAAGCGCTACATCGGCCGGGGCCTGGTCTTCCTTGACCTGATCCAGGAGGGGAACCTCGGGCTGATCCGCGCGGTGGAGAAGTTCGACTACACCCGCGGCTACAAGTTCTCCACCTACGCCACCTGGTGGATCCGCCAGGCGATCACCCGTGCGATCGCTGATCAGGCGCGGACCATCCGGGTGCCGGTGCACATGGTCGAGACGATCAACAAGCTCGCCCGGGTGCAGCGGCAACTCCACCAGGAACTCGGCCGCGAGGCAACCGTCGAGGAACTCGCCGCCGAGATGGGCGTGGAGCCGGAACGGGTCGCGGAGATACAGCGGATCGCGCAGGAGCCGGTCTCGCTCCAGTCGCCGATCGGCGAGGAGGAGTCAGACCTCGGTGACTTCATCGAGGACGCGGACGCCGTGGTGCCGATCGAGGCGGCGGCGTTCATCATGCTCCAGGACCAGCTCGACCGGGTGCTTTGCGAGCTGTCCGAGCGGGAGCAGCGGATCATCCAGCTGCGCTTCGGGCTGTCCGACGGGCACCCGCGGACGCTGGAGGAGGTTGGCAGGGAGTTCGGCGTGACCCGCGAGCGGATCAGGCAGATCGAGTCCAAGACCCTGGCCAAGCTCCGCCACCCGTCGCGCGCCCTGCTGCTGCGCGAGTACCTGGACTAGGGATAGCCAGCCAACGCCGGCTCCGACGATGTCGTCGGAGCCGGCGTTCGGCTTGTCATGCGGGACTCAGGGTGTGTCAGGGGTGTAGTGCCGGCGAATGCCGTTCACCTGGGACGGCGAGCCCTCCGCCGGGTAGACGAGGTTGCCGTCTGGGTCCACGTTGTCCTCGACAACAGGATTGGTGTCAGTGGCGTCGCCGGTGCCGCCTGAGCGTCCTGGCATCTTGCTCGCCGCCGCCTGCTTGGCGCTCGACACGTACTTCGGCACCTGCGCGGCCTGCGCCTGCGCCGTCTTGGCCGCGCTTGCCGCCGCGTTCTTGGCGTAGTCCGGTGCCTTGGCCGCCGCGGTCTTCGCCAGCTCGCTGGCCTTGGCCTGGGCGGTGCTCGTAGCCTGCTGCACCTTCGGGTGGGCGGCGATCTGCTGACCGTAGCCGACCATCTTGTCGTAAGCGCCGCGACCCGCCCGGGCGCCGGCGATGAAGCCAACTGCGGCGCCCGCGATGAAAACTGCCTTGTATCGCATCTGGTCCCCTTTTTCTCCAGTGCGTGGCGTCGATGGCGCTTAACCATCCCCATCCCCGACGCCGCATACGTTCCGGCTGGCCAGCGCTGCGTTGCGTTGGCCGTTCCAGGCTATCTGTCCTTCGTTGGCGGAGGCTACCCACCCCGGGCCCGGTTATCCCTTGGCGGCCCGTGCGCCGTGCACGATGGATGCCACGGGCACCCCTCAACGTGCGCTACGCTTATGCCGAGCACGGCAACGGGCCCGGTTCGCCGGCCTGGGGTTTGCGGTGGCCAGCGGCCACGGAAAACCTATTGAATATCGATCTGGGGTAGCTCAATCGGCAGAGCCACCGGCTGTTAACCGGTAGGTTGCGAGTTCGAGTCTCGCCCCCAGAGCCTATGAGCACGGGCGACCGCGTGCTGGCGCAGGAAGCTGGCCTGGCCCATGTGCTCGCCTCGGCCCCGATTGTGAGCCCTGCCGCTGCCATTACTGCGGCCTCCTTCCTGGTAGCCGCGGGCCGTTGGTCGCCGAGCACCGTCCGCTCCTGCGTCCGATGCTCATCTCGCCGCGACTGCTCATCAGGTGCAACGTAGGCGGATTTGTCCGCAGATGGATCACCCCGTTCAGGTGATCCTGGCCGGGGGCTCCTGCTGGACGGCGTCAGCGGTGGCGGTTGGTGGAGGTGGTCGGGGGACCATCCGTGGCGGGTGAGGCGCGGCGGGGGTGGCCTTATCCCTTGACGGCGCCGGAGAGGATTCCCCGGATGAACTGGCGCTGGAACACGAAGCTGAGCACGATGACCGGCAGCGAGACGAGGATCGCGGCCGCCGACAGCAGGTTGATCTGCACGAGGTAGCGGCCGGAGAAGGCGCCGAGGCCGAGGGTGATCGGCTGGTGGGCCGGGTCGGAGACGAGGACGAGCGCCAGGAAGTAGTCATTCCAGGTCCACAGGAAGCTCAGCAGCACCAGCGTGAGCACGGCAGGCCGCGCGACCGGCAGGTAGACGCGCCACAACTGCGACCACGAGTTGGCCCCGTCGATCCTGGCCGCCTCGCCAAGGGAACCGGGGACCGAGCGGAACGCGGTGCGCATCCAGAAGGCGCCGAAGCTGACGCCCATGCCGAGGTGGGCGAGGATGATGCCCTGGTACGTGTCGGTGAGGCGGTAGGACAGGAAGTCGTAGTACAGCGGGACGATGAACGCTTCCATCGGCAGCATGAGGCCGAGGAGCACCAGCGGGAAGAGCAGCTTCTCGCCGATCACGCCGAGCACGCCGAACGCGTAGCCGCTCAGGATCGCGACCGCGGTCCCGAGGACCACCACGCTGCCCGTGATGACCAGGCTCGACTTCAGGTACTGGCCGAACCCGGCCTGCTGCCAGGCCGCGACGAAGTTCGACCATTGCAGGTGACCCAGGTCGATCGCCCCGGTCGAACTCGGGCTCAGCGCGTCGAAAAGCACCCACGCGAGCGGGAACAGCACGGCGACCGAGACGATCGCGAGCAGTGTGTAGGTCATCACGCGCTCTCGCCGGGAAATCATTCCGACCTGCCTTCCGCCACCTTGACGATTACCAGCACGACCAGCAGCGAGACGAGGGTCATGACGACGCCGATGGCGGCGGCGGACCCCACCTCGGGGTTGGCGAACGCGCGTTCGTACAGGACCACCGTCGGCGTGATCGTCGAGATGCCAGGGCCGCCCTTGGTGGTTAGCCAGACGAGGTCGAAGAGCCGGATCGCGCCGATCATCGTCAGCGCGAGCACCACGGACATCGGGCCGCGCAGGTTCGGCAGCGTGACGGTGAAGAACTCGCGCACCGGGCCCGCCCCGTCGACCCGGACGGCCTCGTACAGTTCCTGCGGTATCCCCTGCATGCTCGACACGAACATCACCATGCACAGGCCGAAGGCCGCCCAGGTCCCGGCCAGGCCGAGCGCGGGCAGCGCCCAGGTGAAGTCACCAAGCCAGCCACGGGCCAGTCCGCCAAGGCCCACGATCCTGAGCAGGTCGTTGAACGGCCCGTCGGGCTCGTAGATGCGTTGCCAGACCACCGCGATGACGGCCGGCGTGACGACCTGGGGCATGAAGATCACGGCGCGGAAGATGCCCGCCCCGCGGACGCTCTTGTATGAGGTGAGGACCGCGCTCAGCAGCCCCAGGGTGATCGGCAGGATCGAGAAGAAGAGGATGAAGTACAGCGTGTGCTCGACCGCCGCGCGCAGCGCGGGGTCGCTCAGGAAGCCGGTGTAGTTGGACAGCCCGGCCCAGGTGGCGGTCGTCACGCCGTTCCAGTTGAAGAACGACAGCCAGACGCCCTGACCGACGGGGACGATCACGACGACCGCGTACAGGATGATGCCCGGCGCGAGATAGAGCAGGCCTAGCCAGGGGCGGCGGCCCGATCCGGCCCCCGAGGGGCGCCTGCGCTTGCGCCCGCCGGCGCTGGCCGGCTGCCCGGCATCGCGCCGGGCCGGATTGCGGAGCAGCGTCGGGTTCATGGCCGGCCGCCTCCTGGCTGTGCTAGTCAACGGACGGGTTACTTGGTCGCCTGGGCGCGGAACTTGGCGTCGTCGGCCTGCACCGCGCCGATCGCGGCGCTGACGCTGGTCTTGCCGCCGAGCATTTCCGACATCTGCACGGTGATGGTGTTAAAGAGCGTCGGGGTGGCCCAGTCGAGGTAGGGCACCCCTGAGTTGTGCCCGGTGACAAGGTTGGCGTTGGCCACCTCGTCGGCGAACTCCGGGTTACTGGTGGGCAGCTTCACGCTCGGCGCGAGCATCGGGTCGGTGCCGAGGTTCACCGCGATCTGCGCCGCCGCGGGGCTCGCGGCGAAGTTCAGGAACGCGGCCGCCGCGGCGGCGTGCTTGGACTGGGACGACACGCACAGTTCGGTGGCCGCCGACAAGGTCGCGACCGCGGGCTTGCCGTCGTTGCGCGGCAGGACGAAGGAGCCGAAGCCCGCGGCCTGCGCCGCCGACGTGAACGGCAGCGAGCCGGAGTAGTCGAAGTGGAAGAGCCCCTTGCCCTGGACGAACTGCGTTTCCGCGTCGGTCTCTGGTAGGCCGGCGAACTGGCTGGTGAAGTAGCCCTTGGCGGCCCAGTCGGACATGGCCGCGACCGCCTGAGGGAAGCCGGACGACTGGCTTGCCAGCGAGCCCTGCCCCAGCGAGTAGATGTAATTCGTGATGTCGGACTGGCTGCCGAGCGCGTCCATCACGCTGTACAGCGGCTGGGTGATGCCGCTCTGCGCCTGGTTGCCGAGCGCGATCGGGGTCATCCCGGCCTGCTTCGCCTTGGCGAGGTCGCTGACGAAGGCGTTGTACGTGGTTGGCACGCTCAGCCCGAGGTGCTGCAGCAGCGAGCGGTTGTAGTAGACCTCGATCGCCGACGACAGCGCGACCGGCATGCCGTACAGGGTGCCCGTGCCCATCTGCTGGCCGTTGGCCGAGAACTCCTGCTCGCGCAGGATGGACCCGGGGACGTTCTTGTCCCAGCCGTAGGCGGTCGCGTAGGAGTCGAGGTTGTCAACCAGGCCGCCCTGGACCAGCGTGCCGAGTGACTGCCAGCCTTGGTTCGGCGGCACGATGTCCGGCGGGTTGGGGGACTTCAGCTTGAGCGGCAGCTCCTGCATCAGGTCGGACCAGGTGATCGACTGCCGCTTGACCGTGATGTTCGGGTACTTCTTCTCGAACGCGGCGACGACGTCGTTCATCCAGGTGTTGTCCACGCCGCCGGTGAAGTAGTCGAGAACGTTCAGGGTGACGTTGCCCAGCTTGCCCGGGTCCGTGGTCACCGGTCCTGACGGTGTCGTGTTCGCTGCCGCGCTGCCGCCGGCCACGCCGGGAGTGCAGGCCGACACCGTCAGGCAGGCAATGGCGGCGAAGGCGGCTAGTGAGCCGCTCAGAAAGGTCGTGCGCCGTCGCATCCGCTTCTCCATCGTGGTTTAGTTCCGCTCTGGCGAGATTGCGGGCAGTCTAAGTCTCCGCATACCAGTTAGTCCAGTACTTGTTTTGAACGTGAATTGGTCTCGACTGGTAAAGGAGGGTGCCTCGCTGGTATCGTCCGGGCATGTCACAGCCTGACGCCGGGGGCGCGATCGCGGTCGCGGAGGCGTATCGCAAGCTCAGTGATCTGCTTCGGCGTAGCTCATTCCCTCCTGGAAGCCGACTGCCGGGCGAGCGCGAGCTGGCGACCAGGGTCGGGGTAAGCAGGTCAACCCTGCGCAAGGCGCTTGACCTGCTAGAGGATAGGGGCCTTCTCGACCGCTCGCCAAAGCGCGGCTGGTTCGTTCCGCCGCACGTGGTCGGTGAGCCGCCGAGCACGCTGCAGAGCTTCTCCGAGATGGCCAGGGAGCGCGGGCTCACGCCAGGCGCGAAAGTGCTGAGCGCCCGTGAGCGCCCGGCTACCTTCGACGAGGCCGCCAAGCTGCGGATCGCGCCCGCGGCGAACGTGCTTGAACTGTCACGGCTGCGCACCCTCGACGGGGTTCCCGTCTGCGTCGACGTGAGCGTGGTCGTGCTCGGCCGTGTGCCGTTGCTTGCCAGCGCCGACATGACCGACCGCTCGCTGTACGAGACCATAGAAGAGCTGTCAGAGGTGCGGATCGAGCGCAGCTCGTACACGGTGCGAGCGGACGCATGCGGCCAGCAGTTCGCGGACCTGCTTGAGATCCAGGCGGGCGCGCCCATCCTGATCGGCGAGGAGCTGACCTACCTCACCGACGGCAGCCCCATCCTGGCCGGCACCATGTCGTACCGCGCGGACGCCTACCGCTTCCAGGCGGATCTGTTCCGGCGCGCTTAACCAGGGCGTCACGCCTTGATCGTTGACCAGACCAGTCAGACCAGTTATGGTTCTATGGCTTACTTGGTATCGATTCAAGGCAGAGTGATGCATGCTGGTGGAACCGACAGTGTTCGACGGGCCGGAGGCGGTGGGGCGTGCCCTCGCGGCGCTGATCGCGGACCGGATCGAGGAGGCCGGGGCCGGGCGTACTTTCCTGCTCGGCTGCCCCAGCGGCCGTAGCCCGTGGACCACGTACGTGGCCCTGGCGCGCGAGGTCGCGGCCCGCCGCCTCGACCTGACCGGCCTGGTGATCGTCATGATGGACGAGTACGTCGAGCGCGACGACGGCACCGGGGAGATGCGCCTGATCGACCCCACGGCCCCGCATAGCTGCCTGCGGTTCGGGCAAACGGAGATCGTGGACCGGCTGAACGCCGCCGCAGGCCAGGGCCGGGGAATCAGCCAGGGACCGGTACTGGGTCCCCGACCCCGCGGCGCCAGGCGACTACGACCGGCAGATCGCGGGCCACGGCGGCGTCGACCTGTTCATCCTGGCCAGCGGCGCGGGAGACGGGCACGTGGCGTTCAACCCGCCGGGCACAGGACCCGACACGGCCACCCGGGTCATCCGGCTGGCCGACCAGACCAGGCGGGACAACCTGCATACCTTTCCCAGCTTCGGCAAGGACATCGACCGGGTGCCGCGCTACGGCGTGACGGTCGGGGTGGGCACCATTCGCGAGCAGTCGAAGCAGGTCGTGATGGTGGCGCACGGAGCGCCGAAGGCCCGCGCGGTCCGCCGGGTCGCCGCGGCCGACAGCTACCGGCCCGAATGGCCGGCCACCATCCTGGCCGACTGCGCGCGCCCGCTGCTGTTCATCGACGAGGCCGCCGCCACCGAGCTGAACGGCCACCGGCCGGCTGAGACAATTCGAAACTAGAGGGAGACACAATGGCTCGCGTAAAGATCGCATACCTGGGCGGCGGCTCCTCCAGGGCCCCCGGCACCATGGCGTCCTTCATCCACCACGGGGCCGAGTTCGACGGCTCGGAGTTCGTGCTCATTGACCTCAACCCCGACCACCTGGAGATCACGCGCCGGATGGCGACCAGGATGGCGCAGGCGGCCGGCCTGGACATCACGGTGACCGCCACCACGGACATGCGCCGCGGCCTGGCCGACGTCGACGCGGTGCTGTCCAGCTTCCGGCCCGGCGGGTTCGAGGCGCGCGCGCTCGACGAGCGGATCCCGCTCAAGTACGGCGTGATCGGGCAGGAGACGCAGGGCCCGGGCGGCCTGATGATGTCGCTGCGGTCCGCCCAGGTCATGCGAGAGCTGTGCGCCAGCCTGGCGGAGGTCGCGCCGCGGGCGCGCATCTTCAACTACACGAACCCGGTCAACATCGTGTCCCAGGCGGTTGCCGACAACACGGGCATCCCCATCGTCTCCTTCTGCGAGGGCCCGATCGTGTTCCCGCCGGTCATCGCCAAGGCCGCGGGCCTCGACCCGGCGAAGCTGAAGGCGAACATGACGGGCGTGAACCACAACGTCTGGTCCAACGAGGCGACCTACGACGGACGGGACGCCATCGAGGTGCTCCGCGAGCGCTGGGCGGAACTGCGCGACCAGCCGCCGCTGACCGACCTCAACGGCTACCGCGCCCTGCACCTGGCCGTCGCGCTCGGCTCGATACCGTCGGACTACTTCAACTTCTACTACTTCCGCGACGAGCTGCTGCGCGAGCTGCAGCTGGCCAGGCAGACCCGCTCGGAGCAGATAACGAGCTCGCTTGGCGGCTACTGGTCGCACTACGCCGAGCAGGCCGACAGCCCCTCGCCGCAGCTGGACCCGGCGCGTTCGCGGGGCGGCATCCACGAGCTTGAGCTGGCCATCGACGCGATGAGCGCCTTCTACAACGACACCGGCGCGCGGCTGCCGTTCAATATCCCGAACGATGGCGGGGTGCTTCCCGGGTTCGACGAATCCGTGGTCGTCGAGGTGTGGGGCACGGTCGACGCCAAGGGCTTCCACCCCGAGCAGCAGCGGCCGCTGCCGCACTCGGTGCGCGGCATTACCCAGCAGCTCGCCGAGTACCAGGTGCTCGCCGCCAAGGCGGGCTGGGACGGCACCAGGGACGACGCGGTACGCGCCATGGTCGCGCATCCCCTCGTCCCGTCGCTGACCATCGCCGAGGCGCTGTACGACGAGATGGCCGTGGCCCAGGCCAGGTGGCTGCCGGAGCGGCTGCTCGACGTCGCCCCGGTCCGCCGACCCTCGCGATGACGATCTACCTGGGCATCGACGCCGGGAACAGCAAGACAGTGGCGCTCGCGTGCCTGGCCTCGGGGAAGGTCGTGGGAGCGGCCAGGTCGGGCCGCGGCGACATCTACGGTGTCGCCGATGAGGCGGAGGCCGTGTCGGCGGTGCTCGGCGCCGCGGACACGGCACTCGCCGAGGCAGGCGCCACGAGGTCGGACGTCGCATCCGCCGCGTTCCGGCTGGCCGGAATCGACTGGCCGGAGGACTGGCAGTTCTGGGACACAGCACTGTCCAGGGAATGGCCAGGCCTGAGCCGTTCCATCCTCAACGACGGGTACGCCGCCATACGCTGCGGCGAACCCTCCGGGGTGGGCGTGGCGGTGAACGCAGGCACGGCGGCGGCGATCGCCGCGCGCGGGCCTGATGGCGCGACGTGGGACATGGGCTGGTGGGGCCAGCACGCGATGGGCGCGCTCGGCCTGGTGTCCGAGTCGTTCAAGGCGGTGTACCTCGCGCACCTCGGAGCCGCGCCGCAGACCGCGCTCGGCCCCGCGCTGGTGCACTTCTACGGTGCGGCGGACCTCGCGGAGCTCAACCGCTTGTTCACGCGCCGCGGGCACAAGGCGGGAACAGCCGACATGGCCAGGGCCGCTCGCGTCGTCACGGAGACCGCCAGGCAAGGCGATCCCGTGGCCGCTGACATCGTGAACGAGCAGGGGCGCAGGCTCGCCTTCTACGCGGAGATAGCAGCAAGGCACGCCGGGCTTGACCGGACGGACGGCCCCATTTCTGTGGTGATGTCCGGATCTGTGCTGGCGGATCGCGACTCCCCGGTGACCGCGGCGCTGGCCGATCACCTGCCGCGGATGTTGCCGCGGGCAGAGCCACGGCACGCGACACTGCCGCCGGTGGCCGGTGCCGCGCTCGACGCCCTCGCCGAGGCCGGCGTCGCCGTGGGGCCGGCGGTGGCCGGCCGTCTCGCGGCCACCATCCCGCCACCATCGTTCTTCCGTACCTGATCGTTGTCCCAGGCTTAGGTGAAAAGGAAAGCAGTCGTGCAGGATTTCAGCTGGGTGCCCGAGGGGTTCGCCTGGGGCGTGGCGACCTCGGCCTATCAGGTCGAGGGAGCGGTCGCCGAAGACGGCAGGGGCCCGTCCATCTGGGACACGTTCACGCATACGGCCGGCCGGATCGCGGGCGGCGCGACCGGGGACGTCGCATGCGACCACTACCATCGCTGGCGCGACGACATCGCGATCATGCGCATCCTCGGCGTGACCGCCTACCGGTTCTCGGTCGCGTGGCCGCGAGTCGTCCCCGACGGCGCCGGGGCGGCCAACGGCGCCGGACTGGACTTCTACGACCGGCTCGTCGACGCGCTGCTTGCGGCGGGCATCGCCCCGTATCCCACCCTTTATCACTGGGACCTGCCTCAGGCGCTGCAGGACCGGGGCGGATGGGCGGCACGCGAGACCGCCGAGCACTTCGCGGCGTACGCCGACCGTGTCGCCGGGGCCCTCGGCGACCGGGTCAGCGACTGGGCCACGCTGAACGAGCCGCGCGTCTCCGCCTGGCTCGGCTACCTCCAGGGCGTGCACGCCCCGGGGATCACGGACCTCCGGGCCGCCGTCGACGCCTCGTACCACCTGCTGCTCGGCCACGGCCTGGCCACCCAGGCGATCAGGGCGCGGTCATCCTCCGCCCGGGTTGGCCTGGTGAACGCGCTGACCGCCTGCGAGCCGGCCGGCAGTTCCGACGCCGACGCCGCAGCCGCGGTGCGGTACGACGGCCACGCCAACCGCTGGTGGATTGACCCGCTGTACGGACGGGGCTTTCCCGCCGACATGCTCGCCGTCTACGGGGTGGACCTGCCGGAGCACGCGGGCGACCTGGCGACCATCGCCACCCCCTTGGACTGGCTCGGCGTGAACTACTACTCACCCAGCTTCGTCACCGACGACCCGGCCGGTCCGGTGCCGCACGTGCGGGTGGTACGCGCGCGCGATGGCGCGCGCCAGACCATGCTCGGCTGGGAAGTGCGCGCCGACGGGCTCGAGCAACTCCTGGTCAGGTTGAGCAGGGACTACGGCGCCGGGCAGCTCTACGTTACCGAGAATGGCTCGGCGTGGCCGGACACCGTGGCACAGGACGGCCAGGTACATGACCAGGACCGGGTGCGCTATCTCGACGAGCATCTGGCCGCCTGCGGCCGGGCCGTGCGGCAGGGCGTGCCCCTGGCCGGGTATTTCGCCTGGTCCCTGATGGACAACTTCGAATGGGCGGAGGGCTACGACCCGAGGTTCGGCATCGTCTTCGTCGATTTCACGACGCAGCGGCGGATCATCAAGGACAGCGGCCATCGGTACGCGGACATCATCCGGTCGGGTCGCGCGGAGGGTGCCAGGGCATCGCTGCGGTGACGGACCGGTGGCCGCCACCGTGAGCGAAGTTATGTAGCCTCGGTTGTTCCCGCTCCGGGCGGGGCAGGATGGTGGCATTCGGTTGTTTCCCCGCTCCGGGCGGGCAGGATGTTCCTGACGTTCACCCGGCGTCGTTGGCAGCGGCGAGCCCGCCATCCGCGTAGCACAGGAGTTCGCATGGCCAAGCTGCTCATGATCGTATCCAGTGCGCGGACGATCAGGCTGGCGGACGGCAGCGATCATCCGACCGGCTACCGGGCGGAAGAGGTCAGGAAGCCCCACGAGGCATTCGCCGCCGCGGGTCTTGACGTCGTGATCGCCACCCCTGACGGGAAGGTGCCGCAGCCGGATCCGTGGGGCCTCGAGCCGTTCTTCCACTATCCGCAAGTGGACGAGGACTTCATGTTCTCGGTGCTGCGCAGGTTCGCTTATCACCAAGACAGCGTGCGGGTGACGTTCACGCATTTCAGCGAGCTGAACCTGGTTGCGGTCCGACGGGTCTACCTCGCCCTGCTGGATACCAGCATGGAGCCGGCCGAGGCGCGCAAGGCAGTTGAAACGGCGGCGCACAGCGCCTGGCGGCGCAACATCGACTTCATTGAGGTGCTCGCGGCAGACGATGAGGTGACGAGCCGGCTGTCCGTGGAGCGGATCAGGGAGATACGGGACGAGGTGTGGCAGGCCAGCCAGGCCCGGGCGCAAAGTGCGGCAGAGACCCTCGCCAAGCTTCCAGGACTGCGCCAGCCAGGAAGTCTGACCGCGTTCAGCGATGAGGAGATCCTGGACTTCGAGGGAGTATTCATCCCTGGTGGCCACGGGGCGATGGTCGACCTAGCGGACAGCGTTGACGTCGGCCGTGTCGTGCGGTTGATGCACGGCGCGGGCAAGACCATAGCCGCGCTGTGCCACGGGCCCGCGGCACTGCTATCCGCCCCGGAGTCCGACGGTACGTGGATGTTCGATGGCTACCGGATGACCGCGTTCACCGACGAGGAAGAAGACCAGACCAAGGCGGGGAAGGTCGGGATGCCCTGGTACCTGGAGGCAGCGCTGAAGAACCGCGGCGCGATCTTCGACGACGGCGACGCGGCCTGGGTGTCCCATGTGGTCGTCGACCGGAACCTGATCACCGGGCAGAACCCGGGATCGGCCGAAGCCGTCGCTGGCGCCCAGCTGAAGCGGCTGAGGGGGTGAACGGTTGAGCGCGCGCGGCCTGGCGGAGGAGTTCTTCGCGCGCATGCAGGCCGGAGACGTAGACGGGATCCTGGGCATGATGACGCCGGAAGCCACCGCGTTCCTGGTACCGCTCGGCCGGCATGGCCCGCTGGCGGCCGACGGTGCGTCCTACCTGCGTGAACTGTCCAGGGCCTTCCCTGACCTGCTAGTGCGCGTGCGGCGGCTTTTCGTGACCGGCGACAACACCGCGGTGGCCGAGATCACCATCGACGGCACCCAGGCCGATGCCTTTCTCGCGGTGGCCAACCAGGAGAAACACTTCGATCTTGATCAGGCCTGGATGCTCGCGGTCACGCCAGACGACAGGATCAGCGCCGTCACCGCGTACTGGGACCAGAACCAGCTTTATCGCCGCCTCGGCGTCAAGCGGCTCGACAAGATCACGATCACGGCGGGGTGAGGTGGCGATGACTACCTGGGCACTCCGGGCCGGCACCGGCACGGCGGCGCGCGAAGAAAGCGCTGAGGCGGCGGTCCGCGCGTTCTTCGACGCCTACCGGGCGCACGATGTCGAGCGCATGGTTGACCTGTGCACGGACAACGCCGGGTTCCGCTACGTGGCGTTCGAGGTATGGAGCCGCCAGCGAGTGCTTTACGGCGAAGGCAAGGTGCGCACCGTCGGCAAGGTGATCTGGACAACCCTGCTCGACGCGTTCCCCGACCTGGCCAACATCGTGACTAGCCTGCGCGCTGACGCGGAAGGCAATGTCGCGGCGGAGGTTGGCATCGGCGGCACGCAGGCGAAGGACTTCGGCAACGTCACCTCCGTCGGCGGCCACTACGAGCTACCGCATCTGTTCCTGTTCTCGGTGAGCGGCGACGGGCTGATCGACGACATCGTCGCCTACTGGGACAACGTGGGCTGGAAGAAGCAACTCGGCTGCCTGGAGGTCGACTAGGCCGCGGCAGGAGGGCACGCATGGCACGCATGGCGCGCGAAGAGTGGTACGACATCGCACGCGACCTCGACTGGGAACTGTCCTACGTGGACTACGAGGCGGTGTTCCCTGAGTGGATGTCTGGGCAGGGAAAGGTTCCCCGCGGGGCATGGGCGAAGTGGGACGAGCCCTACAAGGTGACCTATCCCGAGTACGTGGCGACACAGCGGGAGAAGGAGACCGGCGCCTACTCGGTTAAGGCGGTGCTGCAGAAGTCCCGGCTCTTCGAGCAGCTGGATGAGGGCTGGAAGTCGGTGGCCAAGGAACACTTCGGCGCGGTCGCGCTCGTCGAGGACCTAGCCGTCTACGCGGAGCTGCGGATGGCGCGTTTCGGCCTGTCGCCGGCGTGGCGCAACATGGCGATCTTCGGCGCCCTGGACGAGACCCGTCATGCCCAGATCAGCCTGTACTTCCCGCACGGGCTGATCGGCAAGGATCCGCAGTACGACTGGGCGCACAAGGCGTACCAGACCAACCAGTGGGGCATCATCGCGGCCCGGGCCACCTTCGACGCCATGATGTTGAACCCCAACGTGGTCGACATCGCGATCCAGCTGCCGTTCACCTTCGAGACCGGGTTCACCAATGTCCAGTTCGTCGCGCTGGCCGCGGACGCGCTGGAATCAGGCGACATCAACTTCGCCAACATGATCTCGTCGATTCAGACCGATGAGGCACGGCACTCTCAGCAGGGCGGCCCCACGCTGGAGATCCTCGTCGAGCACGATCCGCGTCGCGCCCAGTGGATCATCGACAAGACCTTCTGGGTATCCGCGCGGCTGTTCTCCATCCTGACCGGCCCCGGCATGGACTACTACACGCCGCTGCCGATGCGGAAGCAGTCTTACAAGGAGTTCATGCAGGAATGGGTTGGCGGGCAGTTCCTCGACCAGCTCCGCGACTACGGGCTGAAAAAGCCCTGGTACTGGGACGAGTTCATGGCCGGTCTTGACACCTGGCACCACTCGCAGCACCTCGGCGTCTGGTACTGGCGCCCGACCGTGTGGTGGAACCCGCAGGGCGGGGTGTCCCCTGAGGAGCGTGACTGGCTCCACGACAAGTACCCGCGATGGGAAGAGCAGTTCGGGCCCGTCTGGGATGTGATCATCGGCAACGTCAACGACAACCGGATGGAGCTGACTCTGCCGCAGACGCTGCCGTGGCTGTGCAACCTGTGTCACCTGCCCATCGGCACCGCGGGTTCGCCGCGCAACCAGAAGTACCCGGTGCGCAGTTACCCGCTCACGTACAACGGCTACGCCTACCACTTCTGCTCGCGGCCCTGCAGGCAGATCTGGTGGGAAGACCGTGACACCATGCACGACCCGACGGTGATCGAGCGGCTGCTCGGCGGCGAGATCCAGCCGCCGACGCTTGAGGGACTCCTGACCTGGATGGGCCTCACCCCAGAGGTGATGGGCGATGACGCCTACGGCTACCGGTGGGCCAGGCCCTACGCGCGCGCCCGAGGGCCGCGCGACCGGCCTTACGGAGCCCCGGGTGCGCGAGCCGGGCGGCTTTTGCCGCCCCCGGCTGACGCGCAGCCCGTGCCGGTCAACGCCATGTTCGAGAACGATGCGTTCACCCAGCTCGTGGTCGTGCTTGATACCGACACCGTCGAGGAGGCGGCCAGGAAGGTCGCCGCCCAGGCGGTGGGCAGGCGGGTCGCCCCGCGGGACGCCGGGCTCGTGGTCCGCCACGCCGGCGAGGTTGTCCCCGGCGACGTCACCGTGGCGGAGTCCGGCATTTCAGCGCTGGACACCGTAACCGTCGGCTGGGCGCGTTGACCGCGTGAGGAGACCGATGAGCAAGCTCGTGGGGCCGGTTCTGCGCATGTCGGACGACGTGGACGCCATCGTCGCCGCCATCGTGGACGATAACCCAGGCCAGGAGGTCACCGTCGTTGACCGGGGCGCGTACACCCGGGTCAGCGGGGACGGGGAGCTGCGGGTAACGCGCGTGTCCATCGCGCGGCACCTCGGGCGTGACTTTTCAATGCGCCAGCTCGAGGGGCTGATGTCCGCCTTCGCCGGGCGCATCGAGATGACCTCGGAAGAGGTGCGCTGGCGGCTCAAGGCGGAAAACCACCCACCAAGCACGCCGGCGACGCCAGGATGAGCGAGGGAGCCGACATGACCGAGGGCCGCCCGCCACGCCAGGAATCGAGGCTGAAGACCTGGAGCTCGCTTGGGCAGCTAGGGCGCATTCCCAGCGAGTATGAGGTCGTCACGCACAATCTCAACTACACCACCCGCCCTAATCGCACCGCGGCCCTGGAGTCGAACCCCACCAGCGCGGCCAACATGTGGTACTTGACCTACCGGGACAAGTCGCCGTTGCAGGCGGATGACTGGCGCGGTTTCCGCGATCCGGACGAGATGACCTACCGCAAGTACGTGACGATGCAGGACGAGCAGGAAACGGCCGTCGGGCGGGTCCTCGATGAGTACGGATCCGCGGGGCACGATGCCTCGCTGCCCAAGCCCTGGGTAGAGTGCCTCGCGACCTTGTTCACGCCCACCCGGTTCCCGGTGCACGCGCTGCAGATGTGCACCGCCTACCTGGGACATATGGCGCCCGCGTCCTATATATCCAACTGCGCCGTGTTCGGGGCAGGCGACCTGCTGCGCCGGGTGTCTCTGGTGGCCTACCGGACGCGGCAGCTCGGCGACGCGACCAGCTCGTCCATCGGCCGCACCGAACGCGTCGCGTGGGAGCGGCACGAGGCATGGCAGCCGGCCAGGGAAGCGCTGGAGAAGCTGCTGACGGTGTACGACTGGGGCGAGTGCTTCACGGCGATGAACCTGGTACTGCGTCCCACACTTGACCAGGTCCTGCTCCGGCAACTCGCGGGCGCCGCCCGCGACAACGACGACGACCTGACCTGGCTGCTGCTCGGCAGCCTCGCCGCCGATGCCGACCGCTGTACCCGCTGGAGCCTCGCGCTCGCCGGATACGCGATCGAACAACGGGCGGGCAACCGGGACGTGCTAGAGCGCTGGATCGTCCGGTGGACGCCTCGTGCGGAGGCGGCGGCGGCCGGACTCGGGCAGTTGTTCGAGCAATTGCCTTCTGGTGGTCGTTCGGCGGAGACTGTGGAGAACGCCGCCAACTCGGCCAGGCGCCGGGTACTCACCGAGGCGGGGCTCGCGGGATAGGACCATCTCATGCCAACGTGGCAGGTGGTGATGCCCGCCGCCGACCTCTGGGCAGGAGAACTGACCGGAGTGCGGCTAGGCGGGGAGAAGATCGTCTTGGTCAATGCCGGAGGCCAGATCCGGGCCTTCGAGGACCGCTGCCCCCATCTAGGGTTCCAGCTCAGCGAGGGCAGCATCGAGGGGCGCACGCTGACTTGCGCGAACCACCAGTGGGAGTTCGACGCGCTGACAGGCAGGGGCACCAATCCGGGCAACTGCCGTCTGACCGTGTTCGACACGCGAGTGCGGGATGGCCAGATCGAGATACTGGCGCCCGACCCAGAGTAGCCTCGCGCTTGGTATCGGGCTACGGTCGGCATTGTGAGCACGCCAGACGCCGGGACCCGCGTGGGCCGCAGCGCCGACGCGGGGCCTGGCGGTGATCAGCGGGACGAGGCCCGGCCACGTCAGCTTGCCGATGAACAGGCCGCGCTGCGGCGCGTGGCCACGCTGGTCGCCGCCTGCGCCCGTCCGGCGGAGGTGTTCAGCGCGGTCGCGGATGAGCTGGGCCAGCTGATCGGCGTCGAGGCGACGTTCGTGTCTCGCGTTGACCTTCTCGGTGGCGGCCCGCCGGTGGCCGCCACGGCCGACCCGTCCGGCGAGGGCGCGGAGCCCGAGAGGTATGTCACCGTGGTCGGTTCGCATGGCCGGATCAGTGATGAGGTGCCGGTTGGCTTCCGGATAAAGCTGAGCCAGGGGATGGTGATGTCGGTCGCCCTGCGGACCGGTCGCCCGGCGCGTATCAACGGCGAGCGCCTGGCGAATGGCCCGTTTGGCGCGATCGTCGGCAGGCTGGGCCTACGGGCCGCGGTGGCCACGCCCGTTGTGGCCGGGGGACGTTACTGGGGCGTGATGCTGGCCGCGACCTCACGGGAGGACTTCCCGGCCGACACCGAGTCGCGCATGGCGGACTTCACGGAGCTCGCCGGCATGGCGATCGCTAATGCAGAAGCCGAGCAGAGACTGCACGAGCTCGCCGACACGCAGGCGTCACTGCGCCGCCTGGCCATGCTGGTGGCGCGGGGTGAGCCGCCCGAGGCGGTGTTCGCGGCCGTGACCAGCGAGGCGCTGCGGTATTTCGGTAGCGGCACCGCCCGGATGATCCGCTTTGAGCTCGACGGGACGGCCACGCTCGTCGCCAACGAGGGGACGACGGCCCCGCATGTGCGCGTCGGTGAGCGCTGGGAGGGCTATCCGCCGACCGGGCTGACCGCGACGGTCTTCCGGACCGGGCGGGCCGCCCGGGTCGATGACTACCGCGACATCCCTGGCGGGGAACCCTATCTCGCCGAGGGGCTGCGGTCCGCGGTCGGGATGCCGGTCCACGTCCAGGGCCGGCTGTGGGGAATGATCGCCGTCGGATCCGGGCAGGGGCCATTGCCGTCCGACACCGAGCAGCGGATGACCGAGTTCACTGAGCTGGTCGCGACGGCGGTCGCGAACGCGCAGAGCCGGGCCGAGCTCATGTCCTCCCGCGCGCGGATCGTCGCCGCATCCGACGAGGTCCGTCGGCGGATCGAGCGGGACCTGCACGACGGAGCGCAGCAACGCCTCGTCGCGCTGGCCCTCAGGCTGCGCATGGCCGCGGAGCCAGCCACCGAAGGGAGCGACCCGCGTACCGAGCTGGCGGACGCGGCCGCGGAGCTCATGGGCGTGGTCGATGACCTGCGGGAGATCTCTCGTGGCATCCACCCGGCGATCCTGTCCAAGGCGGGCCTGCAGCCGGCGTTGCGCGCGCTCGGGCGACGCTCTCTCATCCCGGTGGAACTGGACATCCAGGTCAATGGCCGGCTTTCCGAGTCAGTAGAAGTCGGCGTTTATTACGTCGTCTCGGAAATGCTCGCCAACGCCGAGAAACACGCGCGCGCCTCGGTGGTCAAGGTGGGGGCGGAGGCCTCAGGCGGCAGGCTCCGGGTGCGCGTGCACGACGACGGCATCGGCGGCGCCGACCCGGTCAGGGGCTCAGGGCTGCGCGGGCTGCAGGACCGCATCGAGGCACTTGGCGGGACGTTCTCTGTGCACAGCCCGGTGGGCCGCGGCACGACGGTGACGTGTGAACTTCCGCTTACGACGGTCAGCGAAATGTGCTGAGTGAGCCGGTCACTTGCGCTCGCGCCGGGCCGGAGAGCCAGGTTGCGGTTGTGGCCGCGGACGCGACGGGCACCGAGATGGCCATGGTCAGCCCGCCGCCGGAGGTTTCCTCCGGCTCAAGCGTGCCGTGCATCGCTTCGGCCAAGCCGCGGGATAGCGTGAGCCCCAACCCGACGCCGGTGGCGCGCCCGTCACCGCCGAGCCGCTGGAACGCCGAGAAGATCCGGTCCCTGTCGGCCTCGGGGACGCCAGGCCCGTAGTCGATGACGCGCAGTATGACGCTGGCGCCGCGGGCGCTTGCGGACAGCAGCGGCGGCGATCCGCTCGGGGAGTACCGCAGCGCGTTCGCGGCCACGTTCGCGATGACCCTTTCCAAGAGCGGCGGATCGACCATGATCCGGGGCAGCTCGGGCGGAATGCGGACAATGACCGCCCGTGCCTGCGGCCCGATGCAACCGAGGGCAGCCGCGATGATCTCCGCCAGATTGGCCGGCCGGGGAAACACCGGCAGCACGCCGGCCTGCAGCCGGCTCACGTCCAGCAGGCTCGCGAGCAGACGGCTCAGTTGGCCAAGCGACTCGTCGGCGGTGGCAAGCAGTTCGTCATGATCTTCGGCTGTCAGCTCGATATCGGTGGCACGTAGACAGCTCACCGCCGCTCTCGCGGCGGCCAGCGGTGCGCGCAGGTCGTGGCTGACCGCCGCGAGCAGCGCCGTCCGCATCGTGTCGGCCTCCGCGACGGGCCTGGCCGCCGCGGACTCCGTGGTTGCGGCGGTCGCCTCGAAGGTGCGTGGTCCGCTGGCTGCCATCTCGCCTCCATACCCATCCGGTGATCCACGGGGCCCGGCGCTTGCTGGCGCCGGGCCCCGTGAATCGCTATGCGATACACCGGTCATCACTGTCCGGCACGGACGCCCTTCTCGACCCGGTCGCCCAGGTCCTTGTCCACGTTCCCGAGGTACCAGAAGGCGCGCTGGAGGACGGGTTCGGTCACGCCAGCGAGCAGCGCTCCCACGATGTTGCTGACGAGCCGGTCTCTGGCGGCGTCGTCCAGCACCTCGCGGACCATCGTGCCGGCCTGGCCCCAGTCATCGTCCTCGGCGTGCAGCTCGTAGGCGGTGCGCACCATCTCGCCGTCGGAGTACCAACTCGGCGGCGGGTTGTGCACACTGTCGGCCTGCGGGCCGCCCTTGGAGTTCGGGAAGTACACCGGGTCGGTGACGTTGTGGACCCGCCCGATCCCGTCCTTGCTGTAGGCGTGCACCGGCGCGACCGGGGCGTTGACCGGGATCTGCGTGTAGTTCACGCCGAGCCTGGCCCGGTGCGCGTCGGGGTAGGAGAACAGCCGGCCGAGCAGCAGCCGGTCCGGGCTCGGCCCGATGCCGGGCACCAGGTTGGCCGGCGCGACGGCCAGCTGCTCGATCTCGGTGTGGTAGTCGACCGGGTTGCGGTCCAGGGTGAATCGCCCCACCTCGATCAGCGGGTAGTCGCCGTGCGGCCAGACCTTGGTGATGTCGAACGGGTTGAACCGGTAGGTCGTGGCGTCCTCGTACGGCATGACCTGTACCTTCAGCGTCCAGCTCGGGTGCTCGCCGCGCTCGATCGCCTCGTACAGGTCCTTGGTGTGGAAGTCGGGGTCGGTGCCGGCCAGCCGGTCGCCCTCGGCCTGGGTCAGGAACTCGATGCCCTGGTCGCTGATGAAGTGGTACTTGACCCAGGACTGCACGCCTTCGGCGTTGACCCACATGTAGGTGTGCGAGCTGTACCCGTTCATGTGCCGGAAGGTCCTCGGGAAGCCGCGGTCGCCCATCAGCCAGATCACCTGGTGCGCCGTCTCAGGCAGCAGCGTCCAGAAGTCCCACTGCATGTCGTTGGACCGCAGGTTGACCTTGGCGAGCCGCTTCTGTGACCGGATGAAGTTCTGGAAGTGAATCGGGTCCCGCATGAAGAACACCGGCGTGTCGTTGCCGACCATGTCGTAGTTGCCCTCGGAGGTGTAGAACTTCAGCGCGAAGCCGCGCAGGTCCCGCCACATGTCGGGTGAGCCGCGCTCCCCGGCCACGGTGGAGAACCTGGCCACCATCCGGGTCTCGGTGCCCGGTTGGAGGAACGCGGCCCTGGTGTAGGCGCTGACGTCGCCGGTGACCTCGAACCGGCCGAACGCGCCGCTGCCCTTAGCGTGCGGCTGCCGTTCCTTGATCCGCTCCCGGTTGAAGTTGGCCATCTGCTCGATCAGGTAGCTGTCCTGCAAGAGGATCGGGCCGCCCGCGCCGACCGTGAGCGAGTACTTATCGCTCTGGACTGGGATGCCTGCATCCGTCGTCTGGACCGGGTTGGGCTGGTTGGTGGTCATGTTTTGCTTTCTCCTTTGGTGGATAGAGCGCCGCCGCCACGCCGAAGCCATTACTTGCCAGGCGAGGGAAAGGTGCGGATACGGATACAGGCCGGCTCAGGTAAACCGCCTGAATTCGCTGCGCTGCCTCAACGGCGCAGTACGCGCAACCGCCGGTGGGAACGCCGTTCGTCCTCGGTGGTACCACCCCAGACACCTGCGTGGCCGCCGTCCAACGCCCACTGCAGACACGGTGCGGACACCGGGCACGCTCGGCATATCTGCCTTGCCTCTTCGATCTGAAGCAAGGAGGCACCGGCGGTGCCGAGGGGAAAGAACAGGTCAGGATCGACGTCGCGACAGGCGGCGTGGTCACGCCAGTCTGTATCCACGGCGTCGCGTTGCCGCTGGATAAGTCCACGGCTCGTGTTGCTCATCGGCCACGCCACCTTTCCTCCTCGTGGGCTCGCGCCGCGATTCTGGCGTCGTCGTGCCCTCGCTGCCAGGATTTCGCGGGGCCGGGCGCCTGGCATCACAGCGGACGCCTATCTTTGCCCCCGGCTACCCGTACCGGCCCAATCCCTGCTAGCTGCTACGCCCACTCGCAGTGGCAGGCATGCGCCACATGGCGGTTCCGGGTGCGTGGTGAGTGGCAGGCATGCGCCGCAGGCCGGTGCGGGATTCGTGTGAAACTGACGCGCGGTCCCGCCTGAGACCAAGGCGCGGACTCTACCGCGTATGGCCGAGGAGCCGGCTGATGCCGCGCACGGATAGCTCCGACTTCGCCAGGAACCCGGCTGCCGGGCTCTCGTCGATCAGCTCCCGGTAGTCTGACTCGGCCCCTGTTGATATCAAGATCACTTCCGCGCCGCCGCTTTGACCGTCATGAGCCAGGAGCCGGGCCAGGTCAAAGCCGCTCTCGTTCCCGAGCCCGATGTCGACGAGGACGAGGTCTGGCCGCAGCGCGCGGACCTGCCGCAGTGCCCCGGCGATGGTTGAGGCCATGCCCACGATCGTCAAGCCTTCTCGCTCGAGGAGAAGGCTTGCCGTCTCGAGGAAGGCCTCGTTGTCATCCACCAGTACGCACCGCAGCGGCATGCGATCAGACTGCCGTCAATTCGGCGCCGCCGCATTGCGGCTAGCAGGAAATTCTGTCGTAGCTCGGGCTAACGAGCGTCGAGGAACCGGAGGACCGCAAGCACCCGCCGATGCTCGGTGTCGCTCTCCGGCAGGTTGAGCTTGGTCAGGATGCTGCGGACGTGCTTCTCGACCGTCCCCTCGGTGATGTAGATCCGTTGGGCGATGCCCGCGTTGGACGCGCCCTCGGCCATCAGGGCGAGCACCTCGCGCTCCCGAGGCGACAGGACGTCGAGCGGATCACGCCGCCGCCGCGCCCTAACGAGCTCCTGCACCAACGACGGGTCCACCACCGACGCGCCCGCGGTGATCCGCTCAACCGTCTCGATGAAGTCCGTCACGTCGGTCACCCGGCTCTTCAGCAGGTAGCCGACGCGCTGCCCGCCGGCCAGCAGTTCCATCGCCTCGTCCACCTCGACATGTGCGGACAGCACGATGATCGCGGTGTCGGGCTGCTCCTCGCGGATCACCCTGGCCGCCTGCAGGCCCTCGGTGGCTTGCGCCGGCGGCATCCGGATGTCGATGATCGCCAGCTCTGGACGGATCGAACGAACCAGGGCAAGCAGTTCAGTGCCGTTTCCCGCCTGGCCAACGACGTCGAACCCGGAACGGTCGAGCAAGCTGGCCAGACCTTCACGCAGCAGGACGTCGTCGTCGGCCAGCACAACCCGGGTTGCGTACTGGCGCTCCGGTGCCGTTCCAGGTGACGCTGACGATGTCGGCATCCCACGATTATCGCCCACGCGAGCCTCCGACCGGTGGCAGGTGCCACCGCGCGGCGGACCAAAATGCCATCAACGAACGTCGGGAATCGCGACGCCGCCATTCGCGGCCGTGATGGGCAGCTCCACGCGCAGGCTGGTGCCCGCCCCCCGCGGGCTGTCGAGAAAGATCCGGCCGCCGATCGCCTCCACCCGGTCCTTGAGGCCGACCAGGCCGGTGCCGCCGCTGAAGTCGGCGCCGCCGCAGCCGTCGTCGCGGACCGCGACGCGCAAGACCTCGCCGGCGACCTCGACGTCAACGCTGACGGATGAGGCACGGGCGTGCCTGGCCACGTTGGTCAGTGCTTCGGCGGCGACGTAGTAGGCGCTGACCTCGACCGGCTCAGGCAGCCGCTCCTTGGCAGCCACCCGCAGTTCGACGGGGATGGGGGAGCGGCTGGCGAGTGTCTTGAGTGTGGCGCGGAGGCCGCCCCTGGCCAGGATCGCCGGGTGGATGCCGCGTGCGGTCTCGCGCAAGTCGTCAAGCGCGCCGTTGGCCTCGGCGACGGCGCGGGCGAGCTGCGCGCTTAGTTCGCCGGGCGCGGGCGGTGCGGCCGCCTGCGCCTCACGCAGGTGCAGGGCGAGGGTGACCAGCCGCTGCTGCGCGCCGTCGTGCAGGTCCCGTTCGATCCTCCGCCTCGTCTGATCGGCGGTGGCCACGATCCGTGCCCGGGACGCCGCCAGCGCGGCCTGGCCCTCTGCGTTGGCGATCGCGGTCGCGACCAGCTCGGTGAACCCGGCCAGCCGGTGCTCAGCGCCGGCCGGGAGCGCACCAGGACGCGTCGATGCCACGATCATCAGTCCCCACGGCCGGCCCGCAACGCTGATCGGCGCGCCGACGCAGCTGCGTACGCCGTGCTCCTCGGCGGCCAGGGCAATGCCGCTATCGTCACCAGCAAGATGATCGACTCGTGCGGGCTCGTTGCGCTCAAACACGAGCGTGCTGACCGTCCGCCCGGCCAGACCTGCCAGAAGGCCTGGGAGCTCGCTGCTGCCCGGCCTGGCCCACCCTCCCACGACCCGCGCGACGCGGGTGGCATCGTAGCGGCTTACCAGCGCGAAGTCGGCCCCGGAGATGACCTGTCCCGCCTCCTCGGCGACCGCGGCGAACACTTCCTCAGGAGGCGCCCCCCGCGCCACGGCCGTCGCCAGCCGGCGAAGCGCGGCCTGTTCCTCGGCGAAGCCGCGCAACTCCATCCGCGCCTGCGTGCTGGCGATCGCGGTCGCGACCAGCTCGGTGAACCCGGCCAGCCGGTGCTCGGTGTCGGCCGGGAGCAGCTCCTGGCGGCCGAACGCCACGACGATGCAGCCCCACAGCCGGTTCTCGGCGCTGACCGGCACGCCGACCGAGGAGCGCAGCCCCCAGTCGCGGGAGGCGACCTGGCCGATCACGCCGGAGACGTCGCTGTAGTCGATCCTGGCCGGCCTGCCGGTCTGGAACACCACCGTGGTCACGTTCCGGCCGCCGAGCGGCAGCCGGCCGCCGACCGGGGTCGGCGCCGGCGCTCCCGTTCTGGTCCAGGCGCCGACGACCTCGAGTGTGTCCTGCGGGTCGTAGCGGACCAGGATGGTGAAGTCGACCGCGAGGACCCGGCCGACCTCCTCGGCGACCGCGGCGAACACCTGCGCCGGCGGAGTCGCCCTGGCCACCAGCGTTGCTACCCGCCGCAGCGCGGCCTGCTCCTCCGCCAGCAGGCCCAGGGCGGCGCGGCTATTGGCATTCGCGATCGCCGTCGCCACTAGCTCGGTGAACGAGACCAGCCGGGCCTCGGTGTCCGCGGGCAGCGGCTCCTCCAGGGTCGACCCGGCGAGAATCGCCCCCCACAGGTTCCCCTCGACGAGGATCGGTGACCCGACCGCCGAGCGGATGCCCAGCTCGCGGATGACGGCGCTGAGCGCCCCGGAGGAGCTGTCGGCATATCCGTCAACCCGGGCCGGGCGGCTGGTCTCGAACACGAGCGTGCTGAGGTTGTAACCGGTAAGTGGCCACCGGCTGCCCACCGGGAAGTGCTTGCGGGCCATGCCCCAGGCCGCGACGGAGGTCTCGGTGCGGTCGGGCTCGTAGCGGAGCAGGTTCGCCAGGTCGACGCGGAACAGCTGCCCGACCGCCTCGGCGACCGCGGTGAACACCGCCTCAGGCGGTTCGCCCCGCGCCACCAGCGTGGCCACCCGGCGCAGCGCGGCCTGCTCCTGGGCAAGCTGACCAAGCCGCGCCTGACTGGGCGGGTCACGGCCCGCCCACCCGTCGGGGGTACCGGCATCGGCACCGAACGTGTTCACATGGTGACAGTAAACCCCGTGCCTGCCAGCCAGCAACGTCAGCGGCCCGCCGTCACGGCCGCCCGTGGAGGTAGCGCCGCGATCGACGCGGGTCTAGCGCCACCAGGGGAGGCGGCGCTGCTCGGCCATCCCCGAGGCCGGCCCGGTGATCGCACGCGCATGCGAGCTGAGGTGCCGCAGGGCGGCCGGCCATCCGTCCTCTCGCACTCTTCAGCCACACGGAAGCCTTTGACCGAGCGGGTATGGAGGTGATCGCGGGTCGGTGACTCCGTGCGACGTGCGACCGAGCAGCGCAGCGCCTCCGTGCTTGAGCAGCATGTGAGCGAGTTGGCGGCCGAGCGCCTCGCCGTCGCCGGCCGGACCGGTCGTATGAGCCCTGATCACCGAGGAGCCGTCCGGGGCGGCGATGAGGCCAGCTATGCGCAGGGCCGGTTCGGTTCCGGTCTTTGCGGACAGCTCGGCCAGGGCGCCCACCGGTGCGGTGCAGCCGGCGTCGAGCCCGGCAAGGAAGCCGCGTTCGGCGATCGCCGCCGCCCTGGTCGGCGCGTGGTCGAGGGTTCTGAGCTGCGCCGCCGTGGCCGGGTCGTCGGTGCGGCACTCGACGGCAAGCACGCCCTGCGCTGGGGCGGGCATCAGCAGCGCGGGGTCGAGGGGCGTGGCGTCCCCGTCGAGCAAGCCGAGCCTCGACAGTCCGGCCATCGCGAGGACGAGGGCATCCACCTCGCCGGCGGCGAGCTTGCGCAGCCGGGAGTCGACATTGCCGCGCATCGGCACGACCCGCAGCTGGCGGTCGGCGGCGCGCAGCAGGGCGGCCCGCCGCGGGGACCCCGTACCGATCCGCGCCCCGCGTGGCAGTCCGTCGAGACTCGTCCCGCCGGGCCAGATCAGTGCGTCGCGTGGGTCCTCGCGCGCGGGGAACGCGACCACCTGCAGCCCCGGCACCGCTGCTGTCGGCAAGTCCTTGCAGGAGTGGACGACAAGGTCGACCGTCCCCCGCAGCAACGCCTGGCGCAGGGTGGTGGTGAACACCCCGGTCGTGCCGAGTCGTTCGATCGGCGCGGTCGACTCGTCCCCCGGCGTGGCGACCGTGAGCACGACGGTTGGCCGACCGCACTGCTCCTGCAGCTGCCGGGCGATCCAGTCGGCCTGCGCCAGGGCGAGCGGACTACCGCGGGTGCCAAGCCGCAGCGGGCGGCAGCGGACGCGGTTCACGTCCTGGCCTCATCTGTTCTGAGCTCGAAGAGCTGTTTAAGCGCGTCGAGGTAGATTGGCCCGTCCGGACCGGTGGAGAATTCTTTGGCCCGGACGGTCGGCCGGTGCAAGACCTTGCGGAGGATGCGGTGGACGGTGGCGGCCGTCTCGGCCCGTTGCGCTTCGCTGAGGTCTGGCAGCCGGTGGTGCAGCCGGGTGAGTTCGGCGTCCGCGAGCTGCGTGATCTGCGCGTGCATCGCGGCGATGACGGGCGCCGCCGCCGCTTGGCCCCGCCGTTCCATGTACGCGGCCGCCTCGGCGGCGACAATGGCACGGACCTGGGGAACCTGGTCAGGCACCGCCCGGTCGGCCAGCCGCCGGCCGAGTGCGGTCAGGTCGACGAGCGTGACCCCGTCCAGCTGCCCAACGGCGGCGTCAACGTCGGGCGGCATGCCTAGGTCGAGCACGAACAGTGGCCGGCCGCCGGCCCGGGCCCTGGCCGCTTGGACCGGCCAGGCCCCCACGACCGGCGCGGGTGCTCCGGTTGCGGTGACCAGCAGGTCGGCGTCGGCGAGCATGGCGGGCACGTCGCTGGCCCGCAGCGGCGTGGCCCGCAACGCCGCGGCCACCTCAGCGGCTCGCGCCGCGTTGCGGCTGGCCACCGACAACCGCGCGACGCCGGCCTCGCGCAGCAGCCGCGCCGCGAGCTTGCCCGTGCTGCCGGTCCCCAGGACCACCGCGTGGCGGTCGGCGAGACCGCCCAGGTGCGCGGCGGCGATATCAAGGCCGGCCCGGGCCAGCGAGATGCCCTCGGTACTGATAGTGGTCTGCGTGCGGGCCCGCTTACTGGCCCGCAGCGCCGCGTCGATCAGCCCGGTAATGGCGGGGCCGGTGGTTCCCGCCGCGGCGGCCGCTCGGGCAGCGGCCTTGATCTGGGCGACGATCTGCTCCTCACCCACGGCCATCGAATCCAGCCCGCACGCGACCGAGAACAAGTGCTCGGCGGCCGCGCCGCCGACCCGGATGCGGGCTACCCGGAGGACGTCGCCGAGCGGGAGCCGCCCCCGGGCGGCCACCAGGCCCGCGATGGCCCTGGGCCGCCTGCCCGGCCTGGCCGGACGTCGCCGCGTAGACCTCCACCCGGTTGCACGTGCACAGCACGGCCACCTCGTCGACGGACGGCACGGCGTGCAGCCGGGTTAGCACCTCGCCAAGCTCCGCCAACGGTACGGCGAGCTTCTCGAGCATTTCCGCGGGGGCGAAGCGGTGGGACAAGCCGACGTTCACAATCGTCATCGCGATGACCATTCAGTTTCGGGAATTACGCGCTCTGGTCGTGGTCGGGGCTCAACCCGTGATCCCGACGATCAGCTCGCAAAGGCAAGCGGTCGCGGGCGGGGAACCGGAGGCATCGACGGTGCCGGGTAGACCCGGTTAATTGTCGCCCGCGCCCAGCACATCCTTGCCACCGCGGTGTCCGGGTGGTCACCGAACTCACCGGCTACCCGCACGGCGCAGCCGCGGACTCCCCACCGCCGCAGCGCCGTTGTGATGGCGCGGCGGACCTGGTCGGGGGAGGGCGACCCGGAGGGCTGCAGGGGCGAAGCGAACAGCGCCTCGGCCCGGACCGCATCGAAGCCCGGCATCCTGTGTCCGGCAAGCGATGTCTTTGTAGCCAGAATCTCCGCCATCGTCCTTGCCTCGCTTCCTTCTACCCGTGCGGCTCACTAGGGTTTCGCGCCGCATGTGTCCAAGCTTCTCGCTTTGGCCCGGCCGTGTCTTCGCGGCCAGCGCCCAAAGCCCACTACCTGCTAGCAGGCACGACCACCGGTCGACAGCGGTGGAAGGGCGGGCGTAGGCTGGGTCGCGTCCGTCAAAGCCCGGTTGCGCGTGAACGATCCGCCGGATCGAATCCGGTCGGCGTCGAACCCGGTCCACCGGGCCCAGAACGCGGCTATCTGCGTGAAGGTGAGAAATTTGGACACCGCCGGGCACCCCACCAACCTCACCGGGAAAGCCTTCGGCCAACATGGCCATATTTGCGCGTTCTTCAACAGCGTCGACGAGCAGCACCGCGTGCTTCGCCCGTTCATCAAGGACGGCTTCGATCAGGGCGACAAGGCCTACCACTACGTTGACCCCGAGCTACGGGACAAACACCTCGGGTGGCTCGCCGAAGCAGGCATCGATGTCCAAGAGGTGATGGCCTCCGGTCAGTTGGAGGTCCGGCCGTGGCAAGACAGCACGCTCAGCGGAGGGCGGTTTGAGCTGAGCACGTGGCTGGCGTCATTCGAGCAAGTCCTCCAGTCAGGGCCCGCGGCCGGGTATGCGCGGACACGTTTCATGGGTCACATGGAATGGGCGTTGCTTGACTTGCCAGGCGTCGGCGACCTGATCGAGTACGAGACGCGGGTCAACTACGTGATTCCCAAGTACGAGGGTCCCGTGATCTGCACGTACGACCTGAGGAAATTTGGCGCGAGCGTGGTGATGGACGCCTTGCGGACGCACCCGGCCGTGATCATCGGCGGTCTCCTTCAGGAGAACCCGTTCTTCGTGCCTCCCGACGAGTTGCTGCAGGAGATCAGGGAGCGGCGGCCGGCCAGCGTGAGCGCGAGCGCGGCGGAGTGAATGTTTGCCGATACCGCTGGCGAGACCCACGTCTCGCGAACAGTACTCAGGGATCTGGTGGCGCTTTCCGCTATCCCCGCGACGTTGGTCGGCCGGGAGCCGGCCGCCGTGGCGGCGGGGCTCGCCGACGTGCTGATCGAATTGCTGCGGCTTGACTTCGTATTCGTCCGCCTGTGCGTTCCCAGTGCCGCTGACGCGGTCGACGTGACGCGGGGCACGGCCTGGACGTCGTTTCCTGCCTGGCTGGAGAGTCGTCGGGCCGAGAGCGGCCGGTTCTCCGGCATCGAGATCATTCCCGACGTCGACGGCGGTCACGGGACGTGCCGCGGTATTGCCGTTCCCATCGGCGTCAATGCCGAGGGCGGTGTCGTTGCCGCGGCCAGTGGTCGCAATCGGCTTTCCCACCGAGACCGATCGGCTCATGCTCGGACTGGCTGCGAATCACGCCGCGACGGCCTTTCAGAACGCCACCCTGATCCACGAGCGCGCGCGGGCGGAAGAGGATCTGCGCCGGGCCAGGGACGTGCTTGAGACCAAGGTGGCCGAGCGGACAGCCGACTTGCGGCGAAGCGAGGCCTACCTTTCCGAGGCGCAGCGGCTGACGCATACCGGCACCGCCGCCCTGGACGGCGTGACAGGAGAGGTAATCCACTCCTCCGACGAGCACTCTCGCTTGTATGGCTTTGACCCTCAGCACGGGGTCCCCTCTTTCGAAGAGTTCAGGCAGCGCGTGCACCCGGAAGACCGGGCGGGGTGGACCGAGGCGCTCAAGCGGGCAATCAGCGAAGCGGCCAGCGTCGAAGGGGCGTTCCGAGTCGTTCTTCCCGGGGAGCCGCTAAAGCACCTCCGCGCCATCGTGCATCCCGTCTTCACCGCGTCCGGCGGGCTCAAGGAATTGATGGCGACCGTTGTCGATATAACCGAGCGCAGGCGTGCCGCGGAAGAGCACCGGGCCCAGCTGTGGTTCCTCGAAAGCATGGACGTGATTGACCGCGCCATCCAGCGGACCAGCGACCTTGAGCAAATGATGGGCGATGTCCTGGATGCCGTGCTGGAGATCTTCAGCTGCGATCGGGCGTGGCTGCTTTACCCCTGTGATCCAGCAGCTGACTCCCTTCGGCTGCCAGCGGAGCGCACCAGGCCGGAGTACGTCGGCGCCCTGGGTGCCGGCGCGGAGATCCCGAACGAACCGGAGGTCGCCGACGTCTCCAGGAGCCTGCTGGCCGCGGCCGGTCCGGTGCGCTTCGATCCCGAGTCAGACTGCGCGCTCCCGGTAGGGCTGGCTGAGCGTTTCGGCATCAAGTCCATCATCGCCATGGCCGTTCACCCGAAGGTCGACAAGCCCTACGCGTTCGGGCTGCATCAGTGCTCTCGCCCGCGAGTCTGGGCACCGCACGAGGAACGGCTGTTCCATGAGATCGGACGGCGGCTTGCCGATGGGCTAGACACGCTATTGATGTTCCAGAACCTGCGCGAAAGCCAGCGCAAGCTCGAGGGGAGCCGGGCCGAGCTTGCCGCCTCGCGGGCGCGGATCGTAACGGCCGCGGACGAGACTCGGCACCGGATCGAGCGGGACCTGCACGACGGCGTGCAACAGCGGCTCGTCTCACTCGTGCTGGCACAGCGGCAGGTAGAGGCGATGGTTCCGCCCGAGCTTCCTGACTTGCGGGCACAGTTGTCCCGGCAGGCGGACGGGCTGGCGGGTGCGCTTGAGGAGTTGCAGGAGATCTCGCGCGGTATACACCCGGCCATCCTCACCCAGGGTGGCCTAGCGCCCGCCCTCAAGGCCCTGGCCCGGCGGTCAGCCGTGCCCGTCGAGCTTGCGGTGCGAGTCGAGGCGCGGCTGCCTGAGCCGGTGGAACGCGCCGCCTATTACATCGTGTCAGAAGCGCTTACGAATGCCGCGAAGCATGCGCAGGCCTCCGCGGTGCATGTCGCCGTCGCAGCGCGCGACGGAGTCCTGCGGCTTTCGATCCGCGACGACGGTTGCGGAGGGGCCGATCCAAGCCGCGGTTCCGGACTCATCGGCCTCACCGATCGCGTTGACGCGCTCGCGGGGACGATCCAGGTGGCAAGCCCCATCGGAGTGGGGACGACGCTGTTGATCACGCTTCCCTTCCAAGAAGGTTAAGGTCCCCGCCCCTTCCTTAGCGTCCGTGGCCCTGGGCCGCGGCGGCCACGGGCTGCCATTCTCGCCAGGTCGCAAGCCGGGACTCGTAGTCCGCGGTCGCGATGCCAAGCGGCGCGTCGCCAAGGAACAGGCGCAGCGGCGGGTCCTGGGCATCCACGAGCTTCAGCACCGCGTCGCGGGTGGCACCTGGATCGCCGGGCGCGAAGCGCCGAGCGCGGGCCTGCGCCGCCTGCTCACGGACCTGCTCGTAAGCGGGCAGCGGCGTCGCGTGCTTGGCGGAGGAACCGGCCCAGTCCGTGGCGTAGCCGGTCGGCTCGATGAGCGTCACCTTGATGCCGAACCCGGCGACCTCGGCGGCCAGGCTCTGGCTCAGCCCTTCCAGCGCCCACTTCGAGGCGTGGTAGGCGCCGGTGTTCATGAAGGCCGAGATACCGCCGATCGAGGACACCTGCACGATATGCCCGTGGCCCTGTTCGCGCAGGTAGGGCAGCGCCGCCTGGGTGACCCACAGCGCGCCGAGCAGGTTCGTCTCAAGCTGCGCCCGGATCTCGGCCGCGCTGATCTCCTCGACCATGCCGAACTGCCCGTACCCGGCGTTGTTCACGATCACGTCCAGCCGCCCGAAGTAATCGTGAGCCAGCTTCACCGCGGCGAAATCGGCGTCCCGGTCGGTCACGTCAAGCCGGATCGGCAAGATCGCCCTCCCGTACTTGGCCACCAGATCGTCGAGGCTCGCGATGTCCCTGGCCGTCGCGGCGACCTCGTCGCCGCGGTCCAGGGCCGCGATCGCCCACTCCCGGCCGAACCCACGCGACGTGCCAGTAATGAACCAGGTCTTCACCGCCATCAAATACCCTCCGCGTTATTGAGCGCGTGAGCGCGGGATAGCCCCCGTGGCTTATTCCGCACCTCTCGGCTTCCTTTAGCCCTCGGCTCGAATTCCTGTGACACGCCAACGATGCCGCGCACTCGTGAAGCTGTCATTGTTGCCAGCGGGGTCCAGAAACCCATGCAGGCTTCAATCCCCGAGTTCTGGCTAGCAGGTAGTGGAATTGCCCGTCTGTGGTGAAGACGCGGCCATGCTAATCGGCGATCGTGGGGAGATCGCCCACTGTGGCTCGAGCATCGGGGAACGTGGCCTCGACCTCCCCGTGCGGGACGCTTTGGCCAGGACGGGATCCTGAACATGGTGACTGTACGAACTCCTTCGCGGACACCAGACCTGCCATGCGTCGACTGCCTGGATCCTTCGCCGGCTGCCGCACGACGTGGCCCGGCCGTTCCCCGCCGGGTGGCGTTCTGGCTAGTGGCGTCGGTACTGGCCGCGCTCATGCTCGGCACCACGCTCCCGACCCCGCTGTATGTCGTCTACCAGGGGCAGTGGCACTTCTCCGCGGCCATGGTGACGGTGACCTTCGCCGTCTACGCCGCCGCGGTGATGGCCACCTTGCTGCTGGCCGGGCGCTCCTCGGACCAGGCGGGGCGTAAGCCGGTGCTTGCGGTGGCCATCGCTGCCAGCGCGCTGAGCACGGTCGTGTTCATCCTGGCCCCCGATCTGGGGGCGCTCATCGCCGGCCGGATCGTGTCCGGGATATCGGCGGGCCTGGTGACCGGCACCGCGACGGCCGCGCTGACCGAGCTCGTCCCTGCCTCGGCCAGCCGCCGGGCGTCGCTCGCGGCCACGGCGGCCAACATGGGCGGCCTCGGACTCGGCCCGCTCATCGCCGGGTTGTTCGCCCAGTACGCGCCCCACCCCACGACCCTGGTATTCGAGGTGTACCTGGCGGTGCTGGCCGCCGCGGGCCTGTGCCTGCTCCTGGTCCCGGAGACCGTGGGCCAGCGCCGACGGCCCGTCATCCGCTTCGCCGGACTCGGCATCCCCGCACAGGGACGCGGTGAGTTCACCGCCGCCGCGGCGGCCGGCTTCTCCGCCTTCGCGCTGCTCGGGCTGTTCTCCGCGCTTGCGCCCACCTTCCTCGGGACCGTGCTGCACCAGGGCAACCACGCCGTCCAGGGAGCGGTCGTATTCCTGCTGCTCGCGGTGGGGACCGTCACGCAGCTGCTGCTGTCCCGGTTCAGTAGCCGCCGGGTCGTGCTCGCCGGCCTTGGCGTGTTCCTTGCCGCGCTCGTGCTGATCGTCACCGCCCTCGGCCAGGCATCTTTGGCCCTGTTCCTGTTGGGGACGGTCGTGGGCGGAGTCGCCGTCGGCGCGGTCTTCCTCGGCAGCCTCGCCACCGCCAACCGCCTCGCCCCGCCCGAACGCCGCGGCCAGGCCATCTCCGCCTACTTCACCGCTTGCTACAGCGGCCTGATCATCCCCGTCATCGGCGTCGGGATCGCGTCCGGCTACATCGGCGACTTCCGCGCCGTGCTCGCCTTCGCCATCCTCCTCGCCGCTTTGTGCCTGTACTCCCTGGCCAGCATCTGGCGCGCTATTGCCTCCTAGGCGGCCTCCTCGGCGCCCGCGGACGTTAGGCGCTAACGACCCGTCCCGACATTCCACAGCAAGCCGGCGCCCAGGCGCCGGGCCGCTGGCTGGATGCGTGCGGGGGATGTCCACGGAGACGTTCATGGTTAGGCTTTTCCTGTGGCGCGATCGTCCGGCACCACCCGTCGGCCGGCCCTGCGGCGGCAGGGACCGCGGCGGCGGAGGGGGTGCACCCGTTGTGACGGCTGACTCGCCGGGGCGACCCGGTGAGCACGGGATCGCCGATGAGCAGGCCGCACTGCGCCGAGTGGCGGTGCTGGTGGCCCAGGCCGCGCCGCCCGACCAGGTGTTCACGGCGGTCACCGAGGAGGCCGGGCGGCTGCTTGGCGTCGGCCAGGCGTCGATGAGCCGGTATGTCCCCGACGGTGCGGCAAGTGTGGTCGCCGCGTGGGGCAGCACCGGTGCTGTCGTCCCCGTCGGCACCAGGCTGAGCCTGGGTGGGCGCAACGTGCATACGCTGGTGGCCGAGACGGGCCGCGCGGCTCGCCTCGACGAGTACGACGGCGTCTCGGGAGCGGCGGCCGGCGTCGCCCGCGAACTCGGCGTCCGCACGGCCGTCGGCGCGCCGGTCACCGTCGAGGGCCGGCTGTGGGGCGTGATCGTTCTCGTGTCCGCCCGCGGGCAGCCGCTGCCCACGGATACCGAGGCGTGGCTGGCCGGGTTTACCGAGCTGGCCGCCACCGCGATCGCGAGCGCCGAGGCGCGCGTGGAGCTGCGCGGGTTCGCCGAGGAGCAGGGGGCGCTGCGGCGGGTGGCCACCCTGGTGGCCCGGGCGGCGCCGCCGGAGGAGGTGTTCGCCGCGGTCGCCGCGGAGGCCGGGCAGGTGCTCGGCGCCGACGTCACGGGCATCAGCCGGTACGACCAGGACGGCATGGCGGTCGCCGTCGGCGGGTGGGCCAATGACGGCGACGCCATTCCCTTCCCTGTCGGTACCCGGGTGCGCCTTGGCGGGCGGAACGTGCTGTCGCTGGTGTTCGAGACGGACCGGCCAGCGCGCCTCGACGACGCTGCCGACGCCTCAGGTGAGGCTGCCGTTGCCAGCAAGGCGGGCGTCCGCTCGGTGGTCGGCGCGCCGATCACCGTCGAGGGCCGGCTGTGGGGCGTCATGATGGTGATCTCGACGTCGGCGCGGCCGTTGCCGCCAAGCACCGAGGCGCGGCTAACCGGGTTTGCCGAGCTGGCCGGCACCGCGATCGCGAGCGCACAGGCGGGCGTGGACCTGCGCGGGTTCGCCGAGGAGCAGGGGGCGCTGCGGCGGGTGGCCACCCTGGTGGCCCGGGCGGCGCCGCCGCAGGAGGTGTTCGCGGCGATCGCCGCGGAGGCCGGCCGACTGCTCCGCGCCGACGCCACCCTCATGAGCCGGTACGATCCGGACGACATGGCTACTGTCGTCGCCGCGTGGACCAGCACCGGCGGCACGCCGGCTCCCTCCGGCACTCGGTTGAGCCTGGGCGGGCGGGACCTGCACACGCTGGTGTTCCAGAGCGGCCGGCCCGCGCGGATGGACGACTACGCCGAAGCCTCAGCCTCAGCCGCGGCCGCGGACATAGCCCGCAAGACGGGCGTCAGCTCGGCGGCCGGCGTGCCGATCAGCGTCGAGGGCCGGCTGTGGGGCGTGATCGGCATAGCGTCCGGGCACGAGCTGCCACCGGACACCGAGGCGCGGCTGGCCGGTTTCACCGATCTGGCCGCCACCGCAATCGCCAACGCCGAGACGCAGGCCGCACTGGCCGCCTCCCGGGCGCGGCTCGTGGCCACCACCGACCAGGCACGGCGTCGGATCGAGCGCGATCTCCATGATGGCGCACAGCAGCGGCTGGTCTCCCTCGCGCTGCGGCTGCGCGAGGCGCAGGCGGCGCTACCAGAAGCCGGCGAGCTGGCCCAGCGGCTGGACGGGGCGGTCAGCGAGGTAAACGTCGTGCTTGAGGAGCTACGCGAGGTGGCCCGCGGCATCCACCCGGCGATCCTCACCGAGAGTGGGCTGCGCCCGGCGCTCAGGGCGCTGGCTCGCCGCTCCGCCGTTCCCGTCAGCCTCGATGTGCAGGTGGCGGGGCGGCTGCCCGAGCCCGTCGAGTTTGCCGCCTATCACGCGGTCTCCGAGGCGCTGACCAACGTGGCCAAGTACGCGCACGCCTCCGCCGCTGAGGTGGAGATCGCCGTCGGCGACGGCACGCTGCGGGTCGATGTCCGCGACGACGGGCGTGGCGGCGCGGACAGCGACCGCGAGTCCGGCCTGCTCGGGCTGAAGGACCGAGTGGAGGCGCTCGGCGGCTGGATCTCGTTGCGGAGCGAGGCGGAGGCGGGCACCATCATGCAGATCGCCCTGCCCCTCGACGACCCAGGGTGACAGCCAGGTGACAGTCAGGGGACAGCCAGTGCGTTCCCTGCTACCTGTACTTGCCGGATCCCGGCTAGCGGCAATGCGCTGCGCGGTCCCGCCCGCCATGCTGGACTGGTGCCCTGTCCCGGATGGTGACAGCCGCGCGACGGGTGCGCGATGGCCGCGCGATAGCCACGCGACGGGCGCGCGGCGCGCGGCGCGCGGCGCGCGACGGGCCACGGGCGCGCGACGGACGCGCGCAGGGCAGGCGACAGCAGGAAGGTCGCAGAAGGGATGAAGCCGTTATGGCGAGGGCAAATGGCGCGGATCGAAACGCGGCGGTGGCGGTGCTCGGCGCCGGGATCATGGGGTCGGCGATGGCCCGCAACCTGGCTGCCGCGGGCCTGACCACGCATGTGTGGGACAGGGACGCGTCGGCGACGGGCCCGCTGGCCGACGCGGGCGCGGTCGTCGCGGCGTCAGCGCGGGACGCGGTGCGGGACGCGGGCGTCGTGATCACGATGCTCCCCACCGCCGCCGCCGTGGAGTCGGTCGTCTTCGACGGCCGGCTGGCCGAGGCGTTCGCTGACGGGTCCGTGTGGGCGCAGATGGGCACGATCGGCGTCGAGGCGACCAAGCGCATCGGGGACCGCCTGGCCGCGCAGCGGCCAGGGGTGATGTTCGTCGACGCCCCCGTGTCGGGCAGCAAGGGACCGGCTGAGCAAGGTCAGCTGCTGATCCTGGCGTCGGGGCCCGCGGCCGCGGCCGACGCGGTCCGCCCGGTGTTCGACGTCATCGGCCGCAAGACCGTATGGCTGGGCGAGGCCGGCCGCGGTAGCCAGGTGAAACTGGTCGTCAACGCCTACCTGTCCATCCTCATCGAGGGCGTGGCCGAGACCATGGAGCTTGCCGATCGCCTCGGCATCGGCCACCAGCAGCTCGCCGAGGTCATCGAGGGCGGACCGCTCGACGCGCCGCTCGCCGACGCCAAGTTCCACAAGATGGACCGTGGCGACTTCGCCGCGGAGTTCCCGCTCGAGTGGGCGCTGAAGGACGTCGACCTGGTGATCGGTGCCGCGGGCGGTCAGGCGCTGCCGATGCTGGCCGCGCTGTCTGGCCAATGGCATGCCGCCGTGGCCGCCGGGTACGGCCGCGAGGACATCAGCGCCGCCCGCCTGGCCCTGGCCAGTCCTGGCCGCAGAGCCTAGTCGCGAGCCGGCGCTGGCCAGCTGAGCAGCTGACCGGCGGGCTGATCATCACGAAACGAGTATCCCGAACGAACGAGTATCCCGAACGGGTGCGCGCTCCGCGCTCCGGGCGAAGCGATGCCCTCCGTCCGCGAGCCGGGCCTGCGGGCCAGGCGCGGACGAGGGCATCGCCGGCGACCAGGGCGACGGCAGGGCCGTAAGAGCGGCAACCCGTAGTTGAGTATGAAGTTCAGCGCCACGGCGAACGTCAGGTACATGAGCCAGAGTCCCGTGCCGAGATGGAAGAAGCCGAGCGCCTTCTCGCCCAAGTCCGCCCTGCTTCGGCAGGTCAGGCTTGAGGCTCGCCACGAATTCGGCGACGTAGACGCAGGCAAGGCCGATGAACAGGCCGCCGACCGGATCATCGCCTGTCTGGAAGAAGACGATGATCCCGAGGATCGAAATCAGCAGGAACGCGATGGCCATTCCCAGTTGGATGCGCGTGTCGGTGCGCCGCGTCCTGTTCCAGCCCATCGCGAACCAGTGCACGCCGTACGCGGTGAACGCCAGCGCCGCCATGTAGAGCGCGGGCGTCCTGATCGTGCCGAACAGGACCAGGCCGGCGAACAGGTAGATGCCGGTGATGAACTGCATGAAACCGGGCATCCAGATGCCCCACACGCCGGTGCCGAGGTCAACCGACTCGTTGCGTGCCGGGTAACCGAGAAGCTCCTGCGGGCCGTATATCAGGTAGCCCGTCCCGAGTCCAAAAAACCCGACGGCAAGGGGCGGGAAGGGCGACAGGGGCAGGCTCACCAACGACGGGAACAGGGATAGCGACATTCGACTCCCCTCTCAACGTGTTGCGGCGGATCGGCCGCTTACCGCCAACGATGACGCATTTGCGGGGCCACGTCGTTACGGCGGGCGGCCATTGCCGTTACCTGCTAGCGGTAAGACGGTCCCGCGCCATTCGGACCATGAAAACAGCCATTCATGACATATGCGCACAGTTACCAATTTGTGGTGCGGACCCCGCGTTCCCAGCAGATATACATACTTACCAATTTGTCGTTGAGGCCGGCATATTCGCCGGAGAACTGGTTAAGGTTCGCTGCAATTGCGGTGTACGACTGGCGATGCTCAAGCTGCGAAGCATGGGGGATACGTGGCTGTCACCAACTCCGGGACGCGGCGAGCCGACGCAGCAACAACGCTCGCGGTCGCGCCGACAACACCGACACCACCAGCACCGTCCACACCTCCGGAGCCGTCCGCGCCGCCGGCACCGCCGTCCCGGTTTTCCCGGCTGTGGCAACTCGTCACCCGCGTCCCGCCCCCCGCGTCGCAGGGTCTGCTCGCGCTGGCGATCTACCTGGCCGTCTTCATCATCGGGTTCGGGCTGCCGCTGGCCAGCCACCTGAACGTGCCGAACATCAGGCAGTACTGGACGGACCCGCAGTTCTACGTCTGGTCCTTGCGCTGGTGGCCCTACGCGGTGTCGCACGGGATCAACCCGCTGTTCTCTGGCCAGATCGGGGCGCCGCACGGCTACGACCTGGCCTGGGCGAGCACCACGCCCTCGGTGGACCTGCTGATGTGGCCGGTCACGGCCGCGTTCGGCGTGCTGGTCTCGTACAACATCGTGCTGCTCGTCGTGCCGCCGGTCTCGGCCTGGGCGGCCTTCGTCGCCGCGCGCCGGCTGACCGGCCGGTTCTGGGCGGCGCTGCTGGCCGGCACCGTCTACGGCTTCTCTCCTTTCGAGCTGATACACAATTGGCAGGGCCAGCCGAACCTCACCGTGATCGTGCTGTTCCCGCTCATGGTGTACCTGGTGCTGCGGTGGTGGGACGGGAGCCTGGGACGGATCGCGTTCGTCGGCTGGCTCACGGTCCTCATGGCCGTGGAGTTCTATACGTTCAACGAGGCGTTCGCCGACATGACCGCCGTGTGGGCGGGCGGCCTGCTGATCGGACTCGCGGTCGCGGGACGGACCACACGCCGCCAGGTGGCCAGGCTCGCCGGGCTGACCGCCATCGCCTACGCGGGCTCGCTCGTGCTGGCGGCACCGTACCTGATCTACGCGCTGCGTCATTACTCAGGCACGCTAACCAGGCAAAACGACGCCTTCTCGCTGCAGTTCATGCGCCTGATCGTGCCGACGTCGCAGCAGATGTTCGGCCTGAAACCGCTGATCGCCTACTCCAGCCAGATCGGCCGGCGGGGGCTCGATGACTACGTGGGCATTCCGCTGCTCGTCATCCTGCTGCTGCTGGTTGTCTTCGCCTGGTCGAGCAGGGTCAACCGGCTGCTCGCCATCGGCTTCGTGCTCGTGCTCGCGCTCGCGGCCGGACCCGACCTGGTCATCACCCCCCACAACGTGCATACGCTGCCCTGGGCCAAGCTGTGGAGCCTGCCGATCGCGCGCAGCGCCGAGCCGTCCCGGTTCATCGTCTTCGGTTCCCTGGCGCTCGCGATCGCCCTGGCAGTGTGGCTAGCGGCGCCCACCAGGAGCAGGCTGGTAAAAGGGGCGCGCTGGGGCCTCGGGCTGCTGGCGGTCGCGGCGATCATCACGGACGCGCCCACGTCCTACCAGGCGGTGATCCCGGCCCCGCCTGGCTTTACGGCGCCCGCGACCGCGCGGCCGGTCAACCAGTTGCCGGCGTTCATCACCCAGGGCCTGTACCGGCAGTACCTGCGTCCGGGGGAGATCGTCGTGGTCTTCACGGCCAGGGGAAACGCGGGGATGCTGTTCCAGGCCGCGGCGAACTTCTACTTCCGGATCGCGGGAGGGTACATCAACGCGTCGCTGACGCCGGTAGACGCCGTTCCGCACCAACTGACGCTGGTCGCCCATCCGAGCAAGGGCGCGGACCGGGTTTTCGAGGCCTACCTTCGCTCGGCCGGGGTGGGCGCCATTCTCGTCGAGCAGGCGTGGGAGTTCCCGTGGATACACAACTTGAACAGCCTTGGCCTGCGTGGCACGTCGGTGGGCGGCGTGATCGTCTACCCGGTCGCTCCCTGGCTCGCCCGCCAGGCTCACCCGGCGCTCGCGGGCCGGGCTCACTCGACGGCGTCTTCCCACCGGGCTAAGTCGACGGGGTCTTCCGGCGGGGTGTTAGCGTCCTGCGACTTGCTGAACGTGAGCAGGCTGTAGAACGCGGAACGGATGGCGCGCATCCGCAAGTCCGGTTTCACCTTCAGTGACGCGTAGGCGATGGCGCCGGTCGGGATCGGCAGCCAGAAGTTGACCACCCGCCAGCCGAGGACGCCGAGCGTGGCCATGCTCACGGGGACGCCGAAGCCGACAAGCAGCAGCGGGAGGATCGAGTCGACGACCCCGAGCCCGCCCGGCGTCAGCGGGAGCGCCCCGGCGACGTTGGCGATGCCATAGGCGGCGAACAGTTCGATCGGGTTGGTCAGGTGGCCGAACGCGGCCACGAAGCACCACAACGAGGCCGCGTCGAGCAGCCAGTTCAGCGAGGCCCACACCAGCGACCAGGCCATCACCCGCTTGTCCTTGGCCAGCAGGGAGAACGAGTTGGCCGCCTCAAGGACGGCGCGCTCAACGCTCTCGCCCTTCAGGAAGGGGATCTTGTCGCCGGCCACCCGCAGCACCCGGGAAGCGAAGCCCGCCCCGCGCATGATGCCGAGCACCAGCACCGCGACCCCGGCAAGCACGATCGTCCCGATGATGGCGACCGTCGCGTAGATGGGCCGGAATCCCGCGAGCGGAATGGAGATGATCAGGGAGAGCCACAGCAGGACGTTCAGCACGACGGTCGAGCCGATCCCCTTGGCCGCCATCATCACCGTGGCGTCGTTGCCCGAGATGCCCTCGTTGGTGAACAGCTTGAACCCGAGCGCCGCCGTGCCAAGCGTCCCGGCCGGGATCACGTGCGCGACCGCGGCGGCCGACAGGTCGATCCTGAACAGCACGGACAGGCTCGGCTTGGGCCCAGGCGGCAGGAGCACCTTGGTCAGCACCGCGTAGCAGAACAGGGACACCCCCTCGAGCACCACGCCCGCGGCGACCCACCAGGCGCTCACCCGCCCGAGCAGGTAGAGGTCCTTGCTTGCGCCCACGAGCTCGGGCACGACCAGGTACTCGATCACCAGCGCCAAGATGAAGAGCAGGACGACGCGCCTGGCCGGCTTGGCCAGCAGCGACAGCCAGGGCCGCCACAGCCGCCAGCGGCTCGGCGACTGGCTTTGGCCCGCACCCGGCCCGCCCGCCTCGTCGCCCGCCACCGGCGGCTCGCTCCCCGCCGGCGGCTCGCCCGCGGCAAGCGGCTCGCTCCCCGCCGGCGGCTCGCCCGCCGCCGGCGGCTCGCTGGCTACCGGCGGCTCGCTTGCCAGTGGCGGCTCGTCCGCCACCGACTGATCGCTCGCCACCGGGGCGTCGTCGCTAGACCGCATGCTCCACAGCTACCCGATTCTCCCGGGATATCGCCTGTCCCTGGATTGAAGCCGTGCCGCCGGCTGAGGTCAGCCCCGGCCCTGCGTCAACGGCGGTGATATACGGAGTATTCCGAACGAAAGCGGCTTCCTCTTGCCGCCGCCGCAATCTCCAAAGGGCTGGCGTCCCCACGTAGCCAGCGATGCCGCATACCGGCCGATAACGGACGCGATCACGGCCGTTTGTCCAATGCCGTTGAGCGAGGAGCTTCCCCTATTCGCGCCGCGGCCCGGAGGTGCCCGTTCCGCCCGGTTTGTCCCGTCGGCACCGCGGCCCGGACCATGATCATGTGGATTCCGCCCCACAGTCACTACAGTCACCATGCGCCACTCAAGTTCACGGCACTTGGTGCGGCACCACGATCGCGGCCGGGCAACGTCAGGAAGGGCGGCCATCGGGGTAGCGGGCGAGCAGTTCCCTGGCCGTGGTGATGAGTTCGGTTCGTACCGCTTCTGGTGATATGACCGCGACCTCGCCGCCGAAGCCAGCGAGGCGGTGCGCGGCCACCCGCTCCTCCTCGAAGGTCAGCACGACCTCGCGCAGGCCGTCCGCGTCGGCGGGCCCCGCCGCCGCGGCGGCGCGCTTGCCCGCGTCGCCGAAGACGTAGGGGAAGATGCCGAGTGCCGTCGCCGTGGCCCGCACCCGCACCTCGACCTGCGAGCGGCTGGTCACGAACTCCGCCGACCAGCGTTCCCAGAAGGCGGCGAGGTCGAAGCCGTCCGGCCGCACGACCCCGGCGGTCAGCAGGCGAGCCGACGTGACCCGTCCGACCCGGAAGACCGCCGGGTCGCCGTTCTGCCCGGCCTGCTGTTCGCGCGTGGCGGGCCGGGTCGCCACCAGGTACCAGGTCCCCGCCTTGTTCACCAGGCCGAGCGGCCCGACCTCGCGGGTCTTCTCCTGGCCGCCCTCGTCACGGCGGTAGCCGAATAGCAGGCGGCGGCCGAGGCGGACCGCCTCGGCCAGCGTGCGCAAGTGGGGAACCGGCTCGGTGCCGTGGAACCAGCGGGGCATGTCCAGGTGGACGAGGGAGGGGTGGCGCGTCTCCCCGGCGCTCGTGCTCACCTTGCGGTGCGCCGCGGCGAGCGCGTCCGCGAGCCCGAGTTCGGCGACCGCGGCGGGCACGCCGAGCAGCAGCAGCGCCTCCGCCTCATCGGCGGACAGCCCGCGCAGCGGGAACCGGTAGCCCTCGATCAGGCGGCACCCGCCACCGGGGCCAGGCTCGGCCACGACGGGGATGCCCGCGGCGTTCAACGCCGAGATGTCGCGGTAGATCGTGCGAACGGACACCTCGAGCTCGCCGGCGAGCTCACGCGCGGACATCCGCCCGCGCGCTTGCAGCAGCAGGGCGAGCGATACCAGCCGGTCGGCGCGCACGTCGTCAACCGTAACGCCACAACGCTGACAGAAGATGTCAGCATTACCGCAATACCGTATGACTTCATGATCACTTGGACGCAGTTCGAGCAGCAGCGGCCCGCGCTCGCCGCGGTCGGCCGCGGGCAGTTCTACCAGCACGGCCTCGGCCTCGGCTTCCTGGCCACCATCAGGAAGGACGGCGGCCCCCGCGTGCACCCGGTGTGCCCGGTCATCAGCAAGGCGGGGCTGCACGTCCTCATCCTCCCCGGCCCCAAGCGGGCGGACCTGCACCGCGACGGCCGGTACGCGCTGCACGCCGAGACGTTCGCCCCGCCCCGGGAGGACGACGGCTTCGCCGTCACCGGCCGCGCCGCCGAGGTAACCGACCGCGGCACCTGGGAGGTGGTCCGCGATCAGGTGATCGCGGACTTCGGCAGGCTTTGGCCCGACTACGACACCCTCACCCTGTTCGAACTGTCCCTGGCGAGCTGCCTGCTCACGCTGACCCAGCCGGACGGCACCTTCCCGAAGGGCCCCACGATCTGGAAGGCGTAACGGGCCGGGTCGCGCCGGCGGCCTCACCGGGCACGGCGCGCGTTGGCCAGCGCCGCCCCCGCCTGGTCGGCGAGCGCGATCGCGACGAGTCGCTGCTCATCCTTGGCCCCATAGGAGAGCGCATCACCGGCTAGCCAGTTATCTCCCGGGGGGACGACCCCCCGTGCCCCCCGATGTCGGTCTGCACGGGCCTGATCGCAAAAGCCGCGATCGTATCAGGCCCGCGCAGACCGGCGAAGCCCCGAGGAACGCCCCTCACCCTCTGAACGCGCTGCTCAGTCGAACGACTTGTGCAGCCGGAAGACCCGCTTCTCGCGGCCGATCGCGGACCCGACGATCCGGTTCCGCCACGGCGTCGAGATCGCCGCCTTGTAGCCCGGGTCGTCGAACGCCGCCTCCGAGTCGATCTCGTGCAGCGACAGGTACTTCGGCCCGGTGCCCGCGGTCAGCACGAACCGCCGGGCCCTGCGCCAGCCGGGCACCGCCAGCAGCATCGGGTAGTGCTCTTGGTCGTAGTACGCCTCCAGGTCGGGTTCGACCGCGGGCGGCACCGACATCGACACCGCGAGGATCACCGGCGGCGCGCCGGACACGGCGGAGACGCCCTCCGCCCACGAGTCGCTGAGCGGCGAGTAGACCCGCCGGTCCAGCGTCCCAACCGAGGACATGATCCGCTTCTCGCGCACCGACGCGTTCTCCCAGAGCGCCTTGTAGGCGGGCGTGTCAAGGGTGCCAGGCTTGATCTCATAGGTCGCCAGCCACTCCGGTTTCATCCCGTCGGTCGCGCGGAACCGGGCCACGGCACCGAACCCGGGCGTCGCCAGCCGGTTGGGAACGTGCTCGTTGTCATACCAGTCGGTGAACTCGGCGGGGTCAACGGTGCCGGGGGAGGAGTACACGAAGAGCAGGTCGTCAGCCATAGAAAAGATCGTAAGCGGTCGTCTCCCGGGGAACGACCCCTTCTAGCGCCTCGCGCCTCGCGCCTCGCGCTCGCGCACGGCGGAAGGCAAAGGCGGTCCTTACCTGGCATACCAGGTAAGGACCGCCTTGTCGCCAGCTGTCGCCAGCTAGGGGATGGAGTACGCCTCCTCATCGGCCTCAGCGTCGAGTACCGGGGCCGCCATCGGGTCGATCCCGGCGAGGTCCGCCCGCTTGATCCGGATCATCACCAGCGCGACGACCACCGCGAGGAGCGAGATCAGCGCCGACACCAGGTACCCGCGGCCGAATCCGTAGGCGAGCGCGTGGTTGCCCAGCGCCGTCTGCGCCGCCGTCGACAGGTGCGCCCCGTGCGTGGCGGCGATGGCCGACTTCGTGTTCGACGCCACCGCCGACCAGGCCACCGTGCCGAGGATCGCCAGGCCAATCGACCCGCCGACCTGCTGCCCGGTGTTAAGCAGCGACGACGCCACCCCGGTGTCCTTGTTCGGCACCTTCGCGAGCGCCACCAGCGACAGCGGCACGAACGTCAGCCCCATCCCGAGGCCGGTCAGCATCATCGGCCCGAGCAGACCGCCAGCGTACGAGCTGTGCTCCGTGACCCGTGACAGCCAGAACATGCCGATGGCCGCCAGCAGCGGTCCGCCGGTGATCAGCGGCCGCGCGCCGATCCGCGCGACCAACTGCGAGGAGATCGCAGCCCCGACCACGATCAGGCCAACCATCGGCAGGTACGCGATACCCGAGCGGACCGGGGAGTACCCCCAGACCTCCTGCACGAAGATCGTCATGAAGAAGAACATGCCGAAGATCGCCGTGCCGATGCACAGGCTGATGATGTACGCCGCGGTCCTGTCGCGAGACTTGAGCACCCGCGGCGGCACCAGCGCGTGCCGCGACCGTGCCTCGATGAACGCGAACACCCCGAGCAGCACCACCGACGCTGCCAGCGCGACGATGACCTTGGTGCTACCCCAGTGCCCGATCGCCTGGCCGTTGCTGAACGTGGTCGCCGCCTCGGACAGCCCGTACACCAGGGCGCCAAGGCCGAGCGACCCGGTGATCGCGCCGGGCAGGTCGAACCTGCCGCGCACTCGCTCCGACTCGCCGATGACCCGGGGCGCGAGCAGCACGAGGATCAGGCCGATCGGCACGTTCACGAAGAACACCCAGCGCCAGTCGAGGTAGCTGGTCAGCAGCCCGCCGGCGATCAGCCCGATGGCCGCGCCGGAGATGGACACGCCCGCGTACACGCCCATCGCCCGGTTCCGCTCCTTGCCCTCGGGGAAGGTAACGGCGATCAGCGACAGCGAGGCGGGCGCGGCGAGCGCGCCGCCGATGCCCTGGATGACCCGGGCGATAAGCAACTCGGGCTGGTTCTGGGCGAAACCGCCGGCCAGCGAGGCGATCGCGAACAGCGCGATGCCCGCGATGAAGATCCGGCGCCGTCCGAGCAGGTCACCCATGCGCCCGCCGAGCAGCAGCAGGCCGCCGAAGGCGAGCGTATAGGCGTTGACGACCCACTCCAGGTTCGTCCCGGAGAAGTGCAGCGCGTCCTGGATGTGCGGCAGCGCGACGTTGACGATGGTCGCGTCGAGCACGACCATCAGCTGCGCGGCGGCGATAACCACGAGCGCGAGCCCGAGCCGTCGTGGCCTCGGCGCCGCCCCCGAGGGTGGCGTGTCGGCAGCGGACGCGGCAAGTGCCGCGCTCTCTGCCTGTCCCGAAGTTCCGGACACAGAATTCTCCCCTTTTTCGACTGTTTTTGAGAACTTAAAGTCGTTCAGGACGGCGTGAGGCTTCTTCGGTCCCACCCCGTTCTTCGGCCGTGGACGTGAACGCCCCGTGCCTGTCACGTCAATGTCTGGTAACGAGGGCCGATAACACCCACGCTACGGCGTATCGCGGCCAGTTTCTGTCCGCGATTAGGGGACTGGCGGGAAACATGGCCACTACCCCGTCGGCCCATGTCCCGCCGCGCCAGCGTCAGTGCTGGCGTCGGGCTCCGGCGTGTCTAGCATCTTCCTCAGCAGGCTGAGTAGGCACCGCCGCTCGGCGTCGTCAAGCGCGTAACACCAGGGCATCTTGGCCGCGAGCTGTGCCATCAGCCGCTCTTTGGCGGCCAATCCGTCCGGTGTCAGCAGCAGGTTCTTGATTCGCCGGTCACGCTGGCTCGGCTCCCGGCGGACGAATCCGCGCTTCTCTAGGTTGTCCGCGATAGCGGTGACGAACGACGCGTCGCACCCCAGCCGCTGCGCGAGCTCCTTCATCGCGAGCGCGCCGTCCAGCTTGAACATCGCCAGCAGGTCAGGGGGAGCCACCCCGAACCCGGCAGCGATGGAATGCCCGACCGACCCGGCTCGCTTAATCAGGGTAGTGAAAGCGTCGAGGATGTCCCGGTCCAGCGCCGGTGCCGATTCTTCAGCCCGCGCCGCGTCCGGTCCATCGATCTCAATGCTCATGACCTACTAAACAGTTGAGCTACTCAACCTATTCCAGTCCTCCTGCCGTCTTCTCACTCTTTTGACGTCGCAGCGGGCAAGAGTGTGACATCCCTCCCCAGGGCAGACGCCGCAAGGCCCCAAGCTTCATCGCTCTCCCCCCAGATCCAGCCTCTTGCGCCCGACCAGACCCGGTCCGAACACGCCCGTGTGCCCCCGCCCCGGCCCGGACGCGCCCGCGCGGCCGTCCCCCGATGTGCCCGTGTGGCGTTGGGCCGGCGATAGCCCGCCCAACGCCACACGGAGACGGCCGCGGCCCGAGGCGGCGTCACGTCAAGTCACTGAATGTCGGAGGATGGTGACATTCTGCTGTTCATGGCAGAGCCCCTCGCGCTTCAAAAGTTGATCAGGCAGCAGGATTCAGTCGTGTCTCGTGCCCAGGCACTGCGGGCCGGGCTCAGCCGGCACGCCATCGGCTACCGCCTCAGGAATGGCGGCCCATGGCGATCGCTGCTCCCCGGCGTCTACCTCACGCTGTCGGGCGCGCCCACCCGGGCGCAGCGTGAGACGGCGGCGGTCCTGTACGCCGGCCCGCATGCCATGATCACGGGAGCCGCCGCCCTCCGCTTTTACGAGTTCGAGCAGATCCCGCGGCAGGACGGGGACTTTGTCGACCTGCTGATCCCGGCGCGGTCGCAGCGTGCGAGCACGGGCTGCGTCCGGGTGCACCGGACCTCGCACATGCCGCAGATGTGGGCCAAGGGTCCGTCGGCGCGGCGCTATGCCTGTCCTGCCCGGGCCGTCGTAGACACGGCCCGCTGGCTGACCGACCTGCGCGAGGTGCGCGCACTGGTCGGTGATGCCGTGCAGAACAGGCACTGCGCCGTCGCCCAGCTCGCTGACGAACTGCGGGCCGGCGGAACGCCCAACGGCGCCCTGCTAAGGAAGGTCATCGCGGAAGCCACCGACGGCGTCCGGTCCGCGCCAGAGGCGGAGTTGCGCGACCTCATCATCAAGGCCCGCATGCCGTTGCCGTTGTTCAACCCCAGGCTCTACGGGCCAAGCGGAAAGTTCATCGCGTGCCCCGACGCCTGGTGGCCGGATGCCGGCGTAGCGATCGAGATCGACTCCAGGCAGTGGCACATGGCCCCCGATGACTGGGAGCGCACCATGACCAGGCACAGCGATCTAGGCCAGTACGGCATCGTGACCTTGCACGTCACCCCTCACCAGCTTCGCACCGCCCCGGCGCCCTTCCTCCGCAAAGCCGCAAATGCGTATAAGGCAGGCACGGCACGCCCCCGCCTCAACATCCTGACGCTCCCCGCCGCACCCTAACGCCCCACGAAAATGTCCCCGTGTGGCGTTGGGCTGGCCATGGCCGGCCCAACGCCACACGGGGACACCGCCGCCTCCCGCCGCCTCCCGCCGCCTCCCCCCATCGCCGTCCATCACGTCGCATCACGTCGCATCCGGGAATGTCGGGCGCTGGCGCGCCACGACATTCCCGGATATTTCATGAAATCCGACAGTAACGTAGAGTGTGGATCACTGCACGCTAAGCAATGACAACGTGGGCAACCATGCGCGTGCCTGAGGCGTCCTAAGTGTTGTGACCAACTCGACAGAGAGTTCGCTGAAGCGCCGCGCCTTCCTTGGCATCGCCGCCGGAGGGGCCGTCGCGGTCGCCGTACCAGGAATGGCGCACGCCGCTGGACCGACGGGTCGCTCGGCTCGTCGAGCATCCTCGCCCGGCGTGCCGGATTCCCGAAATGAAATCCGATGTAACGGAGAGTGACAGTTTATGCACGCTAAGCAATGACAACGTGCGCAACCATGCGCGTGCCTGAGGCGTCCTAAGAGATGTGACCAACTCGACAGAGAGTTCGCTGAAGCGCCGCGCCTTCCTCGGCATCGCCGCCGGAGGGGCCGCCGCGGTCGCCGTACCAGGAATCGCGCACGCCGCGACCGGCGGGTCGCTCGGCTCGTCGAGCATCCTCGCCCGCGCGGCCGGCCCGACGCCGGCCGACTGGACCGCACTCGCCAGGGACCTGGCCGGCCCGCTGGTCCGCCCCGGTGAAGCCAGCTACGGGACCGCGCGCCTGCTCTTCGACCCGCGGTTCGACGGCCAGCGCCCGGCGGGGATCGCCTACGTGAAGAGCGCCCACGACGTGTCGACGTGCCTGGCGTTCGTCCGCAAGTTCGGCGTGCCGTTCGCCGCGCGCTCCGGCGGCCACAGCTACGCCGGCTGGTCCGGCACCAACGGGCTGATCATCGACGTCAGTGACCTGAAGACCGTCGCCGTCTCCGGCACGACCGCGACCGTCGGCGCGGGCACCCGGCTCATCGACTTCTACCACGGCCTCGCGGCCAAGGGCCGCGCGGTGCCGGGCGGTTCGTGCCCGACGGTCGGCATCGCCGGACTCACCCTCGGCGGCGGCGTCGGGGTAACCGCCCGGGCCTACGGGCTGACCTGCGACAACCTCGAGTCCCTGCAGATTGTCACGGCGAACGGCGCGGTGCTTACCGCCACTGCCGACCCGCGTCACTACAGTGACCTGTTCTGGGCCTGCCAGGGCGGCGGCGGCGGGAACTTCGGCGTGGTGACCTCGTTCACGTTCCGCACGATGCCTGCCCCTGAGCCCGTGCTCTTCTCGCTGAGCTGGCCCTGGTCCCAGGCGGCCAGGGTGGTCGCCGCCTGGCAGTCCTGGGCGCCGCACGCGCCCGACGCGCTCTGGTCGAACCTGCACCTGGCGGCGGCACCCGGCGGCCACGTCCCCACGGTCAACGTCGGCGGCTGCTACCTGGGCAGCGACGGGGACGCGGCGAAGCTACTCAATCAGCTGTACGCGAAGGTCGGCGCGAGCCCGTCGAGCCACTTCCTCAGCTTCCCGCAGCCCTTCCTCACCGCGATGCTCGTCGAGGCGGGCTGCTCCTCCCTCGGTTACCAGGCCTGCCACCTGCCCTGGTACACCAGCGGCGGCAAGCTTTCCCGCCAGCCGCAGTTCGCCAAGTCCGACTACTTCACCACCCCGTTGAGCACCGCCGGGATCAATACCCTGCTGGCCGGCATCGTCGCACTCCAGCGGGTTCACGGGGCCGCGGGCGGCGTCGGCGGGATAGCGTTCGACGCACTTGGCGGCGCGGTCAACCGGGTCAAGCCTGGCGCGACGGCCTTCGTGCACAGGAACGCCCTGTTCGGTGCGCAGTACACGACCGACTGGACCAACGGCGCGAGCAGCGCGGGGATCAACAACCAGCACGCCTGGCTGCGCAACTACTGGTCCTCGATGCGCCGCTACGCCAGCGGCCAGGCCTACCAGAACTACATCGACCCGGACCTGACGAACTGGCAGCAGGCCTATTACGGTGCTAACTACGCCCGCCTGGTCGGCATCAAGAAGAAGTACGACCCCACCGGCCTGTTCACCTTCCCCCAGGCGATCGGGACAGGCAAGCCCACCGTCGCGGTCACCGGCTAACCCGCGGATCCGCGCCAGCCAGCCTTGAGCTCGTTCGCGCTACCGGCCCTGCTCACGTGGCCGGAGCCGGAAGCGGCAGGCGAGTCGGCTCGCCCTCGCTTGAGATCGCCAAGGGAAAACGCTGCCGCCCCGCGGCTCTCGGGGTGGCGAGAGCGACAGGGCGGCATTGAGGAGTAGTCCCCCCTGCTCCCCGCGGCCTGAAGGGGTAATGGTCGCGGGGAGCAGGGAAGCCGAAGTCGTTCGGGATTACCGAACTTGATCCTGGCTTTTCTGGGGTTGAGGGACGGTTACGGGAAACTGGTGACGGTGGACGGAGTGGTGTTGGTCGGGGTGGCCGCGCCGGTCTCGTTGACGACGTGCTCGATGACACCCACGTTCCCGAGGGAAACGGTGAGCAGGTCATGGAGCTTGATGCCGGATCCGGTCGGCGCCTCGAAGGCGTGGTCCGCCACCACCGCCGGGTTGACGTTGAAGTAGCAGTAACTGCCGAGGCCGTAGGCCGTGTGGCTGGTCACGTTCGGGCCGACCTCGTAGGCGGCGTACCCGTCCGATGAGCCGTTCATCCAGGCCGCCTGGTTCGGCGGGTCGTAGGGCATCTCGTTCTGGAAGAAGATCGTCTCGCCGCCGTTGCCGAACCACTGGACGTCGTAGTTCTGGTAGTGCTCGACGAACAGGCCGGTCGCCAGGACGTTATTGCCGTTGACCACGAGGCCGTGCTGTGCCGTGTTGACGGTCCAGCCGACGGTGCCCGCGTTGCCGTGGTCGGCGCGCCAGGCCCAGATGTCATCGAGCAGGGCGTTGTTGGAGTTGACGACCAGGCTGTTGGTGGCCTGGCCCGCGATGTCGCCGCCGATCCGGAAGAACACGTCCTGGATCGAGGTCGGGTTGCTCGCGTGGCTCGCGCTCGAGCCGGCCGGGCCGACCTGGAGCAGCGTGTTGGAGTTGGTGGTGCCCGCGTCGAAGAGCAGGCCCTGGAGCCGCACGCCGTCCACGTCAGCGATGTGCATGGTGTCCACGCCGCCGGTCGGGATGAGGGTCGGGAAGCCGAGGCCGAGCACGACGGTGTTCGGGTTGTTGACGTTGAGGGTCTGGTTGATGGTGTAAACGCCGGGGGTGAACAGCAGGTTGCAGCCCTGCGCGAGGGCGGTGTTGATCTGCGCGGCGGTGTTGGACGGGGTGGCGACGAAGAACGTGCTCATCGGCACGCTGGTGCCGGCCGAGTTGCTGCTGGGCGACCAGCTCGGGCCGGACGCGTTGGTCCGCAGGCTGGGCTCGAACACGTTGTAGTTGCCGTTGCTGTCGACGTACAGGTAGGGGATGTCCCTGGCGACCGGGGTGGTGGCCAGGGTGGTCATCGGCGGGGTGGGGTAGCTCTGCGCGGGCGCGCCGTTCACGCCGGAGAACACCATGTTCCACACCGAGCCGCTCCAGCTGCCCAGGGTGCTGTCCTTCGTGTAGTACTGCTGCTGGGACACGCTGGACGCCTGGCCGGTGACGATGCTGTCGGCGATGTAACCGCCGCTGGCGTAGCCGTAGCTGGCCGGGTAGAGCTCGAGCCCGCCGTTGATGTCCATCCGCTCGAACGGCCCGGCCTGGGCGACGGCCCAGCGGTCGTTGCCCGCGGAGGGGGTGATCTCCATGTTCTCCGCACTGCGCCAGAAGTTGTCGGTGGCGTTGCCGGTGCCGTCGAAGGAGTCAACGGTGACGTCGCTGGCGTTCAGTGCGACCGAGCTGGGGTTCTGCCCGAGGCCCTGGACCGACGTGTAGTAGCCGACGTTGTCCTCGACGCCGGTGTAGGTGCCCGGCATGAACAGCTCGGCGTAGCGCTGGGTGCCGAACTGGTTCAGCTTCTGCGTGTTGAAGATGGTGTTCAGCGAGTTATTGATGGTCGTGGCCGACTCGCTCGGGTTGTAGATGACCACGTTCGGCCCGAAGTTCGGCTGGTTGGACCCGCCGACGCAGCCGGTCGCCTGGGCGTTGACGGTCCAGCTGAACGTGGCCGAGCCGGATGCGCCGGTTGTGTCGGTGACGTTCACCGTGGCGCTGCCGGTACCGGTCGCGGTCGGGGTCCCGGAGATCAGCCCGGTCGAGGAGTTGACGGACAGCCCGGCCGGCAGTCCGGTCGCGGAGTAAGTCAGCGTCTGCCCCGACGCCGAGTCACTGGCCGCGATCTGCAGGCTCGCCGCCGTGCCATTGGTCCAGCTCTGGGTGCCCGGGTTGGTCACCGTCACCGTGTTGCCGGTGCCGCCGCCGCCGGACGGCTGGACCTCGATGCCGTTGACCTGGGCGTTGTCCTTGACGGTGACGAACTGGATGGTGACCGCGCCGGCGCTGCTCGCGGTGGCGGTGAACGACTCGGCGACCGCCTTGTTCTGCCCGCCGGCGGTGGCGAAGATGTCGAAGCTGGTCAGCACCTGGGTGCCGTTGATGAGGACGTTGAAGGTCCGTGATCCCGCCGCGGTCCAGTACGTCTCGGCGAAGTCGAGCCGCACGTTGTAGCTGGCGCCCGCGGTCAGGCCGGGGATGGTGTAGGTGAAGTTGCCGTAGCGGTTGTGCTGGTAGACCGACTGCGGGGCTGGGTTGGTGATGCCGGTGGTGCTGACCGTGTTGGTGGTGGAGGTGGCCGTGCCGCCGGAGAAGTCCTGGTCGGCCACGAACGGCGCCGCCGCCGGCCCGCCGGCCGAGATGTCGACGCCGCCGGTCCCGGTGCCGCCGCTGCCGGCGAACACCTGGAATTCCCAGAGCGAGTAGCCGTACGGGGTGGCGCGGGCGGTGCCGTACATGCGGATGTAGCGGCCGGTGCCGGAAACGGTCAGGTTCTGTACCCCGCCGGTGCCGGTCGTGGTCGAGTAGATGCTCGTCCAGTTGGTGTTGTCGGTTGACACCTGGATCTGGAACGCGGTGGCGTAGGCGGCCTCCCAGTTCAGGGTCACCCCGCAGATGCTCTGGGACGAGCCGAGGTCGACCTCGAGCCACTGCGGGTCGGAGAACGCGGAGGACCATCTCGTTCCCGTGTTGCCGTCGACCGCCGCCGACGCGGGGAAGGTCGCGTTCTCCAGCGACGAGGCCGTCGCGGTCTTGTTCAGCGCCACGTTCGTGGTGCCGCAGGTCGCGGCCGCGGCCTTGGGTGCCGTCGCGCTCATCCCTGAGACCAGGAAGGATACGAATAGGGCGGCGAAAGCCAGCAGGCTGACGGCCGCACGACGGGAGCCGGGCGCTCGGCCGGCGCGCCTGCGGTGCGTTCTTCGTAGTGGGTTCGGTGCGTTCACGTTGGACCTCCGGATTGGCGTCACGCTAAAACGTGTCGTGGGCGGCGGGGAGCGCGGGCCCAGCCGCGGGAAAGCGGCTGGGCCCGGCGACAGGGGCGATTCACGCGGTCGTGTGGACCTGGAATTCCCAGAGGGAGTAGCCGTACTGGGTGGCGCGGGCGGTGCCGTACATGCGGATGTAGCGGCCGGTGCCGGTGACGTTGAGGGTCTGGTTGCCGCCGGTGCCGGTGGTGGTGGAGTAGATGGTTGTCCAGTTGGTGTTGTCGGTGGATACCTGGATCTGGAACGCGGTGGCGTAGGCGGTTTCCCAGTTCAGGGTCACCCCGCAGATGCTCTGGGACGAGCCGAGGTCGACCTCGAGCCATTGCGGGTCGGAGAACGCGGAGGACCATCTCGTTCCCGTGTTGCCGTCGACCGCCGCCGACGCGGGGAAGCTCCCGTTCTCCGTCGACGAGGCCGTCGCGGTCTTGTTCAGCGCCACGTTGGTGGTGCCGCAGGTCCCGCTACCGCCGCCTCCGCCGCTGCTTCCGCTGCTGTAGACCTGGAATTCCCAGAGCGAGTAGCCGTACTGGGTGGCGCGGGCGGTGCCGTACATGCGGATGTAGCGGCCGGTGCCGGTGACGCTGAGGGTCTGGTTGCCGCCGGTGCCGGTGGTGGTGGAGTAGATGGTTGTCCAGTTGGTGTTGTCGGTTGACACCTGGATCTGGAACGCGGTGGCGTAGGCCGTCTCCCAGTTCAGGGTCACCCCGCAGATGCTCTGGGACGAGCCGAGGTCGACCTCGAGCCATTGCGGGTCGGAGAACGCCGACGACCAGCGGGTGCCGGTGTTGCCGTCGGTGGCGTCCGCCGCGGGGGTGCCCGCGTTCTCGGTCGAGGAGGCGGTCGTGGTCTTGTTCAGCGCCACGTTCGTCGTCCCGCAGGTCCCGCTACCGCCTCCGCCGCCGCCTCCGCCGCTGCCCGTGGGCAGCGTCCACTGCTGGTCGGTGGCACCGGTACAGGTTTCGATGTCAAGTCTCGACCCGGTGTTGCCGCCTGGGTCGGTGAGGCAGAGTCCGGAGCTCGGATTGACCAGCTCACCGTTGGACTGATGCGTCCAGCCCTGCGCCGCGGTGCCGTTACACGGGTACCAGTCGACGTCAGTGCCGCTGCTCGTGCCCGCGGACACCACGTCCAGGCAGCCGCCTTGGGCCCGGACCGTGCCGTCGGTGTACGGCGACCACTGCTGCCCCGCCGAGCCGTTGCAGCCGGACAGGTAGATCGGGTTGCTCGCGACGTCGAGCGAGTTCTGGTTGGTCAGGCAGTTCCCGCCGAGCCCGGTCAGCTGGCCGGTCGCGGTCGCGGTGCCGGTCGGCGTGGAGTTGCCGCCCTGCTCGTAGACGGCGACGTAGCCGACGCTCATCGACGCGCCCGAGGTCGTGGCGGACGTCGGGGAGGTGCAGTTGCAGATCCCGTTCGGGTAGTTGCCGCCCATGGCCAGGTCGAAGATGATGAAGAACCCGTGGTCGATGGCCGCCTGCCAGGCCGCCGTGCCGACCGAGGCCTCGGTGATGGTGGACTCCACGGTCCCGTCCATCAGGAACTGCAGCGTCTCGGCGCTGGTGTTGGTCCTGTCGACGATCACCGAGTAGGTGTGGTAGCCCGTCTGGCAGGTGGAGGCCGTGTTCGGGCAGGCGATCAGCGCGTGACCGCTGCTTCCGGCCGAGTCATGCAGTGTCTGGGACGCGGTGTTGCCGGCGTTGACGTCCTCCATCATGTCGATCTCGCCGGACTGCGGCCAGCCGCCGCCCGTGCGCATCGGCGAGCCGAGCGCCCAGAACGCCGGCCAGTAGCCGAGTCCGTTCGCCGGGTTCGGCTGCTCGATCTCCGCGGTCATCTCCAGCTTGCCGCCCGGCGGCGCCTGGAAGTCGTCGCGGGTGGACTCGATCCTGCCGCTCGTCCAGGTGCCGCCGTTATTGATGGCCTTGAGCACCAGGTGGCCGTTGCCGTCCAGGTAGACGTTGTTCGTCGAGTTGGTCGTCTGCTCCGTCTCGCCGGTACCGTAGCCGGTCCCGATGTCGTAGAACCAGTTCTGCGCCGACGGGGCGGACCCCGCCGCGCCGGCGAAGTTGTCGCCGAACACCGTGGTCCAGCCGGACGGGGGTGGCGGCACTGTGTCGGCCTTGGCTGGCGTGACGGCCAGCGCCGAGAATGCGACTGCCGTCAGACAGCCGGCGAGCAGCAGCAATGCGCTGATCACCGTTCGCCGCGGCGGCCGGGTCCGTGGGCCTGTCGGCCCCGTTCTGGTACTTGTCCCTTGGCTTGTCATCGGGTCTCCTCGGGGGGGCACCGTAGGACAGCCACCGTGCTTACATTCTTTTCATTTCTTACATTCGTTACATTAAGGAAACGGCGGCTTACTCCCGATGAAACATGCGGCCGACACTTGTTTCAAGCCTTATTTAAAGTGTAAATAATGTAAGAGCCTGTCGGATTGATATGCCCAGATCAAGGGCGGCCCCCGGCGGCCGGAATGGCTCCCGCACGCCCACGTCCGAGGCGTCCCGGCCGCCAGAACCGGCGTCCCGGCCGCCAGAACGGGCGGCCGGGACGCCAGAACGGGCGGCCGGGACGCGGCGGCTAGCCCTGGCTTGACGTCGCCCAGATGTTGATGCCTGCCTCGACCGCGTCCTTGTCGATGGCCTGGATCTCCGCGGCCGTGAAGGCGGTCTTGGCCGCCGCGGCCAGGTTCTCCTCAAGCTGGGCCACCGAGGACGCGCCGATCAGCGCCGACGTCATCCGGTCGTCGCGCAGCACCCACGAGATGGCCATCTGCGCGAGCGTCTGCCCCCGGGAGGCGGCGATCTCGTTCAGCGCCCGCACGTGGGCAAGCGTGCGCTCGCTGAGGTGCTCCTGCGACAGCGACTCGTTCCGCGACGCCCGCGATCCCGCGGGGACGCCGCCCAGGTACTTGGTGGTCAGTACGCCCTGTGCCAGCGGCGAGAACGCGATGCAGCCGACCCCGAGGTCGCCGAGCGTCTTCAGCAGCCCGCCCTCGATCCAGCGGTTGATCATCGAGTACGACGGCTGGTGGATCAGCAGCGGCGTGCCCAACGACTTCAGGATCGCGTAGGCCTCCCTGGTCCGCTCCGGGGAGTAGGACGAGATGCCTGCGTAGAGCGCCTTGCCCGACCGCACCGCCGTGTCAAGGGCCCCCATCGTCTCTTCAAGCGGTGTATCCGGGTCGAACCGGTGCGAGTAGAAGATGTCCACGTACTCGAGTCCCATGCGCGCAAGCGACTGGTCGAGGCTGGCCAAGAGATACTTGCGTGACCCGTGATCGCCGTACGGCCCGGGCCACATGTCATAGCCCGCCTTGGTGGAGATGACCAGCTCGTCGCGGTATGGCCGGAAGTCCTCGCGCATCAGCCGGCCGAAGTTGATCTCGGCGCTGCCATAGGGGGGCCCGTAGTTATTCGCCAGGTCGAAGTGGGTAACGCCAAGGTCAAAGGCGCGGCGCAGGATCGCCCGCTGCAAATCCAGCGGCGCCCCGTCGCCGAAGTTCTGCCACAGCCCGAGGGACACGGCGGGCAGGTGCAGCCCGCTGCGTCCGACGCGGCGGTAGGGGATCTTGTCGTCATACCTGTCGGCGGCGGCGTCGTAGCTCATGATCACCAGTCTTTCACGCCCGCCGGCGGAGCGCCGCGTGCCTCTCCTGCCGGGGTTCGTGAGCGTCGCTAACGAGCGTGGTGGGATGATTTCGACTGGACCCGACGGGCCCGTGGCTCCTCTCGCTGACGGAAGGATCCCTGCTCATGTGTACGTACATAACCGAGAAGATCGCGATCGAAGGCAGCGCCAAGGGCGCGTCCGGCTGGATCAAGGTCACCGACGGCAGCGTCTACCTGGACCACCCGGTGCACGCGCCGTTCGGTCACACGCTCAACATCGACTTCCTCGCCCCGGAACTCGGCCCGTCCGGGCGGGTGGCCGTCGAGCTCAGTCAGGAGTCGGCGCGCGCCCTGGCCAAGGCGATCGGAGCCGTCCTCGACGCCGCACCGCCCGGGCTTGAGTAGAGCCTTGCGCACCCCGACAACCCCAAATACCACTAAAAATCACGTCATAGGAGACATAGATGTCTGACGCGCTTCTCGCCGAGACCATCATGATCACCGGCCACAACGGCGACGAGATCGAGGCCTACAGCGCCCGCGCCCTCGACGAGGCTCCGCGCGGCGGCGTGGTCGTCATCCACCACATGCCCGGGTACGACGACCAGACCAAGGAGATTGCCCGCAACTTCGCCTACCACGGCTACAACGCGGTCGTACCGAACCTGTACTGGCGCGAGGCCCCGGGCGCCAGCCCGGACGACGCGGCGGCGACGGCCCGCGCGAACGGCGGCGTCCCAGACGAGCGACTGGTCGGCGACGTCGCCGGCGCCATGGCCTACCTCAAGGGCCTGGGCAACTCCAACGGCAAGGTCGGCACGATCGGCTACTGCTCCGGCGGCCGCCAGTCATTCCTCGCCGCGGTCAGCCTTGACCTCGACGCCGCCGTCGACTGTTACGGCGCGTTCGTCGTCGGCGAGATCCCCGAGGGCATGCCGCTCAAGGTCGCACCGATCGTGGACAAGACGCCGAACCTGTCCTGCCCGCTGCTCGGCCTGTTCGGCGAGGAGGACTCCTACCCGTCGCCCGCCCAGGTCGCCGAGCTGGAAGAGGCGCTGAAGGTCAACGGCAAGACCTACGAGTTCCACAGCTACCCGAACGCCGGCCACGCCTTCTTCTCCGTCAACCGCCCCGCCTACCGAGTCGAGGCCGCCAACGACGGCTGGGAGAAGATCTTCGCCTTCTACGGCAAGTACCTGTAGCTACCTGTAGCCCGCAGGGGGCGCGCGGGACCGGGCGCCGCGAGACGCCCGGCCCCGCGCGCTTCCTGATCCCAAGTCACCCCGTCCCCGTGCGCCTCAAGACGCCGGCAACCGGGCCCGAATGTCGGCGGCGCGTGGCAGGATGCCGAGACGACCGTCGGCCAGTAGGCTCGGCGGCCCGGGGGTCAGGCGGAACTGGAGTGAGCATGAGGGACGCGGGATGAAGTTCACGGTGGAGCGCGACGCGCTGGCGGACGCGGTCGCCTGGGTGGCGCGGGCGCTGCCGACCAGGCCGGTGGTGCCGGTACTCACGGGGCTGATGCTCAGCGCGGACCCCGACGATCGGCCGGGTCAGCCAGGTCAACCAAGTCAGCCGGGGGCCGGATTCCTCACCCTGTCCTGCTTCGACTACGAGGTATCGGCGCGGGTCAGGGTGCGGGCGGAGGTGGCGCAGCCAGGCACCGTCCTCGTGCCTGGCCGTCTCCTCGTGGAGATCGTCCGCTCCCTGCCGCAGCACCCCGTTGAGTTCGGTGACGACCCGGACGGCGTGTCCGTGACGTGCGGCGACGCGGCGTTCATGCTGACGCCGCTGCCGCTCGCCGACTACCCGGAGCTGCCCGAGCTGCCTGAGTTGGCGGGCACGGCGGACGGCGGCGCGCTCGCCGCGGCGATCGGCCAGGTGACGCCGGCCGCGAGTCGCGACGACACGCTGCCGATGCTCACCGCCGTTAACGTCGAGCTTGACGGTAAGACGATGACGCTCGCCGCGACCGACCGCTACCGGCTCGCGGTCAGGGACCTGGACTGGAGCCCAGCGCCCGGCTCGGGTGACCAGGGCAGGATCGCGCTCCTCGTGCCGGCGAGGACCCTGAGCGACGCGGCCAGGATGATGAGCCACCCCGCGGAGGTCCGGGTCGTGCTGCGCCATGGCGGCGACGGGACTGGCGCCGCGTCGCGGGACGTCGGCGGCGGCGCGGCGGCCGAGGCCATGATCGGCTTCGAGACCGGCGAGCGCAGGCTGACCACCCGGCTGCTGGCCGGCGAGTTCGTCCGCTACCGGTCGCGTTTCCCTGAGGAGTTCGGCTGCACCGCCGACCTGCCCGCCGACGCGTTCGCTGAGGCGGTACGCCGCGTCGCGCTCGTCGCCGAGCGCGGCACCCCGGTCCAGCTCACGTTCGGTCCAGGCCGGGTCACGATCGCCGGGGCCACGCAGGGCCAGGCCAAGGCGAAGGAGTCGGTGCCCGCCGATTTCTCCGGCGGCGAGCCGTCAATCGCGTTCAGCCCGCAGTACCTGCTCGACGGGGTGGTGGCGGCCACCGTGGCGCAGCCGGGCGAGGCCGCGCCTGAGGCCGCGCGGATCAGGCTGCGCTTCACGAGCGCCACCAAGCCAGCGGTGATAACGCCCGTGTCAGCCGTCGGGGGCGAGTTCAGGTACCTAGTTGTCCCGCAGCGCTTGCTGTGAGGTCACGGTCCCGCATTCGACGCGGGCACGCCAGGCTGGAATCCGCCATGGACGAAGTGGGGGAACGTTCCCGGCGGGCCGTAGGGGCCCATCTGCTGGTGATAGTAGCCGTGCCTGGCGAATAGCAGCGCGGTGAACAGCCAGATCAGCATGGCGAGCAGCAGCAGCGACAGCGCGGCGAACCGGCCCGCCCGGTCGGTCGGCGTCGGCGGTGCCTGCGGGCCCTTGGTCTGGAAGCCGACCATGGACGAGCGCGGCCCGTGCCAGGGTCTGTCGCCCATGCCGAAGGGTGCGTCAGCGGGGAAGCCGACCGGCCCCCAGCCGCCGCTCGTCCTGCCTGGTCCGGGGCGCCACAGCAGCCGCCCGGGTCCAGGCAGGTCGGCCATGACCCGGGTGAGCTGCCCGAACGTCTTCGACGCGAACACCGCGTCGAGCCGCTCGTTCAGCTCATCCAGGCTCAGCCGTCCAGCCGCGTAGTGCTCACCAAGGTCCGCCGCCGCAGCGTCGCGTTCCGCGTCCCCAATGCGCAGCGCGTGCGGTCCTCCCCGTGGCCGCGGCGGCTCGCCGCCGCTACCGGGAAAGGGAGCATAGTAACGCATCGCCATCGCACTTCCCATTTTCTTCGGAAGTTCGGTCCCTTCCACGATAAGTCGCGGACAGCGATTTTGTCTCCCGGGGGTGCGACTAAGTGCTAAGTGGGCCTGCTAGCGGCGGCGAGGGCCGCAGCCGCGGCCGGCGCGCGCCCGGCGCCTGCCGAAGATCATGAACAGCAGCCGCCGCAGCAGCGCGAACGCCGCGAAGATCAGCACGACGCCGAACGGCCGCCCCGCCCCGATGCCGAACACCCCGAGGATCCCGACGATGAACAGCACCCAGACAAGGACGCTGGAAATCGCGATCCTGCCGATGCTGCGCCCCGCCGACGCCCGCCAGGCGTTGCCGCGCGCCTGCCAGTCCGAACCCGCGTCAGCACCGCCCTGGCCCGTCCACGAGCCCCAGCCCTGTGCCCCAGGACCAGCACCGGGACCAGGACCGAAGGACCCGCTCCCCGGAGCGCTCGCGCTCGCCCACCCGTGCCCGCTCGACGGCAGGTCGGTGAAGAGCCCGTTCAGGTCGGCGCGCGTCTTGGCGGCGAATACCGCCGTGAGCCGCTCGTCTAGCTCGTCTTGCGTGAGCCGCCCGCTGGCGAAGTGCTCGCGTAGCTCGGCCGCCGCGGCTTCCCGCTCGGCGTCACTGACCCGCATCTCATATCCCGCAGCCACAGCGCCCTCCGAAACCCACTGCCTTCAGAAACCCGGTGCCTCACGTTGCGGGGCACGGGCGATTGTGGCTCCACGATATATCGCGTATCAACCGATGGCAACCGAGGCGCACCCGCACCCCGCTGAGGGTCCCCGCCCTCGGCGGCGTCGCGCGCCTCCGGTAGCAGCGCAGATACCAGCAGGACAGCTGCGGCGAGGATCACGTACGAGCTGCCGAGGACCTGCTCCCAGGCCGCCCAGCGCAGTTCCCTGTTCTCGCCGGACGGGAACCACCACTGCGGCGCGGCGGCGAAGACGACCAGACCGCACGCGGCGATGGTCACCCCGGCACGCCGGCGGTGCCCGCCGCTCAGCGCCAGCGTCAGCATCGCGGTCTCGCCCCACACCCAGTGATGTGACCAGGAGATCGGCGAGATCAGCAGGGCGGCGAAGGCGTTGAGCGACAGCGCCCACGCGTCGGCCGAGCCGGCGAGAGCCCGCCGCATGCCACGGCAGGCCATCACACCCGCGACAGCCGACAGCGACAGCCACGTGACCGCCCCGGCCAGGGAGTGCGGGTCAAGCCCGGCGCGCGCCAGGACTCCCTGGATGGACTGGTTAGCCGCGTACACCGGGCTGCCGGGCCGGCCGGCCTGCACGATGACCGACGTCCAGTACCGCGCCGAGTCGCGCGGGGCGAGCAGGAAACCTGCCCCGGTACTCGCGGCGAACGAGGCAACGGCCGCCCAGGCGGCCCGGTAGTCCCGCCGCAGCAGGAAGAACAGCACGAACGCCCCCGGCGTCAGCTTCACCGCCGCCGCTATCCCGACGAGCGCACCGCGCGGCCAGCGCGTCCGCGCGGACAGGCAGTCCAGTGACACCAGGGCCATCAGCGCGACGTTGACCTGGCCGTAGTTCAGCGTGTTCCGCACCGGCTCAAGGAGCAGCGCGGACGGCAGCAGCCAGCCGACCGTCCACCAGGACCCGGCCCCGCCAAGAGAGCCGAGGGAAGAGCCGACGGAGCGGAGGAACACCCGCAGGACCAGCGTGGCCAGCGCGATCGTGGCCAGCGTGAGCAGCGTGCTCGCGACCGTCATGGGCACGAGCGACAGCGGCGACAGCAGGACCGCGGCGACCGGCGGGTAGCTAAACGGCAGCCGCACCCCGCTCGCGGTCGCGGGCAAAATCCCGTAGAGGCTCCCGCCGTGCAGCCAAACCTGCCCGCCGATTCGGTAGACGTCCAGGTCGATCCGGTAAGGGCCGAACCGCACCCCGTGCGGCGAGTACGACAGCAGGAAGTACGTGAGCGCCCCCAGGTTGGCCGCGACGACCAGCACCCGCGAGCGAAGCGTGTGGATAGTCACGTCACCGATGTCTACGGGCCTGGCCGTCGGACCACGGTAAGCGCCGTCCTTATGGCGCGCTTATGCCGTACCCGGATAATGGATCGGGCGTAGAGGAGGCAGCGTGCGCGTGCTTGTGGCCGAGGACGAGCAGGTGATGGCCGACACGATCGCTGAGGGACTGCGGCGGCGGGCGATCGCTGTCGATGTCTGCTACGACGGCGACGCCGCGCTGGAGCGCGTCATGGTGAACCGCTACGACGTGGTGATCCTGGACAGGGACCTGCCGCTCGTGCACGGCGACGAGGTGTGCCGCCGGATCATCGCGCAGGGCAGCGAGACCAGGGTCTTGATGCTCACCGCGGCGGCCGGCATCAGGGACCGGGTGGACGGCCTCGACCTCGGCGCGGACGATTACCTCACCAAGCCGTTCGCCTTCGCCGAGCTGGTCGCGCGGGTCGGCTCGCTCGGCAGGCGGGCCAGGCCCGCGCTCCCGCCGGTACTCGAACGGGCCGGGATCACCCTGGATCGGCCACAGTACCGGGCCTGGCGCGACGGCGAGTTGCTTACCCTGTCGCCCAAGGAGTTCGCGGTCCTCGAGGTGCTGATGCGCGCCGGGGGCCGGGTCGTCACCGCCGAGGAACTACTGGAAAAAGCATGGGACGAGAACGCGGATCCATTCACGAACGCGGTCCGGGTAGCGGTGATGACGCTGCGCCGCAAGCTTGGCGACCCGCCGGTCATCGAGACCGTGCCCGGCGCAGGCTATCGGCTTGGCTGCTAGCCAGGCTGCCCGACGTGCGCCAGCCCTCGCTGCGGCGCCGGGTGGCGTCCGCGCTCGCGCTGATGACCGTCACCGGCTTCGTCGTCATCGCTGCCAGCGCGGAGACAGTGCACAACCTCACAGTGGGGACTGGTTTCGAGTCGTGCGGCGGCATCGGCCTTCCCGAGCTGCCGTCATCGAGCATCCCCTGCTCCTACAGCGCCCCCGTGACGCTGGCCGGCCTGGTCATCATGGTGGCCATGCTCGCCCTGACCGTGTGGGGCTGGTGGCGGCTCGCGGGCTGGGCGCTGCAACCGCTCTCGGCGACCGCCGAGACGGTGCGCCGGCTTGGTCCGCAGAACCTCGGCCAGCGCATCGGCCTGGGTGGCGGACCGGATGCGTTCAAGGAGCTGGCCGACGCGCTTGACGACGCGCTCGACCGGCTCGCGGGCGGCTACGAGAGCCAGCGCCGGTTCGCCGCGAACGCCTCCCACGAGCTGCGTACTCCGCTGGCCGTCCAGCGGCTGCTCACCGAGGTCGCGATGGAAGCCCCGGACGCGGGCGAGGAGCTGCGCAGGCTCGGCGCCCAGCTGCTGCGCACCAACGAGCGCAACGAGAGCCTGATCGAGGGCCTCCTGGTCCTGGCCGAGAGCGACCGGGGTCTGCAGGGCAAGGTCCCGCTGCGACTTGACGAGCTGGCTGGCACCGTGCTTGACGCGCATGAGGAGCTGGCCGGACAGCACAGCGTCACCCTCCGCCGCAAGCTGGCGGCGACGATGGTCCCCGCCGACCGCGTGCTGCTCGAACGGCTGATCGCCAACCTCGTGTCGAACGCGGTCAAGTACAACGAGCCGGGCGGCTGGGTCGAGATGGAGACGGCCGACGAGCCGGCCGGGCCGACGCTCACGGTACGCAACACAGGACCGCGCGTGCCCGCCGAGATGGTGCCCACCCTCTTCGAGCCCTTCCGGCGGCTGGGCGCCGACCGGGTGCACGGCCGCGGCGGCGTGGGCCTCGGCCTGGCGATTGTCCGCTCCATTGCTCTCGCGCACCAGGGAACGATCCGGGTCAGGCCGCGCACCGAAGGCGGCCTTGAGCTGGAGGTCAGCCTGCCGGGAGGCCGGATCCCGCCCAGTTAGGCGGCTAGTTGAGGAAGTAGCTCGAGCCGCCGTTTTGCGGGTTCGTGACGAGCGCGTAGATGGTGACCGAGGTCGCGTGCGCGAACTTCAGCGTCAGCTGGATGTCCTTGCCGTCGTGCATCGCGCCCGCCCCGCTGATCAGCAGGTGATAGCCGTTCGGTATGAGCTGCGTGGTCGCGTCGGCGGGGATCGGGATCGACGTCACCGTGTGCATGACAACGGACGACTGGACCTTGCCGAGGGGAGCGCGCAGCTGGACGGTCCCGCCGACGCTGGTGGACACCGACATCAGCGTGTCGGCTGCCCCGTTGTTCCTGATGTCCAGGTACCCGACGGTCGACTGCCCGTTGGCGGACGGCTGCTGCACGTAGGCGCCGGTCGGGATGATGCCGGCGCCGCCAGCGTGGTTACGCGAGGCGCAGCCGGCGGCGCCGACCGCCATCACGGCAGCCGCGCCAGCAAGGCAGATCGACCGGGGGAGCCTTTTCACGAGCTAAAGGGTATCCCCAGGCGCGGACGCCGCCGCACCTGGGGACACTGCCTTGCGAGCGAGGTCAGCCCGAGTAGCCGAGGGCCTTGTTCGCCGCGATGGCGTACGAGTTCGTGTAGGTGGTTGACAGGTTCACCGGGCCGGTGATGACGCCCGCCAGCTTGGCGATGGCCAAGGTGTCCGCTGGGCCGCTGCTCGGCATGAGCCCGTCAGGCAGGAACTGGGTCTTGTCCGTGGACAGGGTTGAGATATACGTCGCCTTGGTGATCAGCGCGTTGTTCACGAAGCTCTGCGGCAGCACGTTCGCGACGTCGGCCGCGCTGTGGGTGGAGAGCCAGTGCATGGTGGCGACGAGCGCCTCGACGACCTTCTGCACCGTGGCCTGGTTCGCGTTCACCCAGCTGGTCTGCGCGAGCACGCCCGCGGTTGGCACGAAGCCGCCGAACCATTTCTGCACGCCCGCGGTCGTGGTGAGGTCGAACGCCGGGTAGGCGACGCCCAGCTTCTCGAGCGCGGCGACCGTCGGCTGGGTGGTCATGCCGCAGAGGATCTTGTGGTTCTTCAGCGCGGCAATCATGGTCGAGCCGTCACCGGCGGCGATCCGCGAGTAGTCGCCCTTCTTCAGCCCGTACCGGGCGGCCAGGTACTGGGTGAGCTGGTCGGTGCCCGACCCAAGGTCGGTGACGCCGATCGACTGGCCCTTCCACTGCGTGGGTGAGGTGATGTGGGTGCCGGTGGCGCACATGATCCGCTCGCCGGGCGAGCCGGACAGCTGCGCGATGTTCACCACGGACTTGCCCTGGAGCTGGAAGTTGATGGTGTGCACGTACCAGGCGCCGGCCATGTCGACCTGCCCGGACGCCATGGCCGTCTCCGCGCCGACGCCGCCGGCCACCTCGTTGGACAGCACCATGTTGACGCCGTACTTCTTGTAGTACCCGAGGCTCTGCGCGAGCTGGTACGGCAGGTAGATCTGCTTGTTGATGCCGCCGACCATCATCGTGACGGTGGGCAGGCTGGCATTCGAGGTGGAACCGCCGCCACCAGTGGTGGACGCAGACGTGCTGCTGCTGCCCGACGAGCACGCGGCCACGGTGAGGGCGGTCGCGCACGCGGCCGCGACCGCGGCGAGGGAGCCTCTTCTGAGACTGATTCTTCGCATGGTGCTACTCCTGGTTGTTGAGGTGAGAGATAAAGAACGAAAGAAGGGATGCGGGAGAATCGCTCAGGCCGCGACGGCCTCGGCCGCCATCTGCGGCCGCCAGGCGAGCAGCCGCCGCTCGAGCAGGCTGATCAGCCATTCGGCGACCAGCGCCATCGCGCCGATGATGATCATTCCGGCGAAGACGCCGTTGGCGTTGAAGTTGTTCCCCGAGTCGGTGATGAGCACCCCGAGGCCATGCTGCGCGCCCAGGACCTCCCCGACGATCGCGCCGATGATCGCGAACCCGAAGGCGACGTGCAGCGATGCGATGATCCAGGTCATCGCGGACGGTAGGACCACGTTGCGGATCACCTGCATCCGCGACGCGCCAAGGATCCGCACGTTGTTGATGAGGTTCCCGTCCACCTCGCGGACGCCCTGGAAGGCGTTGAAGAAGACCACGAAGAAGACGAGGAACGCGGCGAGGACGATCTTCGACGATATGCCCAGCCCGAGGATGATGATGAAGAGCGTGCCGAGCACGATGCGCGGCAGCGCGTTGACCGCCTTGATGTAGGGGCTGAGCACCTCGGACAGGAACCGCACCTGCCCGAGCAGCACGCCGACTACGATGCCGGCGGTCACTCCGATCAGGAACCCGAAGATGGCTTCCTCCATCGTGGTCCAGATCTGCTGCCAGATCGACCCGAAGTTGGTGCCGTGCCGCACCCAGTCATTGAGCGTCGACACGATCCCGGTCGGCTTGCCGAAGAAGAACGGGTCCACGATCTTCAGCGACGTGAACAGCTGCCAGCCGCCGAACACGATGATGAACACCGCGACCTGCGTCGCGTGCACCAGAACTTTCCGCCGCGTCATGACTTGACCTCCTCAGCGGTGGTAATGGTGTCGGCCGGGGCGGCAGTTGCCGAGGTCCGCGCGTAGGCCCTGGTCACCTCATCGCGCAGCGACTCCCAGATCTCGTGGTGCAGCTCGGTGAACCGCTTGCCGAACCTGATCTCCTGCACCGACCCGCGCGGCCGGGGCAGGTCGATGTCGAACACCCCCTTAATCGTGCCGGGACCCGCGGTCATGACCACGACCTTGTCGGCGAGCGCGATCGCCTCCTCCAAGTCGTGGGTGACGAAGATGACTGATGGCCGCGACTGGTCCCATAGCGTCAGCAACTCGTTGGCCATGATCGCCTTGGTCTGCACGTCGAGTGCGCCGAAGGGCTCGTCCATCAGCAGGATCGACGGCTCGTTGATCAGCGCCGCCGCCAGCGCCACCCGCTTGCGCATGCCGCCGGAGAGCTGGTGCGGGTGATGGTCCTCGAACCCGGTCAGGCCCACCATCCGCAGCCAGTCCCGGGCGTCGGTGAGCGCGCTCTTCTTGGGGATGCCGCGGAAGAGCGGTCCCATCGCCACGTTGCCGAGCACCGTCTTCCACGGCAGTAGCGCGTCGGTCTGGAACATGAAGCTGGTGCCGCGCCCGATGCCGGTGACGGGCTGCCCGCCGACGGACACCGTTCCCTCGCTGGCCCGGTCGAGGCCGGCCACCATGGTGAGGGTGGTGGACTTGCCGCATCCCGACGGGCCGACAACGGCGCAGAACTCCCCGGGCTCGACGGTCATGGTGACGTCGCGCAGGGCGGTAAACGCATCCCTGCCCGGCGTGGCGAATCGTTTGGTGACCCCGGCCAGCTCGATGCGCCCGGATTGCTGGAGCTGGGGGTCACGTGATGTGTTGGATCGCACAAACCAGGAAGCTAACAACGAGCGTGACGCCCGTCACTATTGCGCTCGATCAACGCCGTAAAGCGCCCTGTGCGCCTTTAGCGCAAAAAGATCAAAGCCATCATTCCGAACGGGTGCGTGCTCCGCCTGGACCGGCCATGGCTCGTTCTGCCACTTTTGCGCATTATGCTCGCTGAGCTTGGCCTCCACCACGCATCGCCGGTTGTTACACTGCGGAAAACTCGCTGGTCGCTCGCACGTGACGGGAGGAACCGGTGAAGCTTCCCCTCTGGCGCCACATACGACAGCGCCTGTCCACCCAGGTCGTCATCATGATGGTGGCGATCCTGGTGCTCACCATGACCGGCGGCTTCTTCGTGGTGCAGCGGGACCTGCACGAGCAGCTCAACGACCAGTTCGAGCACCGCGCGCTGTCGATCGCGCAGACCCTGGCAGCCGAGCAGAACGTGGCCACCCAGGTGGTCGACGGCCGTCCCGGCGGCCAGCTCCAGGTGCTGGCCAGCCAGGTCAAGCAGCGGACAGGCGCGCTGTTCGTGGTGATCACCAACGCCCAGGGCATCCGCTACACCCACCCGAACCCGGCGCTGATCGGCACCCCGATCACCTACAAGGACCCCGAGCCCGCCACGTCCGAGCCGTTCCGCACCGGCCGCGCCTGGCTCGGCATCCAGCCAGGGAGCCTCGGCTACGTCGCGGCGGGCAAGGCCCCGCTGTTCCTGAACGGCCGTCTGGTCGGCGAGGTCTCGGTCGGCTTCCCGGTCGCCAACGTCGCCAGTGCGACGTCCGGCGCGCTGCCGTCGCTGATCCTCTACCTGCTCGGCGCCCTCGCGGTCGGCGTGCTCGCCGCGCTCGCCCTGGCCCGCCGGCTGAAGCGGCAGACCTTCGGCCTTGAGCTGGGCGAGATCGCCGCGCTGCTGCAGGAGCGGGAAGCGATGCTGCACGGAATCAGGGAGGCGGTGCTCGGCTACGACACCGGCGGCCGGGTCCTGCTCGCCAACGACGCCGCCCGTGACCTGCTCGGCCTGCCCGCGGAGTTCGCCGGCCGCAAGCTCCGCTACATGCTCCCGCCTGGCCGGCTCACCGACGTGGTGACCGGCGCGGTGACCGGCAGCGACCTGCTCGTGCTGCACGAAGACCGGGTGCTCGTCGCCAACCGGATGCCGATCACCCGCAACCACCAGCAGCTTGGCTGGGTGGTGACCTTCCAGGACCGCACCGAGTCGGAAACGCTCAAGCGCGCACTCGATGAGGTGACCGGGCTCGCCGACACGCTGCGCGCGCAGTCGCACGAGTTCGCCAACCGGCTGCACACGCTGGTCGGCCTCGTCGAGCTCGGTCACTACGCCGAGGCGGTCGAATTCGTGACCGGCCTGTCCGCCGCCAGGGGCGAGCTGACCGACCAGCTCGTGGAGGCGATCGGCGAGCCGAAGCTCGCCGCGCTGATCCTGGCCAAGGTGTCACTGGCGGGCGAGCGCGACGTCGAGCTACGGCTGATGCCCGACAGCAAGGTCGGGCAGCGCATCACCGCGATCACGCAGGTGCTGACCGTGGTCGGCAACCTGATCGACAACGCGATCGACGCCGCCGCCCATGCGCCCGCCCCCACACCGGAAAATCTGGGCGCGAGGTCGAGCTGACCCTCGTCGCGGCCGAGTCGGACCTGCTCATCCGGGTGCGCGATACCGGCCCCGGGGTCCCGCCGGACCTGCGGGACCAGATCTTCACCGACGGTGTCACGACCAAGTCCTCGGTCACCGGCGCGCGCCGCGGTCTCGGCCTTGCCCTGGTCAGGCAGATCGTGGAGGGCATGGGCGGCATGGTCAGCGTCGGCCAGGACGGCGGTGCGGTCTTCACCGCCGTGCTGCCAGGCTGCCTCGCGCCCGCGGACCCGGTCCCGTCGCCCGTGCCGTCACCAGTGCCGCGGCCCCGGGTGGTGACATGATCCGCACCCTCGTCGTGGACGACGACTTCCGCGTGGCCGCGATTCACGCCGCCTACGTCAACAAGGTCGACGGGTTCGAGGTCATCGCGGAGGCGCACACCGCCGCCGACGCGGTCGACGCGGTCGACCGGCTCCGCCCCGACCTGATGCTGCTCGACCTGTACCTGCCCGACGAGCACGGGCTCAAGCTGGTCGCCCGGCTGCGCGACGGCCACCCGCCGGTGGACGTCATCGTGATCACCGCCGCCAAGGACGCCGACAGCGTCAGGGTCGCCATGCAGAGCGGCGCGCTGCACTACCTGCTCAAGCCGTTCAGCTTCCCCGTGCTGCGCGACAAGCTGCTGTCCTACGCCCAGATGCGGACCAGGCTGAGCGCGGTGCGCGAGGCCGACCAGCGCACAGTGGACCGCGTGTTCGGCGCGCTGCGCGCCCCCGACCAGCTAGCCGGGGCGAAGGGCCGCTCGGTGCACACGCTTGAGGCGGTCGAGCAGTTGCTGATGGAGACGGCCGATGACCTGTCCGCCGCCGAGGTCGCCGAGCGCACCGGCATGAGCCGCGCCACCGCCCAGCGCTACCTCAGCCACCTGCACGAGGTCGGCCGGGTGGACATCAGGCTCCGCTACGGCAGCGGCGGCCGCCCCGAGCACGGCTACCGCTGGATCAGTGCTGCCAGCGGGGGGACGAGCTCCCCGCGGGGGGACGACCCCCCTGCACCCCCCGCGCGCGGCGGGGGCTTCGCCCCCCCATAGCCCCCCCACGGGGGACGGCGCCAAGCCCGCGCCGCCCCCGCGCAGTGGCTAGGGTTAAAGCCCGGTGGTTGCTGTGGGCAGTCAGCGCCAAGCCCGCGCTGCCTCGTACCGTGGCTGGGGTTAAGGCCTTGTGGTTGCGGTCGGAGGCGGCGCAAAGAACACGCCGCCTCAACCCTCGCCAGGTAATCAGGTCCGCCGCCGGCTGAGCCGCCAGAAGCAGAGCCAGGCGAGGGCGAGCGCGAGGGCCAGGAAGATGCCGGTCTCGATCCACTGCAGGGGCCAGTAGCGGCTGGCGGGCTGGTAGGTGATGGCCTCCCGGATGCCGTGGCTGGCCAGGCAGTCAACGTAGCCTTCCCATCCGCTTGGCCCGTTGGTCGCTGGCGGCGGGCAGGCGGCGGGGGCGGCGGTGACTGGTTGCCCGGCGGCGTTGATGGTTTCGCTGGAGAGCAGCCAGGCACCGGGCTGGCCGGGGAGGTTGTCTGGGCGGAGCGAGTCAAGCGAGGTGACGGAAACGATCGTCTGGACGGGCGGAATGAGGTGCGGGCGGACCCACAGCGGCATGGCGACCTGGGCCACGGCGAAGATGGCCAGGGTGACGGCCATGGCGGGCACGGTGCGGCGGATGAGGGCGCCGGCCGCGGTGCCGAGGGCGAAGGCGAACGCCGCGTAGCCGAGCGGGGTGACGCCGAGGCTGGCGAAGGTCAGCCAGGCGAACCGGGTCCCGCTGAACACCCCGTCGCTGCCGCCGACAGCGATGGCCTTGCTGATGGGATCCGCCCACCAGGCGTGCATGAGGCTGAGCGCCTCGGTCGACGGCCATGGCGGCCAGGCCGGTCAGCGCGAGCTTGACGATTAGCCACCGGGTCCTGGTGACGCTCTGGTTCCAGGCCAGCCGGTAGGTCCCGGTCTCGAGCTCGCGGGCGATCAGCGGTGCGCCCCAGAAGATGCCGAGGAGCGCGGGCACGGCGAGGACGAGCACGAGGCCAAGTGAGTACACGAACGGGTAGGTCCTGGTGGCGGCCAGCTGGGTGAGGAAGTCACTGGCCGCGTTCGCGCAGCTGCCGCCGTGGCAGCCGGCGATCCCGCTGGCGGCGTACCGGCTGGCCAGGCGCGGCCCGGTGGCCCCGAGCAGGATGGCGACCGCGGCCAGCGCCGCGGCCGCGGTGAGCGCCTGCACGCGGAACTGGCGCCAGGTCAGCCAGATCATTTCTGTACCTCCAGGTGGCGGGCGGCCACAGGCACGTCAGGTCCGCCGCAGGCCGAGCCGCCAGAAGCAGAACCAGGCCAGGGCGAGCGCGAGGGCCAGGAAGATCCCGGTCTCGATCAGCTGGATGGGCCAGTAGCGGTTGGCGGGCTGGTAGTTGACGACTTCGCGGATGCCCAGTTTGTCCATGCACAGCCCGGGGTCTCCGTTGAACTTTGCCGCCCCATTGTCAGGAAAGCAGGAGGCAGGCAGCGCGGTGACCTGCTGCCCCGCCGCGTTGATGGCGTAGCTGGAGACGACCCAGGCCTCAGGCTGGCCGGGGACGACGGAGGCGGTGAGGCTGCCGAAGTTCACCCCCGCGGCATCGACCGTGGTGATCGTCTGGGCGGGCGGGATGATGACCGGGCGGACCCACAGCGGCATGGGGACCTGGGCCACGGCGAAGATGGCCAGGGTGACGGCCATGGCGGGCACGGAGTGGCGGATGAGGGCGCCGGCCGCGGTGCCGAGGGCGAAGGCGAACGCCGCGTAGCCGAGCGGGGTGACGCCGTGGCTGGCGAAGGTCAGCCAGCTGAACTGGTTCCCGCTGAGCACCGACGCGCCGCCGCCGTGGCTGATGGCCTTGCTGATCGGGAGCCGCCCACCAGGCGTGCATGAGGCTGAGCGCCTCGGTGACGGCCATGGCGGCCAGGCCGGTCAGCGCGAGCTTGACGACCAGCCACCGGGTCCTGGTGACGCTCTGGTTCCAGGCCAGCCGGTAGGTCCCGGTCTCGAATTCGCGGGCGATCAGCGGGGCGCCCCAGAAGATGCCGAGGAGCGCGGGCGTGGCGAGGATGAGCATGAGACCAAGTGGGTACACGACGTGGTCCACGGCGCCGGTTTGCAGCTGCCAGAGGAAGGCACTGGCCGTGTTCGCGCAGCTGTCGCCCTGGCAGCCGGCGAGCCCGCTGGCGGCGTACAGGCTAGCCATGTGCGGCCCGGTGACCCCGAGCAGGATGGCGACCGCGACCAGCACGGTGGCCGCGGTGATCGCCTGCACGCGGAACTGGCGCCAGGTCAGCCAGATCATTTCTGTACCTCCAGGTGGCGGTTGCCGTTCGGTCGCGGCGGCGGCGGCCGGCGGCCTGGCTCATGTAGCCGAGGACCAGGTCCTCAAGGCCGACCTCGGAGACGGTCCAGGCGGGGTCGAGGATCTTGCCGGCGGTGCGGACCAGCAGCGTGGTCTGCACGTCGGTGTGGCTGGCGGAGACGACCTGCACGCTGTCCGGCAGCGTGTCCGGGTCCCGCCGAGGGCCGGTGAGCAGGTGGTGGGCGGCCAGCAGCTCGTCCACCGGCCCGGCGACGCGCACCTGGGAGCCGATGAGCACGATCAGGTAGTCGCAGACCCGTTCCAGGTCCGCGACCAGGTGCGAGGACAGCACGACGGACAGTTCCTGCTCGGCGACGGCCTCCATCAGGTCCTGCAGGAACTCCCGCCTGGCCAGCGGGTCAAGGCTGGCCACCGGCTCGTCCAGGATCAGCAGCTCGGGACGCTTGGCGACGGCCAGGGTCAGCGCGAGCTGGGCCCGCTGCCCGCCGGACAGGGTGCCGGCCTTCTGGCCGGGATCCAGGTCGAGCCGGTCGACCCGGTCGCGCGCCAGCTCCGCGTCCCAGAGTGGGTTGAGGCGTGCGCCCAGCTTCAGGTGATCGCGGACGGAAAAGCCGGCGTAGAGGGGTGCGTCCTGGGAGAGGAACCCGACCTTGGCCAGCTGCGCCGGGTCGGCCGCAGGCGTGCCGCCGAGCACCTCGATCGTGCCCGCGGTCGGCGCCAGCAGCCCGACGGCCAGGTTCAGCAGGGTGCTCTTCCCCGCGCCGTTGGGGCCGACCAGGCCCACGACGTGCCCGGCCGGGATGGACAGCGTGCAGTCGGTCAGCGCCCACTTTCGCCGGTACCGCTTACCGAGCCCGTTGGTTTCTATGACGGCGTTCACGCTGTGTTCCCCGTTCGCTCCAGGAAAGCCCTCACGCTATGTCCTCCTCGCTAGCGGACCGAAAAGTGCTGGCGAACAGCGCCTCGATCGACTCGTCGTCAAGGCCGGCCCGTCGTGCCTTGGCCAGCCAGCGCTGCAGGTCGCGGCGGAGCGGCCCGTGCGCGGCCAGCGGCCCGCCGTCCAGCGTCCCCGTCACGAACGTGCCGATCCCCGGGCGGGCCGCCACCAGCCCCTCGTACTCCAGCTCCCGGTAGGCCTTGAGCACCGTGTTCGGGTTGATCGCCAGCCCGGCGACCACGTCCTTGACCTTCGGCAGCTGGTCGCCCTCGCGCAGCAGGCCAAGCCGCAGCGCGTTCCGCACCTGGTGGATCAGCTGCCGGTACGGCGCGACCCCGGAGCGGGCATCCAAGTGGAACTCGATCAACGCGACCTCACTTTAACTAGCAATCTCATTCGACAAAAGCAATACCGGGTTGATTAACCCTACGGCAGACGCTACGTTTACTTATATTAGTACGTCTACGAGTGGCTTAACTCTAGCAGGGACGGCCCCTGCATCCGTCTCAACATCTACCGGGACTGCTGCATCTACATTATTCAACATAAACGGCATCATCGGCGGGGCGGATAGCAACGCGACTGGAACGGCAGGCGTTGGAAGCTCTCCGGCGATGACAGCCGGTGCTGGCGGTGCTGGCACAGGAACAAATACGGTTGGAGGCGCTGGTGGGGCTATCAGCTTTACGACTGGAGCGGGGGGCGCATCTGCTGGTACAGGGGCGAATGCGAACGGTGGAAACTTCTTAATTACTCTTGGTATTGCTGGCATTGGGGGTTCCGGCACAGCAGGAGTCGATGGGCAGTTCAAACTAACGGGAACCGCTCCAGCATCTTCCTCTACTACCTCGGGTCTTGCGGTTGGTATAGTTTTTAATGTGTTGGGGATTACCGGAGGCGCTACGTCGAATGCCGCTGGTACAGCTGGTATCGGTTCTATCGTTTCGATCAATAGCGGACTAGGAGGAGCTGGGACGGGTACTAACGCCGTAGGAGGCGCAGGCGGTGCGATTAATATAACGGCGGGAGCGGGCGGGGCGTCCGCTGGAACCGGCATAAACTCGAATGGCGGTAGCATTGTTCTGACTCCAGGGGCGGCAGGGACAGGCGGTTCGGGCACTGCTGGCTCTATTGGGAACGTGCAAGTTGCTGCGGGACTTCTACAGGTTGGAACGGCAAACTGCGTTACGGTTGGCACTGGTGGGGGAATCTGCGGGGCGGAAGGAACCTCTACAACGAACGTGTCCGGGGCTTCCGTGCTTTACTTCGATTCGACGCAACATGAGGTATTAGTAGCAACGAACGGAAGTGCTAGCTATGGGATGCTAGTTCGCTCTCAACCGGGGGCTGTTCACCAAACAGCTAAGACGGCCTCGATCACTACTGCGACACTCTGCGCCGCATCAGCAGGTGCCTGCAATGTGGCGGGACAATATGATGTTCACTTCGATTTCACCGAAACAGGAACGGCCTGCTCCTCCGTGACAGCGGGGAGTGTCTCGTTCCAACTTACTTGGACGGACACAAATGGCACAACCCACTCTGCTATCACCGTGGGAGTATATGACGAGGAATCAGCCGATTTTACAACGGCTTTTCACTTTAATACGGCTCTCGGAACATCCGGGGCTAGTGGGGATTTTAGCATATCATCAAACGGCTCCATCATACAGTATGCGACGACTTACGTGGCTTGCACGACGGGAACAGGTACATACCAGCTTGATGCAGTGGCGACGAGGTTGCAATGAGGAAACTTATAACCATTCTAGCCTTCGTTGCTTTTCTGGTGCCCGCCCTTAGCAGGGCACAAACTACGGTCTTGAAGAAGACGACGATTCTCAAGAAAACAACAGTGATAGCGAAGTCAGTTACTGCGCCAACGCTTACCTTCGTACAAGGCAATGGCACTTCGCTAGGAGGCACTGGCCTTTCGACTTGTACGGTTACTTTGACCGGCGTAGCAGCAACGGACGCGATTGAACTTGGGACTCAATGGACTAATGTAGGCATCACCGCGACGGTTAGCGACGGCACTAGTAGCTTTACGGCTTCGGCTGAGGGCGCAGTGACCGATGGTGCTAATGATTATGGGGAGACATTTCGCCTGCTTTCCTCCGTTGCTAATGGCAGTGTGACCTATACCGTAACTTATACCCCCTCCGGCAGTACCTCATATGCCGAATGCGCTGTGATGGAGTTCCACAGAACTTCCGGTTCGTGGAGCTATTCTTCTGGGCAATCGAACGGTGCAGGTGCGACATCCTCCACCGCGAACGATAGCGGAGCGATTACGACGACTGGGCCTGCTGCCGTTGCCTTCTTTTCCAAACTGTCTACTACAGCGGCTACAACATCTAATCCACTCATCAATGGTATAACGCCAACCGAGCCGAGTTATTCCCCCTTGTCGACTTATGACCATAACTACTATTATCTGCCTACATCCGGCTTCACGAACGGGCATTGCGTAAGCACATATAGTACGGGGACTAGCTGGGTAAGCGAATGCTTGGCACTCCAATGAGGTAAACATGAAAACTTTTCTAGGATTTCTAATAGTCCTGATGCTATTAATGCTAGTCTCCTTTGCGCTGCCAGCGAGTGCTACAACCTACTATATCTCTGATGTCGGTGGGCCTACGAGTTGCGGCGCTGACGGAACGCAGAGCACGCAAGCGTACAACTTTTCAGGCTATACAACGGGAGACACGCTGAAACTGTGCGGCGTAATCGCCCACGCGCTCACAGTCCAAGCCGATAACATCTCCATCCTCTTCGAGTCAAACGCGAGCATCCAAGTTCCATCTTGCTATAGCGTCGGGGGCTGCATCGAACTTCATGGACATAACGGCGGACTGATTGACGGTGGAACTCCCTGCGGCTCAGGGACAACGTGCGCCTCGAACTTCGGCGACTACGGGATGGGGCCGAAGGGCACGGGCTACATCATCCAAACGGCGGTAGGGACGCCGCCAGCGGCGATTACGAATATCACCTGCTCGGGCGGCATCGCGACGGTGACCGGACCTGCTGCGTTTGGCTACACGCTTCCGCATGAGCCGCCCATAACGATCAGCGGCAACTCGGTGAGCGCCTATAACGCGACGGTGACGGTGCTTTCCGACAACGACGGCGCGCAGACATTTACCTTCGCGGCGACGTGCGGGGGAACGGGAACAGGTGGACAAGCCGGAGTTCTCTGCCCGAATGGAAGCTACTGCTCGAGCCAGCAATCGATCAACATGATTGATACCCAGAACAGTGGGGGATGCGGCTGGGAGATTCGTAACCTTCTTATCGGGCCTTTCTACCTGAATGTGTCCACCGCTCTCAACCAAGGCGGCAGTAGCGACGAATTCGAGAGTATTTTCATGTCCGGGTGCACGGGCACGTGGAAGGTCCACGACCTGACCGAAGCCAATGCGGGAAACACCTACGTACCTGCGGGGGCGAGCGATTCACATTTCCAGTTCTATAACAACCAATTGAACGGGATGACGGTGGGACTGGCCGTGGCCGGAAGCTCATTGAACCTCGGCGGGATGCAGGTGTACAACAACACCTTTCAGGATGTGGGGCTGGGGGACACCGTTGGTTGCCAAAACCATACTTCCAACATCCACAGCTGGGCGATCACTGGCGGCATCTCCACGGGTGAGAATATCTACAACAATCGCTTCACGGGGATTGACGGCGGTTGCCTGACAGGTTCGATTTTTCTTGAGGGAACGCATCAGGCCACGCACATCTTCAACAATTTCTGGAACGCGACGTATACGCAGAACAACAATGGCGTGGTGAACGTGAACGGGCCGGGGCCGTTCCTTATTGCCAATAACACGCTGGTGGGAGCGCAGTCGTCTGACATTTGTTTCAACGTAGGTTCGCCATCCGGCGCACCGGCAATCATCTTCGAGAACAATGTAGTGTCGGGCTGCAATACGCTTCGGCTCGGTCAGAATGGACCTATATTTACGGCCTCGGATTTCAATGATTACGGTTGTGACAACACAACCGGGGCGGCGTGCCCTGGCCTGCTGACTCCTACTTCGCAAATACTCTGCCTATATACAACGACGTGCGCGTACTACGATCTCGCACAGATGCAGGCCGCTCCTCTCTCGATCGACGTTCATAGCATGTGGAATATCGGGGCGGGGGGAACGGGCATCAACGTATTAACTGGTGCGCCTGCATCGGCAATACCGGGCGGAGTAATAGGAATGAACCTAACAAGCTTAGGGATCGCAGCACTCGATATTGATATTAATGGTGCTGTGCGGCCAACAACCGGGGTATGGACAGTAGGGGCGTTTCAATCGGGTGCTATACCACCTCCCCTTCCGCCCCCAATTCCTGTTATTATCGCCGGGCCAAGTCCTTTGACGGGAACGGCATCAATCACATCTAAATAGGAGAAACTACATGAAAAGGCTTTTAGCAGTTGTATTGCTTGCGCTTCTTTCGGCATTTCTCACTCTGCCAGTCGCAGCGCAGACCGGAACAACGACGATTACAATCGTAGCCGTTCCTCCATCTACTCTAGGGACGATTACTCCAACGCCCGTGCATTTCTATCAAAGCACAGCGGCACCTATTTCGTTTGCTAGTTCGACGAATGGGTTCAATAACACTTGTACCGCCACAGCTGGCACGACGGCATTGCCTGTAGTCTATAGCTCTACAACGAATGCACTAACGGGTACTCTTTCAGCGGCGATGACTTCGACGCTAGGGAACCTGACGATTACGATTACCTGCACACCGTCAGCACTGCCGCCTCTGTCTATGTTGTCGCCGGTGACACTCCCAAACGCACCAGTGGGAGTAGCATACTCCCAGAATCTAGCGTCGCTAATTCAGCTATCGGGGGGAGTTCCGCCGTACAAGTTCAGCTTGGCACCGGGAGCGTCGTTGCCGCCCGGACTGTCGTTGTTGTCGAGCGGAATTGTCAGTGGTACGCCTTCTGGTGCCGCATCTTCCATATTTAACTTTATAGTGACGGACTCAAGCGGTTCGTAAAAGGGGGTTTTATATTGTCGGAGGAAGGCTTATGAAATCCTGGATACGGACATTTGATTGGATTTGTTTTTTTTCCGTATAGGGGAATAGGGGCGGAGCTGTATATCTTATTATTCAAGATCACACGGTTCCACTCCGCCCCTAATGCCGCTCAATGTATTCCGGCTAGCTCTTCCGAGCAATGCCCGTCGCAGGACTTCCTAAACGAATATACACACTGGAAAGAACTACAAACGGAAGTAACCGCTGGAATGCAGTCGAAAGAGTTTCAAAAGATGCAAGGAGAGCAGGATGAATGGTTGGGCTTGCAACAGCGTCTTGCCGGAATGGTACCGCAAGGCTTCAAGTATGACGAAAAGACCCGCAAGTTCATCGCTACTCAACCTACTCTCCCGTCGAGTTCGCCCCAACCTCAACAACAACAACCCGCTGGAAAGTAGCATCCGCTCTATAACCTGCTGAGAATCGGTTGAATTAGCTGGTTCTCAGCAGCGTTCTAGCCCGTTTTAGCTAGTTACCCCCTACCTTAGCGGGAAAATGGCTAGAATCGCCCCGTCTGCGCGATTAAACGTATGTCTAGCGGGCGGGTAAACCCCGCCGAAATAGTATAGAAGGGGAAAATTACACAGATTCTGTAGAATTGGGTTCTTTTACAGATGTGGTAAGAGTCTTAAACTTCTCCGGTATCTGATAGCTATCCCAGACGAAATTATAGGCTCCCGGTCCTACTTGCGTCATGCGATATTCGCTATGCGGCATCTGCCTCTCTATCTCGTCAACAAACCCATCCAGAATCTTTTCTATATCTGATTCTACGAAATGCGTGCCTTTTCTAGCATGGAACCGACGCACGGTGAACTTCTTATTCTCTACTGAGAAGACTTTGACGATTACGTTGCGAATCATTTCTTTCTCCTAGAGATTTTCGGAACGTATGGGTATGGTTGACCCGAAGGACCGAGAGGTAATAAGTATAGCAGGCCAAGCCGATAATGCCAGTATCAACCCCATCACATGATGCAATGTAAGTAGTATTTCTGGTGTAGGTGTACGCCCTGTCTGTGAAAGTAACGCCTCTACGGAGATTAAATCGTTAATCAACCTTTCCTGTAGACTAAGTTTCTTCTTTCTTTCTTGTTTTCTTTACTATCTTTTTCATCTTCATAAAATCCTCCTTAGAGATTTGAAGGTAGGGCGCTAGTTAGAGGCCATCCGGGGTAGGACGGCATAGCGCCCCGACCTTTCGCGCGGCAATGCCTGCTTTACGGGCCACACTGCCGACGAACTTGTTAAGATAGCTTTCATTTTAGTCTTGGAAACAGACTAAGCAATTTCGCACTCGAAAGATGCCCCGCAAGAGTATGGATGACGCGCACGACTACACCCTCCCGCTTCCGAAACGGCAACTCGTGTAACACATCGCCACTACAGACGACGAATCCCGCACTCTCGCCGTCCACGAATACTTCCGTGAGTAGTTTATGAGATTTCATCTATACTCTCCACACTCTAATAAAACCCCACACTCTAATAAAACCCCACACTCTAATAAAACCCCACACTCTAATAAAACCCCACACATAACCTACAGGAAGTAACTTTAAGCAACGCTAAGAAGTAGGGGAAAAGGGAGAACTAAAATGGACGCTATTTCACACGCAGTAGGATCGGACCGTTATCTGAGTTTCTGGAACCCGGACTTCCTCGATGAAGAGCTGGGCGAGAATGGAACGATAGCCCGTCTATACCCCCTCCAGAGATTAGCCATAGATGTAGGGAACCCAGATTCAAAGATTAACAGGAAGAAAGCCGCTCTGCTAAGCAAACGAGGATTCCAATATCTGTGTCTGCCGGAAAACTCGACGATAGCCGATTTTAGCCGTTTTCAACCCCACAACGCGGGAAACTAGCTACTCGCCCCGTAAAACGCCGCAGACATGCTGTAAACGCCGAGAATCGTGCACCTATAAAGCACTTGAAACATGATTCCCCGCAAATAAAGTAAAACCGGGCTAGAACCTCCTTCGTATAAGACCTTTCAAGTAATCCCCCTTTGCCCGTCTATTAGATTGAGATGATAGGGGGGGGGGTAAACCTTGTCCGACGGGTAAATTTAAGTGAACCTATTTGTGCCTACTCCTAGGCACTGGATGGACAGATGAAAAAGAGAAAGAAGAGTGACGTAGTTATAATTCTTAAAAGGAAGGGCAAGCCGCGTGGAATCCCCTTCAAAAAAGGAAACAAATTGGGACGGAAATTTCCCCCCGGTGTCTCCGGTAGACTATGGGCCAGGAATCCCAAAAACATAGACAGCACTCCCACCGGAACCGCTACGCGACAGATTCTCAACGCCAGATACCCTGGAGACCCGGAAGGACGAACATTCGCCCAAGTAATTACCGAGCTCTACGCTTTGAAGGCGATTGTTGATGAAGACCAGGGTGCGGCAGAATTCATCGTAGACCGCGCCGAAGGCAAGCCCAATCAACCCGTCAGCAATGACCAGGGGGATGCTTTCCAAATCCTCATTGCTTCGATGAATGCCAAGGCGGACAAGGTGGGACCCCCGGAAGGTCAGGAATCGAAGAAGAAAAAGAAGGGATGATGGGGCTGGATGGGGTTTTATTGTACTAGAGATAGAGATGAAAAGCGTAAGATTAACCCTTATCTTGTTTTGGTTTGTAGTGGCGTTGCTGATCGCCATAGGAGGCAGCAATGGAGAACATTGAAATCCGCGACACAAGAGTCAACTATGCGTTCCAGCTGATCGAGAATCTCGGAAGAGACAGTTCCACGCTGCTAGAGATGCAGGTGATTGTGTTGAAGGCTCTGGAAGGTGTCTTTGACAACAACATCGAGGAATTCAACGTTTTCTATGGTGAGATTGTGCGTTATGGTGAGATTGTGCGTTCCAGCTGCTTGTTGACGATTCCCGGCGTGCTGGGCTATCAGCGCATCAGCCGTTTCCACTATCGCATCCTGGTGGAGAACGAGGAGTTCTTGGAGCCGGTGCTGCGTGCCGTCAAGGCGCGGGAGCCTGTCTTCATCAAGATAGAGACGGCGGTAGATACTCTGCTATGGGATGATGCAATATTCCTGAAAGAGTGCGGGATTGCGCCGATGCCTGTAGGAATAGATGGAGGTGTTAGTTGATGACCGAAAGGGACTGGAGAGATACAAAATATACGGAGATTGAGTTCTATAATCTTCCGCTTCCCAGACAGCGTAGACTGCTAGGATTGGGTGAAGGGCATAACCCCCCTGTACCATCTTTTTTAGAGAGACCTAAGCCTGTATGAGTGCCGGAGCCGACAAGATGAGAATCCGCTGGACGTCAGACATACCAGGCTGTGGGTATGAGTATTGGGACGGAAAACTCGGCATATGGAAGCCGATTAGCAAGCATCGGCTAAAAGACTTGTTTGGGGAAAAGACAGTGCTGCACTTCAATCCGATTGAGTGGGGGGTTAATGATACCCGTACAGCGTATTGTCGAAGTGCATCTAGTGAATACCCCTAACTGGGTATATAAAGTTCGGTACGCAGTCTTACTAGATAAATCCTCTAGAGAATTGTGTACTTTTGCAAAAGCGCACCCTAAAGTATTTGTCTTCCCTTTTGTAACTACGCTGCAGTAGAAACTATTCAAACCTAAAGCGAAGTCCATACGTCAGCCATATCGTAGTGCCATTCTATATTGGAAACTTTCAACCAGACAGCAGAGAGGCTGTAATCAAGCAGTATGTTGAATTGACGCTAGGTGCGGAGTATCCGAACGCGGAAAGGATAGAAAGCTAGTGGGCGATAAACTCCAAAATGAAGTCAACACCCCTATTGACAAGTTCCCCCTGCCGTCCGACAGTGGTAGCCTCAGCCCTTCGGGAGGGACGCCCATGCACGAAAGCTCGGAGGCTCGTTCCAGGTACCTGGCACTTGCACTGGCCTCAAGAGAGGTCCTTCGTTCGCTGGATGGGTATGTGAAGACCGGCGAGAGCAATGGCCAACTTGAAGTAACCGTAGGGAAAGTCATCAACTCACTCAATGCAATCCGCCCGGAAATGAACCTTTTCGGGCCCATACCCGACGAATCCGCGTTCACGAGCTACGAGCAGCTTATGACGCTGGATGAAGTCATGACTGACGTAGGCCAGGACATAGTCAACGATTTGACAAATCTCTTCTCGGGTCCAAGGGACGAAACCGCTCGCAAGCAGAGCGCGGCCAAAGCGCTAGCGTTCTTTTACACACTGGAGAACCGGGCGTTGCACCACTACAGCCGCCCGGTTGGCTCTCGCGAGCCATAGCAGATGTCCGACGAAGCCGATGCAATACGAAATACTGACCGGATTGAGGCTAAAGGGCGGTAATGGAGGATAAACTCCAATCCGTTCTATGGTGCGTCAACCAGATTCTCTCGATGCGCCGGATAAATAAGCCTCGGCATCGAGATGGTATAATCGTTGCTGAGATGGATGCGCTGGTGGAACTTCACATGCTGCTAGGCTGGCCGTTGTCGAAGGTAGTGGGATGAAACTCGAAGAACTAGACGATAATGCCCTTGAGTACATTCTAGATAATGCTGTGCTAGAGCGTATGACTGATTGGGAACGCAATTTTTTCGAGTCTGTGAGTGAGCAATGGACGCGCAATCACCGTTTGAGCGATAAACAAAAAGAAGTACTTGGGAACATTTGGGATAAGCAGCCATGAAACCTCGCATCGAAATGATACGGAGTGGAGACAGCCGATATCTTAACAATATATGCCTTGGTTGGCGCATTATTATCGGTTGTCGTGTTCGGCATATTATCCTATGCCGCAGTTTCGAGGAAGCCCGTCGGCAATGGCCTTACTGGGCGAAGCTGATACTGGGAACATGAACTGCCCCTATTGCAAATACCGCTTCTCGACGCTGATTGGCACGGATGAGCTGCCGGACAGGAAGTTTCCACCGCTGATTCCCATCCTATGCGAAGGATGCGCGGAGATTTGCATGATCGAGAACGGCACCGCGCGGAAGATACCGATGCGTGAGATGGAGGACTTGAAGCAGAGTCCAGTCTATATCAGCATGTTAAGACCGGCGCAACAGGTTCTGATTGCGAATGGGCAGAGGAAGAGGAGAACATGGAACAATTAACCGACGAACAATGGCTGGAAGCGGCGCAAGCCAAGTATAGCTATCCAAACGCCATCGTCCCTTGTTTCTATACGGCGGAAGCCTGGGCCAGACGTAGGAGTGAACTTGCCGCGAGCTACCTTACAGGTGGCATCCCTTGGCAGGAGGGCGACTTAAACCGGGAGAAGACGAAAGCAAATCTTGCAAGTATGGGTCTAGACGTAAAGGGACTGTAATGTCTCAACCATTGTTAAGATATCGGCTGTCTCTACTCCGTATCATTTCGATGCGAGGTTTCATGGCTGCTTATCCCAAATGTTCCCAAGTACTTCTTTTTACTCCAGCTTTGCGAATCGCTAATATGCGGGAGATTGACCCGGACCGCATTTGCTATTGGCCGGAAATGATAAGAACCTCTGTGAAGGCGGCTGATTTAGACGTGGTTCGGACTACAGATAAAGAATGGTGGCTCTATCTTCCCCAGTGTGGAACAGGCAGGCTATCGAAGCATTCCATAGTAGAACATGATAATGGTACGATTACCGTCAACCCCTCTATCGTAATGGAAGGACACGACAACGGTGTAAAGACGGCAAAGCATGGATTCCTGGAAAAGGGAATCTGGAGGGATGCGTAGCTGGTGATTGACCTTTCCCAAGCCTTTCAAGATAACTACAAGCGTCTGCGGTATCTGGCCGTCCGCATTGTGGGGGAATCGAACGCCGACGATGCGGTGCAGAACGCCTTCCTAGGTGCGTTACGCGCGAATACCCGCAAGAACAGTTTCAAAGGCCAAGCGGCAGTCTCCACCTGGCTCTATCGCATTACCTTGAACTCCGCGCTAATGATGAAGCGCGGCGGGATGAATCTCTTGAATGGGAACTTTACGCACGAGGTTCCCGAGCAGTCGGAAAGAGCCGCTAGCCCCTACGAGATGGCGAGAGATGCGGAACTTGTAGCACGGGTAGCGAAAGCCGCCGGGCAGATAAGCCCGCTGCAACGGGAAGCCATTGAACTGTTCTGTAGTGATGTTCTACATCGGGAAGTAGCAGCCATGCGCGGCGTTAGCACCTCGGCGGCGAAGTGTTGCTACTTTCGCGCGGTTAAGAACGTGCAGAAGATATTGGGAGTATAGGAATAAGGAGGCAGAATGAAAACATTTGAGACGGTGGTATATATCCCTGATGGAACGCCGAACGCTCTTAACACATTTACTAGGATGGAAGAGGTTCGAGACGTGGGAGAAGTTCCCTTATGGCTTGACATAGTGGAGGGAGGACACATAATTGGGAAAGCGAAACTCCGCAAGCAGGACGGTAAAATCATAGGACGGTTAGAAGTGGATGATGGCTGGGTTCATACTGTAGCTGGTAAGTATCCGGCTGTATCAGTCACATACTTTGGGGTAGAGACGGAAGGAGGTTTAATAGAAAGAAAGGATTGTGAGATAGTTGCAATAGGTCTATCCGATGGCAATATAGACAGTAGGATTACGCCGATAGGGGATGGAGAAGGAAACTTTGTTGGGTTGCTTCTTTCTGGCAGCCGGAATTAAGGATAGTATGATAGATAGCCTGCAAAAACTCTGCTCCCTCGCCGCTACCGTCAAGACTGGCTACGCTGGCCAGAAGTATGAAGTGCGGTTCAGGTGGAAAACCGAGGCTTCTGATGAAGTTGGAAAAGGCGCTTGGGTTGTCTTCGGCTGGACGAACCGGAAAGATGGTGGCGCTTTGGTGGAATCCGTCAACTTGCATCCTTCCATGTGTAATCCCGTCGTAGTGAAGCTGGATGCTAAGACTAGGGGGAGAATGAAGAGGATAAATGGATAATAGTCTAACAGTAGCAGGAGGACAATACGCGCCTTTTACCCCCATTAGCTCTACGAGAGTGGAGACTAGACCTGACGGTATGAGCCAAGTGATAGGTAGCTGCTGTTTGTGCCCCTATACCTACGTCGGGCCTTGGACCAATGCAGCCGGGCAGGGAGAACTTCAAAAAGCTATCCTTGCTATTGATAACCATACGGTGTCTTGTCACAGAGATGAGATAGAAGGGGGCGGTCATAGTGGACAAATATAGTTGGGCAATTCTTGTCTGCTTTATTGTTCTCCTCGTTACCACGGCTGTCTCTCTATACATTGAGTGTCACAAACCTTTCTAGATGGCTGAACGCCCTAAATCCTTCCTAACATCATTCGGCCCTCGTCTAGAGAAGTTCGCTTTTCAGCGTCTCGAAGATGACGCTTTTATAAATATTCTGCATGGAAGCGTAAGGTCGGGGAAGACGATGGCCCTTATGTCAAAGATTCTCCGCGCCTGCGTCTCCCCTGTGGAAGGTTGGCGGCTAATGACCGGAGTCGCCAAGCAACAGATATACATCAACGTTCTCTCCGTTCTCTTTTCCATCATCGGCCCCAAGAACTACCACTACAACGCTCAATCCGGCATGTTGCAGCTTTTTGGCCAGCCTTGGATTGTAATGGGTGCGAAAGACGAAGGGTCGGAGAAATATATCAAAGGCGCGACCGTTGGTTTCGCCTTCGCCGATGAAGTGACGGAGATGCCGGAAACCTATTTCAAGATGCTCCTGACGCGTCTCTCCCCGCCCGGAGCCAGGTTTTATGGAACAACGAATCCGAGAGAGCCCCTCCATTGGTTTAAGCGCGAATACCTTGACAACGTGATGCTGCACGAAACGGGACGCGTGTGGGATATGCACGTAACGATGGACGATAATCCCAACCTAACCGAGGAGTACAAAGCGACACAGAAATCTCTCTATAGCGGCGTTTTCTACCAACGGTTCATAGACGGCCTGTGGGTCATGGGCGAAGGCAGCATCTATCGGGATTCATGGAGCGACTCTCTTCTGTATGACGATTCAACGCGTCCGGACTCTCTTTACAACGCGGGCGGCTATCAAGACAAATGGGTGGCGGTGGATTGCGGAGTAGACCATCCGCAAGTCTATCTCATGTTTTACGACGATGGAGATTCCCTGTGGGTCGACAAGGAATATTTCTGGGACTCTAAAACGGAGATGAAACAAAAAACAGACAGTGAGTATGCCAAGGACCTTGAGAAATTCATGGGTGGTGGGAACAACACCTGTGAGGTCATCCTTCCGCCGGAGTGCGCGTCGTTCGAGGCCGAGCTGGTGGGGCGGGGGATTTGGGTTACGGATGCGGACAACGAAGTCACGGAAGGAATCAAGACAGTCGCCAGTTTGATGTCAGCCCGTAAGTTGAGAATCCACAAAAGCTGTGTGAATCTGATCAAGCAGCTCCAAAACTATCGCTGGGACCCCAGTGCGGCCAAGCGCGGAGTAGAGCAGCCGTTGAAACAGTTCGATGATTCTTGTGATGCCGCTAGGTATGGATGCAAAACAAAAGTCCCGATATGGCGTCTGATTGCGCTTGGATTGGAGAAGAAGGCGGCATGACAACTACATCAATACCTCTTAACAACCAAAGCAGGGGTAACTTATAATGGGCGAGCCTCTCGGCGCTGGTGCCAAGTTGACTCGCAGACAAATGGAAATAACAACTCTCGTCGAACAGGGATTCACTCGAAAGCAAATCGCTACCAAGTTGGGCATCTCTCCCCATACCGTAAAGAACGCTCTGCAAGCCGCAAGAGAGAGGAGGGTTGATTATGAAGTCCGAAGGATTATGCTCAGTCCCCGGCTGTCTCAATCCTGCTGAGTATTACGAGGAAGTGAGAAACGGTAACGGAGAAAAGATGCCCTTTTGTCCCTGCCATGCGATACGGCTAATGGAACTGCGGGCGCAACGCGGCAAGGAAGAAGAACAGAAAGCCCTGGCGAAGACTGCGTGATTGAGTTGCACGATGCCAACTCTCTGTCAGAGGGTGAAGTATTGCTTGTTGACCCGACGCAGATTGAGGACGTGGGATTGAACCACAGAACTCCGGCTTCCGGTACATGGGTTATTTTGCGGAATGGCGACAACCTATTGGTGAAGGAAACGCCTGACGAGATTCAAGCGTTAATCAATAAAGGAGCATCCTGATGTCAGCCCCTAACCAGTTCCAAGCATCGCTTACGGCAGCCGACTCCACCGGCAACAATCCAGCCGGTACACTCTCCGTCCCGCTAAATGGGCCGAATATGCAAAACTGCGGTTCCGCGTCCGTCGTACTTTCCGGTACGTTCGTCGGCACGGTGCAGTTCGAGGCTTCCGGCGATGGTGGTACGACGTGGGTTGCGATTGCCGGTACCCCTCCCGGCACGAGTACCCCTGTGACGTCCGCCACCGCACCGGGAGTATGGCAGTTCCAGCCAGCAGCCCTGACGAATATCCGCGCCCGCTGCTCTGCATTCTCTAGTGGGACGATTGTAGCGACTATCAATTTAAGCACTGCGGGTTTCGTTGCGAGTGCGGCATAGGAGCGTGAGGGATGCAATACTACGAAGTAACGCTTAGGAATGGACACAAGGTGCGGCTTAGCGTTGAGAGGTTCAAGTCGAAGTTCCCCAAAGGGGGAGGAAACTTCCAGGAACGGTTAAAGCAGATTCGTTATTTCTTTCCCGACGCTGTGGATTGGACGATAGACGACAAAACAAACAAATGATGTCTCTTGCTAAAAAAGGTGAGAAGTGCTTCGCCTGTGGCAGAACGCTGGGAATAAACCCCTATCATGTGGTGACAGAGGGTGGCCAATTAGTGCACGTTGGCAGCGAATGCTACAAGCTAATCAAGTCTGCCAAGGCGAAGGGATACCGTCCGCCGTCCGGGGGTCCTAAATTATACCGAGGGAGATTCTCGGGAGTGACTTTGCTTGGCAAGATGGGCGAAGACTCCGCTACCGACGCTTCCAATCCTATCCCTCTGAAGCCTTTTCAGCAAGGGGAGTTATACCGGGGTGTCTGCCCAAAGCACGGAGTATTCATAGTGGGAGCAAAGTTTGTAAAGAACATTGAAAATCCTAAAGTAGAGTGTGTCCGTTGTAAATCCGGTGCCCCTGCTACCGACGCTTCCAATCCCATCCCCATCAACGAGACGAAACTCAGTAACGGGCTTACCAGCAATCCAAAGTTTGTAGAGCTGGAAGACAGGCGAAACGGAAAGACTATCATTGACTGGTGGGACGATGATGTAGATGATGCGCTGGAGGATGGCTTCCTTCGCAAGGGTGATTTACATGGTTCCGCTTATCAGTATGCGCGCTCGCTGAATCTATTGCCTAGCAGGACGGAGAATAAGGGGGATTCTATGCCGCTACAGCTTACTGCTTCCGACGCTGCCCTGCTTCATAAGGTTGTAGATGTCGCGTTTGATGGAAAGAAAGAGCGTATCTTCACCCGCGACCAGCTCCGCACTCGTATCAAGAAGCTAAAGGGATATTCCGTAGATACTACCAACCCGGAGCAGCGTCTCAAGCTCGGCAAGAAGATTGTAGCTTTGGAGAGCGCTCTGAAACGGTTGGTTGGGAAAGATTCCGAGGCTCAAGATGGTAGTTTGACTGTTAAGTTGAAAGATGGTAGCTACTCAGTTTTGTGCCCTGTACCATTTGAGTGGAAAGATAGCAAAGGTAATTATCAAAAAGGAAAAATTAAAGTACGAGTTAGATTCCAAGTTAGGAGGGGGATATTGGATCATCTATATTGCCGTCCATAAAAGAACTTGAAGAGGCTTCAGGAAAGAGCATAGGTTTATCTTCTCCGCCTAATCTACAAGAGATTGCTTCTATTGTGAACAGTGGGGTAGCTGTTAAGAGGATTGGAGGATAAATCTCTTCTGCTGAACTGTATAAGTCTCTTGTGAAGATTTCTCCGCAGCAGTTGCTAGTTTCAAGACTAAAAGATGAGAGTTATTCACAAAGGAGAATAGAGATGAGAAACTTTCAAGCATTGCTTTTTGCGGTTGTAGCGATTTTGTTTCTAGCGATTGCGCCAATTCACGCCCAGACCGTCAACTCGAACGGTATTGCCAACGCCAACTTTAACAGCGTCACTCCGACCGCCGACGCCAATTACGCGGCTTGCTTGTTCAAGTCGCAGGCGCAGAACGTAATACTGGAATGCCCGATTACGGGGAATGTGCTATTCGCAATCCCCTACAGCACAACCCCGTCTCTTAACTTGACTTCCGCCAGCGTGCTGCAATTCTCCTGCACCACGGCGGGCGCGTCTATCGTTCCCACCGTAACAGGTTTTGCAAAGGGGATAGAATTTACAATCATCTTCGTGCAGAATGGAACTACCGCTTGTACCTGGACGTGGCCTTCCACTATCCACGGGGGAACCGCTGTTAGCGCCACTTTGTCGAGTGTCAGCGTACAGAGTTTCATAGTTAGCAACAACGGGACTGACGCTTATGCCCAGGCCGCGGGCGCTGTTGGGCAGACTGGCGGCACACCCTGAGTTTAGCCGTGCTGGGGGCGGTGGTTACGAACCCCGGTTGCTTCGAGTATCACATCATCAATTACGGGAGGAAACTTTAGTTGTGTCTAAATTTGATGTTGGTGAAGGGGAACAAGACAACAACCCAATTGAGCCGGAAGGCCAGGGTCAAGAGTCTCTGCCAGATCTAGTTCTGACGCTTATCTATGATCAGAACACTGGCACTATGTCGGTTATGGGGCCACTCGATAACAAGATTGTGGCCCTTGGCATGTTGGAGCTGGGGAAAGAGTCCATTAACCAGTACTACGCTAAGAAGATGCCGGAGAGTTTGCAAGCGAAAGGGGCCGGTATCGGACTCGGACTCGTGCCGCTCGTGGCTCTTGAATGAAACGAGCAAGACAAGTCGCATTGCTGGCGGCGCTGCTGTCATTGATATGGCTGACGCGCCGCTATAAGTCTAGTGGAGTAACATGGGAGGATATTATGAAACCGGGTGGCACTGCCAAAGACGCCTCCGAGAGAACTGTCAAATTCGGGACGCATACTATCTTGGTATTCAAGGTGACGGCATCTAGCGACCCGTCTAGCTGGTCCTACACAGTTAAGGACAGTCATGGCAGTCCGATTGCCTTCGCTAACTTCTTTGACTCCGCTGAGGAGGCTCTAGAGGCTGCGAAGGCTCGAAGCAGAGAGGCAACGAGCCGAGGGAGGGATGCTAAGAGGAGTCCAGGAGCGGAGGGTATAGCCGCTGCGAGAGCTGATATAGCCCACGGCCACAAAGCTATCAACGGAAAAGCCGTGCCTTGTAAGGTGTTTAGTTGCCCCTACGGGAAGGTCTCCTCTCTTACCGCCGACGACGTGAAGCTGCTACATAGAGTGGTGGATTCCTTCAAGGCTGAGTTGGGGAAGGTCGAAGCCAAATGGAATAAGGCCTTCGCCGAATGGAAGAAGGCCTTCGCCGAATGGAAGAAGGCCTACGCCAAGTGGGAGAAGGTCGACGTCGAGTGGAAGAAGGCCTACGTCGCGCTATCGAAGGTCTCCGCCGAGTGGAAGAAGGTCGACGCCGAGTGGAAGAAGGCCTACGTCGAGCGGGAGAAGGCCTACGTCAAGTGGGATAAGGCCTACGCCGAGTGGAAGAAGGTCGACGACGAGTTGAAGAAGGCCAAAGCCGAGCGGTAGGTATGGCTAAGTTTTCCAAATCCGGCGGTATTCTCGGTACAGACGGGCATCGCAGATTCCCGCGCCTACAGGCGAGACCCGTCCCTGTAGCGAAGGACTCTACCCCGAAGAAGCCGCTTGTCGAAGCGATTCCAATCTCTCGACTCCGTAGGTATCCGCGCAGCACAGAAGCAGAATAAGCACCTGCTGAAGAAGTCCGAGCGCTCCGTTGCCTTCGATTTCTTCACCAATGCGATGGCGCGGATGGGGTACGGTTCTAATTCAATCCCTGAGGCGACTGAATATGTAATGGAGCGGCTGAGCAATAACTATTGGCTGCTCCTTACGCTCTACAGAAATCACTGGATAGCGCGCAGGGTTGTAGACCTTCCGGCTCAGGATATGACGCGCGCGTGGCCTAAACTCACTTGCGACCTATCGCCGGAAGACATCCAGAAATTCGACCGTACCGTCGCCCGTACCTATACGCCTCTCCAGATTCGTAAAGCCCTGAAGTGGTCGCGTCTCTATGGCGGTGCCGGTGCTCTTATCGCTATCAAGGGCCAAGAAGACATTCTTGATAAGCGGCTAAACCTGGACGACATCAACCCCGGTACCTATCTAGGTCTAATCCCCTTTGACCGTTGGGTTGGCATCACGCCTACCGGCACCGTGGAAGATGACTACGCGCACCCAGCCGATTGGGGGATGCCGGAATACTACGAATGTCGCTCCCCCGACTCCGGCGAAGACTTCCATGTACATGCTTCTCGTGTGCTGCGTTTCTGCGGTCCCGACGTACCGACGCCGGAGCTACAGGCTCAGATGTATTGGGGTATCTCCATTCTGGAAATTATTTGGGAGGAGATGAGGAAGCGCGACAATGCCAGCTTCTCCATTCTGCAACTTCTTTTCCGCGCGAACCTCATTGCCCGCATTGAGCCTGACCTGGCGCAGATGCTTTCCGGCCTCGGTACGACGCAACAGGCATTGCTGAAATTCCAGCAGCGAATGCAGGCACAAAATGAGTTAATGTCGAATCAATCCATGCTTATCCTCGGCAAAGACTCTGATATGAAGTCAGTGCAATACGGCTTCGGCGGCTTGGGCGAAGTCTACGCGCAGTTCCAGATGGACGTTGCGGGTGCAGCCGAAATGCCCGTTACGCGGCTATTCGGTAGAACGGTGACAGGCTTGGGGCAATCGAATGATGCGGATGAACGCTACTACGAGGAGCGTATCGCGCAGGAACAGAATAGCGGACTACGCCCTCAACTGGATAAACTCTACCCCGTCATCTGTATGTCTGAGTTCGGGGAAGTACCCGATGACTTGGATTTTACGTTCCCCTCCATCCGTGTGCTGACAGAGAGCGAGAAGGCGGAACTAGTCGAGAAGGCGTCAGCGCCAATCCTAGCAGCCTATAATTCCGGCGTTATCTCGCAGAAGGTCGTGCTGAAGGAATTGCGTCAGCTGGGTGACACAACGAACATATTCTCTAACATCACGGATGAGGATATTAACGAAGCGGAGTCCGAACCGCAGATGCCCGGCGAGGGCGGGATGCCGGGAGAAGAAACGCCTGGCGAGGAAGCCGGTAGCGAAGGGGAAGAATCAGAGCAGGAGAAGAATGAGGGGAAGTCGGGTAAAGCTAAAGAAGGGCCGGAAGAGCTGGCGGGTGAAAAGGCGCGGGAGAACCCGGAGAGGTTACTGAGACGGGCTTCCGGGGGTGCGGAGGACCGCGCGCTGGATGAGATAAGGAAACTTATATCAGGTATAGCGATAGACTCGAAACCTAGTGAGAGAAACTACTACGCTGAAGGTTATAGACCCCCTAATTATACAAAAGTCTATGAAGAGATGCGGGAAGCCCAGCACGATTATGATTGGGACAAGTCCAATAAAAAGAAAATAGCCCGCCTTAATAAAGCAATAAAAGAGATGCATAGAATTTTTCAGACCCCCAAAACCTCTTGGAAAAAGCCGTAGCACTTCGGCGCAATGGAGGAGTTTCCCGTTAAGGCTTTTATAGAGAAGGTAGTTAGCACGAAAAAGAATCCACGACCGATTTCAAAAGTTGTGGACAAAGGAGAATAGCAGTGGGGTTTCGCAATTCTAAAATTAACCTTGAAGATTCAAATACTTTTGTTAGATGCCCGATTTGTGGGAAAGCGAGAAGATTTCTTAATTGGATTCATTATAAGATGCATGGGGTTCCGTCCCTAAGTGAGATGCTGCGGAGATACCCACACTTTAGAGCGATGTGCGACGAGCTTCTTTGGGAGAAAGAAGCTCAGATGAAAGAAGGGCGCTCTACCCCAGAGTGTGTAGAGAAGCTAAGAAAGTTTAGGAATAGCAAAGAGAATAGAAGGAGGCTTGCGAATACTGGTAGGAAGTCTTTAGATGCGCTTTGGAGTAGCCCTAAGTTTAGAAGGGAACACGCGAAAAGAAACCGTACCAAAGCTAGAAACTTTTGGGGCGATCCTATACGTAGCGCAGAAGCGTCTATAGCGTCATCAAAACGTATGATAGCTCGGTGTAAAGACCCAAACTCCGGCGTCGGCTATGCTAATCTTTGGAAGACTAAGAAATTTCAAGATGCCCACCATAATGCAGAGCTAGGACATGGTACACACGGAACTCACATATCTCCGAAAGCTGGGAGAGTGCGTTATAGGTCAACTTGGGAGCTTGAGGCATATCAAATCTTGGATAGTGCCAAAAATGTAATGAAGTATGAAGTAGAGCCTTTTTGTATTGAGTACGAATGGATTGACGATAAGGCTAGAAAACATTGGCCTGATATTCTGATTCATTATAGAAATGGAAAGTCAGAGCTTGTGGAAGTTAAGTGTTGGGCGAGAATGCTATTCGACGAGAAAAGCTGTGACCTTGAGATATTTAAGATGCAAATTGCGGCATTATGGTGTCTTGAGAATAGTCTTAAATATTCAGTTTGGTCTGAAACGTCCTGGCCAGAATTGGATAGTAGTAAAAATCTAAAAACTGTAAAATGGGAGGAACTAGATGAGCAGGGAAAACAAAGGATTCAATAAGCTGCTACAACCGAGTGACGAACTAGCGGCGATAGTTGGTTCTAAATCATTATCAAGGCCGCAGCTAACCCGCTCGATATGGCAATATATCAAAAAACACAAGCTCCAGAACCCGAAGGACAAGCGGGAGATTCTCTGCGACGAGAAGATGAAGGCCGTTATAGGCTCCAGCAAGATCAACATGTTCAAAATGACAAAGAAGCTGGCTGAGCATCTCAGCTAAGGAGACTCCCGATGAAACCAACACTAAAAAGACAGAGAATGCTTCTAGCTGAGGAGGATAACCCGGCTATTGCTTCTGACGCTAAGTCTCCAATTTTACGAGGCGTAGATAGTATACGGGGGGAGTTGGAGAGACTGGAAGAGCGACTAAGCTCTTTGGAGAAAAGCTGTCTCCAGTATTAACTCCTAAAGACCAAGGGGATGAAGGTGCGGAGAAAAAGAGGGAGTGCGTAAGTCAAGTGGCAGAGCTACTCCTAGACTTCTCTTCTAGGATTGAGGGGTACGTCGAGAGAATCGGGGAATTGCATAACCGGGTAGAGCTTTAGGGCCGTTCCTAGCCGTTTACGAGGTAAACCCCTATTCGGCCCTTAAAAGCGCCCAGAACGGCTAGGAATAGCGGGAATCGGGTATCTAGGGGCCGGTTTAACCGTAGTTTTCGGGTACGAAAGCCCTGAACGCCGGGGTAACTTAGGTTGAAGAGGAGAAACTATATGAGACTTCCGAAGTGGTTGCTGCCTGCTGGCTATCGAGGGGGCGTACTTGCGTTATGCCTGTCTCTCGCGCTCGTGGGCGGAGTTGCCGTAGTCGGCGTCACGCAAAGCAGTTGCGCGCGTCTCGTGACGGATATTGAGAATTGGGTACCCGTAGGAGAAGCGGCGCTGAACTCAATCCTGGCTACGCTCGCAGCGAATGGCGTTCCACTGCCGCCGGGTGGACAGCTTGCTGTGACAGATATTGAGGGTGCCTTCAATGCCGTTATCGCAGCGGCTCAGGAATACAACTCTACATCGCCCGCTCCGGTCGGCGCTCTTGCTAAACTGCAAGCCGCGCTTAAAGACGTGACGGACCAATTCACTATGTTCCTATCGAGTCTTAATCTGCCGGGGGAAACATTCTAAGCCTTATCAGCGGGCTTGCTACGATTATCTTTTCCACCGTGGCGGCTTTCCTCGGTCAGCTACCGCCGTCTACCGCAACCGGCGCGATGCTGGCTTCCGTGCGTGGCTTCCGTATCAACGAAGTACACTATAGCGTGACACCGAAGCATCGTACCCGTCGAGAATTTCTCAAGGATTGGAACTCTAACCTGAACTCGGCTAAGGATAATGGTGTAACGGTTCCCAAGTCCGCGTATATGCACGTATCGTTCTTTCAGCATCTGTAGTTTGAACGGAGGGAAATGATGAATGTAAAATCAATCTTCCAAAGCGTTACCTTTTGGGGGGCGGTTGTTTCTCTGTTTTCGCAACTGGCCCCTCACATCTATAGCAACATCTTCGGCTCTGACAGCCAGACGGCTATCGTATCCGGCATCCTAACGGGCGTTGGATTTATCGTGACTGTCATTGGACGTTTCAGAGCGAAGACAACCGTAACTCTGACGGGACGGTGAAAACTAGAGTGTGGCATAGTCCAGACCGTCGCCTGCTTGAGAGACTGGCTGTTGCATTCGAGGGCATCCGTGCTGCTCTTGAGCAGATTGCAAAAAACACAAAACCACTCAGCAAGATAGTTGGTTTACGTGTTAACTTCGGCAGTACAAAACCCACAGGAGGAAAGAGCATGTCAAGCGCAGGAACTTTCAATGACCCGGATGTGGATTCAGTACCGTATGACATTGAAGCAACGGATTCAAACGATGCAGCGGTAGCCCTTAACCCAGGGGACGTAGTGGCACTCGTCTCTACGGATGGGGACTCTCTCGTCGCCCCGAATCCTGCTGACCCGACAGGGGCCACAGGGAGTCTTACAGCTAAGAAGGGTTTCTCCGGCCCCGTAAGCGGAACGGCAGCCTACACGCCATCAGGAGCAACGTCTCCAACGCTGACTGGAACTTGGAGTGGCATATTCACTCCCGGTCAACCGGCTAGCTTGGCGGTCGTGTTCGGACCGGGGGCACCACCGGCGGCGTAAACGGTATTCCAGGAAACAGGGCAATCTGAGTTGCGACGGGGAAAAGAGGTTCACAAAAGCGCGCAGGTGGACATGTAGTGAAAACGGATTGCCCTGAACCTGGAACAAGAGTGACAAGGGGGGAATATGATTCTTCAAGCAGCAGCGCCGCCAGTGACGCACATAGCGGAGGTTGCTGGGATGCACCACCGCTTCATCATGGTGTTTTTCGTGGTGGGCTACATGCTGCACGCGCTCGCGCAGGTGGACGCCATTGCGCGTTCACAGAACAATGCAGCAACAAGCCGCATCGCCATCATCGGAGAGAACTGGATTCGGCTGGCGTGCCGGTTCTTCATTTCCCTGCTCGCGTTTCTCTTCGTGTGGTATCACCCGGAACTAATTACCTATTTGGGAGTCTCGCCATCCTCCACAATATCGACGATCCTCGCTCTGCCCATGAGCGCGCCGGTTGCTGGGGCGTTTGGATTCGCCGTGGACAGCCTATTGGCGTTCATTCCGGGATTGAAGAACTTCGTCCCGCCGCCGATTGACTTCCAGCGGGTTACGAAGGTGACGGACGAGACAACGCACACGGTGACTCAATCCACTGTTCCGGTAGCGCCGAGCGGAGAGGCCAAATAACCATGCCCGAAACCGTTGACATAAAGAGAGATAATTTCTACAAGACAGGTTTTTGGTCGGCGGTTTCCGCGTTGATCGCTCTAGGAGCTGCGTTCACCACATTCTTTATCGGCCAGTACAACCCCAACCGGAACATCGTCACGATTGACGAGCTACAGGCCATCAACGCGAGACTCGAATCAGACAATTCCGAGCTTAATAAAAAAATAGATGGGACAAACTTAAAAATTGATGACACGAATGCCAAGCTCGACATTCTCACCGGCAAGTTGGAAGGCAAGGGAGTGATTGACCCGAAGTAAAACAATGAGGAGGATTCAATGGAATATCTAAGTCTTATCGTCTGTCTCGTTGGGCTTGTAATTTACATTTTCTCAAGGCCAGAACAGTCCAGGTTTACAGAGACGGGAAGAATCTTGTTTTGGGTAGGCTTGCTTGTTTTCCTGTTGAAAGACGCGCCACAGGTAGTTAACTTGTTCTATCGCTATCGCTAGGAGTCTTATTTTATGCCCGAGCTAAAAATCAGTAGAGTAGGACGGCGCTATGGTGCTCATTTCTCTCTGCCCAAGGCAGATGACCTTGGCTTTCCTTCCCATCTTATTGTTCGTAGTGGCATATTTCCGGTAAGAGCATTCGTAACCGGCACTATTGGTCCTACGTCGGACCAGGGTCAAGCGGGTATGTGTACCGGAGAGGGCTCGAAGAAACTGGGTGAGAGGCTCTACCGTCGCTGGAAGGGCCAATCTCCCGTCTTCGCCCCGGAGTTCACCTACTATCTGGAACGGCAGTTGGAAGGGACGCTCGCGGAAGGGGATTGCGGGGCGCAGGTAGATACGAGCCTTATCGTTCCCGACCCGAAAGCGGGAGGGGCAGGCTGGTGTCCGATAGGTATAACGGGCTATACGCCGGGGGACATTACGACTCCGCCTAGTCCTGCCCAGCTAGACGCCGCTAAGAATTACCCTGGCGGCGCACGTCATACGATTGGCAACAACATAGCGAATATTAAATCCTGTATCCTATCTGATTATACCTGCGTGATAGGAATCTCCGTCTACGACTCTTTCGAGTCGGATAGTACGGCAGCTTCCGGCCTGATCCCTTACCCCAGCATTAACACGGAGAGTTTGCTGGGTGGACACGAGATGCACTCAGCGTTGGGTTATGACGACGAGGTTCAATGCCCGAACGCTCCGAACCCTGGTGCGGTGTTGACAGAGAACTCCTGGGGCGACTCCTGGGGCTGTCTATGCCCCGCCCCTACTTTAGCAACTCGCCGTGGCTTCTGCTGGATGCCCTATGATTACCTGATGAATCCAAATTTGACGAGTGATGTCAGGATGGGCCATTTAGGGTCCGCTTGGTAGTGGTGGGGATTATTAGATAGTTTCACAACTTTGAGGCCCTTGTGGACCCTTTCAACGTAATAACAATTATAATGGCGGCTATCAGCCTTATTGTGGCCGTCTATGGAGTGTTTCTTAAAAGAGATGTGCAGCGGGACCTAATAGTTTCTAAGTTCTCTAGCATGGAGACTAAGGTAGACTTTCTTTGGAAGGTTATGGTGGAGACGGGAATCGCTGGTAGTATACGCATCGGGTTTCTAGAAAAGAATAGTCCGCTCCGCTTATCCGTTCATGCGCTGGAGCAGTATGGAGATTTGATTATAAGAGTAAAAGATTTTTATACCTGCCACAAAGATTTGCCGGACCTTGAACTCATGATAGCGCTAGATAAGGATTTCAGTGATGATATTACGGAGATAACCACTACTAAGCCAGAATACACTGGTGAGTCTATTGTTTTATCTATGCTTTTCGTTTGTCGCCCGACTTCCTCTCTATTTGCCAAGTACAATATGGAAGATTGGAAGTAACCAGCCATGCCTACTCCTATCAGCCTCGCGCGCCTTCAAGAAGGACACCCGATACTCTATCGGCGCATTATCAAGATGGACGCGCTTGCACCCGATATTAACTTTCAAGTCTCGCGCTGCTTCGCTACGGCAGCGCAGCAAGCCGCCCTTTATGCGGAAGGCCGGACGACTCCGGGGCCTCTCTGCGAGCACAACGGCGTAACGCGGCCTATAGGAACGTGCCCGGAGCACCCGTGGGGCCTAACGGTTACGAACGCGAACGTAGGGCAGTCGGCGCACGAATACGGATACGCGGCGGACTTATTCCCTGAAGATATTGTTACAGGGCAACCAGATTGGAACGTAAACCGTCCGGCGTGGCAGAAGATGCTAGCGGTAGGACTCTCTTGTGGTTTGGCGGAAGGGGCAACATGGCGAACCTTCAAGGATAATCCGCATTTTTACTTACAGGAACTCCCCGCGAACCCTACTACTCAGATGCGACAGCTACTCGCAGCCCAAGGGGTGCAGGCGCTTTGGAATAGCTGGTCGGGAATCCTAGCTACTTCTTAAAATCTTCTCCAGTAGTTTCAAAGACTTCTCCCGCTCCTCGCTGCGGGCCTGGGCGCGGATGGACTCTAGTGCGGCGCC
>CAVXAB010000019.1:0-172858 GCA_963759545.1 uncultured Actinomycetota bacterium
TGGAGGGCGAACGCCTGGGTGGCCCCGGCGGCGGCCAGGCCGGCGGCCTGCGTGGCGCAGATGCCCAGGGCGGCACGCAGTTGCCGCTCGGTGAGCCCGAGCAGCAGGCCCGCGGTCACGCCCGCGCCGATCACCGCGGCGACGGTGCCGGACGACCAGCGACCCAGTCGGCGAGGCCGGTCTCCGTGATCGCCGCGGCGTGCATGCCCGCGCCGATGCGCCGCGGCGACGGTCACCCCGGCGGGAGCGCTCTCCCCGGTGCCAGACAGCGCGGTCCCTGCGGCGAAGACCCCAAGCCAGGCGGGGTGAAGCGGCCCCGCCTGCGCTTTCTCCGCGTGCCCCGTGGCTTCGCTGGCCGCGGCCACCGCGGCGGCGGCCGTCAGCCAGGCGGTCCACGCCGGGTCGCCTGGCGGCGGCGCGGCCGGGCGGATCGCGAGCAGCGCGCGGACCACGTCGCTGTCGGCACCGCGCGCGGCGGCCTCGCTGAACGCCGCGAGGTCCGCTTCCGTCACCTCGACGTCGGTGCCAGCCGTCGCCGCGGCGGCTGACCGGGTGGCCGCGGCGGACGCGGCGGCCGCGGCGACTGCGAGGATCTCGTCGGTGCTGGTCATGACCCCGACTCCGGGCGGAGCAGAGCGCGGAGCTCGGCGGTGTCTTCAGCGCCAGGCAGCTTGTCGACGGCGTCGCGGGCCCATCCGCGGCGGACTCCCCAAGGACCGGGCCGAACAGGCCACGCACCTTCTCAAGCAGCTCATCGTCGGTGAGCGGCAGGGCGGCGCTTCCCCTGGTGTGCTCGACCGCTACCTCGATCGCCACCGCCAGGTCCTGACCGGGCGGCGGCTCCGATCCCGGCCCGCGGGTGATCCGGAGAACCGCCGCGTCGCGGGCGACGGCAGGGTCGGCGTCCAGGGTGATCAGCGAGCGCAGCCTGGTCACCGCTGGAGCGGTCGCGGCGCTGTCGCTGAACTCGGCCAGGCCTGCCCGCCCGTACAGCAGGCCGACGGCGACGCCGTGCATGGCGCTGAACCGGGACTCCAGGCCGTCTTCCGGTTGCGCACGGCCCATCAGCTCGGGGACAAGAGGATTGCAGCGCAGCGTGACGCCGGCGATCTCTGCCCGTTCTGAGAGCTCCGCCAGCTGCGCGTACGCGATGAGCGCCGCGTCCATCGCCGGGTGCGCGACCACGCCGCACGGATACGTCTTGATCGTGTTCAGCTCCAGTTCCCACTGGTGCCCTTCCGGCCAGCCGAGGCCGAGCGCGTCCAGGTCCACGCTCGCCGCGAGCACCCCGGGCACGCCGCCGGCGCCGAGGGGATCGGCTGGCCCGCCGAGCCCGGCGGCGGCGAGCCGGGCGGCCAGCACGCCGTTGGCCGCCGCCTTCCCCGCGTGCAGCGGCTTGGTCATGGTGCCGAACCCCTCCCGGTGCCCGGCTGTCATCGTCGCGGCGAGCGACAGCGCCCGCGCCGTCGCCTCGGCGTCCAGGCCGAGCAGCGCCGCCGCTGCGACCGCCGCGCCGAAGACGCCGCAGGTCCCGGTGATGTGCCAGCCATGGTCATAGTGCGCGGGGGAGATCGCGCAGCCGATCCGAAGCTGAGACTCGCAGCCGGCCGCGAACGCGCCGAGCAGCGCGGCCCCTGTCGGTGCCGTCTCCGGCACCAGCGACAGGACGGTGGCCAGCGACGAGGCGCCCGGGTGGATCACGGTCGCGAGGTGCGTGTCGTCGAAGTCATCGAAGTGCGCGGCCGTCCCGATCACCAGCGCGCCCCAGTACGGGTCGAGTGTCCGCGCGAGCCCGGGTACCGTAACGTCCCCGGCGCCGCCCGCCTCGCCTGCCGCGGCAAGCAGCACGCCGACGGCGGACGACCCGGACGCCGACACCGCGGTGCCGAGCACGTTGAGCAGCGACCGCCGCGCCGCCCGCTCGACGGGCGGCGCCAGCGGACCGCGCGCCCCCCGCAGCATCGCGGCGCAGAAGTCCTCGGTGATGCTAGGCATGCGCTAACCGTAAAGCCACGCCGCCTGCTTTGGGAGAGGCAGGCCAGTGAAGGTCCTCAGGCGAGCCGTGGGCTCCACTGCGGGGTGGGTCCATGCGAGCGGGCCGCTGTCTCATGCCATGCTTCGCTGGCTTGCGGTCGGCGTCGCCTCAGCGGGGCCGGAGGCGGGGGCGCCCTGCGTTCTCGGCGGTGTGATGGCGAGGGCACTGAGCGCGGCGAGCAGCGCGAAGACGGCGCACGCGGCGAGCGCCGGCTTGAAGCCGTCGGTGACGCTCGCGGGCGTGCCGAAGTGCCCGTAGGCGGCGAACACGGCGCTGGCGACGGCGATCGCGAAGACGGCGCCGAATCGTTGCATCATGTAGTTGATCCCTGATGCCTTGCCAAGCTCGTGCGGTGCGACGGCGTTGAGCACGGCGGTGGGCACGGTCGGCAGCGCCATCGAGACGCCGGCGCCCGCGACAAGCAGGGCGAGGTCCAGCTCGGTCCAGCTTGTCGAGAGCGAGCCCCTGACGGCGACCCAGGCGAACCCGGCGGTCTGCATGAAGAGCCCGGTCACCATGACCGGACGGCGGCCGATGCGGTCGGAGACGGTGCCCGCGATCGGTGAGATGAGCATCGGCGTGGCGAAGAATGGGAGCAGCCGCACGCCGGCCGCGACTGGTGAGTAGCCGCGGGCGAGCTGGAACTCCTGGGTGACGAGGAAGCCGGCCGCGAAGATCGCGCCCGTCATGAGGAAGGTCGTGACGTTGCCCATGGCGAACGCGCGGCCGCGGAACAGTCGCAGCGGCATCATCGGTTCGCTGACGCGCCGTTCCCAGGCGGCGAAGGCGACCAGCAGGACAGCGCCGGAGACCAGGCAGCCGATGATCTCGGCGCTCGCCCAGCCCGACTGGCCCGCGCGGACCAGGGCCCAGACAACGGCCACGACGCCGCCGGTGACGAGAGTGACGCCGAGCGGGTCGAGCCGCTCCTTGGCGCCGTGGCTTTCCGGCAGCAGGCGAATCGCGAGCGGCAGCGCGGCGGCTCCGATCGGCACGTTGATCCAGAAGATCCAGTGCCAGTCGATTCCCTGGGTGACGGCGCCGCCGATGATCGGCCCCATCGCGACGGCCAGCCCGGCGAGCCCGCCGTAGATGCCGACGATCATCCCGCGCCGCGCGGCGGGGAACGCGGTCGTCAGGATCGTGAGGCTGAGCGGGAGGATGATCGCGCCGCCCAGGCCCTGCACGGTGCGGGCGGCGATCAGCGCGGCGGCGTTCGGGGCGAGCGCGCAGGCCGCCGAGGCGGCGGTGAACAGGGCGAGGCCGAAATTGAAGACCTGGCGGCGGCCGAAGCGGTCGCCCGCGGCGGCCGCGGTGATGATGCCGGCGGCGAAGGCGATGTTGTACGCGGTGAGCGTCCACTGGAGCGACGCGAGGCCGACGTGCAGGTCGCGCTGCATGCGCGGCAGCGCCGTGATGACGACGACCGAGTCGAGAACGACCATGAAGTAGGCGGTCGAGGTCAGGCAGAGAACCCAGCCAAGGTGCGGCCTGGTCAGGGTTTTTGTCACAACTGCTCCCTACTGTGCGCCGGATGCCTGTCGTTGGCTTGTGCTGTCAGTGATGGAGACACCGGCGGGCGCCCGCAGTTGGCGGTGGCCGGCGCCGCCCAGTTTCCCGCCGGGGTGGTGTCAGGACTCGTAGGATCAGCGGGAGAAAGCGGGGATGTGGCCGTGAGAGGTGGGCCGGTGAGCACGGACCTGATAGACCGGGCCCGGGCAGGGGACGAGCGGGCGTTCGGCGAGCTCGTCGGCCCCTACCGGCGCGAGTTGCAGGCGCACTGCTACCGGATCCTCGGCTCGGCCCACGACGCGGAGGACGCGCTACAGGAGACCCTGCTCGCGGCCTGGCAGGGCCTGGCCGGGTTCGAGGGCCGCTCCTCGCTCCGTGTCTGGCTGTACCAGATCGCCACCAGGCGCTGCCTGAACGCGCTGCGCTCGGCGAGCAGGCGACCGCCGGTGGCCTGGCCGCCGCCCGGGGTTCAGCTGCCAGAGCCAACCCGGCTCGGCGAGGTGACCTGGCTTGAGCCCTACCCCGACGTGCTGCTTGAGGGTCTCGCCGACGCCGCGCCAGGTCCAGAGGCACGGTATGAGGCAAGCGAGGCGATTTCGGTGGCCTTCGTCACGGCCCTGCAACTGCTGCCGCCACGGCAGCGCGCCGTGCTGATCATGCGGGACGTCCTCGGGCTGCGGGCGAGCGAGGCCGCGGGCATCCTGGACAGCACCGAGGAGTCGGTGACGAGCGCACTCAAGCGCGCCAGGGCCGCACTGCAGTACCGGCGCGCGCAGCCGGCGCACCCTGAGCCGCCGCTGCCAGGTTCCGCGCAGGAACGGGAGCTGGTGCGGCGGTTCACCCAGGCCTACGAGGCCGGAGACGTGCGTGAGGTCGTCGCCTTGCTCACCGAGGACGCCTGGCTGGTCATGCCGCCCGTCCCGATGCAGTACCAGGGCCGCGAGCTGGCCGCCCGGTTCTGGGGCGCGACCGCCTTCCGGCCCGGGCGCTCGGCCCGCCTGGTGCCGACCAGGGCCAACGGCCAGCCCGCGTTCGGCCTCTACGTCCGCGAGCCGCGGGGCACGGTCGCCCGCGGCAACGGCATACTCGTGCTTACCCTCGCGGGCAGCCAGATCAGCGCCGTGACCGGGTTCCCCGACCAGCGCGCGCTGCGCAGCTTCGGGCTCCCCCCTGCGCTGCCCGGCTGAGCCCGCCCAGGTGAACGCCCGCGGGCGTTGTCACCGATCGCGGGCGCTGGCGCCGGCCGCGGCGAAGATCTCCCCGGGAGACAGCGAGCCGGGCGGGAGACGGCCGGCGGCGGCGCGGTTGGCCAGCCGCTGCAGCGCCTCGTTGACCGGCACCGGGACACCGTGCTCGCGGCCGAGCAGCACGATCTCCCCGTTCAGGAAGTCGGCCTCGATCGAACCGGTGCCCCGAGTCAGCGACTGCCATGACGAGCCGCCGCCGCGCGGGGTCCCCGCGACCGGGGCGTAGTCCACGTGGTGCCCGCGGGCCTCGTCCACCTCGGCCGCGCTCGCGTAGCCGATCCCGGCCGCGTCGAGTACCGCGACGCCCTCCGCGGCGGCGCGCTCGCTCAGTCCGCGCGCCGCGGCCGCGGCCGCGCCGTCAAGGCCCGTGTCGAGCGGCACGCACAGCGCCTCGATCGCGTTGCCCAGGTTGCCGAGGAGCTTGCGGTACTTCCAGCGCATCACCTCCTGGCTCACCGGTGCGAGGAACCGGCTGTCCGCCAGGTCGGCCGCGACCCGCTCGATCGTGTCATCGGTCCCGGCCGGGTAGCGGCCGACCCACAGCAGGCCGGCCAGCGGCTGGCCGTATGCGGCCACCTCGCCGGGTGCGAGGTGCGCCGCCGGCAGCCAGACGCACATCCCGTACACCCGACGGAACCGGCGCAGCGCGAAACGCTCGTTCGCCACCCCGTTCTGCGCGCAGATGACGGGCAGGTCCTGGCCCGCGGTGCCGCCGCCCGCCACTGGCCTGCCTGCCCACTCGGTGAGCACGGCGACGGAGTCTTGCGACTTGGTGGCCACCACGAGGACGTCGCCCGGACGAAGGTCGATCTCGGCGGGCCCGCCGAGCGCGGAGGCCGCCACCGTGCCCGTGCCCGAGGGGGTGCTCAGCCGGAGCCCGTGACGGCGCAGCGCGTCCAGGTGCGCACCGCGCGCGGTCAGGACGACCTCGTGGCCGGCCAGCGCCAGGCACCCGCCGATCGTGCCGCCCACCGCGCCGGCGCCAATGATGATGTACCGCACGCACCCGATTTTCGCACGGGCGCCGGAGCCGGCGCCCGTGCGTGGCGCAGGCGGTTCTTACCGCCTGCCGCTCGATCTCGCCTGCGGATGAGAGGATGACACTGCTGGAGGTCCTGGTCATCGAGGGACGGGGAGGTCATGAGCTATTTCGACTACGCGGGGCGGGCGGACCGGCTGAGCGGCGGGGCGCGGCGGATTCCGATCAACACGCCGAGCGGCCGGTTCAGCGTGTGGACCAAGCGGGTGGGGAGCAACCAGGACCTGAAGGTGCTGCTGCTGCACGGCGGCCCGGGCGCCACGCACGAGTACCTGGAAGCATGCGACAGCTTCCTGCCGGCCGCGGGGATCGAGTACTACTACTACGACCAACTCGGTTCCGGGTTCAGTGACCAGCCAGACGACCCGTCGCTCTGGGAGCTTGAGCGGTTCGTCGACGAGGTGGAGCAGGTCCGGCGCGCCCTGGAGCTGGACCGGGAGAATTTCGTGCTGTTCGGGCACTCCTGGGGCGGCATCCTGGCCATGGAGTACGCGCTCTCCTACCAGCGGCACCTGCGCGGGCTGGTGATCTCCAACATGATGGCGAGCGCGCCCGCCTACACCGCGTACGCCGAGCGGGAGCTGATGCCCGCGATGGACCCAGGTGTGCTCGCCGAGGTGAAGGCGCTTGAGGCGTCCGGCGACATCGAGAACCCGCGGTACATGGAACTGCTGATGCCGCACTTCTACGAGGAGCACCTGCTGCGGATGCCCGCCGCGGACTGGCCGGACCCGGCCGTGCGCGGCCTGGCGCACATTAACCAGCAGATCTACGTGTCGATGCAGGGGCCGAGCGAACTCGGGATGAGCACCGAGGCCAAGCTGGCCCACTGGGACCGTGTCGCCGACCTGCCGCGGATCGAGGTGCCGGCACTGGTCATCGGCGCCCGCTACGACACGATGGACCCGGCCCACATGGAGATGATGGCGGGCCGGCTCCCCAGGGGCCGCTACCTGTACTGCCCGAGCGGCAGTCACATGGCCATGTACGACGACCAGGAGCGGTACTTCACGGGGCTCACCGACTTCCTCACCACCCTGCCAGCCGGGTAGCCGCCCGCTGATCGCGGCGAACAGCGCAGTCAGCCACACGGCCACGCACCGGGCGTCAGCAGGGTAGCGATGTCGGGTCAGCGTCCGCCGAGCCTGGTTTTCCCGTCGAGCAGCTCGCGTGCGATCTCCAGGTGGCCGGAGTGCGCGGCGGTCTCCTCGATCACGTGGAGGACGATCCAGCGGACGTTCGTGATCTGCCTGGTGTACTCCGAGTCAGGGTGAAAGTGGAGCCCGCGTGGTGCCGCGGATAGCGGTGTGACGGCGAGGACCTCGTCGGACCGCCTGCACTCGTCGCGGTAGCCGGCGATGAGGTCGGCGCTTGACCAGTCGCACGTGAAGGCGGCCCCGGGATCGTACCCGCCGTCTTCTTCGTCCTCCTCTTCCTCGCCCGCAGGCGATTCCTCCAGCACGCCCGTGGTCACGTGCTGTAGCCAGTGGTGCTCGACGCCGCCAAGGTGCCAGAGCATCCCGGCCACCGTCCAGCCGGACGGCACGACCTGCGTCTGCCAGGCCTCCGCGGGCAGCCCCTCGACGATCTTCAGCACCGCGTCGCGCTGGTACTGCAGGAAGCCGAGGAGCATGCGCGACTCGTCGTCTTGGTTCACATCGCTCGGCGCTGGTGACGCCGCCAGCGGAGTGGTCACCGGATCCGTCATCGTGCGCGTCCTTCCAGTTGGCCCGTCGTGTCTTACGACGGCGGAGACGCCGGAAACTTATCGCGGGTACGCGTGTCCCGCACTGGGCAGGCCGGGCCCGGCTGATCGCGGAGTAGTCTTCCGCCATGCCAGCTGACCCGGATGAACTGGTCGCGCTCATGCCGTTCGCGCGGCAACTTGGCGTGGTCCTTGACGAGGCGAGTGCCGATCGCGTGGTCGCGCGCCTGGCGTGGGCGCCGCACTTGTGCACTGCCGCCGGCATCATGCACGGCGGGGCGCTGATGTCGCTCGCCGACACGGCAGGCGCGCTGGTGACCTTCCTCGGACTGCCGGAAGGCGCGACGACGGCGACGATCACCTCGACGAGCCAGCTGTTCCGGCCGGTGACCGGCGGGTCGGTGCGCGCGGTCGCCGTGCCTGTCCACCGGGGCCGGACCACGGTCACGGCGCAGACCAGCCTGTTCGACTCAGATGAGCGACTGGTCGCCCAGACCACGCAGATCCAGGCCGTCCGAGCCGCCGCGTAACCCCGCAGGCGGGAGCGAAGAGAGTACTAGCAGCGACATTCGGCGGACAGGCCACCGGTTTCTGATTACGGTGCGTCACGGTAAGTGGCATGAGCTGTCGGTAGTGCAGGGGCCCTGTCACGTCACACTTTCGAGGAAATCGCAACCAGTTGCCAAATTAAGATATTGTTTCGACTGCTACGTTTTATTTGTTTTGACATTCACTCGGCGTTCTAGTCGCCTAGCGTGATGCCATGTCCAACCTCACCGTTACTCACGAGGCACCGCTGGAGCTGATCAAGCAGCACCCGGCGCTTGCCGTCGACCTGTTGCGCGGGGTGACCGGCCTTGGATTTCCCGCCGGGCTTGACGTGAGGCTTGCCTCCACCAGCCTTAACAGGGTTACGCCGACCAAGTACGATGCGGACTCGGTCGTCGTGGTCTCCGACCCTGTTACCCAGGACCCGCTCGTCGTCATCGTTGTCGAGCCGCAGGGCCGAGATGAGAAGACCAAGAAATTCTCCTGGCCGATCTATGTCGCCAACGTCCGCAAGGAGGTCGGATGCGAGAGCGCCTTCCTGATAGTCGTATGCCCGGATCCGGCCGAGGCGGAGAAGTGCCGGGCGGTGATCCGAATGGGGCATCCCGGTTTGGAACTCTGGCCAATCGTGATCGATCCGAAGCACGCGCCAGGCGATGACGGGGCCAGTCCATACCTTCTGTTGTTCCTCGCCTGCCTGCCCGCCCTGGACATGGACGACCCAGGCACCGCCCGCCGCGTGCTTGAGGCGATCCGCGACACGGGCGCTTCCGACGCTGAGCGTAAGACACTCACCACGATTATCCTGGTAAGGGCGTCCGAGACCGCCCGCCGCCTCCTGGAGGGCCTGATGTCCACGATGGAATGGAAGTCCGACTTCATCGAGAGTTTCGTAGAGCAGGGCCTTGAGCAGGGTCGCGAACTAGGCCACGTCCAGACGAAGCGCGAAGATGTGCTGAAGGTTCTCGACCTCCGCCGCCTGGGGCCGAGCAAGGAACAGCGCGCGCGAGTCGATTCGAGCACCGACCTTGTGCAGCTCGACCGGTGGTTCGAACGTTCGCTAACCGCCAAAACCGCCGCCGAGGTCTTCAGTGACTGAGTGAGCACCCGGGTTTCTGCCGTATGTCCCGGACGGGCGAGCGTTATCCAGCGGGCAGGCCGTCGATCACCCTGATGGCCTGTGGGTCGCCTCAGGCGCGCGGCTGAGCTGGGGAGCTACTGCGCCTGCTCCTGCGCGGCCTGCTCGTCCGTGTCGAGGCCGATCGACTTGCGGAACTCGGGGAGGCCCTCGATGGTCAGGTCGTGCTTGTAGCGCACCAGGTTCGCGGGTTCGAGGATGATGCGGCGCATGATCGCGGGCTTGCCGAGGCGGTTGACCCGGTCCGCGCCGTTGTCGGTGTAGCCGCACTTCCTGCTGACGGCGAGGGACGCCAGGTTGTCCGTGAAGGCGGTTGAGGTGATGTGCTCCGCGTCTAGGTGGTCGAAGAGGAACGCGCAGATCACCTGGCGCATCGCGGTGCCGATGCCACGGCCGTGGAACCGGCGGTTCAGCCAGGACCCGGTCTCGCCGCCGCGCGTGACGAGGTAGTCCTTGGTCGTGAACCCCTGAGCGCCGACCAGCTCGTCGTCGAAGAAGACGGCGAAGTCGGCGTTCCACTGGGCGGGGGAGAAGGTGGCGCGCTTGCCCCAGTGGTACTGCGCCACGTTCCGCGGCATGTCCGCCGCGGGCGTGAGCGACCAGGGGAAGCCGAACGGCATGAAGTCCGGGTCGTGGATGTCGGTCGCGAGGTCGGCGAGCGGGCCGAGCAGGTCATCGGTGATGCCCCGCAGTTCGACGGGGCCCGCCGTAATCCGCAGCGCGAGCAGTGGCAGCGCCGTCGCGGCCGTCGTCATCGCCTTACTCCTTTACGCCATGCGCTCGTGGCCGTGCTGCCGATATATGACCATAGGGGCAGGCCCGGGCGCTACCGAGTTTACGTGCGCGCGCCCGCATTCCCTGGCCGCGGCGAGCGACCGTGTCGCCACGACCTCGCGCATGGTCACGTCGCCCGGGCCCGGTGCAATGCGGACGTAGATCGTCCGCAACCGCGGGTACGGTGCCTGGCATGGCTATCGCACGCTTTCCGAGCATCGTCATCGACTGTCCAGATCCCGGTGCCCTCGCGGCGTTCTACGGCGCGCTCCTTGACTGGAAGGCCGAGGTGAGGCCCGACTGGGCCGAAGTCCGCGCGGACTACGGCCAGTGCATCACCTTCCAGCAGGTAAACCCGTACACCCCGCCGCGGTGGCCCGCGCAGGAGGTGCCGCAGCAGATGCACCTCGACGTGATCGTCGACGACCTCGACGCCGCCGAGGCGGCGGTGCTTGAGCTTGGCGCGACCAAGCACGAGCACCAGCCAGGTACGTCCTTCCGGGTGTTCCTCGACCCGGCGGGGCACCCCTTCTGCCTTTGCGTTGACTGACCCGGCGGCTGAGCGGCGGCCGGGCTCGCCCGCGCGTCGTTCACGTTGGCCCAAAGGGGCGGATCTCGCCCCGCTCGCGCCGCGCCTATAGTCGCTTGGGTGACGCCAGGGGAACAGCGAACGCTTTCGTCCGTGCGGGCCGAGCTGGCACGGCTCGTGCGCTACGACGATGAGTCCCTCGTGCACGACGCCTGGATCAGGCAGCGGTACCAGGGCGGGTACGCGGAGACGTACGCGCCCGCCCGGCGCGAGGCGGTGGCGACCGCGTGGCACGAGGCAGGGCACGCGGTGGCGGCCCTGTCGCTTGGAGCGCGATTCAGCTCGGCGTCGATCCGGGCAGGCGGGCGCAGCTCGGGTCGGGTGCACTCGATCACGGGCGGCGGCACGGACGGGTTCGTGATCGACGCGGGCGGCAAGGTGGCAGAAGGACTGCGCGGCTGGACGCTGCCGTCATCGCGCGCCGAGGCGCTCGCCTGGCTGGCGTCGTGGCGCGACGACGGCGGGGACGCCAGGCGGTTCCGCGCGGGGCTGGCGGGAACCAGGTTCGCCCGCGATGAGGCGGGCGCCTGGCAGTACTGCGTGGACCTGCTGACGCCGCAGCGGCTGCAGATCAGGTCGCTGGCGCGCGGGCTGCTCCTCTGGCCCCGCCACCTGCCGTACGCGGTGGCCGCCGAGCTGGCGGGCTTCGGCGCGGATGCCCGCTAGCCGCGCTCAGGACGGCAAGCCCAGTGAGGACCTGGTCAGCGGGCCGACGATGCCGTCCGCCCCTAGATGCGCCCGTTCCTGCCACTTGATGACGGCGTCGCGGGTTGCGGGGCCGTAGGTGCTGTCGGTGTCCAGGCCCGCGTTCTCGCGCTGGTTCAGCGCCCGCTGCACGGCCAGCACATCGGTGCCGGTCATCATCGGGGACTTGAGCATGAGCAGTCGCGGCCCGGCGGGCACGGGGTTGGCGGGCTTGGTCGGATGAGCCGGGCCGCCGAACTGGACGACCTTCGAGGTGTCGATCACGACCAGCACCGCGTCGTTGCCTTGTCCAGCGGGCGCCGCCCACTGATGGCGGTGCACGCCGCCGTCGTGGGTGAAGCCGTCCACGTTGCTCGGCCCGCTGTTGCCGCCGATGGTGAAAAGCGTGCCGTTCTGGTAGGCGGTGACGAGCTCGGTGTGATCGGCCACGCTGTCGCCGTCGAAGTCGAAGAGCACGATGTCACCCGGCTGCGACTCCCAGCTGTTACGGACCGCGCCGTGCGCGCGGCCGTAGTCGACGGCGTCGGGGCAGTAGGCGAAGCCGGTGCGGCACCCGGCCTGCATTGACGGGAGGGGAACCTGCGCTCGCTTGTAGATGTCAGTGACGAAGTCGCCGCACCATGCCTCGGTGGGCCGGCCTAGGTCACTGCTGAAGACGTTTTGGCAATTGTAGCCATGGCCGTCGCACGAGCCGTTGAAACTGAGGGCGGTTCTGACGATGTCATCTCGGGTTGTCATCACCTCAGAGTGCCATTCACGGCCGGTGTTGTATATACCAGATCTTAGTAATCTGTGCTGTCGTCCGTATTCCCAGTGTCCCGGCTACGAAAGCGTAACCGGCAGGGAAGGGAAAGGTGTCGCCGCCGCGACTGGACCGGCATATCTGGGAATGCTACTCAGTTAGCGCCGACGCCGGATTCCCTTAGTGCCGCCCGCTTCGATAAGGGCTGGATAATCATCAAAGATCTTCGCAGTTTTTTGTCGCTATGGCCCGTGGAATTACCAAGGATAAAAAATTTCTACCATGAGGCATCGAGTCAGCATGAACGCCGGGCCGACGTATCGCAATCAGGGGAGCGGGGGAGAGGAAGCCGCTGTCGTTCGGGATCATCGTGACATTGACTTCGGCGAAAAGTGTCAGCCGAAGACCGGGGGGCGGCGTTCGAGGAAGGCGCGGACGCCCTCCGCGTAGTCGGGGCTGTCGAGCGCCGACTCGCGCAGCAGGGCGTGCGACTCGTCGTCGTGCGTCGCGCCGTCGAGGATGCGGGCGATCGTCTCCTTGACCGCGCGCTGGGTGACACCGGAGCGGGCGGCGAGCAGGGCGGTGAACTCGCGGACCGCGGCGTCGAGCGCGGCCGGGTCGGCGAACACCTCGTCGGCCAGGCCGAACGCCTGGGCCTGGGCGGCGCTGTAGTCCGCGCCCGACATCAAGATGATCTTGGCGCGGGACGGGCCGACCAGGTCCACCAGGCGCTTCGTGCCGCGCAGCGGGTACACCAGGCCGAGCTTCGCCGGGGTGATGGCGAACCGCGCGCCGGCCGCCGCGAACCTGATGTCGCAGGCGATGGCCAGGGCGCAACCGCCGCCGTAGCAGTGGCCGTGCACGGCGGCGAGGGTGGGAGTCGGGAAAGAGGCCAGGGCTTCTTCCGCGGCGAGCACGGCGTCGTCGTAGGCGGCGGCCTGCTCGCGCGTCATCCGGGTCGTCTCGAACTCGGAGATATCCGCGCCGGCGGAGAATGCCCTCGCGCCCGCGCCGCGCAGGACGAGGGCGCGAATGCCCGGCATCGCGGCGGCTTCTTCAAGGAGCTTCGGCAGCTGGGAGAACATGGCGTAAGTGAGCGCGTTCAGCCGCCGCGGGCGGTTGATGGTGATCGTGGCGACCGTGCCGTCGCGGGTGAGCAGCAGCGGCTCGGTGTCGGTCACTGTCCAGCCTCCGGGTGCTTGTCGTCGGTGACGCCTGCCTTGAGTTCAGCGGCGGGTCGCCAGAGGAATCCATGTCCACGATCGTCGATGCCGGTTCCTGAAGCGTCAAGCGGTCGCCGCCGGGTCCTCGCCTGAAAATTCAAGAACACCAGGACGTGCCGCCGGCCGCGATCGCCGCCGGGCGTACCCTGTTCCGGGTGCTCGCCGGCACCGGGTCGGCCTGGCAACCGAGGTAGGTATGACAGCCAACTTGCTTGAGCGCCTGGGCGCGCTCGACACGTGCGCGGTCTCCGACGCGCTCGATCACCTGCACCTGTCGGGCGCCACGACCGGGGTCCGCCCGATGCACCACGGCTGCGCCAAGATCGCCGGCCACGCGCGGACGGTGGAGGTCGTCGACGCGCCCGCCGCGCCGGCCGGCAAGCACCTGGCCACCAGGACCGTCGCGGCCGCCGGCCCAGGCGACGTGGTCGTCATCGCCAACAAGGGGCGGGTCAACGTGTCCTGCTGGGGTGACATCCTCACGGTCGCCGCCCAGGTCAACGGCATCGAGGGCACGGTGATCGACGGTGCCTGCCGCGACGCGGACGCGGTCGCCGAGGCCGGGTACCCGCTGTGGGCGCGCGCCGCCGTCCCGGTCACCGCGCGCGGCCGGATCGCCGAGCGGGGCTCGAACGTCCCCGTGCTCTTCGATGGCGTGCTCGTGCACAGCGGCGACCTGGTCCTCGCCGACGGCTCCGGTGTCGTGTTCCTTCCCGCCGACCGGGCCGGGGAGATCGTCGCCACCGCCGAGCGCCTCACCGCACGGCAGGAGGCGATGGCCGCCGCCATCCGCGCCGGGGAGTCCGTGGTAGACGTGATGGCCGACGCGAAATTCCACGCCGCACTGACCGGAGACAAGTAATGACAGAAGACCAGGCCCTGGCCGGGCGTGTCGCCGAACTGCTCGCCGCCGGCACCGCGACCGTCTCCGACGCCCTGGACCGCCTCGGCCTGCCGGGCAGCGCGCACGGCATCGCGCCGCTCACGAACGGCCTGCGGATGGCCGGCCCCGCCTACACGGTCCGCTACGTCCCCATCGGCGACCCGAAGGGGACGGTCGGCGACTACATCGACGAGATCCCGCCCGGCGGGGTCGCCGTCCTTGACAACCAGGGCCGCACGGACGCGACCGTCTGGGGTGACATCCTCACCGAGTACGCGGCCTCCCGTCACCTGGCGGGGACCGCGATCTGGGGCGTCTGCAGGGACACCGCGACCGCGCTGCGCCTCGGCTACCCCATGTACAGCCACGGCCGGTTCATGCGCACCGGCAAGGACCGTGTCGAGGTCGCCGGCACCAGGTCCCCGTCGCGCTGGGCGACGCCCAGGTCCGGCCGGGCGACATCGTGGTCGGCGCGGCGCCGACGACGGCGTCGCGGACGCCCGCCAGCAGCAGCAGCCAGGTCATTCCGTAGCTGACGATCTCTTCGACCCGCGTGTGCGCATAACGCGTGATGACGGCCAGCACGGCGATGGCACGCGGAAACCGAGACAATGCCGAAGGACTTGCGGATCGTGAACAGCAGCAGCACGAGGAGGAGGACCGCGATCCAGAGCACGGTGACAACCCGGCCGGTCTCGATGAGCTTCGCCGCGAAGAGCCCGAACGCGCTTGGTCCCAGGTAACCCACGAACCTGGTCAGTGTCCTGCGCATGCCGGTCTCTGGCGTGCCGGGACCCAGGCGGTGACGCCGCTGGCATCGCTGCTCTAGGCGGACGCCCTCCAGCGTGAAGCCCATGGCTCCCCCGACGACGGCGTGCGCGCCCTCGTGGGCCATCGCGTTGAAGTGCTCGGCGAGCGGCCAGAGGAACGGAACCAGCACGACCATGAGCGCCGCCTCGCCGACGAGCGCGGCCACGCCCCGGAGCGCTGCCCGGAGGCCGCGACCCCGCGCGATCCTGGGCGGCGCGTACCATGCACCGAGCGTCCGCCAGGAAGCAGCAGGGCAATACCACACGCCTGCAAACCGGCGAAGAGCGGAACTAACGATTGCGCCAAAGCCAGGCGCGTCAGTCAGCAGGAACGCGGGCTGGCTCGCGGCTGGTCCTCATGCCGCCCCGGTACCGCGCTTGCGCAGCGCGCGACAGACCTGGCCTGCGGTGTCGCGGGGGTGGCGAAGACGTCGGCCCAGCCGTAAGGAAGCGTCCACCAGACGTGGTGGCGCCTGGTTGTCGGCGGGCCTCTGTCCGGCCCATGTGCCCGGCCGGTGAAACTCATCGCCGGCGAGCTCAACGATGAGCCCGTACTGCTCGTAGCAGCGGTCACGGAAGCCCCTGGTCCCGTCGGGCTTGACGAACTTCACTGCCACGGCGCCGGGAGGCCGTGGGCGCGCTCGACATCGCGGTCGTAGCGGAATTCCAGCGGGAAGTGCGAGCCGCCTGGCACCTGCGCGGATGACCCGTACGGCTGCGCCTCCTCCGGCGCGGCAGGCGGACTGTGATCTCGGCCGACATCCCGACCCGCCCGTCATTCCTGCTGGCACAGGGCTCATGACCTAAGCGTGAACGGAGCCGTTGGGACATCTGTGTGGCACAGCGGGATCCCCGGTCGACTCAACGTGTCGATTCCGCGTCAGGAATCTTGCCTCTGATGTAAAGAAAGCGGTCGCCACAAGCAATGCCGTTAGCTGAGGCAGCTCCCGCCGCCGCCTCCGAGCGGGCCGCGCGTGCCCAGTTCGTCCGGATGACGCGGCGCCATCGCAGGCGAGACCATGATCGTGCGAATTCGTGTTAACTGCGCATACAAAGAGGGAATATCCGCGATCATGGCCGGTACGCGGGGCCGTCGATGCGTGGGGTCGTCGGCGTGGAGAATGGGCGTCGTTCGGCGCGGTCGCCGGTGGCCTCGCGTCGTAACGCCCCGGTTGCCGGGGAGACGAGGCCGGTCTCGTAGGCGAGGACGACCGCCTGGACGCGGTCGCGGAGGTTGAGCTTGGTGAGGATGCGGGCCACGTGGGTCTTCACCGTCGCCTCGGACAAGATCAGCTCCGACGCGATCTCCGCGTTGGACAGGCCGCGGGCGACCAGGCCGAGTACCTCCGTCTCGCGGGGGGTCAGCTGGGATGTGTCGCAGGCAGCGTTGCCGGGGCGCCCGGCGGGCTGGCCCGCGGGGCGCCCGGGCCTTGCGGGCTTCCCCTGGCCCGCCGTGTCCGGAGCGGCCGCGAACCGCTCCACCAGGCGGCGGGTGATCGACGGGGCGAGCAGCGCGTCGCCGGTGCGGACGAGTTGGACGGCGGCGACCAGGTGCTCGGGGGTCACGTCCTTGAGCAGGAAGCCGCTGGCCCCGGCCGTGAGCGCCGCGTACACGTACTCGTCCAGGTCGAACGTGGTCAAGATGATGATCCGCGTCGGCGCCGCACCAGCGGCACCAGCGGCACCAGCGGCGGCGTCAGTCGCGGCGACGTCCGCCAGGATGCCCTTGGTCGCCTCGATGCCGTCCATCACGGGCATCCGCACGTCCATCAGCACCACGTCCGGCCGGTGCTCGCGGACGGCGGCGACCGCCTGCGCGCCATCCGCCGCCTCCGCGACGACGTTGATCCCCGCGGCCTTGAGTATGAGCCGGAACCCGCCGCGCACCAGGGCCTGGTCATCGGCGATAACCACCGTCAGCGGCCGTCCAGTGGCGTCGGGCGCCGTGCCGAAGATGCTGTACTCGCCGCTCATCCGGCCGCTCCCGGCATGGCAGGCCCGGTGGCCCGCGCGGCCAGCGGGAGGACGGCCCTGATCCGCCAGCCGCCGCCTGGACGGGGCCCGGCCTCCAGTTCACCGCCGTACAGCGCGAGCCGCTCGCGGAGCCCGAGCAGGCCACGCCCCTCGCCTGGCGCACGCGCGTCATCCGGACTGGCCGGGCCGGTCCCCTGGCCGTTATCGGTGACGGTGAGCTCAAGCAGGTCGCCCCAGTGCGCCGCGACGGACGCCGAGGCCTGCCCGGCGTGCCGCAGCACGTTGGTGAGCCCCTCCTGCACGACCCGGTAGGCGGCCAGGTCAGCGCCCGGCGGTAGCGTCCGGGCGGTCCCGGTGACCGTCAGCGACACGCTGAGCCCGGCGGCGCGAACCCGGCCGATCAGGGCGTCAAGCTCGCCGAGCCCCGGCTGCGGGCGCAGCGCGGCCGGCGCGGCGGTCGTCCCGGCAGGACGGGAGCGGCCCCCGGGGGACTGCGCGTCGGCGGCCACGGGCTGATCGGTACCGTCGGCGGCGGGGCTGAGCAGGCCAAGCAGGTTCCGCAGCTCGGTCATGGCCTCCCGGCCGGTGGCCTCCACGGCGAGCAGCGCGTCCTCGGCGTCGGCCTGCGAGGACGCCAGGATCTTGCGTGCCGCGCCGGCCTGGACGATCATCACCGACACGTTGTGCGTGACCACGTCGTGCAGTTCTGACGCGATCCGCGCGCGCTCGGCGGTCAGAGCGTGCTCGGTCGCGGCCTTCGCGTCGTCGGCGGCGCGGCGCAGCCGGGCGGTCGAGACGGCGAGGCGGCGGCGCAGCACGCGGAAGCCGAGCCCCGCGGCGCCCGCCGGCACGATCGCGAAGATGGCGGTCAGCCGCCCGGGGAACCGGGGCAGCTCATTGCCCAGTGTTCCGGCGACCGCGACGGTGACCACCGACACCACCGCGATCGACAGGTTCCGGTACCTGGTGTACGTGATCGCGCTGTAGGCGGCGTAGACGGCGGTGCCTAGCGCGACCGGCGGCACGTAGGAGGAGTGGACGGCCACGATCGCGGCCGCGATCGCGAGCCAGACTCCGATCGGGTAGAACCGCCGTGCGGCGAGCGGCAGCGCGGTCATCGCGGCGGCGACGAGCAGCAGGACGGACGGGTGCACCCCGCCGGCCCCGGTGATCACCACTTCGCCAGGCACGTCGCGCACCCTGCCAAGCGGGAAGCCGAACGGGCTGAAGGCAGGCGCGGGCATGAACACCGCGCGTGTGATCGAGCGCTCGGCCATCTCGTAGACCGCACCCATCGCCGCGCCAAGCGCGACGGCGGCGTCGAACGCGAGCGCCCACCCGGTCGGCGGCGTGCCGCGCGGTTCCGCCCGCGCGAAGAAGGCGATCAGCCTGCCGGTACGTCCTGCCACACCATCATTGTGGCCGGTAATCCACGCGGAGGCATCCACCGGACCGCGTATCCGGGCTACATCGCGAGGATGACGCGCGCCGGGGAGTAAGCCGCTTACGTTAGGGATAATCGGCCGCGGGAGGGACGCGGGCCGCGCCCCCCCGCGACTACCGTCACCGCCATGGACACGGTGGTTCAGCTAGAGAACGTCTTCAAGCGCTACGACGGTGCGGCCGCGGCCGCCATCGACGACGTGAGCCTGCGGGTCGAGCCCGGCGAGGCGGTGGCCATCATGGGACCGTCCGGTTCTGGCAAGTCCACGCTGCTCAACCTCATCGCCGGGATGGACAAGCCGACGAGCGGGGCGGTCCGCGTCGGCGACGAACGGGTGGACATGCTCAGCGAGGCGGGCGCGGCACGCTTCCGCCGCCGCCAGGTCGGCATGATCTTCCAGTTCTTCAACCTGCTCGACGACATGACGGTCGTTGACAACGTGCTGCTGCCCGCGCAACTCGCCGGGTCCAAGGCGCGGGATGCCAGGCAGCGTGCGGACGAACTGCTCGACGCGCTGCGGATCGCCCACCGCAGGGACGCCTACCCGGCCCGGCTTTCCGGTGGCGAGCGGCAGCGCGTGGCCATCGCGCGGGCGCTCGTCAACCGGCCGTCGCTGCTGCTCGCCGACGAGCCGACCGGCGCGGTCGACACCGCCACGGGCGACGAGATCGGCCGCCTGCTCCTTGACCTCAACGCCGCTGGCCAGACGCTGATCGTCGTCACGCACAGCCCCGAGCTCGCCCAGCGGTACGCCAGGCGGGTCGTGCACATCGCCGACGGGCGCGTCGCCTCGGATACGCCCGTGGTCAACGGTACAGGGGCCCGGTTATGAGCGCTGTCTTCCGCGCCGCGCGCGGCGGACTTGGCGGCCGAAGGCTCCAGGCCATCATCATCGGCCTGGTCGTCCTCGTCGCGACCGCCGCGTCAACCCTGGCGCTCGGCATGCTCGCGGACGCGCACAGCCCGTTCGACCACGCGTTCGCGTCACAGCACGGCGCGGACCTCGCTTTCACCGTGGACACGTCCGTCGCGTCGGCCGCGCAGATCACGGCCGCGACGAAGGCGGCGGGCGTCACCGCCGTCGCCGGGCCGTTCGCTGCCGAGAGCGTCACGGCGCAGGTCCCCATCCCGCAGGGCGGCGGGACGATCTCCACCCCGCTGAACCTCGTCGGCCGGTCCTCACCCGGTGGCCCGGTTGACGACCTCACCTTGCAGCAGGGCCACTGGCCGACGAACGACAGCCAGATCATCCTTTCTGCGAACGCGAACTTGCCAGGCAACCTCGGCTCCACGATCACCGTCGGCAAGCAGGCGCTGACCATCGTCGGCATCGCGAACTCGGTCACGAACACCGCCGACGGCTGGGTCCTGCCCGCCGAGCTGAACGCCATCGCCGGCAGCGGCGGAACCGGCCAGGCGCAGCTCCTGTACCGGTTCGCATCCAACGCGACCACCAGCGACCTCAACGCCGACATCAGCGCCGTCAAGGCCGCGCTGCCGACCGGCGCGGTCACCGGCACGACCCCGTACCTCGCCGTCCGCCAGTCCGAGCAGTCCAACGTGGCGCCGTGGGTGCCGTTCATCATCGCGTTCGGCGTGATCGCGCTGGTCATCTCCGTGCTGATCGTCGTCAACGTAGTCGGCGGCGCCGTCGTCGCGGGCACCACCAGGATCGGCGTGCTCAAGTCCATCGGCTTCACGCCGCTTCAGGTCGTCGGCTGCTACGTGCTGCTCGTCGCGGTGCCGGCGGTCACCGGCGCGGTCATCGGCGTGGTCTGCGGCAACCTGCTCGCCGCGCCGATCTACCAGCAGAACGCGCAGGTGTACCAGGTCGGCGTGCTCGGCGTGCCGTTCTGGGTCGACCTGGCCGTGCCCCTCACCGTCCTCGTGCTCACCGTCGCCGCCGCCGTCGGGCCAGCGTCGCGGGCCGGGTCGATGTCGGCGATCCAAGCGATCGCGACGGGCCGTGCCCCAAGGCCGAGGCACGGCTTCTTCGTCCAGCGGGCGCTCGCGAAGCTGACGAGCGTGCCCCGCCCGGTCACCCTGGGCTTCGCGTCGCCCGCCGCCCGGCCTGGCCGCACGTTCGTGACGGTGATGGCGGTGCTGTTCGGAGCGGCGGCGGTGACGTTCGGCGTTGGCCTCGCGACGTCGCTGAACCACGTCTACAGCGACATCTCCCAAGGGACGAGGCTGCCGGTGCGGGTCACCCCGCTGCCGCCTGGTGTGACCGCGAACCCGGGCGGTGGCGGCAGGCCAGGGGGAGGAAAGCAGCACAGGAGCGTCGCCATCAACGGACCAGGCGCGCCGCAGCTGACGGCGGCGCAGCAGCACGCCATCACCACGGCGATCGACGCCCAGCCCGGCACGCTGCACTACCTGACGGCGGCGCAGGACAACCTGGAGTTCCCCGGCCTGGCCAACGCGAACGGCGGCGGCGCGCAGATCAGCGCCTACGGCGACGGCGACCCGGCCTGGTCCAACCTGGTGCTGATCTCGGGCGCGTGGTACTCGCAGTCCTCCAGCGTCCCGGAGATCGACGTCAACACGCTGTTCCTCACCGACACCTCGACGGCCGTCGGCGACATGTACACGATGGTCAACGGCGGCCACAAGGTCACGGCGAAGATCGTCGGCGAGGTCTTCGACCCAGGCAATGACGTGAGCGTCTACATGTCGCAGGCCACGCTCACCGCGCTCGACCCCACGGCCGGCGGAGCTAGCCAGTACGTGATCTCGCTCAAGCCTGGCGTCAACGCCGACGACTACGCGAGCGGCCTGCAAGCCGCGCTCGGCGACGCGTATTTCGTCAACGCGAACGAAGGCGGCGGCAAGGCGCTCATCGCGATCACGACCCTGGTGGCCATGCTCACCCTGCTGATCATCGCCGTCGCGGGCCTCGGCGTGCTCAACACCGTCGCCCTCCAGATCCGCGAAAAAGCCCACGACATCGGCGTGTTCAAGGCCCTGGGCATGACACCGCGGCAGACGCTGACGATGGTGGTGTGCTCGGTCGGCATCACCGGCCTGGTCGCCGGCATCATCGCCGTCCCGGCCGGCATCCTGCTGCACCACAACGTGCTCCCGGCCATGGCCCACGCGGCCAACTCCGGCCTCCCGGCGTCGGTCATCTCGGTGTTCTCGCTGCCGGAGATGATCGTCCTGGCCCTGTCGGGCCTGGTCATCGCGGTCGCGGGCGCCCTGGCGCCGGCGACCTGGGCGGCCCGTTCCCGCACCGCCGCCGCGCTCCGCACCGAGTAAAGGCAGCAAGGCCAAGGTTCATCAGAACGACAGCGTGCTTCGCCCTCCCCGCCCATGGCACTTCCGTGAGCGGGGAGGGCGAAGCCGCGCACCCGTTCGGACTGACCATGGTTCTTGACCTCCGCACGCGTCCGCGCGATCTGCGCTCCGCGGGCAAGCGGGTGCCCTCCGCACCGCGACACCGCGGATGTTCTAGCGTGGAGGCGACGGGTCAGGCAAGCGGCCGGGGGAATCCAGCGGTCATGATCAGTTGTCGTACTCGAACCTGCGAGGGCGTGAGCGACTACGGGCAGATTGAGTTCGTCCTCATGTTCATCGTGGTGGCTGACCTTCTGGCGGTGGCGCTCCCTACCGTGGGATCGGATCGGTCTCGCCCGCGGCAGGAAACAACGCCACTTTCATTCGCGCGTGGCGAGGCGTGGACGTGGCGGCGCCCGCCGGGGCGGTGTGGCCGTGGGTCGGCCAGGTGCGGCTGGCGGCCCGTACTCCTACGACTGGATCGACAACCGTGGCCGCCGACTCACCACGCGAACTGGTGGAGCACTTGCGGAGCCGCGGCGGCGAAAGCGATCTTCACCTCCGTCGGCGGCTCGCGCGCTTGGCCGAGATCGTCTCGGTCGAGACCGGGAAGCAGGCTGACGGGCACCATCATGGGCGCCTTCATGTCCTACGTCCTGGTGCCCGAGGAGCACGACTCGACGCGCCTGCTGCTCAAGGTCGTGATGCGGACCACCCGCGTGAAGGCCCTCGGTCTGTCCGTTGGCGACCTGGTCATGGCCCGCCGGCAGCTGCTGAACCTGAAGCGGCTCGCCGAGCGACCCCGCGCCTGCGGCTAGCGGGCGCGGTTGTAGCGGTTGGGCCCCCGCGTCCCGGGGAGCAGGTAGAAGACCAGCAGGATGATCCCGCCGACGACGGGGACGAAGCCGATCCACCACCACCAGCCGGTCCGGCCGCTGTCATGCAGCCGCCTGACGGCGAGGGCGATGCCGGTGAGGATCAGGGGGAGCCCCACCACAATGTCGAGGATGACGCCGGCGACCCTCGAATCGTAGGAAATCCAGCTCACGACCAGGTAGGCGATGACCTCGAGCAGGGCGAACCACCAGAACGCCGACCGGGAGGCCCGGCCCCAGTAGGTGAAAATGTTGGTGACCGCCCCGCGGACGGCGTCGCCGAAGCCGACCGGGGCACCGTCCAGGTAAGCAAGCGGCCTGGCGCCACCGGGGTAGTACCCGCCCGCCCCGCCCGCGGCCGGGTACGCGTTGTACGTCCCCTGCTGGCCGCCCGCGCCGCCAGCGCCCTGACCAGGGACCTGCTGGCCCTGCCCGGGGACTTGCTGGCCCTGACCGGGAGCGGCGTACTGGTCCTCGCGCGGGGCTTGCTGGCGCGGGATGTCTTCCTCCGGCCCGCGGGTGTCCTGTCCTCCCGGAGGCTGGGGCGGCTGCTGGCCGGGCTCATTCGGCCCGTAGGGCTCCTGATGACCATTGGGAGTGCTCATGTTGCGCCTCCGATTCCCCGGGTCGGCGTGTCGCGTGGAAGTATGCCCACAATGAGCTACCGATAGTACACAGCTTGTAATTGACTTCTCCTGCCCGGCTCCCGTGCATCGCGCGGTGCGCGCCAGGGCCCGCGGTTCGGCGTTCACCCGGGCGGAAGGGGCAGCCGGGCGGAAAGGGCATAATGCGTCCTATGTCGCTCAGGTCACTGACTGGTAACAGCGTCGGGTGTCCCTGCCGCTCAGCGGGCGGGCGCTCCGCCGTCCGGCGCGCGCTTGTTCCCGGCGGCGCCCGGTGACGCGGGTCGCGATCGTCGGCGGCGGGCTCGGCGGGCTTGCCGCCGCGGCGTTCCTGCACCAGGCCGGCGTGCAGGCGGTCGTCTACGAGCAGGCAAGGGAACTGCGCGAGGTGGGCGCGGGCATCATGGTCCCGCCGAACGCGGCGCGGATGCTCAGGCGACTCGGCGTGCTCGGCGCGTTCAGCGAGCGGGCGGTCCAGCTGGACATCGGCTGGGAGTTCCGGCGCTGGCTGGACGGTACCGTGCTGTCGGCGCAGGACCTGACCGCCAAGTCCGCGCGGCTCTACGGCGAGCACACTTACACGGTGCACCGCGCCGACCTGCTCGACGCGATCAAGCGCGCGGTGCCGGCTTCCGCCGTCAGGCTCGGCAAGCGGCTCGATCGCTTCTCGGTTTCAGAAGCGGGAGTGTGCCTCGGCTTCGCCGACGGGGAGCGGGCCGAAGCCGACGTGCTGATCGGCGCCGACGGCATCCACTCGGTGATCCGCGCGGCGCTCACCGAGCCCGCGCCGCCCACCCACTCTGGCATGTGCGCGTTCCGCGCGCTGGTCCCCGCCGCCGCCGCGCCGGCGTTCGCCCGCCGCCCCGCCCAGGCCGTGTGGCTCGGCCCTGGCCGTCACGTGGTGCACTACCCGGTCAGCGGCGGCGAGCTGGTCAACCTGGTGGCGATCGCCCCGGCGGGAGGCTACGTCACGGAGTCATGGACGGCGACCGCCACCGTGGCGGAGTTCCTCGCCGAGTTCGAGGGCTGGGACGGCCGGCTGACCGGCCTCATCGGGGCCGCGAACACGCCGGGACGCTGGGCGCTGCTGATCAGGCAGCCGCTGCCGCGGTGGACGTGGGGCCCGGTCACCCTGCTCGGCGACGCGGCGCACCCGATGCTCCCGTTCCTCGGGCAGGGAGCGGCGCAGGCCTTCGAGGACGCGGCGATGCTGGCACGTTGCCTCGCGAGCGGCCAGGACAACCCGGCGCTGGCGCTGCGCCGCTACGAGTCAGCGCGCATCGACCGCGCGAGCCGCGTCCAGCGGGGCAGCCACGCCCGCGCGGACTACAACCACCTGCCGGACGGCCCACAGCAGCGCGCCAGGGACGAGGCGCTGCGCGCCGCCGACCCGCTGGCGGCCAACGCGTGGATCTACGCCCACGACCCTTTCGCCAGAACCGACCCAGATGAGGGGAGCAGCCCGTGAAGTTTCGTGCCTACGTCGAGCCGCCGGAGCCCATGAGGGGGCTGGAGGTTCCTCCGGCGGTCGTGGCCGCGCTCGGCGGCGGCAAGCGGCCGCGGGTGACGATCACGATCAACGGGCACTCGTGGAAGAGCAGGGTCGCCATCATGCGCGGCCGCTACCTGCTCGGCCTGAGCAACGCCAACCGGCAGGCCGCAGGCATCGCGACCGGCGACGAGGTCGACATCGACGTGGAGTATGACGCGGAGTCTCCTGTTGTGACCGAGCCAGCGGACTTCGCGCGGGCCCTGGACGCCGACCCGGTCGCCCGCGCCGCCTACGACCGCCTGGCTTACAGCCACAAGCGCGAGCACGTGCTCGCCATCGAAGGCGCCAAGAAGCCGGAGACGCGCGCGCGGCGGATCGAGAAGGCCCTGGCAATGCTGCGCGACCCGGATCCAACCGGGCGCCGTCAGCGTTCGGCATAATCGAAAGGAATTTTCATGATCATGTGGATTCCGCATCGTATTAGCTGCTGAATTCACATGATCATGGTCCGGAGCGCGGAGCCGCCGGGACAAACCGGACAGAACGGGCACGCGCGGCCCGGCGCGGAGGCGGGGAGCGCCTAAACCCCTGGGAAGTCACTGGAACGCGTCGGCGTGGGCCGACGCCCACTGGGTGAAGGTGCGCGGCGGCCGGCCGGTGACCTCCTGCACGGTGGGCAGCACCTTCGACTCATCCAGCGCCCCGCCGACGTAGAAGTCGAAAAACGCGTCCACGTACTTCGCGGGCGTCGTCGCGCTCATCTCCGCCCGCGCCTCCTCATCGGTGAGTGCCTCGAAGCGCAGGTCGCGGCCCACGGCCTGACCCAGGATCGCGACCTGGTCGGCTGGGGTCAGCGCGTGCGGGCCGCTCACCTCGTACACGCGGGACTCATGCCCCGGTGCCGTCAGCGCCACCGCGGCCACCGCGGCGATGTCGGCCGGGTCGGTCACCGCGGACCGCACGTGGCCGAACGGCGCCCGGACCACGTCACCGGCCCGCAGTTGCGGCAGCCACCGGAGGGCGTTGCTCATGAACGCGGCCGGGCGCATGATCGTCCAGGCCAGCCCGGATTCCCTGGCGGCCTGCTCGGAGCTGACCATGTAGGCGGTGATCGCGTTGCTGATGTCCCCGGTCGCCGCGGACATCCCAGAGAGCTGCACTACCCTGCGCACCCCGGCACGGCGGGCCTCGGCAAGCACCCCTGGCATGTCCGCGTACCCCGGTAGCAGGAACACGCCGTCCGCTCCGTCCAGGGCGGGACGCAGGCTGGCCGGGTCGTTCAGGTCACCGGCCGCGAGTTCCACCCCAGAGGGGAAGCGGTCCCGTTGCGCGGACCTGGTGAGCGCTCGCACCGGCTGCCCCGCTTCCGCCAGCGCCCCGACCAGTTCGCCGCCGATGTTGCCTGCCGCCCCGGTCACCAGGATCATCGATTTCTCCATTCGGTTCGTGAGCCGCCGCAGCCCAGGCCCGCCACGAATGTGGCGAGCAGCCGGAAGCAGGTCGCGTCCCAGCTCGGGTCCGAGCGTCGCGGCTGGGCGAGCATCGCCCCGAACACCACGATGTCGCGCGGGGTCACGTCCCTGGTGATCGTGCCGTCGGCCCGCCCGCGGTCGATGATCTGCTGGATGACCTGGTGGACCCGCTCACGGACGACCCTGGTCCTTTCCCACGTCGGGGCCGGGCCGCCATGCAGCGGCAGCACGAGCTCGTTGCGCTGGCTGATCGCCGCCTCGATGAACTGCCTGAGCGCGTCGGCGGCGGTCGCGCCGTTGCTCTCCGCGGCCTGGGCGTTGACGAGCACCTGCTCGAACGACTCATGGGTGAGATAGCTGAACAGGTCCTCGCGGGTCGGGAAGTGGCGGTAGAGCGTGCCGATGCCGACTCCCGCCTCGGCGGCGATCGTGGCCATAGGCACGCGCGGGCCCTCCCGGTGCACTGCCGCGGTCGCGGCCCGGGCCAGGGTCTGGTGGTTGCGGGCCGCGTCGCTGCGCGGTTCGCGCGGATTGCTGTCGGCCACCATGCCTTCATTCAACCCCGATCGGCCCTGGCGCGCGCCCGTGCTAGAGTAAAACGGACGAAATCCTCCGTTTTGAACGCCGCATCGCACCGCAGAGGGAGACACCATGCCGGATCAGCCGGTCCCGGTCCCGCCCGATGACCTGTCCCGCGGGCTCACGGTCGCGCGGCCCGACGAAGATCAGCGCCTGCCGCACATCGGGCTCGTGGGCGACACGTACACGATCCTCGTGGCCGGCCAGGACACCGCGGGGAAGTACACCCTCATTGACATGCACGTCCCGCCGGGCGGGGGGCCGCCTCCGCACCGGCACGACTTCGAGGAGATGTTCACCGTCCTTGACGGGGAGGTGCGGGTGACATTCCGCGGGGAGACCCTCGTCGCCCGGGCGGGGGAGACGATCAACGTGCCGGCCAACGCGCCGCATTCCTTCACCAATGCCTCTGACACGCCATCACGGCTGCTGTGCATGTGCGCGCCCGCGGGCCAGGAGGAGTTCTTCGTCCTGGTCGGCCAGCCGGTCACCACGCGGACCGAAGCGCCGCCGCCGCTCAGCCCGGACGCACAGGCGGCGTTTATCGCGAAGTCGACCAGCCTCGCCCCTCAGTTCAAGACCGAACTTCTGCTGCCAGGCAAGGAATAGCGGAGTGCGCTCCGAAGGCTAACGAGCCCCTAACGCCGAGCGCCGGTCGGCGGCTTGGCGCGCTAGTAGCGTCGAAGGCGATTCCGGCGGAAATGCCGCCGGCAACGGCTTTCGTGAGGTCCGTGATGACTGGGCTCGCTGTGCGCGGGGGCGAAGGCCGTGAACTCCCGCTCGCACCGCCGGCGCGACGCAGGCACGGGCGATGGTCCACTCCCGCCCTGATCAGGACGCAAGCGGTGGCCATCGCGGCGCTCGCCTGCTGCCTGGCCGCGCTGACCGCCGTCCTGCTCGGCCAGCTTCGCGGGGACTTCCAGGCCATCGGGCAGCGGGACGCGCCGGAAGCCGGCGCGACGACCGGACTGTACTTCGCCCTCAACGACATGGACGCGCAGGTGGCGAACGTGCTGCTGGTCGGCGGCGACTCCGCGCTCGCGGCCAGCAGGGCGCAGGACCTGGCGACCTACACGCGTGACCGCGCGGCCGCCGACACCGATCTTCAGCAGGCGACGACCTCCGAGGCCGACAACGCCGCCGCCGAGCAAGGTCTCACCCTGGTCCTCGACCGACTCGGCCAGTACGAGGCACTGGCCGCCGACGCCCTGCTCACGAGCCAGCAGTCGCGCAGCGCGGCGGGCCTCGCGCCCGCCGCCGCGATCGCCTACTACCAGCAGGCGACCAGCCTCATGCAGGACAGCATCCTGCCCGCGGTCGGGTCCCTCAGCACCGTCAGCGCGGCCAAACTGGACACGGCCTACCGCGGTGGCAAGTCGGCCACGGGAACCGGGACCGCATGGGTGGTCATCGCGGGGGTACTGCTTGCCGCGGCCCTGATGGCGCTCCAGCTCCACCTCGCCGCGCGATTCCGGCGGCTGGTGAACCCGGCACTCGCCGCGGCGACAGTGCTCGCGATCGCCTTCGCGGCCGTGACGGTGACCAGGCTCAACGCCGAATCTGGCCGGCTGGACGTGGCCAAGCAGGACGCCTTCGACTCCATCCAGGCCCTGACCCTGGCGCGCGCGGTGAGCTACGACGCGAACGCGGACGAGAGCAGGTACCTGGTCGATCCTGGCCGCGCCGCGCAGTACCAGAAGTCGTTCCTCGCTAAGTCGCAGCAGATCGTCAACGTCGGCCCGGTCGGCATCTCCGGCTACGACGCCGCGCTCGCCGCCGACATCGCGGCCTATCAGCGCGACAACTCCGTCGTCCGGTTCGGCGGGTACCTGGGCGCGGAGTTCCGCAACATCACGTTCGCGGGCGAGCGCCGGGCCGCGCTCGCCACGCTGCTCGCCTTCCAGCGCTACGAGCGGGACGACCGCACGCTGCGCGCCCTGGCGACAACGAACCTGGCGGCCGCGGTCGGCTACGACACCGGAACCGCCCCGAGCCAGTCCGACGGGGCGTTCAACCAGTACGACGCGGCCTTGTCGGCGATCATCGCGATCAACACGAGCGCCTTCACCGCGGCCGTCGCGGACGGTGAGGGTGGCGCCGCCGGCTGGGAGGTGGGCTTCCCCGCACTGGGCCTCGTGCTTATCGCCACGCTGACGCTCGCCGGGATCAGGCCGCGGCTCGCCGAGTACCGGTAAGGGGTAGCTCAGTCACGCGGTACAGGCTAGCCCCGTGCGGTTCGGGCCTGCCGGCCAGGCGCCGCCGTTGTTAGGCTGGCCGCGGGAGGCACTCGATGGAATCGTTCGCTGGCAAGATCGCCGTGGTAACCGGGGGCGGCTCAGGGATGGGCCGCGAACTAGTCAGGCAACTAGCGGCCGAGGGCTGCTCGGTCGCCACGTGCGACGTGCACGGGAACGCGGTCGCGGAGACCGCGGACCTCGCCAGCGCGGGCGCGCCCGCCGGGACCAGGGTCACCAGCCACACCTGTGACGTGGCCGACGAGGCGCAAGTGCTGCGGTTCCGTGACGAGGTCCTTGCCGCGCACGCCGCCGGCCACGTGGACCTCGTCTTCAGCAACGCGGGCATCGGCGGGGGCGGGAGCTTTATCGCCGATCCGCGCGAGCAGTGGGAGAGCGTCTTCGCGGTCGACTTCTGGGGTGTCTACTACTGCGCCCGCGCGTTCCTGCCGCTGCTCATCAAGAGCGCCGAGGGCGTGCTCGTCAACACGAGCAGCGTCAACGGCTTCTGGGCGTCGCTCGGCCAGGGCGTGCCGCACACCGCCTACTCCACCGCCAAGTTCGCGGTGAAGGGGTTCTCCGAGGCGCTGATCGAGGACCTGCGCGTGCACGCGCCGCACGTCCGGGTCGCCGTCGTGATGCCGGGCCACGTCGCCACGAACATCGTCGCGAACTCGATGATGGCCTTCGGCGTGCCCGAGGCCGACGCCCTCGAGGCGAACCAGGGTTTTCACGACAGCGCACCGCTCAGCGCGGCGGGCGCCGCGACCGTCATCCTTGACGGCGTGCGGTCAGGCGCCTGGCGCATCCTGGTCGGCGCCGACGCCCACAGCCTGGATGAGTACGTCCGCGCCTACCCGGATGACGCCTACGACTACGCGAAGCTGACCGCTGCCGCGAGCGACGCGGGGGACAAGGACCCGGCCGCGGTGACCGCCGAGTGGTTCGACGAGGCGGGTCAGTAGCGGCCGTACTGCTCGCGCCACAGGTGATGCGCCTGCTCCTCGGCGAGCCGCCTCGCCTCGCGGCGGTTCAGGTGGCCGTAGCGGTCCTGCTCGAAGTGCTTGTCGATCTCGGCCCCCACGAACCCGGCGAGGAGCTCCTTGGCGAGCTCGTGGCGCTCGGGGATGCCCTCGCGCTCGCGGTGGTGCTCGTACATCCGCATGGCCTCGAAGGCGCCGCGCACGAGACTTCCCCCCCCTGGACCCGGTCCCGCACGAATGCGGGGTCGGGCCGAACCGGCAGGCAGAAACGGGCCCGGCCCGGCGCCGGTGCTGAACCCGTCCCGCACGTCGGCGATCCTGCCGCCTGCCACCATGGGTTAGCTGGGCATTCTCGGCCCGCTAGGCTGATCTGGTCACGATCCGCTGCCAGCGTCACAGGAGGGACCTGCGCGCGGGACTTGCAGCGGCTAATGTCTGTCGCAGCGGGTGAACATTATGTTGCGGCGATATTGAATTGATGGGACGTGCTGCGGGTGGCGGTAGGCCGGCGGCTGGCGGCGCTCGCGGCGGGCGCCCCCAGGGCGGAGACGACGGCGGACGCGGCTGACGCGGTGCGGCCGCTGATCGCCGCGCACCGGCGGGTCTTCCCCGGTGCCGACGCGGGGCTGCTCCGCCACGCCTACGACGTCGCCGACCACTGGCACAGCGGGCAGGTCCGCAAGTCCGGCGCCCCCTACATCACCCACCCGCTCGCGGTGGCGATCCTCCTCGCGGACATCGGGATGGACACCACCACGCTGGTGGCCGCGCTGCTGCACGACACCGTGGAGGACACCGGGCTGACCATCGGCCAGGTGAAGGCGGAGTTCGGCGCGGAGGTCGCGGTCCTCGTCGACGGGGTCACCAAGCTCGACGGGTCGAAGTGGGGCGACCACGCGGAGAGCGAGACGTTCCGCAAGATGATCCTCGCCGCCTCGATCGACCTGCGGGTACTCGTGATCAAGCTGGCCGACCGCGTGCATAACCTGCGGACGCTTGGCCACCATCCCAAGCGGGAGAAACGCGAGCGGATCGCCCGGGCGTCCATGGAGCTGCTCGTGCCGTTCGCGCAGCGGCTCGGGCTGTATGACTACCAGCGGGAACTCGAGGACCTGGCCTTCGCCACGCTCTCGCCCGACGCGCACGGGCGGGTCGCGGAGCTCGCCAGGGAGGCGGAGGCGGAACGGAACTCCGCCCTGGGCGAGCTGATCACCGGGATGCGCGCCCAGTTGGCCGCGGCCGGGGTCCGTGCCCAGGTGGAGGCCCGCGCGCGGCACCTTTACTCCATCCACCTCAGCCTGCCGGGAGGGAGCGGCTGGATCTCCGGCGCGGCGGCCGCGGGCGCGGCCGCGGTGCCGCTGCGGCCCACCGACGTGGCCCGCGTCGTGGTGGTGGTCGACGGGTCAGAAAACGACTGCTATATCGCGCTCGGCGTGCTGCACGGCCGCTGGCACCCGGTTGACGACAGGTTCCGCGACTACATCAGCCTGCCTAAGTACAACATGTACCGCTCACTGCACACGGCCGTCCTCGTCGGCGGCGAGCCCGTCGGCGTGCTGATCAGGACGCAGGCGATGGACGCCGTGGCCACCTACGGGGTGGCGGCGCGGATCCGCGAGGCGGGCGGCAGGGACGGCAAGGTCAGCGCGGACCTGGCCCGCCAGGCCGACCTCGACTGGCTGGACCGGCTGCTCGCCTGGCAGCCACTCGCGGCGCCAGGCGACTTCCTCGACGGGCTGCGGGCCGACCTGAGCCACTCGGGCATGGTCGTGTTCACGCCGGACGGAACCCCGGTGAAGCTGCCCGCCGGCTCGACCGCGGTCGACTTCGCCTACGCGGTCTCCCCGTCCACCGCGGGCAGCGCCGTCGGCGTCCTCGTCAACGGGATGCGCAAGCCGATGGAGAACAGCCTGTCGCACGGCCAGGTGGTCGACCTGATCACCGGGCCGTACGCGGACCCGCCGGACTCATGGCTGGCCGCCGCGCACAGCGGGCACGCCAGGGCCCACCTGAAGGCGGCCATCGCTAGCCGCAAGGCCGAGGAGGCGGCCGCCCTCGGCCGCGCCGCGGTGGCCAAGGCGCTGTCCGCCGGGCGCGGGCAGGGCGGCGACGCTGGCCGGGAGCTGCGTGACCTGGAAGACGACGGCACCGCCTTCAGCGCGGCCCGCCGCCTCGGCTTCCCCGACCTTGACGCCCTCTACGAGGCCGTCGGCCGGGAGCAGCTCAGTGCGGCCGGGTTCCTCACGCACCTGGGCATCGCGGTTCCGCGGGCGTGATAACCCGAAGTCGTTCTGGATGATGCTGTCGTTGACTTTGCCGTGCGGGCTACCGGGCGGCACGGCGGCCCGCGACGGCGCCCAGGGGGCGCGTGGACGTCAGCTCATCCCGCTGTGAAGGGGTACTTGAGGCAGGGCAGCCACTCGTCCCAGGCCGCGGCCAGGCGCCCGTCGCCCTTGATCGCCGCGAGGGCCTCGTCGAGCGCGTCGAGCAGCGACGGTCGCGACTTCGACACGGCGAGGCCCCAGCGGTTCCCCGTCTTCACGGTGAACGCCAGGTCGAACTCGGCCGAGCCTGCCAGGGGGACGAACACGACGTCGTCGTCGACCACCGCGTCCACGTCGCCGGCCCGCAGCGCCGCCAGCATCTCGCCGAACACGTCGCCGGACTCCCCGCTGAACGGGACGGTGACCGCCTCGTCGAACGTCTCCGCGAGCGCCATGTTGGTTGACGAGGCGATCGCCGCGATCCGCTTGCCGCGCAGGCCCTCTGGCGAGGTGACGGCGTCTCCGGCGCGGACGAGCACCGACTCGTGGAAGACGGCATAGGGCGCGGTGAAGTCGGCCACGGCCTGCCTGGTCGGGATGATGCTCTGCCCGCATAGCACCGCGTCGGCCCGGCCGTCGCGGAGTGACGGCAGCATCTCCGCCCACGGCAGGTACACCCAGGCGAGGTCCCAGCCGAGCGTCTCAGCGAGCAGCGCGCCGACCGCAGGCTCGTACCCCAGCCGGCGCCCGTCGGCGCCCGCCAGCTCGAACAAGGGCGCGGCCGCGGAGTTGATGCAGGCCAGCCGCAACGCAGTCACGGGCGGTGTGCTGGTCATCGCTTCCTCTTCCCTGCGAGTCTCATGCGAGCAGCGCCTCGCGCAGCGCGCGGTACCGGGTGGGCGGCAGGTTGAGCGCGACGCTGCCGACCAGGCGCCCGCCGCGGTGGTAGGTCGCGAGCAGGCCCTTGTCCAGCTCGCCGAGATCGCCTTCGGCGATCACCACGTCATCGGCGAGTCCGGGGGAACCGAAGGACTGCAGCCGCAGGTCTCCCTGGTCGCTCCAGAAGTAGGGAAGCGGCCGGAACGAGTTCGGCTCAATCGGGTCGCCCTCCAGCTTCGCGTGCAGCGTGGCGGCGGCGCGGCGGGCGGTGTCCGTCGGCATCGACCAGTGCTCGACCCGGCGCGGCACGTCGTCGAACAGCGGATTGGGGAACCTGGCCACGTCGCCGACCGCGGTGACCGGCGCACCGGTCACCGAGGCTCTGGGGCCGGAGCCGGTGACCGCGGACAGGGTGTTGTCGCACAGCACGCCGTCGGTCAGGTCGAGGCCGCTGCCCGCGAGCCACTCGGTGTTCGGCAGTGAACCGATCGCCTCCACCACCAGGTCGGCGGGCAGCACGGCGCCGGCCAGCGCGGGCCCGCCGGACGCGGGCCCGCCTGAGACCCGGGCGCTGCCCGCGTCCGTACCGTCGGCGAGGACGACGCCGGTGACGCGGTCGTGGCCCGCGTAGGCGATGACCGCCTGCCCGAGGACGAACGTGATGCCCGCGCGCTCGTGCGCCCGCTGCACCGCGCGGGCAAGCCGCTCGCCGAGGACGCGGAACATCGGCGGGCCGGCCGGCTCGACGACCGTGACGTCGCAGCCAAGGGAAAGCGCGGTGCAGGCGACCTCGCAGCCGACGAAGCCGGCGCCGATCACCTGGACGTGCGGCCGGCGGAAACCACCGGGCGCGGCGGGGTCGGGACCGGCCAGCGCGGCGCGCAGCCCGGCGCGCAGGCTGGCGCAGTCGTCGAGCGTGCGCAGCACGTGCCGCCCGCTGCCCGGGCCCGCGGGACCTGGGACGTTGAGCTGGCGCGGGCGCAGGCCGGTGGCGACCACCAGGCCGTCGAAGCGCACCGCGTCGCCGTCGGCCAAGGCAAGCTCGCCCGCGCCGAGGTCCGCCCTTGTGACGGGCACGCCGAGCCGGAAGTTCACGTCCGCGACCGACGCGCGCCGCCGGAACGCGACCCGCTCGTGCAGTGCGGTGAGGTCGTCCGCATTGGTTTCCGGCGTGGCTTCCGCGTCGGCGAGATCGTGCGCGAGGAGCTCCTTCGACAGCGGCGGCCGGTTGTATGGCATGTGCGGCTCGGCACCGACGACGGTGATGGGGCCGGCGTGACCGGCCGCGCGCAGCTGCTCAGCGGCGCGCAGCCCGCCGAGGCCGGCGCCGGCGATGGCGACGTGCTTGGTCATGCGCACTGGCCGTGACCGGCGCAGACGTTGAAGTCCACCTCGATGCGCATGCGGGCGTCTCCTTCTGTTGCCTGGCCGGCTGTCCGGCCGGCGGTGAGGGTAACCCGGCGGCGCTGGGGTGGGGTGTCGCCGGGCACCCGCTCGTGGGGAGGGGGTCGTTGAAGGGGCCTGTTTACGGTAGCAAGAAGCGCTCGTGCTCTTGGGCGGGAACGCTTGCGGCGGCGAGTAGCCAGCCGCTGTGCGCGCCGATCTCCGTGATCGCGCCGAAGTCGCCGTCCCCCGGCGCGGGCAGCCGGGGCAGTCGGGTGCCGGAGATCCAGTGCGGCGTGTTCGCGGCGACCACGCGGCGCTCGGCGGTCACCAGGACGGCGGGGGCGGGGACGGAGCGGAGGATCGCGAGCAGTTCCGGCTCCAGGTGGGACATCCGGATGTCTGCCCCGGCGACGCCGAGGAACTCACGTCCGCCCGTCGCGCGTCCGCCCGTCGCGGGTCCGCCCGGCTCGCGTTCGCCGGCCGCGCGGGCGTCGGTGACCGGGACCGTCATCGTGACCACGTACCGGTCGGCGCATGAGAAGTCGATGTGCGGGCCGTAGACGTAGGGCCGTCCCTCACGCCGCGGGATGGTGAACCAGTCCATGTCGAGGTAGTCGTACAGGTCGATGGACTCGGGATCCAGGTTCAGCCGGATCCGCGCGAACCCGTCGGGGCCGCCGTCGCCGTTCGCGGTGCGCTGCCACCACTCAAGGTGCCTGTCCTTGCCCGTGATCACGCCGGGGGCGGCCACGATGCCCGCGCCGTCGGCGGCGGGCAGCAGCCTGAGTTGCCGCCAGATGATTTCCCGCATGCCGGAGAGCCGGTCGGGGGTGAGCGCGCCGCCCGCGGCGAGGCAGCTTCGCCGCTGCGCCACGAACCCGTCGCCGATCGCCGTGACGGGCCGGAACACTCCCTCAAGCAGCGCCCTGACCCGCGAGGCCGGTGCGTCTAGGTCCCCCACGCCGCGTCCCCCTCCCCGGACTTCAGCCCTGCGCCATGGCAAGCCGCATCGCGGTCAGCCGGCGCAGGTTCCACTCCACGTGCCGTTCGGCGAGCATCCGCGCCCTGTCGCCGTCCTCCGCGGCGATCGCGTCCGCGATCGCCGCGTGTTCGGCGGAGACCGCGACGTGGTCGAGCAGTTCCCTGGCCTCCGTGGCCGCCGACCCGGTCGCCTCTGGCGGCAGCCATAGCAGCTCGCCGAGCTGGGTTTGCAGCCCCACCTCAAGCCGGGTGAGCCGCTCAGACTGTGACGCCTGCGCGACCTCGATGTGGAACCGGCTGTCGGCCCGGATCCGTGACCCGAGCGTGGCCGCGGCGGACAGCTGGCGCACGAGCGTGTACAACCGCCGCACGTCGGCACCTGACGCCCGCGCGGCGGCGAGCTTGGCGGCGGCACCGGACACCGCGAACTGCTCGTCGATGAGGTCGCGCAGCGAGCTGGTCGTCATGCCGCGCAGCCGCTCGCGCAGCAGGCCGACCGGCGGAGACGCCGGACGGCGGACGAACGTGCCGCCGGTCCTGCCGCGCCTGGTCTCCACGAGTCCCTGCTGGCGCAGGCTCGCCAGCGCTTCGCGCAGGGTCATGGCGGAGACGCCGAGCTGCGCGGCGAACTCGGCCTCAGGCGGGAGCTGCTCACCGTCCACGAAGAGGCCGAGCTGGATCGCCTGGCTCACCCGCTGCACGACCTCCTCCGCCCGCCCCGCGGCGGCGAGGGGCGATATCAGCGACACGGAGTGCCGACCGTCCGTCATGCCGTTAAGACTATAAGATTGTGGTTTTAATAGGTGGCGAGGTGGCTACCGAATCGCCGGCGGCCTGCTCGTCACCGGGGGCGGGCCGCGTCGCGGGCCGCTGCAGGCCGGTCCCCGTGGACAGGCAGAGCTGGAGCACGAAGATCCAGAGGGTGACCGACGAGGCGACGTGCACCCAGACCAGGCCGGCCTGCAGGTGGTTGAAGTACTGCACGTAGCCGATCACGCCCTGCACGCCAAGGCCGACGAGGACGATCCAGCCGAGCCGCACGGTCCGCCGTGACCCGCCGGCGAACCGCAGCCCGATCACCAGCGCCACGGCGAGGGCGCCGATGAACCAGCCGATGTCCGCGTGCAGCTGGGTGACGGACTCAAGCGAGAAGTGGAACCTGGGCACGGTCGTCCGGTTCCCGTGCTCATCGATCGTGCTCCCCGCCAGGGGGCCGGTCCCGGTCACCACGGTCCCCGCGGCGAGCATCACCGCCGTGATCGCGGCGAGCAGCCCGGCGAGCACGCGCAGGTCGGTGCGGACCGGCGGCGGTGCGGGCGAGCCTGCGACGGACGCCACCAGTGCCGAGGCCCGCGCGTGCAAGACCACCGCGCTGGTGAGGATGATCGCCGTCGACAGCAGGAAGTGCGCGGCGACCAGCGCCGGGTTCAGCTTGGTCAGCACGACGATCCCGCCAACCACGGCCTGGGCGATGACCCCCAGGGGCAGGACCGCCGACAGCCAGACCAGGTCCTTCCGCTCCCGGCCGTGGACCAGGTAGTAGCGAAGGAAGGCGATGAACGTCAGCCCGGCGATCGCGACCAGGGGAAAGTTCAGCAGCCGGTTGCCGAACTCGATCCAGGTGTTCAGCGTCGTCTGGCCGACCGACTGCGCGGCGACGGCGCTGGTCTTCGTGCACGTGGGCCAGTCCGGGCAGCCAAGGCCCGACGACGACAGGCGAACCGCCGCGCCGGTGGCGATGATCACCGCGTTGGCGATTACGGACGCCAGCGCCCAGCCGCGCAGCGACTTCTCTGTCGGCTGCCATACGAGGGCGATAAGTCGGGAAAGCACGCGCCCCATGCTAACGCTCCGTTCGCCGGGCGCGGTCATCTCCCTCCGGTGATGTCCCGCCCGACGCGGGCCACTTCCCCGGCCCACGCGCTCGGCCGGCGTGTCCTGTGCGCTTGGCCTGGCCGTGTCGCCGGCGGCTCCGGCAGGTTGACCGTGCTCGGCGGGCCGTCTACCTCGGTGACCGTGCCGGCGGCGAGCGATGCAAAGAATGGCCAGGTATCCGGCCCTAAGCGTGCAATGCCGTCGTCTTAGTGGTGCACGGTGGGCGTGAGGACCATGCGCGGGCTGGGACGCGGCGGGGGCGCGCGGTCCGCCGCCCGATCGAAAGATTTTTCATGATCATGTGGGTTCCGCATCGAATAAGATGCGGAATCCACACGATCTTGGTCCGGGCCGCGGTGCCGACCGGACAATCCGGACGGAACGGGCACGCCTGGGCCCGGCGCGCAAACGGGGAGCGCCTAAGCCTGCCGCAAGGCCCGCGAAGCGCGACGTGCACGCGGGTGCCTTGCTGGTGACGTGGGTGGCGCGGGTGACGTTGCCCGGCGGGCGGGGCTGGCCGGTGCCACGCGGCGCTCGCGTCGGGTCCTCAGTTGTCAGCGGCCTCGTTCTGATCCTATTCAAGCGCTCAGCGGTCCCTCGGTGCACAGGCAGACGGCGACTGGCGGCGGGTCTCCAGGAACGTCAAGGCCGAGATCGCGGCGGCGGGACGGGGCGCCGTTCCCGGTGAGCGCGGCCCGTAGCGCGGCGAGCGCGGCGGCACCGGACGGCCCGGCCGTGATCCCGGCCGCGGCGAGCGAAGTGATGGCCGACGCCGCCGCGGCGTCGTCCACCGCGATGGCCGCGTCCAGGCCGCCGCGCAGGTAAGGCCACGCGAGTGACGAAGGTGTGCCGCAGTTGAGCCCGTTCATCACGGTCGCTCCGGTCGGCACCGAGACCATCGACCCGGCGGCCAGGCTGGCCAGCACGCACGCGGCGGTGTCCGGCTCCGCCGACAACAGGCGGGGCCGCGCGGCGGCGGGCAGGGCAGGACGGCGGTAGTGCGCGACGGCTGCCTGCGCCAGGCTGCCGACACCGACCGGCACGGACACGAGCGCGGGCACGGGAGCGCCGGACTGGAGAAGCTGCGCGTCCAACTCGGCGAAGAGCGTCTCGTAGCCGGCCACGATCCAGGCGGGTATCTCCTCGTAGCCGGGCCAGGCGGTGTCCTGGACAAGCACCGCGCCGTCGTTCGCGTCCGCGTCCGCCCGCGCGGCCGCGACGGCGCCGTCGTAGTCGGCGCCCACGACGGTCACCCGCGCACCCTCGCCGCGGATCCGTTCGATCACGATCCCCGGCACGGGACCCGGCACGTACACGCGCGCGGGGAGGCCGAGCAGCCGGGCGGTCCGCGCGACCGCCCGCCCGTGATTGCCGTCGGTGGCGGTGACTAGCGCAAGCCCGCCGCCCGCCGCCGCCAGGTGCGCGCGCAGTCCGTCGAGCCCGGCGGGACCCGCGTAGCCGGACCGGCGCGACACCGCAAGGAACCCGGCCCACGACGCACCGAGAAACTTGAACGCCCGCAGGTCGAACCTGGCCGACTCGTCCTTCACGAACAGTCGGCCAACGCCTAGCTCGGCCGCGAGATCCGGGACCTCCACCAGCGGGGTCGGGGCATACCCGGGCAGCTGGCGGTGGAATTCCGCGGCGGCCGCGTCTGGTGCCTCGCACGCCCAGCTTCGCGCGTCTCGCGCGTACCACGACTCCGTCAAGGGCATGAAGCCATGATGCACGCGCTCCTACATGCGCTGTCGATCACCGGGTCGATGACATGGCAGATCACGTGGGCGCTGATCCTCGGGTTCGCGCTGTCCGCGGTGATCCAGGCCGTTATTCGCCGGTCCACGGTGGTGCGGCTGCTCGGCGATGACAGGCCGCGCACGCTGGTGATCGCGTCCGGTTTTGGCGCCGCGTCCTCGTCGTGCTCCTACGCGGCGGTGGCCCTGGCCCGCGCGCTGTTTCGCAAAGGAGCGAACTTCACCGCGGCGATGGCCTTTGAGATCGCCTCGACCAACCTGGTCATCGAACTCGGCGTGATCCTTGCGCTGCTCATGGGCTGGCAGTTCACCCTCGCGGAGTTCACTGGCGGCCCGCTGATGATCGTGTTCCTCGCCGTGTTGTTCCGCGTCTTCCTGCGCGACAGGCTGCTGGTCAAGGCGCGCGAGCAAGCGGACCGCGGGCTTGCCGGGTCGATGGAGGGGCACGCGGCGATGGACATGTCCGTCAGGCGGGAGGGCTCGTTCGCCCGGCGGCTGCTGTCGGGGGAGGGGTTCACGTCGGTCAGCCACGTGTTCGTCATGGAATGGGCGGCGATCATCAGGGACCTGGTGATCGGGCTGCTGGTGGCCGGCGCGATCGCCGCCTGGGTGCCTGACAGCTTCTGGCGCGCGTTCTTCTTCACCGGGCACCCGCTGGCCGCGAAGCTCTGGGGCCCGCTGATCGGCCCGGTGGTGGCGATCATCTCGTTCGTCTGCTCGATCGGCAACGTGCCCCTGGCCGTGGTGCTCTGGAAGGGCGGGATCAGCTTCGGCGGCGTGGTCGCGTTCATCTTCGCCGACTTGATCATCGCGCCGATCCTGAACATCTACCGCAAGTACTACGGCGCCAGGATGGCGGCCTTCCTGCTCGGCACGTTCTTCGCCGCGATGGCCGCGGCCGGCTACGTGATCGAGCTGGTCTTCGGCGGCCTTGGACTGATCCCTAGCCCGGCCACCGCGACGATCCCCGACCAAGGCGTGTCCTGGGACTACACCACCTGGCTCAACATCGTCTTCCTGCTGCTGGCCGCCGCCCTGATCGTCAGGTTCGCGCGCACCGGCGGGCGGTCGATGCTGCGGATGATGGGCGGCGCCCCCGAGCCCGCCGATGGCGGAAGCGGGGGCGCGCACCATGCGATGCAGGACATGGCGGACGGCGGCGAAGCGACGTGAGGTCGCCGACACGGACGGGGTCAGGGCTGGTAGGAGCCCGGCGTCCAGGCACGGGTCGTCACGCCGATCGCGTTCCAGGCATTGATCGTGATGATCAAGGCGAGGAGCGCGGCGATCTCGCCCGGCGTCAGCACTTCGGCGGCGGCCTCGTAGGCGGCGGCCGGCACGTGGTCACGGGCCATCAGGGTCACGTCCTCGGTGAGGGCAAGCGCGGCCCGTTCCCTGTTCGTGTAGAAGGGGGTCTCCCGCCAGGCGGGCAGCGCGTACAGGCGCTGCTCGGTTTCCCCGGCCGCACGGGCGTCCTTAGCGTGCATGTCGATGCAGTAGGCGCACCCGTTGAGCTGGGACGCGCGGACCCGGATCAGTTCCCTGAGCAGCGGGTCAATACCAGCCGCGTCGAGCTCCTTGGTCGCGGCCCGGTCCAGGTGGGCCACGGCGCGGGCAAACCCGGCGGCATGCGCGTCGAAGTCGAGCCTGACCGGGACCTGCGGTGTGATGGTGGCGGTGCTGCCGTTCTCGTTCGCTGTCATGACACCGACGCTAACCGGAAGCCGGCCCATGAGAAAGCTCCACTCTTAGGGAGAAAACATGGGCCATTCTCATCGGCTCACTGATCCTGGAGTGCCGCGGTGAGCCGGGCAAGGGCGGTGGTGTAGGCGTGGCTCGGCGGTGAGGCGTAGCCGATGACCAGCGCGGGTCCGCGGGTGTGGTCGCGCAGTGCGTACTCACCGAGTCCCTCGATAGCCACGCCGCGGGCGGCCGCGCGGGCGACGACCTGGCGTTCTGACCAGCCAGCGGGCAGCTCGACAACCGCGTGCAGGCCGGCCGCGATCCCGGTGAGCCGGACATCGGGGACGTGCCTGGCGAGCGCGTCGATGAGCCGGTCGCGGCGGCGCCGGTAGTCGAGCCTTTCCCGCCGGACGTGCCTGTCGTAGGTCCCGGAGGCGATGAACTCGGCGAGCGTGAGCTGCTCGAGGCTGCTGGTTTGCCCGTCCGCCATGGCCTTCGCGTCGGTCACGGCGCCGACCAGGCGGGCGGGAAGTACCAGCCAGCCGAGCCGCAGGCCGGGGGCGAGCGTCTTGCTCGCGGTGCCGACGTAGACGACGTGGTCGGGGGCAAGCGCCTGCAGCGCGCCGACCGGCTGGCGGTCGTAGCGGAACTCGCCGTCGTAGTCGTCTTCGACGATCAGCCCGCCGGTCCCCGCGGCCCAGCGGGCAGCGTCCGCCCGGCGTTGCGGTGAAAGCACGGCGCCGAGCGGGAACTGGTGTGCGGGGGTGAGCAGCATCGCCTCCGCGTCGGGCGCCGGGTCGATGACCGCGCCGCGGTCATCGACGCTGAGCATGGCGGGCGCGAGCCCGGCGGCGGCGAGGGTCCTGGCCGGGCCAGGCTGGCCGTATTCCTCGACGGCGATCCTCGTGACACCGGTGCCGGGCAGCACCTGGCACAGCAGGGCAAGCCCTTGGGTGAACCCGGTGCAGACAACGATCCGGTCCGGGCTAGCCCGCACGCCGCGAGCGCGGGCCAGGTAACCAGAAAGGACGGTGCGCAACTGCGGCAGCCCCCGGGGATCGCCGTAGCCAAGCGCCTGGCTAGGCGCGGCGGATAGTGCCTTGCGCGCGGCCGACAGCCACCAGGACCGCGGGAACGCGGACAGGTCGGGCGACCCTGGCCGCAGGTTGTACCTGACCGGCCCGATCGCGCGCGACGACTGCGTGGCCGCGGGTGCCGGCGCGGGCGCGGCGGCGTCGGCGACCCGCGTGCCAGAGCCCTGCTTGGCGGTCAGCCAGCCCTCCGCGACGAGCTGGCCGTAGGCCTCGGCGACCGAGTTGCGGGCGATCCCCAGGTCGGCGGCCAGCGCCCGGGACGATGGCAGCCGGGTACCCGGCGCCAGCCGCCCCGTTTGCACCGCGTCGCGCAGCGCCGTCTCCAGCCCGGCACGGACCCGGTTCCCGTGCAGTTCCAGGTGCAGGTCGACCCCGGAAATGGCCCATGTTTCTTCCACGAAAATGGATCTTACCCGCGGTCCGCTTCCCGCCTATCGTCAATTGCATCAGCACCCCACAACGGGGAAGTCACTGAAGAGGAGCAAGGCAAATGACGACTCGACTCACCGCGCCGGTGTCCCAGGCAGGCTCGCGACCGACCGAGACGACCCGCCGCGGGCTGGCGCACAGGACCTGGCGCAGGATCGGCGCGGCCATCCACGAGATGAACTACGCCGCGGGCCTGGTCGCGGCGCCCAGCATCCCCCGGCGGCAGGCGGGGACCGGCGCCTGAGGCAACCGCCGCCCGGTGAGGCCTCCGAGGCTAGGCCGGCGCGGCCCCTTCCGCGAACGACGAGGAGCGAGAACATGGTGGAGACGACGCGGACCTTCGACCCCCGCCCGCTCCTCGGGTAAACCGCGGACGGGGCAAGCGGGTTCGCCCCGCCGGCTGGTGCGGAAATGCTTACGGAACGGCGGCGATCGTGCGATCAGTTGCGAGTACGCTCTTTCCGTGCACACCGGTAGTGACTGGCCCGCCGGTATGAGTGCGCCTCGTACGGGGCCGCCCGCGCAGAGCGATTTCCTCGCTGGCCGCGACGACGAGCTGACGGTACTGCGGAACATGCTCACCGGGCTGGCCGCCGGAGTCGGCGGTGCCGTGCTCGTCGAGGGCGAGCAGGGAATCGGGAAGTCGGCCCTGTTGCGGCGGGTACTCGGCGACGCCGCGGGCGCGGAGTTCCGGCTGGCCTGGGCAACGTCGGATGAACTCCATCAAGGGATTCCGCTGCTGCTGATCAGGGAATGCCTTGGCGGCGAGCGGCTGGTGCGACCCGGTGCCGCCCGCGATCCAGGCGCCGCCGGCGACGAGCGGGCGGTGACAGGCCTGCTGCCGTCCGGCGATCCGGTGCTGGCGGAGACGGAGCGGGTGCTTGCCGAGGTCGAACGGCTCTGCGCGGAATCGCCCGTGGTGCTGGTAACCGAGGACCTGCAGTGGGCGGACGAGGCCAGCCTGGTCGTGTGGCAGCGGCTGGCGCGGGCCGTCGGGCAATTGCCGCTGCTGCTGGCCGGGTCGTACCGTCCCGAGCCGGCCAGGGAGCAGGTGAGCAGGCTGCGGGGCGAGGTGCTCGCCCGCGGCGGGACGGTCCTGTCGCTTGAGCCGCTGCCAGCCGGGCACCTGCCGCAGCTTGTCGAGCACGTGACCGGCGCTCGCCCCGGCCCGCGCCTCGCCGCGGAGGTACGGGCCGCGGGCGGGAACCCCCTGTACATCAGGGAACTGGTGGACTCCCTGGTCAGGGAGGGCAAGGTGGCCGTTGACGCGGGCGTAGCCGAGCTCGCGGCCGAGTCGCCACCGCTGCGGGTGCCGGCGTTGCTGAGAGTGATGATCGCGGAGCGGCTGAGCGCGTTGCCTGAGGAGACGGTGACGGTGCTGCGGTGGGCAACGGTGCTCGGCCAGGAGTTCCGGGTGACCGACCTGGAGATGGTGACCGGCCGGAGCGCCGCCGACATCGCGGGAGTGCTCGATCCCGCGGTCGCGGGCGGGGTGGTAACCGAGGCCGGCGGCAAGCTGGCATTCCGCCACGGGCTGATCCGTCACCAGTTGTACGAGGGCGTGCCGTCCGCGCGCCTGCTGCACTCCCAGGCGGCCAGGGCGCTCGCGGACGCCGGGGCGCCGAAGGAGCAGGTCGCCGCCCAGCTGGCGCTCGCACCAGGGCAGGCGGCGGACTGGGTGCCAGGATGGCTGGCCAGCGCGCTGCCGGTGCTGGCTTACCGCATGCCGCAGGTTACTGGGCAACTGCTGCGGGGTGTCATCGCGACGCTGCCCGACAGCGACCCGCAGTGGGAGCCGCTGCAAGCCGGCCTGGTCAAAGTGTCGTTCCTGCTCGGGCAGTACGAGGAGGTGCCAGAGGCCGGACGTCGGCTGCTGGCTGGCGGCGGTGACCAGGACCGGGCCGCGGAGGTTACCTGGCTGATGGCTTACAGCCTGCTGCGGACCGGGCACGCGGGGGAGGCGATCGACGCGCTGAAGATCGCTGCCACCCGGCCTGGCGTGAGCGAGCTGTGGTCGGGCCGGCTGCGCGCCCTGCAGGCGCTCATGCTGGCGATGACGCGGCGGATGGACGAGGCGGCCGAGGTCGCCGGCCGGGCCATGGCCGGAGCGGAGCGGACAGCCGACCCGTTCGCCACCGGGTACCTGCTGCACGCGCTATCCCAGGTGAGCTTCGTCGGGAGGGATCTCGCCGCCGCGCTGAACACCATTGACCGGGCGCTGGCGGTGATCGGCAGCGGCGACCAGACAACCGACCTGCGGCTGATGCTGCTGGCCAACCGGGTCGGCGCGCTCGGGCTGCTTGACCGGCACGACGAGGCGATCGGCGCGGCCGGGCAGGCGCTGATCGTCGCCGAGCGGGCGGGGACGTCCCGCCTGGCCGTGCTCCGCTGCGCGCTCGCCTACCAGCATTTCGAAGCGGGTCAGTGGGACGACGCACTCGCCGAACTCGAGCCGGCGCTCGGCGTGGACCTGGGAGCAGGCTCATCCCTGGCGCACGGGCTCATCGCCCTGATCGCCGGCTACCGGGATGAGGGCGACGTGGCCGTACAGCACCTCGCTGCCCTGTCGGAGCAGGGGAGCCGGGCCGCCGCCACAGCCGCGAACAGCCATTACCTTCACCTGGCGCAGGCCGTGGCGGAGGAACGAGCGGGCCGCCTCGGCAGTGCGGTGGCGGTGCTCGCCGCGTGCCTGGCCCCAGGTGCCGCCATGCGCATGCCGGCCAGGCACCTCCTCCTGCCGCCGCTGGTCCGGCTCGCGCTCGCCGTCGGCGACGCGGACACCGCCGCCGCGGCCACGCGGGCGGCGGCGGACGAGGCCGAGCGCGAGCCCTTGCCGGTCAAGGGGGCCGTGGCCGACCACTGCCGTGGGCTGCTGAACGCCGACCTGGCGCCGGTGCTCGCCGCCGCGGCCTACCATGCGTCGGCGGGCCGGCCACTGCGGCGCGCGGAGGCCCTGACGGACGCCGCCGTGCTGCTGGCGGGCCAGGGCGGCACGGCGCCCGCCCGCGACTGGTTCGACGAGGCCGTCGGCCTGTACCAGGGCATGGGGGCACGGTGGGCCATCCGCAGTGCCGCCGCCCGGCTCCGCGGTTACGGCATCCTTCTCCGCCAGGACGACTACCTGGCCCGGTCAGCTCACGGGTGGGAGTCGCTGACCCCGACCGAGGCGAAGATCGCCAGGCTGATCGCCGACGGCCGGTCCAATCCGGAGATCGCCGCCGGGCTGTCCCTGTCCCGCGACACGGTGCGGGCGCACGTCTCGCGCATCCTGGCGAAGTTCGGCGCGCGGTCGCGGACGGAGATCGCGGTGTCCGCGGCGCGCGAACCTGGGCCAGCGGGAAACGCCTGTCCCCGCTGAGGCGCCGGCCCCGGCCTGGTTGCCTGGCGCGCGCGCGTTGCCGGCCGCACCCGCCGAGGCAGCGGCCACGCAGCAGATTCCCGCCCACTCGGCCGGCGACAGCCGCTGGCCGAGGAACGCGAGGCCGATCAGCGCCGCCACGGCAGGCTGGACGGACATCCAGACGCCGAACAGGCTCGTCGTGATGCGGCGCAGCGCCTCAAGTTCCAGCCAGTAGGGGATGACCGACGACAGCAGGCCGATGCCCGCACCCGCGGCGAGGAACGAGGGGCGGAACATTTTCGGCGCACCCGCGATCACCCCAGGCGCGGTCACCGCGATGGCGGCCACGCACATCGCGATGACCAGGCCGGACGCGCCGGGCAGGCGCTGGCCCGCGGCCTTGGAGCCGAGGATGTAGGCCGCCCACGCGGTGCCGGCCGCCGCCGCCCAGGCGACCCCGGCCCAGTTCAGGTGCGTTCCGCCGGCCGTGCCCGCCAGCAGCGCCACGCCGGCCGCCGCGAGCGCCGCGCAGCCCAGGCCGGCCGCCCGGCGGTGACGCCCGTCGCGCGGCGGGCCGGCGGCAGGACCCCGCAGCGTCCCCGTGACGGTGACGGACAGCGGGCCGAGGAACTCGATGGTGACCGCGATCCCGAGCGGGATCCGCGCGAACGCCTGGTAGATCGCGAAGTTCATAAAACCCAAGGCGATACCGAACGTAAGCGTGATGACACCGTCGGTCCACGCGCGTCTGGCGGCGAGGCCGCCGACCGCGCGGGTCGTGCCCCGGCCGGCCACGATGAGCAGGATCAGGGCGGCGGACCACAGGCGCAGCGTGGTGACGGAGGCGGGCGGGAGCTGGCCGAACAGGCGGTCGGCGATCCCCGCGCCGGATTGCACGGACACCGCGCCTGCCAGCACGAGCCCGGCGGGCAGGACCGGTGACTTTACTCCCACCGGAAGAAGCGGGCCGCGAGCGCTATGCCGAGTACCGCCCAGACGGCCAGGGTGAGGACGTTCTTAACCGGGAAGGCGGCCGCGTTCGCCAGGACGTCGCGCAGGCCGGTCGACAGGGCCCCGGTGGGGAGCAGTTCGAGCAGCGGGCGGGCGCCGCTCGGGAACTTGGTGAGCGGGAAGACCACGCCGCCGATGCCGAGCAGCACCACGTAGATGAGGTTGGCCGCCGCCAGGGTCGCCTCGGCGCGCAGCGTCCCCGCCAGCAGGAGCGCGAAGCCGCTGAACGCGGCGGTGCCGAGCAGCACGAGCAGCGGGACGACGACGATGGCGGCCGGGCTCGCGTCCGGCGACCAGCCGAGCGCGAGGGCGATGAGCAGGATGATGGCCGCCTGGAGCAGCTCGACGCCGATGACCGTGGTGGTCTTGGCGGCGATCAGGCCAGGCCGAGACAGTGGCGTCGCGCCCAGCCGCTTGAGCACGCCGTACCTGCGCTCGAAGCCGGTGGCGATCGCCTGGCTGGTGAACGCGGTCGACATGACCGCGAGCGCGATCACCCCCGGCGTCAGGAAGTCGATCCTGGTGTACCCGCCGCCGAAGTCGATCAGCGGCTCGAGGCTGAACGCGGCGAGCAGCAGCAGCGGGATGACCAGCGTGAGCGTGAGCTGCTCGCCGTTGCGCAGCAGCTGCCTGGTCTCCTGGGCGGCCTGCGCGGCGATCATCCGGCCCAGGGGCGCGGCGCCGGGCGCGGGAGTCCAGGTTCCTTGCGCTGATACCGCTGCCGCCGCTTGCCCGGCGAGGGGGTGGGTCGTCAACCTCTCAGGTCCCTTCCGGTGAGTTCGAGGAAGACGTCCTCAAGCGTGCGTGACTCGATCTGCAGGCTGCTCGGCAGCACGCCGCGGTCGGCGCACCAGGCGGTGACCGCGGCGAGCAGGGCCGGCTGCACGGTCCCGCCTGGCACCTCGATCAGGTAGCGGCCGGCCGGCGACTCCTTGGCGGCGCTGCCCGCCGGCAGCGCCGTGAGCAGGCTGTCAATGTCGAGGTCGGGCTCGGCGCGGAACCTGAGCTGCCCCGCCGACCCGGTGAGCGCGACGGGGGAGCCGTCGGCGACCGCGCGGCCGTGGTCGATGATGACCACGTGGTCGGCGAGCCGTTCTGCCTCCTCCATGAAGTGCGTGGTGAGGATCACACCGACCCCGTCGCCCTTGAGGGCCGTGACCAGGTCCCAGGTCGCGTGCCGCGCCTGCGGGTCCATGCCGGCGGTCGGCTCGTCGAGAAAGACCAGCTCGGGACGGCCGAGGACGGCGGCGGCGAGGGAAAGGCGCTGCTGCTGCCCGCCGGACAGCCGCTTATAGGGAGTCCTCGCGTGCGCGGTCAGGCCCACGATGTCAAGGAGCCACGCCGTGTCGTGTGGTTTCACATGGAACCGACTCAGCGTCCTGAGGTACTCCCCGGCCGGGACGGCGGGCGGGATGCCGCCCGCCTGGAGCATCACGCCGACCCGGGGCTTGAGCCGGGCGGCGTCCCTGACCGGGTCGAGGCCGAGCACGCGCACCGCGCCACCGTCGGCGCTCCGGTAGCCCTCGCAGACCTCGATCGTGGTGGTCTTGCCCGCGCCGTTCGGCCCGAGGATCGCGGTGACCTCGCCGCGGCCCGCGGTGAGGCTGAGCCCGTCGACGGCGGTCGCCTGCCCGTACCGCTTGACCATGCCGGAGAGTTCCACGGCGGGACTCGGCTCGGCACGAGGTGGAACCGGGGGCGCACTACTCACGCACGCAGTTTATGGGTCGGTGCCCGGTGCCGCACCGCCTGGGTCCGACATTCTGTAGTAGATCTAGCTAAGCCGCGCGCTTACGCCGCGAAGATAACAGCAAGAAGCGCGCAGCGCCCGAACATCTTGGATCGCTGACCACGCTATGGCGTGGACGGTGATCCAAGATCTTCACGGAAGCCGCCATCGGCTTGGATAACAGCAAGAAGCGTGCAACACAACGTCGGCGGGTGATAACAGCAAGAAGCGCGGAGCGCAACGTCAGGGGCTGATAACAGCAAGAGGCGCTTGCGCCTGGGTGTCACCGCTGACAGTTCGCGGCGCGCTTGACGGCCTTTCTCGCCTTCTTCAGGTGCCGGTGCTTCAAGTGGCGGCTCTCCGCGGGCCAGTCGGGGCCCTCTGGCCAGCTCGCGACCGCCATCGGCGCGGACGAGTGCGGGTTGCGCGCCGCGGCGAGGAATCGCTCGAAATGGGTCGCGCCCGGCAGCTCTACCCGCGCCGACTTGAGCTGGGCGTGGCAGGCGCGGGTAACACGAACCCGTTCGGACGACTGATCTTGACCTTCGCCCTCCGACGGCACCGCGGTGATCTCCAGCCAGGACAGCTGCTGTGTCCGCAGGTACACCGGGGGCATGCCGTAGATCGTGTCGATCGCCTCGACGACCGAGGTGCACGACCCCGTGTTGCCGTAGAAGCCGTCGCCGTGCGCGTGCAGTTCCGGGTGGTGGGTGTGCCCGGACAGGTAGCCGGTGTAGCCCTGGCTGATCAGCTCGTCCGCGCGCTCCCGCGCGGCGGAGTTCTGGCCGTAGCCGCGCTCGGACAGGGCCAGGGCGCTGATCGACGTCCAGGCGCGGCGGGACACGATCGCGATGATCGTCGCGATGATCGCGATGTCCACCAGCGCGCCGTAGCCGAGTATCTCCCCGTCGTGCAGCCAGCGGCCGGCGTCCGGGTAGCGGTCGCCGACCCGGCCGACCTGGGGCAGCACCAGGGCGAAGAGCACGATCGGGGCGAGGACCAGCCACCACAGGTGGCGGACCAGCTTCCGGTAGACGAGCCGGGAGGCGAGGAACGACGGGAAGTCCGCCGGGTCCGCCATCTCGTGCGCGCCGGTGAGCCAGTCCTTGCCGAGCCACTCGATCTTCGGGATGACGTCGCGGACGATGTGGTGCCCGAGCGGGGTGTCGAGCGGGTTGCGCGGGTCTTGAAAGCAGTTATGCGGGTCGATCTGGTGGCCGTGCTCGACCCGGATCTTGTCACCGCCTGGCAGCACCAGGTCGGCGGCGAGGCACAGCTTGGCCCCGGTCGCCTCGCGGACCGCGGTGGCCGCCTTGAGGTCCCAGGCGAGGTCGCCGTCGTGGTTGCCGACGGTGTAGATGACCTGGCCGCCCCGTTCGGTCACCAGTGCCAGGGCCCGGCACAGGTCGTCGTGCGCGTCGAGCACGTCGGCCGCGGCGCGGCCCGGGTAGGCGAGCATCTCAACGATGTCGCCGGCGAGCACGACGGTCAGCGGCGTGGGCTCGGCGGCGAGCCTGCGGGCGAGGATCTCGCAACTGCGGCCGGACACCGTGGTCCGCTCGGGCGGCAGGTGCAGGTCGCTGATCGCGATCACCTTGCCGCCCGGGTCGACGGTTACGTCAAGCCGGTCGGTGACATCATGCCGCGGCGAAGCCATGACAATCCAGTTCCTTCCCCCGGAGTGCACCTTTGTGTACCCGGGGCATCGAGTTCGGTCTGGGCCAGTGAGGAGAAGCCCACAAACAGTAGCGCTCTTCCCTAAGGGAGACGTATGGGTTCACCGAATGGTTCGCCGGCGTGTCGGTGCCCCGTACCGGGTCAGCTACCACGGAATCGACGGTAGTAACCTGGCCGGCGTGAGCGGTCTCATCTACCACATCGCCACCCGTGCCGACTGGGAACTGGCGCTTGCCGACGGCGAGTACACGCGGTCCTCGGTGGACAAGACCCTGGCCGAAGAGGGCTTCATCCACGCGTCCCAGTCCTCGCAGGTGGCCGGGACCGCGAATAAATTCTACCGCGACGTCGCCGGCGACCTGGTGCTGCTCGTCATCGACCCCGGCCTGCTGCGCGCCGAGGTGCGCTACGAGGACGTGCCGGGCGCGGAACTGCCCTTCCCGCACGTCTACGGCCCGCTCAACGTCGACGCGGTGATCGAGGCCCGGCCGTTCGCCGCCGGGCCCGGCGGCACGTTCGCTTTCACCACTGTGATGTGAACCACCGTGATGTGCACCACTGTGCCGTGAACGCCGGGACGGGCCGGGGGACGCCTGACCTCCGCCGCGGCGTTGCGCCGCCGTCTGGTCACGCGGTTCGGGCATACGCCGCCAGCATGGCAGGCCTTTGTGCATGGCCGGCAAACACAAGCGGACCGTGCCTGGAAATCCGCCCATACGGACGACGTCGCCGCTGGCACGGTGTCGGCCGGGCGACGTCGCGGCCTCACCCGCGGCGGGTGAGGCGGGCGGTACACGCGCGCCGGGCTCTGGCGGGTCCGCGGTGGTGGTCAGACCGGCGGCTCGATGTAACGCCGTTGCTCGAAGACCTCGGCCGACCGCTTATTGCGGTTGCGCATCACCATGAGCACGATGGACGCGATCAGTCCCGCCCCGCCGCCGATCATCAGGATGACCCCGATCACCTGCAGGTCGACGTTCTTCGGCGACCAGCTGACGGCGAAGCGCAAGATCGCGCCGGCCAGGATGAGGAAGACGCTGACACCAGCGCTCAACGAGACCAGCCTCCCTTCAGAGGCCACCGGGCGTTACCCGGCGGCTAGTTGGCCCTGCTCCCGCACGATGCAGCGGAATCCCAGGTGCGCGGTGGAGGTATCCACCGCCTCGCCCTGGCGCGCGGCCGGCCGGTAGCGCAGGCAGTAGTTGGGGGCGCACAGGTGCGAGCCCCCCTTGATGACCCGGCGCGGGATGTGGGCGCCAGGCTCACCGGGAACCAGGCTGGCCTCCGGTGACGTCACCCGCGGGTTGCGCGGCACGCAGCACCCCGGCCCCGGCCGCTCGGTGACGAAGTAGTCGCTCGTCCACTCCCAGGCGTTCCCCGCCATGTCGTACAGGCCGTAGCCGTTGGGCGGGAAGCTGCCGACGGGGGACGTTCCCCGCTTGCCCGGCGGCTTGAGGTCCTGCCAGGGGAACTCGCCCCGCCAGGTGTTGGCCATGGCCCTGCCCCTGGGGGCCGGGTCGTCGCCCCAGGTGAACACCGCGCCCGCCAGTCCGCCGCGGGCGGCGAACTCCCATTCGGCCTCGGTGGGCAGTTCCTTGCCCGCCCAGGCGGCGTAGGCGTCGGCGTCCTCCGCGGCCACGTGGGTGACCGGGTGCCGGTCAAGGCCGCCCACGGTGCTGCCAGGACCCGCCGGGTGGCGCCAGCTCGCACCTGGCGTGTACCGCCACCACTGCGCGACGTCGCGCAGGTCGACCGGCCCGCCGGTGGGGAAGAAGACCAGCGAGCCGGGGCTCAGCAGCGCCGGGTCCGCGCCGGGGTACTGCGCCGGGTCGAGTGGCCGCTCCGCGACCGTGACGTACCCGGTCGCCGCCACGAACCGGCGGAACTCGGCGACGGTGACCGGGTGATCGTCGATCCAGAAGCCGTCGACCTCGACGCGGCGGACCGGGCTCTCCTCCGGGTAGAAGTCTGCGGAACCCATCAGGAAGCGGCCAGCCGGCACCCAGGTCATGTTCCTGGTCAGCCTGGGTGCGGGCCCGCCGCGCGGCATCGGCTCTGCGGCGCGCAGGGCGTCACTCACCGGCTACTCGCGCTTGAGCATGAGGGCGGACTCGCGCTCGAGATCGTGGTAGCGCTCGCCGCTGACGTCGATCGCCTGTCCCATCGGGGCCGGGCCTTAACCGCGCCGCGGCGTCAGCAGGGCCCAGATCACGAAGGCGTTCAGCGCGATGACCACGATCGCCCAGACCGGGTAATACGGCAGGTACACGAAGTTGGCGATCATCATGAACGCGGCGAGGACGACGCCGGTGATCCGTGCCCACGTCTGGTCGGCCATCAGCGCGGCCCCCGCGATGAACAGCAGCGCGCCGAGGATTATGTGCACCACGCCCCAGCTGGTGGCGGAAAGGCTGAAGGCGTAGTTCGGCAGGGTCACGAAGAACGATCCCCTGATGACCGCGGCGAGGCCCTCGAAGAAGCCGAACACGCCGGTAACCATCATGAACACGGCGGCCAGGATGGTCAGCCCGATGGCGGCGCCGCTCGGCTCACGGTACGTGGCACTGACATCGTCGTACCCGGGGGCCGGCCGGGGAACGTAGCCGCGCGCGGAGTCCGCTGTCGCGGCGGTGTCTTGTCGCGCGGCGGCGTCCTGCGCCGCGGCGGTGGTTCGTCCAGCCGTGGCGCCGCTGCGCGGCTGCTGGGCCGGCTTCGTTCATATCGGTCATGGCAGAGTCTCCTTCCGCTTCCCGTGGTCCTTCTGCCAAGGGAAGGACTCAGCGTGATCGTGCCCCCAACCGCGCCCGTTGGCGTCATCCGTGGCGGGTGAAGCAGCCGGGGACGTAGGACGGCCCGCACTAGGATTCCGCGTCGCGCGATCTGCCGGGCCGAGGCGGGCGGGTGGGGGAGCGTGCTCACCCGCTGCGGGCGATGCCTCGCCAGTTCTGCATCATTTGCTGTTACCGAACGTGTTGGGATGACTACTGAACTCACAGGAGGGGTAGAAAACCGCCTGGTGGGGGGAAGCAGCAGGTGAGACGCATGACGCAACTGGCATCCGTTTCCAGTGATGATGCCGTGACGGTGGAGCCGACGCTCCTTGATGGCAAGTTCCGCGCGCCGACGGCCGGACCCGACGTGGTTCACCGGGAGCGTCTTACCGCGCTGATCGAGGAGGCCGTGGAGCGCCCGGTGACAGTGATCACGGCACCGCCAGGCGCCGGCAAGACCGTCGCGTGCGCCGGGTGGGCCGCCGCCCGTGCCAGGTCCAGGCGTATCGCCTGGCTCAGCCTGGACGAGGCGGACAGGGACCCAGCGCTCTTCTGGGCCTGCGTGACCGCTGCCCTGGCGGCCGGCGGCACGGCGCTTGGCACGCCGCTTGTCCCGCGCAGCAGAGAAGCCCGCGATGACCTGCCTTCCGACCTGGTCAACACGGTGCGAAAGCTGTCTAGCTCGGTGGTGCTCGTCCTCGACGACGTGCACATGCTGGCGGACAGCGAGGTCACCCCCGGGCTAGCCCTCCTCATCCACCACGCGCCGGCCGCGCTGCGGCTCATCCTGTGCGGGCGCTCGGCCCCAGGGCTGCACCTGGCGAAGATGCGGGTCAGCGGCTACCTGTCCGAGGTGCAGGCCTCGGACCTGGCCTGCACCTCGGACGAGGCGGAGGCCTACCTGGGCGCCCTGGGGCTGGCCGGGGGGTCCGTGCGGCGCGACTCGCTGATGCGCGCGACGGAAGGCTGGATGGCGGGACCCCGGCTGGCCGCGCTGATCGCGGCCAGGGACGGTGACCTGAACGTCGACGCCATGGCCGCCGATCCGATCGTCGCCGACTACATGCGCGATGAGGTACTTGACCGGCAGTCGCCAGGGGTCAGGCAGTTCCTGCGGCGCACGAGCATCGCCGAACGCCTGACACCGGGCTTCGCCGACCTGCTGAGCGGCGAGTCAGGCGGCGCGCGCATCCTCGACACGCTTAACCGCGAGAACAGCTTCGTGTGCCGTGACCGCCAGGGCAAGTACCGCTATCACCCGTTCCTGCGGCAGGTGCTGCTCGGCGAGTTGCGCCGCGAGATGCCGGCGGAGGTCCCCGTCCTGTTCAGCAGGGCGTCGCAGTTGGCCGCGCGCCAGGGGGACGTCATCGAGGCGGTGCGCTGCGTGGCCGAGGCCGCGGAGTGGGACTCGGTGCCGCGCGTGCTGACCGAGGCGGGACTGGCCGGGGCGCTGCCTGACCGGGCGGGGGAGTTCGAGGCGGCACTCGGGCGGCTTCCCGAGGAACGGCGTGCGGAACCGGCCGTCGCGGCGGCGCTCGCCATGGTGCGGCTGTGCCGCGGTGACCCGGATTCGGCGGTGGCCTACCTTGACCTGGCCGCCATGGCGCTCGATGAGAGCGCGCCCGACCGGCTGGTGATCGAGCTGTGGGTGGCCATGCTGCGCCTGATCAGGCAGCCGGATGACGGTTCCATCGCGTTCTGCCGGTCGCTCGCGGAGCAGGCCGGGGCGTCGGCGGGCAGGCAATCGGAGCACCAGGCACTGGGGCTGTTGTGGCTGGCGCTCGGCACGGTGCTCTTGTCCCGCTGGGAGGTCGCGGACTCCGTGAGCGCGCTGACGGCCGCCGATCATCAGCTGACGGCCGCGGGAACGTCTTCCCTGGCGCTGCGGGCCCGAGGCTGGCTGGCCCTTTCCGCGGCGCTCAGCGGAGACCTCGCCGGGGCGGCGGTGCTGTCCGGCAGGCTGCGTAACGCGGTCCCGCCCGATCCGGCGGCGGCGTGCCTGGCGACGATCGCCGCGGCGCAGGTGGCCATCGAGCGTGACGACTTGCACCTCGCGCTGCGGCTGCTTGACGAGGCCGATCCCGCGTCGATCTGCCCGCTCCCTGGTGAACCGGACATCGCGGTGCTGCTCGCGATGGCCAGGGCGCGCGCGGCGCTCGCTGAGGGGGACGCGGAACGGGCCGGTGACCTGGCGAGGCTGGCGCGCGAGAAGTACGAGAAGGTCGGCCAGGTGCTCTCCGTGCTCGACGTCGACATCGCGCTGCGGGCCGGCGACCTCGGGCTCGCCGCCTTGGCGCTCGGGCCGCCGGCCGGCGGAGGCGGAACTGACCGGCGGCCGGAGCGCCCGGACCGGGTGGCGGCGCGGGCCAGGCTGCTGCTCGCGGACGGCGACCCCGCGGCGGCACTGAGCCTGGCGCTCACCGTGGCGCGCGAGGACGCGGCGGCGCCGACGTTGTCCTGCGTCCGACCCTCAGGAACCGCGTCACCGCGCTGCTCACCGGGGTCGTCGCCGCCCGGCGCACGGGGACGGACGACAAGGCGGCGAAGTTCCTCGAGGAAGCGCTGACCAGCGCGGAGCCGCATGACATGTACCGGCCGTTCCTCGACGGCGGCGGAGCCGTGCACTCGGCGATCGCCCTGCTCATCTCGCCGTCAAGCCCCGCGGCGGGGTTCGCCGCCCGCGTCCACGAGCGTTTTGTCTGCCAGCCGTCCTCGCGTGCCGCGGGGAGCCCGTCCGCGGGCCATGAGACGCCCGCCCTCACCACCAGCGAGCTTGCCGTGCTCCGCCTGCTGCGCTCTTACATGAGCAACCAGGACATCGCGGACACGCTCTTCCTGTCGGTCAACACGGTCAAGACGCACCTGCGGTCCGTGTACTACAAGCTGGGCGTGTCCTCGCGCCGCGAGGCCGTCGAGCGCGGCGTCCGGCTGCAGATCCTGTAAGCGGCCAGGATCATGACCACCGGGCGCCGCGCCCGCACTCAACCGCGCTCGATTACGCTCAGCCGAGCAGCCGCGCCTTCGCCGCGCTGAACTCCTCGTCGGTCAGCGAGCCGTGATCGTGCATCTCAACGAGCTTGGTGAGCTGGCCGAGGACGTCGGAGTCCCCTGACGCCTGCCCGGCGCGCGGCTCGGGCACCTGCGGTGCGCTGCTGCTGCTGCTGTGCATCCTCCAGATTGCTGATCCGCGCGTCCTGGTCGGCTCGGTCGGCCGAGCGATTAGCCACGGACTTGCCCGCCATGTAGGCGCCGCCGCCCACCACGGCGGCCCGCAGGAGGGGGCGCCGTCGCCTCATAATCATCGCCGGCTCCCCTCAGCCAACCTCGTCGTCGGGCAGTTCCAGGTCGAGCGCCAGCATGATCTCCGGCGCGGCGGCCACCACCCGCGGGATCCCGACCTGCGGCGCGATCGCGGTGAGGACGCCCAGGATCTCTCGCGGCTTGGCGCCCGCGTCGAGTGCCTCGCCGACCTGCCACATGAAGGAGGCAGGGGGCGCGTCGATGGCCACGAGTGCCGCGATCTTGACCAGGGAGAAGCTGCGCGGGTCAAGGCCGCTGCCCTGGCGCAGCTGCTCCCGCAGGTCTTCGGCCTGTTCGAGCATGGTGGTCTGTCCCAGTGCGAGGGCGGCGAGGGCGTCTGCCGTCGCGCCGTCAACGTCTGGCTTGGTCGGAACGCTCATCAGTCTGTGCCTCCTTGCGGTTGTCGTACCGTCCGCCGCGGCTCACCGCGGCTCAGGCACTGTGCACCTCAACACCGTGCAGCTCAACGGTGCCACCCGGCCGCGGCCCCGTGTTCACCCGTCACGGGTGATGGAGCGGGTTGGTGATCGGGCAGATGCTGCAGCGAGCGGGCGACGCCGGTCGGGCCGCCCCGCATACGGCGTACTAGCGAAAAACGGAGGACGAGATGTCATCGATGACCGTCTGGAAGTTCCCCACGCCCTACGGTGCCGACGCGGCGCTTGCGAAGCTGCAGGCCCTTGAGACGCAGCACCTCATCACGGTGCAGGACGCGGCCGTGGTCAGCTGGGAATCAGGGAAGAACAAGCCGAAGACCCGCCAGCTGAGCGACACCACGAAGCGCGGCGCGCTCGGCGGCGGCTTCTGGGGGCTGCTGTTCGGCCTGATCTTCTTCGTGCCGCTGCTCGGGCTCGCGATCGGCGCCGCCTCCGGCGCGCTGTTCGGCTCGCTCGCCGACGTCGGCATCAACGACTCGTTCATCAAGTCCGTGCGCGACCAGGTCACCCCCGGCACGTCGGCGCTGTTCCTGCTCAGCTCCGACGCGGTGATGGACCGGGTCAGGGAAGAGTTCCCGCAGAGCGACGCCGAGCTGATCAGCACCAACCTGTCCAACGAGCAGGAAGCCAAGCTCCGCGAGGCTTTCGCGCAGGAAGACTGACGCGCGAGCGTCGCGAGGGCTGAGCAATGACCGAGGAAAACCGCGAGCCCGGCAGCGTCGCCGGTGCTGCCGCGGAAGAAGCCGGTCACGCACCAGCGGCCGGCGAGCCCGCCATCGCGGAGCCGGCCGCGCTGGTGCCCGGCGCCAGGCAGCCGGAGGCCGCCGAGGACGAGCACGCCGGGGTTGCCGAGGACGCCGGGGTGACCGAGGACGGCCTCGCCGGCACCGGCGAGGCCGAGAACGAAGAGCTCGAGCGGCTCCGCGCCGAGGTCCGCGCGCTGCGCGAGCAAGGCCGCGGTGACGAGCCTGGCCACGGAGATGGCGCCGCGCCCGGTAAGGCGCGGCGCGGCCGCTGGCGCGCTCCGGTGGCCGCGGTGGCGATCACGCTCGGCTGCGTGCTCGCCCCGGTATCGGTGGTTGGCGTGTGGGCCGCCAACCAAGTGTCCAACACCGACCGGTACGTGGCGAACATGGCGCCGCTGATCGACCAGCCCCCGATACAGCACGCGCTGAGCGCCAGGATCACCTCCGAGATCACCAGCAGAATCGACGTGCCCGCGCTCACCGCCAGCGCGTCGGCCGAGCTGGCGCGGGCCAACCTGCCGCGGTTGTCGTCGCTGCTCAACAACTTCGAAGCGCCGATCGCCAACGGCGTCGACTCGCTCGTCGCCACCACCGTGTCCCGGGCCGTCGCCAGCCCGGCGATGGCGGCGCTGTGGGTCACCGCCAACCGCGTCGCGCACCAGGGGATCGTGCGCGTGCTTTCCGGCCAGGGCGGCGGCTCGGTGAGCGTGGTCAACAACCAGGTGGTGCTCAACCTCGCGCCGCTGATCGCCCAGGTGAAGGAAACCCTCACCGCCAGGGGACTCGGCTTCGCGGCCAAGATTCCAACCGTGAACGCGACGTTCCCGCTGTTCGAGGCGCCGAACCTGGCCAAGGCACAGCAGGGGTACCGGCTGATCACCACGCTGCGCTGGGTGCTGCCGTTCCTGGCGCTCGCGCTGCTCGCGGCCGGGATCTGGGTCGCCCGCCGTCACCGCCGCGCGCTGATCGGCGCGGCACTCGGCCTGTCCGCCTCCATGCTCGTCCTCGCCGCGGCGCTGCTGATAGCCCGGTCGATCTACCTGAACAGCGTGCCGCAGTCGGTGCTGCCGGCCGACGCGGCGGCGGCACTCTACGACACGCTGGTCCGGTTCATCAGGGACGGGCTCCGCGTGCTGCTCCTGATCGGCCTGGTCGTCGCCGCGGGCGCCTTCCTGGTCGGCCCGTCGGCGGCCGCCGTGCGCACCAGGCGCGCGGTGGGGTCAGGCATCGCCTGGGTGCGCGCCCGCGGCGAGCGCGCCGGGCTGCGGACCGGACCGGTCGGCACCTGGGTCGGCGCGCACAAGACGCTGCTGCGCGCCGCCGCGGTCGGCCTCGCGGTGCTGATCTTCGTTTTCTGGGGCCAGCCGTCACTGGCCGTCGTCATCTGGCTGGTCGTGCTGCTGCTCGTAGCGCTCGGCGTCATTGAGCTGCTCGCCGGCGCGCCGACGGCCGCCGCTTCGCGTGCGACCGTCCAGGACGAGTGAAGCGGCTGGACCGCCAACGGCCCTGCGTCCGCGCGCGGACGCAGGGCCCTGGTTCGTGATTTACGTCACGCCGGCATGTCGTAAAACTTGCGGTGGACGCCTCATTTACGGCACACTGGCGTTGTGAAAAGTTCGGGCACTCCGCGTGCGACGGCCGGCCTGGCCGCGCGGCGGCAGGGCGTGCCCGGGCAGGGGGGCGCCACCGCGGAACAGCGCGGCTCCTCGGCCGAGCACGGCTTCCCCGGCCTCAGCGGGGAGCGGAGCACCAGGGGGCAGGTCGCCAGGCTCATCCTGGAGCTCGGCCCGTCCACCGCGGCCACGCTCGGCGGGCGACTCGGGCTCACCCCGGCCGCCATCCGCCGCCACCTGGACAACCTTATCGCCGACGGCATGATCGAGACGCGGACCGCCCGCACCTACGGGAACAGGGGACGAGGACGGCCCGCGAAGGTCTTCGTCATCACCGACGCGGGGCGCAGCGTCTTCGAGCACGCCTACGACGACCTGGCGACCAGCGCGCTGCGGTTCCTTGAGCGGACCTACGGCCCGCAGGCGGTCGCCGAGTTCGCCAGGCAGCAGGTCGCGGAGACCGAGCGCCGCTACCTCCCGGTGGTGGCGCAGGCGAGCGACCTGACGGCGCGCGTGCACGCCCTGGCGGACGCGCTGTCCGGCGACGGCTACGCCGCCGCGGCCGGGCCCGCCCCGGCGATCGGCCCAGGGAAGATCGGCACGGCGATAGCAGGGAACAAGGGCACCGCAGCCAGCGCTGAACCTATAGACAACGGTGCGCAGATCTGCCAGCACCACTGCCCCGTCGCGCACGTCGCGGCCGAGTTCCCCCAGCTTTGTGAGGCGGAGACGGAGGCGTTCGGGCGGCTGCTCGGCACCCCGGTCCGGCGCCTCGCGACCATCGCGCACGGCGACGGAATCTGCACCACCCACGTGACCTGCACGTCACGGTCAACAGCACCAACGAGTCCGGAGGGCTCTGACATATGACGACCACCACCGCTAATGACCAGCTTGAAGGTCTTGGCACGTATAAGTTCGGCTGGGCCGACTCTGACGTGGCCGGCGCGTCCGCCAAGCGCGGGCTCTCCGAAGAGGTGGTCCGCGACATCTCCGCCCGCAAGAACGAGCCGGAGTGGATGCTGGAGAACCGGCTCAAGGGGCTGAAGTACTTCGGCCGCAAGCCCATGCCGAACTGGGGTTCCGACCTGTCCGGCATCGACTTCGACAACATCAAGTACTTCGTCCGGTCCACGGAGAAGCAGGCGGAGTCGTGGGATGACCTCCCGGCCGACATCAAGAGCACCTACGACAAGCTCGGCATCCCCGAGGCGGAGAAGCAGCGCCTCATCTCCGGAGTCGCGGCCCAGTACGAGTCCGAGGTCGTCTACCACAAGATCCGCGAGGACCTTGAGGAGAAGGGCGTCATCTTCCTCGACACCGACTCCGCGCTCAAGCAGCACCCGGACCTGTTCAAGGAGTACTACGGCACGGTCATCCCGGCCGGCGACAACAAGTTCGCCGCGCTGAACACCGCTACCTGGTCCGGCGGCTCCTTCATCTACGTGCCGAAGGGCGTGCACGTCGAGATCCCGCTGCAGGCCTACTTCCGTATCAACACCGAGAACATGGGCCAGTTCGAGCGCACGCTGATCATCGTCGACGAGGGCGCCTACGTGCACTACGTCGAGGGCTGCACCGCGCCGATCTACAAGTCGGACTCGCTGCACTCCGCGGTCGTCGAGATCATCGTCAAGAAGGACGCCCGCTGCCGGTACACGACCATCCAGAACTGGTCGAACAACGTCTACAACCTCGTCACGAAGCGCGCGGTCGCCTACGAGGGCGCGACGATGGAGTGGATCGACGGCAACATCGGCTCCAAGGTCACGATGAAGTACCCGGCCGTCTACCTGATGGGCGAGCACGCCAAGGGCGAGACGCTGTCGGTGGCGTTCGCCGGCGAGGGCCAGCACCAGGACGCGGGCGCCAAGATGGTGCACTGCGCGCCGAACACCAGCTCCACGATCGTCTCCAAGTCGGTCGCCAGGGGCGGCGGCCGCACCAGCTACCGCGGCCTGATCAACGTGCAGGAAGGCGCCACGCACTCGAAGTCCACGGTCAAGTGCGACGCGCTGCTGATCGACTCGATCAGCCGCTCCGACACCTACCCGTACAACGACGTGCGCGAGGACGACGTCGAGATGGGCCACGAGGCCACCGTCTCGAAGATCTCCGCGGACCAGCTGTTCTACCTGATGTCCCGGGGCATGACCGAGGACGAGGCGATGGCGATGATCGTCCGCGGCTTCGTCGAGCCGATCGCCCGCGAGCTCCCGATGGAGTACGCGCTCGAGCTCAACCGGCTGATCGAGCTGCAGATGGAAGGAGCGGTCGGCTAGTTATGTCAGCCCTTTCTGGTGCGGTGGAGACCGCGCCCGTCTCAAGCTTGCACTCAGTCGGCTCGGCCAACCCCGACGACTTCGCGGCGCCCACCGGGCGCGAGGAGGAGTGGCGGTTCACCCCGCTGAACCGCCTGCGCGGGCTGCACAAGGACGCCCCCTTCACCGGCGTGGTCAACGTCACGGTCGAGGCCGCCCCCGAGGTGACCGTCGACAAGCTGGACCTGTCCGAACGGGGGCGGCTGGCACCATCGGTCCTCCCGTTCCTGGCGATGGACCGGGTCAGCGCCCGGGCGTACGCCGCCGCGGTCAGCGCCACCGTCATCTCCGTGCCGAAGGAAGCGGTCGCCTCCGCGCCGACCTACGTCCGCGTCACGGGCAACGGAACGGATGCCGCGGCCGCCGGGCACCTGATCATCGACGTGCAGCCGTACGGCCGGGCGACGGTGGTCATCGACCAGACCGGGTCCGCCACCTACGCCGACAACGTGGAGATCCACGTCGCCGACGGCGGCGACCTCACGGTCGTCGCCCTCGCCGACTGGGCAGGCGACACGGTCCAGGTCGCGCACCACGTCGCCACCCTCGGCCGGGACGCGCACCTGGCGCACTTCGCGATCACCCTCGGCGGGTCACTCGTCCGGCTCTCGCCGACCGTCCGCTACGCCGGCCCCGGCGGCGACGCCGAGCTGCACGGCATCGCGTTCGCCGACGCCGGGCAGCACCTGGAGCACCGGCTGTTCGTCGACCACGACACGCCGAACTGCCGCTCCCGCGTCGGGTACAAGCACGCGCTGTCCGGCGACGGCGCCCGCACGGTCTGGATCGGCGACGTGCTGATCCGCCCGGAGGCGACCGGCACCGACACCTACGAGTTCAACAGGAACCTGGTGCTCACCGACGGGGCGCACGCCGACTCGGTGCCGAACCTGGAGATCCTCACCGGCGAGGTCGTCGGCGCTGGGCACGCGTCCACCAGCGGCCGCCTCGATGACGAGCACATCTTCTACCTTCAGTCCCGCGGCCTTCCCTTCGACGAGGCCAGGCGCCTGGTCATCAGGGGCTTCTTCGGCGAGCTGATCGCCAGGATCGGGGTGCCGGAGCTTGAGGAGCGCATTACCACCGCGATTGAAGAGGAACTGGCGTGAGCGAGACTGCCGAATTCGTTCGGGCGTGCGCTGTTTCTGATCTTAAAGAAGACGGCGCGATCAGCGTCGTGCTTGGCGGCGACGAGATCGCGATCGTGAAGACCGAGGGCGAGGTCTTCGCGATCCGCGACTGGTGCTCGCACGCCGCCGTGCCGCTGTCCGAGGGCGAGGTGGACGGCTACACCGTCGAGTGCTGGCTGCACGGGTCCTGCTTCGACCTGCGTACCGGCCAGCCGACCGCGCTGCCGGCTACCGCCCCGGTGCCCGTTTACCCCGTCAAGATCGAGGGCGATGACGTCCTCGTGTCGATATAGGAGTCATTTCAGTGTCCACCCTTGAGATTCGCGACCTGCACGCTTCCATAACAGAAGCCGACGGGAGCCTCCGGGAGATCCTGCGCGGCGTCGACCTCAGGGTCGGCGACGACGAGACGCACGTCATCATGGGACCGAACGGCTCCGGCAAGTCCACCCTCGCCTACGCGCTCGCGGGCCACCCGAAGTACACCGTCACGTCCGGCTCGGTGACGCTTGACGGCGAGGACGTGCTGTCGATGTCGGTCGACGCCCGCGCCAGGGCCGGCCTGTTCCTCGCGATGCAGTACCCGGTCGAGGTGCCAGGCGTGTCGGTGTCGAACTTCCTGCGCACCGCGATCACCGCGACCCGGGGCGAGGCGCCGAAGCTGCGCAACTTCGTCAAGGAGATGAACGGCGCGATGAGCGACCTGTCCATCGACCCGAAGTTCGCCGAACGGTCGCTCAACGAGGGCTTCTCCGGCGGCGAGAAGAAGCGCCACGAGATCCTGCAGCTTGAACTGCTCAACCCGAAGATCGCCGTGCTCGACGAGACCGACTCTGGCCTGGACGTGGACGCGCTGAAGGTCGTGTCTGAGGGCATCAACCGGTTCCGCGCCAAGCCGGGCCACGGCGTGCTGCTGATCACCCACTACAACCGCATCCTGCAGTACGTCCACCCCGACTTCGTGCACGTCTTCGTCGCCGGCCGGATCGTCGAAGAGGGCGGCGCCGAGCTGGCGAAGGTGCTGGAGAACGAGGGCTACGAGAAGTTCACCGGGGCGGCGACGTCGGCATGAGTCAGGTCGCGCCCTTCGACGTGGAGGCGGTCAGGAAGGATTTCCCGATCCTGTCCAGGACCGTGCGGAACGACAAGCCGCTCGTTTACCTGGACTCCGGGGCGACGTCGCAGCACCCGACCGTCGTCCTCGACGCCGAGCGGGACTACTACGAGCGGCACAACGCCGCCGCGCACCGGGGCACCCACCTCCTCGGCCAGGAGGCCACCGAGATCTACGAGGAGAGCCGCGCGAAGGTCGCGGCCTTCCTCGGCGCCGCGTCACCGGACGAGGTCGTCTTCACGAAGTCGGCGACCGAGAGCATCAACCTGGTCGCGTTCGGGCTGGCGTGGTCGCTGAAGCCCGGCGATGAGATCCTCATCTCCGAGATCGAGCACCACGCCAACCTCGTGCCGTGGCAGCAGCTCGCGCTGCGCACCGGGGCGACGCTGAAGTGGTTCAAGGAGCTGCCCGACGGGCGGATCGACGTCGACGCGTCGCTGGTGACCCCGCGGACGAAGATCGTCGCGGTCACCGGGCAGTCGAACGTCACCGGCGTGATCCCGCCGCTGCGCGAGATCGGCGAACTTGCCCACTCGGTCGGCGCGCTGTTCCTGGTCGACGGCGCGCAGCTGGTACCGCACCACCCGGTTTCCGTCGCGGACCTCGGCGCCGACTTCCTCGCCTTCTCCGGGCACAAGATGCTCGGCCCGCTCGGGCTCGGCGTGCTCTACGGGAAGTACGCGGCGCTGGACGCGCTGCCCCCGTTCCTCACCGGCGGGTCGATGATCGAGGTCGTCCGGATGGAGGAGACCACGTTCCTCCCGCCGCCCGCGAAGTTCGAGCCTGGTGTCCCGGCGGTCGCGCTGGCCGCCGGCCTCGGCGCGGCGATTGACTACCTGACCGAGCTCGGCATGGACAACGTGGCCGCGCACGAGGAGTCGCTGACCGCGCACGCGCTTGAGGCGCTGGGCGAGATCGAAGGCGTCCGCATCCTCGGGCCGCTGACGACCGAGAACCGCGGCGGCACCGTCGCGTTCGAGGTCGAGGGCGTGCACGCGCACGACGTCGGCCAGGTGCTCGACGAGCTCGGCATCGCGATCAGGACCGGTCACCACTGCGCGTGGCCGCTGCACCGTACCCTCGGCTGCCAGGCCTCCAACCGGGCGTCGTTCTACCTCTACAACACCCACGCCGAGGTTGACGCCCTGGCGGACGGGATCCGCTACACCAAGAAGTTCTTCCGGGTTTAACGGTGCTCACCCGGGGATCACCACAGGACCCCGAAGGAACACCGGGCAGCCAGACCGCGTTACAGAAGGCACTATGCAGCTTCAGGACATGTACCAGGAAATCATCCTGGACCACTACCGGAACCCGCACCACAAGGGCCTGCGGGATCCGTTTGACGCGCAGGTGTACCACGTGAACCCGACCTGCGGCGATGAGGTGACGCTGCGCGTCGCGCTGAAGCCTGGCGTGGACGGCGAGGCGGTGGTCGAGGATGTCTCCTTCGAGTCCCTCGGCTGCTCGATCAGCCAGGCGAGCGCGTCGGTCATGACCGACCTGGTGATCGGCAAGCCCGTCAGCGAGGCGATGAAGATCGAGGACGCGTTCCTCGAGCTGATGAAGTCCAAGGGACAGCTCGAGCCGGACGAGGACGTCCTCGAGGACGCGGTGGCTTTCGCCGGCGTGTCGAAGTACCCGGCGCGGATCAAGTGCGCGCTGCTCGGCTGGATGGCCTGGAAGGACGCCACGGCTCAGGCCATCGCACATTCCGACACCCACTCCGAGACCAAAGGGGGACAGGCATGACCGAGAACTCGGCAGCTACCGCGGCCGTACCTGGACTTACCGACGAAGAGGTCAAGCAGAAGACCGAGGACATCCTCGAGGCGCTGCGCGACGTGGTGGACCCCGAACTCGGCATCAACGTCGTCGACCTGGGCCTCATCTACGGGGTCCTGCTCGACAGCCCGGCCCGCGCCACCATTGACATGACCCTGACAAGCGCCGCCTGCCCGCTCACCGACGTGATCGAGGAGCAGGCCGCCGAGGCGCTCAAGGACACCGTCGAGGACTTCACCATCAACTGGGTGTGGATGCCGCCGTGGGGCCCGGAGAGCATCACCGACGACGGGCGCGAGCAGCTCCGGGCGCTCGGCTTCAACATTTAGTCTTCATCACTGATCCGGTCGCGGGGGACGAGGGATGTCCCCGCGCGCTCGTCGGTCCGGCCCAATGAAAACCGATTGGTCCGTCCCGAAGGCGCGCGGCTGACACCCCCGGCGCCCCCGCTTCTCTTATCCGGCGAAACCCCTCGCCTCCATGACTCTGTTGCTGCTGCCGCCTACGTCGCCGCGAATGTCTCTTATGCGGCTTCGCCATTACTGTTCTTCCGGCTGACGCCTACGTGGTGGGCGGCCCTTCTGGATGCCTTGAGCGATTTACCTCTGAGTGCAATTCATGGCAATCACGTGCCGTCTGACCTGCTGTGATGTCCGTTATGGCGGGATTGGGCGGATGAATTCCATGGAAATGCTACGGCGACGGGGCGGGTGCGGTGGGCCGGGTTGCGGCCGTGTAAGATCAACTTTCGATTATCCGGATAAGAGGCTAATCTGGGGGATACCGAATGTTCCGGAAGTTGTCTGTCATTCTCGTTATCGGGCTGCTCGCCTTTACCGCGGCGTGCAGTTCTAAAAGCAGCAGTAGCACTAATGCCGCGTCGGCGACCGGGGCTGCCGCCGGCGTGGCCGCGACCTCGACGCCGGCGGCCTGCCCGACCAAGAACACCGAGTCGTTCGCCAAGACGAAGTTCGTGGCCGACGTCGCGATCGCGGGCGGCGCGTTCAAGCGCTACATCTACACGCCCGCGAAGGACGGGAAGTTCAAGAAGGGGGCGAACGGGCGGGTCCTCGCGTTCGTCAAGGCGGCCGCGGCCGGCGCGCTCACCGTCAACCGGCTTGAGGCCGCTAAGACCGCGGCCCAGGCCAACCCGACGCTGTGCAAGCTGCTCGCCGAGCCGATCGCGAAGTTCTCCGCGGCCGTCTCCGGCCTGATCAGCAAGGCCAAGGGCGGCGGCATCGACGCTTCGGACGTGGATAACGCCAGCGGCTACCTCTCTGACCTGCATGGTGCCGCGAGCCAGGGTGGTGCCGCCTTCACCGACAACACCAACACCACCGCCTAACGGCGGGTAAGCGCGAAGGGCGCGGCGCTCTCAGGCAAGCCGACGGGTGCCGCGCCCCTGGCACCAGCCTGCTAGGCGCGGACATAGAAGGGGCTTGTGTTGCCCGCGATCCAGTCGCCGATCGCGTCCGGGCCCGGCGACTCGCCGGGAAACGTGACGTCGAGCGGGAAGGGGACGCGCAACGGGACCGCCACCGCGGCGCGCTCGATGGCCTCGACCGCCGCCAAGCGGGCGAATCCGTCCGCCGGATCGTCGAGGGTCACCGCGATGACCAGCCCCGCGCCCTCGCCGGGGGCGGCCAGCCAGGCCGCGGCGGCCAGCCGGGCGGCGGGGAGCGTGCCAAGCGCGGCCCTGGTCTCGGCGAGCAGCGTGGCGGGCTCGCCCGGCGGGTGACCGATCAGCCCGCCGGGGACCGTGGCGGAGCCGAACCATGGCTCAGCGATGCTGGCCAGGAACGGCACGCACTCCGGGTACAGCGGCAGGCCGGGCACGCTGTCGGGGTTGAGCGCGAGCCCGACACCCGCGGGCAGCCGCCCGGCCAGGCCCGCGGCCGGCACCACGAGGTGCGGCACCGTCCGCGCGTCGCCTGCCCGCCGAGTGGCCGCGTCGGCCAGGTCCGCCCAGGCGGTCAGCCGCTGCACGGAGGTGAAGCAGGGCACGAACTCGTCGTCCTGGTAGCCGATGAGCGGGAGCCGCACCGCGGCGCCGTCGGTGAAGGGCCGCTGCCGGTCAGGCAGCGGGACCCACAGGCGGGTGGTGGCGAGCTCGGCGAGCAGGCCTGGCAGTTGCCCGGGGTTCGCGACGGCCCCGGCCAGTGCCCGTTCGATCGCCTCGCACGAGGAATAGCGCCGTCGCGGTTGATGACCGCCGCCGATCCCGCCGCCCCGCGTGCCGCCCCAGGCGACGGCACCGGGGCGGATGATGGTGCCGCCGTTCGCCATCGCCTGAAGGGGCACAATATCCGTGGGCGGGCGCGCGGGAGAGACCGCGTGCCCGGCATGGCGGTCCTCGCCAGCGGGCACGCCTTCTGCGGGGACAGGGGGTTGCTCCCCGGGAAGGAAACTGCCCGGATCGTCGATGGGATCGATCGAGAGCATGTTGACTTCCTTGTTGATCTTGTGGACTTATGGTGTGCGGCGCGGTTCGTTTGCACGGTCAGTAAACACAATAAGGCAGTGTGTAATGAGCGATGTCGCTGGTAGGGGTGCTAGATGGCTCGACGTCTCGGCCGAGCGGTTCCCCGGCTGGATCTCCGCGTTCGCCGGCCGGCACGGGAATCCTGGGCAGCACGGGGATTCTGAGCATCAGGCGGACCCCGGACGACTCCTGATCACGGCGGGCGACGGGGCCGTCGCGTTCACCGCGCCGGACGGCGCGGTCGCGTGGTGCCATCCGCCGTTCGGTGAATCGTTTGCACTGCCGCCAGGTCTCGCCGAGCCTGACGAGATCGCCGCGATGATCGCCGCGCACGCGCGGGTACCGCGCGCCGTCGGCGTCCTCCTGGTCCGCCTCGGCGGCTACGCCGCCGGGGTGTTCGCCGGCTACCCGCCGGCGCTCGCCGACTCGAAGGTCGGGTCGCGCCTGGTGCACGGCCGCAGCGCCGCGGGCGGCTGGTCGCAGCAGCGCTTCGCCCGCCGCAGGGAAAAGCAGGCGAATGAGGCGCTTGACGCGGCGGCGGGCGCGGCGGTCGCCGTCTTCGGCCGGGGCCCGCGGCTGGACGCGGTCGTCCTTGGCGGGGACAAGCGGGCGGTCGCCGGGCTGCGCGACGACCCGAGGCTCGCCCGGTACCTGGCCATCGCGACGGAGCGGTTCCTCACCGTCCCCGACCCGAAGCGGGCCGTACTCGACGGCACGCCGAAGCTGTTCACCGCGGTGCGAATAAGGCTTACGGAGCCGTCGGCGTGATCCGGTATTCTTAGTAATCATGATCGTCGCCAGTGGCATAGAGCTGCGTGCTGGTGCCCGGCTCCTGCTGGCGGACGCGTCCTTTCAGGTCGCCGAGGGGGACCGTATCGGCCTCGTCGGCCGGAACGGCGCAGGCAAGACCACCCTCGCCAAGGTCCTTTCCGGCAGCGCGCTGCCGGCCGCGGGCACAGTCAGGCACTCAGGCACCGTCGGGTACCTCCCGCAGGACCCGAGGACCGGGGACCTGGACATCCTCGCGCTTGACCGCATCCTGTCCGCGCGCGGCCTCGATGAGGTGCGCGAGCAGATGCGCAAGGCCGAGGCGCTGATGTCGGACCCCGACCCGGTCAAGGCGGAGAAGGCCATCCGCCGTTACGGGACCCTGTCGGACCGCCTCGCCGTGCTCGGCGGGTACGCGGCCGAGTCCGAGGCGGCGTCCATGGCGGCCTCACTCGGGCTGCCCGACCGGGTGCTGCAGCAGCCGCTGCACACGCTGTCCGGCGGGCAGCGGCGGCGCGTCGAGCTGACCCGCATCCTGTTCTCCGACGCGCAGACGCTGCTGCTCGACGAGCCGACCAACCACCTCGACGCCGACTCGGTCACCTGGCTGCGCGACCACCTCAAGAACTACCGCGGCGGGCTCATGGTCATCAGCCACGACGTTGACCTCGTCGAGCAGGTCGTCAACAAGGTCTTCTACCTGGACGCCAACCGGTCCGTCCTTGACATCTACAACGTCGGCTGGAAGGCCTACCTCGCCCAGCGCGAGGCCGACGAGCGCCGTCGCAAGCGGGAGCGGGCCAACGCCGAGCGGCAGGCGTCCGCGCTGCAGTTGCAGGCCGCCAAGCTGGGCGCCAAGGCGACTAAGGCAAGGGCCGCGCAGAACATGCAGCGCCGCGCCGACCGCCTGCTCGACGGACTTGAGGGCGAGCGGCGGGCCGACCGGGTCGCGAAGCTGCGCTTCCCTGACCCCGCCCCGTCGGGCAAGACCCCGCTGACGGCCGAGGGACTGTCGAAGTCCTACGGGTCCCTCGAGGTGTTTACCGACGTGGACCTGGCCATCGACCGGGGCAGCCGGGTCGTGGTCCTCGGACTCAACGGCGCGGGCAAGACCACGCTGCTGCGGCTGCTCGCAGGCGTGGAAAAGCCGGACACTGGAGAGGTAATCCCAGGTCACGGGCTAAGGCTCGGCTATTACGCGCAGGAGCACGAGACCCTGGACACCGGGCGGTCGCTTATCGAGAACATGCGCACCGCCGCGCCTGACCTCACCGACACCGAGCAGCGGAAAGTCCTTGGTTCTTTCCTCTTCTCCGGAGACGACGTCGATAAGCCGGTCGGCGTCCTTTCCGGCGGCGAGAAGACGCGATTGGCGCTGGCGCTTCTCGTTGTCTCTGGCGCGAATGTGCTGCTGCTCGACGAGCCGACGAACAACCTGGATCCGGCGAGCCGCGAGGAGATCCTCGCGGCCCTGGCGGGATTCCGCGGCGCCATCGTGCTCGTCACCCACGACGAGGGGGCGGTGGACGCGCTTTCGCCGCAGCGGGTGATCGTGTTGCCGGAGGGAACAGAAGACACCTGGTCCGCCGATTTCGCCGACCTGGTGGCTCTCGCCTGACGCTGTTCGGCCACGCGGGGATGGCATTTCGTTTCTGTTTGGCTAAGCCGAACTATCCACGTCGATGCGGGTGGTCAACGACGCCCCGATAGGTGATCATTGCGGTAGGGGAGGTAACGCAATGAGTGCTGTACCTTACGGGAGGTAAAGGTGGCCGAATCGACAACGCTCAGAAAAGGCACCCGGGTGACCGGGGAAGACCGCAGCAGGCTGGCGACCGACCTGAGGAACCGCTACGACGCCGGTGAGTCCATCCGTTCCCTGGCGACCTCGACCGGCCGGTCGTACGGGTTCATCCACCGCATCCTCACCGAGACCGGCGTGGCCCTGCGCGGCCGGGGCGGCGCCACCAGGAAGTAACGTGCGTCCGCCAGGCGGCGGGGTGTTCGCCTGGCGGGAAACCGTGCCGGAGTCGTTCGCACCGCGAACTACGATCGGTTAAATGATGGTGCATGGCCCAGGGTTCGCGATGTCGCGCGGGTTCCGCATGGACCCGACGGTCACCAAGCAGAAGCTCAAGCCGGGAACGATCAAGCGGATCGCCGGCTACGCGCGGCCCTACCGCGTCGCAGCTCGCCGATCTACCTGTTCTGCCACGGCCCTGGACGCCGTGATCACGGTGGTCAACCCGCTGCTGCTGCGCGAGCTCATCGACAACGGCATCATCGCCCGCGACGAGGCCATCGTCATCGGGGTGGCGGTGACCGTCGCCGGGGTCACCCTGCTCGACGCGCTCCTCGGCGTGGTCAACCGCTACTTCTCCTCGCGGATCGGCGAGGGCCTCATCTACGACCTGCGCACCCAGGTCTTCGACCACGTGCAGCGGCAGCCGCTCGCGTTCTTCACCCGCGCCCAGACCGGGTCGCTGGTCAGCCGGCTTGACGGGGACGTGGTCGGCGCGCAGACGGCGATCGTCGGCGTGCTGTCAAGCGTGCTGTCCAACGTCCTGTCGCTGATCGTCATCCTGATCACCCTGTTCTACCTGTCCTGGCTGGTCAGCCTGATCGGGCTGCTGCTGATCCCGCTGTTCATCTTCCCCGCCCGCATGCTCGGCCGCCGCCTGCAGCGCCTGTCGCGGGAGTCCATGCAGCTCAACGCCGAGATGGGCAGCACGATGACCGAGCGGTTCAACGTGGCGGGCGCGATGCTCGTCCAAGCTCTACGGCCGCCCGCGCGAGGAGTCGGAGCTGTTCGCCGCCAAGGCGTACAAGGTCCGCGAGATCGGCGTCACCCGGGACATGTACGGCGTCGGTGTTCATGATCGCGATCACCCTGCTCACCGGGCTGTTCACCGCCGTCGTCTACGGCGTCGGCGGCAGCCTGGTGGTCCACGGGCGCGTTCCAGTTCGGCACGCTGGTCGCGATCGCCCAGCTGCTCGCCCGGGTCTACGGGCCGATCGGGTCGCTGTCCAACGTGCAGATCCAGGTGATGACCGCCCTGGTCAGCTTCGACCGGGTCTTCGAGGTCCTCGACCTGGAGCCGCTGATCAAGGAGAAGCCGGACGCCGCCGTCCTGCCCGCCCGCGACGCCGCCGGGACCGCGCCGTCCATCGCGTTCGACCAGGTGTCGTTCCGCTACCCGACCGCCGCCGAGGTCTCCCTCGCCTCCCTGGAGTCGATCGCGCTCAAGCAGCCCGAGCGGATCGACGCCGCCGCGGGCGTGCTGCACGACATCTCGTTCACCGCCCCCGCGGGGAAGCTCACCGCCCTCGTCGGCCCGTCCGGCGCGGGCAAGACCACGATCACCCAGCTGGTCGCCCGGATGTACGACCCGAACGACGGCGCCGTCCGCATCGGCGGCGCACGACATCCGCGACGTCACGCTCGAGTCGCTGCACGACGTCGTCGGCGTCGTCACCCAGGACGCGCACCTGTTCCACGACACCATCCGCACCAACCTGCTGTACGCGCGCCCCAGGCGCGACCGAGGCGCGAGCTCGTCGAGGCGTGCAAGGCCGCGCAGATCTGGGACCTCATCTCGGTGCTGCCCGACGGCCTCGACACGATCGTCGGCGACCGCGGCTACCGGCTGTCCGGCGGGGAGAAGCAGCGCGTCGCCCTCGCCCGGCTGCTGCTCAAGGCGCCGTCGATCGTGGTGCTCGACGAGGCGACCGCGCACCTGGACTCGGAGTCCGAGTTCGCCGTCCAGCAGGCCCTGTCGGTCGCCCTGCACGGCCGGACGTCGCTGGTCATCGCGCACCGGCTGTCCACCGTCCGCGAGGCGGACCAGATCCTCGTGATCGAGGCGGGCCAGGTCGCCGAGACCGGCACGCACGAGGAGCTGCTGGCGGCGGGCGGCCTGTACGCGGACCTGTACCTGACCCAGTTCAAGCACCAGGAAAGCCAGGATCAAGATCGTCAAGCCGAACGGGAGCGTGACTCCGCCGGGCCCGTCACGCACCGCTTCTCCGGGAGCGGCCGACGGGGCGGCGGTCCCCCCTGGCTCCCGCCGCGCGGCTGAGACTGTGCCTTACTGGCAGTGGGCCTTACTTACTGGCAGTGGGCCTTACTTATAGCCGAGCCGCCGCAACTCCTCGCCTGCGACCTTCTCGACGTCCGCGAGCTGGCCGTAGGTGAGGGTGCGCCGCCATTCGTTCTGCTCCAGCCTGGCGCGCTTGGTGGACGGGGTCACCGGGGCGGCGATCTTCGCCCCGGTGAACTCGGTGAGCATGGCGGCGGCGGTGCCGGGGTTGCGGGCCACGTCCTCGTAGCGGAGCGTCTTCAGCTGGTCGCCGGGCAGGGCCCGGCGCAGCCGGGCGGCGATCCTGATCGCGCCGCGCCAGCGCATCGCGCACTTGCCCGCGTCGGACAGCGAGGGCCACTGGAGCCGGTCCGACTCGTCCTCCACCCCGTAGAAGGGGTTGGGGAACTCGGTCTCGATGTTGACCACGCTTGGCCGGAACCAGGACATCGCCACCTGGTCGGTGAGCATCGCCGCCACGCTGTCCCTCCCGTCCCGTACGACCTGGACGATCAGCGCGTCGGGGAACGCCGCGACCAGGGCCTCGGCGCAGTAGGTCAGGTCGGGGCTCGCGTCGCCGAACCGGGAAAGCCCGCGCTGCTCCGCGCACGGACCCACCTCCGCGTCGCGAAGTCCCGCCGCCGAGCGGCACTGCGGCGTGCACTCGACGCAGCTCGCCGGGCCGATCTGCCAGCCCTGCGCGAACGCGTCGCGCATGACCGCGGCGGCGGCGTCACCGCGGCCGCTGTGCAGGGAGGGCCGCCGGGCGAACCCGTACACGGCCTGCAGCACGACCTGCTGCCCGATGGTCACGTGGAACCCCGGGGAGATCTTGAGCGCCCGGCCGACCGATTCCGCGCCGGAGTGCGGCGCGCCGATGACGAAGACAGGCTGGGTCACGTTGCGGGCGTTAACGATGAGAATATGGCGCGGGGGCATCAATCGCGTTATCAGAGCGGGCCTGCGGAGGCAGTGGAAGGCGGGGAGGGAGTGGGGCGGGGGCGCGCGTCTGGCGCGGTCAATCGTTTGCGTCTCCCCAGTACCGTACTCGGTGCGGCGACCACATAAGCTATGTCCGTGCGACTACTACCGCTTGTCGTGACCAGGGCTGTCGTGCTCCGGCCGGTCGCGCTTGGCCTCGCCGGCCTGGCCTGCTGCCTGGGCGTGACCGGGTGCGCGCAATTTAACAAGGCCCTCGGCCAGCAGCAAGCGACGATCTACTTCCAGTCGAGCACCCCGGTCGCCTTCAAGCTGAAGGTTCGCGCCGCGTGCGACAACCTGCCCCACGTGAAGGCCACCCCGATCGCGAAAAGCGTGCCGCTGTCGTCCGCCGTCGACGTCGTGACCTATAACACGTCGGGCGCTGGCGTCGCGGACATCGCCCGCCTTGAGGAGTGCGTGAACAAGTACGCACCGCAGGTCCAGGGCGTCGACGTCACCGACTCATCCGACGATTCCTAGGTAACAGCAAGAGGCGCGCCCTGTGCGCCCATGCGCCCTGTGCGCTGGAGATCGCGGATTGTCGGGCGGGCCGTAGCGTCCTCATTGATCCGGGACTCTGTGCCATCCGTCCCGTTATCCCATCTCGCGCCTTGGCCTACCTAATAGTCCGGTGGCTCCCGCCCGAGGCCGTCCGCCAGGTTCTCGCGTGGGACCCTTCTCCGGCTCCGCGCGGCGTCTCCGCGATCTCCCCGTGTGCCGTCGGCCGGCAATGCCGGCAACGGCACACGGGGGCGGCGACGCCCGGCCTGCCGCGCGCCTCTCGGGCGCATCGTCCAGCTAACTCAGAGATAACAGCAAGAAGCGCTTGCGCGTGACCGCCTGGCTCCGGCCACGTTGCCCCTACTGGCCCGGTGCGGCCCGCGCGCCCCCGGCTGCGCCCGCGCGCCCCCGGCTGCAGCGGCCTGCCGCGCGCCGCTGCGCGGCCTGCCCGCCTCCCCGGCGGCTTTACAGTCGTTGCGGCGGTGTTTCCTACTTTCCTGGTCCGGTATATAGTGGTTTCCTAACCTAGTTAACCGATAGGGAATGGAAACTTAATGCGCAGAGTCCTGACCGGTGCGCCCGCCCTCGTCGGCACCGCCGTGGTGGGCGGTGCCCTCCTTGTCGCTGGCTGCTCCTCGGGCGGTTCCTCCTCTTCTTCATCCGCGGCAGGCGGCACCAGCACGGCGACCGCCGCTGCCGCCGCGCCCGTGACTGTGCGCCTTGGCTACCTGGCGAACATCACGCACGCGCCCGCGCTGATCGCGGTGAAGAACGGCTACTTCACCAAGGAGCTCGGCTCGGCGGGCACGGTGAAGACCTCGGTCTTCACCAGCGGCACGCAGGAGACGACCGCGATCCTGGCGGGCCAGCTTGACGCCGCCTACGTGGGACCCAACCCGGCGATCAACGCCTGGCAGAAGTCGAACGGCACCGCGATCAAGATCGTCTCAGGCGTCGCGACCGGCGGGGCCTCCATCGTCGTGAAGCCCGCGATCGGCTCCGCGACGCAGCTCAAGGGACAGTCGCTTGCCAGTCCTTCACTGGGCAATACCCAGGACGTCGCGGTGCGCTACTGGCTCAAGCAGCAGGGGCTGACCACCAGCGCCACCGGCGGCGGCGACGTGTCCATCAAGCCGACGAGCCCGAACTCCGCCGCCGTACTTGAGTTCAAGTCGGGGCAGATCGCCGGCGCCTCCGAGCCGTCGCCCTACGACGTCGAGATGGTTCAGGACGGCGGGAAGGTGCTGCTGTCCGAGCCGGGCGTGACGACCGTGCTGATGGTCACCCAGTCGTTCTTGAACGCGCACCCGGCGGTCGTCGCCGACCTGCTGAAGGCCAACGTGGACGCGCTCAACTACATCAAGTCCAGCCCGGCCCAGGCGCAGGCGGACGCCAACGACGAGCTCGCCGCCTACACCGGCAAGCCGCTGTCGTCCAAGGTGATCGGCCCGGCGTTTAAGGAGATCACCTTCACCGACGACCCGGACGCGGCGTCGCTGACCCAGGACGCCCAGCAGGCCACCTCGGTCGGGCTGCTCAAGTCGGTCAACCTGAACGGGATCTTCGACCTGACCCCGCTCAACTCGATCCTGACGGCGGCCGACCAGCCGACGGTAAGCGCGGGGTAACCCGTGTCCACGACGGCGGTAACGGAGACGACGGCGGTCAGCCTGGCCGGCGTCTCCAAGGTGTACGGGCGCGGCGGCTCCGCCGTCCGCGCCCTCGACCAGGTGACCCTCACCACCGCGCCCGGTGAGTTCACCTGCCTCATCGGCGCGTCCGGCTGCGGCAAGTCGACGCTGCTTTCGCTCGTCGCCGGCCTCGACCGGCCGACAAGCGGTGAGATCACGGTCAACGGCCGGGTCGCGCTCATGTTCCAGGAGCCGGGGCTGTTCCCTTGGCTCACCGCGGCGGGCAACGTCGAGCTGGCGCTCCGCGCGCGCAAGGTGCCAAGGGCCGAGCGCAAGGCGCGGACGCGTTGAGCTGCTCGACGCGGTTCAGCTTGGCGGCTTCGGCGGCAAGCGGCCGCATGAGCTGTCCGGCGGCATGCGCCAGCGGGTCGCGCTCGCCCGCGCGCTGGCCCAGGAGGCGGACGTGCTGCTGATGGACGAGCCGTTCGGCGCGCTCGACGCGATGACCCGCGACCTGCTCCACGACGAGCTCGACCGGGTCCGCGAGCGGGTTGGCCGGCGGCTCACCGTCCTGTTCGTCACCCACAACGTCCGCGAGGCGGTCCGCCTGGGCGACCGCGTCGTCTTGCTGTCGAGCCGGCCAGGCCGGGTGATCGAGGAGTACCCGGTTCCCGTCGAGCGGCCGCGGCGGATCGACTCCGCCCCGGTCGCCGAGCTGGCCAGCGTCATCACCGACCGGCTCCGCGAGGAGGTAAGCCGCCATGGCCACTGACACGACCCTCGCCGGCCTTGACGCGCTCGACCTCGGCGATGAGCGCCCGGGCGCGGACGGCCGGGAGCGTGCGGCGCGCGTCGCGAGGACCGTGTGGCCGAAGGTGGCCGCTATCGGCCTCGTGTGGATCATCTGGGAGCTGATCCACCTTTCCGGCTGGAAGAAGCTCGTCCTGCCCGGTCCCGGCGTGACCCTCTCCAACCTGTGGGCTCAGGCGCAGACAGGCCTGCTGTGGCACGCGATCGGCGACACCCTCGAACGGGCCGTCATCGGCTACGCCCTCGCCCTGGTCATCGGCACCGTTGTCGGCCTCCTGGTCGCTCGCATCCCTCCGCTGCGCGCCGCGGTCGGCTCGCTGATTACCGGCCTGCAGACGATGCCGTCGGCGGCCTGGATCCCGTTCGCGATCATCCTGTTCGGGCTGAACACCTCGGCGATCATGTTCATCATCGTGATGGCGGCCGCGCCTGCCATCGCCAACGGGCTGATCGCCGGCGTGGACTACACCCCGCCGCTGCTGCTCAAGGCGGGCAAGGTCATGGGGCTGCGCGGGCTGAGCCTGAACCGGTACCTGATCCTGCCGGCCGCGCTGCCCACGTTCGTGGCCGGGATGAAGCAGGGCTGGGCGTTCACCTGGCACGCCCTGCTGACCGCCGAGCTGCTGGTGCTCGTCGCCGGCGAGCCGTCGATCGGCGTGCTGTTCCAGGCCGACCAGGATCAGACCGACATGCCGTCCACGATCGCGATCATGATCGTGATCCTGATCTTCGGCGTCATCGTCGACGTGCTGTTCGGCCGGGCCAACAACGCGATCAGGAAGCGGTGGGGACTGACGTAGGTACTTGTGGGAAATTCGCCCTCGCCCGCAGATGAACACCGGTAGCCTAATCACGAACGAACTACATCTGTGTAACTTAAGCCCGTTATCTCGTGACCTGGCGGGGGATGGAGCCGATGGAGCACATGGGGACCGGAATGCGCGCAACCGATCCAGAGCTGGACGAGGCCCTCTCGCGGGCGATCCGCCAGCTCATCGCCGAGGCGATCGAGGCGGGCGAGGGCGATTCGGCGTCGGCCGCGGCCTTAGCCGTGGGCCGGCCGTCATTGCCCAGGCGGCGGTTAGCGTTCCGCTAGGCGGCGGAACGCTAACCGCCGCTTCCATGTGTTCTGCTCGGGGCGGCTCGTCGCGCTAGCCGGCCGGGTCACTCGCCGGTCGTGGCGCCGGCCAGCTCGGACACGATGTCCAGGTGACCCAGGTGGCGGGCGTACTCCTGAAGCAGGTGGAACAGGACCCGCTCAAGCGTGGCGGGCGGTTCCCCGTCCCAGCGCTCGCCCGGTTTGCCCGTCTCGCCGAGGTCGTGCGCGCCGATCACCGTGCCGCTGCGCTCCGCCTGGGCGTCCAGCGCGGCGAGCAGGTCCTCGAGGGTCTCGTCCGGGGCGACGTACCAGCGGCCGTCCCGCCGGTCACCCCACGGGTCGGCGACGTCGCGGCCCTCGAAGCCCCACTCCAGCCAGCGCATCTCCACGAACGTCAGGTGCTTGAGCAGCTCAAGCGGCGTCCATCCGGACAGCAGGCGGCTACGGCGCAGCTCCTGCTCGGGCAGCCCGCGCAGCTTCGCGGCGAGCCGGTCGCGGAAGTACTCGAGATAGCGGTTGAACACCTCGGCGCGCGATCCGGCCGGGGCGGTCGGCTCAGGGAACGGGACGGTCATGGACCACAGGCTAGTGCCGGCGGGCGCCGCCCGGTCGTGACGGGGCTTCCGCTACGCGGTCGCGACCAGGAAGTCCTCGCCGGTCGACATGCGCAGGCCATCGGGACGGCCCGCGAAGTACCGGTCGTTGAGGTCGCGCCCTGACACGTGCCGCACGTCACTGAAGCCGGCCGAGCGGGCCAGGTCGAGGAACTCCTCCGGGGCGAAGAAGCTGATGAACGGGGTTCCCGATGACCTGGCGCCGTTCTCCGCCATGATCCAGCCCTGGCGGTCCCGCTCGTCGACGAGGTCAAGCGGGAGCAGGAACGTCATCGCGACCGTGGAGCCAGGGGCGAGCTTGGCGAGGTCGCGGAGCGTCGCCTGGTTCGCTTCCCTGGTCAGGTACATGCTCACGCCGGTGGAGGCCACCACCGCGGGCCGCGCGGCGGCGAACCCCGCCTTTGTTACCTCCTCCTGCCAGGACGCGCCTTCCTCGAAGTCGACAGGGACGAGGCGCAGCCATTCGGGAACGCCGTAGCCGAGGTCGATGAGGCGCTGCCGCTTCCATGCCTGCGTGCCCGGCTGGTCCACCTCGAACACCGCCAGCCGCGACGCGAGGTCCTGGCGGCGCTGTGCGAACGTGTCGAGGCCGGCGCCGAGCAGGACGTACTGCCCGGTCCCGCGCCCGGCACGCTCGGCGACCAGGTCCTCGATGAACCGGGCACGCGCGACGATAGCGGCGCGGAACCCGCTGGTGAATACCGGGTCCATGTCCGGCCGGTCCTGCCAGCCTTCCGCTGGCGCCGCGAGCCGCAGGCCGATCTCGTCCTCGAGCACGTGCGGCGGGCCGTCCACCCGCACGTGCATCGCCCGCCATAGCGCCACCCGCACCGCCGTGTGGTCGGGCTCGGCCATCTGCTCATCAGCCACGGGTCATAACCTACACCGGCGGGCCGCGCGACTTCTCGTCTGATAACAGCAAGAAACGGCTGCCGCAACCCTGGGGCACCAGGGTCGTACTGAAGGGCCTGAAGCCCCGGCGCTTGCCGGACACGGCGGGAACCGGGGCGGGAGCGGTGGAATCGCGCACCCGTTCGGGATTATGGTCGGCTATGGCCTTGTACCGGGTGGAGCCCACGCCGCAGGACACCGTGAACGTCTTCTCCGCCGCGCATGAGCCGGCCCGCACGATCGCGTCGGGTGACACGATCGTGGTGCGGACGCTCGACGCCGCCGGGTACCTGGAACGGCAGGAGTTCCCCGGGGACATCGGCAAGCCGAAGATGTTCGGCGGAGACTTCCGCGGGCACTGCCTCAGCCGGCCCGTCGCCGTGCGCGGCGCGGCGCCAGGGGACATGCTCAAGGTGGAGATCGTCTCGCTGACGCCCGACACCTGGGGGTGGACGTCGTCGCCAGGGGCGGCTGGCTCGCCGGTGCCCGCGCGACTCGGGCTCGCCGAGGCGGACCGGGCCTCGCTGCTGTGGGAGATCGACGCCGAGGCGGGCACCGCCACCGCGAACGGCAAGTACACCAGGTCACTCGCCCCGTTCCTCGGCGTAACCGGGGTCGCGCCGGCCGGGCCGGGCGAGCGGTCGACGATCCCGCCGCGTACCGAGGCGGGCGGAAACATCGACTGCAAGGAACTCGTCGCGGGCTCAGTCTTGTACCTGCCGGTTAACGCCGACGGCGCGCTGCTCTACCTCGGCGACGGCCACGGGGCGCAGGGAGACGGCGAGTCGTGCGGCACCGCGATCGAGTGCGGCATGACCACCGAGGCGGTCGTGTCCATCGCCCGTGAGCGCCCGTTGCGCTGCGTGCACGCCGAGACGCCGGCGGGCCTGGTGACGTTCGGCTTCTCCGCGGACCTCAACGAGGCGATGGGCGACGCGCTCGACGCGATGGTCACCTGGATGGCGGAGCTCTACGGCACCTCCCGCGCCGAGGCCCTGGCCCTGGCGTCCACCTGTGTGGACCTGCGGGTCACCCAGGTCGTCAACATCACCTGGGGCGTCCACGCGCTGCTGCCGGCCGGCCTGCTGACGTAGCGGCCGGCCGGCAGTGCGCCATCGTCAGTGGCTGACCATGGCGCGCAGGCTCTCCTTGAGGGAGTCCATGGTCGCGAGGACCGCGGTCGGCTCGTAGCCGCAGTGCGCCATGCAGTTGTCGCAGCGCGGGTCCTTGCCGCGGCCGAACTTGTCCCAGTCGGTCTCCTCGATCAGTTCCTTCCAGGTGTCGACGTAGCCGTCGTCCATCAGGTAGCACGGGCGCTGCCAGCCCTGCAGGGTGTAGAGCGGGACGCCCCACGGGGTGCACTGGAAGTCGGCCTTGCCCTCGAGGAAGTCCAGGTAGAGCGGGGAGTGGTTGAAGCGCCACTTCTTGCGGCGGCCGTCGGCGAACGCCTTGCTGAACAGCTCGCGGGTCTGCGTCACGCCGAGGAACCGGTCCTGGTCGGGGGCCTTGGCGTAGGCGTAGCCAGGGGCGATCTCCAGGCGGTCGACGCCCAGCTCGTGGATGTAGTCGAGGGTGTCGATCACGTCCTGCGGCGAGTCGTTGTTGAACACCGTCGTGTTCGTGTAGACCGCGAAGCCCTTGGACTTGGCCAGCTTGATCGCCTCGACGGCCTGGTCGAACACGCCTTCCTTGGCGACCGCCTCGTCGTGCTTGGTCGCCGACGCCGTCCAGGTGGACCATCCAGGCGAAGTTCTTGTTCGGCTTGAACTTGTCGATGTGCTTGGGCAGGAACACGGCGTTCGTGCACAGGACGACGAACTTCTTGCGCTTCAGCAGCTCGGCGGTGATCTCGTGCACCTTCGGGTGCATCAGCGGCTCGCCGCCGGCGATCGACACCATCGGCGCGCCGCACTCCTCGACGGCGGCGATGGCCTGCTCGACCGACATCCGCTGCTTGAGCAGCGCGGCGGGCTGCTGGATCTTGCCGCAGCCGCCGCACTTGAGGTTGCACGCGTACAGCGGCTCGAGCTCCATGATCAGCGGGTACTTCTTCACGCCGCGGAGCTTCTGCTTCATCAGGTAGGTCCCGAGCTTCACCGTGAGGTGAAACGGCATCGCCATGATCCAGTCTCCGTCTCTCGTGGCCCATGGGCCGCCAGTTCACTGCTGAGCGCGCTGGGCATACCTGGTGTACCCAACATTCAGGGCGCATCCAACCTGCCCCGTGTTTCTAACAAGCACCGTGCATTGAACATACACGCTGTATGTCACATGATGGCTGTATGGCAGCGAATCCGCAACCTCCCGCATCACCGGAGCCCCTGCCGGAGGTGACAGGCGCGTCAGCCACACGACCCCGGGCACAGTCAGCGAGGAGGGCCGAGCACGCGGCCGACACCCGGGGCGCGCTGATCACCGCCGCCCGCCGGCTGTTCGCCGCCCACGGCTTCGACGGCACCGGCACGGAGCAGATCGTCGCCGAGGCCCGCGTCACCCGGGGCGCGCTTTACCACCACTTTCGCGATAAGGCGGACATCTTCCGCGCCGCGATGGCGGAGGCCGCGGCCGACGTCGCGACGCGGCTCATCGACGAGCAGCTCGCCGCGGAGGCCGAGTCGCCGATGGCGGAGATCCGCGACGGGGTGAGCGCCTTCCTCGACGTGTGCGTGGGCGGCGACTTTCAGCGGATCGTGCTGGTGGACGGCCCCCGGGTGCTCGGCGCGGAGGCGTGGGAGGACCTCGTCGAGCGCTACGGCCGCAGCCTGCTCGAGGAGTGGCTGCGGCGCTGCATGAGCACCGGCGACCTGGACCAGATGCCGGTCCGCGCCCTGGCCCGGCTGCTCATCGCGATGCTGACCGAGGCCAGCCTGGCCATCGCCCGCGCCGACGACCCGACCGCCGAGCGCGCGGCGCTCGGCGAGGTGCTTGACCGGGTCCTCGCCGGGCTGCGGCCGCGGCCTGGCCCCAGCTAACCGGTCAGCGGCGCTGCAGACGCGGCGCTCCGGAGCGCGGCGCTCGGGACGCGGCGCTCCGGACGCGGCGCTCCAGACGCGGGACGCCAGGCGCGGGACGCCAGCGCGCGGCGCTTAGCTTCCGCCCGCGGGTTCTCCCGCTGTGCGGTGCCAAGCCCTCGGCGCCGATGAAGGCGCTCTGATAACAGCAAGAAGCGCCCGCAGGGCGCAACGGGGGCAGGACGGGCAATGACGCGGGGCCGGGCGGAGCACGAAGTCGTTCGGCATAATCCTGTACTTGGACTTGAAGCAGGGAGGCTCGCGTGGACGCTGACGTGATCGTGGTGGGGGCGGGGCTGGCCGGCCTTGTCGCGGCGGCCGAGGCGGCCGAGGCGGGACGGCGGGTGCTGCTCCTTGACCAGGAGCCAGAGCAGTCCATCGGCGGGCAGGCGTGGTGGTCATTCGGCGGGCTGTTCTTCGTCGACTCGCCCGAGCAGCGGCGGTTCCGCGTCCGCGACTCCCTTGACCTGGCGTGGCAGGACTGGCTCGGCACGGCGGGCTTCGACCGGCCAGAAGACGAGTGGCCGCGCAGGTGGGCCAGGTCTTACGTCGAGTGGGCCGCCGGCGAGAAGCGCGCCTGGCTCGCCGCGATGGGCCACTCGGTCATCCCGATCGTGGGCTGGGCCGAGCGCGGCGGCCACCACGCCAGCGGCCCGGGCAACAGCGTGCCCCGCTTCCACATCACCTGGGGCACCGGGCCCGGGGTCGTCGAGCCGTTCGAACGGCGGGTCAGGGCAGCGGCCGAGGCGGGACGCGTCCAGCTGAAGTTCAGGCACCGGGTCGACGCGATCACGGTCACGAACGGCGCCGTCGACGGCGTCTCAGGCACCATCCTCGAGCCGAGCGGCGTGCCGCGCGGCGCGCCGTCCTCGCGCACGGCCGCCGGCGAGTTCTCGTTCCGCGCCCAGGCGGTCATCGTCACCTCCGGCGGGATCGGCGGCAACCACGACCTCGTCCGCGACGCCTGGCCCGCGCGACTCGGCCCGCCGCCCGCGCGGATGCTCTCCGGCGTGCCCGCGCACGTCGACGGGCGGATGATCGGCATCACCGAGCAGGCGGGCGGCGCGGTGATCAACCGGGACAGGATGTGGCACTACGTCGAGGGGATCGCCAACTGGGACCCGGTCTGGCCGCTGCACGGCATCCGCATCCTGCCCGGGCCGTCCTCGCTCTGGCTGGACGCGACGGGCAGGCGGCTGCCGCCGCCGCTCTACCCGGGGTCAGACACGCTCGGCACGCTAGAGTGCCTGCGCCGCACCGGCCACGACCACTCCTGGTTCATCCTCTCGAAGAAGATCATCGCCAGGGAGTTCGCGCTGTCGGGGTCCGAGCAGAACCCCGACCTCACCGGCAGGGACCGCAAGGCCATGCTGACCAGCCGGCTCGGCGGCGCGGTACCCGGCCCGGTGCAGGCCTTCCTCGACAAGGGCGACGACTTCGTCACCGCGCCTGACGTGGCCGGCCTGGTCGCCGCCATGAACGAGCTGACCGGGTCGCAGCCGGCACTCGACGCCGCCGCCATCGAACGGGAAATCCGGGCACGGGACACCGACACCACGCGCCCGTTCGGCAAGGACTTCCAGGCGAACGCGATCAGGCGGGCGCGTGCCTACCTCGGCGACCGCCTCATCCGCGTCGCGCGGCCACACGCGCTGCTCGACCCGGCGGCCGGGCCGCTGATCGCCGTAAGGCTGCACGTGCTGACCCGCAAGACCCTCGGCGGGCTGCACACCGACCTGTCATCCCGCGTCCTGGACGCCTCAGGCGATCCCGTGCCAGGACTGTACGCCGCGGGCGAGGCCGCCGGGTTCGGCGGCGGCGGGATGCACGGCTACCGGTCCCTGGAGGGCACCTTCCTCGGCGGCTGCCTGTTCTCCGGCCGGGCCGCGGGCCGCGCCGTCGCGGCGGCGCTGTAAAGGGGCGTCCCCGGTCGCGGCCGGCTCAGCCAGAGACCGTGACCTCGTGCCACAGGCCGCCGTTCAGGTTGAGGTTGTTGCCGTTGGCCTGCCCAGGGGCGGAGTCACCGATGTAGGTATACAGCGGGTGCCCGTCGTAAGTCGCCTGCGTGGACCCGTCGGACCTGGTGATCGTCCCCACCGTGCCGGTGACGCCCGGCCCCGCAGTCGGGCGGCCGGCCACCGGCGGCCAGTACTGCGCGCAGGTCCCCGTGCAGTTCGACCTGGTCGATGTGTCAGGGGCGAACCAGTACAAGGTGAAGCCCTTGCCGTCAGCGATCACGGTGGCCCCGCCGGCCTCGGCGGTCTTCAGCACCTGGCCGGCCGACGGGGCCGCGGGCTGCGGCGCGCCCGCGCCCGCCACCGCCACGCCGAGCAGCACAAGGGCCACGGCCGACACGCCGCCCGCCGCCGCCGCGGCGCCAGGGGCGCCCCCGTCAAGCCACGCGCCCGCCGGGCCGCCCAGCGCGGGCACGCGGGCCGGCCGGCGAGACGGCCACGGGCGGACGGCCAGCACGGCCAGCACCGCGAACGCGGCCACCTCAATAACGCCGCAGACTATCCCCGCCGTGGTCCTGACCTCCTTGAAACCGAACAGCCCGACCCACACCGACAGCAGGTACCCGCCCAGCGTCGCCAGCGCGAACACCGCACCCGCAGCGGCGGCCAGCCTGCTTCCCGTCGCCAGCACAACCACGCCAACCGCGAACGCCACGATGACCTGCAGCAGAAACAACCCGCCGATCACCGGGATCGTCCGGTATCCGGTCACGTACAGGTCCAGGTGAACCGCCCCGACCGCGATGAGGAGCCCGGCGCCCGTCACCCGCAGCGCCACGGCTACCGCGCCGGCCCGCGGGTAACGCGGTCCACGGCCGACTGCCGCAGCCGACGCGTCACGGCGGCCGGCGCCGTCAGTATCCACCGTTGCCACCGCCAGTGCTGCCCGCGGACGCCGCCGTCCCAGACGCGGTCACCTCACTCCACACGCCCCCGTTCACATTGAGCGCGTTACCCTTTGCCTGCCCGGGCGCGGTGTCACCGACGTAGGTATACAGCGGGTGCCCGTCGTACGTGGCCTGCGTGGACCCGTCGGACCTGGTGATCGTGCCCAGCTTGCCGGTGACGCCAGAACCCGCGGTCGCCGGCCCGGACACCGGCGGCCAGATCTGGGCGCAGGCGCCGGAGCACTTCGACGTGGTAGCCGTGTCAGGAGCGAACGAGTACAGGGTGAAACCCTTGGCGTTGGTGACCACCGTTACCCCGCTGACCTGCGCGGTTTTCAGTGCCCCACTGGCCGCGGCGGTGCTCGACGCGGAAGCGCTCGACGCGGGAGCGCTCGACGCCGATGCGGGAGCACTGGACGCCGACGCGGTCCCACTGGACGACGAACTCGAGCACGCCGCCGCGCCCATCGCGACCGCGGCCGTCCCGGCCACCGCGAGCATCATGAACTTGATCCGCATGGATAGCTCCTTCGCTGATCCTGTTTCGTTATTCGTTATGGGTCACCCGATCCGTGCTGAGTGTCACGCCCGCCCGCCCGACGCCTCGCTCAGCGGGGCCGCGCGCCGCGAGGCGGCAACCTGAGACCCGGACCCGCCGAATCGCGCGGTGCCTGCCCAGTTCCCGGCGGAACCGCCGGCGGCAACGGCCCGATCCGGTGGCCGCCGGCGCCGTTCTGCCCGCCGACGGTCACGCGGGACACCGATCTTCTGTTCACGGTTCTGGCCGCCGCTGACTCCGATCACCCCGGCCACCGGTGCCGGCGCCTACGGTCAGCGGCTTTACCACTACCTAGCCTTTGTGCCCGGCGGACGGCGCGCGCACCCGCCACTCGCGTAGATCAGCCGGCCAGCCGGGATCACCAGCGACCGGTCAGGTAGCTAACCCGGTGCCCGCCGCGCTCGCGCCGCGACCAGGCGCGGCAGCGTAGGCGTGGAGTAGGTGTCGACAAGACCGGTCGTGATCGTGATGTCGCGGATCCACGGCGACTCCAGGTAGAGGGGACGTTCGTCCCTGCCCGCTAGGGCCGTGAGACCCTAAATCGCCTATATCCGGAAATGGTTGGATGGCATTCGCGCCGCGCGACAGCGCGCGGCGGGCCGATGCATTTCTGGATACTAGCCCTTTACGGGGCGACGTCTAAGGTCTAGGGGGAGGCGAACGGGTGAGCGTGCTTGACCTTTCGCGGTGGCAGTTCGGCATTACCACCGTGTACCATTTCCTTTTTGTCCCGATTACTATCGGGCTCGGTTTCCTGGTCGCGGGGTTCGAAACCGCCTGGATACGGACCGGGCGCGAGCGCTGGCTGCGGCTGACGAAGTTCTACGGCAAGCTGTTCCTGATCAATTTCGCGCTCGGCGTCGTCACCGGAATAGTGCAGGAATTCCAGTTTGGCATGAACTGGTCGGCCTATTCGCGGCTGCGTGGGCAACATCTTCGGCGCCCCACTGGCGATCGAGGCGCTGCTCGCGTTCTTCCTGGAATCCACCTTCCTCGGCCTGTGGATCTTCGGCTGGGACCGGCTGCCGCCGAAGGCTGCACGCCGCCTGCATGTGGATCGCCGCCACCGGCACGCTGCTGTCGGCGTACTTCATCCTCGCGGCCAACGCGTGGATGCAGCACCCGGTCGGCTACACGCTACAACGCCAAGACCCGGCCAGGACGAGCTGACCAGTCATTCGCCAAGGTGATGTTCAACCCGGCGCAGCTCGCCGGGTTCCCGCACGTGATCGCGGGCTGCTTCCTGACCGCGGGTCGCCCTGGTGGCGGGCGTCGCGCTGCTGGCAGCTGCTGCGCCGGCCGGGCATCGCGGAGGAGCCACGCGCTCGCCTTCAGGCACGCGCTCAAGGCGGGGGCGATCACCGCGATCACCGGCGGCGGCGCCGTGGTCATCACCGGCGACACCCAGGCCAAGCTGTTCACCACCCAGTACCAGCCGATGAAGATGGCCGCCGCCGAGGCGCTTTACCACACCGCGCAGCCCGCGCCGTTCTCCCTGCTCACCATCGGCTCGCTGAACGGGTCGCACCCGGTCTTCGAGATCGACCATTCCCCGCGTGCTGTCGTTCCTCGCCACCGGGAACTGGTCGGCGAAGGTGCAGGGCATCGACAACCTGCAGCAGCAGTACCAGGCGCAGTTCGGCCCAGGCTCCTACATGCCGGTCATCCCGGTCACCTACTGGTCGTTCCGGCTGATGATCGGCATCGGGCCTGCTGGCCGCGCTGATCGCGATCGTGGCGCTGTGGACGACCAGGCGCGGGCGGACGCCGGCGGCACGGCAAGCGCGGGCTGTGGCGCAAGGCGCTCATCGCCGGGGCGGTCGATCCTGCCGCTGCTGCCGCTGTATCGGCAACTCGACGGGCTGGATCATGACCGAGATGGGCCGCCAGCCGTGGCTGGTCTACGGCCAGATGAAGACCGCGGCCGGGGTGTCCGCCAACTCCGCCGGAGAGGTCCTTGCGTCGCTGATCATCTTCACCCTGCTGTACGGGGTGCTCGCCGTCATCGAGGCCGGGCTGATGCTCAAGTACATCAAGGGCGGGCTGACCAGCGAGCCGCTGCCCGGCGAAGGCGAGGCCCGGCCGGCGGCTGACGGCGCAGCGGCGGCCCGGGCGGCCGGCGGCGGCGCCGGCGCGCCGATGCAACTCGTCTACTGAGCGCGGAAGGCAACCGACATGCACCTGTCCGATCTGTGGTTCATCGCCATCGCCGTGCTGTGGGCGGGCTACTTCGTCCTCGAGGGCTTCGACTTCGGCGTCGGCATCCTGCTGCCGTTCCTCGGCCGCGGGACGACATCGACCAGCCGCGTCATGATCAACACGATCGGCCCCGTCTGGGACGGGAACGAGGTCTGGCTGCTCACCGCGGGCGGCGCGACGTTCGCCGCGTTCCCCGCCTGGTACGCGGCCATGTTCAGCGCGTTCTACCTGCCGCTGCTGCTGGTCCTCGTCGCGCTGATCATCCGCGGCGTCGCCTTCGAGTACCGGGGCAAGCGCGAGCACCCGCGCTGGCGGCCGGCTGGGACGCCGCGATCTTCCTCGGCTCCCTGGTGCCGGCGCTGCTGTGGGGCGTCGCCTTCGGCAACATCCTGCGCGGCATCCCGCTGAACGCGGCCGAGCACTTCACCGGGAACTTCTGGACCTTCCTCAACCCGTACGCGCTGCTCGGCGGCGTCACCACGCTGACCCTGTTCACCCTGCACGGCGCGCTGTTCCTCGCGCTGAAGACCACCGGCGAGCTGCGGGCCCGCGCCATCGCGGCCGCCGTCGGCGGTCGGCGCTCGCCGCGATCGTCGCCGGCGCGGGCTTCCTCGCCTGGACCGGAGCTGTCCTACCGGGCCTCGCGCCGACCTCGGGCGACGGGCATCGCGTCGGTCGTGCTGCGCGGCCCTGGCGGCCGTCGCGCTGATCGGCGGCGGTCCTGGCCGGCTGGCGCGGGACGGGAGGGCACGGCGTTCGCCGCCAACGCGGTCGCCATCCTCGCCGCCGTCGCCAGCCCTGTTCACCGCGCTCTACCCGCGCGTGCTGCCCTCCACCCTGTCGCCCGCCTTCTCGCTGACCACCGCGAACGCCGCCTCCGCCGCGCCAGACCCTGGCGGTCATGACGGTGGTCGCGTGCATCTTCCTGCCGTTCGTGCTCGCCTACCAGGCGTGGACGTACTGGGTGTTCCGCAAGCGGGTGACCGCCGCCGCCGCGCAGGCCCGCCGCGCACGCACGTCCAGGGCCTCCTAGGCACGCGGCGGGCCGAGCATCATGCGACCCCTCGACCCGCGGCTGCTCCGGCACGCCGGCCGCGCCCGCGCCGCCGATCGGCGGCGCTCGCCGGGCTCGGCGCTGCTGAGCCGCCGGCGCTGACGATCGCCCGGGCGTGGCTGCTCGCGACCGTGATCGCCCAGGTATTTATCGATAAAGCGACCCTGGCGGCCGTGGCCGCTCGCCGCGCTCGCCGCCGTCACCGTCGGCCCGCGCGGCGGCGGCGTGGGCGGCGCAGGCCCTCGCGCACCGGGCGAGCGCCGCCGCCAAGACGCAGCTGCGCGGCGCGCTGCTCGCCCGCGTCATCGCGCTCGGCCCCGCCTGGCGGCGCGGCGCGGCGCACGGCATGCCAGCGGCGGCCGCGACACCGCCGCGCTCACCCAGCTCGCCACCACCGGGCTCGACGGGCTCGACGGCTACTTCACCAGCTACCTGCCCGCGCTGATCCTCGCCGTCGTCGTCCCGCTCGCGGTGCTGGCCACGATCACCGCCGCCGACCCGCTGTCGGGCGCCACGGTCGCGCTCACGCTGCCGCTCGTCCCGCTGTTCGGCGCGTTGATCGGGATGGCGACCGGCCGCCACGCCCAGGCAGCGCTGGCGGGCCCTCGCCACCCTCGCCCACCACTTCCACGACGTGGTCGGCGGGCTGCCGACGCTGCGGGTCTTCGGCCGGGCGGAGGCCCAGCGGACGCGGATCGAGCGGGTCACCGCCGAGTACCGGCGCGCCACGATGGCCACCCTCCGGCTGGCGTTCGCCTCCAGCCTCGCCCTGGAGCTGATCGCCACCATGTCGGTCGCGCTCGTCGCCACCGAGATCGGGCTGCGCCTCGCCTACGGCCACCTGGACCTGCGCACCGGCCTGCTCGTGCTGATCCTCGCCCCCGAGGCCTACCTGCCGCTGCGCGCCCTCGGCACCCAGTTCCACGCCACCGCCGACGGCCTGGCGGCCGCCGAGAAGGTCTTCGCGGTCCTGGAGACCCCGGTCGCCCCGCGCCGGCCGCCAGCGGCGCCACGGACGCCGGCGACCGCCGGCGCACCGCCGATCATCCGGGTCGACGCGCGGTCAGCGTGCGGCACGAGGGCCGCGCCGACCCCGCCCCGTCCGGGGCGACGTTCACCATCGCCCCGGCCGCCTCACCGTCCTCACCGGGCCCAGCGGCTGCGGCAAGACCACGCTGCTGTCCTGCCTGCTCGGCTTCACCGAGCCGACAACGGGCTCGATCACCCCCCGCCCGGCCGCGGGCCGAGGTCCGCGGCGGCGGCCCGCGGTCACCGCCGGCCTTCCTGGTCACCCGAACGAGGCGTGGTTCCACCCGGTCCGCCGTCACCGCTGCCGCGGCACATGCGGCCGGCACCTGCCGTCGCTCGGCCGCCTGGCCGCTGGCTCCCGCAGGACCCGACCCTGTTCGCCGGGCACGGTGGCGGAGAACATCCGGCTCGGCTGGCCCGGACGCGCCCGACGAGGCGGTGGCGGCGGCGGCCAGGGCGGCCGCCCTCGACGACGTCGGCCTCGACCGGGTCCTCGGCGAGCGCGGCACGGGCCTGTCGGCCGGCCAGCGCCGCCGCGTCGCCCTGGCCCGCGCGCTGCTGCCCGGCGGCGCCCGTGCTGCTGCTCGACGAGCCGACCGCGGGCCTGGACGCGGAACGCGAGGCGACGGTGGTCGCCGACGCTCCGCCGCTACGCCGCCGCCGGGCACGCGGTCGTGGCGGTGAGCCACCGCCCGGCGCTCATCGCCGCCGCCGACGAGGTAGTCGACCTGGCTGCCCCGGCCGTCCCCTGCGCGAGCGAGATCGGAACCGAGGCGCGAACGGAGGTCCCGGCATGACCGCCAACGCGGATAACAGCAAGAAGCGCGGAGCGCAGGCGCCGGCACCACGGTCCGGCTGGACCGGACCCGGCCGATGCCACGGCGTAATGGGAGTAACAGCAAGAAGCCCGGTAGCGCCAGCCGTCGGCGGCGCGGGGACCGGGCGCGGCTGGTGCTCGCGGCGGTCCTCGGGGCGCTGGCCGCCGCCTGCTCGGTCGGGCTGCTCGCGACATCGCGCCTGGCTGATCTCCCGGTCCGCGCAGCGGCCGCCCGGTGCTGTACCTGATGGCGCCCGCCGCCGTGGTCCAGGCGTTCGGGCTCGGCCGCGCGGCCCTCCGGTACGCCGAGCGGCTCGCCGGGCACGACGCCGCCCTCCGGCTGCTGGCGGCGCGCCGGGTCCGCGCCTACGACGCCCTGGCCCGGCTCGCCCCGGCGGGCCTGGCCGACTACCGCTCCGGCGACCTGATCGCCCGGCTCGTCACCGACATCGACTCCCTCGCCGACCGCTGGCTCCGCGTCCGCCTGCCGTTCGCCGCCGCCGCGCTCGCCGGCGCGGGCGCGGTCGCCGTCGTCGGCGTCCTGTCGCCCGCCGCCGGGCCTGGTGCTCGCCGCGACCCTCGTCGTCTCGGCGCTCGCCGCGCCCGCCGCTCGCGATCATGCTGTCCCGCCGGGAGGAACGCGACCTCGTCCCGCTGCGCGGCGACCTCGCCGCCGCCACGATGGAACTGCTCGACGGCGCGGCGGAGCTGGCCGCCTTCGGCGCGGACGGCCGGGCGCCTCGCCGCCGTCCAGGGCAAGGGGACGCGGATGGGCGAAGCGACCATCCGTTCGGGATACGCCAGGGGAGCGGGGGCGGCGGTGAGCGCGCTCGCGGCGGGGGCGGCGGTCTGCGGCGCGCTGTTCTTCGCCGTTCCCGCGGTCCGCGCCGGCGGCCTCGCCGGGCGTGCTGCTCGCGGTCGTCGTGCTCACCCCGCTGGCCGCGCACGAGGTCTTCGCCGGGCTCGCCCCGGCCGCCCAGGAGGTCCCCCGGCTGCGCGCCGCGGCGGCCCGGGTCGCGGACGTCGCTGCGCCGGCCCGCCCCGGTCGCCGAGCCAGCCGGCCCCGGCGGCGCTGCCCGGAACCGCCCTACGACCTGGCGGCCCGCGGCCTGACGGCCGGGTGGGCGCCGGGGCAGGACGTGCTGCGCGACGTCTGGTTCGACGTCCCGGCCGGGTCACGGGCCGCCGATCGTCGGCCCGTCCGGGTCGGGCAAGACGACCCTCGCGATGGTGCTGCTCCGCTTCCTCGACTACTCGGCAGGGCGTGGTGACCCTCGGCGGCACGGGACCTGCGGACCCTGAGCTCGGACGAGGTGCGCTCGGTCATCGGCGTGTGCGAGCAGGACGCCCACGTCTTCGACTCCACCCTGGAGGCCAACCTGCGGCTGGCGAAGCCGTCGGCCACGATCGCCGAGCTGCGCTCCGCGCTGGCCCGGGCCCGCCTGCTCGACCTGGGTCGACTCGCTGCCGCTCGGCCTGGCGACCCCGGTCGGCGAGCACGGCGCCCGGCTGTCCGGCGGCCAGCGCCAGCGCCTCGCGCTGGCCCGCGTGCTGCTCGCCGACTTCCCGGTCGTGATCCTCGACGAGCCCGCCGAGCACCTGGACGAGGCGACCGCCGACGAGCTGACCAGGGACCTGCTGTCGGCGGTCGACGGCCGCACGGTCCTGCTCATCACCCACCGCCCGGTCGCCCCGGCACGGTCGACCAGGTCCTGCGCCTGGACAACGGCCGCCTGTCCACGCCAGCAGGAACCCGGTGCCCTGGCGCCCTGCACCGGCGGCGGCACGGGCCCCGCGGCCTAGGATCAGGAGCCGTGGCTAACCCAACTGACGCAACCCCCTGGACGCGGGCCGTCCGCGCCTCCCATGACCGGCTCGCCGGCATCGTCGCGGGACTCGACGGCGACGCACTGCGCGCGCAGTCATACGACACGGAATGGTCGGTCGCCGACGTGCTGTCCCACCTGGGCAGCGGCGCGGAGATCTTCTCCCGGTACGTCGACGCCGGGGTGACCGGCGGCGACCCGCCCGCGCCAGAGGACTTCAAGCCGGTCTGGGAGGCATGGAACGCGCGGTCACCCGAAGACCAGGCCGCGCGGTCCGTCGCCGCCAACGAGGCCCTCGTCGCGCGCATCGAGGCGCTGACCCCGGAGCAGCGGGCCGGGTTCCACGTGACCATGTTCGGCCGCATGCCCGTGGACCTGGCTGGCGTCCTCGGCCTGCGCCTGTCAGAGCACGCACTGCACGCGTGGGACATCGCGGTCACGCTCGACCCGGCCGCCAAGGTGGCACCCGACGCCGTGGACCTCCTCGTCGACCGGCTCCCCCTGCTGGCCGGCTTCACCGGGAAGCAGGCACCCGCGCCCGTCGCCGTCGCCGTCACCACCACCGGCCCCGAGCGCGCCTTCACGCTCGACACCGGCGGCGTGACCCTGGCACCCGCCGGCACCGACGACGCCCCGGCCGCCGCACTCGCCCTGCCCGCCGAGGCGCTCCTCCGCCTGGTCTACGGCCGCCTCGACGACGAGCAGGACCTGCGCGCCTCCGGCGTGACGCTCACGGAACTCAAGACGGTCTTCCCCGGCTTCTAGGCAGCCGTTTCCGCCGGCTCGGCGGGTGCCGGGTGCCGGGCTGTCGTTCCTTGATCATGCGAGATCCGCATCAAATAGGCTGCGGGATCCACATGATCATGGTTGAGTCACCAGGCGACCCAAGCCCGCCACCAACGGGCAGGCACCACGAATCTTGGCACTGAGATCATGGTCCGGGCCGCGGTGCCGCCTGGACAACCCGGACGGAACGGGCACGCGCCGACCCGTGGGAACTCAAGGGGCGCCTAAGGCAACGGCATTGCGCCCGTCGCGGGCCTTCTTACATCGCGCAAAATTTGCGCGTTAATTCTCGAGGCAGGTACCCGAGGGCATGTTATCGGTCTTTCTGCTGGCGGATCGCGGCGGGCGTCGCTCGCGCTTTCTCTACTCATGAAGGCGTGGCTTGCGTCATCCCCTTATATGAGGGAATCGCAGCCATTCTTCGGATTGTCCGGCGCCCTTCGGCAACCTAGGCGCGCGACCTAGGCGCGCGACTTAAGCGCGCGACCTGGGTGAGCGTGCCCGCCGTCGGGGCACCGGAAAGGGTGCCTGTCACGGAGCGGGCGACTGCGGCCGGGAGGCGCGTTAAGCGCTGGACGCGCCAAAACGGCGGACGCCGCAATCCGCGGCAATCTGCGGCGATCTGCTGACGTCGGCGCATTCTCGCGAAGATAACAGCAACAAGCGCGGCGCGCCAAGATGCGCGCCGCGCCGCTTTGGCGGCGTTATAGTCGAGCGTTGTCGAGTATTATGAGGCATGGCACTGTAGTTCCCCCGAGACAGTTCCCCCGAGACGGAGCCATTGGAGAGGCATCGATGCCGCGTACCCGAGGATGCTCCACGACACGCCAGCGCCATGACCGCGAACGGTAAGGGCATGCCGAAATACGCGCGCGTGGCGGAGTCCGTCCGCGCTCAAATCGCCGACGGTACCCTGCGGCCAGGTCAGCCGGCGCCAAGCGGCGCGGCGCTCAGCCGCGTCACCGGTTACTCGACGCTGACCTGCAGAAAGGCGCTGCGTGTGCTGATCGCGGACGGCGCGCTTATCCCTGGGCCGAGCCGCAACGCCCGCCCCCGTGTCGCCGGCCCGCCGCAGCCTCCCACCGAGCGCGACCTCGCGGCCGCGGCGCGCGCCCTGGCGGCGGGGCTGGCGGGCAGGCGGCGGGCGAACGGGCTGACCCAGCCGGAGCTTGCCGGGCGGGTGGGCGTTTCCGTCACCACGGTCGGGCACGCCGAGACCGGTCGCCTCTGGCAGTCCCGCCAGTTCTGGGAGCGCGCCGACGCGATCCTCGGCGCCGGCGGAGCCCTGCTCAAGCTGCACGACGTCTACCGCGCGGCGTCCGCTTCCGGTACCGCGGACAGCAGCCAAGGCGCCTCGGGTGCGGCGATCTTTCCCCGCGCCGCTGGCCAGGGGCACGAGCGCACGGCGGACCCGTACGGGCCACCCTCGCCGCGCGCGGGTGCGGCGCCGCCGCCCGGCGGCCGCACGGGAGGGCAGGGGCCGGAGCCGCGCGAGCGATGGGGCGGCGAGGTCGCGGCAGGAGCCGCGGGACCTCATGGCACGGAACAGTCGTCGCCGTGCCTGCCCGCCGCGCGGGGACAGGCGATGCCGGCCTGCGTGATGATCATGTGGGGGGACGGCACGGTCACCACGGTGCGTCCGCCGGGGGCGCCGCCGGCGGGTTCGGCACTGGACGAGGCACCCTGAGCAGGGACGTGGCCGCGGGCGTCAGTGGTGGCCGGGTGCCGCGGTGTGCCCCTTGGCGAGGCCATGCGGGGTCGGCTTGGCCGGCTTGGGCGTGGCCGGCTGGGCGGGCTGTCGCCGGCTTGGCCTTCCCGATAGCCTTCCCGTTCCCGTGCGGGGTTTCGCTGTTGTTCGGCTTTTGGGGGGTCGCGTCGGGGGTGGCCGGGGGTTGCTTCCCGGGCCGTGGACCGGGTGTGGTGGTCACGGAGGGAGCGGGGTGCCGGGGCGCCGGGGCGCCGAAGGTGTCGTGCGCCACTTTCTGGATGGGCGCGGGGAGGGCGTCTGCCGCGGCCGTTCCGGACAGTGCTATCAGGACGGCGGCGCTGGCGCAGGCGGCGACGAGGGGTCGGCGCCGGGCTTGCGTCCACCGCCTCCCGCCCGCGGCTCGAGCCTGGCGGTGCCGGCCGGCGGCTGGCACCGGACCTTCCGCGCGGCGGGTTTTCTGCTCCTTGACCTGCGCGAATGCTGCGATTGCGGAGTCCTGGCCCGCCAGCTCCTGCGTTTGCGCCGGAGCGGCCGCGTGCCTCAGCATCATCGCCAGCGCCTGCTGGTCCTTGGGCGCGTCGGGGGCGGCGCCCTGGCCCGCGAGCAAGCGCTCGGCGTCCGCCGCGCTCAGCGGCTGGTCGAGTTCCGGGCGGGTGAAGAGTCGCATCTCGGGAGAAGGACCGTCGTTGGTGCTCATCGCGTTACAGCCTCGTCAGTCGTCGCGGAGAGCCTGGCGGCCAGCGTGCGCAGGCCCCGGTGGGCGGCCACCCGCACCGCTCCGGGCTTCTTCCCGACGAGTTCCGCCACCTGGCCGACGTCGAGGCACGCGATAACGCGCAGCACGATTATCTCGGCCTGCTCGCGGGGCAGGGTGGAGATCAGCTCAAGGGCCGCGTCGGTGGACATGTTCTCCAGCGCGGTCGCGGCGGTGTCGTCGCCGGCTCGCCGGTCCAGGTCGCCGGGATCGCCGGTGAGCACCACCGGGCGCCTCGCGTGGTACCGGATCATGTCGATCACGCGCCGTCTGGCGAGGGTGAACAACCAGGCGCGGAACTCGCCCTCGCCGCCGCGGAACCGGTCCAGCCCCCGGGCGACCTCCAGCCATACCTCACTGGCCACGTCATCTGGGTGATCACCGGCCACGACGCGGAGATAGCGCAGGAGCGGGGGCTGGTTGTCGCGCCATAGCCGGGCGAACGCGGCCTCGTCACCGCTCGCGGCCAGGCGCATGACCTCACCGAACTCCGCTCCCAGCACAGGACGACATTACGTGCAGGAAGCCCCCTTCGCTGAACATACCCGCCAGTAAGTCCCTATGTAACAACATGGATACGGCCGACGGTCTACCAGGGAACGCGGCTCGTGACGGATACCAGAGGCTGCGGGAGCGAGGGGGTACAGCATGTGCGCAGCTCGCGCGGGCACGCTTGTCGCCGGCCGCTACTGGCTGCGGGCGCGGATCGCGGCTGCTGGCGACCGGGAGGACGCGTGGCGCGCCGACGACCTGGCGCGCGGTTGCCCGGTGGCGGTGCGGCTGCCGAAGGCCGGACGGCCCGTGCCGGCCGATGACTTCCTCGCCACCGTCGGTGGCGCCGCCCGAGTCTGCCACCCGGGGATAGTGCGCATCCTCGACTACGGGCAGACCGGCACCGAGGGCATCCCGTTCCTGGTCACCGAGCTCGTGGAGACCGCCTCGGTCGCGGTCGTCTTGCGGGCGGGCAGGCTGGACCCCCCGTGGGTGCTCGACGTGATCTGCCAGGTGAGCTCGGCGCTCGAGGCGGTCCACGCCCTCGGCCTCATCCACCAGGACATCCAGCCGGGAAACCTGCTGCTCGCGCCCGGGGGCATGGTCAAGATTGCCGGATCATGGATGTCCGGCGTCCCCGGCCCGTCCCGCGGCTCCGCCGCGTACCGGGCACCAGAACTGGCCGAAGGGGCGCCCGCGTCGCCCGCCGCTGATCTGTACTCGCTTGGCGCGGTCGCCTGGGAGTGCCTGACGGGCAGGCTACCGGGCTGGCCCGGGCCTGGGCTTCCCCGCACGGTCCCCGAGGGGGTGACGGACCTGGTGACTGATCTGGTCGCCCATGACCCGGCCGGGCGCCCGGCAAGCGCCGGGCAGGCCGCCGCACGCGCCAGGGGGCTGCTGGACCACCCGATGCGGCCGCTGGCCGGTGCGGCCGGCCCTCCCGGCATACTGCTTCTGGACCCGCTGCCGGAACTGCCGCGAAGCGCTTAAAGCCTGACGGGGCTTGCGGTCAATGCGGGGAGCGGACTCGGTGCACATGCCGTCGAGGTCGGTGTTGTGCCTGAGCCGGGAATGCTGGTCCCCGGGGAGTGGGCGAGGCTGGCGGCGAGGGCGGAGAAACCCGCAGCGCGTGCACCCGCGCCTCGTCCCAGCGGGCCCCTACCTGGACCCGGCGCGCGCCGCCAGCGCGGCGAGGAACTCCCGCAGCCGCCCGGCGTCGGTGAACACGTGCCCGGTGATGCCGAGCGCCTCGGCCCCTGCGACGTTGGTTTCGCGGTTGTCGATGAAGATCGCGTCGGCGGGGGTGATGCCGAGGTCGTGCAGGACGTGCCGGTAGATGTCGGGGTGCGGCTTGAGTAGGCCGAGCTCGCCGCTGACGTAGCAGGCGGTGAAGAAGTCGCCGAGCGGCCCGTGCCTGAAGTAGCTGCCGTAGTCGGGGCCGGCGTTGGAGAGCAGCGCGAGGGGGGTTCCGCCGGCGCGCAGGTCGGCGAGCAGTTCCACGATCGCCGGGTTTATTGACAGCCAGCTGCGGAAGTCCGCCGCCCACAGCTCGTGTACCCGTGCGTCGTCCCACGTGGCGCCGGTGTCGCGGGCGATCGCGCGCCAGTACGCGGCGACGCCCGCCGCTCCCTGGTCGAGCCCGTCCCGGTGCGCGGAGTAGGCGGTCCAGAACCGCTCGGCGGCCGCGTCGTCGCCGGCCCCGGCGAGGCTCGCGATCACCGCGCGGTCGGCCTGGGATTGCGACAGCGAGATGACCTCGCCGTAGTCGAAGATCACGGTGCGGCCTGGCAGCGGCAGCGGCGTTCGGGTCACCGGGACACCGTATCGCGGGCCCCGGAGGGTACGGCGGCACGGCCCGCTCTCCGTGCCGCCGCACCCTGCCCGTCCCGACGTTTCCGCGGGTCCCGCCCCACTCGGGCAGCCCTTTGAATATAGGGGTGAATGGTAAAATTCATGTCCAATCGATGATCCAGCATTTTCACCGGGCCGGGCGTCCAGGCGTTTCCGGACATTTCCGGAAGGAGTAACTTGACTGCTGGAACGATCGTCATTCTGGGAGAGGTCGGGCTCTTTTGCGGCGACAAGCCGGCGGAGCTGCGCAGGCAGTTGCGGAAGGCCCTGGCCCTCATGGTCGCGGCCCGCGGCAGGCGGGTGCGCCGCCAGGAGATCGCCGCCGCCGTCTGGGATGACCAGGACCGTGACGTGCGCACCCTCATGTGGTCAATGCGGCGGGCGCTGCGCGATGCCAATAGCGGTTTTGACGTTCCGCCGGATAAGGCCAGGGAAGGCAATTACCTTCTCGTCGTCGCCGAACCGGATGCCCTGGAAGAAGCGGTTGACGCGTTTCGCTTCCTTCGGCTGACCGCAGAGGCCGAGGAGCTGTGGAACGACGGGGACGAGGCGGCCGCCGTCGAGCGGCTTACCGCCGCGGCGGGCCTGTGGGGCGGCGAGCCGTTCGCGGGCCTGTGGCCTGACGGGCCGCCGGAAGCGTGCAGGCGGCTTAAGGCGGACTTGGAGCACGCGCGCGACCGGCTGGTGCGCGCCCTGGCCGAGTTCGCGCTCCGCCAGGGTGCACCGTACGCGGCGGCCCGCGTCTACGCCGGCCGCCCCGTCGGCCAGGCGGACGGCGCCGCCGGCGGTGACGCGGCCTGGCTGGCCGGCCTCCTGGTCACGATGCTCGACAGGCCGGGCACCGACGAGGCGGACCTGCTGCTCGCGGAGCGTCGCGGCACGGGCGCCGGCATCGCCGGCCGGGGCGGGGAACGGGGCACCGCGGACGACGTCCTGGCGCGCGGCGATGACCTGCTGATCTTGGCGGAGGCGGGGATCGACGTGCACCGCCCGCTGACCGCCGCCCCGCGCCTGCCGGTTACCGGCAGCCCGCTCTCGCTTGTCGGCAGGGAGACCGAGCTGGCCGCGTTCCGGCGCGCGCTCGGGGAGGTGCGCGCCGGGCACCCGGCGACCCTGGCGGTCCACGGCGCCAGCGGCCTCGGCAAGAGCAGGCTCGCGGATGAGCTCGCCGCCTCGGCCGTGAGCGCCGGCGTCCCCGTCGTCATCATCAGCGCCGCGCACCCCGGGGACCTGCGGCCCTGGCAGGAACTCGCCGAACGGCTGTGGCCCGCCGCCTGCCGGCAGATCGGCGCTGGCCGGGACCTGGCGCCGGCGCGGCTGACCCTCGGGCAGCGCCGCGCGCTGCTTGACTTCGTCGCGCCGCGGGGCGGGGCGCAGGCGCCGCCGGACCCGGACCAGGCGCAGCAGGTACGGTTCGCCGAGATCGCGCGGGCGCTTGGCGTCCTCGCGAGGAACGTCGCGGCCCGGCGCGGGCTGATCGTGGCGCTCGACGACGCCGACCGGCTCTCCGCGCGCGGCAGGGAGCTGCTCGGCCTGTTCCTCGCCGAGTTGCGCGACGCTCCCGTCGGCATCGCGCTCCTCGGCCGCGAAGAGCACCGCGCGGACGGCACGTGGGCGGACGTCATGGTGTCGGCACGCCCGGGTGCCGTCCAGCTGACCCTCGGGCCGCTTCCCGAGCCGGCGATCGGCAGCTGGCTCGGCCAGGTACGGGACAGCGTGCCGACCGGTGAGGAGATCAGGCTGCTCGCGCAGGCGACCGGCGGCGAGCCGGTACGGATCCGCGACCAGCTGGCCGCCACGGCCGCCACGGCCGCCCCCGCTGCGGGTCCCCTGGTCCCTTCCGCGTGGCTGGCGGCCGCCGCCATCACCGCCGATGACCTGGTCATCGACACCGCACTGGTGGCCAGCATGCTTGACCTGGCCGATGCGGACGCCGACCGCGAGGAGCGGAACGCGCGCCGCACGGGGTGGATCGACACCTCGGCGGGCGTCCGCTTCACCCATGGCAGCCATCGCGATGACGTGATCACCCTGCTTGAGGCCGATCCCGCGCTGCGCCGGTCGCTGCACCGGCGCGCGTTCCTTGCGCTGACCGAGCGGGTCGCCGCGGTTGACCCCGACTCCAGCCTCCCCGTCCGCATCGCGGGGCACGCCCTCGGCGCCGACCGTGACCTGCCGGCCGCCGAGGCGGCCCGCGCCTTCCTCGCCGCCGCCCGCGCCGAGCGGGCGAGCGGCGAGGCCGCCGAGGCGTGGGCCAGGGCAGGGATTGCCAAGATCCCGGCCGACCAGGGAACCAGGGCGAGTCTGCACCTGGCGCTCGGCGACGCCCTTGACCAGCGCGGTGCCGACACGGAAGCCGACCGCGAGTACCAGCTGGCCTACGACATCGCCGCGGGCAGGCCGCTTGACCAGGCCGAGGCGCTGATCAGGCTCGCCCGCCGCTGGACCGACCCCGGCAAGATCGACTGGTACCTGCTGCGCGGCCTGCGCGACGGCATCGCCGCCCTCGGCGAAGACGCGCTCGCCCAAGACGCGCTCGCCGAAGCGGAAGGCCAGGCCGCCGTCGCGCTCCGGCTGCAGCTCACCGCCCATCTGGCCCGCAAGTCCACCCTGGCGATCCCGGTACTCGGCACGGAGGCCGACGTCATCAGGGGGGAGGGCGTGCGCCTCGCCCGCACGGCGCTCGCCCAGGTGAACGGCCTCCCCCCGGCCGCGGCCTGCGAGGTGCTTAACGAGTGCCGCTGGGCGCTGTTCGACTACGACCCGCCCGCCGAGACGATCAGGCTGTCGGAGCGGCTCGAACTGGAGAGCCTGCTCGCCCGCTCCCCGTACTTCCATAACACCGCGCTGATGACGCTCGCCATCGACCAGCTGCGGCTCGGCCGGGTGACCGACGCCCAGGGCACGCTCCTCGCCCATGAGCGGACCATGCCGGCCACCCAGGCGTCCCGGTGGCTGCAGCTCACCATGGAGACGGTCCTCGACCTGTGGCATGGCAGGTTCGCCGCCGCGGAAGCCAGGCTGTTCAACGTCGCCGCCCCCATCGTCGCCCGCGCCCACGCGGAGCGTGCCCGGACCGCGGACACGCTGCAGCAGACCTGGCAGGGGCAGGTGTTCTGGCTGCGCCGCGAGCAGGGCGAGCTGCTCACCAGGACCGACCCCGAGGTCTTCCGGCAGGTCGAGGGGCACGCCTTCTTCGCCATCTGGCGGGTCGGGCTCGCGCTCGCGCGCCTGGACGAGAACGACCTCACGGGCGCGGCGCTGCACGTGCGCGCGCTTGACGAGGGCCACCACGGCTTCGCCGCGTTCCCGCCGCACGGCTGGACCGTGTCGGTCGCCGCGATGCTCGCCGAGGCCTGCCTGGCGATGAGCCCGGCCGGCCGGGGCAAGGAACAGGGCACCGCGCAAGACCCGCTCGGCGGGCTGCTCCCCGACATCGCCGCGCGGCTGCGGGTGATCCTGTCCCGCTACGCGGGCGAGTTCGTCCTGGCCGGCTGGCCGTCGGTGCTCCTCGGCCCGGCGGAGCGCTTCTCCGGGCTGCTCGCCATGGCCACGGGCGAGCACGAGGAGGCGCTGCACCTGTTCGACGCGATCGCCGATAAGGTCGCGGGCGCACCGCCGCAGGCGGCCAGGCTGCAGGTGAACAAGGCGCGCGCGCTCATCCGCCATGCCCAGGCCCGCGGCGGCGGGGCGGGCACCGGCGCGGCGGCCCGCCTGCTCACCGAGGCCGGGGCGTCGGCGGACCGCCTGGGCATGCGCGCGCTCGCGAGGGAAGCCAGCGAGCTGCTCGCCGAGTGCTGAGAAAGGCCAAAAGCAGCAGGATCGTCAACCGGTGATCCCGAACGTAAGCGGCTGACTCGCCCGCGCCCCGTGACCCGGGTCGGCGGGGCCGCGGGCACGGCCGGCCGGCGAGCGCTGGGCCCCGCATCTGATAACAGCAAGAAGCGCGGAGCGCCTGCCGGATTCCAGCGCCCGGTGAGCGCAAGCGGCGGAGCACGAACCTGCGAAGCGCCTGCCGGATTCCAGCGCGCGGTGAGCGGAAGCGGCGGAGCACGAACCCGTTCGGAATCACCGGTGTTGACATTGCCTTGCGTGCGTTTCCCCGTTAGCGCAGGCCCTTGGTCAGCTCCGCCAGGGCCTTCAGGTCGCCCGCCGCGAACCGGCCGCCCTCGCCGATGAGCTGCACCACCACGTGGTCGCCGCCAGCGTCCAGGTGCCCGGTGATCCGGGCGAGGGACGCCTCGCGGCCGTGCGGTACGACGTCGGACATGAGCCGGTCGCTCCCGCCGCCGTCGATGTCCGCGTCGGTGTAGCCGAGCCTGCGCAGGTTGCCTGTGTAGTTCGGCAGCCGCAGGTAGAACTTGGCGTAGTCGCGCGCCTGGGCGGCCCCGTTGTCGCCGGGGGTGAGCGATACCGCGATTTCCGGTACGAGCAGCGGCGCGGGGCCGAGGACCTGCCGGGCGATCGCGGTGTGCTCCGGCGGGCTGAAGTACGGGTGCGCGCCCGCGGCCCTGTCGCGGGACAACTCGAGCATCTTCGGCCCGAGCGCGGCCAGGATCACCGGCGCGGCCGTGGCGGGCAGCTCGTCGAGGAACCGCACCATCTTCGCGTACGGCTTCACGTACGCCTGCCCCGCCGCCTCGACCGCGGGCGCGTGGCTCACCCCGAGTCCGAGGATGAACCGCCCCGGGTACAGGTTCTCCAGCCGTTCCGCGGCGGCGGCAAGCTCGGCCGGCTGCCAGGTCCAGACGCTGGCGATCCCGGTGCCGAGCACGAGCCGTTCCGTGGCCGCGAGGGCGGGCTCGACCGCCGCGAGGTCGGCGGGGGAGTTCATGCCCGGGTACCACACCGACGTGAATCCGGCCGCCTCGATCTCCCGCGCGTACGACTCGGGCTCGATGCCGATCCTGGCCGGCGGCGGCATCCAGATTCCGAGTGGGCCGAGCGTCCGGCGAAGTTCGTCCGTTGTGATCATGATCCTGTTATAGACCTCGCCGAATCCCACGGAACATCGACGCCCCCTGGGACCCGCCGGCGGTGACCGCGGCCGGCGCCCGCCAGGCCGGCTGGTGTAGGTTCAAGTCTCGTGCCGACGATTCTCATCACCGGGGCCGCGGGCCAGGTCGGGACCATGCTCCGCGCCCGGCTGGCCAGGCCAGGACGGGTACTGCGGCTGCTTGACGTCACCCCGCTCGCCCAGCCGCCCGGCCCTGGGGAGGAGTCCGTGACCGCGTCGGTCACGGACATGGCCGCGATGACCGCCGCCTGCGCCGGCGCGGACGCGGTCATCCACCTTGGCGGCATCCCGACCGAGGACGCGTGGGCGCCGATCCTCGACGTCAACATCAACGGCACCTACACGGTCTTCGAGGCGGCGCGCCGGACCGGGGTGCCGCGCGTGGTGTTCGCCTCGTCCAACCACGCGGTCGGCTTCTCGCCGCGGGCGGCCTTCCCGGTCGCCGACGGCGCCGCCCCCGTTCCCGACACCTACTACGGGGTGTCCAAGGCGGCGGGTGAGGCGCTCGCCGCCCTGTACGCCACGCGATACGAACTTGAGGCGATCTGCGTCAGGATCCTGTCCTGCTTCGACCGGCCGCGCAGCCCGCGGATGCTGGCCACGTGGCTGTCACCGGACGACGCCGGCGCTCTTCGAGGCGTGCCTGACCGCGCCGGCGCCCGGATTCCGCGTCATCTACGGCGTGTCGGCCAACACCCGCGGCGGGTGGGTATCGCTCGACGGCGCGCGCGCCCTCGGCTACGAGCCGCGCGACGACGCCGAGGCCTACGCCGCCGAGGTGCTGGCCGGGACGCGCACCCCGGCCGAGGCACCGCCGCTCCCTGGCAACGAATGGCCGGATCCGGCCGACCCGGTCTTCCGCTACCTGGGCGGCGAGTTCACCCTGCCCTCCCACGATGCCCAGGTCCCGCCCGGGCGCTAGTTCTTGCCGGTGATCCCCGAGTAGTCGGCGACGACCTTGGGCGTGCCGCCGCCCGCGGGCGGGTCGTAGGCGGCGAACTGCTCCAGGTAGGTGAGGCCGGCCTGTGACAGCGTCTGAGCCGGGGAGTAGAAGCCGGGGACGCTCAAGCGGATGGCGGAGCCGGCGGGCGGGGTGATGGTCAGCTGGGCCGCGTCGGTGTAGAAGACGAGCGCGCCGCCGTCGGTGGTGAGCAGCGCGAACTCGTCTCCGTCGGCGCCGGCCGCCGCCGCGTGGGTATCGGTGACCGTCCCGTCGCCCACCTTTGCCTGCCAGTGCCGCTGGTCGGCGCGGTCGGCCAGGTCGCCGGGATCGGCGACGGCGGCCTGCCCCGCGCCCGTCGTCCCGTCCAGCGAGGCGGCGGTCACGGCGGGAAGCTGTCCGGGCGCGACCGCGACGGTGGCCGCGTCCGGGCTGACCGCGGTGGCCAGGCCGTCCGAGCCGACCGCGATCTGCGGCGCGCTCGCGTTGGCCAGCAGGTAGGGCTCGATCGAGTTCCGCCACGCGCCGCCCGGGGCGGACTGGGTGAACAGCAGGTACTCGTCGGACGTCACCGCGGCCGGCCGCGACTGGAACGCGTTGGCGACCTGGACGACGAACCAGCGCGGCCCGCCGGCCGGGTCGGCGCGGGGGATGTAGTACGTCGCCTGGACCGGGCCGAACGCCGGGTACGGCGCCGTTCCCGCCGCCTGCTGCTCCTGGTCCAGGCCCGCGTCGATCGCGAGGCTGGATCCCGACTCGACCGTGGCGAGCAGCGCCTCACTGCGCTGGGCGTTCGCCGCGTTGTTGGCCGTGGTGTACCTGGCGAGTACCGCCTGGGCCTGCGACAGGTTGAGCGGTCCGGCGGGCGACGGCGAGGGTGCCGCGCTGGAGGGCGCGCTCCGCGCCGGCCCCGGGGACTTGCCCGCCCGCATAACCGCCATGCTTGGCACCACGGACGGCGAGGCCGGGCTGCCCGTGGCCGGTGCGCTCGGATGGCCCCCGGTCATCAGCACGGCCGCGGCGCCCACGCCGGCGGCCCCGGCCGCGAGCCCGGCGGGGAGCAGCCAGCGGCGGCCTGCGCGCCGGCCGCCGCCGCCCGAGTCCGCTGGATCCCCAGTGCCCTGAGGGTCCCTGAGCCAGGCCGGAGGGGGCGCGGGCGGCCAGGGATAGGAGGAAGGGTACGGCGGGACGGCCGGCTGAGGCGCTGTCGCGTCGAACTGGTCGGTCGCGGTAGTGAGCGGTTCCCGGGCCGAGCCCTCGTCGCCGGCCCCGCCCGCGCCGGGCGGCCTGCTCTCGGATGACGTGAAGCCGTCCGCGGCCCTTATCTCGTCGCCGTCGAGCGCCTGGGCCAGCGGAAAGGGAAGCGGGTAGGGATAGGTGGTGCCATCTGGCCAGGACGGCCGTGGCGCGTCATGCTGATCGTCCGTTGGGCGGCCGTAGTCCCAGTCGCTCATCTTGTCCCCATGTGATGGCCCGATGTTTGTTTTGCCCAGACCACCCTGACGTGGGTCACGCCGCCGGTCAGTCCGAGCCGTGCCATGCCACCCTGCGAAAACAATAACCACAGGAGTGGGCACAGGAACAGCGCAGTGGTCCCGGACGTAACAGAAACGCAAGACTTGACAGGGGAGCCAGATCCGCGGCTGGCCTTCCCGGCCCGCGGCCGGGCCTCTTCCGCGGTTGCCACGGCGACCCGTGCCCGGGTGCCGCCGCCACGCAGCACCGGGGCGGTGCCGTTCTCAGTTCACCGCGTACCGCTGGCGGGCTAGTCCTTGCCGGTGATTCCGGAGTAGTCGGCGATGACCTTGGGCGTGCCGCCGCCTGCGGGCGGGTCGTAGGCGGCGAACTGCTCCAGGTAGCTCACCCCGGCGCTGGGGAGGGCCTGGCTGGGGGAGTAGAAGCCGGGAATGGTCAGGTGCAGCATTGAGCCGGCGGGCGGGGTGAGCGTGAGCTGGGCCGCGTCGGTGTAGAAGACGAGCGCGCCGCCGCCGGCGGTGAGCAGTGCGAACTCCTGCCCGTTGGCGCCGGCCGCCGCCGTGTGCGTGTCGGTGACCGTTCCGCCGGGAATCTTGCCCTGCCAGAACTTCTGGTCGGCCAGGTCCGCCAGGTTGCCCGGGTCGGCGACGGCGGCGGTGCCGGCGCCGCCGGCGCCCGTCCCGTTGAGCGAGGCGGCGGTCGCCGCGGGAAGCTGGCTCGGCGCGACCGCGACCGAGGCCGCGTCCGGGCCGACCGCGGTGGCCAGGCCGTCGGCGCCGACCTCGATCCGCTGTGCGCCCGCGCCGGACAGCAGGTAGGGCTCGACCGTGTCCTGCCAGGCGCCGCCCGGGACCGACTGGGTGAACAGCAGGTACTCGTCGGACGTTACCTTCTTCAGGTTCGAGTCGAAGGCGTTGGCGACCTGGACGACGAACCACCGCGGCCCGCCGCCCGGCTCATCGCGCGGGATGTAGTACGTCGCCTGGACCGCGCCGAACGCCGGGAATGGCGCCGTGCCCGCCGCCTGCTGCTCCTGGTACAGGCCCGCGTCGATCGCGTAACTGGATCCCGACTCGACCGAGGCGAGCATGGTGTCGCTGCGCTGCGCGTTCGCGTCGTTGTTCGCCGTCGTGTAGGCCGCGAGCACGCCCTTGGCCTGGGTCATCGTGAGCGGCCCCGTGGCCGAAGGTGACGGGGCCGCGCTGGCCGGCGCGCTCGGCGTGGCCGACGGCGCGACGAAGCCGCCGGTCCCCTGGTTGCCGCTGGCGCTCGGGTGGCCGCTGGTGAGCAGCACGGCGGCGGCGCCCACCCCGGCGCCTGCCACCACGACCCCGGCGAGTACCAGCCAGCGGCGGCCGCCGCGCCTCGTACCGGCGGCCGCCCAGTCCTCCGGGTCGTCGCCGGGCAGGCCGAGATCCCGGCCCGTCCACCCGGTCGCCGCCGGGGTGCCAGGGATCGCGCGCCCGGCGGCTTCTCGCGGCCTGGCGCCCGGTGCGCGCTCCCTGGCGTCATCGCCGGTCAGTACCTGCGTGTCGGCGTCGCTGCGCCCGGTGGCGTAGTCGCCGCGCCCGGCCGCGTAGTCGCCGCGCCCGGCGGCGTACGGCGCGGCCGGCCACGGGTCCCACGGCGGACCCGCCGCCGCGGCAGGCTGCTCGTCGGCCGCGACGAAGTCGTCACGCTCGTACGTGAGCGGGTACGGCGTCATGGCCTCGTCGTCATCCCAGCCGTCGCCGGCAGTCGACTCGTCCCGCGTCGGCCATCCCCCGTCCGCGGGCCAGGCGTCACCCGCCGGCCACGCGCCGCCGCCGGCGGCGTCCGGCTGGTCCGGTGGATAAGCTGCGCCTGCCGCCCAGGACGGCCGCGGCGCGTCATGTCCGCCGTCCGTCGGGCGGCCGAAGTCCCAGTGGCTCATCGTGCTCCCCAGGTAATGGCCCGTGTCCTGTATCACGGACCGCCCGCCGGTCTGGTTCACGCCGCCGGCCGACTCAACGGCGCGCCACTCGGCGGCGGACGAGCCCATTGCGCGCCGTGCCCCGCGGGATGTTGACCGTTACCCGGGCCGCCCCCTCCGCGTCGCGGTCGGGGGCGAACCGTTCCCTAGCGGCCTGCTGCGTAGCCCGCCACGTGCGACCTGGCGACATGCGCTCCGGCCTGGGCGGCGCTGGCCGGCCCGCCGCCCGCGGCCACGCCCGCGATCAGCGTGATCATCCCGACCGCCATGGCGATCCTGGTCGTCCAGCGAATCCGCATTCCCGGTCCCCTTCGGTCAGCGCTGGGCTTCCCCCCGGAAGCCCTCACCCCGGTGATATTAGCCAGGAACCGGACGAAAGCCGCGTAGGCGCGCCGAAGGGACGGGCGTGCCCTAGTAGCGCATCCCCATCGCGTCGCGCACCTCCTCCAGGGTGACCGCGGCGACCGCCCTGGCCCTGGCGCAGCCGTCAGCCAGCACCCGCCTGGCGTAGCCCGGGTCGGCGGCCAGCTCCGCGCGGCGGGCACGAACCGGCGCGAACCGCTCGTTGACCGCGTCGGTCACCACCCGCTTGAGCAGCGCCGCCCCGCCGTCGCCGATCTCCGCGGCGACCGCCACCGGGTCCCGGTCAAGGCACAGCGCGGCGAGCAGCACAAGCGACGAGACCTCGGGCCGGGCCGCCGGGTCGTAGCTGATGTGCCGCAGCCCGTCGGTCTTCGCCCCCTTGATCAGCCGCGCGGTCTCGTCCGCGGTGGCGCGCAGCGCGATCGCGTTGCCACGCGACTTGGACATCTTTCCGCCGTCGGTGCCGAGCAGCAGCGGCGCGTCCGACAGCAGCGCGTCCGGCTCGGGGAACACTCCGGCGCCGCCCGCTCCCTGGTAACGCTCGTTGAACCGGCGGGCGACCAGCCGGGTCACCTCCACGTGGGGCAGCTGGTCCTGGCCGACGGGGACCAGGTTCCCCTTGACGGCCAGGATGTCGGCGGCCTGGTGCACCGGGTAGGTGAGCATCAGCCCGCTCACCGATGCCTGCCTGGAGTGCGCGATCTCGTCCTTGACGGTCGGGTTCCGCCGCAACTCGCCCTCCGTGACCAGGCTGAGGAACGGCAGCAGGAGCTGGTTCAGCTCGGGCACGGCGCTGTGCGCGAAGATGACCGACCGCGTCGGGTCGACCCCGATCGCCAGGTAGTCGAGCACCAGGCTGTGCACGTGCTCGCCGATCGCCCCCGTGCCTGGCGACACCGTGGCATCCCGGTCGGTGAGCACCTGGTAGTCAGCGATCAGGACGAACAGGTCGGCCCCCGCGTCCTGCAGCCGCACCCGGTTGCGCAGGGTGCCGAAGTAGTGACCCAGGTGCAGGTCACCGGTCGGCCGGTCGCCGGTGAGGATACGGAACGAGCGCGGTTCCATCGCGATCCGCCGCTCAATCTCCGCCGAGCGGCGCAGCGCCGCGGTGAGCGATCCTGAGACGGTCGCGGAGGCCCCGGTTCCCTGCGCATCGCCGGGGGCGGCGGCAGCAGCGGCGGCGTCAGCGGTGTCAGCGTGGGGCAGCGGCTCGGTTAGCGTGCTGGTCATGGGTCTGTCTCCTTAGCCTGGCTCTGAATGAGGGGCGGGACGACCCGGTCAGCGGGAAATGAAAAGGCCGTCCCCTTCTCGGCGGACGGCCGTTCGTCTTGGCGCGCTCAGCGTGGCAGCCGTCCCTAAGCGGGACGCCACCAGCCCTGAATCACGAGAACGCGCATACCAGAATGCTAGCACGACCTCGCAGGCCGGGTCGGGGGAGATAACAGCAAGAAGCGGCGTCCGCTCGGTCTCGGGGCGCCGCCGCAGCCGGTCGGGAATCCGGTACACCGGCCGCGGATTGTCCGACAATGCGCTGCCGTGAAAGGCTGGAGGCATGGAGTACACGCATCTGGGACGGTCAGGCCTCAATGTCAGCCGGCTCTGCCTTGGCACCATGAACTTCGGATCGCTGACACCCGCGGGCGACGCGCACGCGATCATGGACCGGGCGCACGAGCTCGGCATCAACTTCTTCGACACGGCCAACACCTACGGCCGGCGTCAGTCACCGCCCGGGCAGGTCGCCAACAACGACGAGTCGCACGCCGGGTGGACCGAGGAGATCCTCGGCGACTGGTTCGCGCAGGGCGGCGGGCGGCGGGAGAAGACGGTCCTGGCGACCAAGCTGTTCGGTGACATGGGCGCCTGGCCCAACGAGGGAAAGCTGTCCGCGCTCAACATCCGCCGCGCCTGCGACGCGTCGCTGCGCCGGCTGCGCACCGACTACATCGACGTGTACCAGATGCACCACGTCGACAGGGACACCCCGTGGGATGAGATCTGGCAGGCGATGGAGGTGCTGGTCGCGCAGGGCAAGATCCTGTACACCGGGTCGTCCAACTTCGCCGGCTGGCACATCGCCCAGGCGTGCGAGACCGCCCGGGCCCGCGGCTTCCTCGGCCTGGTCAGCGAGCAGTCGCTCTACAACCTGGCCACCCGGTGGATCGAGCTTGAGGTGCTGCCCGCCGCCCGCGCCTACGGGGTCGGCGTTATCCCCTGGTCCCCGCTTGAGGGCGGGCTGCTCGGCGGCGTCCTCGCCGCGGAGCGCGAGGGGCGCCGCCGCCTGGCCGGCCGGGCCAAGCTCATCGTCGAGGCGCACAGGGAACGCATCGAGGCGTGGGAGGAGCTATGCGGCAAGCTCGGCGAGGAGCCCGCGAACGTGGCCCTCGCCTGGCTGCTGCACCAGGACGGCGTGACCGCGCCGATCATCGGGCCGCGCACCCTCGGGCAGCTGGACACCGCGCAGCGCGCCCTGGAGATCCACCTCGACGCCGATGTCCTCGCCCGCCTCGACGAGATCTTCCCCGGCTACAAGACGGCGCCAGAGCACTACGCCTGGTGAGTCCCGGTCCCGCCCCCCGGGCCGCCGAACCCGTGCGCGGCCAGTCGCTGCCGTGAGGAGCCGCCGGCCGACCAGACGCTCAGTCCCTGGCCGACGGGCCGGCGTCACCGCATGATCTGGGATACAAAAGGCCCCTATCGGGGCCTCAAATATCCCAGATCATGCGCCCATCGGCAGACACGGGCTCGCCGGGGACAAGGATACGGTTCGCCGGCCAGGCAAGTATCCGGAGGTGCGCGCTAGCCGCTGGCGCGTCACTCGTCCTCGTCGGTCTCCATGACGACGCTGACGGAGTCGTTGGCCAGCAGGAACGAGATGTCCTCCAGCGACTTGGCGATCGAGAACAGCAGGTAAGGGACCGCGGCCTGGGCGTCACCGCTGAGCATGCCCGCCGCGACGCGCAGCTGCGGGCTGTAGTCGGAGCCGAGGTCTTCCTGAAGCTCGTCGAGCAGGCTGTCATCGTCCATCGCAGCGCCCTCCCGCATCTGGTGGTGCTTGATCCTGGCACGCCCCGTTTCGGGGTGGCTTGGGAATACTAGTCCAGTCCTGCCCTGCGCGCGCGGGGGCCCGCGCTCGGGGGCAGAGGTTTTCGCGGTCGTGCGGATGGTTGCGGCAACGGGCCGCCTGTAGCCGGCTCGTTGCCGCGGCCGCGCCGGACAGAAGCGGATAACAGCAACAGGCGCGAAGCGCCTGCCCCCCTGCCGGGAACGGTGGCCGGACGAGCGAAGCGCGCAACCGTTCGGGATGACCGTGCCGTTGATCTCCGGCAAAGAAAAACCCCACGGGCCGGACCCGGCGGGAGGTCGGGTCCGGCCCGTGGGGCCGGTGCCGCGCTTAGCGCGGCGGCAAACCAGGCTAGGAGGCCCTGTGGTTACGAGGCCCCGTGGTTACGAAGCGAAGTCGAGCAGCGGCTGCGCCCGCGACGGGTGCCGCAGCTTGGACAGCGACTGCTTCTCCAGCTGGCGGATCCGCTCCCTGGTGAGGCCGAGCGCGCGGCCGATCTCGTCCAGGGTGTGCGGGTTGCCGTCGTACAGGCCGAACCGCATCGCCATGATCGTCGCCTCGCGCGGGGTGAGCGCGTCGAGCGCCGACCGAAGCTGCTCGGCCATGAGCTGCCGGTCGACCAGCTCGGAGGCCTCAGGCGCGTCGACGTCCTCGATGAGGTCGCCGATCGACGTCTCGCCGTCCTCGCCGATCGTGGAGTCCAGGCTGATCGGCTGCCGCGAGGTACGCAGCAGCTCCTCGATCTGGTCCGGGGTCCGGTCAAGCTCGACGGCCAGTTCCTCAGGAGTGGGCTCGCGCCCGAGCTTCTGGTGCATGTCCCGCTCGACGCGTGACAGCTTGGAGAGCATCTCAAGCACGTGCACGGGCAGCCGGATCGTCCGCGCGGAGTCCGCGAACCCGCGCTGGATCGCCTGCCTGATCCACCACATCGCGTAGGTGGAGAACTTGTAGCCCTTCGTGTAGTCGAACTTCTCGACCGCACGGATCAGGCCAAGGTTCCCCTCCTGCACAACGTCGAGCAGCGAAAGCCCGCGGTCGCTGTACTTCTTCGCGACCGACACGACGAGGCGCAGGTTGGCCTCGAGCATGTGCGACTTCGCGCGCCGCCCGTCCTCGGCCACCAGCTCAAGGTCACGGCGGAGCTGCGGGGCAAGGTCGGGGTCTGAGTCCAGCTTGTGCTCGGCGAACAGCCCGGCCTCAATGCGCTTGGCCAGGTCCACCTCCTGCTCTGCGGTGAGCAGGCTCGTGCGGCCAATCGACTTGAGGTACGTGTGCACCGAGTCGCCCATGGCGGGCGTCTGGTCATCCAGGTCAACCCCGTCGGCGAACGCGGCGACATCCGCCTCGAGCGCCGCCACCTCTTCGTCGGGCAATTCCGGGTCCGCGCCGCCCTGCGCCTTGGCGGGCGCTCCGTCCGCGCTCCCTGCGGGAGCGGGCGCCTGGTCGGCCTTCTTAGCGCGCGTCTTCTTGGCGGCGGTCTCCGTCGCGGCCCTGGCGGTCGACGCCTTCGCGCCGCCCGCGGCCTTGGCCCTGGTGCGCGGTGCGTTGAGCTCCGTCTCCTCGTCGGCCAGCCGCACGCCGGCCTCGCTCAGCTCACGGAGAATGGATCGGGCCTCAGCAGGCGTCAGTCCAGCCTGCTCGAACGCCGTCCGCAGGTCCGAAAGGGACAGGTGGCCCTGGCTGCGACCGCGCTGGATCAGGTCGTCCACGCGAGAGGAGCTCGCCTCCTCGTCAGCCGAGGCGGCAGTTGCGATCCGCGGCATGAGACACCTCCCTCCTTCTGTACACGTGCGCATAGGATGCGCAGTTCAACACCAACACGACTTACCACGATCCCCGATGACAATAATTAGCCCCGCTCCGTACTACCGGCTTTCGCGGGGGGCACTCTTAATTAACGCTCCGCGTCCGGGTTTGTTCCCGCCGGCGTCACGTTCTTGCCACCTTTGAGGGCTGCCAGGTCCGGTTTTCCGCTGGGAAGTACAGGGATGGCTTCCGTCAGCACGACCTCGCTTGGGCAAGCGTAACGCGGAAGCCGCGCGCGTACATGGTTACGTACCAATTCTAGCCCAGGCGGTTCTGCCGGGTCGGCCGGCACCACCACCGCGGTGACCCGTTCGCCCCATTCCGGGTCGGGCCTGCCGACCACCACGACCTCCCGGATCCCCGGGCAGTCAGACAGTGCCGCGGCCACCTCACCGGGTACGACCTTGTGGCCGCCGGTGTTGATCACGTCGTCGGCCCGGCCACGGATCATCACCCGGCCGTCCTGCGCGACGTAACCGAGGTCGGACGTGACGAATTCCCCGTTTTCCAGCGCCGCCGCGGTCAGGTCGGGCCTGCCGTGGTAGCGGTTCATCAGCACGGGACCGGAGATCCGCAGCCGCCCGTCCTCGCCCGCGCGGACCGCCACCCCGTCGAGTGGCACCCCGTCGTACACGCACCCGCCGCAGGTCTCGCTCATGCCGTAGGTGGTGACGGCGCCGACGCCGGCTTCGCGCGCCTCGTCGAGAACGGCCGCGCCGGCCGCCGCGCCGCCGACCAGCACGCACCGGTACCTGGCGAGCGCCGCGGCGCCGCCCGGCGAGCCAAGCAGCCGCACCAGTTGCGTGGGGACCACCGACACGTGCGCGCACCCGGCGACCGCGGCCTCGTCCACGGCGCGCGCGGTCGCCTCAGCCGCGATCACGGGCTCGGTCCCGCCGACGATGGACCGCACAAGCACCTGCAGCCCGGCCACGTGCGACACCGGCAGGCACGCCAGCCACCGCTCTCCGGGGCGCGCCCCGGCCCGTGCCAGCGACGCCCGCGCGGAATGACTGAGCGCCGCCGCGCTGAGCTCAACCCCCTTGGGCTCCCCGGTGGATCCCGAGGTGCCGATGATGACGGCGGTGGCCGGGTCTGTGCCGGGAGATCCCGAACGTATGCGTGCTTCGCCGTGCTCATCGATGACCGCGTTCGGCCCGAACGCGTCGATCAGCTGCCTGATCCTCGCGGCGGGCAGCGACGCGTCGACCGGCAGGATCGCCGGCCCGCTGCCGTCAAGCGCCCGCGCGAGCGGCTCTAGCAGCCGGGCGGCGTCGCCGACGCCGTTCAGCAGCACCGCGTGCAGGAGGCGGCGGTCGGGGTGGTCACGAGCCTGGAGCGCGGTCACGGTCGATAAGGTTAGACCCCGGACAACGGGAGGTTACGAGTGAGGCAGTGGCAGCCTCGGACCCCGGGCGGCGAGCCCGTGCTTCGTCAGTGCGTGCGGCATGAGTGACTTGCCCGGGCTGCTCGCGACGCTGCGGGCGTTCGCCATCCCGATGCGGACGAGGTTCCGCGGGATCACCGTCCGGGAGGGCGCGCTCATCCAGGGGCCGGCCGGGTGGGGGGAGTTCTCGCCGTTCGCCGAGTACGGGCCCGCCGAGTCCGCGCGCTGGCTGGCCAGTGCGGTCGAGTCGGCCACCGTTCCGTGGCCGGCGCCCGTGCGGGACTCGGTGCCCGTCAACGTCACCGTCCCCGCGGTCGGGCCTGAGCGCGCCTACGGGATCGTCGCCGCGTCCGGGTGCCGGACCGCCAAGGTCAAGGTGGCGGAGCGCGGGCAGGCGCCAGGCGAGGACGTCGAGCGGGTCGCCGCCGTGCGCGACGCGCTCGACGCGGCTGGCCCGGGCGGCCGGATCCGGGTGGACGCCAACGGCGGCTGGTCCGTGGACGACGCGGCGCGCATGCTCCGCGCGCTCGGGAAGTACTCGCTTGAGTACGCGGAACAGCCCTGCGCGACCCTTGATGAGCTCGCGTCGCTTCGTCGCCTTATCGACATTCCGGTCGCCGCCGATGAGTCGATCCGCAAGGCCGAGGACCCGCTGCGGGTCCGGGCGGCCGGGGCGGCCGACATCGTCATGGTCAAGGTGCAGCCGCTCGGCGGGGTCCGTGCGGCGCTGCGGGTGGCCGAGGCCTGCGGCCTGCCCGCCGTCGTGTCGAGCGCGGTGGACACCTCGGTCGGGCTCGCCGCCGGCGTGGCGCTCGCCGCGGCGCTGCCTTCGCTGCCGTATGCCTGCGGGCTCGCGACGATGTCCCTGCTGGCCGGCGACGTCACCGCCGAGCCGCTCGCGGAGGCGGGCGGCACGCTCCCCGTCCGCCGCCCCGCGGTCGACCCGGACGCGCTCGCGCGGTGGGAGACCGACCCCGCCCCGTGGCGCGAGCGGGCACTGGCGGCCGCGCGGCACCTGCCGGGTGTCCAGGGAACGGAATTCCTGCGTTGATAACAGCATCAGGCGCGGGAGCGCCGGTCATCGTGGATCGCCGGGTAAGCCATCGCGTTGCGAATTGTCCGCTATCCGCGCCGGTCGCCCGCCCGGTTCCACCTAGCCGGATAACAGCAAGAAACGCGGGAGCGCGGGTGGTAGTGGATCACTGGGCGGGCGATGGGGCGCCCAGTGATCAGCTATCCGCGCTGCGTGCAGCCGGCCGGAAGCCTGCCCGGCGGATAACAGCAAGAAGCGCGGGCCGCTGCCCCCAGCGGGCCGCCGACGGGGCGGGACGGGGCATCTCCGTGGCGATAACAGCAAGAAGCGCTGGAGTGCCGGTTAAGGTGGATCGCTGGGCAGGCTATAGCGCTAACAACGATCCACTATCCGCGCCGCGTGCCGTCAGCCGCGGACGTTGGGTTCGGATAACAGCAAGAAGCGCGGAGCGCGGCCCCCGGCGATCCGCGGGCGGGGCGGGGCGGGGCGCCCCTCCGAGGATAACAGCAAGAAGTGCCGGGGGCTGGGGGAGGAGGGGCCGGTGAACCCGTCGACGGCGTTCGCGGCCGCGCTCGCGGACGAGCTCGCGCGCTGCGGGCTGCGCGAGGTCGTCATCGCGCCCGGGTCCAGGTCCGCGCCCCTGGCCATGGCGTTCTGGGCGCTCGAGCGGGCCGGGCGGATCCGGCTGCACGTCAGGATCGACGAGCGCTCCGCGGGGTTCACCGCGCTCGGCCTCGCCAAGGCGTCCCGCCGCCCGGTCGCGGTGCTGTGCACCTCGGGCACCGCGGCGGCGAACTTCCACCCGGCGGTCATCGAGGCCGACGAGTCCGCCGTCCCGCTGCTCGTGCTCACCGCCGACCGGCCGCCCGAGTTGCGCGGCACCGGCGCCAGCCAGACGATCGACCAGGTCAAGCTCTACGGGTCGGCGGTCCGCTGGTACGCGGAGGCCGGCGTTCCTGAGCGCCGGCCAGGCATGGTCGGCTACTGGCGGTCCCTGGCCTGCCGGGCCTGGGCGAACGCGGCCGGCGCCCTGGGCGCGCTGCCCGGCCCCGTCCACCTGAACCTCCCCTTCCGTGATCCCCTCGTTCCAGGCGCCGCGACCCAGCCGCCCGAACCGGATAACAGCAAGAAGCGCGACGCGGGTCAGGCGGGTTCTCCGCCGGATATGTCGGTATTTGAGGATGATGACTGGCCGGAGTCGCTCGCCGGGCGCGCGGACGGCGGGCCCTGGACGCGGGTCAGCGCGGCCGCCGTGGTCACTGAGCCCCTTGAGCTGCCCTGGTCCGAGCGCGGCGTGCTCGTCTGCGGCGACGGGGACTACGACGTGACCGCGCTCGTGGAGCTGGCGGAGCGGGCAGGATGGCCGATCCTGGCCGAGCCGTCATCGGGCGCGCGGCGCGGGCCGAACGCCCTCACCGGTTACCAGTACCTGCTCGCCGCGCCGGAATTCATGGCGGCGGGCCGGCCTGAGGTCATCGTCTCCGCCGGCCGTCCGGGCCTGACCAGGCCGCAATCGTCCCTGCTCGCGCTCGCGCGCGCAGGGACGCCGGCCGTCCGGCATGTCGTCGTCGGTTCCGGTCCTGGGATGTGGGCCGACCCGCAGCGGGCCGCGACCGACGTAGCAACCGCGATCCGTCTCACCGGGGCGCCAAGCGGCGTGCCCGCCCGCTGGCTCGACGCGTGGCGGCACGCGGACGCGGCGGCGACCGGGGCGGCGGGCGCGGTGCTCGACGCCGCGGATGCCGGCGCCGGTCTCGCCGAGCCTGAGGTCGCCAGGGACCTGGCCGCCGCGCTTCCCGGCGGCGCGCTGCTCTGGTGCGGTAACTCACTCTCCGTTCGGGACCTCGATCTGCTGCTGCCGCCGCGGGCGGACACCCGCGTGATCGCCAGCAGGGGGGCGAGCGGGATCGACGGCACCTTCTCCACCGCCGCGGGCGCGGCGCTCGCGCACGCGGCGGAGCACCCCGGGGCGGTCGCGTTCGCCCTGATCGGAGACCTGTCGCTGCTGCACGACGCGCCTGGCCTCGCGCTCGGGCCCGCCGAGCCGCGGCCGGACTTGTGCGTCGTGGTGGTGAACAACGACGGCGGCGGGATCTTCGAGGGGCTTGAGCCTGCCAGGTTCAAGGACGGGAGCGGCGGCGGGGTTGACGGCCCGTCGGTGTTCGAGCGGGTCTTCGGCACGTCGCACGGCGCGTCGCTTGAGCAGCTGGCCGCCGCCTTCGGCCTGCCGTACACGCTCGTCGAGCGGCCGGGTGACCTGGCGAAGGCTCTGGCCCCCGCCATCGGCGGCACGGGGCCGCGGATCGTCGAGGCCAGGACGGGCCGGGCCGCGAGCGAGGAACTGCGGGCGCGGATGCGTGCCGCGGCGGTCGCCGCGGCCGAGAAGACGATCGCGGCGCGGCGCGGGGCCGGCCCGGAGCGGCCAGGCCCCGACGCCTGACCGCTATGCGACCCTAGATCGCGTGATGGAAGTATCTGGCGCCGGCGGCACCGGCGCCACCGAGGCCGCGGTCATCGACGGCGGCGAGGTCGCGGAACTTGAGATGCTCACGCGGGCTCTCGTCGGGATCACCATGGAAAGCCTCGAAGTGCTCGGCGGTGAGGTGAGCCTGCCGCAGTTCCGGCTGCTGCTCGCCGCGTCGACGCTCGGGCGCGCGCCCTCCTCGCGGCTGGCCGAGGCCGCCGGGGTCCCGGCGTCGTCGGTGACGCGGCTGGCCGACAGGCTCGAGGCGGCCGGGCTCCTCGCACGCGGCGGCGACACGCGGAGCCGCTCGATCGTGACGATCGAGAGCACCGCCGCGGGCCGTGCCCTGGTCGCGCGGGTCGTCGCCCGGCGCCATGAGCTGCTCGCCGCCGTGCTTGAGCGGATGGCGCCCGACGAGCGGGCGGCGGTCGCCCGCGCGGCGGGGCTGTTCACGGCCCTGTCCGCGGACGCCGCGGAGCGCGGCAGCAGCGGGCCGCTGCCCCTCTGACCGGGCAAATGGTTGTCATGAGCGAGCATTGTCGTATGCAAGCGGGATGCCGCCGCAGTTGAGCGGCGCCCCGCGACTCGCGGTGATCTCGCGCCGCCGGCCCGCCGGGACTGCCCGCTAACCCGCCTGGCGGGACGGCGCGGGCGGGACCGCGGCGGCGCGCGGGCGGCGGGCCGCGTTCCCTGCCGCCGGGTCCAACCGCAGCGCCTCGCCCGCGCAGCCGGCCGCGACCAGGGCCAGCAGGCAGAAGGCGACGGTGAACGCCGCCTGGCCGCCGCCGGTGACCGCGTCGCCGACGCGCAGCGCCACGGTGGCGCCCGCGATCGCCAGGCCGGCGCCGAGCTGCATGGAGGTGGCGGCGAGGGTGTTCGCGTCGCGCATGAGCTCAGGCACCATGTCCGCGAGCCCGACCGTGCTGTAGACGGTGAACCCGGTCGACCTGGTGACGCCGCTGGCCAGGGCCAGCGCGGCGATCAGCGCGACCGGGGTCGAGGCGCTCGTGAACCCGAGCGCGGCCACGATGACGGCCGTGCCAAGGGTGGAGGCGATCAGCAGCGGGCGGAAGCCGAACCGGTTGATCAGCGGCGTCGTGGCGGGCTTGATTCCCACGTTCCCCGCGAACACGAACGCGGTCACCGCGCCCGACTTCACCGGCGACCAGCCGAACTGGACCTGGAACATCAGCGGCAGCAGGAACGGCATCGCGCCGACCACGAAGAAGTACATCGTGCCGCCGAGCTGCGACACCCGGAACGTCCGCACGGACAGGGTGCGCAGGTTAAGCAGCGGGTGCGCGGCCCGCCGCAGGTGCACCACGGCCCCGCCGAGCAGCGCCGCGGAGACCACGCAGAACGCCGCCGTCTGCGCGACGGGCGGGGCGGGAAGCGACACCAGGTGCGCGGCGTAAGTGAGACCGCCAAGGCCGGCGCAGGTCAGCACCACGCCCGCCCAGTCGAGGGGCGGCGGCGCCGTGCCTGCCGCGATGCCCGTGGTGACCAGCCGCCACGCGACGGCGAACGCGACCACGCCAAGCGGGACGTTGATGAGGAACATCCAGTGCCAGGTCGCGTAGGTGGTGATGAGCCCGCCGGCCAGCGGCGCGACCACCGGGGCGAGCAGCCCCGGCCACACCACGTAGGAGGTCAGCCGGAGTATGTCCTCCTTGGCGGCGGGTGTCAGCACCATGGTCCGCCCGACCGGCACCATCATCGCCCCGCCCGCGCCCTGCAGCACCCGCATCGCGACCAGCATGCCGAGGTTCACGCTCGCCGCGCAGCCCACCGACGCCAGGGTGAACAGCGCGATCGCGGTAAGGAATATGACCCGGTTCCCGTACCGCCTGGTCAGCCAGCCCGACAGCGGGATCAGCACGGCGAGCGTCAGCAGGTACGCGGTGACGACAAGGCCGACCTCGGTGGCGGGCGCCCGCAGCGACCGCCCGATCTGCGGCGACGCCGTGGTGACGATCGTCCCGTCGAGCATCTCCATGAAGTAGCAGCCTGCGACGAGCAGAGCGATGTTGCGGTGCCGCGCGGTGATCACCTCACCGCCAACAACGCCCGCCCGCCGGTTATATCCCGATTCGATAGTAAGGATCCCGAATGATCTCGGGCCCCGGGCGGCGGGCCGGCTCCCCTGCGGGGCCCGCCGGTGCCCTGGCGTCCCGCGCCGCCCGGAGATAACAGCAAGAGGCGCGGAGCGCCGGCCCCGCCGACGGCCCGCGCCTGGTGCTCAGGCGGCGCGCAGCAGCTTGCTGACCGCCGTCGCGGCGGCGCGGCCGGCGCGGTTGGCGCCGACGGTCGACTGGGACGGGCCGTAGCCGATCAGGTGAACCCGCCGGTCGGCGGCGACGGCGGTGCCGTCCATGGCGATGCCGCCGAGGTCGTTGCGCAGCCGCAGCGGTGCGAGGTGGCCGATGGCCTGGCGGAAGCCGGTCGCCCACAGGATCACGTCCGCCGGCTGGAAGGACCCGTCGGCCATGCGGACGCCTTCCTGCTCGATCGCGGTGAACATCGGGTGCCTGACCAGGGCACCGCGCTCGGCGGCGGCCCGCGCGTAGGAGGTCAGGGCCAGGCCGGTGTAGGAGACGATGGAGGCGATGGGGCGGCCCGCGCGCGCGTCCGCCTCGACCCGGGCGACCGACGCGCGGCCGACCGTCTCCGGGGTGAACGGCCCCTCGATCCATGTCGGCTCCCTGCGGGTGACCCAGGTGGTGGTGGTTACCCGCGAGATTTCCTCGAGGAGCTGGACCGCGGAGATGCCGCCGCCGGCCACGACGACGTGCAGGCCGGCGAACTGCGGCGCGCTGACGTACTGCGCGGCGTGCAGCTGACGGCCGGTGAAGGTATCAATGCCCGGGTACCAGGGCACGTTCGGTGCGCTCCACGTGCCGGTCGCGTTGATGACTGCCTGGACGGCCCACGTGCCGTGGCCGGTCTCCACCAGCAGGTCGCCGCCCGGGCCGGTGCCTGGCAGGCCCTCACCGGCCGGGCCGCCCGCGGAGGGGCCGCCGTCAGCGTCGCGCACGGCGAGCACGCGGACGGGGCGCAGGATCGGGAAGCCGAACTCCCGCTCATACGCCGCGAAGTAGCGGGGCACGGCGTCGGCGGCGGGCTCGGCGGCATCGACGGGCGGCTTCGGCATGCCGGGAAGGTCGAAGATGCCGTTGACGGTCCCCATCCGCAGCGACCGCCAGCGGTGCCGCCATGCGCCGCCCGGCCCGTCCTCGCCGTCGAGCACCACGTACTCCAGGCCTTGCCTGCGCAGGTGATAGGCGGCGGAGAGCCCGGCCTGGCCCGCACCGATGACCGCCACCGCCGCGGAGCGGGCGTGCGGGTCCGCGCGAAGCCGCGAACTCGTTCGGACGTCGCCGGCTTTGATTGTCACGTCATGTAAGAACCGGGAAGCGGGTGCGGCGCTTCCCGCCGACCGCGGCGCCGCGGTCGGCGGGCGCCTCCGGGGAACTGTTAACGATATCGTTAACAGTTCCCCGGAGGCGTGTGAATCCCGGCCGGGTCAGGGGCCGATCATCGGGGTGACGTTGAACCGGGCGTGCAGCAGGCCGAACTGGTACATCACGTCGGCGACGCGCTGGATCCTGACCTTGTCGATGGCGGTGGGGTAGATGTTCACCGCCATCACGGAGGCGACGATCGGCGGGATCTGGCCCTTCGGCGGACCGCCGTTGATGGTCTCCATCGCCTTCTCGACCGAGGACCGGCTGGTGTCGGCGAGCTCCTGGCCCTGCGCGAGCGCCGTGATGAACGCCCTGAGGGTGCCGGGGTTCTGGGCGGCCCAGGACTTCGTCACGACGTACCCCTGGATGGGGAACTGCACGGTGGCGCCCTGGTTGAGGTCGGCGAGCTCGACCGCGCCGTACTGCTGCTCGGCGGCGGTCGCGAACGGCTCGGGCATCGCCGCCGCGTCGATCTTCCCCGCGGCGAGTTCCGCCGCCATTTTAGGGAACGGGATCGGCGCGGCGGGGAAACGCACCTGGGTCAGCTTGATGCCATTCTCGGTGATCACCGAGGCGGCGAGTAGGTAGTTAATGTTGAGGGGGGCGTTGATGCCGAGCAGGTGCCCTTTCAGGTCAGAAAGGGTCTTGATTTTGGAGTTCGGCATCGTGTATATCGCCTGCGTCCCCTGCTGCATCACCGATCCCTCGGCGATGATCTCAAGCGGCTGGTGCTTCTGCACGTAATGCTGGATGTAGGAGACGTAGTTCCCGCCGGTAATGTCGAACTGCCCGTCGAGCTGCTGGCTGATCGACACGTCACTGCTGACGGCGGGGGTGTAGTGGATGGTCAGGCCCTGCTCGGCGAACAGGCCATCGTGCAGCGCGACGAAAAAGCCGGCGGAATCGACCGCCGGCACGACGGCCACGTTAAGTGTCGTTTTCTGTAGCCCGTTCGGGCTAGTGCTTCCGGCAGTGGCGGCGGCGCCCCCGCAGCCTGAAAGTGCTATCAAGGCTATTGCGATGGGAGGCGCGAGTATGCGTATGCGTGAGCGGAACAAGGAATTCCTCCTGATTGCGGCCTACAGGCGGTAATCGGAAGCGTAAATCAGGAAGAATTGCAGGCTTTGCCTTTTAAGGGAAATAGTGGCATTTCCCGCGTAAAGTGACCCGCTTTAATCCGCGCGACAGGATGCGGGCAGGCGGATCAGCGAGCATCAATGTGACACGTGGGACTCCGGCCCCGGTGCCGCCGCGGAATTGATAACAGCAAGAAGCGTCCCTGGCCGCGTGAGTGACGGCTGGCAGCGCGCCTGCGCCGACGGGCGAGCCGCGGCGCTGGAGGCGGAGGCGCGAGCGGCAGGCGGCGGGGAGCAGGGGGAGGAGAGATTGTTTGATCGCTGGAGGTCGCTATGGCGTCCAGGATCATCCAAATCTTTCGGCAGGGCTCATCTGAGCAGATAACAGCAAGAAGCTGGCACGGCGGGCAAGGTTCCGCCGGAAGACGTTGCATGGTCATGCAGAGATGTGCATATAATTTCAGTCATGACCAAGGTGCTCGCCTCTCTTCCTGTCGGGGAACGCGTCGGGATCGCCTTCTCTGGCGGCCTGGACACGTCGGTGGCTGTCGCGTGGATGCGCGAAAAGGGGGCGGTGCCCTACACCTACACCGCCGACCTCGGCCAGTACGACGAGCCCGACATCGCGTCCGTCCCCGGACGGGCCGGCGCGTACGGCGCCGAGGGCGCCAGGCTCGTCGACTGCAGGGCGGCCCTCGTCGAGGAGGGCCTGGCCGCCCTCACGTGCGGCGCCTTCCACATCAGGTCGGCCGGGCGCGCCTACTTCAACACCACGCCACTTGGCCGCGCGGTCACCGGCACGCTCCTGGTCCGCGCCATGCTCGAGGACGACGTGCAGATCTGGGGCGACGGCTCCACGTACAAGGGCAACGACATCGAGCGGTTCTACCGCTACGGCCTGCTCGCCAACCCGTCACTGCGCGTCTACAAGCCCTGGCTCGACGCGGAGTTCGTCGGCGAGCTCGGCGGCCGGGCGGAGATGTCCCAGTGGCTGACCGACCGTGGGCTGCCTTACCGGGCAAGCAAGGAAAAGGCCTACTCCACCGACGCGAACATCTGGGGCGCCACCCACGAGGCCAAGCAGCTCGAGCACCTCGACGCCAACGTCGAGCTGGTCGAGCCGATCATGGGCGTCCGCTTCTGGGACCCGGCCGTGGAGATCCCGGCCGAGGACGTGTCGGTCACCTTCGAGCAGGGCCGCCCGGTCGCCATCAACGGCAAGGAGTTCGCCGCCGCCGTCGACCTGGTCCTTGAGGCGAACGAGATCGGCGGCAGGCACGGCCTTGGCATGTCCGACCAGATCGAGAACCGGATCATCGAGGCGAAGTCGCGTGGCATCTACGAGGCTCCGGGCATGGCCCTGCTGCACGCCGCCTACGAGCGGCTGGTCTGCGCGATCCACAACGAGGACTCGGTGGCGGCCTATCACAACGAGGGCCGCAAGCTCGGCAGGCTGCTGTACGAGGGCCGTTGGCTCGACCCGCAGGCACTGATGATCCGCGAGTCCCTGCAGCGCTGGGTCGGCACCGCCGTCACCGGCACGGTGACGCTCCGGCTGCGCCGCGGCGAGGACTACTCCGTCCTGGACACCTCCGGGCCTGCATTCAGCTACCACCCCGACAAGCTGTCGATGGAGCGGGTGGAGGACGCGGCGTTCGGGCCTGCGGACCGGATTGGCCAGCTCACCATGCGCAACCTCGACATCGCCGACTCCCGTGCCAAGCTGGAGCAGTACGCGGGCCTCGGCATGTTCGGCGGCGGGCACGCGGCGCTGATCGGGGCAAGCGGCGCAGGGACGGCCGACCTCATCGGCGCGATGCCGCGCGGCGGCGCCGAGGCGATCGCCTCGGCCGGCGAGGTCCCGGACGACGAGCTCCTCGACCGTGCCGCCATGGAATCCGGCACGGACTAGCCCCGCTCACCGGCAGCGCCAAACCGCCGAGATAACAGCAACAAGCGCGGGGCGCGGACCTGCGGCAAGGCAGCGTCGCCGCTTGCCGTCTCAGGACCGGGTCCGCGCATGCCCGTTCCGTCCGGATTGTCCCGGCGTCCCCGTGGCCCGGGCCCATGATCATGTGGATTCAGCATCGAATAAGCTGCGGAATCCACATGAAAACCGAAATCCCTGTCGATCATGCCGTCCCTGCGCGCGGCCGCCTCATGGCAGCTCGCGTACGGCCCTTCGGGACGGGAGTGGCCGGGATCCGGGGTTGCGGACGAGTGCCTCAGCAGGCGATCGACTTCCTCCCTGCCCCGATGAGGATAACAGCAAGAAGCGTCCGGGGTGCGCGGCGCGGTGGTCTGGGGTGCGCGGCGGGCGAAGCGGGGTCACCGTCGTGCTGGCCGCTCGACCGGCCGCCTACCGCTTATGACGTTGCGGCTCGCGAGCAACGCTGCCCGTCGAACCGCGCGCTAGGCCCATTTGATAACAGCAAGAAGCGCGGAGCGCTTCTGTCGGCGGGTGCTGGCATTGGCCGCTCAAGGTCAACCCAAGTCGCAACCGGGCAGGGGAAGCGGGCCTGGTTTCGTCCGGAGCCGCAGGCGCGGGACCCGCCGTCGGGCCGAGTGGACTGGTTGACCCCGAGGCTGAGCAGCCGGGGCGGCAGGCTGAGTGAGCAGCCGGGGGCGGCAGCACGGTGACGGAGGCGCGCGCCGGCGTAAAGGAGGCGCCGGCGTCAGAGGGCTCGCTACAGGGCCAGGCGCAACATGGTCAGGTCGAGCCAGCGGCCGAACTTCGTGCCGACCTCGCGGGCGGTGCCGACCAGTTCGAAGCCCAGGCGCTGGTGGAGTGCGACCGACCGGCTGTTGGACGACTCGATGCAGGCCATCATCACGTGGGCACCGCAGTCGCTGGCGCTTGTGATGAGGGTCCTGAGCAGGTCGGCGCCGAGGCCGCGCCCCTGGTGGGCCTCGGTCAGGTACACGGAGTCCTCGACGGTGTGCCGGTAGCCGTCCTTGGGCCGCCACGGCGCCCAGTTGGCGTAGCCGATCACGTGCCCGTCGGCCTCGGCGACGTAAGCGGAGCGGCGCGCGAGGTTCTCCGCGAGCCACGTCCGCCCGTCGCCTGGTGAGACGGGCACGGTCGTCCACGTGGCCGTCGAGTGCTCGATCACGTCGTTGCGGATGGCGCGGATGGCCTCCGCGTCTGCCGCCTCCGCCAGTCTAATCTTATATAGTGGAGTCATGTCTACTATAGTAGATGCGATGACGGCGTTCGGGGAACGGCTCCGCGCCGAGCGGCACGCCCATGGCTGGCCGATCGAGCGGCTCGCCGCCGCCTCGGGTGTCTCCCGGGCGATGATCAGCAAGATCGAGCGCGGCGAGAGCAGCCCTACCGCGGTCGTGCTCGGCAAGCTGTCGGCCGCCCTTGAGCTGAGCGTGTCAGAACTGCTCGCGCCCGCCGGGGCGGGCGCGGGTAACCAGCCAGGCGGCCAGGCAGGTGCCGACGGCGGAACGGGCCTCGCCGGCGACCCGGCGCCGGGGGGCGGGGTCGTCCGGCGGGCCGCCGACACGCCCGAGTGGCGCGACCCGGACACCGGCTACCTGCGCCGGCAGGTCTCGACGCCCCGGTTCCCCGCCGCTGTCACCGAGGTCACGCTGCCGCCCGGCGCGCGCGTGCCCTACCCGGCGGGTGCGTACGCGTTCATCGCCCAGCTGGTGTGGGTGCTTTCCGGCCAGCTCACGCTGACGGACGGGCCCGCCGTGCATGCCCTGGCGGCCGGTGACACGTTCGAGCTCGGCGAGCCGCGGGCGCGCGAGTTCCGCAACGACGGCGCAGGCGACTGCCGGTACCTCGTCGTCGTGACCCGCACCGCAACCCCGTAAACAGGCCGCGCTGGCACACGGGGCCGGTGCGGCGGCCAAGGCGAGCCGGGCGGCGTGCCTGGCCCCGTGCAGGCACGGCCGGCCACGACGAACGCGGTGTGGTCTAATCGTGACGTGCTGGAGACGCCAGAGGAAATCGACCGCCTGCAGCGGCTGCTCGACCGCAGCGCCGCCGCGGCGGGTGCTCACCTGAGGGACATCATCACCGACGACCGCCGCCTCAGCGCGGCGCAGGTGTGCGAGCGGCTGCGGGGCATGCGCCTGCTCGTGGTCGCCACCGTGACGGCCGACGGCCGGCCGCTCGCCGGGCCGGTCGACGGCTACTTCCTGCACGGGTCGTTCTACTTCAGTTCCGGCAGGAACTCGGTGCGCATGCGCCACCTGGCCGCCCGCTCAGCGGTTAGCGCCACCCACCTTCCCGGTGAGGAGCTCGCCGTGACCGTGCACGGCCGCGCCGAGCTGTTCGAACTGTCCGACCCGGCCCGCGAGCTGCGCCAGGCGATGCTCGACCATTACCTGCCGACGCAGGGACCGGAGTTCGAGACCTGGCTTAACCAGTCCGACTCAGTCGGGGCGCGCATCGCGGCCGACAAGATGTTCACGTACGCCGCGGCCGGCTGAGCCGCGCCTGTCCCTCGTCCCGCCCCGGCCTTAGCGCACGGCGGGCCGTCCGGCGCGGGCGAGCCCGACGGCCGTGACAGCGATGCCCGCGGGAGGGGGCGGCCGCAGTCGTTCGGAACGGACTGTTCAGCCGCCGCTCCGCGGGAACGGTTAAGCGGGAGGGGAGGCGGGTGCCGTGTCCACGCCGAACGGGGACGGGCCGCCGCGTGGCAGGGAGGGGCCGTCCGGCCTGGCGACGCGGAAACGGGCCTACCTGATCATGATGGGCGTATGCGTGCTGCTGATCGTGCTCGCGTGGACCTTGATCTGGCGGTACTCGGTCACCGCGGCCGTGGTGATGTCCGCGGTGGCGCTGGTCGTCCCGCCGCTGGCGGCGATCGTCGCGAACGCGGGCCCGGTCAACCGGCAGTGAGCGCGACGCCGACGCGGGCGGGGTCCAGCTGGCCGGGTAACCGCCGGGACCCGGCGAGGCTCCGCGTTACTGGCAAGGCACCGCGTCAGGCGATGCCGTGCTGGTGCGCGTAGCGGATGGCGGCGGCGCGGTCACGCGAGCCAGTCTTCGCGAAGATCCGGTTGATGTGGCTCTTGACGGTGTGCGTGGTGACGAACAGGCGGGCCGCGATCTCCGGGTTGTTCAGGCCCCGGGCGATCAGGGACAGGATCTCGGCCTCGCGCTCGGTGAGCCCGTCAGGCAGCGGCCCGCCTGGCACTGCCCCGCCGTCCGTGCCGCCGCTTTCTGCTGCCTGCGCGGGCCTCGTCGCTTGGCTGGCGGCGTTCATGAGCGTGGCGTGCACCCGCGAATCGAAGACGGACAGGCCTTCGGCCGCCGCGCGCAGGGCACTGGCGATCTCGGTGTGGTCGGCGTCCTTGGTCAGGTAGCTGCGCGCCCCGGCCCGCAGCGCGTCGAAGACCGAGGTGTCGTCGACGTACGTGGTCAGCACGACCACGGCGACCCGCGGGTACTCGGCGGTGAGACGGCGGGTGGCTTCCGTGCCGTCGACCACCGGCATGTGCAGGTCGAGCAGGATCGCGTCCGGCTGGTGCTCGGCGACGAGCTCAATGGCCCGCGCCCCGTTCGCGGCCGAGGCCACGACCTCGATGCCGGGCAGCCCGCCGAGCAGCAGGACAAGGCCCTCGCGGACGCTGGCCTGGTCGTCGGCCACGATGATGCGCAGCGGCGCGATGGGGTCGCTCAACGGTTGCCTTCCCTGGTGACTGGTGCGGCGATGGGTGGCCCGGTGGTCTGCGGCCCGGCGTCGCCTGCTGCGCAGGCCGCCGGTGCGGGGGTGAGCGGGAAGTCCGCGATGACGACCCACTGGCCGTCACGCGGCCCGGCTTCCAGGGTCCCGCGCAGCAAGAGCAGCCGCTCGCGCATCCCGGTCAGGCCGTAGCCGGTGTCCGCGGTTCGCAGCGCGCCGATGCCGTCGCCGGCCGGCCTGAGACCGGCCGCGCCGGGGCCGCCGCCCGGCAGCGGGTTGGTGACGGTCAGCCGCACGCCGTCCTCCCGGTAGCCCAGGTCGACCGCGATAGCCGCGCCTGGTGCGTGCTTGACCGCGTTGACCAGGGCTTCCTGGGCGATGCGGAGCAGGGCGACCGTGGCTTCCGGCGGCAGCGGGACCGGCGTGCCCGAGGCCTGGTAGGCGACGTGGACCTGATGGCGCCCGGCGAGCTCATCGGTGGCCCGGGCCAGCTCGTCGTGCAGCGGGAGCGTGTCGGTGCGCAGCGCCTGGACGGCCAGGCGGGTCTCTGTCAGGCCGCCGGAAGCCATGCGCTGCGCCGTGGCCAGCGCCTCGAGCGCGCGGTCCTGGTCGTTGTGGACCGTGAAGAGCGCACGGACGGTCTGTAGCTGGATACCGAGCGCGCCGAGAGAGTGCGCGAGCACGTCATGGACCTCGCGGGCGATCCGCGTCCGTTCCTCAAGGACGTCGGCCCGGCGCTGCTCGGCTCGCAGCTGCTCGTGCTGGGCCAGTAGCTGCCTGGCCTGGTCGGCCTGGACGCGGAGCGAGGCGCGGTTCCGCCCGAGGAGCACGCCGACCGCGAGCAGCAGCGGGAACCCGAGCAGCGTGCCGAGGCCCTGGCCGAAGACAATCCCCCCGATCTCCGCCGCCAAGACGCCGAGCAGCGCGATGGCGAGGGCGGCCTGCAAGGGCAGTTCTTCCGCGGCGGTTATCAGGGCGACGGCCGCGAAGGCGACCAGGCTGTTCCCCGCGCCCCCGGCGGCCGCGCCGAGGCAGGCGGCCGCGGTCACCAGGCTGAGGGCGGCCGGCAGCCCCACCCGCCGCACTGCGGCCGGGGCGTCGCGCGACAGGTCAGCCACGCCCCATACCGCGACCCCCGTGCAGATCAGCGCGTAGGCGGCGACCTGCGTCGCGGTCCCGCCTCGCGACGAGGGCGGTGCGAGGAAGGTGAGGATGCCGACGACCGCGAGGCCGGCCGTCCGGACGCCCCAGAGCGCGACGCGCAGCATCCCCCCATTATGGCCGGGGGTGCCGGGGACTCGTGTCACCGCCGGTCCTGCCGCTGCCGGCGCGCGTCGCGCCGCCGGCCGCGCGTGCCGTACTCGTCGTCGCCGAACCGGCCGTGTCCGCCGTGGCCGTCCTGCTCTCCGTGGCCGTCCTGCTCTCCGTGGCCGCCCTGGCTCCCCCAGGTGCCCTGGCCAGCGCGGCCGTCGAAGCCGCGCCGGTCGTCAAGGCCGCGCTTGAACGTCTCACCCATGAAGACCCTGCCGTCCTTCTCCGGCGCGAACGGAACGCCCATGGCCATGGCCCGCAGCGCCACGACCGCGGCCTGGGCGAGCCGGTTGACGCCGAGGCTGAGCAGCAAGGTGGCGGAGGACGCCGCGATGTGCGCGTGCAGCCCGCTGGCCGCGACCATGACGAGCACGCGCCAGCCCACCAGCGCCGCCCAGAGCCACAGCCCGCGCAGCGGCAGCTGCGCCCACAGGTAACCGCTGCGCGACTCCAGGCGCATGATCGCGCCGAAGGCGAGGCCGATCGCCGCGGACCCCGCGGTGCCGACGGCCATGCAGGCGATGTCGGTGCCGGTCAGGTGCGCCCCGCCGCTGCCGTGCAGGTTCAGGAACCCGATCACGGTAAGGATCGCGGGCAGCAGCACGGTGCGCTTGCCGCGCAGCGGTTCCCCTTGGACCTGGCGGAAGATGACGTACCCGATGATGCCGAGCACGGCGAGGATCTCGATCGCGGACATGAAGTGCGTTCCTCTCTGGGCGGCCCGCACTCCGGGACTGCCGGGGGCGCAGGGGGCCGGCGACGTGCCGACGAGAGGAAGCTAAGCCCGCGACCGGTGCTGAGGCGTCGCCGCGCGGGTTGGGATCCGGGATGATCCAGCGGCCCCGCCCGTCATGCCGCGCGGTATGAGATCAGGCGCCTGATGTTCATGCCGGGCGGTGAACCACGGGGCGATTCGCGCCGGGCCGTCGGGCGGTTGAGTGGTGACTACTCGAAGAGAGCCACTCGCAAGGAGAACCCGATGTTCAGCGAACTAGTCCAGGCAGAGATCGTCAACGGCGCCGTGCTGATCGCCACCCTAGAGAGCGACCTGGGCGCCCACCGCAAGATCGGCCCCATGCGGCTGCTGCGCCCGGCCCTGATCGCCGGGGGCATCGTCCCCCTGTTCATCGGCCCCGTCGCCACCCACGGCACCGGCCTGGCGGTCGAGCTGGCGGGCGCCGCCGCCGGGCTGCTCGGCGGCCTGGCCGCCGTCGCGCTGACGCGCGTTTACCGCAGCCCGCGCACCGGCAAGCCGGTCAGCCACGCCACCTGGCCCTACGCCCTGCTGTGGACGCTGGTGGTCGGCGCCCGTGCGGCCTTCTCCTACGGCGCGACCCACTGGTTCCCCGCCCAGCTCGCCCAGTGGTGCCTGGCCCACCAGGTCACCGGTGCCGCCATCACCGACGGCCTGATCTTCATGGCGGTCGCGATGATCCTGACCCGTACCCTCGGCCTGGGGGCCCGCGCCGCAGCCCTCCCCCTTCCCGCGACGGGCGGCACTGTCAGCGTCCCCTCCACCGCCGGCACATCCGCCCGCTAACCCGGCCCGCATGCGGACCCAGACAGCGGGGCTCTCGATCCACCCGGATCGAGAGCCCCGTTCGCGTCCCCGGGTACCTGGGCCCCTCCCGGTTGTCCACAGGGAATTACACACCTGTGATTTCCGGTGGCCAGTCCACGTGCGGCCGCCGCGCCGCGTAGGCGTCGCCGGCGAGCCGGATGAGCGGCGCCTCGCCGACCTCGCGCTCAAGTCCGGCGGCGACGTCGGTCACCCGCACGGTCCCCGCCGCCGCCTCGGCCTCCCCGAGGACGGCGATGAGGTGGTCGCGGCGCTGCCTGCTGCGCCTGATCCGCGCGCCGAGCGACCCGTCCACCTCCAGGCGGGGCCGCAGCCCCGCGGCGAGCAGGCCGTCGGCCAGCCGGCGGGCCGCCTCGTCCTGGCCGGGGCTGACCGGAAGCACGCACACCTGCACCGGCGCGAGCCACAGCGGGAGCCGCCCCTGGTACCGCTCGAGCAGCGCCGCTGTCACCCGTTCCATCGACCCGACGGTGCCCCGGTGGATCATGATGACCGGCTGCCGTGACCCGTCGGGCGCGTCGTAGACCAGGCCGAACCGCTCGGGCTGGCTGAAGTCGACCTGCACGGTCGCGATGGTCTCCTCCTGCCCGCGGCCGTCGCGCACCTGCAGGTCAAGCTTGGGCCCGTAGAACGCGGCCTCGCCGGGCGCGTCGACCAGGGACAGCCCGCGCCCGGTGAGCCCGGCCGCCGCGGCGGCGTCGCGCAGCGCGTCCTGCGCCGCCTGCCACTGGGCGGCGGTGCCGAGGAAGGCGGGGCTGTCGTCGCGCAGCGACAGCCGGACGTAGTCAACCGGCAGGCCGAGGATCTCCTGGGCGCGCAGCGCCGCGAGCAGCCCGCGGGCCGCCTCGCCCGCGACCTGGTCGGGACGGCAGAACACGTGGGTGTCGTCGAGGTTGATCTGCCGCACCCGGCTCAGCCCGGACAGCACGCCTGAGCGTTCCGCGCGGAACATCGCGGCGAGCTCGTTCAGCCGCACCGGAAGTTCCCGCCAGGACCGCTGCGCGGAGGCGTAGATCAGGGCGTGGTGCGGGCAGTTCGCCGGCCGCAGGACGAGTTCGTCGCCGCCGACCGCCATCGGCGGGAACATGTCCTCGCTGAACTTCGCCCAGTGCCCCGACCGCTCGTACAGTGCCCGTTTCCCGAGGACGGGCGAGTACACGCCCTGGCAGCCGTCGGCGCGGGCCAGGTCCCTGGCCAGGGCCTGCAGCTCATCGCGGATCACGGCCCCGTCGGGCAGCCAGAGCGGCAGCCCCGCGCCCGCGAGCGGGTCGGTGGCGAAAACATGCAGGTCACGGTTGAGGTCACGGTGGTCAAGCGGCGCGGCTTGGGTGCTCATGAGGGTGCTCCCTGTGGTTGATGGCCCAGGGAGCCAGCCCGCGACGTCACCCGGTCCCGGAGGCTGACTCCGGGTGGGCTGGCGGAAAGCTAATGCAGCAGCCGGGTGCCGGAGGTGCCCGGCGTCGTCGTCTCGATGGGGTGCCGCATGTGTTCATCCTAACGAGTTCGTGCTCCGCGCCGCCGCTCAATTACCGCGGGTGCGGCGGCGACGCGCCCGTGCACGGGCGGTGCTTGCCGTCGCCGGCTTAGCGCGTCCCGTGGAACGGCTCGACGCGCCGCTACGCGCCGCGGAACTCGCGGAGCACGCCGCGGGTCCGGGTCGATGCCGAGCCCTGGCCTTCGCGGGACCCCGATCCGTCCCTGCTCCGGCATGAGGGCGGGCCCGTAGGCCCAGGCCTCGAGGTCGGAGTAGCGCCATTCGATCATCGAGTCGGCCGTGCCGAGCGCGGCCGTCACGTGCACCGCCGCCAGCAGGCCGGGGCCGTGGTAAAAGGTATGCGGCATGACGGTGACGCCGCGGGCCGCCGCGAGATGGAAGACCTTGCACAGCTCGGTGACGCCGCCCATCTTGGCGGGGCTCGGCTGGACGAAGTCGACGGCGCCCATCAGCCGGCCGAAGTCGAGCAGCGTCGCCGTGTTCTCCCCGGCTGCGACCGGGATGCCGCAGCCGGCCCGCAGCGTGGCGAGGCCCTCGTAGTCCTCCGGCGGCCACAGCGGCTCCTCCAGCCACCGCAGGCGGGACTCCCTCAGCTGTTCCGCCATCGCCGTGGCCTGGCCGAGCGTCCACGGGCAGTTCACGTCGAGCATCAGCGCCGTGTCCTGGCCGGCCTCCTCGCGGGCGGCGCGGACCGCGGTGACCTCCCGCTCGTGCAGCTTGACGGCGGTGAACCCGCCGTCCACGGCCTGCCGGACGCCGGCCCTGACCGCCGCCGGGCTGCCGTAGGGGTCCAGGCTCGCGTAGCAGGGCAGGCTCGCGGCCCCGCCGCCGAGTAGCTGGTGCAGCGGCAGGCCCGCCGTCTTGCCCGCGATGTCCCACAGGGCGGTGTCCACCGCGGACAGCGCGTGGATGACCGTGCCGCCCCGGCCGAAGACCTGGAGTTTCTCCTGGACCTGGCGCATGAGCGGGCCGATCTGCGCGGGGTCTTGCCCGGCGCACAGCGGCGCGATGAGGTCCTCGACCGCCCGCCGGGTCACCGGCGTGGCCTCGAAACCGAACGCCTCGCCCCAGCCCTCGTACCCCTGGACGGTCGTCACCTTCACGAGCAGCGAGTCAACGGGCGGCCTGGCCTCCCCCGCGCCCGCGCGGAACGGGATGCGGAGCGGGAACGTCTCAATCCTGGCGATGGCGTCGGCGTCCACCCACTGACTGTCGCCGGCCCGGGCGGCACCGGTCAACCGGTATCGCCCGGCGTGCCCGCGGCCGCCGCCGCGGGCGGCGGCGACCCGGTTTCCCGTTGGAGGTTGACCCTCACGTGGCGTGATGCCGCATAGTCGGTGCCGTGGACGATTACCTGAGCGTGGGGCGGCTGGCGGAACTGGCCGGCATCACCGTCCGCACGCTGCACCACTACGACGAGATCGGCCTCGTGCGGCCGTCGGCGCGGACCCCCGCCGGGTACCGGGCCTACGCGCCGGGCGACGTGGAGCGGCTGCGGCAGGTGCTCATGTACCGGCGGCTCGGCTTCGGGCTGCGCGAGGTCGCGGAGCTGGTCGCCGACCCGGCCGTGGACGCGGTCGCCCACCTGCGGCGGCAGCGCGGGCTGCTGCTGTCGCGGCGAGACCAGGTGGACGCCATGGTGGCGGCCATCGACAAGGAACTGGAGGCGCGGGCGATGGGGATCAACCTGACACCGGCGGAGCAGCTTGAGGTGTTCGGTACCGACAAGGCCGGCGGCGAGTGGGCCGATGAGGCGGAGCAGCGCTGGGGCGACACGGACGCGTACCGTGAGTCGCAGCGGCGCGCCGCCGGGTACGGCAAGGACGACTGGGTGCGGATCAAGGCCGAGGCCGACGAGAACGTCCTGGCCTTCGCCGCCGCCCTGCGCGCGGGACGGCCAGCCGGCGGCCCGGACGCGACGGACCTGGCCGAGCGGCACCGCCAGCACATCAGCAGGTACTTCTACGACTGCGGTTACGCGATGCACCGGGGCCTGGCGGACATGTACGTCACCGACCCGCGGTTCACCGCCACCTACGACGGGGTGGAGCCCGGCCTGGCCCGCTACGTCCACGACGCGATCCTCGCGAACGCGGACCGCCGCGAGCCGGCCGGCTGACTCCCCGTCACGCGTCGCGCCAGCGCAGCACCGCGCCGCCGGCCAGCAGGGCGGCCGCGGCCCACAGGGCGGCCACCCCGAGGCCCTGCCACGGGGTGAGCGGCAGGCCGCCCTGGCCGGCGGTGGCCAGGCTGTCCAGGCCCGCGGTCATCGGCCCGGCCTGCTCCAGGCGCCGCTGGAGGGCCGGGCCGGCCAGCCCGGCGGCGACCGGGAACAGGTAAAGGAGCCCGAGCACGGTCCCCGCGGCGGCCGCGGGGTCACGCACGGCGGCGGTCACGCCGAGGCCGAGCAGCGCGACCAGCGTCAGGTACAGCGCCGCGCAGCCCGCCGCCCGCCACATCCCCCCGCTGAGCAGGTCGAACCCGTGAGCAGGCGTGAACCCGCGGCCCGGCAGGGCGAGCAGCCCCGCCGTCATCGAGGCGCCGGCCGCGACGGCGGACGCCGCGAGCACCTGGCCGGCCAGCACCAGCGCCTTGGCGGCGAGCAGCCGTGTACGGCGCGGGACCGCGGCCAGGCTCACGCGGATCATGCCGGTGCCGTACTCGCCGCCGATGGCCGCCACCCCGGCGAGTGCGGCCACCGCCTGGGCGAGGTAGACGCCGGCGAGGCTGATCCTGGCGGGATCCTGGCCGCAGCCCGCCGCCGGGCACCGGGCCGCGGCGATGGTCACGGCGCTGACCGCCGCGCTCGCCGCGAGCAGGGCGCCGAGCAGCCACGGCGTGCCAGGGTCGGACCACGCCTTCAGCCACTCGGCGCGGACCGCCCGCCTCACGCGTCCCTCTGGCTCAGCACCGCGTACGCCACGGCGAGGGCCAGCGCCGTCCAGGCGAGCAGCACCGCGAGGCCGGCCCACGGCGCTAGCGGGAAGTAGCCGTAGGCGGGCGCGTACACGTCGTCGACCTGCGGGTAGCGGGTGACGGTCTGCTCGACGGCGAACGCCGCGGCCGGGGTGACCCGCATCAGCCAGTCGGCCGCGCCGAGCGGCAGGACCGGGACCGGGACGGCCAGCACGTACGGCGCGACGATCAGCGCGGTGACGGCGGCGACCGCGGCCGCGCCGCGCCGCGCGATGACGCCGACCGCGACGGCGAGGACGGCGCAGGCGGCGAGCGCCGCGGCGGTGCCGGCGATCACCCGCGCCTCGGTCAGCGCCGTCACCGGCGGCAGGTAGACGCCGTGGGAGCGCAGCACCCGCTGCCCGAGCGGTACCGCGACCGCGGTGCCGGCGAGCCCCGCGGCGAAGGCGACCAGGCCGATCACGCACGCCTTGGCGGCCAGCACCCGGCCGCGGCGCGGGCACGCGGCCAGGGTGACCCGGATGAGCCCGCGCCGGTACTCGGCGGTGATGAACACCGCCCCGGTCACCGCCAGGATGAACAGCGCGACGAACACCCCGCCGAGGGTCTGCGCGAGGGTGACGCCGGGCCCCGAGGGGCCGTCGGTGACCGGCGCGATGTCACCGGACCCGGTGACGGTGAACGTGCCGCCTTCCGTGGTGTACCCGGTGGCGGGGCCACTGGCGGGGCCGGCGGCGCCCACGTCCGTTCCCGTCCACCGCCCGGCGGGCCAGCCAAGCGCCACGTGGCTGAACGCCGCCGTGGACTGGCTCGGGTCGCCTGTTATCTGCGCCACCCCGAGTGCCACCTGCGTGTACTGCGGTGAGGTGACGAACAGGCCGCCCTGCACCGTGGCGGGCAGGCCGGGCAGGGTCACGGCGCCGACCCGGGTCCAGGCCGTGCCGTCCGGTGACGCGTAGCCGGTGACGGTGTCGCCCGTCCGTGCCAGGCGCAGCCAGCCCGCCGTCATGGCCGGCCCGGCGATGTCGCCGGTGAAGTCGTCCTGCAGCCGGACGCCGTGGCCGCCGGTGACCATGACCGCCGCGTACGCGGCGCCGCCCTGGAGGCTGGCCTTGATGATGATGCCGGCCTTCGCCCACGGCACGGGCACCCGCTGGGCACCCTGCCGGCGCCGCGTCACCGTGCTCGCCAGCGGCCCCACCCGCGCGGTGACGGAGCCGTTGCCCGTCAGGGCCTGGTGCACGAAGTAGAAGCTGTCCGACACGGGCTCGCCGCCCTGGCCGAGCAGCGGCGCGCACGAGTTGCCCGCGCAGCTCCCCTGGGCCCCGCCGCCGGCGAGCCCCAGGCCGGCGACGGCGATGGCGGCCGCGACGGCGGCGAGGACCCAGCCGCGGACCGTCCGGAACTTCACCCACTCCGCGGCGATCATGACTTTCCGAGGAAGTCGGTTGCGTCCCTGGTCAGCGCCAGGTAGGCGGCCTCAAGGGACGGCCAGCGGCCGAGCAGGGCGGTGACGGTGCTGTCGGCGATCACCCGCCCGCGGCCGACGACGACCACGTGGTCGGCGGCCTCCTGCAGCTCGCTCATCAGGTGGCTGGCGACCAGCACCGTGCGGCCCTGCGCGGCCAGCCCGCGCAGGAACCCGCGCAGCCACACGGTGCCCTCGGGGTCCATGCCGTTGAACGGCTCGTCGAGCAGCAGCACCGGGGGGTCGCCGAGCATGGCCGCGGCCACCCCGAGCCGCTGCCGCATGCCCAGGGAGTAGCCGCCCGCCCGGCGGCCCGCGACCGAGGCGAGCCCGGTGAGCTCGAGGACCTCGCCGACCCGGGACACCGGAAGGCCCTGGGAGGCCGCGAGCCACCGCAGGTGGCCGCGGGCCGGCAGGCCCGGCTGCAGGGCGCTGGCGTCGAGCAGCGACCCGGCGTGCCGCAGCGGGTGCTCAAGCGACCAGTAGGGACGGCCGCCGACCAGGGCCGTCCCGGAATCGGGGCGGTCGAGGCCGAGGATGACGCGCATCGTGGTGGACTTGCCCGCGCCGTTCGGCCCGGCGAAGCCCGTGACCCGGCCAGGGGAGGCGGTGAAGGTCATGCCGTTCAGCGCCTGGGCCGTCCCGTACCGCTTGCGGAGTTGTTCGACTTCGATCACGCGGACCGTTCTACGCCGGGCCCGGTGTCACCGCGGTGCCGGCGGCTGACACCTGGCTGACACCGTCGGCTGTGGCATCGTGGAGCCATGCGAGTACTGGTCGCCGAGGACTTCGAGATCCTCGCGCAAGCCATCGCGACCGGGCTGCGGCGGGAGGGCATGGCGGTCGACGTGGCACTAGACGGCGCCGGCGCGCTTGAGTCCCTGGCGGTGACCAGGTACGACGTGGTGGTGCTTGACCGGGACCTGCCCGCGGTCCACGGCGACGAGGTGTGCCGCAGGATCGTGGCGGGCGGGTCGGGCAGCCGGGTGCTGATGCTGACCGCCGCGAGCACGGTCGCCGACCGCGTCGACGGGCTCGGCATCGGCGCCGACGACTACCTGCCCAAGCCGTTCGACTTCGCGGAGCTCGTCGCCCGCATCCGGGCTCTCGCGCGGCGCAGCGCGGCGGCGGTGCCGCCGGTGCTCGAAGGCGGCGGGCTGACCCTCGACCCGGGACGGCGGGTGGCGCTGCGGTCGGGGCGGCGGCTTGACCTCAGCCCGAAGGAGTTCGGCGTCCTGGAGTGCCTGCTGGCGGCGGGCGGCCGGGTGGTGCCCGCCGAGGAGCTGCTTGAGCGGGTGTGGGACTCCGCGGCGGACCCGTTCACCACGGCGGTGAAGACCACGGTCAGGCGGCTGCGGCTCAAGCTCGGCGACCCGCCGGTGATCACTACCGTCCGCGAGGGCGGCTACCGGATCGGTGACGGGTGAGCGTGCGGCTCAGGTTCGCGCTGCTTTACTCGGGCGCGTTCCTGGTCTCCGGGCTCCTGGTGCTGGCGGTCGCGTTCCTCACCGCGTCCTCCGCCCAGCGGGTCGGCGCGGCCGCCCCGGCGGTGGTCAGGCACCCGGTCGCTTACGCCTTCGGGCCGCCGGCGGACGTCACCGCGAGCGTGGCGGCGCTGACGGTGCTTTCTGTCGGGTTCGGCTGGCTGCTCGCGAGCCGGCTGCTGCGCCCGGTCCGGGTGATCACCGCCGCCGCGCAGGATATCTCCGCGAGCAACCTGGGCCGGCGGCTGCGGCTCGGCGGCCGCGACGACGAGTTCTCCAGGCTCGGGCGGACGCTCAACGACCTGTTCGAGCGGCTGGAGGCGTCGTTCCAGGCGCAGCGGCACTTCGTGGCCAACGCGTCGCACGAGCTGCGGACGCCGCTGACGGCCGAGCGGACCCTGCTCCAGGTGGCGCTCGCGGACCCCGATGCCGACGCGGCGGCCCTGCGCGAGGCCTGCGAGCAGGTGCTGGCCCTCGGGCGGCGGACCGAGCGCCTCATCGACGCGCTGCTGACCCTGGCGACCGGGGAACGGGGCATCGACCGGCAGGAGCCGTGCGACCTGGCGCGCCTGGCCGCGCGCGCCGTGCAGGGCCTCGGCGAGGCGGCCGCGGGCCGCGGCGTGCGGCTGGAGGCGCGGCTGGCGGCGGCGCCCGCCGCCGGCGACCCCCGGCTGCTTGAGAGCCTCATCGCCAACCTGGCCGACAACGCGCTGCGCTACAACCAGCCGGGCGGGTGGGCCGAGGTCACCACCGGGGCGCACGGCGGCCGGGCGGTCGTGTCGGTGCGCAACACCGGGCCTGCGGTGCCGCCGCAGGAGGTCACCCGCCTGTTCCTGCCGTTCCAGCGGCTGGGGGCCGAGCGGGCCGGCCGGGCGGGCGGCCACGGGCTCGGCCTGGCGATCGTGCGCGCCATCGCCGACGCGCACGGCGCGGCCGTCACCGCCGCGGCCCGCGACCGCGGCGGACTCGACGTCACGGTCACGTTCCCCCCGGCCCCTAGTCCCCCCGGCCGTGACGGCCCGGGCACTCGTGCCCGCTAGGCGCGGGTGCCCACCGCCGGGCCGAAGATCACCAGCACGGTGAAGTCCTCGGTGACGTCAGCGAACCGGTGCTCCTCGCGGGCCGGCACGAAGGCGACCGACCCTGGCGACAGCTCGGCCGACCCGGACGGCGTCACCAGCGTCGCCCGGCCCGTCGTGCAGACGTAGAGCTCGTCCTCGGTGTGCGGCTGCTGCGGGTCTTCCGCGCCGCGTGGCAGCGAGTAGGTGCCGCAGCTGAGGTCCGCGACCCGCAGGTGCTGGATCCAGTGAGCGCCCCCGGCCGCCGTGTGCCTGCCCGCCCCGTTGAGGATACGCATGCAGCCGATGCTAGCGGCCGAGGGCTTATCATGCCCGTTAGCGGAGTAAGAGGCGAGCGCGCCAGGCGTGCGCGAGATCCCAGCGGAGCGGTACATGCCCGAGGTCAGGCAGCCCAGGCACTGCCGGCACTGCCTGGGCGACCACTGCCCCGGTGACTGCCTGCTCGCCGACGGCCAGTGCATCCACGGCTGGAACGGGAACCGGCCGCGGGACGTCCGCTGGCAGCTGCTGCTGACCCGCCGCTGGTGGCACCGGGTCCTGTGGGGCAGGCCCTGAGCAGCCCCCGTCGCCGGCGGTTCAGCGCCGCTCCCACCGGGAATTACCTGGGGTAATTCAGTAGTCACGTTTAGTGACTACTAGGGCGCCGCCTGGTGCGGCGCGAGCCCCCGGGGGAGCTGCATGCGGACGGCTGACCAGCGTGGCGCGCTGCCGCCCGTGCTGGCCGAGCCCGCCGTGTCGTCGGGCGGGTACCGGCTGCGCTGGGCCGCGGAGTGGGTGCGCGAGCGGTTCTGGGTGATTCCGGCCGTGCTGCTTGCCCTCGGCACGGGGCTGGCCGTGCTGACGGCCGAGGGAGGCGCCCTGTGGCACTCCCTGGGCGGCCTGCCTGCCGACGCGTCCTGGGCCAGCGGCTTCCTTGAGAGCATCGCCGGGGCGACGCTGACCTTCCTCGGCGTGGTGTTCACGCTGACCCTGGTCTCCCTGCAGCTGGCGAGCTCGCAGCTGTCCCCGCGGGTGATCAGGACGTTCGTCAGGTCGGGCATCACCCGGGTGGCGTTCGGCACGCTGCTCGCCGCGTTCGCGTACTCCGTCACCGCGCTCGTACTCAGCCATGGCCGCAGCGGCCCTGCCGCGTCCCGCGCGGTCGACGTCGCCGCGGTGCTGGTGGCGGTCAGCCTGGTGGTGTTCCTCCGCTACGTGGCCAGCATGATGGAGCTGCTCCAGGTCGTCGACGTGATCGCCGCCGTCGCCCGGGAGACCAAGGCCGCCATCGCCGCGTCCTGGCTGCCGTCGCCCGCCGGCCGGCCCGCCGCCGCGCCTGCCCGCTCGGACAGCCCCGCGCTGCTGCGGCGCCCCGCCGCCGGGCGCGGACGGCGCGCGTCCGGCCGGGTGCTCGGCGTCGACCATGCCCGGCTGACCGGGCTCGCCCGGCGCCACCGCTGCGTGATCGAGCTGACCGTGCGGATGGGCGAGTTCGTGCCCGCGGGCGGCGCCTTCGCGGCTGTTCACTACGACGCCGGCCCCGCTCGCGGGCCGGTGCCCGCCCAGGGACCCGTGGCCGCCAGGGAAGCAGTGCCCGTCCCGGAACCGGTATCCGCCGCGGAAGTGGCGGCCGCGGTCAACTTCGGCCGGGGCCGGACCCTCTACCAGGACCCGGCCTTCGGCCTGCGGCAGCTCGCGGACATCGCCGCCCAGGCGCTGTCGCCCGCGGTGAACCAGCCCACGACCGCGGTCCTCGTCATCGACTCGCTGGAGGACGTCTTGCTGCAGATCGCCAGGAGCCCGCGCCAGTCGGGCTGCTACACCGACCGCGACGGGACGGTGCGGCTGGTCAAGCCGCTGCCCGGCTGGGAGGACTGCCTGGACCTCGCGTTCACCGAGATCACCGTCTACGGCGCGGCGTCCCCGCAGGTGGCGCGCAGGCTGCTGGCCGCCTACGCGGCACTCGAGGCGGCGGCCGGCCCGGCCAGGCGCGCGGGCGTCGCGGCCCGCCGGGAGGAGCTGGCCAGGCAGCTCGCCAGCGACGGCACCGCCCGGCAGGCGCTGCGCCCCGACCCCATGGGCCTGGGGTAGGGGGCGGCATGGCTGTTACCCAGGGGCTGCAGAGCCTGCTCGCCGTCTTCGTGGTGGCCGCGCTCACGCCGCTCCTCGTGGCGGCGCTGCCGGGCCCGCGGATCCCGCAGGTCGTGTTCTTCCTCATCGGCGGCGTCATCATCGGGCCGCACGCGCTGGGCGTGGCCGACACCGCGAGCGTCCAGCTGGTCGCCAACGTCGGCCTCGGGTTCCTGTTCCTGCTGGCCGGCTACGAGCTCGAGCCTGCGCTGCTGCGGCAGAAGCCCGGGCGGCTCGCGATCGGCGGCTGGCTCACGTCCGTGGGGCTGTCCCTTGCGGCCGTGGCCGGCCTGTCCGCGGCCGGGTTCGTGGCCGACTACGTGCCGGTCGCGCTGGCGCTGACCACCACGGCGCTCGGCACGCTGCTGCCGATCCTGCACGACAACGGCATGCTCGGCGGTGACTTCGGCCGGTACGTGTTCGCCGCCGGGGCGGTGGGCGAGCTGTTCCCGATCGTGGCCATCGCGGTCTTCCTCACCCAGGGCAACCATTTCGCCGCGCTGCTGTCGGTCGCCGCGGTCGGGCTGCTGGCGATCGCGCTCGGCACGGTGCCGTTGATCGTCCGCAGCGAGCGGCTGCGGACGATCATCAGGGAGGGCCAGAACGCGACCGGGCAGGTCATGCTGCGCTGGTCGGTGGTGCTGCTGTTCCTGCTGCTGGTGATCGCCGCCCGGTTCGGCCAGGACGTCGTGCTCGGCGCGATGCTGGCCGGCATCGTGCTGCGCACCTGGACGCGGCGGATGGGGATCGACGTCGCCGGGCTCGAGGAGAAGTTCGACGCCGTCGGCTACGGGATCTTCATCCCCGTCTTCTTCATCTCATCCGGGATGACCCTGGACATCGGCGGGATCGCGGGCAACCCGCTGCGGGTGATCGTCTTCTTCCTGCTGCTGCTGGTCATCAGGGGGCTGCCGTCGCTGCTGATCTACCGCCGGGTGCTGCCGCTGCGGCAGCGGGTCGAGATGACGTTCATCACCGCGACGGCGCTGCCGCTGCTGGTCGCCCTGGCCGAGATCGGGCTGCGGGACGGGAAGATGCTGCCGTCCAACGCCGCGGCACTGGTCGGCGCGGGCGCGCTGTCCGTGCTGGTCTTCCCCGCGATCGCCACGGCGATGGCCAGGAAGGACCGGGTCCAGGGCGCACCGCAGGCGCCGGAGGCGGCGGAGGCGGCAGCGGCACCGCGGGCGGCGCGCAGGCGGCGGGGCCGGCGGAGCAGGTCCCGCGGGCCAGGCACCCTGCTGACGGCCTCATGCCCTGGCACCGCTAGGCCGCCAGCCGGTCGCCTCCCGGCACCGGGCGGCGGCGCCGTCATGCGCCGCCTGCCCTTGCCTGGCCCGCCCCGCGAGACCGCGGCCCTGCCAGGCGGAGCCCGCCACCGTTCGGGATGCTCGTGACGGCCAGCCACGGCAGGCCGGCGAGCGGGCGCGGGCGTCACTGCCGCGGTCCGTTCCGAGGCGGGGCGCGGACGGGTCAGGAACGGAGAAGCGGTGGCCGCCTGGGCGCCGCTAGCATGAGGTGCCCGGCCAGGCAGACGGGGACGGCGAGGGCACCCGCCGAGCACAGGAGGCACGATGAGCAAGGCCACTGCGGCGGCCACGCAGCCGCCCGCGGCGCAAGCCGCCGACAGCCACGACCTGATCCGGGTGCACGGCGCGCGCGAGAACAACCTCAAGGACGTCAGCCTTGAGCTCCCCAAGCGCCGGCTCACCGTGTTCACCGGCGTGTCCGGCTCGGGCAAGAGCTCCCTGGTGTTCGACACGATCGCCGCGGAGTCGCAGCGGCTGATCAACGAGACCTACAGCGCGTTCGTGCAGGGCTTCATGCCGACGCTGGCCCGGCCGGACGTCGACGTCCTCGACGGGCTGACCACCGCGATCATCGTTGACCAGCAGCGGATGGGGGCCGACCCGCGCTCCACGGTCGGCACCGCCACCGACGCCAACGCGATGCTGCGCATCCTGTTCAGCCGGCTCGGTGAGCCGCACATCGGCTCGCCGAAGGCGTTCTCCTTCAACATCGCGTCGATCAGCGGGGCGGGCGCGGTCACCCTTGAGCGCGGCGGGCAGACCGTGAAGGAAAAGCGCAGCTTCTCCATCACCGGCGGCATGTGCCCGCGCTGCGAGGGGCGGGGCGCGGTCTCCGACATCGACCTGGCCGAGTTGTACGACGACGGCAAGTCGCTGAACGGCGGCGCGCTCACCATCCCCGGCTACACGCCGGGCGGCTGGGGGTACCGGCTGTACAGCGAGTCGGGGTTCTACGACCCGGACAAGCCGATCCGCGAGTTCACCAAGAAGGAGCTGGGCGACTTCCTGTACCACGAGCCGGTCAGGATGAAGATCGGGGGCATCAACCAGACCTACGAGGGCCTGGTCCTGCGGCTGCAGAGGTCCATCCTGTCGAAGGACCCCGACGCGATGCAGCCGCACATCCGGGCGTTCGTGGACCGCGCCGTCACCTTCACCACGTGCCCGGAGTGCGACGGCACCCGCCTGTCCGGGCTTGCCAGGTCCTCGCGGATCAGCGGGGTCAGCATCGCCGACGCGTGCGCGATGCAGATCAGCGACCTGGCCGAATGGGTCGCCGGGCTCGACGAGCCGTCGGTGGCGCCGCTGCTCGCCTCGCTGCGGCACACCCTCGACTCGTTCACGGAGATCGGGCTCGGCTACCTCTCGCTCGACCGGACGGCGGGCAGCCTGTCGGGCGGCGAGGCGCAGCGCGTCAAGATGATCCGCCAGCTCGGCTCCTCCCTCACCGACGTGACCTACGTCTTCGACGAGCCGACGGTCGGGCTGCACCCGCACGACATCCAGCGGATGAACGGCCTGCTGCTGCGGCTGCGGGACAAGGGCAACACGGTGCTCGTGGTGGAGCACAAGCCGGAGATGATCGCGATCGGCGACCACGTCGTCGACCTCGGCCCCGGCGCCGGCGCCGACGGCGGCAGCGTCTGCTTCGAGGGCACCGTCGAGGGCCTGCGGGCCAGCGGCACCGTCACCGGCCGCCACCTCGACGACCGGGCCAAGCTCAAGCCGTCGGTGCGGGCGCCGTCCGGCAAGCTCGAGATCCGGCACGCGACCACGCACAACCTGCGGGACGTGAGCGTCGACGTGCCGCTCGGGGTGCTGTGCGTCGTCACCGGGGTGGCCGGGTCTGGCAAGAGCTCGCTCATCCACGGGTCGGTCCCGAGGGGCGCGGGCGTCGTCTCCGTCGACCAGCGGTCCATCCGCGGCTCGCGGCGCAGCAACCCGGCGACCTACACCGGGCTGCTCGATCACGTGCGCAGCGCGTTCGCCAAGGCCAATGGCGTGAAGCCCGCGCTGTTCAGCGCCAACTCCGAGGGCGCGTGCCCCAGCTGCAACGGCGCCGGCGTCATCTACACCGACCTGGCGATGATGGCCGGGGTCGCGACCGTGTGCGAGGAGTGCGAGGGCAGGCGGTTCCAGGCCGCGGTGCTCGAGTACAAGCTCGGCGGCAGGGACATCAGCGAGGTGCTCGCCATGGCGGTGGACGAGGCCGCCTCGTTCTTCGGCGCGGGCGAGGCGAAGAACGCGGCGGCGCACGCCATCCTCGGCAGGCTCGCCGACGTCGGCCTCGGCTACGTCAGCCTGGGCCAGCCGCTCACCACGCTGTCCGGCGGCGAGCAGCAGCGGCTCAAGCTGGCCACCCACATGGCCGACAAGGGCGGCGTCTACATCCTCGACGAGCCGACCGCGGGCCTGCACCTCGCCGACGTCGAGCAGCTGCTCGGCCTGCTTGACCGGCTCGTCGACGCCGGCAAGTCGGTCATCGTCATCGAGCACCACCAGGCGGTCATGGCGCACGCCGACTGGATCATCGACCTCGGCCCCGGCGCGGGCCACGACGGCGGGCGGGTCGTCTTCGAGGGCACCCCGGCCGGCCTCGTCGCCGCCCGCTCCACCCTCACCGGCGAGCACCTCGCCGCCTACGTGGGCGCCTGACCCGCCGCCGGCCGGGCGTGCGCGGTGTTACGCACCAAATGCCCGGATGGCAGAATCGGTGCCGTGGACGCTGACCTGCTGGAGGCCTTCGGCCTCGACCCTGACGTTCTGCACCTCAACCACGGCGCGTTCGGTGTCGCGCCGGCCGCCGTGCGCCGGGCCGCCGCCGCGTGGCGCGAGCGCGCCGAGCGCAACCCGCACCGCTTCAACCGCGTCGAGGTCAGCGGGCTGGTGGCGGCGGCGCGGGAGCGCGCGGCCGGGTTCCTCGGCGTCGACGCGTCCCGTGCGGCGTGGGTGCGCAACGTGTCGGAGGGAGTGTCCGCCGTGCTCGGCTCGCTGCGGCTTGGCCCCGGCGACGAGCTGGTGACCAGCACGCACGGTTACGGCGCGGTCGCCATGGCGCTCGGCCATCACGCCGCCCGCGCCGGGGCGCGGGTCGTCGAGGCGGCCTTCCCGCTCGGCGCCGGGGACGACGTGATCGTGGCGGCCTACGCCGCCGCCTGCTCGCCCCGCACCCGGCTGGTCGTGGTCGACCGGATCACCGCGCCGACCGCCACGGTGATCCCCGTCGCGGCCGTGGCCGCCGCTGTCGCGGGCACCGGGGCCCCGGTGCTCGTCGACGCCGCGCACGCGCCCGGCCAGCTGCCCGACGACATCGCCGCGCTCGGCGCCGACCACTGGGTCGGCAACCTGCACAAGTGGGCGTACACCCCGCGCGGCAGCGCGATCCTGTGGAGCGCGCCGGGCGCGGACGTGACGCCGACCGTGCTCAGCTGGGCGCTGGACGACGGGTACGCCGCGTCGTTCGACTCCCCGGGCACCGGGGACTACGCCGGCTGGCTCGCGGCGGGGGACGGCCTGGCGTACTGGGCGGCGCTGGGCGGCTGGGACGCCGTCGCCCGGCGCGCCGACCTGGTGGCCGGCGGCCAGAAGCGGGTAGCCGACGCCCTCGGCGTCGCCCTTGACCGGCTTCCCGCCACGCCCGCGCCCGTCATGCGGCTGGTGCCGCTGCCACCCGGCGTCCTCACCAGCCGCCGCCCAGGCCGACGCGCTGTACGAGGCCCTGTCACGGCAGCGCGTCGAGGTCGCCCCCGTCCTGTTCGGCGGGGCCGGCTACCTGCGCGTCGCGGCCGGGCCGTACAACACGCCGGACGATTACGACCGGCTGGCCGACGTCGTCGCGGAACTGCTGGGCCGGAGGTGACCATGGCCGGCTGGAACGGGGAGGTCAGGCCAGCCGAGGCCGGCGACCTGGGCGCAGTCGCCGGCCTCGCCGCCGAGCTCGCCCAGTCGTTCGCGTTCTCACGGGAAAGCTTCCGCGCCAGCTACCCGTCACTGCTCGCCGATCACGGCGCCCGCCTGCTGCTGGCCGCGAGCGGGCAGGAGGTCCTCGGCTACCTGCTGGGCTTCCGCCACCTCACGTTCTACGCCAACGGGCCGGTGGCCTGGGTCGAGGAGGTCGCCGTACGGCCCGGCGACCGCGGCCAGGGCGTGGGCGGCGCGCTGATGGGCGCGTTCGAGCAGTGGGCCGCGGGCCAGGGGTGCGCGCTGGTCGCGCTGGCCACCCGCCGGGCGGCGCCGTTCTACCGCGCCGTGGGGTACGAGGAGTCCGCCGCCTACTTCCGCAAGGTCCTGGCCGGCCCGCCGCGGCCGTGAGGCCGCCGGCTACGCGTGCAAGGCGGTGCCGGGGCCTCGAGGACGCCGCCGCGCTCGCCGCGCCGCTACCTGCCCGGCCTCAGCGCACGCGCACCCCGCGGACCACGACGGCGGCCGGGCGGGCCAGCACACCTGGGTCCTCGCGCGGATCATCGTCGTAGGTGACGATGTCTCCGGCCGGGTGGATGCCGAGAAAGTCACGCGCGCGCGAGCCGGCCGCGGCGATCGCCTGCGGGACGGTAAGGCCGTGACCGGCCAAGAGCGCGATCTCCCGCGCGATCGTGCCGACGATATCGGTGCCGGCCAGCACCCGCACGCCGTGCGCGACGGCGTAAGGGAGGCGCTCGCGCAGCCGCTCGCGCAGTTCGCCGGTCCGTGCGCGGGCCGCGGGATCGGCCGAGTCGCGGTTCTGCAGCACGGCGCAGAGCGTCGGCGTCCAGGCACCGCCGCGGGAGCCGAGCGCGTCAAGCTCCTGGTGCCCGAGCGCCACGCCGTGCTCGATCGAGTCGGCACCGATCCCCACCAGCCCCGAGTCCGGGAGGTTGCTGTGCACCGCGACCCGTGCCCCGGCGGCATGGGCGACCTCGACAGCGCGCCGCAGGGTGACCAGGTCGTAGGTCGCCGCCGTCGAGTGCGGCACCGGGCCGTCTTCCCCCCACTTCGGGAAATCGCCGATGATCTTCACCCAGGCCGCGCCCGCCGCGACCTGGGCCTTGATGGTGGCGGCGAGCTCGTCCGGCCCGACCGGGGAGTGCATGCGGGGAAAGTAGCGCTTCTCCGGGGCGAGGAAGCGGCCGGCGGCGGTCACGACCGGGCGCCGGGCCACCGCGGCGCGCGCGAAGCCGAGGGTGACCTGGCCGAGGCCGCCGGCGTCACGGATCACGGTCACCCCGCCGGCCGCGTACTCATCCAGGCGCCCGGCACCGTACTCGCCGTCGGCCAGGTAGGGGCCGTGGTCGTCGGTGGCGACGGTCGGGTGCGCGTGCGCGTCGACCAACCCGGCAAGCGCGTACCTGCCGGGCAGTTCCTCCGGCTCGCCCGTCCCGGCGACCACACGGTCGGCCTCAGCGCCGTCGAGGAATGTCCCAGAGAATGTCCATGCCATGGGGGCACAGTACAAGCCCGAGTTGCCAGTCCATGCCTTGGTGCGGGCAGAATCGGCCTCGTGACAGTTCACCTTTCTTCCGGCGGCAGCAGGCAGTCTGTGGCCGTCACCCGTTACCTGTCCAGGCTCGGGTACTGCGCGGAGCCCGAGCCGACGGCGGCGAGCCTGGCCGAGATGCACCGGCGGCACCTGGACGCGGTGCCGTACGAGAACCTCGCGATCATGCTCGGGCGGCCCGACTCGACGGACCCGGGTGAGACCCTTGAGCGGATCGCGGCCGGCGGCAACGCGGGCTACTGCTTTCACCACAACGGCGCGTTCGAGGTCGTGCTCCGCGCCCTGGGGTACGCGGTGGAGCGCCGGTCCGGCCACGTGTGGGGCCGTGCGATCCCGCGGCTCAACCACCTGGTCCTGCTCGTCACCATCGACGGACATCGCTGGTGGCCCGACCTCGGCCTCGGTGACGCCCTGCGCGACCCGGTCGAGGTGGTCGCGGGAGAGATCCGGCAGGGCCCGTTCAGGTACGAGATCGCCGATGCCGGCGCCGGGGGGTGGACCTTCCTGCACGACCCGGCGGCGCGCTCCTTCCCCGGCCTTGACGTGCACGCCAGCCGCCCGGCCGACGCTGAGGTCGCCGAGGCGCACCGGGTCCTGTCGACGCCGCCAGGCGGGCGCTTCACCGGGGTGCTGGTGGCGATGCGCCGCGATGACACGGGCGCCGAGGTGCTGCGCGGGATCCGGCACCAGCGGACGGGCGACCGGGCGTTCACCCGTGACCTGGCGTCCTACGACGACTGGCGGGCGGCCCTGGAATCGCTTGGCGTCAGCCTCGCCGGCGCTGGCGAGGCTGAGCTGCGGTCGCTGCACGCCCGCATGCTGGCCGTCCACGCGGAGCGGGCCGCGGCCGGCGAGGCCTGACGGGCCGCGGCGCGGCATCCGGGTTCATGGCTTCCTGAGCCGCTCGCCGGGTCAGCGGTCACCGGCGCTTTCGTGATCGGTGAACGGGGCGATGAGGGTGTCGGCGGCCCAGCGGGCCGCCCCCGCCGGGTAGGGCGCGGCAAGGCTGAGCACGATGTGGCTGAACCCGCCGTCGAGCGCCGCCCGGATCACGGCCCGGGTGCCCGCCGGCCGGTCGTAGGAGGCCGGCAAGACGATCGACCGGGTGATCTCGGCCGGGTCGCGGCCGATCTCGGCGCACAAGCGGTCAAGCGCGGCGCTGCGCCCGATCGCGTCGCCGATGCTGCCGCCTGGCATGTTCCACCGGTCGCCGTACCGGGCGACGACGCGCAGCGTCGGGGTGGCGCGGCCGCCGATCATGACGGGCGGACGGGGCCGCTGCACGGGCTTGGGGCTGCAGAACGCGCCGGTGAGGTGGTGGTAGCTGCCGTCGAAGTCGAACGGCGCGTCCGCCGTCCACAGCCGGGTGATGATCGCGCACGCCTCGGCGAGGCTGCCGACCGCGTCCGCGGCGTCGTGGAAGGGCAGGCCGTGGGCCTCGTACTCGCGGCGGGCGCCCGGCACGGTCAGGTTCGACCCGGCGCCGATGCCGAACTCGAGCCGTCCGCCGGAGATCACGTCGACGCCGGCGGCGATCTTGGCCAGCATCGCCGGGGGGCGGAACCTGTTGCTGGTCACCAGCAGCCCGAGGCGTAGCCGCGCGGTCTGGGCCGCCAGGGCCGCGAGCAGTGTCCAGCCCTCGAAAGTGGGCCCGTCCGGGTCGCCGAAGATCGGCATGAGGTGGTCGTACAGCCAGGCGTGCTCGATCTGCGGGACGGTGTCGGCCTCGCGCCAGACCCGCGCGAGGTCGTCGTACGCGACCTGCGACGGGGCCGTCGCGATTCCGAAGCTGGGTCTGCGGCGCGATGCGACTGGGGTCATTTCGCTCACGAGATGAGTGCCTGCCTTCCTGGTGAGGCCCGTGAGGGCCATGAGGGCCGTGACGGGCGTGCGCCGGCAGAATCCGGAACGTTGCTCCGCATCAATATACGGAGCGATGTTCCGCATAGCAAGGGCGGGCGGCCGAGTCCGCCGCGCGGCATGCCCCGCCGGCCGCTGGGGGCCGCCCGCCCGCGCCGCCCGCGCCGCCTGCGGCGCCTCACCGCTGACGCGGCCGCGGCGGGGGAGTAGCCGGTGCCCGGCGCCGGCCGTGGTCTACGCTTTCCCGGTGCGGCTTACGTATGACGATGCGGGCAGCGGCGAGTGCGTGGTCCTGATCCACGGCCATCCGTTCGACCGGACGCTGTGGGAACCGCAGCTGTCCGCGCTGCGCGGAACCTTCCGGGTGGTCGCGCCCGACCTGAGGGGCTTCGGCCGCAGCCCGGTCACGCCGGGCCGCGTGCTGATGCGGGAGTACGCCGCCGATATCGAGGAGCTGCTCGCCGCGCTCGGGATCGCCAGGGCGGCGGTGGTGGGCCTGAGCATGGGCGGGCTGGTGGCCATGGAACTGGCGGCGGCCGCGCCCGGGCGCTACTGGGCGCTCGGGCTGGTCGCCACGACGGCGGAGCCGCCCTCACCGCAGGACCTCCGGATCCGGGACGAGCGAGCCGCCGCGACCGAGCGCAACGGGATGAGCGTCCTGGTGGACTACATGCACACGGGCCTGTACGGCCCGGCTTGCCCGCCCGCCGTCCGCGCCCGCGTCGATGCCATGATGGCCGCCGCCCCGCCGGCGGGCGCCGCGGCGGCACTGCGCGGCCGCGGCCGCAGGCCCGATTACCGCCCCCTGCTCGCCGCGCTCGACATCCCCGCGCTCGTCGTGGCCGGGACGGCGGACCCGTGGTCCAACGCCGCGGTGACAGCCGAGATCGCGGCCAGCCTGAGGCGGCCTGAACTGGTCGTCATCGACGGCTCCGGGCACCTGCCCAACCTGGAAGCCGAAGCTCAGTTCAACGAGGCCCTGCTCGCCTTCCTGCGCCGGCACGCCCCGGCGCGGGCCTAGGGCCTGGGCAACTCCGGGCGCCTCCAGCCGGGAGACCGCCCGAGGACTGCCACGACCCGGTCAAGCGGCGAGCCGCCGCGCCAGGCCACGGCGGGGGAGAACGCGGCGCCCGGCGCGAGGCGGGCTTCACCGCCCGGTACGGCCTGCGCCACCTGGAGTGCCGCGTCCAGCAGTTCCCCGCTGAAACGCACCTCGAGGCCGAGCGCCTTGGCGACGTCCCAGGAGTGCACGACGTAGTCGACGAAGTGGAAGCTGACCGCCTGCCGCGCCGGGAAGTTCGGCCCGGCCGCGAACTCAGGCAGCGGGAACTGGCGGTCCAGTACACCGTCAGCGGAAAACGCGGCAAGCACGGTTTCCGCGGAAGCGCGGTAGTCCGCGACAGGATCGGCTCCCAGGCGGCGGGGGCGCCACCGCGCCGGGTCGCCGTCGCCCGCCGCGGCGGCGGCGAACCCGTAGTGCTGCGCGGCCATGTGGGAGATGAGGCCGTGCAGCGTCCAGTCCGCACAGGGCGTCGGCCGCGCCATGTCGGCCGGCCGCGCGCGCCCCACGAGCTCAACGCTGGCGCGCACCGCCAGCGCGTCGAACGCGACGACATCATCAGTGATCGTATGCATGAGCTTATAATAAGCTCATGCATACGATCTGTCGATGCGTATCCTTGACCAGCGATGGAAGATCACGAGCGGCGGGACCTGGCCGCCATGCTGCAGCCTGTCGTGCGGGCGCTCATCGAGGCTGAGCTGCCCGTGCTGGCCGCGCACGGCATCACGATGTGGGGCTACGTGGTCCTGAACGCCCTGCGTGACGCGCCAGAGAGCACCCAGGCCGCCCTGGCGGACAAGATCGGCGCGGACAAGACCCGCATCATCGCCACCCTGAACGACCTGCAGGCCGCGGGCCTGATCAAGCGCGAGCTTGACCCGGCGGACCGCCGGGCCCGGCTGCTGTCGATCACCCCGGCGGGGAACCGCGTCCGGCGCAGGGTGCAGGGCGACATACAGGCGCAACGAGGAGCGCGTGCTCGCCGAGCTGCCGCCGGCCGACCGCAGGGCGTTCCTGCGCGCCGCGCACCTGCTGTCCGCACTGCCCGTCGCGCAGCTGCTCGCCGGGCCATCCGCCGGCTCGTGAGCCGGGGGAGCCTAGGCCAGCGGCTGGCTCAGCCTCAGGTGGTTGCCGCTGGGATCGCGGACCGCCGCGTCGCGGACGCCGTAGGGCTGGTTGACGGGTTCCTGCAAGATCTCCGTCCCGGCGGCGCGCAGCGACTCGAAGGTCTTGTCCAGGTCGTCGACCTGGATGAAGACCGGCAGGTCGCCCTTGGCGACGATCTCGCGCATTGCCTGCCGGTCGGCCGGGGGGATGTGGTGGTCCACGGCGGCCAGCAGCAAGTCGTGGGCGTCGCCCGGGGCATGAACCGTGAGCCAGCGCATCTCCGGGCCCATCGGGACGTCGTCGTGGACCTCGAAGCCGAGCCGCTCGGTGTAGAAGGCGAGCGCCGCATCGAGGTCAGTGCAGTACACGGGCGTGTGCGTGATGGAAAGTGCCATGTCAGCGACCCTACGCGGGGCGGGCGGTTACCGCTTCTCCAATCCTGCACGGCTCCGCGATCCACCCCGGGCGCGCCCAGGCGCGCGTCATGCACGGCGGGACCGGCGCGAGCCGTGAGTGGTCACGCGCCCGGTAGGCCGACGGGGGCTCGCCGATGAGGCGGGCGAACGTCGAGCTGAACGAGCCGAGTGAGGTGAACCCCACGGCCATGCACACGTCAGTCACGGACATGCCGCGGCGCAGCAGCGCCATCGCCCGCTCCACGCGCCTGGCCTGCAAGTAGGCGTACGGCGTCTCACTGTAGGCCTCACGGAACCGGCGGGAGAACAGCGACGGCGACATCAGCGCGGCGCGCGCCATCGCCGGCACGTCCAGCGGCCGCGCGTACTCGCGGTCGAGCAGGTCCCGTGCCCGGCGCAGGTGCGCCAGCTCGGCGACCTCCATACGCCGACCGTACACCTGAGCTGAGCGGGCCGGTTTCCCATTCGGCGCGGTCAGCGCTTGTGCCGGCCATCACGTGGTGTCTGTGTCCGGCGGTCCGTACCGGGAGCTGGATGCCGCTCCCGCCTCCGTCAATCGCGTCTGGCCTAGCCGCCAGGGTCTCCCGGCCGCGGGGTTTCCGCCCGTGCTGAGAGACGTACTCCGCTGCCAGCCACGGTCCCAGGTCGCCGACGAGCATGCCGAGTACCGCGCGGTCCTCCGTCGGCGCCCGGCCCGCTGACGCCGCGGTCTTCATCTGCTCCGCGCGCGCCGGGTAATAGTGCCCGAAGACGGCCGCGGACTCGTCCAGGTCGCTGGTCCATCCGCCGAAGCGGGGCATGACCAGGGTGAACCCGGTCCTGACGAGCCGCCGGCCGACGCCACGGCTGAGCGCCCGCAGGCTGGCGTCCGACCGTGCCTCGCCGAGCCGGCCGCGCCAGCGGGGGAGCACGTCGCCCAGGTCGCCGTTGGTCTCCCTGGCCAGCAGCGACGTGGGCCGGTAGCGCGGAAGCCGTGCCGCCAGGTCCTCGCCTGCCAGGGGCGTGCACAAGCACGCGACGAACCAGCCGAGGTCATAGCGCTCAAGGTCGCTGAGCAGCGTCGCCGTGCTGTAGAGCAGGATCCCCGCCCCGCTGATCTGCGCAAACCTGACGCCGAGGTCGTCCTCCACACGGCGGGCGGCGGCCCGGTCGGCGTCAGTCGGGCTCGCCGGCCAGCGCGAGCAGCACATCGAGATCGGACGTGCCGGGCACGGCGGTGCCCCGGGGGACGCTTCCGTAGAGGTAGGCGCTGTGCAGGCGGTCGCCTGCGAAGGCGCTCAGGATCGCGGTCTTCGCAGCCGCCACGACAGGCGCGAACGCCTGCGGCACGCGCTCGAGGCCGCCTTCACGCTCGATGAAGCCGTCCTGGTCGAGTCCTTTCCCGCGCATCATCGCACTGTGCCCCCCGCGGCGGTCTGACCGCCAGTGATTTACGGCCGGCAGCATCCCAGTGCCGTTGACTGATCGCGCTCCCCGCGTTCACGCCGGCCCGCGCGTGCCCGTTCCGTCCGGATTGTCCGCGCGCCACCGCGGCCCGGCTCATGATCACGTGGATTCAGCATCGAATAAGCTGCCGAATCCACATGAAAAGTCAATCCGCCAGGGTCACGCCGCATCCCGCGCGCGGGCGCCGCGCACCAGCACGCGCACGGCCCACACTCGCACCACGTACCACTAAGTCAACGGCATCGCGGCTGAACAAGGTGAGCGCGTCACGGCGTGCGGGTCACGCTGCGCCCGGAGGTGAGCGCGTCACGGCGTGCGGGTCACGGTGCGCCCGGCGCCGCGCGCCAGGCTGGCGAACCGCGCCGAGTTGGCAACCGCCGCGCCGCCCTGGTCGTTGTTGAAGTAGACGTACACGTCGGCCTCATCCGGCCAGGTCTCACTCAGCCGCGTCACCCAGGTCCGCAGGGCCTGCGGACCGTAGCTGGGCCACGGCTGGGCCGTGCCCTCGTGGAACCGCAGGTAGCCCCAGGTCGCGGTGCGCCACAGCGGCGTGATCGGGCGGCCGCGCCGGTCGGCCAGGCACAGCGCCGCGTCGTGCGCGGCCAGGACCTGCCGGACCTCCTCGGTCCACCAGCTCTCGTGCCGCGGCTCCACCGCGACCCGCGGTGCCCGCTCGCCCAGCGCGGCGGCCGCCGCCCGGAACTCCGTCAGGCAGGCGTCCAGCAAGCCCGGGTCGGCCTTCAGCGTCGGCGGCAGCTGGAGCAGGACCGGCCCGAGTTTTGGCCCAAGCCCCGCCGCCGCGCCGAGCAGCCGGGCCACCGGCCCGGCCGGGTCGCGCAGCCGGCGCACGTGGGTGAGGTACCGGCTGGCCTTGACCGCCATGACGAAGTCGTCTGGAGTCCGCTCCCGCCAGCTCTCGAATGTCTCACGCGGCGGCAGCCGGTAAAAGCTGTTGTTGTTCTCCACGGTCAGGTAGCGCTCAGCGTAGTTCTCCAGCCACCGGCGCTGCGGCACTCCCGCGGAGTACAGCCGGCCCCGCCAGTCGCGGTACTGCCAGCCGGACGTCCCGACCTTCATCGGCATGGCCGTTATGTGCCCGCCGGCCCGGCTTCCACGCGGAACCGCTGCCTGCCGGGTAGCGCCGGCCCCGCGGCCGGAAGACGGCGGCGTGCGCGGTGGAACACGCCTCCGTTCTGGATAAAGACCTTAGCTCTTCCGAACGAATTGTGATTTCACCGGTCGCGCACCGTTTTGACCAGATGGCGGTGATCGCCTCCTGGCGTAATTGAAGGAAATGAAGAAGCCCGGCCTGGTAAGTGGAATGGAGAATTTACCGGGCCGGGCAACCGGGGTTTAGCAGCCGTCCGCCGCCCACGCGCTCGGGCCGGTGGTGTCGTAGATCTGCTTGAAGACCTGCTTCTGCTGGGCGATCGAGTCGCCGCTGACGTTGTGGCCCGAGGCCGGGATAATGCCGTAGGCGTTGCCGTGGGCCGCCGGGTTCGTGTTATTGGTCGACTCCCGGTATGCGACGCAGGCCGCGAACGACTGGGGGACGCCCGGGATGTCGCTGAGAGCGCTTGAGCCGCCGGAGCTGGCGCTGCCCGCCGTGCTCTGAGCCGGGGCGGGCGCCGCCGCGGGGGTCACGGCGTAGCTCTTGACTGGCGCGCTCTGGCCGGTGCTGGAGCTCGAAGACTGCGGGGCGGCGGCCTGAACGGGCACGAGTCCCGTCGCCAGGTCTCCCTCGTGGACACGCAGCCGCTGTCCCGCGTAGACGACGTTCGGATTGTGAATGGCCGGCTGGTTGCCGTCGTAGATCGCTTCCCACGTCGTGTTGTAGTGCTGAGCGATTCCGGAGAGCGTGTCCCCGGGCTTGACCGTGTAAAGGACGGTCGCGAGTGCAAGTGCAGAAAGCACTATTGGCCTCTTTCCAGTTCTTTGGCATTGTCGCCTTTTGGCGACTGCCTCGGGGTCGTGCTGAGGTCTCCTGCTCGGAGGATCACCTCCTCTCGCAGCGCGCACCATTCCGCGGCTTCACAAGACTGGCGCCAGGAACGTGCCGACGAGGGCCGCGATGAGGGCGAAGGACAACCTGCAGGCCACGACAATGGCCGCGCGCCTGCCCGTTTCGCCGGCGGAAATGCTCCCCGTACCGGGCAGGAACACCGAGATCAGCGGGGCGGTCCCGGCTGACCCCCGGCGCGACCGCCGGAGATGGCGACGCGCGCGATTAGCTGACCGTCGTTCTTGGGTCGTTCCCGACGGCCTTTGACAGCCTGCGTGACCCGGGTTGCCCTTTGGTTCCCGCCGGGTTGGTTTTCGGTTGCACGAGATCCGCTGCCACATGCGGGGCCCGGACGGGTTGCGCCGCGCAGCGGAACGGCAACGGCCGCACGCAGCCGGGCCCGCGCAGGGACGTCTGCGGCGGCAGATCCTGGGAAGGGTTAATGAGCAGCGCCGCGCCCGACGAGCCGCTGCCCGCCAATACCGCCAGAGTGGAGCAATCTCATGACAGAACCCGGGGCCAGCGTCGACTACGGCAGCTTCGCGCCAGCCGAGGGCATCTCGGTGAGCCTGTTCATCACCGTCCGCAAGGTCGCCAGGTCCCGGGACTTCTACTCGCGGGTCCTTGGCGGCACCGTCGTCCTGGACGAGAACCCGTGCATCGTCAGGCTGTCAAACTCGTGGATCATCATGAACCCCGGCGGGCCGCCCACCCCCGACAAGCCAGGCATCTCGGTGGTCGACTACGTGCCAGGCAACACCACCTCGATCTTCCTCAACTTGCGGGTCGCTGACATCCAGGCCTGCTACAAGGAGTGGAAGGAGAAGGGGGCAGAGTTCGTCACGCCGCCGATCGACCGCGGGGCGGAGACGCGCTGCTACATGCGGGACCCGGACGGGTACCTCATCGAGGTCGGCCAGTCCACCGGCATGCTGCACGGTAAGTTCGCCGCGAAGCGCCCGGAGGATCTCCCGGGCTGAGCCCGCCAGCCCGTCGGCTCCGCCACCGGGCCCGCGGCAAATAAACTGATCACTGATACCGGTCGGCGGAGGGAACGAAGACGTGGCGGACAGCCCCGTACGGTGGGGAATTCTAGGAACGGGCGGGATCGCGCGGGCGTTCGTGACCGACCTGCGGCTGACCGGTTCCGGCGTGGCCGTCGCGGTCGGGTCGCGCAGCCAGGGATCCGCGGACCGCTTCGCGGGCGAGTTCGGCATCGCGCGCCGGCACGCCAGCTACGAGTCGCTCGCGGCTGACCCGGACGTCGACGTGGTCTACGTCGCGACGCCGCACCCGATGCACCGCGACAACGCGATCCTCGCCCTGCGGGCAGGCAAGCACGTGCTGGTCGAGAAGCCGTTCACGATGAACGCCGCCGAGGCACGCGAGGTCGCCGGCGTGGCGAGGAACCACGGGCTGTTCGCCATGGAGGCGATGTGGACCCGGTTCCTGCCGCACACGGCCATCGTCAGGGACTGGCTCGCGCGCGGCGTCCTCGGCGACGTCGTGACCGTGACGGCGGATCACGGCCAGTGGTTCGCCGAGGACGCCGGCTTCCGGCTGTTCGCACCGGAACTGGGCGGCGGCGCCCTGCTTGACCTCGGCGTGTACCCGGTGTCGTTCGCGTCAATGGTCCTCGGCACGCCGAGCAGGGTGGTGTCCATGAGCGACCCGGCGTTCACCGGGGTGGACGCGCAGACGTCCATGCTGTTCGGCTACGACAGCGGCGCCCAGGCCGTGCTGACGTGCACCCTGCGGGCGAAAAGCCCGACGCGGGCGGCGATCGTCGGCACCGACGCCAGGATCGAGGTCGAGGGCGACTTCTACGCCCCCGCGACCGTGACGCTCATCCCGAGGAAGGGCGATCCGACCCGCGTCGAGTCAAGGCACGAGGGCCGGGGCCTGCGCTACCAGGCCGACGAGGTCGCGCGCCGGCTGGCCGCCGGCGAGGCGGAAAGCCCGCTGATGCCGCTGGATGAGACCATCTCGATCATGGAGACGATGGACACCGTGCTGGCGCAGGCCCGGCGGGCCGCGTGAACGACGACCAGCAGGCGCTGATCGCCTCGCTCGAGGCACAGGAAACAAGTCTGGTATTCACCCGGTTCGACAACGCGGACGCGTGGCGGCTCGGCAGCGCGATGGTCACGGCCGCGGTCGAGCGGGAACTGCCGGTCACGATCGACATCCGGCGCCACGGTCAGCAGCTGTTCCACGTCGCCCTGCCCGGCACCACGGCCGAGAACGACTCGTGGATCGAGCGCAAGGTCAACGTGGTCAACCGGTTCGCCGCGGCCTCCTACCTCGTGGGCCGGCGGCTCGCGGCGCGGGGGAGAGCGCTGGATGAGGAACTGGGCGTCGAGCCGCGGCTGTTCGCGGCGCACGGGGGTGCCTTCCCGATCCGCGTCAAGGATGTGGGCGTCGTCGGCACGGTCACCGTATCCGGCCTGGCCCAGGCGGACGACCATGCCTTCGTCACCGAGATGATCGGCGCCTTTCTCGGCCTGTGAGGGCCCGGCCCCAGGGCCACTCGCAGCCGCACGGCGAACGGCATTCCGCCCTCGTCCGTGACGCCACCTGGCCGCCCCCTGGCCGCCCGCCGACCGGGCACGCTAACCAGCGGGGGAGAGCCGGCGGGGCGGTCCTTGCGCGGCAGCGCCACGCCGGAGCCATTCCCCCTCGCCGGGCCGCGCCGTGATCTCGCCGTCAGCGAGCACGATCTGGCCGCGCCGCAGGACGAGCCGCGGCCAGCCCCGCACCTGCCAGCCGTCGTACACCGAGTACCCGGACAGCGACTCCATCCGCGCCCCGTCGATCGTGCGCCGGTACCCGGGGTCCCACAGCGCGATGTCCGCGTCGGAACCGACAGCGAGCGCGCCCTTGCGCGGGTAGAGGCCGAAGATCCGGGCGGCGTTCGCCGACGTCACCTCCACGAATCGGTCGAGCGAGAGGCGCCCCGCGGCCACGCCCTCGGAGTACAGCATGGGCATCATCGTCTCGAGGTCGGCGACTCCCTGCCGGGCGGTCACCGCGGTCAGCGCGGGATCGAGCTTGTCCGCCAGCGTCCACGCCGCGTGGTCGCTGCACAGCGTGTCGATGTCGCCGGCGGCGAGCCCGGCCCAGAGCGCCTCACGGTCGGATTCCTCGCGCAGCGGCGGGGCCCCGACGTATTTCGCCGCGTCAGGCTCGGCGAAGCGTTCCCTGGTCAGGTGCAGGTACAGGGGCCGGGTCTCGACGTAGACCGGCAGGCCCGCGGCCCGGGCCCGGCGGCAGCGGTCAAGCGCGGCGGCGGACGACAGGTGCACGATGTAGACGGGCGCGCCGGTGCGGCGGGCGATGCCGATGGCCTGGTCGACCGCGGCGACCTCGGCCGCGACCGGGCGGGCGTCCGGGAAGTTCGCGACCGCGCCCCGGCCCTCCGCGATCAGCTTCTCGCCCGCCTCCTTGAGCATCGTGCCGTCCTCGCAGTGCAGCAGCGTCACCGAGCCGGCCGCCTTCGCGGCGCTGGCCGCCCTGAGCAGGGCACGGTCGTCGGCCGCGAGGTCAGGGTCAGCCAGGAACATCTTGATGCTCGCGTGCCCGCGTCCGGCGAGGGCGGCGATCTCGCCGTCTGGCAGCGCGCCGGGCTGGTAGAGGATCGGGTGGAGAAACCAGTCGACCGCGGCTTCACGGGCGGCGCCGTCCATCTCCCGGGCGATCGCGGCGCTCGGCGTCTCCTGCGTGCCGTCGTCGGCCGGCGCCGGGTTGGTCATGTTACCGATCGTCGTGATCCCGCCGGTGATCGCGGCCCTCGACCCGGACCAGAAGTTGTCCACCCAGGTCGGGGACTGGCACTGGTCGCGGAGCCCCTGGTGCACGAGGTGCGTGTGCGCGTCGATCCCGCCGGGAACCGCGAGCAGCCCCCCGGCGGCGATCTCCCTGGTGCCCGTCATCGCGCCGCCGATCCGGGCGATCCTGCCGCCGGCGATGCCGATGTCCGCGGCCTCCCGGCGACCGGGCGTAACCACGGTCGCGCCGCGTATGACAAGTTCGAAGGCCATCGCAGCATTGTGGCACGGGGGACTGGCGCCACGGTTTCCCGACTTGGCGCGGTGCCGGGTGCCCTGCGCGAGCGGCTGCCGACGGGCCCGCGCGGCAGGCGTCGTCCCGGGCAGGCGCGGGCACTTCTACAACCAGCATCACTTTTGCCCACACGCCAACGTGAAAGCATTAATTCCGTCGCACCGGGTCCGCGTGTGCCCGTTCCGTCCGGGTTGTCCCGACGGCACCCCTGGCTCAGCCCATGATCATGTGGATTCCGCAGCTTATTTGCTGCGGAATCCACATGAAAACCGAAATCAATCACGATCTCGCGCTGCCCTGGGCGCGGGCGCTGCGTGTGGGGCTGCGCACGGCCCTCACGATCACCACGCGCCACTAAGAAAACGGCGTTGCGTCAGGGACAACGGGCGACCTCCGATGCCCGTCGCCCCCCGCATTAGCCTGGCCAGCACGAAGCCCAGGCCCGCAGGCGCCGGGATGGTCTGGCCAGGGGACCGCGTAGGCCGTCTCTCTTCCCGTGCTTGCGCGGGCGAACCGCAGCAGTTCGCGAATGACGCCGGCGTTGCCCATCGCCCATCCGGTGCGCGGGTCGAGCGTGCTCGGCGTTGCCCGGTGTTCGTGATTCGACCAGCGCACGCCGTCGGCATCGGCGGTCGCGCGCGCAGCGAGGTCCTCGACGAGCACACCGGCGAAGCCGAGTTCCTCCGCCCGCTCAACGTGCCGGTCGCACGCCAGCGCCAGGACTCCCGCTGTCCCGCAGCAGCGGCCGTTGTTATCCCAGAACCCGGGCCGGATCCGGCGCGGCAGGCCGCAGCCGGTCACGGTATTCCAGCACCTGTCGGCAAGCGCGGCCCAGGCGGCGTCCCCGGTGACCGCGCCGAGCAACCGGAACACCTGGGCGTCGCCCGCGGGACCGTTGCACCAGCCGTAGCTGTAGCGCTCGATCACGTCGGGCCTGTGCTGCGGGTCAGAATGCGGGACGACGAAGCCCTCGGGTCCTGCTTCGTCGCGTGCGACGACATCGGCGGCACCCCGCAGGGCAAGCTCGACAAGGTCGTGCCGGCCGGTGGCCGTGCCGGTGGCCGCGAGGGCGCAGGCGATGCCAAGCGTGCCGTGCGCGATGTGATGGGAGCGGGCCGGGCCGGGCCGGACTGCCCAGTTGACCCCGCCAGGCGTCGGGTCAGCGGCGCGGAGGTACGGCTCCGCCGCGAGGACGGCCAGGTCGGGATCGTCGGCCTGCAGTGCTCCCAGCGCGATGCCGGCGTTACCGCCAAGCAACTCGAACATCACGCCCCAGCGCTGCCCGTCGAAACGAGACCGCACCCGGTCCAGGGCGCGGCGCGCCAACGCGCCTGCGGAGGAGCCCCCCAGCTGGACGTGCACCGCGTGCAGGGCGACCGCCATGCCGGCCAGGCCGGAATACAGCGAGCAGTTCTCCTCATGATCGGCCGCGGCGGCGATGGCCGCAGCACCGCGCAGTGCGGCGTCTCCGTAGCGGTCGTCCCCGAAGTGACGCTGACCCTCCAGCAGCGCCAGCACGATCCCCGCCGAACCGTGGTACAGCGTGAAGTCCGGTTCGGCGCCAGGTACCGCGGCCGCCCAGGTCAGGCCCTCCTCGGTACTCCGCGCTGAACCGAGCAGCCAGTCCAGAGCACCCAGGGCCAGGCTCTCTGCCGCCTCGCCGCTCGGCATCACGCACGTCCTGCAGAAGCTCGGCCTGCGTGACCGGCGGTCAGCACGTCCTTGATGTAGCCCAGTTCGGTCTCATACACGTGAGCCGACTTGACGACCATCAGCAACCGGCCGGCGGGGAGACCGAGCGCGCCAGCGACGTGCTGCTGCAAGGAAGCCAGTTCGACCAGGTTGCCGTACCCCTTGGCGCCGAAGTCGATGCTGTGCGCGTACACGACCAGCTCCACGGTGCTGCCGGGCAGCCAGAAGTCGAGCATGCTGATGCACGGGATGTACGTGGTGTCGGTGTGCGGCTGAAGCATCGTGATCGTCGCTGACCGCGATGTCGGGTCCGTGCGGAGCCGGTCGATCACCCATCTGACCTGGTCCCGTCCGGAGTGCTCATAGTTGAACAGCCGAGTGGCGTAGCTGTCCGCGTTGCCCAGGGCCGTCACTTGCGAGTGGTCGGCAAAGTTGGCGTGCATCCAGGCCAGCTGCTCCGGTTCGGCGTACGCAGCGATGGTCTCGTCGTCCGGATCGGGCCGCGCGACAGCGAGGGTCACCAGTGAGATCTCCCGGACCGGCAGATCGCCGTAGCGGCTGGCCACCCCATCTTCCACAATCCGTCCCGCCACAGCGAACCACGCTTGGCCGATGGTCTCCGATCGGAGGATGTGCGGTTCGTTCGATGCCAGTCGCGTCGTCACTTAACCTCCCGCGTCGCGTACAGCTGAGGCGGCTCGCGGAACACCGGCGCGCACCCCAACTGCCCCTTACATTGTGCCCGTATACCGTTGGCTCGGGCCTATGCCGCCTCCTGCGGGTCCCTGGCTGCACCATTCGTCACAGGCAGTGACCGCATCAGGGGAGTAGAGTTATCGCCTCGGAGATGTGCAGCATCAGACGGCTCGGCCGCGACGGGGGTGGGACCCGGGAGCACTCCAGGAAGCGCCCGTCCGAGTGGTGGGCGAAGGGAGCGCGGCGTCATGGGTGAGGCGGCGGATCCGGATGCCGAGGTGCGGATCCCGCGCTCGGCGCTCGGCTCCGTTCAGCGTGCACTGGGCGCTGTGCACGCGGCCGTCGGGTTGCGCGCGACGCTTCAGGCGATCGCGGAGGGCGTGACGAGTTCGACGCCGTACACGGAGGTCACGCTGACCACGGCCCGGGAGCCGGACGCGGTGGACCTGCACGTCGAGGCGGTGGTCGGGCCGCCGGATGCGGTGGCGATGCTGCTCGGCACGACGTGCCCGCGTGCCGCGCTGGTGGAGCACCTGGCTGGGGGCGAGGCGTGGGGCGCGCTGCGGTTCTGGTCCCATTTCGGGGAGACCGATGGCGTCATCATGTTCGTTCCCGACTATGAGCCGCTGGATGTCCCTGATGCCTGGCGGCCCGAGTACGAGCTGATGGCCCCGCTCTACGGGCCGGACGGCGAGCTGATCGGGACGATGAGCCTGGACCGTCCCCGGGACGGGCGCATCCCGCCGCCTTGGGCCAACGAGTTCCTCGAGCTGTTCGCCGAGCAGGCCGTGATCGCGATCCTCAACGCCCGACGGCACGAGCAGGCGCTGCGGGCGATGCGCACGCTGGAGCGGGAGAGGGCCGCTCTGCACGCCGCGTTCGCCGAGCAGCGCGCCCGCGAGACCGACCTGCGCCACCAGACTCGCCGAGATCCGCTGACCGGCCTGGCCAACCGGGTGCTGCTGCAGGAGCGGCTCGAGGAGCTGCTGGCCGCGCAGATCCCCCTAGCTGTGGTCTTCTGCGACCTCGACCACTTCAAGCGGATCAACGACACACACGGCCACGCCGTCGGCGACGAGGTGCTGCGGGTCATGGGGGCGCGGCTGGCGCGGCGCCTGGCGGCCGCGGACGTCGTCGCCCGGATCGGCGGGGACGAGTTCGTGGTGGTCGCGGCCGGGGTCCGGCAGCAGGACGCGCCGGGGTTGCTGCGGCGGATCGAGGAGGCGTTCGCGCGCGACCCGGTGCACATCGGAGACCTGAGCCTGCACCTGTCGTGCTCGCTGGGCCTGGTGTGCGAGCCCGGCGGCGCGGGCGTCCGGCCCGGTTCGGCGGCTGAGCGCGCCGAGGAGCTGCTGAGCAACGCGGACCGGGAGATGTACGCGCACAAGCGCTCGCAGGCAGGTGTGCACCGGCTGCTGCAGCTGGCGGAGAGCGAGCCGCGCTCGCCGCGTCCGGTTACCGATCAGCGCTGATGCCGCAGCGTGGGCGGTGGGTCATGATGGTCTAGGGACGCCCACGTACTGACCGACCGGTTCGGAGGCTGGCCCCTGATACGGGCGACGGCCCGGGCCTTCGATGAGGCCCGGGCCGTGCCGTTGTCGCCGGTGCTAGCCGCTTGAGCTAGCTGCTCCCGACGGTGTAGGCGTAGGCGAAGTCATGGAAGTCGGAGAACAACGGGAACCCGATGGCGGGCTCAGAGCCCCCCGGGTCCGTGGTGTCGATGACGCTGAGGGTGCCGTTCACCGCGGTTCCCGAGGCTGCCGTGGGCGACAGCGTCGCCGTCAGTGTCCCGGTGGCTCCGGCCGCCAGTTCGGTCGGCGTGGTGGTATTGCCGCCGCTGATGTCGCTGCCCGAGGGTTGCAGTTCGAACATGCCGGCGTGGTTCGTCGTGTTGGTGACGGTCACCGTGATGGGGACGCTGGTGCCCGGGTCGATGGTCGTCGACGCCGAGGCCGGGAGACCGGTCTCGGTAACGGGTGCGAGCTGGTTGTACGCGACGGTCCCGGTGACGGTCTGGGAGAACTCCGTGCCGTCGGTCGTGGCGCCCTGCATGACGTCGATCTCCCACAGCCCCGGCTGGGGATCAGCCGCGATGAGCGAGGCGTTTCCGGTCGGGTTGTCCGGCGTCGGCGTGGCGTCGACGGCCGTGACCGCGATGTTCCCTGACTCGGTGACGGCGGGCTGGAGGTCGGCCGGCGAGAACAGGTAGTAGTACACCGGGTCGTCGGTGTTGTGGTCCGGCGCGGTGAACGACACGTCGAGGTCGCTCTCACCCTTGGGCACGTTCACGTAGAACGTCTTGATCTGCCCGGGACCGCGAGATACCGAGCTGGTCAGCGTGGCGCCGAACGAGCCGCCGGCCGACGGGACGAGGGTCCGCCGGGCGACCGGTACCGAGCTCTCGAGCCCGTTCTGCGCCGTGAACTGCACCGACTCGGGGGCATCGCCCGGGGTCCTGGGGAGGGCGATGCTGAGGGGCACGCTCGCCGAGCTGCGCGGCTGGATGGTGACAGGCGCCGACGCCGGGCTTGTCGTGAAGTTCTGGCCGCCGGCCTGGAAGGTCACGGTTCCGGTGTAGGGCCCTGGCACGTCCGGCGGGCTCTGCACGTGGCCCCGGCCGTTGGACCACAGGACCTGCGCCGTCCAGGTGCCGGCCATCGGGTGCTCGACGGTGCTGTGCTGGATGTCAGGGCTGGCGGCGGACCCGTTGGAGGCGCCGTAGTCATACGACTGCTGTGCCAGCTTCCCTGCCGGGTCGGTCAGGAGGAACGTCAGGATGTTGTCATCGCTGTTGGTCGGGTCCGGCCAGCGCATGTCGGCGTCGAGCACGCTGACGCCCTTCGGCACCGTGAAATGGACCGGTGCCGCCGCGGTAGCCCCCTGGGCGGGAACCGGGGCGCTCGGCGACGGGGCGCTGACGTTCTCGGTGACGGGCGGGCCGAAGCTCGTCTCGCTGCCGAGCACCCGGTAGGTGCCGTTGACCCTTTCCGTGCTGGAGGAAGCGTTGTACAGCGTGACCGAGGTGCTGACCGCCGCGCCGCCCGCGCCCTGCACGTCGAGCTGGGTGGGGCTGTCCACCAGTTCAGGAACGCTGGAGTGCGTCTCCGAGGTGCCCGGCATCTGGCGGGCCGCCTCGACGGCCGCGTACACGTTCAGCAGGCCGGCGCCCTGCTGGTCGGCGTCAGCCCCGATGTCGGTGGCCGTGCTGGTGAGGATCTCCTTTACCTCGGCGGGCGTGGGGGTGGCGCCGCCGTGGGTGTCGCGGTAGGCCTGGATCACGTCGGCGGCGGCGCCGGAGATGAAGGGGGCCGACTGGCTGGTGCCGCCGAAGCCCTCGGTCGGAAGCGGCGGCGTATTGCCGACGCCCACGGGAGCGAGCGCCAGGTACCCGGGGGCGGCCAGGTCCACCACGTCTCCGAGGGGAGCGGTGCCGCCCGACGACAAGGTCGTCATGTTGTCGTTTTCCCAGCCCTTCGTGTAGCCGTCGGCCTGGGCCAGGAGCCTGAGGTCGTTCGTCCCGGCGGCGTCGATGACGTTGGGGTCATCGGCGGGGGCCTCGACCGTGCCGGACGAGCCGCTGTCGCCCGCGCTCTCGACTACGACGACGCCCGCTTGCACCATGGCGTCGTTCGTGGGCTCGATCAGGTCGTCGTTGGCACCCGGCAGGGCGCCGAAGCCGTAGGACTCCGACACGACGTTGACGCCCTCGTTCACCGCCTGCTGCAGCCCGGCGATGACCTGCGACTCCGGGGCCACGGTCTGACCCAGCGAGTTGGTGTCGCTGAAGAAGCCGGTGGTGACGAGGGAGGCGCCGGGGGCGTCACCCACGACCCGGAAGGTGCAGTTCGCGGGGATGTTCGAGAAGGGCAGCTGGGACGCGTAGGTGTAGGTGACCGTGCCCTGAGCGGCGATGGTGGAGACGTCTCCGTTGAACTCGTCGCTGAAGACGTTCTCGGTCGGGTCCGGGGCATCGATGATCACGTGCTGCCCGTTGGGCCGGATCATGTTGGGGTTCCCGGCCATCGAGTCGGCGTCGACGTTCCCGATGATGACGCCCTGGCCCGTCGCGATCGAGGACGCCTCGGCTGGGTCGTTGGGGTTGTCGGACGCGTCATGGATGCTGGTGAGCGCTTCGGGCTCCAGCAGCGGCTTGCCGGGGGACGGATTACAGAATCGCTGGCCGTCGGCCGCCGTCGCCGGGACGGCCGACTTCGGCACTTGGGAGGCGGCCACCGTCGGCGTATTCGACGTGCCGTCCCCGATGATGATGGTTCCGTCGGGGACGACCGCCTTGACGCCCGCGGTGTGGCTAAGTGCCTGTGCCTCGGCCGCCGGCATGGTCGCCGAGACAGCGTTGAGGAGCGAAAGCGACGTGATCTGCGCGGCACCGACCTGCTTGAGCTGGGCTACGAGCGGGGCCTGCTCGGACGCGGCCTTTGCTGCCCGGGCCTGCTGGTGGGCCCGGTTCGCCTGGCAGGCTGGTGAGCTGGTCGTCGAACACGACCACCATGCGCTCTTGCTTGCCGGACGAGAGGGCATTGGCCTGACTCGGGCTCAGCGCGGCAAAGCTGGGCCCTCCAGTGGGTTGGGCGGCCGAAGCGGATGCCAAGTCGGCGCTGGTCATCGCTGTAGCGATGAGCGTAGCTGCGCCAAGCAACGAAGCAGCCTTACGGGGGGTCAAGGACATTCTGTCGTCTCCGATCCTTCCCTTTCCAGGGTCGTTGGATGTAATGGGTTTAGCACCCATACCACTGCGGGATCAAGATCGGTATTGCTGATTGGCCGCAGTTTCCCTTCGGGCGGCTTTGTAGCAGGTAGCGAGTGTTTAGGTGCCATGTATCGGCACTGTTCGTCCCATTAGTCGTTTTGCCAGGTAACAAACGCCGCGAGTTCTCCGATCGCAATCCGCTCCAGCGCTGTAGTTCTCCGGTGCTGCCCACTCGGGCGTTCCCGCCGTTACCTCCAACCCCACGTAAACGGTACTTGTGAGGTTTTTTCGAATGACAATATGAGGTACCACCGAAGCATTCAAGATGCGTTTTCGGTTCAAGCGGCGTAGGGGAGGAGGCGTTCGGGCCCCTAGGTAGTCGGCAAGGAAGCATCGGTGCCCGTTCGACATTCGATCACCGAGAGTGACCGAATGCTCTCGTATGCGATGCTTGGTTCCGTGACGGCCGTCACGTGGTTAACGTGGACACCACGGTCTCCTGGCCAAGACTGCTCGCCGTACAACCGCCGAGGCAGTCAGGTGGACGGGGCGGTCGCCGAATACCTCCGTGAAAGAGAGTGCGCGTATCGAGTAGTAGTCACGAGGTAGTTAGACGCATTCGGGGTGACGCAGGCTGGCCGAGCAATAATGCATGGATGTACTCCGTTCCCTGCGCTTAGCTCTACCGCCCACATAGAATACGGTCAATACCACACCGAGGATGTGAGTACTGCTCACGTGAGTGCGCCCGGGCTCAAGGCCCAACGTGAACTACGCCGACGCCGCAAAGCACGGTGGAAGCCAGCTTTCCTCTAGGTGCGTGGGTGTTTTTCAGCTACTCCAACGCGTTACGCCCAGTAATACGGTCGGGCAGTTACCGAGTCCGCTAACTCGCTCGACTTTCGCAGTTTTGCCGGGTGCCGGGATGAGTGCCCTTCGCCAGCGGCCTGAGCCATCGCCATCGAACTTGGGCCGTCTGGATGCTTCTGCCGCTAACATGAGCCACTCTGCCGCGCCTGGCTGCGGTCGCGTGACGCCGATGTCATGCGCGGTTGTCGCGGGGAGGCAGGCCGGCGAGATCGTCCTGGTTGTCGGCGGCCCACTGGGCCAGCTGGGCGAGCGGTCCGCTGGCGAAGGACTCGCCCAGGGGGGACAGCTGGTAGACCGCGCTGCCGCGCTTCCGGGCCGGCTCGCCGTCGGGTGCTCTGGTGACCAGGCCGCGCGATGCCAGGCGCCGGAGGGATTCCGTCAGGACCTTGTCGCTGACGCCGGCGATGCGGGGCAGGAGCTCGCTGCGCCGCGTCGGTCCCAGCCGCAGGGCTGAGAGAACCACGGGGTCCCATGCGTGGCTTATCAGTTCAGCCGCGGCGCGCACGTGGCAGTCGGACACGTATGCCTGGCAGGCGTCCCCGGTCATGATGACAGTCTCCCACCCGGCTTCCTACCGTGCGGTAGGAAGCCGGGTCCTAGCGTTCCAGGTGTCCGAAACGGAACGCTCATCAGGAGGAGCACGTGAACATAGGGATCCTGGGAACCGGCAACCTGGCCGTCACCCTCGGAGCAGCCTGGGCGGCGGCCGGCCACTCGCTGCTGGTGACGGGCCGGAGCCCGGAGAACGCGCGCCGGGCCGCGGCCCGGATCGGCCCCGCCGCGGAGGCGCTCGGGCCCTGTGAGATGCCCGGGCGAGCCGATGCCGTCGTCGTCGCCGTCGCATGGGACGGGCTGGAAGCCGCACTGGCCCTCGTCGGTGCCGCCGACGGTGCGCTTCACGGCAAGACCGTCATCGACTGCACTAACCCGGTCGACTACGCGACCGGGAACCTGATCCTGGAATCAGGATCGGCGGCCGAGCTCGTGGCCCGCACGGCTCCGGGAGCGCATGTGGTGAAGGCGCTCCACCTGTTCGCCGGCGCCTCGTGGCCCTATGCCGGCGAATGCGGACTGGCGCCCGTTGTCGCGATCTGCGGGGACGACCAGGCAGCCCTCGGCCAGACGCGATCGCTGATAGCCGACCTGGGCGGCCAGGCGGCCGAGATCGGGGGGCTGGCCAGCGCCCGGCAACTGGAGGACGCGGCGGGATTCGTCATGCGGGTGGTATCCGCCGGGGCGAACCCCAGGCGGGCGGTACCCGACGTTGACCCCGCTGCCCTCGGCCAGCTCCAGCCGGCCGAGGCATGAGCATCTTGCTCGCCCCGCCTTCAATCACGCGGACTCGCAGATGCAGAGTTGAAGCGGCGTATCCACGGCAAATGGCCGACCGGACCAGTCGCCGAAGCGCTCGACGAGCCGAAGGCCGCCGAGCGAGACGAGCAGCGGCAGCTCCTGCGGGAAGATGCTCCTGATTTCGAGCGGTCCGACGACGAAGTCGGGCTCGGAGTTAGTCGAGAGGTGCCACGTCCCGCGTGTAACTTGCGCGGGCGCATCGTAGATCTCAGCGACATCGACGCTAATTGGTCACGGCGAGGTCGCGTACCGCGAGGGTGGCTGATGCGGCGCTGGTTGCGAGCACTGTCAGCCTGCTGCCATTCCCGCGCCGGCCGGGCAGACCGGTTCCTGGATCAGGTTGCCCAGCGGCACCGAGTCCATCCGTTTCGGCGTGCCGCACATCTCGGTCCCCGGGAAGATGATGACGTGGTGCGCGGACGCCCACCAGTCGTAGACACCGCTCGCGGACCCGGTACCTGTCACCACGGCTAGCATCCTGCCCACGTCCGTGGTCCACACGAGGTACTGCGACTTGCTCTGGGAGAAGCAGGCCAGGCGGCCCATCGCGGACAGTTGAGGCACCTCGCCAGCCGCCATCTCGGCCACCGTGTACTGGCGCGGGTGCACCTCCTGATGGTTCCATCCGGCCTCGGCATAGGAAGCGCCGGTCGCGCCGCATGATGCCCTGGTGTTCTGCGTAACGGCGCCGGTCCGGTTGAGCGAGCTCACCGACGACGTGTAGGCGCCGTACAGCGCGGCGAGCGTGGGATAGGTGCGGAACGTGACCTGGACGATGTACGGAGCTGGGGCGGTGCAGGTGATGATCTGTTCGCCAGGAGTCATTGAGGTTCCCGGCGCGCACTTCGCTGCCGGGATGAGGTCCGCGGGCACCGAGCAACTGTTGGCGTCCGCCAGCACCGCGGCTAGCGTGGTCGGCCCGTTGGTTCCGTTACCTGGCTGCTCTTTGGTGCAGTTGTTCGCGTTCGCGGCCATGGACATTCCCGGGCTGGCACTCATCGACGGGCTGGCACTCATGGGGCGACTAGCGCCCGTAGACGGCCTCGTGGTCACCGAAGCCTTCGCGCTCACCGTGTGGCGCGCGGTTGACGCGGCCTGGCGGGTGGCCGCCCCGGCGGAACCAGTGGCCGCGGCATCCCCGTTGCCGCCGGTCAGGCCCAGCGTCGCGCCGGCCGTGGCCCCCGCGACAAGGACAAGCGCGGCGAGGGCCAGCACCCTGCCCCGCTTGCGCTCCCGGCCCGGCCAGGACCAGCGGCCGGGATCCAGCAGCCACCCCTGATGCCGCTCGCGTCGTGGCACGGGCCAGAGAACGGGATCCGGCAGGCCCGGCGACGGTGTCAGCGGGCTATCCGGTGGTCCCGGCACCAAGCCGTCCGCTCCCGGCGCGCCAATTGCTTCGCGGGCGACCTCCGCCGGGTAACCGGCCGGCACGGCGGCGGGCAGCGGAGCGCTGACCAGCACGGGACCGTACGGTGGCGCAGGGTACGACACCGGCCGCAGCAGCGGCGATCCCGCGGCCGATCGCGGATCTGTCATGGGGTCGAGGGCCAGCCGTGCCGCCGCAACGAACTCGCGGCAGTTCTCAAACCGGTCGCCGGGATCCGCGGCGAGCACCCGGGCGAACACCGCGTCGATGGCCGCTGGCAAGTCGGGACAGAGCGCAGTCGGCGGGACCGGCCCCTCGCCCGCGAGCGCCGTGCCGGGTTCACTCCGGGACGGGAGGCAGCCCGTCAGGCATTCGTACAGCACGCAGCCGAGCGAGTACTGGTCCGCGGCTCGGCCTGTCGGAAGGCCGCGGACCTGCTCGGGCGCCAGGTAATCGCGCGTGCAAGTCATCCTGGTCCGGTCAGCCGGCTCTCCCGTGATCCCGAAGTCCGTGATGTATAGGTGGTCCGGCCCGGACCCGTCGGCTCCGGGCCGGATGAGGAGGTTCGTCGGCTTGATACCACGGTGGACCAGGCCGTGCCGGTGCGCCGCGTCCAGGGCCCTGGCAGCCTGGCCAATGAAGAACACTGACTGGCCGGCGGCCATACGTCCATTCTCCTGGAGCATCTGCCGCAGGTCGGTCCCCGTCACGCAGTGCATCGCGATGTAGAGCAGGCCGTCACTCGATCCGATGTCGTGAATGGGAATCACGTTCGGGTGGTTCATCGAGGCGGCGATGCTGGATTCCTCGAGGAACCGGGTCCGTGACACGTCATCGTCCGCCAGCGACGGATCCAGCACCTTCAGCGCGATCACGGTGCCGAGGTACGGGTCTTCGGCCAGGAACAGGGTGCTCATGTCGCCCTTGCTGACCACCCAGACCAGGCGGTACCCGGCGAATTCCGCACCGGCAGGCGGCATCACGGCCATCCGATCACCCTCCCGACTGGAACGTGACGGACCGTCAATAGTGGGACGGAACAGGACGGACGGTCACATATATGTGAATGCGGACAGCTACCGTAACATGACTGCACTAATGCCGCTAGCGGGACACCGCATAGCCTGCGGTGCCTGGGTGTTGACGTGCAGCGGCGAGCAGGGCCGCCTCCGGCAAGATGACTGAGATCCGACATCTTCCGCGAGACGGGACACCGGCGCCCCAAACACCCCTTTCACCCCCCTCCCCTGTGCGCCGATAATGCACATTATGTAAAGCTGAGGCCCCTGTCGTCCCGGCCGAGGCGAAGCCCGGGTATCCGTAACGGTGAGTTACAGACAGAACGGTGTTGTCCTGTCCCAGTTGACCTGACACAGTCCCAGTTGATCTGACACAGTCCCAGTTGATCTGACACAGTCCCAGTTGATCTGACACATTCGAAGCTGGTCCCAGTCATCTATGACACTAAGATCATCTGGCTCACTCGTCGGCGGCGTACCGAGCCCGCACGGGAGGTGCGGCCGAGCGCAGGATTGTGCCCCTTCGTCTCGGCCTGCTCAGGGTCGCCCAGCCGGCCGAGCAACGGCCCGCTGTCCGGGCTGGCCAGCAGCGCGGCGAACAGTGGTCTTCCCCCGATCCGGCTGGTCCCCTCCGCCCGCGCCCGACCAGGGCATCGGCGATGACCGCCCCGGCCGAAGAACCGAACTTCCCGGCCACAGCTCAACCTCCGTGATGCTTCTTGAAGGCAGCCTGGCGGGTAACGCCCAGCTCCCTGGCGATCTCCGCCCACGACCATCCCTGCGCACGCGCGGAGCGCACCTGCGCCCGCTCCAGCTGATCCGCCAGCTTCCGCAAGGCGGCAACGGCGCGCAGCGCCGTCCGGGGATCCCCGTCCCCTGCGGCGGCGGCCAGGGCGACGGCCTCGTTGTCCATACCGTCAACTTAGGTTGGCAGCCGTCCATTGTCAACCTAAGTTGGCAGCCGTCTGCCTTGACCGTCGAAACCGGAACCTCCATGACCATGAGGGCCGGGGTGGGCGGTCCGACGATTGTGGTGCCGACAGGTCACCGTGCTCTTGGAGGTGCGGCGTTGGATGACATCCTCAGCCAGGGCGGGGACCTGGATCCCGGCCGGTGGCCGCGCCGCCTCGCGCTGCTCGGCGCGCCCGTTCTGGTGGCTGTCGCCAGCATCGCCTACATCAGTCTCGCGCACCACGCGCATTCCACCGCGGCCGTCCGGCCGTCAT
>CAVXAB010000020.1:0-141313 GCA_963759545.1 uncultured Actinomycetota bacterium
GCGACGCTGGGCACGCTCGAAGAACGCCGGGCCAAGCTCGCCGACCCGGCGCGCCGGCCCGCGCTCAGAGCGGCCAAACCGATCATTGCTACCACCGACCTGGGTGCGATTATCATCGTCGAGGTCAAGCGCCCGGACTTGAGGCACCTCGAAGGTATGACGCTGCGCCAGGTGGCTCAGCACGAAGGCAAACATATAATTGATGTCATGCTGGATACGGCGCTGGCCGACGATCTGCAGACCGACTTTTATGCCGCCGCGATCAACAGTCCGCTCGAGCTGCAAAAGGAAGTGGTCGCTTACGAGTATGTGATCCCCGGCGCTTCGGACGGCGGCGCGCATACCAAGTTCCTTACCGCGGGACGTTATCCGACCGAGTTTCTGATCAAGCACGTCCGCGAGCATCACACCGTGACCTTGGAAGACGCCCATTGGCGCTTGAGTGCGCTGCCCGCTTACTGCGCGGGCTTCAACCAACGCGGCACGATTAGCGAAGGTTACGCGGCCGATATCGTGGTTTATGATTACGATAGATTTGGGAATTGCGCCAGTCGAGATTGCGCGCGACCTTCCGGGCGGCGAGTGGCGGCGGGTGCAGCGTCCGCAAGGTTATCGCTACATCATGGTCAACGGCGATGTCACCTTCGTCGACGGCCAGACCACGGGCCGCTGTTTCCCGGAGAGTTGTTGCGTCACGGCCAGAGCCGGCACTAGGAAGAGGGGTCGCCAGGTGCTGACTTTGCAGGAAATCTCCGATCGTCTGGAAATCCAGCAGCTCATGGTCGATTACAGCAGCGCAATCGACCAGCGCGACTTCGACCGCCTTGACGACGTCTTCACACCCGATGCTTATATCGACTACCGCGCGATGGGCGGAATCGACGGGCGCTATCCCGAAGTGAAGGCGTGGCTGAAGCCTGCACTGGGAGTGTTTCCGCATTACTGCCACATGATCGGCAACATGGCGATCAAGGTAGACGAGGAGATACCGCGTCAAGCCGCACCATCTGTTTCAATCCGATGGAGGTCGATTCTTCGGCCAGAGCCAGCGCCAGGTAATGTTCCTCGGTTTGTGGTACGTCGACAAATTCGCGCGCACGCCGAAAGGATGGCGGATCACCGAACGCGTCGAGGAGGGCTGCTACGCGCACAACGTACCGGCATGGATCAAGGTCACTGGGGGTGAGGCATGGCCCACAGCTCAATGTTGATGCACAAACACTGGCGCAGCCTCTTGCTATCAGGAAACGATGCCGGCGAACGGGCGCCGTTAATATCTGCGTTTCTTTAAGCAGCCACTGGCGGCCTGCCCCGGCGCGGGCGCTGACCAGCGCGTCCTCCCACGCCTGCTCCGCGCGCCTGAGCTCGGCCCGCCGCGCCGACGCCAGCATCGGGTTCCCGGCAAGCACGGCCTCGCGGACGGCGACCCGTAGTTCGTCAATCCGCCGTTCAAGTGCCTCAATAGTCTCAGCCACGCAGCCGATAATACGCTGGCCAGCCTAGAGTTTCCAGCAACTTCCAGCATATATCCCTGTCGATCTGCAGAATATGTTAAGCAAGACAGAGAGAACGCAGAGCGATTCGAGACTATTGACGGTTCATGTAGTCAATACGGTATTTGCCATGCTGCAGAAGGTCCTCGATCTCATCCACCTCGATTTCGCGCCGGAGCACGGCCAGCCCTCCAGCGGGCGGGTGGTGCTCGCGACTGTGGCGTCGATCGTCGGTTCGCTGCTTGCCGACGCGGTCCTCGTCGTCATCGCCCAGGCCGTCGTTCCGAGCACCAAGGGGTACGCGCACTTCCAGTTCGCCGATTACGGCAAGCTCACGGTGATCGGCGTGATCATCGCCTGCGTCGCCTGGCCGATCACCACGCGGATCACTTCGCGGCCCCGGTGGATGTTCTTCCGCATGGCCATCCTCGTCACGCTCGTGCTCTGGCTGCCCGACGTCTACATCCTGGTCAAGGGGCAGCCCGCCAAGGCGGTCGGGTTCCTTTTCGCCATGCACCTGGCGATCGCGGTCGTCACCTACTACGCGCTGGTACTCCTCGCGCCCGTCCGCGTGGCCCAGCGTTCCGCGCACCGCCGCGTGGAGCCTGCCAGGCGGTGACGTAGACTTACGGAAGCGTAGGTCGCTCGGTGCGCCGAATCGGGTTCCAAGGACATCGGTCTGCATAGCCGTGGCAGCAGCTCTGTCACGCGTGAGCGGCGAGTTTCACCGCCGCATTAGCGACCCCCCGAGTCCTGGAGACGATTTCTCGTTGACTGCCATGCCCGCAGAAAGTTCCGCCACGCCCGCACGCGACCTGACCGCCGACGCAACCTTCGCCGGCCTTGGCGTGCCCGCGCCGCTGGTCGAGGTCCTCGATGACCAGGGAATCACGGCGCCGTTCCCCGTCCAGGCGGCCACGCTGCCCGACGCGCTGGCCGGCCGTGACATCCTCGGCCGGGCTCAGACCGGCTCGGGCAAGACCCTGGGCTTTTCCCTCCCCCTCGTCACCCGGCTGGCCGGCGGGTCGACGCGCAGCGCACGGCCGCGCGGCCTGATCCTCGTGCCGACCCGCGAGCTGGCGACCCAGGTGACGGATGTGCTCAAGCCCCTGGCGCGCGCCATGAGCATGTGGGTCACCACCATTTACGGCGGCGTCGCCTACGGACCGCAGGTGAACGCCCTGCAGCACAAGACCGACATCGTGGTCGCCACCCCCGGCAGGCTCGCCGACCTGATCGGGCAGGGCGAGTGCGACCTGTCCGACGTCGAGATCACGGTCATCGACGAGGCGGACCAGATGGCCGACCTCGGCTTTCTCCCCATCGTCCGGCGGCTGCTCGAGACGACGCCTGACGGCGGGCAGCGGATGCTGTTCTCCGCGACGCTTGACGCCGCCGTCGACGTGCTCGCACGGCGGTTCCTGCACGACCCGGTGCTGCACTCGGTCGACGAGAACTCCTCCCCGGCCGAGATCGAGCACCACGTGCTCACGGTCGAGGCCGCGAACCGCGTCGCGGTCGTCGCCGCGCTGGTCGGCGGCGAGAAGCGGTCGCTCGTGTTCACCAGGACCAAGCACGGGGCGGAGCGGCTCGCCAGGCAGCTGACCGATGCGGGCATCCCGGCCGCTGAGCTGCATGGCAACCTGCGACAGGGTGCCAGGTCGCGGAACCTCGCCGCGTTCTCCTCCGGCCTGGCCAGGGTTATGGTCGCCACCGACATCGCCGCCCGTGGCATCCACATCGACGGCATCGACCTCGTCATCCACGCCGACCCGCCCGCCGAGCACAAGGCTTACGTGCACCGCTCCGGGCGAACCGCCAGGGGCGGCGCGGACGGCGTGGTCGTGACCCTGCAGACCAGGGCGCAGGTACGCGACGTCGCCGCGATGATGCGCAAGGCCGACATCACGCCGCACGCGGCCGTCGCCGTGCACGCGGACTCCGACGCGCTCGCCGAGATCGCCGGGCCGCCCGCGCCCCGGGTCAGCGTTAAGGGCAAGGTTTCCGAGCTCGTGGCACCGGAGGACCGGCTGTCGAGTAACGACCGGCCGGGCGTCGGCAAGCCGTGGGAGGGCCGGCCGCGCGGTGACCGCAACGGAGACCGCGGCCGTGGCCGCAAGCCGCGCGACGACCGGTTCCGTGACCGCGGGTCGCGCGATGTCGCGCACCGCGGCGGTGCCGCCAGCCGCGGCGCGACGTCACGCCCGGCGGGGACGGAGTCTCGCCGTCTTGCGGGCGAGGGTCCTGCCGACCGGTTCGAGCGCACGGACCGGTCGTCCCGGTTCGACCGCGACGACCGGCCCGCACGTGGCGAGAGCTTTGTCCGCCAGGAACGCGCGCCTCGCTTCGAGCGCTCGGACCGCGGCGAGCGCCCGGCGCGCGCCGGCCAGGACCGGCCCCGGCGCTCCGACGGGGACGACCGCGGGTCCGGCGGTCGCGGGTCCGGCGGCAGGAAGTCTGCTGTCGGCGGTCCCGGCGGGCGGAACTACGGCGATCGCCAGGGCCGCCAGGACAACAGAAGCGACCGGAGCGGTAACGACTGGTGGCCCCGTTCCGGCGGCCCGCCGGCCCAGGCCGGTTACCGCGGCGAGCGCGACTTCGGCGGGGACCGCCAGTTCCGCGACGGCCGGCCAAGCCGGGACTCCCGTTCTTCGCGTGGCGAGCGCCCCGCGCAGGACGAGCGGCCATTCCGCGACGACCGGTCCGGACGGGACGAGCGGCCATTCCGCGACGACCGGTCCGGGCGCGACGAGCGGCCATTCCGCGACGACCGGTCCGGGCGCGACGAGCGGCCATTCCGCGCCGCGCGGCCGCAGGCCGGCGGCGCGCGCCCCCAGGCCGGCGGCCAGCAGTTCAGGCCGGGCGCGGGGCGTACCGACCGGCCGCAGGCGGCCGGGCACTTTGGCGGATCATCCAAGCGCGCCGGATATGCCGCGGGCCGTGGCGCCGCAGGTAAGCGGCGGGACTCCGGACAGGGCAGACATTTCTGACATATCTTCCCAGGCTGCGGGCCTGCGAGGCAGGCTCAGTTTTCCCGCAAGAGAACGCCGACCCGACCCGCAGGATGCGGTAGATTGGCCCTAGCCGTTGACGGACTTTGCGATCTTAAATTCACTCCCAGATTCAACTAAGTAGCAGCACTCTTGGGCGTCGCCTTGGTTGATGACGGAAAATGGCGATCGACTCCCAGGTTTCGTACGATGGCGGCCATCATGGCTGATCCGCGTGAAGTGCGCGGGTCTCAGGCTCTTCCAGAAGGACACACAGCAAAAATGGCTCAGGGGACCGTAAAGTGGTTCAACGCGGACAAGGGCTATGGCTTCATCGCCCCCGACGACGGTAGCGGTGACGTCTTCGTTCACTTCTCCGCGATCGAGGCGAACGGCTACCGCAGCCTCGAAGAAAACCAGAAGGTCGAGTACAGCGTGACCCAGGGGCCGAAGGGGCCGCAGGCCGCGCAGGTGCGCGCCGTCTGACGAGTAGTCGCGTCGGCGGCGGCTCCGGTTCCGGATCCGCCGCCGTTTGCGAGGCTAATACGAGGGCATCTGCGGCTTCCGCATAGTTTCTCGCTCGCATTACAGTGATCGCCTGTTTTTGCGGCTCTTTAACTGGCCCTCATTGAGGGGTCGGCCTCATTCAAGGCAGTCAAGGACCTTCACTAAGGTGCCGCTCGGACTAACGTGTCGCTCGCTGATCAGCCTTCACGAAGACGGCTGGTACCGACGAGTGCGGTGAGGTCGGAGAGTCGGCATGAGTATCTTCGCTCGTTGTCGTGCCATCCAAAGATCTTCGCCGGGGTGTTGCGCCCTTCGGTCAGCTTCGAATCGACGACTCACGATCCCTTCTCGGCGAAGATGTCCGCGAGACGACTCCGGCTTGTCAGCTGTGCTTGTCAGCTTGTCAGCTCGTCGGGTGAGCGGCGGGCGGTGGACGCGGCGGTCTTCGCCCGGCCGAACTGCAGGATCATCTGCGGGTACCCGGGGATGCCGACCTGATCGGGTATCAGGACACGCGTGACCGGATCCTCGAGCGGCTGGGTGTAAAGGCTGGCGAACACCCACTCGCTCGCGGCGTGCAGCAGCATCCGGTGTAGTGCCTGCCCGGCGTGCAGCCAGTCGGTACGGCGGTCGCCCCTGGTCAGCAGGATGGCGGTCACCGACGGCGGCGCGCCCTCGGCGGACAGCCGGCCGAGGTTCCTGCCGAGGTCGAAGTCCCGCTGCGGCAGCCGCCCTTGCCGCATCCGCAGCGCCTGACCCGCGGCAAGCGCGGTCGCCGGGATCCCGTCCCGTTCCGGCTGGCCGGCGGCACGCGTCCAGCGGCGAATGGTCGCCTTGGCCCGCGGGTCGAGATTGCCGCGGCGGGCCGCCGACGCGGTCAGCCGCGCCAGCCGCTGGAAGCCAAGGCCAGGCGGGATGAATGCCAGTTCCGCGCCCTCGACGAGCACGTCGTTCTGCAGCCCGGGCAGCAGGCCCGGCGGCAGCGATCCCGGCTCGAACGCACCACGGTGTGTGTGCCGGTGCGGCACGGCGGCCAGCATCCGGGCCTCCAACGCGTTCATGGGCACGCTGCGACCGGGCCGCGCTCGCGCGAGCAGCCGCGACCGGGCGTGATCGGGGAACAGCTCCACGACCGGCTGGAAGCCGAGCGACCGCATGGCGAGCCGCAGCCCGAACAGCGCAGCTCCGCAGCTGATCAGCATCTCCCGGCCGCTCGCGTCCGGACAGGTGCGGCGGCGCGGATCGCACCAAAGCTCGACGGCGTCATTGGCGACCCGGAACCGCCACGGCTGGCTGTTGTGCACCGACGGCGCGCGAGCCGCGGTCGCGATTAGGTACTGGGCCTGGCCGGAGAGCACCTGCGCGTGCTCGCCGGCGTTCTCCCTGGTGTGCGCGGCCATGATCAGCGGGAGTAGACGTGGGTTGCCTGCTCGACGGCGGACAGGTAACCGGTTCGGTTGTAGGTCGGCTCGCCTTCTGGGGCCTTGGCCAGCAGGGCGCGGACCGCGCCAAGGGAAGTGAAGCCCTTGCGCTCCATCCACGCCTCCAGCCCGTCGAGCAGCACGCGAGCGTGGGCTGGGCCGTGCCGGAGCAAGGACGAGGTCGTCATCACCACGTCGGCGCCGGCCAGCAGGTAGGCGGCCACGTCGGCCGACGACTCGACCCCCGTCGAGGCGGCCAGGGAGCAGCGGACAAGGCCGTGCAGGCGGCTGATCCAGGCGCGGGGCAGCGCCGCTTCCGCCGGATCCGACAGCCGGAACCCGCTCGACACCGTGAACGTCTCCGGGTCGATGTCCGTCTGCAGGAAGCGATTGAACAGCACCAGGCCGTCAGCGCCCGCGTGGTCGAGCACGACCGCCATCTCGCCGAGTGAGCTGAAGAACGGCGCGAGCTTCACCGCGACGGGAACCGAGACTACCGCCTTCACGGTGGTGAGGATCTCGGTGTAGCGCCGCTCGGCGTCCCGTGCCGGGATCAGGGCGTCATCGGCCAGGTAGTAGACGTTCAGCTCGATCGCGGACGCGCCCGCCGCCTGCATCGCCGACGCGTAGTCCGTCCAGCCGCCGGTCGATACGCCGTTGAGCGACGCGATCACCGGGATCCCGGCCTCGGCGGCCCGGCTGATGAGTTTCAGGTAGCGGTCTAGCCAGTCAGGGCCGCCGGGGTCGCCGGGCTGGCGGAAGTAGACCTGCGCCTCCTCGGCGCCTTCCGAGTATGCCGCGGCGGGATACCAGTCACGGCCGCCCTCGGCCCGCAGTTGCTCCTCGAACAGCGAGGGAAGCACCACCGCCCCGACGCCAGCCTTGGCGAGCTCGCTGATCCCGGCCAGCGAGCCGGTCAGCGGGCCGGCGGAGGCGACCAGCGGGCTGCGCAGGGTAAGGCCGAGATAACGGGTGCTCAGGTCCATCACGACGGATCACGCCCTTCGCGTGCCGGCCGCGAGCCGACGTTGGGGTTCGCTTACCCCTGACATCGTGCCGCGCGGCAGGGCGGGCGGCGAGGGTCATTAGCCAGCAGCCGGGGGGACCAACGTCCCGGGGACTTGTTACCCGGGCGGCCGCCTCGAACCGTCGTCAGGCGTCGGGACCGTCTGGCTGGAAGGTGAAGATGTGCTGCCCGATGCGCAGTGCCCATCCTGGTGGCAACGGTGCCGCGTCCATGCCAAGCCTGGTCCATTCCGCGGCTCCGGGCGCGCCAATGTACGTGCCCTGGGCCGAGTTCGCGTCCTGGACGAGCACGGTACCGCCGACCACGGACACATAGGCGTGGACCCGGGAGATCACGTTGTCCGGGTCGTGCAGCCTGACCGGTTCGGCCTCACCGTTGCGCACCATGGGGTCGTTGGTGGGTTCACGGCCGAGGACATAGGGCCGGTCAAGCACGACGACGAGGCCGTCCTGCGAGCGCAGCGCCCCGAAGTGCGCCACCGCCAGGGGCGGGCCGCCGACCGGCCGCCGGTGGCTGCCAGAGCCCCGGTCGGGGGCCTCAAACGGCATCGCACCGCTCGCGACCGTGCCGGAAACCGGAGCGTGGTCGTCGGCCGGCGCGGACAGCACCGGCTCGTCTAGCTCAGGCAACTCGGGCGCCGGCTGCGGCGCCACCTCGGGCTCGCGCGGTGCGGGCTCAGCGGCCCTGGCGGAAGCTGGCGCCGCTGCCGCCTGGCCGGGACCGCTCAGGCCGTTAAGCACGAAGCCCTGCCCAGGTACCACGCCGGCCCGCAGGTCGGAGATCGGGTCCGCCTGGACCGCGGTGCCCTCGATACCGCCGATCGCCAGCCAGTCGAACGTACCGGGAAGAATCTGGTCCACCCAGGTAAGCGCCTGCTCGCCGGAGAGATCCCGGACACCGTCGGCCGCGCTCACCGTGCACCGCACGGGGCCGCGCAGGAAGACGACGACGCCATCGGGAACTGGCACGACGATCCCGAACGGTGCGATGTCCCCGGCAATGTGGCCGAGAACCCAGCCGGCCAGCCGGGCCGCCACCGCGGTCGCGGGCGCCTCACGGTCGGATGCCAGATCGGCGACGAGGCTGAGCAGCTCGTTAGCGCCAGCGTCGGTCGCGCTGCCTCTGGAAATCAGGACAACCGTGTCGCCAAACCGGCCCACCAGGTCATTGCCCGGCTCAATGCTCACTCGCATGGTCACGGTGAATTCTACCCAGGTCGGGACTTCCCGGGGAAGCGGCGGATGATCACTCAGAGAGTTATGGCGAAGGTATCGAACGAGCGATTGACTCGATGCGATAGCATGTTCGCATGAGCATCGCGGTGCAGGAGTCGTTGCTCGACTTCGGTGACGAGGCCGCGCCAGGGGCGGTTCGGCCGGACGCGGGTGCCGCTGCGCTCCGGTGCCTGGATCGATGTGCAGCGCGGCTGGCTCGCCGGTTCCGCACCGCTCTTCGCGCGGCTCGCCGAGGCGGTGCCATGGCGGGCGGAGCGGCGGCGGATGTACGACAGGACCGTCGACGTGCCACGGCTGCTGTGCTTCTACGGCGAGGGCGCCACGCTGCCCGACCCGGCCCTCGACGCGTGCCGCGACGCGCTGAACGCGCACTACGCGGGCGAGCTCGGCGAGCCGTTCGTGACGGCGGGACTGTGCTTCTACCGGGACGGCAGGGACAGCGTCGCCTGGCACGGTGACACCATCGGGCGCGGCTCCACCGAGGACACGATGGTCGCGATCCTGTCGCTCGGTGAGGCCAGGCCGCTGCTGCTGCGCCCGCGCGGTGGCGGGGAAACCCAGCGCTACGTCCTCGGGCACGGGGACCTGTTCGTGATGGGCGGCAGTTGCCAGCGCACCTGGGAGCACGCCGTGCCCAAGTCGGCGCGCCCGACGGGCCCGCGCATCAGCGTCCAGTTCCGGCCCCGCGGCGTCCGCTGACCGGCAGGCCTGCCCCGGCCTTGCCACCCGATCCGCCCGGTTAGGCTCAGTGGTTGTGGCTGCATACCCGTTGCTCGTGGCGACCGATCTTGACGGGACGATCATCCGTAGCGACGGGACGATCTCACCGCGGACCGTTGCCGCGTTCGCGCGGGTGGAGGCGGCGGGGGCGCGGTTCGTCCTGGTCACCGGGCGGCCGCCGCGGGTGATGCGGCCGATCGCGGAGGCCTTCGGGCACCGGGGGACGGCCATCTGCGCCAACGGGGCGCTCTCCTACGACCTGCGCACCGAGACAGTCGAGGCGCTCCACCTGATTCCGCCGGCGGCGCTCGCCGCCGCCGCGACAGCCCTGCGCGCCGCCGCGCCTGGCATCGGGATCGCGGTCGAGTACCCGGACGGGCACGCCGCCGATTACCTGTACCAGGCACTCAACTGGGACGTGAACTCGTCGTTGCCGCGGCTACCCGACGATGAGCTCTTCGCGCGGCCAGCGTCGAAGCTTCTCGCCCGGCACTTCGGTTACACCTGCGACGACCTTCTCGCGGTTGCGCTGCCCGCGCTCGACGGCCTGGTCAGCGTCACGCACTCGAACTCCAAGGGCCTTGTCGAGGCGGCGGCGCTCGGGGTCTCCAAGGCCACCGTCGTGGCCGAGGTCGCCGCCGCGCAAGGGATCGGCCGCGAGGCGGTCATCGCGTTCGGCGACATGCCCAACGACCTGCCGCTGCTTGCCTGGGCCGGCACGTCCTGCGCGGTCGCCAACGCCCACCCCGTGATCCTGGCGGCCGCCGACCACGTCATCGGCGGCAATGACGAGGACGGCGTGGCCCAGTACCTGGAGAAGCTGTACCCGTGATGCGGCGGCTCGCGACCCGTGACACGGCGGCTTGCGACGTGCACAGCGGCGCGCCGCTTCTTGCTGTTATCAAGGTGGACGGCGGAGGCGCCGAAGATAGCGGATCGATGAGGACGCTAGGGCGTACTCAGCGATCCGCTATCTTTCGCGGGCTGCCTCCGCGCTAACTCGTGGGCAACGGGCTGCCTCCGCGCTAACTTGTGGGCAACGGGCTGCCTCCGCGCTAACTCGTTGGCCCGAAACGTTCCGTTTTGATCGTGCCGGGGGCGTAGCCCGCGTTGACGAGCAGGTCCGACGCCGCTTCCACGAAGCCGGACGGGCCGCAGATGAACGTCGCCGGGTTCGACTGCGGGAGGAAGGCGGTCTCCGCGAGGATGCCGCGGCTCAGGCGGCCCGCGTAGATCCGCGGTACGCGCTCGGCGCCAGCCTCGGCCGCCCCGCCTGCACCAGGCGGCATCGCCGCGCCCGCCAGCGCCGATCGCGACGCACGCGTGTAGAGGAAGGTGGTGGTGAGGGGTGAAACACGCTGTCGTTCGGATATCTCGGCCGCGTAAATGACGTCGGCCGGGGTGCGGGCGCTGTAGATCAGCCGGACGGGGACCTGGCTGTTGACCGTCCCGTGGGTGCGGATCATGGACATCAGGGGGACGACGCCCGAGCCGCCCGCGAGCAGGAGCAGCGGCCGGTGGTCCGCCGGGTCCCAGGCGAACCAGCCGCCGATCGGGCCGCGCAACTCAAGCTGGTCGCCTGGCTCGGCGATGTCCGTCAGGTACGGTGAGACCTCGCCGTCTTCGAGCCGCTGGACGGTGATCTCAACGGCACCGGTTTCCGGTGCGCTGGCGATCGAGTAGTCGCGCTGCGTCGAGTAGCCGTCAGCGGCGGTGAGCTTGACCGTGACGTGCTGGCCGGCCTGGTGGCCCGGCCAGCCAGGGACGTCGAAGGTGACCGTGCGGGCGGTCGCGGTCTCCCGTCTCGTCTCCTTGACGGTCGCGACCAGCCAGGGCCGGGGGCGGAAACTCAGTCGCCCTGGTACCGCTGCTCGCGCCACGGGTCGCCGTAGTCGTTGTAGCCGAGTTCCTCCCAGAAGCCGCGCTTGTCGTGGGTCATCAGGTCGAGGCCGGTGACCCACTTGGCCGACTTCCAGAAGTACAGGTGCGGTACGAGCAGCCGGGCCGGGCCGCCGTGCTCGGGCGGCAGCGGCTTGCCGTCGTAGGAGTAGGCGATCCAGGCCTTGCCGTCTCTTAGATCGGGCAACGGCAGGTTGGTGGTGTAACCGCCGTAGCTTCTGGCCATGACGTAGGCGGCGTTCGTCTCGATGCCGTCGAGCAGCGTGTCGAGTGACACGCCGCGCCAGTGGGTGCCCAGCTTGGACCACTGGGTGACGCAGTGGATGTCGGTGGTGATGTCCTCGGCGGGCAGCGCGGTGAACTGCTTCCAGTCCCACCTGGTCGTCTCGCCGGTCTCCGTGGTGATGGTGAACTTCCAGGTCGCGGTGTTGACCGGCGGGGTCGGGCCCGCCTGCAGGACGGGAAACCCGTGCTCCAGGTACTGCCCGGGAGGCAGCTTGGGGTCGTCCCGCCCGCGCCCGGCGAAGCCCCGTGTTACGACGTTCATGAGTTGAGCTTCGTCCGCCAGTCGCGCGGTACCCGGCCCGCCGGGCCAGGGACCGGCTGCTCCGCTGGGTGATTCTGCGGGGCGGCGAGCTCGGGGCCGGTCTCGTAGAAGTCCTCGCTCGGATAGGACCAGAACCAGGTCTCCCCCGGCTCGAAGCTGCGGATGACCGGGTGGCCGGTCGCCTTGGCGTGCGCGGTGGCGTGCTGGGACGGTGAGGTGTCACAGCAGCCGATGTGGCCGCACTGAGTGCAGCGGCGCAGGTGCAGCCACCACCCGCCCGCCTGCTCGCACTCGACGCAGCCCGTACCGCTCGGCGGGACTGCCGGGTCGACGCCAGTGATCTGCTGCTCGGTCATGAGGCCTCCGGTTGTGTCGGTGCTGCCTGGACGGGGTCGGCGAGCGCGGGCTCCGCTGATCCTGGCTCCGGCTGAATGGGCAGCAGGACCTGGAAGCGGGTGTTGCCGGGGACCGACTCGACGCGGATGTCGCCGTGGTGCTTCTTAACCACGATGCGCCAGGCGATGTCAAGCCCGAGCCCGGTGCCCTCGCCGACCGGCTTGGTGGTGAAGAACGGCTCGAAAATGCGCTGCTGGACCTCCGGCGGGATGCCGGGGCCGGTGTCTCCGATCTCGACGAGGACGCAGCCTTCGTCGCGCGCGGTGCGGATGGTGAGCGTGCCCTCGCCGCCCATCGCCTGGGCCGCGTTGTCGATCATGTTGGTCCACACCTGGTTGAGCTCGGCAGCGTAGGCCGGGATCTTCGGCAGGGTCTTGTCGTACTGCTTGACGACCGTGATGCCGTGCAGCTTCGCGGACAGCATCAGCAGCGTGCTCGACAGCAGGTCGTGCACGTCCACGACCTGGAACGGGGCCCGGTCGAGCTGCGAGTACTGCTTCGCCGCGCCCACCAGCGTGGTGATCCTGGTGGTCGCGTCCTCGATCTCGTTCATCAGCAGCTCGGTCTCGACCGTGTAGTTCAGCCAGCGCAGCGCGGGCTCGAGCATGTTCGCGCCCACCGTGTCGTGCACCTGGTCGAGCCACCCGGGGTCGATTCCCGCCTGGACGAAGACCGGGGCGAGCTGCCAGGCGTCCCGGCAGCCGTGGTCCTCCAGCCAGTCGGAGACCGTGTCCTCGGCGTCCGACGTCTCGAGCGGGTCGAGCTGCGGAGCCTTGGCGACCCGCTCGGCGGCCCGCTGCTGCAGTTCAACGAGCGCCTGCAGGCTGGCCGGGTCCCACTTGCCCGCGGCGATCATCTTGAGCTTGCCGCGCATCCCGGCGACCCGCTCGCGCAGGCTCGACGTCGCGCGCACGGCGGCCGCCGCCGGGTTATTGAGCTCGTGAGTCAGCCCCGCGGTGAGCGAGCCGAGGGCGAGCAGCCGCTCCCGCTGGCCGATCGCCTCCTGGGAGCGCCGGCCGCCGATGAACAGCCCCTCGAGCAGGTGGACGGGCATCGGGAACCACTCGTTCATGATCTGCGAGAAGCACTCCGCGCCGAGCACGTAGAAGCGGGTCGTCTCGGTGACGCGCATCGACTGCTGGTAGGCCTGCGGCACCCGGTCGCCCAGGTAGGCCATGAAGGCGCCGGTGTAGACGCCGCGCTGGCTGGTCCGCGCCATCTCCACGTCGTCCGCGCCGACCTTGCGCGAGGTTACCAGCGTGCCCTCGATCAGCACGTACAGGTTCTTGGCGGGGTCGCCCTCGGCGAAGACCGGCCCGGGCTCGATGACCTCGACGTAGCCCTCGCTGCACAGCCGGCCGAGCTGCTCGTCGGTGAGCTTCTCGAACAGGAACAGGGTGCGCAGCTCGGCCGGGTCGCATTGCGCGAATTCTGTCATGGCGTCTCCAGCCTCTACAGCGGTCTTCAGGTAACAGTGTTTCCAAATACCGGTGCACGAACATGACGGCCATCGCGCCCTCCCCCACCGCCGAGGCGACCCGCTTCGCCGACTCGGACCGCACGTCGCCGGCCACGAACACGCCGGGGACGCTGGTCTCCAGGTGGTACGGCGGGCGGTCAAGCGGCCAGCCGGTCTCTTCCTGGGCGAGGTCCGGGCCGGCGAGCACGAAGCCGTGCTGGTCGCGAGCCAGCACGTCATCCAGCCAGCCGGTCCCTGGCGCCGCTCCGATAAAGATGAACAGCTGACCGGCTTCGACTATTTCTGTCGTGCCCTTGGCCAGGTCACGGAGGGTCAGCTGCTCAAGGTGCCCGTCGCCGCATGCCTCCACGACCTCGGTGCAGACGCGGACGTTGATGTTGGGAATGCCCGCGATCTGCTGGATGAGGTAGTACGACATCGACGCCTCAAGCGAGGAGGCGCGCACCAGCATGGTCACCGACCGGGCGAACCTGGACAGGTAAACGGCGGACTGGCCGGCCGAGTTCGCGCCGCCCACCACGTACACGTCCTGGTCCTTGCAGCCCTCGGCCTCGGTGAGCGCCGCGCCGTAGTAGACGCCCGCCCCGGTCATCTCGGTGCAACCGGGGGCCGACAGCTGGCGGTAGGAGACCCCGGTCGCGAGGACGACCGCCTTGGCGTTGATCGAGCCGCCGTCGGACAGCCGCAGTTTCTTGGCGGGACCGCTCACCTCAAGGCTGGTTGCCTCGACGGTCGTCAGCAGCTCGGCGCCGAACTTGACGGCTTGCCGCCGCGCGCGGTCGGTGAGCTGGCCGCCGGACAGGCCGTCAGGGAAGCCCAGGTAGTTCTCGATCCGCGAGGACTGGCCCGCCTGGCCGCCGGTGGCGAACTTCTCGACGAGCACGGTGCGCAGGCCCTCGGACGCGCCGTAGACGGCCGCGCCAAGGCCGGCCGGGCCGCCGCCGACCACGATCAGGTCGTAGAAGTCATGCTCAGGGATCGTCGCCAGGTTGACCTTCGCCGCCACCTCGGCGTTCGTCGGCGCGATCAGCGGCTCGCCGTCGGCGGTGATGAGCACCGGGAGCTCGCGGCCGTCGGCGCCCGCGGCGGCGAGCAGCCGCTCCCCTTCGTCGGTGTCCGAGGCGTACCAGCGGTAGGGGACCTGGTTACGGGCCAGGAAGTCACGCAGCGCCGCGGACGGGGCGGACCACCGGTGCCCGACCAGCTTCGCCTCCTTGACCGGCTTGCGGTCCTCGCGCTGCCAGGCCTTCAGCAGCTCGTCGATAACCGGGTAGAGCTTCTCCTCCGGCGGGTCCCAGGGCTTGAGCAGGTAGTGGTCGAGGTCGACGATGTTGATCGCGTCGATCGCGGCGCTCGTGTCCGCGTAGGCGGTCAGCAGCACCCGGCGGGCGAAGGGGTAGACGTCCATCGCCCGCTCGAGGAACTCGATGCCAGTGAGACCGGGCATCCGGTAGTCCGCCAGGAGAATGGCGACCTGGTCGCCGCGCAACTTCATCTGCCGCAGGGCGTCCAGGGCCTGCTCGCCTGATTCCGCGCGGACGATCCGGTTGCGCTCGCCGTATCGCCTGCGCAGGTCGCGCGCGACGGCACGCGACACGCTTGGGTCGTCATCTACCGAGACGATGACCGGCCGTAGTTCGGCCTCACCGGGAGGTCGTGTCATTCCCCCATGTTATGTACGTGACGCGTTCGTGACATACCGGCCCGCACCTGAGCGGTGCCAGGGCGCGTGCCGGGGTGCCTACCTGCGTGTTTGTCCGTGTCCGTTCACCGTCGGCTTACTATGCCGAGTGCTCGGCTCGCCAACTCTAATATCCACGGCCACCGATCGCGTTCAGCAGCGGCTCGCCGGCGGCGAGCCTCGCGAGCTGCTCGCTGACCAGCCGGTAGGCGCGGTCGCGGGCCTGGTAGATCGCGCCGCCCACGTGCGGGGTCAGCAGCAGCCCGGGTGCCCGCCACAGGGGGTGACCCTCCGGGAGCGGCTCCGGGTCCGTGACGTCGAGCGCGGCCCTGATCCTGCCGCTGGTGAGCGCTTCGAGCAGCGCGTCGGTGTCGACGATCACGCCGCGGGCGGCGTTGACAAGCAACGCGCCGTCCTTCATGGCGCGCAGGAATTCCTTGTTGACGAGTTGCCTCGTCTCGTCGGTGACGGGCACGAGGATGACGACGACATCGGCCCGCTTCAGGAGTTCGGGCAGTTCGCCGATCGCGTGCACGCCGTCGCGGGCGTGCCGCGCGACGCGCTCGACCGTGACCTCCCAGCCCGCGAGGCGGCGCTCAACCGCGGCGCCGATGTCACCGTAACCGACGATCAGCACGTGCTTGCCGCCGACCGGCTCGCTCATCGTCGAGTCCCAGCGGCCGTCCGCTGCGCCACGGCGAACCGGGGGAAGTTCCGCAGGGCCGCGACGATGGCCCCGACCGCCCACTCGGCGGTGGCGGCGGTGTGCGCGCCGCGGGCGTTGCACAGTGCGATGTGGGCGGGGACGTAGGGGAGGATGTGGTCCGCGCCCGCGGAGAGGATCTGGATGGTCTTGAGGCTGGGCAGCGTGGCGATCTTCTGCACTGCCGCTGGCCGCACGCCGAGCGGCAGGACCACGTACTCGACCTGGTCCGCGCTCCGCGGCAGGTCGTCGCCGCCGGCCCAGACGTCGGCCTCGATCCCTGGGGGCAGGGTGCCGAACTTGTCTGGCGAGTCGGGCAGCCATACCCGTGTCAAGGTTATGCCTCCGTGATTGGTCGCCAGCCGGGGCTCACAGTCCGAAGTCGGCGCGGCGGTCCTGCGGGACGAGGTCGGTGTACTCGGGGTGCTTCTTGATCCACGAGTTGATGTAGGGGCAGAACGGCAGCACGCCAAGACCGCGCCTGCGCGCGTCGTCGAGGCTGAACCGCGCCAGGTTCGTGGCCAGGTGCGCGCCCTTGAAGGCCGGCTCCATCTGGGTGTGGACGAGGCTGATCACCGTGTCGTGGCAGCAGGTAGTCGACGAAACCGGCGAGTTCGGTGCCGACGTGCAGCTCATACCTGGACCCGGCCGGGTTATCGGTGACAACGGGCGCGTCGGTAGCGGCTGATTCCATGATCGTTACCATACGCCGATTTGTCGGGCCGGGCCGAGCAGGGTGGCACCGCTCGCCGCCCCCTGCGGCGAGCGGTGCCGTGTCGCTACACGCCCGCAGGGACCTTGACCCGCACCTCGCCGGCCACCTCGGCCGACAGGGTCGCGGGCTCGCGGCGCTGCATCGGGTCCTGTGCCGCGCTGATGACGACGACCGGGCAGGGCGCGCGCCGCAGGCACGCGCGGATCACCGGGCCGGCCGAGCGCAGCGCGCCTGGTACGTCGCTTGACGTTCCGAGCACCAGCATGTCCGCGCCCGCGCACCGGTCGAGGAGGACCCGTGCGGCGAGGCCGTCCACTTCTTCGACGTGCACCTCGACGCCTGATGCCTGGCCGGCCTTGACCGAGCGCACGAAGTCGTCGATGTCGATGGAGACGTCATCCGCGGTGGACAGCGCGGGCACGGCATAGCTAGGGAGGCTGTGGCAGTGCTCCTCCCGCACGCGCACCGCGTGCACTTCAGCCCCGCGCAGGGACGCCTCTCGGCAGGCCCAACGGAGCGCGGCGACGGACTCGACGGAGCCATCCACTCCAACGACTACCCGACGCACAGCAGGAACCGACATGCCGGAACCCCCTCAGTACATTCGCCGCCTGACGCGCCAGTCCGCCGTCCCCCCGGGCGGTTTCAGTCAGGGGTTTCGTTCTTCCAAGGCATGATGTTAATCCGGGTTCCCGGCATCGCACGAGACCCCGCGACGAGATTTTCCCAGGTATTCGCTGGTCAACCGGATCGGGCAAGAAAAATCACGGTTCGATAACTCTAGATATACGGGCATATCCCGACAAATTCCCCGCGGGCGGCGGGAGGTTTGTTTTCGCGTTACCCGGACGCCCCTCCCCGGTTGGGTGGCGACTTACGTACCCATAGTTACCTGGGGGCTCACGTACCCCTGGCTGCCCGCTCTCGTCGCGGGAGGGCAACGCCGCCCGGTCGGGCCGGCCCGCCGCCCGGTCATGGCGGCGCGTCCTGGTTGAGCACGCCCCCGTTCCTCTTCTTGCTTTTGTCTGAGTTCTTTCTTTTTCTTTTCACTCACGCCCCGTGAAGGCTTCAGCATCACTCTAATTTGTTCACGGCACTTACTTACCGTGTCCATCTATTGACATTGGGCTAGATATTCCATCAAGATCGCGTTCATTGCGCGAATACCCACAAACGCGCGCATCTCACCCCCCATCGGCTCTCTTACGTCACATGCGGCAAAAACCGTGTGAATGGAGGATTCGGGCCAGTGAAACGCATCATGATTCTCGCCGCCGCGGGGGCACTTACGTGCCTCGCGGCCGTGCCCGCGGTGACCTCGCAGGCCGCCACGCTCAAGCCCGCCGCCACGAGCGCCACATTCGGCGGCACCATCAGCCAGGCCCCCCGGCTGGCCGCCTCGGCGAGCGGCGTCGCCGGGTTCAAGCCGGTCGCGCCGTCGCCGGCGATCGAGAACCCGCAGGTGCCCCGGGCGCTGATCAAGGCCAAGTCGCCGGGCGGGCCTAACCCCGCGGCACAGGCGAACGGCGCGGGCGCCGCGTCGGCGTCGGCCGTGAGCCCGGCCAGGTCCAAGACGTCCGTGACGAACGCCTTCGACGGGCTCAACGACCTCATCAACGACCAGCTGTACGGCGCGCTCACCCCGCCGGACCAGGGCCTGTGCGTCGGCCCCGACCACACCATCAAGGGCGCGCCCGACGCGGTGTGGGAGATCGTCAACTCGGTGGCGCAGGAGACCACCAAGAGCGGTGCCGTGCTCTTCGGCCCGGTTAACTCGCCCACGCTGTTCCAGGACGCGAACGCGTTCAGCGACCCGCGCTGCCTGTTCGACCCGGCGACGCAGTCGTTCTACTTCACCGAGATCAGCTTCCCCGCTAGCGGGCCGAACGCCACGCTGACGAACACGGTCAACGACGTGCTGGTCATCAACTCGCGCGGCGCGGCGACCTACCAGTTCGACTCCTCGCTCGGCGGCCAGTGCATCGGCGACCAGCCGAAGGTCGGCTTCAACAACAACGCGCTCATCATCTCCACCGACGAGTACTGCGGCGCGAAGCCAGACGGAGATAGGCGCCATCGTCCAGGTCATCTCCAAGTCGCAGCTCGTGCACGAGGCGGCGACGGTCAACTGGGCCCAGTCGACGCCGGTGTCGCTGGCCGGCGACCCGGTCGTCGGGCTTGACCCGGCGATCAACACCGGCACGTCCACCGCGTACCTGGTGAACTCGGTGCCGTTCAACGCGGACGGCAGCAACAACGCGCTCGGCACCACGCTCGGGCTGTGGACGCTGACCAACACGGCGTCGGTCACCACCGGAAAGGGCGCGCCGTTCCTGGCGAGCAAGGTGCTGCGGAGCGAGCCGTACGCGTTCCCTGTTCCCGCTCCGTCCACCGGGGACGGGTCGACGACCACCTACATGAACACGACGATCACCTCGGAGACGGCGCTGAACCCGGATGACAGCCGGCTATCCGCGCCGGTCAACGTGAGCGTCGGCCCCGGCGGGAGCGTCAACCTGTGGACCGCACTCGACGCGGCGGTCAACCCGACCGGCGGCACGGCCACCAAGGACGGCGCGGCCTGGTTCGAGATCAGCACCTCGCTCGGCCGGGTGATCAAGCAGGGCTATGTCGCCGCCAGCGGCGGTGCCAGCCTGCTGTACCCGGCGGTGTACGCGGCGCGCAACGGCACGGCGACCATGGTCTACACGATCACCAGCCCGACGCTGAACCCGAGCGCGGCGTTCTCCGTGCTCGGCCGGCCGGGGATCGAGGTCGTGGGGCTTGGCTCCGGTCCGCACTTCTCGTTCTCCGACGCGCCGCCGTTCAACAGCCCGCGCTGGGGCGACTACTCCTGGGCGGCGCCCGACCCGGAGTCCAGCCAGATCTGGATGGCGACGGAGTACATCCCGCCGACCTCCGAATGGGACGGCTTCGACAACTGGGGCACCTACATCTTCGCCGTTAAGGGGTAAGTGCCTGCGCCGTTGGCGAGTCGCCGTTGATTCCGTAACCCGGATGAAGGGCGGCTCGCCTTCGGCGCGCATGAAAGTGTGAAGACTAGCCGGGGATTATCTCCACGTGGCTGCCCGCGCGGCCCTTGCGGACGTGGACCTGGGCGGGGATGCGCTGGCGGAGCTCGGTGACGTGGCTGACGATGCCGACGATGCGGCCGCCGGCGCGGAGACCGTCAAGCACGTTCATGACCTCGTCCAGGGTGTCCTCGTCGAGGGTGCCGAAGCCCTCGTCGACGAACAGGGCCTCCATCGGCGTGCCCGCCGACTCGGCCGTGACGACGTCGGCGAGGCCAAGGGCCAGGGCGAGGCTCGCCAGGAACGTCTCCCCGCCGGACAGGGTGGCCGTGTCCCGGTCAATGCCGGTCCAGGCGTCGCAGGCCAGGAGGCTGAGGCCGGCCTTCGCGTTGCCCTTGCGCGCGTCGGAGTGCACCAGGGAGTAGCGGCCCGCGGTCATGGTGAGCAGGCGCTCGCTCGCCGCCGCGGCGACCTCTTCGAGCCTGGCCGCCAGGACGAAGCTGGACAGGGTCATCTTGTACTGGTTGGCGCCGCTTGTCCCGTTGGCCAGGTCGGCCAGGCGACGGATCTGCACGGCCCGCTCCCGCAGCGGCCGCAGCGCGTCAAGTGCGGCTTCCAGCCGCGGCCGCAGCTCTGCCAGCTGGTCGGCCCGCAGGCGTGCCTGGCCGTGGGCGTCGACCGCGGCGGCGTGCGCGTGCTGTGCGGACTCCGCCGCCGCGGTGGTTTCGCTGACCGGGGCGGGCGGGTCAAGCTCCACCCGCAGATCCGGGTCGGCAAGCAGGTCGGCGACCGCTGCCGCCTTGGTCAGGGCCTCGGCCAGGCCTGCCGCGGCGCCGATCGCGGCCTCCAGGTCGCCCGCGTCGCCAAGACCCGCGACGAGTTCCGCGCGGCGGGCCGTGGCGCGCGACTCGGCGGCGCCCGCCTCGGCGAGGGCCGCGGTGCGCTCCGCGGTCAGCTCGGTGAGCCTGGCCCCGTCGGCGGCCACGGCCGTGTCCAGTTCGTCTAGCTCGCGTTGCAGGCTGGTCAGGCGCGCGGCGGCCGCGCCGAGCAGGGCCGCATCGGCTTCCCGCTGCTCCGCGTCGGACTCCGCCGCCAGGGCGGCGCTGGCCAGGGCCCCGGTGCCTTGGGACGCCGGGTCCTGGTACGCCGGGTCGGCGGTCTTCGCCGCGCCCGCCTGGAACGTGAAGCCGGCCGCGGTGAGGCGCTGCGCGAGGTCGCTGAGCACGGCGTCGACGGCCGCGACCCGCTGCCCCGCCTCATCCGCTGCCAGCGCCGCGTCGCCTGCTCGCTTGAAGGCGGCATCCTCCACGTCCCTGCCGACCGGCGGGAAGGAAGTGGCGTCGACGGGGTCCGGGTGGTCGAGTGAGCCACAGACCGGGCAGGGGCTGCCGTCGGTCATCGAGGCGGCCAGCTCGGCGCGCATGCCGTCGATGCGGGCGCCGCGGACGCGCAGCGCCTCCGCCTGCGCCGCCAGGGACGTCTCCCGTGCCGTCAGGTGCGCCTCGCGCAGCTCGGTCCGCTTCGCGTGCTCCGCGACGAGCGCGGCGCAGTCGCTTGCCGTCTGGCGGGCGGCGTTCGCCCTTTCCCTGGCGGCGGGGAGCGCTACCGCGGCCTCCCTGGCCGCGTCACGTGCTTGCGCGGCGGCGGGGCGGGCGGCCTGGCGCCGCAGCGCTTCCGCCCGGGCACGGTCGAATGCCCCGGCAAGCGCGGCGGCCCTGGCGCGCGCGGTCGCGGCCGTCTCGTCCTCCGCGCCTGCCTGGCGGGCAACGGCGCGCAGCGCTTCTAGCCGGCCGACCCTGGCCTGCTCTTCCTGTCCGGCGGCGTGCAACGCCCCTGGCTCCGTGCCAACGCGCGAGATCTCCGGCGTGGCGGCTTCCAGGTCGGCCTTGCGGCTGAGCGCGTCCTGGCGGCGGCGTTGCCTGTCGGCGAGTTGCCCGGCCAGGCGCTGCGCGTCCAGCGTGGCTTCCAGGTCGGCCTTCCTGGCCGCAACGAGGGCGGCGGCCGCGTCGCGCTCGGCGGCGGCCGCCGCCGCGAGTGCCGCGGCCCAGGTCGCCAGGCAGGCGTGTGCCGCGGAGTCGGGAACGGAGCCGCCCGCCGCCTGGGCTATCCGCGCCACAAGCTGGTTAACGCCATCCTCGGCCGCCGCCACCTCTTTTTCCGTGGCCCGGCGGCGGTCGGCGAGCCAGTCTTCGACCTTGCGGAAGCGGTCGGTGCCGAACAGCTTCTGCAGCAGGGCTTCCTTGTCCTTGGCGTCGGCGCGCAGGAACCTGGCGAACTCGCCCTGCGGTAGCAGCACCACCTGGAAGAACTGGGTGGCGGACATGCCCATGAGGTTCTCGATCTCGGCGTCGACCTCGCCGATCCTGGTCGACTTCGACTCCCAGGTGCCGGACGACGAGCGCTCGGCGAGCCGGACAGAGGCCGGCTCCGTGGTGACGCCGTTGCCCGACTTCTTCTGGCGGGCCTGTTCCGGCTTGCGGGTGATGCGCAGGCGGCGGCCGCCGATGGTCGCCTCAAGCTCGACCTCGGTCGCGGTGCGCGGCGGCGCGTGGTCGGAGCGGAGGCGCCTGGCGCCGCCGCGTTCCCCTGGGACCCGGCCGTAGAGGGCGAACGCGATCGCGTCGAGCAGCGTCGTCTTGCCCGCGCCGGTCTCGCCGTGCAGCAGGAACAGGCCCTCAAGGTCGTCGAACGTGACCTGCTCGGTCCCGGCGAACGCGCCGAAGGCCGTCACGCTGAGGCGGTGCGGGCGCATCAGGGCTCGCCGCGATCCCCGGCAGCACTGGCCCAGGAAGCACTGGCCCCGGCAGCACTGGCCCCGGCAGCACTGGCCCTGGCCGCGGTGAACGCGGCCGCGAGAAGCTCGCGCTCGGGGGCGGTGGCGTCGTCGTTCCGCACGTGCCGCACGAACTCGGCGGCGACCGCCAGGTCGTCGCGGCCCTTGACCTTCTGCCCGTAGCTGCGCGGGTCGGCGGTGACGCCCTCCGGCTTGAACTCAAGCGTGAGGATGTGCGGGAACCTGGCGCGGAGCCGCTCCATCGCCCCCTCGGGGCGGGCGGTGTCGGTGAGGGTCACCGCGACGAAGTCGCGCTCGTGGCCGTCGTGCTCGCGGGAGGTGAGCAGGTCCTCGATACGGCCACGGAGCACGGTCAGGCGCCGGTGGACGGGCGCCTTGACCCACTCCGCGCTGGCCGTGCCGTTGGTGCCGATCTCGACGAGCCAGGTGCCCTTCTCGTGGTCCTTCTCCGAGAACGAGTAGGGCAGCGGTGAGCCGGAGTACCGCATGTTCTGCGCCAGGGTCTGCCTGCCGTGCAGGTGCCCGAGTGCGACGTAGCCGAACCCGTCGAAGACGCGCGCGGGCACGTAGCCGACGCCGCCGACGGATATGTCCCGCTCGGAGGCGCTGGCCTGCCGTTTCGCGGCCTCCGCGCGCTCATGCTCGTCCCGCCCGCCGGTGACCCACGCGTGCGCGAGTACGACGGTGCGGGTCGCACCGCGAGCCGCGGCATCGGCCCGGATAAGGCCAAGCGCGGCACTCAGAACGGATGCGTGGCTGCGCGTGGCCGCCGCCCGCTCCGCGTCTTGCGCGGCGGCCTCCTGCTGGCCATCGTCTGGCAGGCCAAGGGCCGGCTCCAGGTAGGGCACGCCGTACACGGCCACCTCGCCGCCGGAGTCGGCGAGCAGCACCGGCTCGGCGAGCGCGGCGGGCCTGGTCCTCAGGTGCACGCCAGAGGCGTCGATGAGCGCGCTGTTGACGCCGAGCCTGCGGGCGGAGTCGTGGTTGCCGCTGATCAGGATCACCCGGGCGCCGGCCGCGCGCAGCCGGGCGAGCGCGTCCTCGTAAAGCGCCACCGAGTCAACCGGCGGGATGGCCCGGTCGTAGACGTCGCCCGCCACGAGCACGGCGTCCACCCGCGCGGACCGCGCCGTCTCGACGAGGTGGTCGAGGAACGCGGCCTGTGCCTCCCTCAGGTCGAAACGGTGCAGCGACCGCCCGAGGTGCCAGTCAGAGGTATGCAGGAACCGCATGGCAAGGACGGTAGCGACTCCCTCCGACATTCGGCCGGAGACTCACCGCCCGACGAAGGCGCGCCCCCGTCTTCGCGCCGGACCCCAAGCGCGCCCCGCCCAGGCCCGAGCGTGCCCGTTTCGTCCGGTTTGTTCCGACGACGCCGCGGCCCGGACCATGATCATGTGGATTCCGCAGCTTATAAACTGCCGAATCCTACATGATCATGGAAAATACCATCGCGCTGCGCCCGGCGTCGCGGGCGCGGTGCGCAAAGAGTTCCGTTGATCATCGGTTATTTGATCATGATAGTAACTCGAGAATTCGCGAAGTGGCTGCCGCGATCATTTGTTGATGCAGGTCAGGTGCCATGCCGTTGCGCGCGGGAACCAGTGTCGATCGCGTCGCCATTGGCGAAACCGGAATGTCGGTGGCGGGTGCTACGGTGCGAATGCGCCTGGAGACCGGGTGCCGGGATATTCCTTAGGCCAGCGGGAAGTCCTGCCGTACGATAGGAGGGTGAAGATCACGATGACCGTGACTCTCGCTCCAGAACTGACCGAGGCGATCGAGGAGCCGGCCGACCGGCGGGGACTGCGTTCGATCGCCGACGAGTACTACGCCAGGCTCGAGGCGGCCGGGGGCGCATGACCGCCGACCAGCTGTCCGCCAGCGATCCGGGGGACCTGCGGAGGCTCGGCGCGGCGACTGGCTTCAAGGCCGTGGTCATCCAGTGTTGAAGGGGCCGCATGCTGACGACGGGGGCACGCCTGGGTCTCGGCTTGCCCGCGCTGACGGCCCGCCGAGTCGGAAAAAATCGTTAGCTCGGGAAATGAAATATGTTTCTCCGGTGTTACTGAACTTTGGCTTGGAGTGGCCTGGGTCACAGCAGGGGACGGAAGCGAGCGACGCGGAGTGGCATTGAGCGACAGAGCTAGCCAACACGGGGATAGAGGACACGAAGCCAGCCAGACACGGAGGCAGCCAACAGGAGAGCCCGGCCGACGGGCTGCGGCCATCCCATGAGGCGCGCTGGCTGCGGCGGCTCGCCGGGTACTGCTGGCGGTTCAAGCGGGACGTGGTCATCGCGCTCGCCGGGGCGGTGCTCTACACGGCGGCGACGCTGACCATCCCGCTGCTGCAGCGGAACATCATCGACAACGTCATCGTCACCCACAAGGAATCGGTCTGGCCGCTGGCCACCGGGCTGCTGATCGCCGCCGCGGCGAACTTCGTCGGCATCTACCTGCGGCGTTACCGTGGCGGCAAGACCGCGCTCGACGTGCAGCACGCCATGCGGACCGAGCTGTTCGAGTCGCTGTCGCGGCTCGACGGCGCGCGGCAGGACGAGATCCACACCGGCCAGCTCGTCGGCCGGTCCATCTCCGACATCAACATGGTGCAGGGGCTGCTGTCGTGGATGCCGCTGATCATCGGCAGCGTCCTGCTGTTCATCTTCTCGCTCGTCATCATGGTCAGCCTTTCCCCGCTGCTCTCGCTGGTCGCGGTCGCGGTCGCGCCGGCGCTCTGGCTGATCTCCACGTCCTCGCGCGCGAAGCTGTTCCCCGCGTCCTGGCACGCGCAGCAGGTCGTCGGCGAGGTCGCGGCGATCGTCGACGAGAACGTCGGCGGCGTCCGCGTGGTCAAGGGGTTCGGCCAGGAAGAGCAGGAAATGGAGCGGATGGAGGCCACCAGCGAGGAGCTGTTCGGCTCCCGGCTGCGGATGATCCGGTTCACCGCCAGGTACAACCCCGCACTCACCGCCATTCCCCTGCTCGGGCTGGTCGGCGTGCTCGCGCTCGGCGGCTGGCTCGCCATCCGCGGCGACATCACCCTGGGCACGTTCCTCGCCTTCTCCACTTACCTCGCGCTGCTCACCGGTCCCGTGCGGATGCTCACCAGCCTCGTCACCATCGGGCAGGAGGCCCGCGCCAGCGTCATCCGGGTCTTCGAGGTCATCGACTCCAAGCCGGTCATCACCGACAAGCCGGACGCCATCGAGCTGCCCGCCGACGCCAACGGGATCTCGTTCGAGGACGTGAAGTTCGGGTACGTGCCGTCCCAGCCGGTGCTGCGCGGGCTGTCCCTCGAGGTGCGGCCGGGCGAGACCGTCGCCGTCATCGGCCCGTCCGGTTCTGGCAAGTCCACGCTGTCCCTGCTGCTCCCCCGGTTCTACGACGTGCGCGGCGGCGCGGTGAAGGTCGGCGGGATCGACGTCCGCGACGTCACGCAGGAGTCGCTGCGCTCCGCGATCGGCATGGTGATGGAGGAGTCCTTCCTGTTCTCCGACTCGGTGAAGGCCAACATCGCCTACGGCCGCCCGGACGCCACCGACGAGCAGGTCATCGCCGCCGCGAAGGCCGCCGAGGCCGACGACTTCATCCGCGAGCTGCCCGACGGCTACGACTCGGTCGTCGGCGAGCAGGGGCTCACCCTGTCCGGCGGGCAGCGGCAGCGGGTCGCGCTCGCCCGCGCGCTGATCACTAACCCGCGGCTGCTGCTGCTCGACGACGCCACCTCGGCGGTGGACCCGCGGATCGAGGCGGAGATCCACGCGACCTTGCACCGCGTCATGGCCGGCCGGACCACGCTGCTGATCGCGCACAGGAAGTCCACGCTCAACCTGGCCGACCGGATCGCGGTGCTCACCGCGGACGGCAAGCTCGCCGACATCGGCACCGACGCCGAGCTCACCCAGCGCAGCGAGCTGTACCGGATCCTGATCACCGGGCCTGGTGACGGCGTCGAGGGGGTGGACGCCGGCGACATGGCGACCGCGCTGTCCTCACCGGAAGCACGGGCCGCGCAGGCCATCCCGGCCGGGCCGGACGCCTGGCCCGCCGGCCAGGGCAATGGTCACGGGGGACGCGAAGCACGAACTCGTTCGGGATCACCGGCGACTTCGGACGTGGCGGCGGCGCGCGCGCTCACGGCGGCCCCGGCCACCGGGCACGGTAGCGCTAGCCGCGCCGCCGGCGGGCGCGTCGGGCGCGCCGGGTCCAGCCACATGGACGGCATGATCGGCTCCGTGCCGCCGAGCCCGCAGCTGATTGCCCGGGTCGACGCGCTGCCGCCGATCAAGGACGAGCCGAAGGTGGGCATCGGGCGCGCCAGGGCGGGCGACACCGCGTTCACGCTGCGCAAGCTGCTGGCGCCGATCGCGGTGGCGCTGGTCGCCGGGCTCGTGCTCAACGGGCTCGACGCCGCCGCCGGCCTCGCGCTGCCCGCGCTCGTGCGCGGCGGAATCAACCAGGGCGTCCAGGCGCGGATGTTCCACGTGGTGGTGCTGATGGCGCTGATCGGACTCGCGATCGTGGCCGCCGACTGGCTGGTCAACATCGCCTCGACGATGGTCGTCGGGCGCAACGGGGAGCGGCTGCTTTACACGCTGCGGGTGAAGATCTTCGCCCAGCTGCAGCGGCTCGGCCTCGACTTCTACGAGCGGGAGATGTCCGGGCGCATCATGACCCGCATGACCAGCGACGTGGACGCGCTCTCGACGTTCCTGCAGACCGGGCTGGTCACGATGGTGTCTTCGGTGCTCACGTTCGTCGGGGTGCTCGCGGCCATGCTGGTGATCAACCTCCGGCTCGGGCTGCTCGTGCTGGCGATCGTCCCGGTGCTCGCCGTGGCGACCGTGGTCTTCCGTATGAAGTCCTCGAAGGCGTACAACGAGGCGCGCGAGCGGATATCCATCGTCAACGCGGACCTCGCGGAGAACGTCGCCGGGCTCAGGGTCACCCAGGCGTTCCGCCGCGAGGGCACCAACCTGGACCGGTTCGCCGGGCGGTCGCTCGCCTACCGTGCCTCACGCCTGCGGGCGCAGCGCTACATCGCGCTGTACTTCCCCTTCGTGCAGACGCTGTCCACGGTGGCGTCCGCGCTGGTGCTCGTGGTCGCGGTGGGACAGGTACGCTCCGGCGCGCTGTCGGTCGGCGCGCTGATCGCCTACCTGCTCTACATCGACATGGTGTTCGCGCCGATCCAGCAGCTCTCGCAGGTCTTCGACGGCTACCAGCAGGCGGCCGTCGGCTTCTCGCGCATCAAGGACCTGCTGCGGCTGCGCACCACCGTGCCGCCCGCGGCCGACCCGGTGCCGGTGCCCGATGCCGGGTTCACCGGGCGGATCGAGCTGCGCGACGTGCGCTTCACCTACGGTTCCGGATCCACGTTTGACGGCGCGGACGTCGACGCGAGGACCGCTAACGAGGCGATCGCCGGGGTGTCGTTCACGATCACGCCGGGCGAGACCGTGGCGCTCGTCGGCCAGACCGGCGCGGGCAAGTCGACGATCGTCAAGCTGATGGCCCGGTTCTACGACGTGACGGGCGGCGCCGTCCTCGTCGACGGTGTGGACGTGCGCAAGTACGACCTCACGGAGTTCCGGCACCGCCTGGGCGTCGTGCCGCAGGAGGCGTACCTGTTCAGCGGCACGGTCGCGGACGCGATCGCCTACGCCCGCCCGTACGCGTCGATGGACGAGATCGAGGGAGCGGCCCGCGCGGTCGGGGCGCACGACATGATCACCTCCCTGCCCGACGGCTACGACCACGAGGTCGGCGAGCGCGGGCGCAACCTGTCCGCCGGGCAGCGCCAGCTGATCGCCCTCGCCCGGGCGGAACTGGCCGACCCGGACATCCTGCTGCTCGATGAGGCGACGGCGGCGCTTGACCTGGCCTCGGAGGCCGCGGTCAACGCGGCCACGGACCACCTGGCGGCACAGCGCACCACGATCGTCGTCGCGCACCGGCTGACCACGGCGGCGCGCGCCGACCGGATCATCGTCATGGATCACGGTCGGGTCGCCGAGATCGGCAGCCACGACGAGCTCCTTGAGAACGACGGCGTCTACGCCGGGCTGTGGGCCGCCTTCGTCGGCGAGACGGAGTACGCGGCCTGAGCGGGCCGCGGGCCTGAGCGGGCCGCGCGCCTGAGCGGGCCGCGGGCCTGAGCGGGCTCCCGCGCAGCTCGGTCTCGGCGAACCCAAGGACTGGGTGTACTTCCGACCACATGCGGTCGCTAAGTACACCCGGTCTTTTGCGCTGGCGAGGCGGGGTTACTCCAGGGGCGGGAGCGACGGGCCCTGGAGGAGGGCGCCGCCGTCGATCGGGTAGACGCCGCCGGTCATGAAGCTGCCCGCGCCGGACGCGAGCAGCAGGGCCAGGCCGCGGATCTCCTTCGGGTCGCCCATCCGGCCGAGCGGCACGACCGCGCTCCACATCGCGTCCGCCGCGGCCGACGTCGGCTCCTTGCCGCCGAGGTGCGTCTTGAACGGGCCGGGGGCGATCGCGTTCACCCGCACGCCCCAGCGGGCCAGGTCGTGCGCGGCCTGCTTGGTGAAGTTGACGACGCCTGCCTTGGCGATCGCGTACGAGTACGGCGTGTACGGGTCGTTGCGCAGGCCGGCCGTCGAGGCCGTGGTGATGATCGAGCCTGAGCGCTGCCGCTTCATGTGCCGCGCCGCCGCCTGCACGGTGTACACCACACCGTGCAGGTTGATGTCGATCAGCGTGTCGTAGTCAGGCATCGACATGTCGTCGAGCCAGCCCTCCGGCAGCATCGGCGGCCGGCCGCGCGCCACGCCCGCGTTGGCGAAGACGATGTCGATCCGGCCCTGCGCGTCGACGATGTCGTCGACGAGGGCGCGCACGTCGGCCGCGTCGCTCACGTCGAGCGTCCGCCCGCTGACGAGCGGCGGCCCGGACGACCCGCCGGCGGGCGGCTCACGCCCCGCCGCGACCGCGGCGTCGGCGAGCGACCCGACCGCTTGCTTCAGCGCCGCCTCGTCCCAGTCCGCGATGACCACGCTCGCGCCCGCTTCGGCCAGGATCGACGAGAACGCGTAGCCGAGCCCGGAGGCGCCCCCGGTGACCAGCGCGACCTGGCCGCGCACATCGAACAGATCCTCAAGGGCACCCATTTTGCCCGCCTTTCTTCGCTAGGTGCATACCCGGGCTTGGACGCCTCAGGCGGCTCGCTTGCGCTTGAGGAAGCGCTCGCGGTTGACCTTCGGGATCGTTATCGACGCGACCAGCGCGGCACCGTAGAAGATCTGCTGGAAGTAGGTCTGCGCGCCGAGCAGCTCAAGTCCGGCCGTGCCCGCCGCCAGGAAGTAGACCGCGATCAGGGCACCGAGCGCGTTGATGCGGCCCGGCTTGATCGCGGTCGCCCCGAGGAAGACCGCCGCATAGGCCGGGAGGATCAGGGCGCTGCCCGCCGTCGGGTCCACCGTCCCGTTAGTGCCCGCGTAGGCGATCCCCGCGATGGCGGCGATGACCGCGCCGAGGATGTAGGCCCAGGACCGCTGGCGGTTGACCCGCACGCCGCTCAGCCGTGCCACTTCGCGCGACTGCCCGATGACGAGGGCCTTCTGCCCGGTCGGGGTGAAGCTGAGCATGTACCAGACGACGAGGAAGATCGCCAGGCCGTAGTAGAACTCCAGCGGGATCGACAGGAACTCGTTCGTGAAGATCCAGTTCGACAGGCCAGTCGAGACGATCCCGACGCTGTTGGAGCCGGAGACGATGTAGATGACGCCCTGGACGATCGTCATCGTGCCGAGCGTCACGATGAACGGGTCGTTGTCGAAGAACACCACGAAGAAGACGTTGACCAGGCCGACGACCACGGCCGCGCCGATCCCCGCCAGGCAGGCGAGGAGGACCGGCCATCCGTGCTGCACGTTGAGCACGGCCAGGGTCATCGAGGCGAGGCCGAGCGATGAGCCGAGCGACAGGTCGACGAAGTCGCCCACGACCGTCGGCAGGAGCACGGCCATCACCAGGATGAACAACACCGCCTGGGAGCCGAGGATGTTGGAGAGGTTGCCGATCGAGAGGAAGGTGTGGGGAAGCGACACCCCGAACCCGACGATCAGGGCGGCGAACACGATAAGGATCGCGTAACGCTGGAGTCCCACGCGCCACAGCGCTGAGGCGGCCGACCCCTCCGCCCGATGCTCTCCCTCCCGGGCCTCGTCGACTGGAGCTGGCGCGCTCATGAGGACACCTCGCTCGGCGCTCGGAGTCCGCATTCGCGGACGCGCTGTACTTATTGATGAGCTCGCAAGCTCGCTCATCTGTCCTCCCTGGTCTGCCGCAACGCTGCGGCGCTGATGGCTTCCTCGTTCAGCTCTTCGCCGGCGAGCGTGGCAGTGTGCCGCCCCTGGGTCACGACGATCACTCGGTCGCAGACCTCCGCGAGCTCACCGAACTCCGTCGTCACCCACAGCACCGCCATGTGATGCAGGTCAGCGGCTGATTTCACGAAACGGTAGATGTCACGCCTGGCGCCTACGTCGACCCCTTGCGTCGGCTCATGCAGCAGTAGCAGCCTCGGCCGGGCGAGCAGCCACTTCGCCAGCAGCGCCTTCTGCTGGTTACCGCCGGAGAAGGTCGACATGGCGTTGCGCGCCCGCGGCGGCCGGATCAGGAACCGGTCGATGGCCTCGCGCGCGAGGGCAATGAGCTCGCCGCGGTGGAAGATGCCACTCTGGTAATGCTCGTCCTCGACGAGCATCACGATGTTCTCCCACAGCGTCAGTGACTGGCTCAGTCCCTGCACCGCGCGGTCCGCGGGGACCAGGGCGATGCGCTCCCGCACGCTGCGCGCCGGGCTGAGCCCGCCGACGTCCATGGTCTCGGTGCCAAGGCGCAGCGTGCCGCTGCCGGCGGGCCGCGCGCCGAACAGCAGGTAGGGCAGTTCCTCGGCGCCGGAGCCGATGAGGCCGGCCACGCCGAGGATCTCCCCGGCGCCGATCTCGAACGACAGGTCGTGCAGCCGATCATCGGTCAGGTGCTCGACCACGACGCGCTCACCCGCGTCCGGCGCTTCGCCGACGGATTTCACCGCCGCCGCTGTGAGCTCGACCGCGCGCTCGTCTTCCACCGGGGCGAACTCCGCCGGGGTGATCTCGGCGAGCCGCGCCGACGCGCCGACGATCAGATCAACCAGCGCCTCCTCGTGGATGCGGGCGGTGACCTCCTCGCCGACGACTCTGCCGTCCCTGAGCACGACCACGCGGTCGGTGATCGCGCGCACCGCAGCCAGGTCGTGCGAGATGAACAGCACGGCCGCGCCCTCGGCGACCACGGCCCTGATGAGGTCGAAGAGGCGGTCGACTTCTTCTTCTGGCAGGAACACGGTGGGCTCGTCCAGGACGAGCACGGAGTGCGTGCCACCGGTGCGCGCGCGGTACCTGCGGAGGTCTTCCGCCGCCCGGACGATCGCGAGCCGCGCCTGATCGACCGGCACCAAATCGCCCGCGTTCCGGTCGAGGTCGAGCTTGACCTGGTAGCGGTCGAGGACGGCCGCGGCGCTGCGGTGCTCGGAAACCCAGTTGATGGGTTTCCACCCTCGTGCGTTGATCCGCTGGCCGAGCGTCAGGTTCTCCAGGACGCTCAGCCCCGTCGCGAGCGCCAGGTTCTGGTACACGAAGCTGAGCCCGATCTCGCTCGCCTGGCCGGGGGCAAGGGGCAGCGCGACCTCCTCGCCGCCCACGAACAGGCGTCCGCCCGGTTCCGGGTCGTAGACTCCGGCAAGCACTTTCACCAGCGTCGACTTGCCCGAGCCGTTCTGCCCGAGCAGCCCTACCACCTCGCCGTGACCGATGCGCAGGTCCACCCTGTCCAGCGCCCGGTTACTGCCGAAATCCTTGGAAATGCCGCGCACTTCAACCGCGGGCGGGGCCGCCTGCTCGCCGGGCGCGGGAGGTTCCCGCAGGCTGGCGTGCTTGTCTGAGTCGCCAGGCGTTCCGCTGTCCGTGACCGGCAACGCACGCCTCCTGTCCTGTCGTGTAGGGGTGGACCACCGGGGTCACCACAAGGCTTCGTCGTGCCGTCCGGGCCTGATAAGATCGCGGTTTTTGCGATCAGGCCCGGACGGCACGACATGACGGGGGGTCGCCCCCCGGGTGACTACGGCTTGCCGGTCATACCGCCGTTCAGCGTTGACGCGGCGTGCAGAGCGCTGCCTGACAAGGCGGGCAACCCCAGCAGCTGGCGGAAGCCGTTGACCCAGTCATCTCCGAACCCGCCGGTGTTAAGGACATCGACTGCGTTATCCGGAGTGATGATCCTGTCCGGGCCGATGGCCTGCTCGTACGAGATGGGGGGCAGCTTCTCCAGGCCGCGGGCGGCCTGCAGGAACAGCAGGTAGCCGGTCCATGGCGGGGACTCGCTGACGTCGCTCTGGATGATGTCCTTGCCCGGGCTGGCGGTCTGCAGCTGGACGAACGGGGTGCCGCCGCCGAACGCGAGGTACGTCTTCACGCCCGTGCGGTGCGCGGCCTGGATGCCCGCGAGCACGTAGGTCAGCTCGCCCGCGTAGTCGGGGAACAGGACGCTCACGTCGGGGTGCTGCAGCAGCTGTGAGGTCACGGTGCTGGCGACCTGCGTCTGCCAGTTTGGCACCTCCACGTTCACCGCGGTTAGCGTGCACTTCGGGCAGTCCGCCGCGAGGGTGCTCTGGATCGAGGCCTCCTCGATCGCCGTGGCGGGACCCGTCGCGGTCGACGTGATCGCGATGGCGTTGAACGGCTGCCCGTTGTGCTGCTCGATCGCCTGCTCAGCCGCCAGCTTGGCGTCGAGTGCGTAGGGGTCATCGGTGTTGTAGGTGGTACCGGCGCGCTGGTCCATGTCCGGGGTTCCACCGTAGGTGCCCACCACGATGCCGGCCTTCTGGGCTTGGGCGATCGCCGGGGCGCTCGTCGACGGGTCCATCGCGCACCCCATGATGATCGCCGCGTATCCCCCGTGGATCGCGTTCTCGATCGCGGTGTTGTGCTCGGCCGTGGTGCCCTGGTTGTCGAAGATCGTCGGCACCATGCCCGAGGCCTTGGCGATATCCGAGGCGGCCTGCGCGATCTCCTCGCACGCGGCCAGCGCGCTGACGCCCGGGATGATCATGATCTTCTTCCCGGACAGGTTAGCGATGCTGGGGATCTTGCCGCCGTAGTTGGGCCCGTAGTCAGTGAAGCTCGGCGTCGCCGCGTACTTGTTCACGTCGGCCGTGAGCGCGGAGATGTCCGCCCCGGTCGATGACGCCGAGCTTGCCGCCGCGCCCGAGCTTGCCGCCGCGCCGGCCGGCGCGCTCGAACTGCTCGACGATGAGCACGCCGCGAGCAGGACCGCCGCACCCACTGCCAGGCCCCCGAACGCGGCCCGTGCCGCCCGGGAACTCCGTCTGCCTATCCTGCTTACGGGGGGTTGACCCCCCGGTAGATTGCCGTGTTCCATGCGCCCTCGCATTTACATCCGGGGTTTACCAGACCACACTGCCCACAGGGTTGATCTCGCACTGTGAGATTGTCAACAGGATCGCCAACAAGATCGTGTATCGCTTCGGTCTCTATCACCCGACCGCGTTCCGGTGGGCGGAATGTTGTCTTCCCGGCACATAGCCAGCGCCCGGCAACGATCCCTAAGGTACGCCCGGCACATCTACCGACATGATGACGAGCATAAACAGCAACGATCTACCGGCCTGATGCTTGTGGGCAGGCACAGTCATCGATGCCATCGGGTGCCAAGGCGCCATATTGTCAACAAGTTGCGCCGAATTTAGGCTGGCGTCATGCCAGATGACATCACCTTGGAGCGCGGGCGGCCGCTGACCGACGCCGAGCTGCTCCGCCGGGCGGACTGGATAAGGCTGCAGACGATCGACCTGATCGCGCAGGCCGGCCTCGGCCATTACTCGTCCACGTTCTCCGCCGCGGAGCTCGTCTCGACCCTGTACTACCACGCGCTCCGGCTGCGACCGAGCGAGCCGAACTGGCCAGACCGTGACCGGTTCCTGCTCGGCAAGGGCCACGTGGCCACCGGCCTGTGGCCGGTGCTCGCGGACCTGGGCTTCTACCCGCAGGACTGGCTCAAGCAGTTCGGCAAGGTCGGCTCACCGCTGAACGACCACCCGAACATGAAGGTGGCGCGCGGCATCGACTTCTCATCGGGCTCCCTCGGGCACAACCTGTCGGTCGGCGCCGGCATGGCGATCGCGGCCAGGCTCACCGGCCGCGACTACCGGACGTTCGTGCTGACCGGCGACGGGGAACTCCAGGAGGGCCAGGTCTGGGAGGCCGCCATGGCGGCGAGCCACTACAAGCTCGGCAACCTGGTCGCGATCGTGGACGCGAACGGCTTCTCCGGCGCCGGGCCCACGTCGCAGGCGATGAACATCGAGCCGCTCGGCAAGCGCTTCGAGGCCTTCGGCTGGACGGTCCGCGAGATCGACGGGCACGACGCGCCGACGCTGAAGAAGACCTTCGACGAGCTGCCAGAACCCGCCAGCGAGGAGCCCGTGGTGATCATCGCGCGGACGCGCAAGGGGCACGGCGTCGAGTTCATGGAGAAGCAGCCGCAGGCCTGGCACCTTGGCCTGCTCAACGCCGAGCAGTACGCCGACGTCGTCGCGGAGATCTCCGCCCGGATGGAGCGTCACCCATGGCTGAGAAGAAGATGGTCGACGTCTTCAGCGACGTCGAACGCGAGACCGCCATGACGGCGAACCCGGCCGGCTACGCGGTGACCGAGCTCGGCGCCGAGGACGAGCGGATCGTCACGCTGGCCGCCGACATGTCCAACACGGTCGCCGAGTTCATCGCGAAGTTCCCCGAGCGCTACATCGAGGTCGGCATCGCGGAGACCAACTCGGTCTCGCTCGCCGCGGGACTGGCGAGCGCGGGCCTGGTCCCCTACATCTACTCGATGTCGCCGTTCGGCATGCTGAAGACCTGCGAGCAGTGGCGCACGGACGTGGACTACAACCACCTGCCGGTGCGGCTCGTTGGCCGGCTGTCCGGCCTCGCGATGGGGTACTTCGGCACCTCGCACTACGCCGTCGAGGACATCGCGATCGCGCGGACGATGAACAACACGGTCGTGCTCTCCCCCGCGGACGCCGCGTCCTGCATCAGCCTGATGCGGTCCACCGCGAGCCTGGAGAACCCGGTCTACATCCGGATCGCCGAGGCCGCGGAGAAGGTCTACGACCAGGCGCCGGAGTACGAGTACGGCAAGTGGCCAAGGCTGCGGACCGGCGGTGACGTCACGCTCATCGGGCACGGCATGGGTGTCGGGCTCGCGGCCGCGGCGGCGGAGCTCCTCTTCGAGCACGACAGCGTCGAGGCCGACGTGTTCGACGCCGCCTACCTGCGGCCGTACGACGAGACCGCGCTGCTCGCGAGCGCCGAGAAGACCGGGCGCGTGCTGACGATCGAGGAGCACAGCGTGGTCGGCGGGCTCGGCACCATCGTCGCGGAGACGGTGGCGCGGGCCGGGCTGAGCGTCAAGCTCGACCAGGTCGCGCTGCCCGACCAGGACCTTGAGGTCGGCGTGCCCGCCGATCTTTACGAGTACTACGGCCTTACCGCCGCCAACGTGGCGCAAAAGGCACTCAACCTGGCCAGGAGGTGACCACAGAAGATGCGAGAGCCACTGCTCGACCCGACCGGCGACGGTGACCAGGGCACCAACACCACGCTCGCCATGCCGCGGCCGCAGTCGCTGGCGGGACTGACCGTCGGGCTGCTCGAGAACGGCAAGCCGAACGCGACCGTGCTGCTCCACGCCGTCGGGCGGGAGCTGCGGGAGAAGTACGGCGTCCGGGAGGTCCGGATGTTCAGCAAGAGCTACTTCGGCACGCCGGTCGAGGAATCAGTCGTCCAGCAGATGCTGCACAACTGCGACTTCGCCGTCGCCGCGATCGGTGATTGAGGCTCGTGCAGCGCGGCCAGTTTGGCCGACGGAATCGTGCTTGAGCGGGCCGGCATCCCCGCCATCAGCATCTGCACCCATGCCTTCAAGATCACCGCGGAGGCCATGGCCAGGTCGCTCGGGTTCCCGGGCTACCAGTACGTGACGGTGCCGCACCCGATCGCCAGCCGCACGCAGCAGGAGATCGACGAGATCGCCGCTGACGCGCTCCCGGAGATCGTCCGCGTCCTTGGCGCGGGACTGACCATCCGCCCGTCCACACTGTCTTCCTGAAACACGGGCTTCGTGAAACACGGGCCCCGTGACACGGCCGGCCAAGAAGGGGAGGTAAGCCGTGAGTGACGAGCCGCCCGTCATCGACGACGCATCCCTGGTAGACGCCGGAGAGGTGCGCCGGGCGATGGACTACTACCACGCGCGCGGCTGGACCGACGGGCTGCCCGTCGTCCCGGTCACCGCGTCGTACCTGTCCGAGTTCCTGGCCACGACGGCGCGGGACCCGAAGGAGGTGCTCATCCCGATGCCGCACCTCAACAAGGCGCTGACCGTGCGGCTCGCGGCCCTCAACGCGGCGCTCGCCGGCTGCCAGCCTGAGCACTTCCCCGTCGTGCTCGCCGCGTGGGACGCCTTCCTGCTCGACGGCATGGTGCCCAGGTCGATCTGGCAGTCGACCACGGGCACCGCGCCGTTCTCGGTGCTGTTCGGGCCGCTGCGGACGACGCTCGGGTTCAACTCGCGCGGCAACGTATGGGGGTCCGGGTTCCGCGCCAACGCCACGGTCGGCCGGGCCATCAGGCTCGGCGCGATCAACGGGCTCGGCCTGAAGCCGCACGTCTTCGACCAGGCGACCCAGGGGAACCCGGCCAAGTACTCCTGCTTCATCGCGGAGAACGAGGAGGACTCCCCCTGGCCGTCGCTGGCCGTCGACAACGGGTTCGCGCCGACCGACAGCGCGGTGACCTCAACCGTCATCCGCTCGGTGCTGCACATCGAGGCGCGGCACACGATCGTCCCCGAGCAGCTCGTGGCGGACTTCACCGACTCGCTGTGCCGCACCGGCGCGCTGGTGCGGCCGAACGCCGCCGGGTTCATCGTGCTCAACTCCGAGCACGCCTGGCTGTTCGACAAGCACGGCTGGTCCAAGAACGACGTCCGCCAGGCGATCGTCGACCGCGGCTGGCGGACGTACCGGGACCTCGCGGCGTCCGGCAAGGAGGCGATCGCCAAGGGCACCGGCTGGCGGCTGCCCGCCGACCACCCGGACGCCATCCCGCAGGAAGCACCCGGCGACCTGGACACTCCGGTCCAGCTCATCAAGTCCATCGAATCGGTGCAGATCGTGGTGGCCGGCGCGCCCAACGCCGGCGTCTCCTCGATCGTCGAGACCTTCGGCTTCTGGGACCGCCCGATGGCGGTCGTCAAGGTCGAGGAACGGTGAAAGGTCAGTCCGTGGTGCGGTTGGTCCTTCTGTGCCGCACGCCGCGGGCTGATCGTTCCGGTTGTCCAGAACGAGTGCGGCCGACTTCCCCGGCCACCAGCGGTTGTGGCCGGCTCCCAGGCCAACAAGGTGGACGTTTGGGCACCGCCTGCTGTGCCCAAACGTCCACCATCGTCCGTCCAGCCCGTAAGGAGACCCCTTGAGCAGCGAGACGATCACCGAGCCTGCACGGTCAACGCCGGTGTACGGCGAGTTCGACGTGGTCGTGGTCGGCGGCGGGCCTGCCGGGATCATGGCGGCCTCGTCCGCCGCCAGGGCCGGGTGCTCGACCCTGCTGATCGAGCGGTACGGGTTCCTCGGCGGCGCGGGGACGGCGGGCGGGCTTTCCACCTTCTGCGGGCTGCACGCGCGGACCTACGGCGCGGACGTGCGGGTCATCCGCGGCCTGGCCGACGACCTGCTCTCCCGGCTGGTGAAGCTCGACGGGCTGAACGCGCCGCACCTGACGATCGCCGACGGGATCGCGGCGCAGGCATTCGACATCTCGGCGTACAAGATCGCGGCCGATGAGCTCGTGACCGGTGCTGGTGCGCGGATCCTGTTCCACGCGATGGCCGTGGGCGTTGTCATGAAAAATCCGGAAATATCCGGTGCGTCAGCGCCGGATATTTCACGGATCGACGCCGTGCTGATCGAGTCCAAGTCCGGGCGGCAGGCCGTGCGCGGGCGGTTCTTCATCGACGCGTCCGGCGACGGCGACCTCGCCTACTGGGCCGGGGTGCCATGGGAGAAGGCGCCGCCGATCGACGGGATGATGTACCCGTCGCTGATGTTCCGCATCAACGCCGTCGACGTCGACCAAGGCCGGCCCCGCCCCGTGGCGGACCGTCGAGCGGCTGATGGAGGAGGCCGAGGCGGCGGGGACGCACACGTTCCCGCGGAAGAAGCCGATCGTCCGGCCGCAGCGCAACCCGCTGGAGTGGCGGGCGAACCTGACCCAGCTTAAGCGCGCCGACGGCGGCGCGATCGACGGCACGAACGTTGACGAGCTGACGCGCGGCGAGCTGACCGGGCGGCAGCAGGCCCTGGACGCGTTCACGTTCATCCGGGACAGGACGCCGGGGTTCGAGGACTCCTACATCGTCGACATCGCGCCGCAGATCGGGATCCGCGAGACGCGCCGGATCATCGGGCCGTACCAGCTGACCGAGGAGGACGTGCTGGGCTGCGCGGACTTCGACGACACGATCGGAGTCAACGGCTGGCCGGTCGAAGCGCACGTGGCGGGCACGGTCGAGTTCCGGTGGCAATGGAGGGAGCGAGGGTTCAACCAGCTTCCGTTCCGGATCATCCTCCCGGGCACCCGCGGCGACGGGCAGCGGGTCGGCAACCTGTACGTGACGGGACGGTGCGCCTCGATGACCCACGGCGCGCAGTCCGCGGCGCGGGTCACCGGGCCGTGCTTCGTGATGGGTGAGGCGGCGGGGGTCGCGGCGTCGATGGCCCTGTCGGCGGGTGTGGCCGGTGACGGGATCGGCGTGCCCGAACTCCAGCGCCGCCTGGAGGATCAGGGGGCGTACCTGGGCCGCGCCGCGCCAGAGGCGATCTTGTAGGCGACTTAGGGCCACTTAGCGTCACAATCCTGTCCGGTTTGGCCGGATATGCGGAACGCGAAATGGCCCTAAGTCCGGCGGCGACAGTGGCGCGGCACAACGATGACGAGAGTGGGAGTGTTTGGTGAGACAAGAGGATGCTTTGGCTGGTACTCACCCCTTGCCGGGTGACCCTTCGCGTACCAGGCTCAGTGGTGTGCCGGACCGGAAGCTCCGCTCCAACTTCACGCCAGGGACCACGCCGTGGGCGATGCGCCGCGCGCAGTGGTCCGCGCTCGGGCTCTCGGATGAGGACCTGGAGAAGCCGAAGATCGCGATCGTGAACTCCTCATCGCAGCTCGCGTCCTGCTTCAGCCACCTGGACGAGATCGTCGCCCCGCTGAAGAAGGCCATCGAGGACGCCGGCGGGGTCGCGTTCGAGGTGCGCACCGCCGCGCCGTCCGACGCGATCACCTCCGCCGGCGCGGCCGGGCAATATATCTTGCCTTCGCGTGATTTGATTGCCTCCGACATCGAGGTCGCGGTCGAGGGGGCGCTGCTCGACGGCATGGTCTGCCTCGCCTCGTGCGACAAGACCACGCCGGGGCAGCTGATGGCCGCCGGGCGGCTGAACATCCCGACGATCATCGTCGCCTGCGGCTACCAGCCGTCCGGCGAGTACCGCGGTGAGCCGGTCGACTTCGAGGACATCTTCCGGTTCGCCGGGCACGTGAACGCCGGGCGGATGACGGTGTCCGAGCTCGGTGACATGTCCCGGTGCGCGGTCACCGGGCCTGGCGTGTGCGCCGGGATGGGCACCGCCAACTCCATGCACCTGGCCGCCGAGGCGCTCGGCATGGCGCTGCCTGGCACCACGCCGGTGCTCGCACTCGGCGAGCAGATGTGGTCCGCCGTGGCCGCGGCCGGCGCGCGGATCGTGTCGCTGGTGCTTGAGGGCGTGACCCCCCGGTCGATCCTCACGCGGGCGGCATTCGCCAACGCCGTCACCGCGATCCTGGCGGTGAGCGGTTCCGTCAACTGCCTCAAGCACCTGCAGGCGGTGGCCGTGGAGGCCGGGGCCGGCGTCGACGTGTACGAGCTGTTCGAGTCGCTGGCGCCCCAGGTTCCGCTGCTAACCGACGTGAAGCCCAACGGGCATACCTCGATCACCCAGTTCGAGGAGGCCGGCGGGTCGCTCGGGCTGCTGAAGCAGCTCGCGCCGCTGCTCGACCTGTCCGCGCCGACGGTCGCCGGGGTGACGCTCGGCGAGGCCATCGCGTCCGCCCCGGTGGACGCGGCGGTGATCCGGCCGGTCTCCGCGCCGCTCGCGTCGCACCCGGCGATCGTGGTGATGCGCGGGTCGCTCGCCCCCGACGGTGCCGTGCTCAAGCGGACCGTGGCGGACGACGCCCCGCTGTCGTTCCGCGGCCCGGCGAAGGTCGTGCACTCGCGGGACGAAGGCGTCGCCGCCGCTAAGGCCGGCCGGTTCTCCGCCGGTGACGTGGTCGTGCTCACCGGCCTCGGCCTGCGCGGCTCGCCGGGCATGGGGCTGACGTCGGCGCTGATGTTCGCCATCGACGGCGCTGGCCTGTCCACGTCGGTCGCGGTGATCACCGACGGGCAGATGTCCGGCCTGGTCAACGGCGGCCTCGTGGTCGCCGAGGTCTCTCCGGAGGGCGCCTCAGGCGGGCCGCTCGGGCTGGTCCGCGACGGCGACATGATCTCGATCGACGTCAATGCGCGGACTCTAGATCTAGAGGTTCCTCCGGCGGAGCTCGACGCGCGCCGGGCGGCGCTACCACCCCTCCGCGCGCCATCCGGGTGCGGCTGGCTGTCGGTGTACGCGCGGACCGTCGCGCCGCTCGGCGCGGGCGCGACGCTTGGGGCAACGACTGGTACGGCGCGTGAATAGTTAACGATATCGCTAACAGTTAATGAGAGGCGGGGCAGCCAGTGCGGGCCGTTCTGTATGTGGATAAAGAGAGCGGGACCACGGTCGGCGAAGTGCCCGACCCGGCTCCCGGGCCGGCCGACGTCATCGTCGCCGTCGAGGCATGCGGGCTGTGCGGGTCCGACGTGCACGCCGTGCAGAACGGGAACTGCGCGCCCGGGCAGGTCCTCGGGCACGAGTTCAGCGGGAAGATCGTCGCGCTCGGCTCGGAGGTGACCGGGTGGAGCGAGGGGCAGGCCGTCGCCGCGTCGCCGATCGGGTCCTGCGGCACGTGCCGGATCTGCGCGCGCGGGCTGCCGTTCCGCTGCCCGGCGGTGGAGAACATCGGTATCACCATCCCCGGCGCGTACGCCCAGTACGTCAAGGTGCCGTCGCGGCAGCTCGTGGCGCTGCCGGCGGAGCTGCCGGTCGAGATCGGGTCGCACGCTGAGCCGCTGTCCGTGGGATCGCAGGCGGTGAAGCTCGCCCAGGTCGGCCCGGGCGACCCGGTGCTCGTGTACGGGGTCGGGCCGATCGGCCTTTACTCGATCATGGCGCTCAAGCTGGCCGGGGCCGGGCCGATCGTCGCGGCGGGCCGCTCGGCGGGCCGGCGGCAGGCGGCCGCGGACGTGGGCGCCGACGTGGTCATCGACACCCGTGAGATCTCGGTGGCCGACTACGCGAAGCAGTCGGGAACGCTGTTCGCCGCCGCGCTCGAGTGCTCGGCCGCGCCGGGTGCCTTCAACGAGGCGCTCGCGGTGACGGAACCCGGCGGCACCGTGGTCGAGGTCGCGCTGACACCGGAGTCGGCTTTGGTGCCGCTGTTCCCGCTGATCAGCGAGGGGCACCACGTCGTCGGCGCGTGCGCGTTCTCGGACGAGACCTACCGGGAGTCGGTCGCGCACCTCGCCGCGGGGCGGGTGCCGGTGGAGCGGCTGGTCTCCGAGCGCGTCTCGCTCGACGACACGCCGGACGCGCTGCGGCGGCTGCAGACGCCAGGCTCGCTCGTCCGCATCATCTCCCGTCCCTCGGCCTGATTTCCCGTCATTCTCATCTGAGGTAAAGGAGCTTCTTCGTGGAAGAGTTCGCGGGTAGAACCGCCATTGTCACCGGGGCGGGCAGCGGCATGGGCAAGGCGTTCGCGCTGCGCTGGGGCGCCGAAGGGATGAACGTCGTCATCGGCGACATCCAGGAGGACGCGCTGGACGCCACCGCCGCCGAGCTGTCGGCCGCGGGGGTGCCGGTGGTGGCGCTGCGCACCGACGTGTCCAAGCTCGCGGACATCGAGGCCCTGGCCGACGCGGCCGAGGAGCGGTTCGGGAAGATCCACCTGGTCAACAACAACGCCGGCGTTGAGGGGTACCTGGACGGGCCGATCTGGGAGGCGACCGCCAAGGACTGGGACTGGACGCTGTCGGTCAACCTGATGTCGGTGATCTACGGCATCAGGACGTTCGTGCCGCGGATACTCGCGCACGGCGAGCCTGGGCACGTGATCAACACCTGCTCGATGACCTCGGTCATCGCCGCGACGAACATGTACGGGATCTGCAAGCACGCGATCCTCGCCATGACCGAGGTGCTCGCGGCGGACCTGCAGCGGACCGGGGCGAACGTCGGGGCGACCGGGCTCTGCCCCGGGATCATCGCGACGAACCTGTTCCACGGGTCAAGGAACCGGCCGTCGGCGCTGGCCAACGAGGGCGGCATGTCGTCCTCCGGCGCCGCGCTGCGCGACCAGATGCACGCCACGCTCTCCAAGGGCATGCCGCCGTCCGAGGTGGCCAGCCTGCTGGTGACGGCGGTCAGGGAGAACAAGCTTTACCTGCTCACCGACCATGAGTGGGACAGCAGGGTGGTCGCGCGGCATGAGGCGATCATGGCCGGCGCGGTCGGGCAGGCAAGCACTGGAATGCTAGACGCGGAGGGCGTGCGATGAGTGTGAAGTACGGTCTTGATGGTCAGGTCGCGGTTGTCACCGGCGCGGCGAACGGGTTCGGCCTCGCGGTCGCGACCAGGCTCGCCGACGAGGGCGCGCAGCTCGTGCTCGTCGACCGGGACGTCGAGGCGCTGAACGTGGCGGCGGAGAAGCTGGGCGGCCTCGCGGTCGTCGCCGACGTGTCGCAGGAGGCCGAGGTCGACGCGTACGTCGCCGCGGCGGTCGACGCCCACGGGCGGATCGACCTCTTCTTCAACAACGCCGGCATCGAAGGCCGGATGGCCCCGATGACGGAGCTGTCGGTGGCGGACTTCGACCGCGTATGGGCCGTCAACGCCCGCGGCGTCTTCATGGGCCTGCGCGCCGTGCTCAAGGTGATGAAGCCGCAGGGGTCAGGCGTCATCGTCAACACGGCGTCCATGGCGGCGATCAAGGGCGCGGCGACGTTCTCCCCCTACATCGCCTCCAAGCACGCGGTGCTCGGCCTCACCAAGTCCGCCGCCCTGGAGGGGGCACCGTACGGCATCCGGGTCAACTGCGTCGCCCCCGGCCACATCGACACCCGGATGGCCCGCGACCTGACCGCCCAGATCAACCCGGACGACCCGGAGGGCGTGTTCCAGAACGTGTCCAACTCCGTCCCTTACGGCAAGCGTTACGGCACCGCCGCCGAGGTCGCCAACGTCGTCTTGTGGCTGCTGTCGGACGAGGCCGAGTACGTATCGGGCGCGCTGCACCTGATCGACGGCGCGCTCAACGCCGGCTGATTGGCGCGCGCGATGGCAAAAACCGCCAGCATATCGCGCGCGCCAACCAGCCACATCTCCCGGGGGGACGACCCCCGTACCCCCCGCTGGCTGGCGCGCGGCGCTGCGCGCCGCACGGCGAAGGCGTGGCCAACGCCATGTCCACGGACGAAGCTTGCCCGGGCTCGATACGACTGTATTGTTTTCGGGGTTAGGAGCGAATGGGACTGGGGGGTTCGTGTACCGGGTGCTCTACGCCGTGCTGCTGCGCCGGATTCCACCGGAGGAGGCCCACCGGGCCGCATTCTGGCTGATCCGGGCGGCGGCCGAGGTGCCCGGGCTCGCGTGGGCGCTGCGCCGGGTGCTCGGGCCGCGCGAGCCCTTGCTGCGGGTGCGGGCGTTCGGACTGAACTTTCCCGGGCCACTTGGGCTTGCCGCCGGGTTCGACAAGGACGGGGAAGGGGTCATCGGGCTGGCCGCGCTCGGGTTCTCGTTCATCGAGGTCGGGACCGTGACCGCGCTGCCGCAGCCGGGGAACCTCAGGCCGCGGATGTTCCGGTTCGCCGACGAGCGGGCGCTGGTCAACCGGATGGGGTTCAACAACCACGGGGCGGCGGCACTGTCCGCCCGGCTGCGGGCGCTGCGCGCCAGGCCAGGGTTCAAGCCGGTCATCGGGGTCAACATCGGCAAGACGAAGGTCGTCCCCGAGGAGGAAGCGGTCGCCGACTACGTCACCAGCGCCCGCCTGGTCGCCGACGTCGCCGACTACGTTGTCGTCAACGTCAGCTCGCCCAACACCCCCGGACTGCGCAACCTGCAGGCGGCCGACAAGCTGCGGCCCATCCTGACCGGGGTCCGCGCGGCCCTCGACCAGGCCTCTCCCCGGCGCCGGGTGCCCCTCCTGGTGAAGATCGCGCCCGACCTGGCGGACCCCGACGTCGACGCGGTGGCCGACCTGGCGCTTGAGCTTGGCCTTGACGGGATCATCGCCACGAACACCACCATCTCCCGCGAGGGGCTGCGCGACAGCGCCGCCGTCGCCGACGCCGGCCCTGGCGGCCTGTCCGGCCCGCCGCTGAAGCAGCGCTCCCTTGCGGTCCTTGCCCGCCTCCATGACCGGTGCGGCAAGCGCCTCACGCTCATCGCGGCCGGCGGCATCACCACCCCGGCGGACGCGGAGGCTCGCCTGGCCGCGGGCGCGACCCTGCTCCAGGCCTACACCGCCTTCATCTACGAGGGTCCCTGCTGGCCCAGCCACGTTCAGCGGGGCCTGGCCGCGCGGCTCCGCTCAGGCAAGCCCTAACGCGGTCGTCGTATTTCAGGTGTGGCCGCCGGGCCGGGTATGGCACACTCCGGGCCATGTCCACGAACTTCTTTCATCCGTCCCTTCCCCTGGAGATCTGATGGACCAGCAGCAACAGGATGAAAAGGGTTCGCCGCGCATCTCTTCTGTGGCCGTCTACTGCGGCTCGAACCCGGGAACCGATCCGCTGTACGCGCGGGCCGCCGCCTGTCTTGGCCGGACACTGGCGGAACGGGGCCTGCGCCTCGTCTACGGCGGAGGTCACGTCGGGCTGATGGGCGCGGTCGCCGACGCCGTGACGCAGCACGGCGGCGAGGCACACGGCGTGATCACGGAGGCGCTGCAGGCGAAGGAGATCGCGCACGAAGGACTGACGAGCCTCAAGGTCGTCAGGACCATGCACGAGCGCAAGGCCGCGATGGCCGACGCCGCGGACGCGTTCATCATGCTGCCCGGCGGCTTCGGCACGCTCGATGAGTTCTTCGAGGCGGTGACCTGGACCCAACTCGGGATTCACGCCAAGCCGTGCGGGGTACTCGACGCGGCCGGCTTCTTCGCGCCGCTGCGCGCCCTGCTCGACGGCGCGGTGACGGCCGGATTCGTGCACCCGGCCCACCGCGACATGGTCGTCATGGACGACGACCCCGCCCGGCTGCTTGACCGGCTGGCCGACTGGACCCCGGTCACGGTCAATAAGTGGCTGGACCGTACCGACCGTTAGCTTGGCCGGTCGCTGAGCGCCCTGCGCGGGCCGCGTGACCTCGCCTGGTAAACCGTGACCGGGTCACAAGGGGGCGCTGACGCATGTGTTAGCCGGGACAACCAGTCCTTTCGGTTGGTGAGGGCATATTGCCTCCCGGCGGTTCAGGTACCAGTCTCGGTAGTGTGTCAGAGCAGACAGTTTCCCGGCCCGCTGAGATCCCGGCACCTGAGCCGGACCTGACGGCGGAAACCATAATCGCCCGCGCCAAGGCGCTGATCCCGGAGATCCGCGCGCAGGCTGATGAAGCGGAGAAGATCGGCAAGCACGTGCCCGAGCTCGACAAGAAGTTCGTCGACGCCGGGTTTTACCGGATACTGCAGCCCAAGCGGTTCGGCGGCTACGCCTTCGGGATGGACACCTTCTGGAAGGTGATCATGGCCGTCGCCGAGGGCGACGCCGGCACCGCCTGGGGCCTCTGCCTTGGCGCGCACCACGCGCAGGGCATCGGCGCCTTCTTCCCTGAAGCGGGCCAGATCGAGCTGCTCGGCCCGACGGGGAACTTCAAGTGCCCGCACCGCGCCGCCCCCATGGGCACGTCCACACCGGTCGACGGCGGGTACATCGTCAAGGGCCAGTGGGACTACTGCTCGGGCGTCGGGCACGCCACGCACTTCATGTGCAACACGCTCGTCCCCGGTCGCGAGTCCGAGGGGGTGCTCACGATCTGCACCCCGATCGAGAACGTTACGGTCCTTGACGACTGGGGCAACGGCAACATCCTCGGGATGAACTCCTCGGGCTCCAACAGCGTCCGGGTGGACAACGTCTTCGTGCCCGAGTACTGCACCTGCTCGGGGGACTGGACGCACAACACCGACCGGGCCGCGCCCGGCATGTACCTGCACGACGACCCGCTGTTCTGCGGCCGCATCTACGCGATGTACCACGCCGGCCTGGTCATCCCGGTGATCGGCGCGGCCAAGGGCGCCCTGCACGAGTACGAGACGATCCTGAAGACCAGGAACACGTACTTCAGGCCCATCGTGCCGCGGTACACGGTCGAGGAGTACCAGCGTCACTACGGGCAGGCGCGGGCGCTGATCGACAGCGCCGAGGCGATCATCAACCAGTGCGGCCAGCAGTACATGGAACTGGCCGAGCGCTGGCACCGGACCGGGGAGCCGTTCACCCGCGAAGACGACGCCGAGATGTACTCGATGATCCAGGTCGCCTCCCGGATGGCCGTCGACGCGACGACCGAGTTGTTCGGGGCGGCCTCGTCCTCGGCGGCCAAGCGCGGTGCCGCGATGCAGCGCCACTTCCGGGACAGCGCCATCTACCTCGGGCACATCTCCGCGCGGCACGACGTCGTGGCGGCCGAGGTCGCGCGGCTCCACTTCGGCCTGCCAGACAGCCTGTTCTAAGTCATGAAATTTCGGGAGATGTCGTGGCGCGCAGCGCCCGACATCTCCGAATTCGGTCCGGGAATACTGCGGCCGATTTCGTGCCGTTGCGGGCGATGTCGGCCCGAAGGCACACGGGGATCTTGGACACGTGAGGAGACGACTCTGATGACGTTGCGCGTGACACCGCCCTTCCGCGCCGACCACGTCGGGTCCCTGCTGCGGCCCGCCACGCTGCTCGCGGCGCGGGACGACTTCGCTGGCGGGAAGATCGACGCCGCGGCGCTGGCCGCGGTCGAGGACGAGGCGATCAGGGACGCGGTCAAGCTGCAGGAAGACGCCGGGCTGCGGTCCGCGACCGACGGGGAGTTCCGCCGCGAGCAGTGGCACGCCGACTTCCTCTACGCGATCGGCGGGATCGAGCGTGGCGCGCTCGGGATGCCGCTGCCGGTCTACACCAAGGACGGGCAGATCAGCTGGACGCCGAACGTCACCGAGGTCACCGGGCCGGTCCACCTGGAAGAGACGATCTTCGGCGACCACTTCACGTTCCTCAAGGGGACCGTGACGACGGCGCAGCCGAAGATCACCGTCCCTTCGCCGTCCATGGCGCACTTCCGCGTCGACATGTCCAGGTCGCCCTACGCCGACTACGACCAGTTCCGCGCGGACATCGCCGCGGTGTACGCCGCCGAGGTCGCCGGGCTCTACGCGCTCGGCTGCCGCTACCTGCAGTTCGACGACACGATCTTCGCGTTCCTGAACGACCCGCAGTGGCGGGCCAACGCCAAGGCCACCGGGCTCGACCCCGACTTCCAGCACGAGATCAACGTCAACGTCATCAACGAGGCGCTGCGCGACAAGCCGGCCGACATGGCGGTCACCGTGCACATGTGCCGCGGCAACTACCGGTCGGCCTGGTTCTCCTCCGGCGGGTACGACTTCGTGGCCGAGGGCGTCTTCGGCGGGCTCAAGGTCGACGGGTTGTTCCTCGAGTACGACGACGAGCGCTCCGGTACGTTCGAGCCGCTCAGGTTCGTGCCGGACGACCAGGTCGTGGTGCTCGGCGTGATGACCACGAAGACACCGGAGCTTGAGTCCAAGGACACGCTCAAGCGGCGGGTCGAGGAAGCCGCCAAGTACGTGGACATCGACCGGCTGTGCATCTCCGGGCAATGCGGGTTCGCGTCCACCGTGGAGGGCAACTCCCTCACGATCGACGAGGAGCGGGCCAAGCTTGACCTGCTGGTGGAGACCGCCAGCGAGATCTGGGGCTAGCCGCCATGGCACCGCTCGTCATCGCCGACCAGGGGCACTTCTTCACCGGGCTGCGGACGGTCACCGGGCCCGCGGGGACGAGTGTCTACGGGACGCACGTCGAGTACCAGGCACCCGCCGCCGCCCGGGACAACCTTGTCCTCGTGCACGGCGGCGGCGGGCAGGCGCTCGACATGCTCACCACCCCGGACGGGCGGCCCGGCTGGTCGACCATCTTCCTGCGGATGGGTTCGCCGTGCACACCGTGGACCGGCCCGGGCTCGGGCGGTCACCGTTCCACCCGGACGTCAACGGCGACTACGGGCCGCCCGCCGCCTACGAGGGGTTCGTCGCCTCGTTCGCGGGACCATCGGCACCCGGACTGCCGCCGCACACGCAGTGGCCGGGCACCGGGGACCGTGCCGACCCTGCCCTGGCGACCTTCCTGGCGTGGCAGGAGCCGTTCGTCACCGACGCCGTGCGCGCCCATGAGGACATGCGGGCCGGGGCCGTGGGGCTGCTCGACCGGATCGGGCCCTCGGTGCTGCTGACGCACTCGTTCGGCGGCGGCTTCGGCTGGCTTGCCCTGTCGGAGCGGCCACAGGCCGTGAAGGCACTGGTGGCCGTCGAGCCTGCCGGGCCGCCGTACGTCAATCACCCCGCCCTCGGGTCGTTCACCCACGGGCTCACGCCCGTGCCGGTGAACTTCGGCCCGCGCGGTGACCAGCCCAAGCTCGGCGGCGTGCCGATCGCCGTGGTGTCGGCGGAGTGCTCGGGCTTCGAGCCCTCCTGCCGCGCCACCGCGGAGTACCTGCGGTCATGCGGGGCGGCGGTCGACGAGATCCGCCTCGGCGACCTGGGCATTCACGGCAACGGCCACGCGATGATGCTGGAGAAGAACAACGCGGAAGTCGCCGCCGTCATCACCGACTGGATCGTCAAGCACACGTAAATCGCCGCGCGCAAGCCCAGGCAAGTCCGCGCGCGTAAGCACGAAGGGAAGTCAGTCGTTATGAATGCCCCCGCCAGCGGGAAGGTTATGACCGCAGCCGAAGCCGTCGCCGATATCGGCGACGGGGCGAGCATTGGCGTCGCGGGGTTCGGCCTGTCGCACCGGTACCCGTCGACGCTCATCTCCGCGCTCGGCGAGAAGGGCTCGCGCGGGCTGACGGTGTACTGCAACGGTCTCGGTCAGCCCGGGTTCCCCACCGGGCACCTGCTCGCCGACAACCATCAGATCGCGCACCTGGTGACCTGCTTCTCCGCGCGGCCCGGCGTGATCTCCGAGGCGGAGAAGCAGATCATGGCCGGGGAAATGACGCTGGAGATGGTGCCGCAGGGCACGCTCGTGGAGCGGATGCGGGCCGGCGGCGCCGGCCTCGCCGCCATCTACACGCCGACCGGGTACGGGTCGCAGATCGCCGACGGCAAGGACGTCAGGTACTTCGACGGCAAGCCCTACGTGCTTGAGCGGGCGATCACCACGGACTTCGCGCTGATCAGGGCGGCCAAGGCGGATCACTACGGCAACGTGGTGTTCCGCGGCGGGTCGCAGAACTTCAACGTGTCGTTCGCCAAGGCGGCCCGGGTGACGATCGTCGAGGCGGAGGAGATCGTGCCGACCGGCGCGATCGCCCCCCATGAGGTCGACCTGCCCGGCGTGTTCGTCACCCGCGTGGTGCCGATCACCGTGGCGATGGACGTGCACAACCTGCCGAAGCGGGCCAACCGGCCGGCGGAATCGGGCAAGCTGTACCTGGGCAAGTCGGCCCTGACCAGGGCCGAGATCGGGCGCCGGGCCGCGGCCCTGCTACCGGACGACGCGGTCGTGAACCTCGGCGCGGGGCTGCCGGTGCAGGTAGCGAACTGGGTGACGGAGCGCCCGGTCGTGCTGCACGCGGAAAACGGGCTGCTGAACTACGGCGGGTTCGACCCAAGCGATGACTTCGACCCCGACCTGCACGACGCCGGCGGGATGTTCGTGACGACGCGGCCGGGGACTTCGTTCTTCGACTCGGTGACGTCGTTCGAGATCGCGCGCGGCGGGCGGCTTTACGCCGTCATCCTGGGGACGTACCAGGTTGGCGGCAACGGCGACCTGGCGAACTGGGCGGCGCCCGGCATGATCGGCGGCGGGATCGGCGGCGCGATGGACCTCGCCGCCGGAGCGCAGCACGTGTTCGTCACGCTTGAGCACACCGATTCCAAGGGGAATCCCAAGCTCGTCGAGCGCTGCGAGTTCCCGCTGACCATGCCGAACTGCGTGGACGCGATCATCACCGACCTGGCGCTGCTGCGGCGGCCCGACCGTGCGTCGCGGTTCACGCTCGCGGAGATCGCGGCCGGGTTCACCGTCGAGGAGGTGCTGTCACTGACCGGCATGGCGGTCGACGTGGCCGACCAGGTGGGCGTGATGCAGGAGAACTGGATCTAGCCCGGCTTACCACGTCGCTACCGCCGGGTCGCGTTGAGTGCCCGGAGCGGCTGCGTTAGCGTGTGATCATGTCAGCTAACTGGCCCTCGGCGTCGTATGGCCTGTGGGCGGAGACATGCGACACGCTGCACGCGCATACCCAGGTGCTTGGCAAACTGGCGGCCGCGCTCGCCCCGCCCGAGCCTCAGCTGCTGCACGCGGCGCTGCGGCTGACCGCGCGGGGCTGGGAGACGGCGCCGCTGCCAGCGCCCGACGGTTCCGGGTCGCTGGTGGTGGCGCTTGACCTGCGCGCACACGAGGCGGTCGTTGAGCACAGCGCCGGGCAGAGCCGCCGGGTGCCGCTGACCCCTGACCGCCCGGTCGCGGAGGTGACCAGGGACGTCCTGGCCGCGGTGGCCCAGCTGGCCGGGGCCGTAAAGATCAGCCTGGTACCGCAGGAGGTACCGTGGCGCGTGCCGCTGGACGAGGACTACCAGCACGCCACGTACGACGCCGGCCGGGCCGCCGAGTACTTCGCCGCGGCTACCCAGGCGGCGCTGGTGCTGGCGGCGTTCCGTGCTCCCTACCGGGGCCGGTCCACCCCCGTGAACGCCTGGTGGGGGTCGTTTGACCTGGCGGTGGGGCTGTTTTCCGGCCTGCCGACCGACCCGCCGTCGGACGACTTCATCATGCGCAATGCCGGCGACGCCCAGCTCATCGAGGTCGGCTGGTGGCCGGGCGACCCGCGATACGACAAAGCGGCGTTCTACGCCTACGCCCACCCGGCGCCGCCTGCCTTCGGCCGCGCCAGCCTGTCCCCGGCCGGCGCCCGCTGGGACGAGGCCCTGGGCGAGTACATCCTTGACTGGGACGAGGTCCGCGCCGCCCCAGATCCGCGCGCGGCGGCGCTGGAGTTCGCCCGCTCCGCGTTCCGTCACGCTTGCCTGGTGTGCGGATGGGACGCGGAGCTGGCGGCGACCGTCGAGGGCAGGCCGCCTCCCGTCACGTGACAATCCGGGGTGACGGGCTAGGGCGCCTATCGCCCTGCCCCCGGGTTTTATCACCACTTTCCTGACGCGAAACGCTGAGCAGGACAAAGCAAACGCGCTGGCTGCGGTCCCGTAGCAGGAAACCATGGTACCGTAAGAAAGTTTACACAAGTTCAGCGAAAGAGCGCCGGCGAGTTGCCCGGGTGGGGGAGCAAATGGGGGGCCTGGTTGCTTTTTTTCTGTTTGTGAGACCTGCGCTTCTACCACGACGATTCGCCGATAATCGACCATAATTTATCAACACGAGCGGAAGAACAATCAATGAACGTGTTTGAAATCGTGGTTTTTGTAAGCTGGCTCGCGGCCCTCTGGGGGATCATAAGCGCGTCGATCCAGCCGAACTCGGCCTTTGAATCGATTGGGCGCACCAAATGGAAATGGGTCGTCATTAACGTCGTGGGCCTCATTATTCCCTATGTGGGCCTCGTCACGACCGGCACCTACGCCTACCTCGTGTTCCGGAATCTCCCTACGCGGTCCAAGAAAATTAGGCAGGGATTCAGTCCGTCAAGTTCACAGAACCCCGAGGGGTACAACACACAGCCGATTTCTCCTGCACAGGAGACTGGCTTCACTGTCAACGCCCCAAGGCCAGCAGAACAGAATAGGACTCCATGCAGCGCTTGTGGCACATCAGGGCGGATCAACGGCGATCAGGTGTGCTATCCGTGCGGCGGTAATGGGTACATTTAGGAGTAACAAGCAGGCATGTCCGGCGTTACATATCGCGGCTTGGATCGGTAGGATTTTGTCTCTGTAGCTGTTGCTCTTGAAGCCTCTGAACTTCGGCTTCCTGCTGGCGAGCGAGAGTTTCGCTGGCCACTTCGGCCGCTTTGTCGAACTGCTTCAGGTACTTCTCCTGATCTGGTGAGCCCTCATATTTCTCGGCGAGTTGATCTCTAAGTTCGCTCATCTTGTCAGCTTGATCGGCGCGCGCCTTTTCTTGTTCCTCTTGTAGTTTCCTTACCTCCGATTCTTGCGGCTGATCCTTGCGCACGGCCTCGAGGAGGCTATCGGTCGCCTTCTGCTCGGCTTCCTGCTGATGAGACTGTTTAGCCTGCTCGTCTTCTTTCCTCGCCGCTTCCCACCGCGCTTCGAGCCGTGCCGCGTCCTGCTTCTCTGCTTCTAGTTTCGCTGGATCCTGTAGCGCTACCTCCTCCTGCCTCCGCAGTTCCTCCTGCGCCGTCGTCTGCACCCGGCCCTCGGCGAGGAGGTACTCTTTAGCTTCTTCGGCCACAAGCGCGGCCCTGTCTTCTATCTGCTTGACGGGCACATTCAGGTTCGGGTCGAACGCAAACTCGTCACCGATGCCTGGGAGATAAGATGCGTCGGGAGAGACCGGCTCTAGTGCCGCTATCACGTGTTGACCGAAATCTACAAATTGATTGGTGAGGTCATACCCCGTGTAAGCGATTTTGAGTACCGTAAGGACACCGCTCTGATCTGCGGCTCGGTACCATTCGGCGGCCTGCTGGGCAACAGGGCTGGTGCGCGCATAAGCTTCTAGGAATGCCGCTGCCCGCTGGCTCTGAGTGTTCACATAGTCCCAGACGTCCATTTCGGTCACCCTTAGATCTCGCGGGCGGTATCGAGGTATATCAGACGCTGCGCCAACAGACGCATGAGCAGCAATACCGCCAGCCTCTCAAGCGCCACGTGCGATAGTCCGGGGAGCCTTTTAGCGACATTTTCCATGGCCGTCTTCAGTGAGACGGAGCCATCGAAGTAGGCGAAGTCCTTGCTCACGATGACCGGCTTCGCTCCGCTAGCGATCACTATCTGCCGGTCGCGGTAAGCAGGTCCGGCGAGTTCAGCCGCCTCGACCAGGCGTCGGCGGGAGTTGTCCTGCAGGGACTCGACGTAGCCGAGTTCCTCGGAGACCTTTTCTGCCAGCCCGGCCGCGGCGATCGGAATGAAGATGCGGACGGGTCAAGAGCTGAGCATCCCGTCGGCGTTTTCGTAAGCCGTCTGCAGCTGCCCGATGCTCTGCGCGAACATCCACAGTCGCAGCCCGTACTTCCGCCCGATATTGAGGGCCTCGTCCACCGGAGGCATGTTCCTCAGCCTCGGCAATTCGTCGAGCATAAACAAGATGGGCGGCGCGCCCACCGGCGGAACCGCGCCACCGGTGAGCATGCGTATGTGCTGGCCGATGAACACGCGAAGCAGTGACAGGTACGCCTCGACCTCGTTGGGCCTGATGTAAATGTAGATCGTCGGATTGCTGTTATCCCGCAGGTCCTGGGGGCTCCAGTCCGACTTGGAAGTGGCCGGGCGACGCGCTCGCCGGTCCAGGCACCCAGGCTCGAGCGGGCGGTCTGCAGGACGCTGCTCAGGGTCTTCTCGTTCATCGAGGACAGCGCCGTGGCATGCTGGGTCATGACCCGCACATCGACCGCCAAGCGGAGCCCGAGGATCATATTGTCCCAGGCCTCCCCGCCGAACAGGACGTCGAGGACGTCGTGCATTGGGCGCTTTTCCGGCGGGTTGGAATAGCAGGCATACGCGATCGCCGCGGTCAGAACCGTCCGTGCTTCGTTCTCCCAGAAGGGGTCGGTGGACAGCGACGGGACGATCATCATCTCCGCCAGGAGGCGCGAGTCCTCCCAGATGAAGTCGGGGTCGCTGCGGACGAAAGTAAGCGGGTTGTACTTGTGGCTCGCCTCGGGTTCCAAGGGACTGAACTTGTACACCGGCCCGACGTTGGCCGAACGCCACGCGGCGGTGTGCTCGTAGATGTCGCCGGAAATGTCAAGGACAACAGCAGGCCCTGTCCACGTGAGCAGATTGGGAAAGACATTGGACTGAGTCTTGCCGCACCAGGCGGAGCTATCGTTACTACTGACCCGTCACCGGAGTAGGTCAACGGGGTCCCGTCCGAGAACGAGCCGATATGCAAGGCGTAGTCGCTTTTCGCGCAAAGGGTGATGTTGGGACCTGCGACGGCTTCAGCCAGGCGCCGTCACCGGTCGGAGTCATCTGATCAGCAAATTCCTGCAACATCGCACGGAAATCCGGATGGATCTTTTGGCCCAAGAGCTGCGTCACGCGCTGCTGCATGGAACCAATAGTCTGATCCACGCTCAAATTCAATCGCCGCATGGCAGCCGCCACCGGTGCCGCCGTTTCGCCTGCATCCAGGCCATTGTACTGATACCGGCCGGCCATCGTGCCCTTGCCGTCACCCCACAGAAGCGCGGCTCTCCACAGCCGGTACGTTGGGTCATTGCCTTCGTACGCACTATTGAGGAGCTCAGCCAGCCTGAGATACGCGCGCTCACGGAAGTCCATACTGGACAAGCTCCGGCTCACCGTGAAGAATACAAATCCAGGTACCTTTATGGTCCAGGTTTTCCGGGAGGCGGCCACAATGAGAGCGGGCAGCCCACAGGTCTTGCGCGCCCGATCCATCGCTGTTTCCTGGCGGATCGTGGAAATATCCGCATAGCATGCTGACGAGATCGTCGCGGTGCGCTGCTCGAAGAGCGCGTCAATAGCCTTAATTCGCGCTATGTGATTTGGGCCGAGCTGTGACAGCCACTTCCGCATGGCTTCGATCTCTGCGTATCGCATCTGCTTCTCAGAAAGGAATTTATCCGCCACTGAGAGTCACCCCCTGGTCGCAGCCCGTTGCAGTGGTATCGGAATGACCTCGCCGATAGCCATGTCCGCCCCCTGGACGACTGCGTGATGCCGAGGATCCTCGGTAATTGTTCATCGCAGTATCCATCAGACACTATGCCTGATACCGATAGCTAGCAATAGATTCCCGGAATCCCTGTTTTCCAAACAGTCGTGGACCCTACGCGACAGACAATGCGACAGAATAGGTAGGTGATTTATGTCGCCAAATTGGGCTAATTTGCGGGATACAGTGCATACCCACCAGGGTCATCTACTTAACTGCATATCTATGCAACAGTGAGCACGGATATGCATCACGTCTAGCGTGCCTGGCACCTTGGTCAGCAAACGGGTGCGTGCTTCGCGTCGAGGAACCACGCACCCGTTCGGAATGACCTAGATTTTGATCCTGACTTTTACCCGGTGAGGCCGAGGAGCTTCGCCGCGTTGTCCTTGAAGATGCCCGGCTTTACCTCGTCGCGGATGGCGATCTTCTCCACGTCGGACATCCAGCGCTCCGGGGTGAGCACCGGGAAGTCGGTGCCGAAGAGCATCTTGTGCTTCAGCAGCGTGTTCGCGTACTGGATGAGGATCGGCGGGAAGTACTTCGGCGACCAGCCGGACAGGTCGATGTAGACCTGGGGCTTGTGCGTGGCGACCGAGAGGGCCTCTTCCTGCCAGGGGAAGCTCGGGTGGGCGAGGATGATCGGCATGTCGGGGAAGTCCACGGCCACGTCGTCCAGGTGCATCGGGTTGGAGTACGCCAGCCGGATGCCGCCGCCGCCGCGCGTGCCCGCGCCCGCGCCGGTCTGGCCGGTGTGGAAGAGCGCGGGCACACCCGCCTCCTGGATGACCTCGTAGACCGGGTACGACCGAGCGGTCGTTGGGCATGAACGCCTGGCTGCTCGGGTGGAACTTGAAGCCCTTGGCGCCCGCCTCGATCTGGCGCCTGGCCATCCGGACCGCCTCGGCACCGCGCGCCGGGTCGACCGAGCCGAACGGGATGAGGATGTCGGCGTGGTGGTCGCGGGCCCGCTCGATGATCTCCATCGGGGTCGCGCGGGCCGGGTCCTCTGGCGCGTCCTTCTGGTCGATCGTGAACGTCACGGCCGCCATGTTCCGCTCGCGATAGTAAGCGGCGAGGTCATCGACGGTGAACGAGGCCGCCTCCGTCTTGAAGTACGCGGCCATCGCGGCGAGGTGCTCGTTGTCCTCGGGGTTGGTCTTCGGCGCGTTTACCGACTTGTGCACGTGGGTGTGCACGTCGATCGCGACAAGATTGTCGATGTCCATGTCGTGATTATCCAGGTGATATTCGCGCTCGTCATGAATGCTCACGACAGTTTCTGAGTCCTGTAACTAGTGGGATTGATCAGGATTCCTGGCCAGCAGCCAGCCGGGCGGCCCCGGTCGGGGTTAGCCAGGTGGTGGCGGCCTCGCGCAGCGGCAGGCCGAGGGCCTGCGCGAGCAGCTCGCGCCAGGCGGGGTTGGCGGTGCCGCCGCCGCCGAGGATCACCCGACGTGGTGCGTGGCCCGCGGCGCGGAGGTCATCCAGGCGCTCGCGCAGCAGGCCGGCCACCCCGTCGAGAGCGCTGCGCATCAGGTCTTCCCGCTCGTGGGCGAGGGTGAGGCCGGTCCAGGCGCCGGTGGCGCCCGGGTTCCAGCGCTCCGGTGACAGGTAGGGGTCGAAGCGGGGCGCGTCGGGCCGGCGCGGGCGGGACGCCGTGTCGTAGAGCTCATCCCAGGTCGCCCCGACGAGACTGCGCACCCAGTCGAGGGTGACGCCCACGTTCTGCACCGGGGCCAGGCGGTAGTAGCCGTCGCCGACGGCCCGGTACAGGTTCGTGGTGCCGGCGGCATCGCGGCGCCGGCCGGCCGGAATCCGTCTTCCCTGACGACCCACTGGCCGCCGCTGCCGAGGTTCAGCATGGCCTCGTCGGCCTTGAGGCCGACGGCGAACAGGGCCGCGGCGGTGTCCGCCGCGCCGACGGCCACCGGGATTCCCGCTGGCAAGCCGAGGTCGGCGGCCGGTCCTCGGAGCAGGTGCCCGCCGAGGTCGGCAGAACCGCGGACCGGGGGGAGCTTCTCCCTTGGCAGGCCGAGTTTCTCGATGAGAGGGTCGGCCCAGGCGTTCCTTGCCAGGTCGAACAGGAGCGTGCCCGAGGCGTCGGTCGGGTCGGTGGCGGCCTGCCCGGTGAGCCGCAGGCGGAGCCAGTCCTTGGGCTGCAGCGCCCACCAGGCGGCACGGACGGTGCACGGCTCGTGGGTCATGAGCCAGGAAAGCAGCGGCCCCGCCATGCCGGGCGATGGCCGGTTGCCGAGCACGGCCGTGTACTCGCAGGGCAGTTCCTGGTAGGTGGCGGCCTCCGCCGCCGCGCGCTGGTCAAGCCACAGGATCGCCTGGCGCAGCGGCGCGCCCCTGTCGTCCACGAGCACGACCCCGTGCATCTGCCCGGCGACGGCCATGGCGGTGACGGTGACGCGGTCCGCCTCCGCGAGGGCCTCGCGGACGGCCGCCCGCGTGGCGAGCCACCAGTCACCGGGAGCGCTCTCGGCCCGCCCGGAGGCGGGCGCCCGGACGGGGTACCCGGCCGTGCCGCGGCCGAGGACCGCGCCGTCCGCGCCGGCCACGAGGGCCTTGACCCCGCTGGTCCCCAGGTCGATGCCGAGGACCGCCTGCCGCCGCGGGACGCTGCCGTTCACGTACCTATTGTGCAACCTTGCATCAACTCACGTAAAGTAACTTGACTGTCGCAAATCGTAAGAATACTCTACGTAGGACTGCGGTTACAAAAACCGCAAGTCCGGCCTTGGCGTGGCACGCCGGCCCACGGAGGGAACCATGGGAAACACGTGGGGCTAGTTACGGCTTGAGAGCACCACGATGACGAGCCCCGACACGACGAGCAGCGACCCCGCCCAGGTCAGCAGCGTGGCCCGCTCATGCAGGATGAAGATGCTCGCGGTGAGGATCGCGATATAGCCGAGTGCGTTGAACGGGTACGCGATGCTCAGCGGGACGCGGGACAGCACGCCAAGCCATGCCACCGCGGACACGGCGAAGACCGCGAGCCCGCCGAGCACCCAGGGACTGGTGGCCGCCGCGATCACGAGGGAGCCGCCCGTGTGATGCGCCCGCGCGGTAGCTCCCTGCATGCCGTACTTGAGCATCAGTTGGCCACAGGCCGCCAGGGCGACCGCGAAAAGCAGAAACGCAAGGCTCAAGATCGACATGTGCGGTCTCCCTGCAGGTACGACCGGTACTTCCGGGTCAGCCGACGTTGCCTCCAGGTCAGCCGATCTGCGCATCCGTCGCCTCATGGATCTCAGCTTGCGGCTCAGGCGTGCGGCTAACCGGCGGAAGCCGGATCGGATTCTCTGGGGTGAAGTCCAAGTAGTTGATTTTCCTGAGCCCGCGCCGGTTCAACTGGTAATCCGCGCACGTCCGAAGCACGCCCATGCCGTAGCGGATGCTGCGGCGCAGGTTGATCGACGATGAGTCGGCCGCATAGCGCGTCGGGCACGACAACTCGCCGATCCGCGCTCCGGCCGCGACGGCCTGCGCGATGATCTCGTTGTCGAAGATGAAGTCGTCGGAGTTCCGCTCGATCGGCAAGGCCGCGAGCAGCGGGGCGCTAAAGGCCCGCAAGCCGGTGTGGTACTCCGACAGCTTCTGGTTCAGCGCCAGGTTCTCCACGAAGGTCAGGGCGCGGTTCGCGACGTACTTGTACCTGGGCATGCCGCCGGCGATGGTGTTCTGCGCGAGGATGCGCGAGCCCATCACCATGTCATACTCGCCGTAAGCGATCATCGACGCCATCGCAGGAACGAGCAGCGGCGAGTACTGGTAGTCCGGATGCACCATGACGATGATGTCCGCGCCAAGCTCAAGGGCGTTCCGGTAGCAGGTCTTCTGGTTTCCGCCGTAGCCCTTGTTGGACTCATGGACAATCGGCGCGAGTCCGATTTGCTGGGCGACGGGCACCGTCTGGTCGCTGCTCGCGTCGTCGACGAGAACAATGTCGTCAATGATCTCGCGGTCAAGCTCGGCCACGGTACGCAAGAGCGTGGCTTCCGCGTTATACGCGGGCAGCACAACGCTTATTCGACGCGAATTGATCACTGGTAGTCAGGGGCGCGGTCCGCACAGGGCCGTCCCCGTCCTCCTTTCAAACCAAGGTGCTCTCGACGTCTCGCTCAGCTCGCCACCTGTCAGCGACGAGCCAGAGGCCGCTACCGGGCGCCCGAGTGCCAACCCGGACAAACTATCACAGACAGGCCGGGGCGAGACTTCGAAGCGCAACATTCCGTATCGTAATGAAACACGGGAACCTGATAGCAAGCCTTAACCTTTTCCTTAACCTTTTTCTTTGCCGTAGCCGCACCGCTCTCTTGCGCGACCGGTCGGGGGTCACGGCGCCTAGGCCAGCAGTATGTAGTACGGCTTAGCACCGAGATGCATGACAATACGCTGGGCGTGCGGGTACCGCTGCAGAAAGAACGTGGCTTCTGACCCGGTGATGTCCCCCGTGACGAGTGCCTGCGTGTGGGGCAGCACGCTCGTCCGGAAGTACGCCAGGTACGCGTCTAGCTGAGGTTGGTTGAGTATCGTCCCGTACTTGTCTTCCATGGTCGGCGCGGGGGTCAGGTCGGCCACGAAGTAGACGAAACCAGGATACCCGTGCGGGAAGTCGGCGACGTAGGTCGTGCGGCTGCCGATGACCGTGTGGATGTACTCCATGTCGCGGGCGAGACTCGCCATGGACAAGGCTGGCCCCTGGCAGCACTGCGCGGCGTCGGCGAGGCCAGCGCCGATTCGCTGGGCCGCCAGCGAGGTGGGCGAGGCGGGGCGAGGGTCGGCCGCCATCCGCTGGCGGTCAAGGTAGGGCGCCTGGGCTTGGGCGCGCACGCTGGTCCATGCGAACGCGTGCGTGGGCAGCAGCACGAACGACCCGGCGACGAGCACCGCGCCGGCGACCGTGATCGTCACCAGACGCCGGGCTCCGAGCAACCGCGGCAGCGCGCTCGCGGTCATGATCACCAGGGCCGGAACCATCAGCAGGGTCCCGGTCATGTCCGTGGGGTCCGACCGCAGCAGTACCCCCTGGTACAGCATGACCGTGATTATCACGGTCGCGGCGAGCCGTAGCCGCTCCGGCGACCAGTCGGTCGCGATCCGCAGCGGGCGGACCTCGAAGATCGTCAGGAACGCGGCCGCGGCCAGCAGGAACGGAAGTACGTAGAACATGGTGGTGAGCGAGAACGGCATGTGGGTGCCGCCAGTGCCGCCGTTCCACGGGGTGTTGCCGAACCCCTGCGGCATTGCCCGCGCGAGCAGGAAGTACAGCTTGAGGAACGGGCCGAGATCGCCGTGGGCAGCGTAGATCGCCAGGACCGGCACCCAGATGACCAGGAATCCCGCCGCGACCGCGACAAGTGCCGCCCTCACCGCGCGCCATGAGGCGGTACGGCTGAACAGCAGCAGCGCCGCGACCAGCAGCGTGCCGACCACTCCCGCGATCAGGTCTTCCTGCGCCAGGTAGGACGTGAAACCCCAAAGCACCCCGAGGGCGGCCGCCGCGGCAAGGCTCCACCGGGACGGCCAGCGCCTGACAACCGCCGGCAGCAGCGTGACCAGCGCGATCATTCCCGCGTAACGCAGGGGGTTAGCCCAGCCGAAGTAGCCCTCAAACGACCCGCCCGGCCGAAACGCGACCTCCTGCAGTGCCGGGTAGACGAGCATGCCGAGCAGCGAGATGGCGAGTCCGCGGATGTAACCGAACGCCAGGAAGAACACCGCGAAGAGAACGGACGCGCCGACCCACTGATACAGCGCCCACGCTTGCCGGAAGCCGACGATCGAGAAGGACGTGACGTGCCGCATGATCAGGTAGGTGAAGAACTGCGTGCCCGGCCCGTACTGGATGACAGCCGCGCCCGTATACGGAAGGTGGCCATTCGAGATCGCCTGGAACCCGGAGAACCAGAAATCCTCCTGGGGGGTGACCACGGCGCTTGACTGGGACATGTACCAGGGCGGTCCGAAGAAGTACCAGCCAAGGACGATCGCTGTCGCCAGCCCCGCAGCCACGAGCACGATGCGCCCGGCCCGGCTCCGCCGCCAGCCGGCCGGCTCGCCTGCTGACCTGGCAGCGTCCGCCGTGCCTGCCTGGTCCGCCGTGCCTGCCTGGTCCGCCGTGCCTTCCTGGTCCGCCGTGCCTGCCTGGTCCGCCGTGCCTTCCCGCGTCTGCGTGCCTTCCCGGTCGGGGGCGGCCGCGACGTCACGCCCGAACACGCCCGCAAGCCATGCCCGCCAGGTTGGGGGGTGGCTGCGGCCAACCTCGAGCACTCTGGCCGCCACGGTTAGCAAGAGCATGGGGGCAAGGGCGCTGAGCAGGTAGGCGGCGACCATCCAGCGCTTGTCCTCGAAGCCGTAATAGAGCCACTGCACGGTCACGGGGAACGTCGCCCTGGCCCGGTAGTACACGACGAGGAGCAGGAACGGCAACCAGACGGCAAGCGCAAGCCAGAGGGCGGCCCGCACCCGGGGGCCAGCGATGCGATCAAGCCGGGCGGCGGGCCATGGCCTGCCCCGCCGCGCCAGCGACGCTATCCCGAGCACCACGCAAAGGCACAATGCGGCCAGCGAGCCGTAGATCATCTCCCGCTGCGGCCCGGGAAGCCGGCCGGCTGGGCGGACGAATGACGATATCGCCAGCGCCAGCACGCTAGTCACGGCCAGGGAGACGATCGCCGCCCGGTAGAAAGGCCGCGGACCCGCGTCAACGGCGCGCAGCACCCGGTCGAGACGACGGGTGCTGCGTTCCGGAGCGGGAGCGCCAGTGCCAGCTTCTTCGAAGGTCCCCGTACCGTGCCGCGCCACCGCTGCCGTGGGCGAGAAATTCTCCATCCGCTGTGCGCGCGCGATTCGTGCAGCCTTCACGATCAGGTTCCTGTTCCAGACGACCCGTTGGGGATGGACGCCCCGGTAAGTTCCCGCTAAAACTTACAGCACTGACTGCCCGCATTCAGCGCGAGCGGCGAGTTGACCTCCCGTGGGAAAGCTAAGAATCGAAGGTGAGGACCGGCTTGATGGTCACTCCAGACAGCGAGTCGGCGATCGCCTCGTTGAGCCGGCTGAACGAGTAGTTCCGCACGAGGCGGTCGACAGGGAAACGGCCCCGCGCGTGCAGCTCAAGCAGCCTCGGGATGAAGATCGTCGGGATTGATGTGGCCGCCCATCGTGCCCCTGAGCTGGCGGCCCTTGAGCAGCAGGTCGCCGGGAGGCAGGCTGACGGGCGCGCCGCTGCTCGTGATCACCGAGGCGGTGCCGTGGGTCGCCAGGGACTGGACCTCGGCCAGGATCACGGCGGGGTTGCCGGTGGTGTCCAGCGCGACGTCGACGCCCCTGCCGGTCAGCTTCACGACGGCGGCGGCCACGTCGGCGAGCTCCTGGCCGGCGGTGTCGATCGTGGCCGTGGCGCCGAGCTCGGCGGCCAGGGCGAGGCGGTGGCCGACCCGGTCGATCGCGACGATCTCGGCGGCGCCCGACGCCTTCGCGGCCATCACGGCGGCCAGGCCGACCGCGCCTGTCCCCCAGATCGCCACCTTGCTCGCGCTGCCGACCGGCATGGCGTTGAGTATCGCGCCTGCGCCGGTCTGCACGCCGCAGGTGAACCCGGCCAGGTAGTGCAACGGGGCGTCGGGGGCGACGGGGATGATGTTCCGCTCGGTGACCAGGGAGTGCGTCGCGAAGCTGGACTGGCCGAAGAACGCGGCGCGCACCGGCTTGCCGTTCTGGTACGCGCGGGGCGTGCCGTCGGGGCGGGTGCCGGTGAACGTGACCTGGACCACCTGGTCGCAGTACGGGGTCTTGCCGAGGACGCACTGCTCGCACTGGCCGCAGTAGTCCGGGGTGAACAGCACCCGGTCCCCCGGCCTGACCTTGGTGACGTCCCGGCCGGCGCGCTCGACGGTGCCCGCGCCCTCGTGTCCGAGGATGATCGGGAACACCACCGGGAGGCGGCCGAGGCGGGCGTTGTCGTCGGTGTGGCAGACGCCGACGGCCTCGACCTTGACGAGGATCTCGTCATCGCGCGGGTCGTCGAGGTCGAACTCCTCGATCGACAGCGTCGCGCCTGCCTCCCAGGCGACGGCGGCCTGGATCTTCACGGGGGCTCCTCAAATTCAGTGACGCCTATTGTGCTGCCCATTCCCCGTGTGGCGTTGGGCCGGCTATAGCCGGCCCAACGCCACACGGGGGCGCCCGGGACGGGGCACTGGCTCCGCTGGGGCGGGGCTGGGGGGACGGGAGGGGGTAGCGGGGCCGGAGCGCTGGACGGGGCTAGCGGGGCGCCGGGGCTGGCCGGGCTAGTGGGGCGGGTGGTGAGGAACGTGTCAGATCAGCGGGCCGGCCGGCGCGTTGATCTTGGCGCGGTCGTCGCCCACCCACGGCACGTCCTCGCCCATCCACTTGTGGATGCGCATGGACTTGAATAGCCACTCGCCGGACGCCTTGGTCAGCACGTTGTCCCAGTTGGCGAGGCCGAAGACGAAGTTGCGCTTGTAGTCCACCTGGTACTGCACGAGCGTGGAGTACGCCTTGACGTGCATCTCCTGCTCGCCGCGCGGGGTCAGGATGAAGTGGTTGGCCAGGTGCTGGCGGCCGATGAACCAGCCTGGCTTGTCGTACCAGAGGTGGTTGAGCAGGATCTTGATCTGCTCGTGGCCGTGGAAGATGCCCTGCGGCTGGTGCTCGAACGAGGCGTCCTCGGTGAAGCAGGACAGGACCTGCTCCTCGTCGCCGGTGTTCAGGCCCCAGGCGTAGTAGGCGAACAGCTCCTGGATCTCAAGGCGGTCCTCAACGGGGATCTTGGGACGGGGCATGGGCAAGGTCCTTTCTCGCGGTTACTGGGTGACCCGGTTGACGAAGCGCGCGAGCTGCGCGCCCAGCGCCAGGTCGTCCACGCCGACCGAGCCGATCTGGGAGATGTGGTTGTGGCCCTCTGACCAGATCACCTGCGGGACGGTGCCCTTGCGCGCGAACCAGGCGGCGGTGAGGTCCGCGATCTGGCGCTGGCTGAACCGCGGGTCGCGCTCGGCGATGGCGAAGATCAGCGGGACCTCGCTGTCGAGCAGCCCCGGCAGCGTGTCGACCTCGGCGGACGGCCGGCGGCCGAAGTAGCTGAGCTCGGGCTCGCCGCGCTCGTCGCCGTCGGGGATCTGGTAGAAGCCGGAGAGCAGGCCGCCGCCCCTGACGCCGTCGAGCGTGCTGGCGTGCTGGCTAACACCGTGCTGGCCACCACTGGCTTGGCCGGCCAGGTAGGAGGCGACGTGCACGCAGCCGGCCGAGTGGCCCGCCACGACGATCCGCGACGGGTCGCCGCCGTAGGAGGCGATGTTGTCGCGGACCCACTGGACGGCGGCGGCGACGTCCTGCGCGCCGGACGGCCAGGTGTGCTCGGGTGCGAGGCGGTAGGTGATCGTGACGCCGACCCAGCCGTTGCGGACGGCCCAGGCGCCGATGTGGTCGTACATCGGGCTGCCGGGCACGTGCTTGTCGCCGCCGGTGAAGCCGCCGCCGTGCACGAACACGAGCACCGGGGCGCCCGCCTCCGCACCGCCCGATTCCGGGCCCGCGGTGTGCACGTCGAGGCGCTGCCGCTCGTGGCCGCCGTAGGCGAGGTCGCGGTCGATCTTCGGCGCGGTATAGCCGACCTTGTCGTGGAACGGCTTGAGCAGCGCCCAGCTCGCCGCCACCATTTCCGGCGTGATCGCCGGGTCCATCCCGGTGAGCTGGGCGATCACGTCCGGCGGAAGTTGTTCCGGCACAGTTGCCTTACCTTTCGCTCGCTGTTAGTAGAAGAAGGCGATCGTGCGGAGCTCGACCGACTCCCTGGGGTTCGCCGCTGCCGCGTACGGCGTCTCGAAGGCGGTGTGCGGGCAGCGCCAGGCGACGCTGTGGTCGCTGTCATGGAGCTTGAACAGCAGCGCCTCGTCCGCGGTCAGGTCGGGGAAGAACCACCAGCGGTGGTGCGGCCGTGGCGCGAAGATCGAGCCGGCCGGCATGGAGTCTGGATCCTCGATGTCCGGGACGTCGTCCGGGTCTGGCAGCTCGTCGACGAACAGCAGGAGGTTCGGCTCGCCCTCGGCGTCATCGACGGAGCGGTAGTCGAGCAGTGCCAGCGGCCAGTCCTGCGGCGGCGGGCTGAACGCGCGCCACAGGGAGGTCATGACCGCGCGCTTGTACGGTTCGGCGCGCGGCGAGGCGGTGGTCATGCGGTCGTGGGCGCGGCCTGGGTGCATGTCGACGTGCACGTCGGAGGCGGGCGGCTGCGCGCCGTCCAGTGCCTGGTTGGCGCGCCTGATCACCCAGCCGAGGGTGACGACCTCGTCCGCGCCGAGCGCCTGCTTCACCAGTTCGCCTGCTTCGGCCGCGTACGTGCCGTCGAGCTCCGCCGGGTCGCCGAAGTCGCCGACCGCGCTGGTGTGACGCAGCAGCGTGAAGCCGCTGCGGTCGAGGCCGAAGTCGCCGACGTGCGGCCGGCCGTTGGTGATCGTCACCGTGGTCGGCGCGTACTCCGTGGTCGTCAGGTGGCCGCCTGGTGCGACGTAGAGCCGGTTGCGCTTCGACCCTGGCCTGAGGTAGTTGAGCGTGGCCGACAGTGCGGCGTCGCCTGTGACACCATCCATGTGATCAACTATCCGCCGCCATGCCCGGTAGCTCCAGTCGTGCGGCCACAGCCGGAGCGGCGCGTTTTTGGCCTCGGGAACCTGCTAGCGCTTCAGGGCGGGCGGCTCGAACGCCGGGATCTCCCCCGGGCGGACCGGGGCGACCGGCTCTGTGCCGACGACCGACGGGTCGACGACGAGGGCGACCAGCTTGCTCTCGGTCACCTGCCGCGGCTTGTCCCCGGTGACGGCCTGGCCGGCGCTCGCCGCCGCCTCGACGATGTTCGGCGCGAGCATCTGGTCCTCCGGCAGCGCCATCAGCGTCTCCGGCTGGACCTGGTGGTCGTAGACGAGCTCGTAGCTGATCTCGTCACCGACGCTCACTCCGTCGGTGCGCGACAGGGACGTGCTGCTCGTGTGGCTCGTCTCCTCGGTCGTCGACCAGGACTTGGTGTTCGAATCGCTCTCGTGCTTGGCGGTGAACCAGGTCTTCGTCTTCACGATGTCCATCTGCGGCTTGCCGGAGCCCGGCCCGTCCGCGTGGACGCGGTTCCGGCTTGTCCTGCCCCCCGCCCCTGGCACGGGCCTGGCCGGCGCCCGCGCGACCGGACGGCTCGCGCACGCCGGCCGTCACCCGGTGATCCGGCTCGTCACGGCGCTGGTCACCACCGGGCCGGTCATCACGGGACTGCCCCGGCCGCGGGCGGTGATCCTCGACGTGCACGTGGACCTGCTGCTCGTGGCGCGGTACCTCCGCCTCCGAGTAGGACTGGCCGGTCGTGGTCCCGGTCGTGTGCGTGGTTGCCTCGCCCTCGGTGCGGCCCGTGGTGTGCGTGACAGAATCGCTCGTGGTCCTTGTCCTTGACCGGCTGATGCTCTGCCGGTGGGAGAACCGCCCGGCGACAAACCGCCGCTCAAGGCCGATGTGCTCGGCGGCGCGCAGCGCCTCCGGCCTAGTCGCCAGCCGCATGAACGCGGTGTGCCTGGTGTCCAGGTGCCTGGCGGACTCCTCGGTCAGCCGGGAGAAGGTCCTGACGAGGGGGATGTCGTAACGCTCGCACACGGCGGTGAGACGTCCCAGGTGCCTGGTCGACTGCTCGTCCGCGCCCGCCAGGATGACCGCGGGCCTGATACCGCCGTCGTCGGCCGCGGCGACGGCGCGGGTGACCCACTGGACGATGAGCGCGGCGGTCAGGTCGGCCGCCACGTCGCGCGGCCCTTCGGCGAGCGACAGGCAGGTGAGCCTGGCCGGCTGGCGAGGGCCCGTGCCGGTGCCGGCGGCGAGCGCCGTGAGCGGCTCGACGACGGCCGCGAGCCTGACCAGGTTCCCGGTGACCTGCTGCCGGAACCCGTCGCCGAAGAGCGCGCCGAGGCTTGCCCGCTCGCCCCCGGTCAGCGAGTCGCTCGCCGGCGCCGGGCCGGCCGATGCCGTCGCGTCGCCGAGCAGCTCGGTCAGCGCCGCGTGCAGCCGCCTCATGGAGACATCGCCGCCGAGCACGCCGACGATCTTCCTGAGGATCATCAGGTCGGTCGCCCGCCCGGCCGCGGTCGCCCCCGCGTCGTCGGCGTGCACCACCTCGACGATCAGCGACGCGATCTGCTCGCCGCGGAGCCCGGCGAGCAGCGGCGTCTCGCCCAGGTCCGCGGGCAGCTCGTAGTCCTGGAAGGAGATGCCTGCCCGCGCGGCGGCGGTGAGCAGCCCGCCGGCCACCCGGTCCTGTGTCAGGTCGAGGACGATCACCGCCCGCTGCTCGAGCAGTTCCCAGCCGAGCCCGGTCACCATGTTCTGCCGCCCAGGCCCCGTCCCGCCGAAGACGTCGAGCCTGCTGACGTCATCGTGCGCGGCCACCTGCAGCCATCGCGGCGCCGTCGCGATCCGCTCCGCCTCTGACTCGGCCCACCTGGCCTTGCCCTGCTCGTACTCGGCGAGCTCGGTCGCGTGCAGGCTGGCCTGCCGCTCGGTCTCCGCCCGGAGCCTGGTGGCCGCCCGCCGCCGGTTCAGCCCGAGCAGCACGACGGGCAGCCAGCAGCAGAGCGCGAGCCCGGCCGCGACGCCCCACCCCCAGGTGATGCGCGCGACCGCCGAGAGGAAGCCGAAGAGCACGAACGCGAAAAGACCGATGGCGACAAGCAGCCGGCTCCACAGTCCCCTGGCGTGCAGCGCGGCCTGCAGGGCCGCCACCTTCGCCGGATCGGGAGCGGGCTCAGCTGGCGCGGACCGCCCGAACTCGCGCGGCCGGAGCCCAGGTTCATTGGGAATCCAGCCCAGATGCAGCCCCATAAGTGGAGATTAGAGCGCGAACCGGCGCGCATCAATTCGATGTGTGCCAAATCGTTCCTAACCCGCCTGCTGGCCGAACCACGCCATGATCAGCGCGCCCGGGCCCCGCACCGGGCTGACGGTCACGCAGCCCGGCCAGCCGGCCATGGTCGCCGTGGTGGTGAACGTGCCAGGGTCGGACGCGGCCGTGGTGCCGATGCCCGACCCGCCGTCGCTCAGCGTCCACACGGTCATGCCCACGCCGAGGCGCTGTAGGTAGGCGAAGTACCTGGGCACGGCGGTGGGGGCGTCGCTCCAGCACGGGCCGCTGTCGCCGTTCGCGGCCCAATGGCCCGTGTACTGGGAGCGGGTCGCCCATTCGCCGTCGTTTACGGACAGCTCGTCGTCCCTGACGAGATCGCCGAACTGCGCGTCCCAGTTCGCATGGGTGCGGGGCACGCCGAGCACGGTCGGGTGGTGGAACGAGTAGCTGACGTCCGGCACCCCGTTCAGCAGGAACGCGCGGGGATCAGCGGTCGCTTTCAGCGCCGCCTCGCTCTGGACCCTTGCGCTGCCGCTCGCCTGCCTGGCGGCGCCGGCCGACGCGCCGGCGGGCGGCAGCAGGCCCGCGAGCCCGGCGTTGCCCGGCGGCTCGACCCACAGCATGTTCGTCGCGTACCCGTCGGCGCGCAGCATTTCCGCCAGCCGCTGGTGCCCCAGGTAGGTGGTGCCCTGGTACCGGCCGCCGTCCTTCCAGAGCTTCATGTACTGCTGGACGCTGGTGCCCGCCAGCGGGCGCGGCTCGTTGAACACGTCGATGATCACGCTGGCGTCGTTGCCGTAGTACGGCTGCAGTGCCTGCCAGAACTCGACGGTCTCCATCGTCGGCAGCGGCTCGTTCTGGCTGAACCGCTCGCCGCTCGGCTCGGTCTGCGCGTTGAGCACCACGACGAGGCCCTTCGCCTTCGCGTAGCCGACCGCGGCGCGGATCAGGTTCAGGTAGCTGTGGTCTCCGACGGCCTCGCGCCTGACCAGGTCGTCCTGCTCGATCTGGAGCCGGACGATGTTCCCGTGCCACGCGCCAGCGATGGCGTCGATCTGGGCTTCCGTTTCCAGTAGCACGCTTGAGTAGGCGTCGTCAGCGTCAAGGTACGGCTGGGTGTACTGAAGCGTGCTGAGCGTGAATCCGCGCGGCACGAACACCTGGCCGGCCGGTGTCACCATGTTCGCCCGGTCGACGTGCAGGTCCGGCGGTTCGCCCGGCGTGACGACCGGGGCGCCGCCGCCGGGCGGGACGACGGTCCAGTCCCGTGACCGCGGCCGGCCCGCGGCCACGTCAGAAAGCTGCACCGGGTTGCCGTCGCGCTGCACGTCGCCCCGGTTGTCCATCGCCGCGACCGCGTACTTGTTCACGATCTGATGATCGGCGGGACTGATGGTCCAGTAGCTGCCGCGGTAAGAGCGCGAGCAGTCCACCATCACGAGGCGGGTGCCGTTCGCGGTGGCGGCGTAGCGGTCCGCGGCGGATCCGGTCCCGAGGCAGTAGCCGTTCGCGTTGCGGATGGTCCCGTCGGGCTCGGCCTGCCACGCCTGCTCGCTGTTGCCCAGGCACTGGTAGAGCTGGACGGGCTGGCCGTCGCGCCCGACGCCGTCCGTGTCGTCGAGGCACATCCCCTGCCCGGTGCTTACGGGCGTGTAGCCCGCGGGCGGACCGGCCAAGGCGGCGGCGTGAACAGTGGCTTGCGCCTGCGACACGGCGGGGCCGAACCCCGCCGTCATGGCCGCGGCGACCCCCCATGACGCGATCTTCCCCCAGGTCACGACGGGGAGTATAGCGATTGATCACGCAGTGTGACTGGATCCGAGCTCCGAGTCGGGCACCCAGTTGCCGTGAAAGCCGATCGGCACCCGGTGCGGGATGTGGATCGTCGCCACCGGGCCCGCGGCCAGGTCCTGGGCGTGCAGGATGACCACGTCCGCGGTGCGCGTGGTCATGTCGGTGACGTAGGTCATCAGCCAGCCGTCGTCTTCAGCCGAGTCCCTGGTGCGCGGCACGAACACCGCCTCCATGCCGAACCGCCCTGGCCCGTAGGAGAACGTTTCCTTGGCGGGGCGTCGAAGTCCCGCTTGATCAGCGTGGAGATGCCATGGTCGCGGCTGCTGAAGTAGCCGTACCTGAACTTGTCGCCGGTGATCCTGTCGTCCATCCGCGGCATCTCCTGCGGCTGGTCGTCGAGGATCTCGACCTTGGTCTTGCCGGTCGCCGGGTCGATGAGGAACAGGTTCAGCGTGCCCGGCTTCTCCCCCGGGCCGGTGTGATCGGTGACGAACAGCTGGTCGTAGGCGGCGCCGACCAGCGCCACCCGGCCGTCAGGCAGGTCGTAGGCGCCGAGGATGTGGAACACCGCCCAGCGCTCCACCTCCACAGAGACCGGCTCGCCGCCCACGCCGTCGCGCGGGATCAGCACCCAGCGGGTCGGGTACTCGAAGTCCCACAGGAACGGGAAGTCATAGCCCGCCTTCAGCAGCTCGTCCGAGTAGGCGACAGGCCCGTCCAGGAAAACCGCGTACCGCTGGGTAAGCGCGCAGTCGTGCACCACCGGGCGGCCGTGGGTCGGCACGTCGACCGTGCGGCGGACCGTGCCGCCCGAGTCGATCACCTGGTAGCTGACGTGGTTCCAGCCGTGGTAGTAGCTCATGCCGTGCAGTTCGCCCGAGCGCGGGTCGCGGTGCGGGTGCCCCGTCCACGAGCCGTTCAGCGACCCGCCGAAGTCGCTCTTGGCCAGGCAGTCCAGTTCGTACGACAGCTCGACCGGCAGCACGCCCGCCTCGGCGAACGCCCAGGTCTTGCCCGCCTGCGCGAAGATGTGCGTGTTGACGATGTTGTCCGCGACGTACTGCGCGCCGCCGCCAAGCTGCTTCGGCCCAGGCAGCGGGTCGACTCCCTGGGAGCGGGCCACCTCGTCGTCGCGGACGAACCGGCTGCGGTACCACTCCGCCTTCCCGTCGCGGATGCGGACGCCGTGCACCATGCCGTTGCCGGTGAACCAGTTGTAGGTCACCGGGTTCTGCGGGTCGATCGGGTTGGGGCCGACCCGCAGCAGGCGGCCGTCCTCAAGCTCCCGCGGTATCGTCCCGGTGACCTTAAGGTCGTAGGCGGTCACCTCCTGGTCGACGGGCGCGAACGGCCCCTGCAGCCAGCTGTTGACGAACCCCTCCGGCGCATTGGGTGCCGCTGCCCGCGGCTCAGTCTCGGTCATGAGCCCTCCCTCATCCGAATAATCCGGTGTGCCGCTCGATGAAGCGGGCGAGTGGGACGCCGAGCGCCGCCTCGTCGACACCGAGGCTGCCGATGGCCGACATGTGGTTGTGGCCGTCCATCCAGACGAGGTTCGGGACGGTGCCGTGCCTGGCCAGCCACGCGGCCACCACCTCGGCGGCCGCCGTCTGGAACCGGTCAGGGTCGCGTTCCGCGACCGCGAACAGCAGCGGAACGTGCGACTCGACCAGGCAGGGCAGGGAGGCGGTCGCCGGGTCGGAGGCCGCGTCGCCGTAGTAGGGGTGCGGCGGCGTGCCGGTTGCGGCCGGCCGCGCGGTGTAGATGCCGGAGATCAGCGCGGCGCCGCGCACGCCCGCCAGGTCGCCGCCGTGGCCCGCGGCGAAGTCGGCGACGTGCGTCGCGCCCGCCGAGTTGCCCGCGACGATGATCCGGTCAGGGTCGCCGCCGTAGGCGGCGATGTTCGCGCGGAGCCAGCCGACCGCGGCGGCCACGTCCTCGGCGCCCGCGGGCCACTGGACCTCGGGCGCGTACCGGTAGGTCATGTTCACGCCGACCCAGCCGTGCCTGACCGCCCAGGCGCCCACCAGGTCGTATGCGGGGGTGCCTGCCTGGTACTTGTCGCCCCGCACGAACCCGCCGCCGTGGACGAACACGAAGACCGGGGCCCCGTGGTCATCGGCACTGCCGCCCGCCGGCTCGCCGCCTGCGTGCACGTCAAGGCGGTGCCTGGCGTGCTCGCCGTACCTGAGGTCACGGACGATCCGCGGCGCCGTGTAGCCGAGTTTCTCGTGGAACGGCGTGAGCAGCGCCCACGATGCCTCCGCGAGTTCCGGGGTGATCGCTGAGTCAAGCGCGCGCAGCCGCGCTATAACGTCCTGTGGCAGTTGCTCGACCATGATTCCGAGCGTAGGTCCTCCGGTGATCGCGGTTCAATCGGTCGATTGACTAGTCGTCATCCTTTTAGCACCGGTCATGAGCGCGACCGCGTCTTCCATCGTGTGCGTCTTGGGGGAGATCACGGCGGCGCGCGCGCCGAGACGCTGGATGTGGATGCGGTCCGCGAGCTCGAAGACGCTCGGCATGTCGTGACTGATCAGGATGACCGCCTTGCCGGTGGCGCGCAGGTCGCGGATGAGCTTGAGCACCTGCCCGGTTTCCCGCACGCCCAGGGCAGCGGTGGGCTCATCCAGGATTACGACGTGGCTGCCGAAGGCGCTGGCGCGGGCAACCGCGACGGCCTGGCGCTGCCCGCCGGACAGCGTCTCCGCGGCCTGCCCGATATTCTGCAGGGTGGCGATGCCCAGGTTCTTGATTTGCTCCGTCGACTGCCGTCGCATCTCCCTGGTGTCGAGCATCCGCAGCAGGGAGCCCAGGGGACCCTTGCGGCGGATCTCCCGGCCGAGGAACAGGTTGCTCGCGATGTCGAGCGCCGGGGCGATGGCCAGCACCTGGTGCACGGTCTCGATGCCGTCGTTCCGCGCGTCCTGCGGGCTACGGAAGCGGACCTCTCTCCCGTTCACGAAGATCTTTCCCCGGTCGGGGACGAGCGCTCCCGACAGGCACTTGATCAGGGTCGACTTGCCCGCGCCGTTGTCGCCGATCACCGCGAGGATCTCGCCTGGGTACAGGGTGAGATCTACGGAGTCAAGCGCGACGACCCGGCCGAACAGCTTGACGAGGCCGCGCGCCTCAAGCGCCGGGGTGGTCATGCCCTCACGCTCCTGATCCACTGGTCGACGGACACGGCCGCGATCACGAGGATGCCGACCGCGAGTACTTGATAGTTCGGGTCAAGCCCCGCGAGCGCGAGGCCGTTATCGAAGACCTGAACGATGAGCGCGCCGATCAGCGACCCGAGCACGACGCCGCGGCCGCCGAAGAGGCTGGTGCCGCCGATGACCACCGCGGTGATCGACTCCAGATTGGCGTTGAGTCCGCTGTTGGGGTCACCGCCGCCCACCCGGCCGACAAGTACCCAGGCGGCCACCGCGACGGCGATCCCGGCGACCAGGTAGGCGCTCAGCAGTACCCGGTTCACCCTGATTCCCGACAGCCGCGCCGCCTCCGCGTCGTCGCCCACGGCGTACAGGTGCCGCCCCCACGCGGTGAAGCGCAGCGCGTACGACAGCACCGCGTACAGCAGGATCATCAGCAGGACGCCGTAGGTGAGGTGCAGCGACCCGATAGAGAAGATGTCACCCGTCCAGAGCAGGAACGCGCCTGGCGGTAGCTGGATCGTCTGGCCCTGCGCGTAGATGAGCGAGATCGCGGTGAAGACGCTGAGCATGCCGAGCGTGACGATGAACGGCGGCAGCTTGATCCGCGTCACGAGGAACCCGTTGACAAACTGGGCGGCTATCGCGATCGCCACGCCGATCAGCAGCGCCAGCACCCCTGGCACGTGCTGCTGGAAGGACAGCGTCGCCATGACCAGCGATGACAGCACCATGATCGCGCCGATGGACAGGTCGATGCCGGCGGTCAGGATGATCAGGGTCTGCCCGGCCGCGAGCGAGCCGACGACCGCGACCTGCTGCGCCACGAGCGACAGGTTCTGCAGCTGGTAGAAATGGCTGCTGGTCAGGCTGAATCCCACGCAGGCGAGCACGAGGACGATCGCCGGGCTCAGGGCGGGCTGGCTGTGCAGCACTGAATGGACGCGCTGGCCCACGCTCGGCGGGCGGTTGAGAAATTCCTCAAGTGCCGCGGATGCGGCACCGTCATCTATTGCGGTGGTCACGGTATCCCTCTCGATGGTTACCGCTGGGCGCGGCCCGTGCTAGTTAGTCCGTTTACCAAGATCCGGTTAAGCGGCGTGCCTGTCCACCAGGACGCCGGTTTCCGCCTGCCGCGTCCGGGCCGGCGGGCGCCTCGCGGCGCTCGCCGGCCCGCGATCGCGGGACGTGTTGACACGGCTCGCTAGCTGCCCCAGCAGGCCGAGGCGCCCTGGGTGGGCGTCTCGCTCGTGACGCCGGAGACACCCGCGGCCGCCACCAGGGCGGTCCCGGTGTCATAGAACGACAGGCCGTTGGAGACGGACGGCTTGCTACCGCCGCGCGCGAGCTTGGCGATCGCCTCCATGCCGAGGACGGCCATCTTGCCCGGGTACTGCACCGCGTCGGAGGCGAACTCGCCGCTGCTCACCAGCTTCAGCCCGGCGCAGCTGCCGTCGATCGCGTAGACCTTGATCTGGCTCGTCTTACCCGCGGCCTTGATCGCGGCGTACGCGCCCTCGGCGGCCGGCTCGTTGATCGCGTAGACCACGTTGATGTTCGGGTTGGCCGACAGGCAGTTCTCCATCGCGGTCCGCCCGCCGTCGATCGCGCCCTGGGTCGGCTGGTGGCAGGCGATGGTGTACTTGCCGCCGCCGGTGTAGGTACCGGTCTTGGCCTCCTGGCCGTTCTCGTTGGGGTTGCCCGGGTTGATGCCCATGCCCTGGAGGAAGCCGTGGTCACGGTCGACGTCGACCGAGACGACCTGGTTGTTGAACAGGTCGAGCATTGCGATGACCGCAGGCTTGCCGCCGAGCGACGCCGCCGCGTACTGGCCGTCGAGCTTGCCCGCCGCCGTGTTGTCCGTGGCGTAGGTGATGTCCGCGACGCTCGGCGGCGAGGGCGCGGTGTCGAGCGCGATCACGAACAGCCCGGCCGCCTTGGCCTGGTTGAGAGCGGCGTTCACCGCGTTGCCGTTGGTGGTGATGAGGATGCCCTTGTCACCCGCTGAGATCGCGTTGTCGATCGCGGAGATCTGGGTCTGGGTGTCGCCGTCCGAACTGCCCGCGGCGACCGTCAGCTTGACGCCGTCCTTGGCCGCGGCGGCCTCGGCGTCGCTCTTCATCGTGACGAAGTAGGGGTTGGTCAGGGTCTTGAGTATGAGTGCCACGCCCACGGTCTGACCGCTCGCCGACCCGGACCCGCTGGGCGCCGAGCTGCTCGAAGAGCCTTGGGGCGCGGGAGAGCTTGAGGAGCTTGAGGAACTGCAGGCGGCGAGCGCCGCGGTAGCGCAGAGTGCGGCCGCGGCGTACATCGCGCGGCGATAAGATCGCCGGCACGCTTCCCCGCCGGTCGCACTCTTCGTTGAGCTGTCCATACTGTTAACGCCTCTCAGGAGTTGGTCACGGATCGACGCTCAGATCCTTGATGGCGGCATTCTGTAATTTTGGGACAACGTTGCCTCACAAGGAGGATGACGGGAGTGGAACAATACGTCAAGATGCAGTAAGAGACCCATTGGCAACGAGTCAGTAACATGGCAGGGTGGAAAGACAACGATGACTCAACCAGATCCGATTGCGGTTCGCCCGGCCGCCAGGCCCACCATGCGCGACGTGGCGGCGCTAGCCGGAGTCTCCTTCAAGACCGTCTCTCGCGTGATCAACGGCGTCAGCACGGTCGACCCGGAGCTCGCGGCACGGGTCAATACCGCGGCCGACAGGCTCGGCTACCGTCCCAATCTCACTGCCAGCAACCTGCGCAGGAGCGACGGGCGCACCGCGACGATCGGCACGCTGGTCGAGGACGCGGCCAACCCATACTCCGCGTTGCTGCTGCGGGCCATTGAGAACGCGGCACGTGAGCGAGGCGTGCTCGCGCTATTCGGCAGCCTTGACGAGGACGCCGACCGCGAGCGCAAGCTGGCCGGCGCGTTCCTCGACCGCCGGGTGGACGGGTTGCTGATCGTGCCCGCCGGGCGGGACCACAGCTACCTGCTCAGGGAACGCCAGGCCGGCACCTGCCTGGTCTTCGTTGACCGCGAACCGTGCCTGCTCGCGGCGGACGCCGTAGTGTCCGACAACCGGGCGGGTGCGATCAGCGCGGTCAACCACCTGCTGGCTGGCGGGCACCGGCGGATCGGCTACCTCGGTGACCGGATGTCGGTGGCCACCGCCGTGCAGCGCTATGACGGCTACACCCACGCACTGGAGCTGGCGCGCATCCCGCTTGACGAGCGGATCGTGTGGCACGAGGCCAGCTCGGAGGAGGCCGCGATCGAGGCCGCCACGCGCATGCTGCGCCTGCCAGAGCCGCCGACCGCGCTGTTCACCGGCCAGAACGTCATCACCATCGGCGCCAGCAGGGCACTGCGGGCCCTGGGCCTAGAGAACACCGTGGCCATGGTGGGCTTCGACGATTTCCCGCTGGCGGACATGCTCCGTCCTGGCATTACCGTGGTCGCGCAGGACGTGATGGGCGTGGGCAAGCTGGCCGCGGAGACCTTGTTCCGCAGGCTCGACGGCGACCGCTCACCGTTCCGCACGCACGTCCTGCCGACGTGGCTCATCCTCCGCGGCTCGGGCGAGATCGGTCCGACGGCGGCCGCGGGTGAGTGAGCGTCAAGGGCCGGTCCTCACGGTCATCGGCGAGGCACTGGTCGACCTCGTTCCCGGCCATGGTCCAGACCAGTACCAAGCCAGGCCAGGGGGCGGCCCGCTCAACGTGGCGGTCGGCCTGGCCAGGCTCGGCCACCGCACCGCCCTCATGGCACGGCTCGCGCACAACGCGTTCGGCCGGCAACTGCGTGCGTACGCCGTTGCCGAGGGCCTCGACCTGGCCCACGCTCCGCACGCGGCCGAGCCGACCACCCTCGCGGTGGTCGGCCTCGACAGCAGCGCGCAGGCCAGCTACGACTTCTACGCCGCGGGCACCGCGGACTGGCAGTGGACCGATGCCGAGCTAGCACGCGTCCCGCGAGATACCAGCGTGCTGCACGTGGGCTCGCTCGCCTCCTGGACCTCACCGGGCGACCTGCGCGTCCACGCCGCGGCGGCCGCGCTGCGCCGCGAGGGCAACGTGGTGGTCAGCTATGACCCCAACGTCCGCCCGGACCTGCTCGGTGAGCCGGCGCGGGCGCGCCCGCTCATCGAGCGGTTCGCGAGCGTGGCGCACATCGTCAAGGCCAGCCGGGAGGACATCGACTGGCTCTACCCGGGAGCGGGCCAGGAGCAGGTCAGCGACCGCCTGCTTGACCTCGGCGCGCTGCTGGTCGTCATCACCGACGGCCCGCGCGGCGCGCACCTGTACCGGGCCGGGCACTCGCCAGTTTCCTGCCCTGGACTTCAGGTCAAGGTGGCGGACACCATCGGCGCCGGAGACGCGTTCACCGCGGGCCTGCTCGGCGGGCTGAGCAGGCGCGGCCTGCTGGCCCCGGGCGACCTGGTCCGCTGGCCCTCGGAGCTGCTCGCCGCGACGGCGGGGGAAGCGGTGCTGATCTCGGCGCTGACCTGCGAACGGGTGGGCGCGGATCCGCCGTTCGCCCGGGGCGGGCGGTCGGATGACCCGCGCAGGCCGCTGACCCGCGCCGACCTGGACTTCTCCGACGCCAGTCATCTCCCCGACTGGGCGCCGGCTCGCTAAGAGGTGAGCGGTGCGGTGGCTGAGGAAGCCGCACTCGTTCGGGATAAGGATTTTGATTCATCAGAACGGGTGCGGGCTTCGCGTCGCTGCCTCGCAGTTCTGCGGCCGGCTCAGCAGGCGACGTTGGCGCTAGCGGCACTCGGCGGCTCCGTCTATGGTTAGTTTGCCCGAAGGCCGTAGCACGCTTCACGATCGAGGACATGGGCATCACGTCGCACCATGGGGCAGGGTTCAGCGCCGTCGACACGCTCGAGTTCAGGCGTGCGCTCGGGCACTTCGCCACCGGCGTCACCGTCGTGACCTACGCGCCGCAGGACGCGGACGAGTTCCGCGGGACGACCGTGAACTCCTTCACGTCCGTGTCGCTTGAGCCGCCGCTCGTGCTCGTCTCGCTTGGCCGGCAGACCAGGGCCGCCGCGGCACTGCGGCCCGGGTCGGCGTACGCGGTGAACGTGCTGCACCACGGGCAGCGGGACCTCGCGCTTTGGTTCGCCAGCCGACCGCAGTCATCTCCCGGTGGGATGACCCTCCGTGGGGGAACCCGGGTCGAATGGGAGGTGCGGGGCGGGGTGCCGCACCTCGCCGGGTGCGCCGCGCACTTCCGGTGCGTGGCGCAGGACGTGCACGGCGCGGGAGATCACGTGCTCGTCGTCGGTCTTGTCGAGGAGTTTCAGGCCTTCTGGCACCCGCCGCTGCTGTTCTACCGCGGCGCCTTTGAGCACCTGCGCGATCCGCTGGCCGCCCAGCCGGGCACGGACGGCGACTTCCCTGAACTCTGGTAGCCGGGCCGTTCGCTATAAATCAGCTGAAATTCGACGCATCGAATCGGGCGCGGCGTGCGTCTATTTCTACGTGCAAACCCAACCGATCGCGCAAGACACCGCCGACGAGGCGGTTACCGTGCTCTACCGCGCGCACGCGCTGCGCCTTACCAGGCTCGCCTACGTGATGCTCGGCGATCGCGGGTTGGCCGAGGACATCGTGCGCGAGGCCTTCGCCGGGCTGCGCCTGCGCTCGGTGCGGCCTGCTGACACCGCGCAGGCGGTCTTCTACCTGCGCACCTCGGTACTCAGCAGCTGCAGGACCGTGCTGCGGCGCTCGTCGGCCGCCCGGGCGCTGACCCTCGTCGACATCGGGGAAGGCCCGATGAGCGTGGTGGCCGCCGCCGAGACGGCGGCGCTCGGCAGCGCGGAGCGGCGCGCGCTGATGTCGGCCATCAGGCGGCTGCCCGCCAGGCAGCGGGAGGCGCTCGTGCTGCGGTTCTGCCTGGACGAGCCAGAGGCGGAGATCGCCAGGCTGATGCGGATCCGGCCGGGCACCGTCCGGTCCGCCACGTACCGTGCGCTCGCGGCGCTCGGCCGGCTGCTCGCGGCGACGCCGTGAGCACCGGGCACGGAGCGGGTGCGCAATTCGGGCTTGCGGCGCGGGCGCGGGCGGCGGTCCTCGCCACCGCCGACGAGATCCGGCCGCAGGACGTGCCGCCCGCGCCGCCCTGGGCGCCCGCCGAGCCACCGCGCCCCGGGGCGCTCGCGGCGCTCGTCGCGCGCGCCAGGGCCGTGTTCGCGAAGGCGGTGTTCGCGAAGGCGGGCCGGCGGGCGCGCGGGTAGCGGCCATCGGTTGCGGTGGATGCGGGCGCGCCCCTATTGTTCTATAATAATTAGTGCAAGAGGAGGGCGTCATGCTTGAGAGCTTCGATACCCCGGTGCGCTGCTCCGCCGGGCACCTGTTCACGACGATCTGGGTGCCGCTCGCGACGCTCAAGGCCGTGCGGCTCGGCCCGGCGCGCTACGAGCACTGCCCGGTCGGGCACCACTGGGCAAGCGTGACGCGGCTTGAGGATGACCCGGCGACGACCGAAGAGGAGCTCAAGGAGGCGGCCCTCGTGCACGACGTCCGGATCCCGTGACCCGCGCCCTGGGTTAACGCCATGCTGATCAGAATCGACCAGGCCGATCCCCGGCCGCTGTACGAGCAGATCGAGCTGCAGGTGCGGGGGGCGATCGGCGACGGGTCACTGCCGCCGGGCGAGCGGCTGCCGCCCGCCCGCGAGCTTGCCGAGGATATCGGCGTCAACGTGCACACGGTGCTGCGCGCGTACGGGTCGCTGCGCGACGCGGGGCTGATCGAACTGCGGCCGCGGCGCGGCGCGGTGGTGTCGGCGGCGTCGCCGCCGCGCCAGCAGCTCGCCGCGATGGCGCGGGGGTTCATCGAGCAGGCGCGGGAGCACGGGCTCTCGCCCGCCGAGATCGTCGACCTGATCGCGGGCGAGCTATGAGCGACGAAGCCATGGATGACGGCGCGGCCGGGATCGCGGTGACTTCCGGCCAGGCTGGCGACGCTGGCGGCCAGGACCGGGGCTGGGTCGTGGCCCTCGTCTGCGTGGTCCTGCCCGCGGCGCTGCTCACGTCCATTGTCGCGGTGCCCGCGGCGCTGCCGTCACGGCCCTGGCTGGTTTCCGCCTCGGAGTTCGGCATGATCATCGCGGTCATTGGCGCCGCGTCGATCCGGCTTGGCTGGGTCGGGGCACGGTACCGGACGCCGCCCGGCCCCGTCGGGCGCGTCCGGCTGGCGGCGGCCGACGCCCGGTGAGGGAGTCGGGTTCATCAGGGGCGGGCTGTTCATGATGGCCTTCGGCGCCGCGCTGGTGATCATCCAGGCGGCCCTGGGCACTGTCGCCGGCGGTGGCCCGCGGTCGGCTTCCGGCTGGGCGGTCACCGTCGCCGGAGTTGTCGGCGGGCCGACTCTGCTCGCCGCCTTGGCCGACTACGCGCTGCGCCGCTATGCCGGACTCGGCCTGCCAGACGACGGGTTCCCCCGGTCGAGCCTTGGGCTGCGGGCCGGCGAACGGGCCGTATGGACCGGGCGGGCGCGGACCAGGTGGCCGCTGGCGACTTGGTGGCTGGCGGTCCTGCTGGGCCTGGGCGTCCTCGACCGGGACCTGATCACTCAGTTGATTTTCGTCGGCGTGGTGGTCGTTATCGCCCTGCTTGGCTTTACCTCGGTGCGGGTGACGGTGGCCGCGCGCGGGGTCACGGTCGGCTACGGGGTGCTCGGGCTGCGGCTGACGCGGATCCCGCTGCGCAGGATCGCCTTCGCCGAGGCAGTGGAGCGAGAGAAGTCTATTCTCCCGATCACGGGCAGCCTGCTCACGTTCGGTGACGTGTCGGTGGTGCTGCGGGGCGGGCCCGCGCTGCGGCTGACGCTGCGGGACGGGAAGGCGTTCCTGGTCACGGTGGACGACGCGGCGACCGGCGCCGCGCTGCTCAACGACCTGATCGCCGGGGCGACCCGACCGGGTGGCGGCGGCAGCGAGCCGGCTGCCGGCGGCCCGTTGCCGCGGATCGAGGGCGCGGCTGGGGGCTAGTGGCCCTTGAAGGCCTCCTCGAGCCACCAGGAGGGCTTCCCCCTGGTGACCTTGGCGTCGATGAGCATGGGGCGGTCGCGGGGGCCCGCCAGCCAGGAACTGACAGCGGCCAGGTCTTCCTGGCTCCGCACGGTCGCGGCCGCGTAGCCGTGACCCCGCGCGATCGCGGCGAGGTCCGCCGGGGGGAACCTGACGTTGTCGAGGGAGTCGCCGTGCGGGCCGAAGTGGTGCACCTCGGCGCCGTAGGCCTCGTCGTCGTAGACCACGATCAGCAGGTCATTGAGGCCGAGGCGGACCGCGGTCTCCAGTTCGCTCGCGCCCATCAGCGCGCCGCCGTCGCCGAGCGCCGCGACCGTGAGGCGGTCGGGGCGGGCGATGGCGGCGCCGAGCGCGGTGGCCAGGCCGAGCCCGACGGACTGGAACGCCTGGGTGAAGACGAAGCCGTGCTCGTCGGGAACCCCGAGGAACATGGCCGGGTATCCCATGAAATTTCCGGAATCGGTGACCACGGTGCGCTCCGCCGGGAGCAGGTCGTCGAGGGCGATCGTGAGGGTGCGCGGGTCGACGCGGCCGGCTTCTGCTTCCGGCTGGAAGGAGACGTCGCGCCAGCGGCCCTCGGCGGCCAGGCGCTTGGCCACCGCCGGCGTCCGGTATCCCTCGGCGCGCTGGCCGCGGCGGTCGAGCTCGATGACGAGGGCGCGCGCGGCCGTGGCCACGTCGCTCGGAATGCCGAGGTCGACGCGGTGGTGCACGCCAAGCGCGCCGGGGTTGGCGTCGACCTGGATGACGGTCGTGTCCTGGCCGATCAGCGTGCCATGCCTGGTGGTCCACATGGACAGGGAGCAGCCCCAGGCGATGACCAGGTCGGCGCCGGAGATGAGCTCGGCCGCCGCCGGGGTGGCGAAGCCGCCGCTCACGTCGAGGTTGAACGGGTCGCCGTTAAACAGGCCGCGAGAGACTGCGGAGGTCGCCAGAAGAGCCCCAACTCGTTCGGACAACTGCTTTAGATCTTCTTTTGCGTTGCGGGCACCGCGCCCGGCGAGGAATACCGGGCGCTTGGCGCGGGCCAGCGTGTCGGCTACCTGCGCGACCGTCTCCGGCGCGGGGCTGAGCCTGGGCCAGACCTGGACGGCGGGCAGCGGGATGTCGGGGTGCGGCTGCGCCTGGACGTCGAGCGGGAGGCTGAGCAGGACCGTGCGGCGTTCGATCAGCGCGGTGCGGTAGGCGCGCCTGAGGTCGTTGGCCACGGTTGAGGCGGCGGTGACGCGATCCGGGAGCACGCCGATCGCCGCCGCGAGGCCGGCCTGGTCGACGTAGAAGTTGCTGGTGGGCTGGGTGGCCTCGGCCGCGAGCACCAGCAGCGGCGTGCGGGACTTGGCTGCCTCCGTGAGGCCGGTGAGCGCGTTGGTGAGGCCGGGGCCCTGGTGGACGGTGAGGACGCCGAGTTCGCCGCTGACCCGCGCGTAGGCGTCGGCCATGACCGCGGCGCCGCCCTCGTGACGGGCGGGGATGAAGCGCGCGCCGTGTTCCGTGAGGGCATTGGTGAGATGGAAGTTGCCGCTGCCGACCACGCCGAAGACGGTCTTCACCGCGGCGTCCCGCGCGAGGGCGGCGCCGATCCAGTGCGCGACGGTTCCCTGGGTCATCGTGGTATCACCCCGGCGTCATCGTGGCGTCATCGTGGCGTCATCGCCCTCGTCAGCGGGCCACGAGGGCGAGCACGCGGGCCGGCGAGCCCGAGCCGCCGACGATGGGCAGCGGTGCGGCGATCACGATCGCACCAGTGACCGGGAGCTGGTCGAGGTTGCGCAGCTGGGTGAGTCCGTACTTGCCCGCGCCGAGTACCGCCTCGTGGCAGGGGAACGCCGGGGTGAAGCCGAACGCCTGCCCGGCGTCCGTGCCGACGGTTTCCACGCCGAAGCCGAGCAGCCCGGTCGCGGCCAGGTAGCCGGCGGCGGCCGGGGTGACGCCGGGAGTGTGCGCGCCGTGGTCGTCGGCGTTGGCGAAGGCCGCCGGGTCGTCGCCGCGCGCTGACCAGCCGGTCCTGAACAGGAGCCAGCCGCTGGCTGGCAGCGGGCCGTGCTGCGCCTGCCACTCCTCGAGGTCCTTGACGTCGAGGAGGTAATCGGGATCCTCGGTCGCCTCCTTCACCTTGTCGATGACGACGGCGGGGCCGATGAGGTTCCGCGGCGGGATCTGGGCGACGTCTTCCTTGTCCTTGCCGGTCACCCAGTGATTCGGCGCGTCCAGGTGGGTGCCGGTGTGCTCGCCGGTCCTGATGTTGTTCCAGTACCAGGCGGGACCGCGATCGTCGTAGCGGCTGATCTCCTCGAGCTGGAAGGGCTGCGTCTGGCCCCACTGGGGCGGGAGCTGGAGGATCGGGGTGCTTGCGTGCAGCGGCGAGGTGAGGTCAATGACCTCGATCCCGCCGGCGAGGAGCTGCGCTGCGAACTCGGCAAGGTCGGCCATGGCGATCCCTTCTGGCGGTTGACGCTGCGACCGTACTTGGGCCGTCGTCCGTCCGTCAAACGGCGTGAGGGATTGACGCTGGTGATTTCATGGATCTATCATTCTGATATCAGATTAATGAGACTGCCGTCGGCAGTCTTATCTGTAGCGGACAAAGCGGTGAAGTCGAGGGAGTAGAAGGTGGTCTTAGTGAGACAGCGTGTTGCCAGGTACCGCAGGATCGCGCCGGCGGCGCTCACCGTCGCGGGCCTGTCCGGCGGGATCCTCGTCGCCGGGTGCAGTTCTTCCGCGCCGCCCGCGCCCACGTCGAGCACGTTCGCCGGGGCCGCGGCGCCGGCCGGGTCGTGGGCCGACCCGAACGGTGACCTGGACAACACGCGGGACGCCGCCGGGTCGCGGATCTCTTCGTCGAACGTCGCGTCGCTGAAAGAGGCGTGGACGTTCAAGCTCACGGGCACCGCCGCGAAGGGCGTGAACGGCGCCGGCTCGTTCGCCGCGGCGCCGGTCGTGGTGAACGGCACCGTGTACATGCAGGACCTCTACGCCAACGTGTACGCGATCTCCCTGGCGACGGGGAAGCTCGAGTGGGAGTACCCGGTGAACATCCCGGAGAAGACCGGGCCCGGCCCCGACGGCGTGGCCGTCGGCAACGGCGTGGTGTACGGTGACACGCCGACCGCGGTCTTCGCGCTTAACGCCGCCACCGGGAAGGTCATCTGGAATCAAGGCAGCCTGCTGAGCAGCGGCCAGGGCTCGTTCGAGATCCAGCCCGCCGTGGCCGGGGGGCGGGTGTACCTGGCCAGCGCCTACGGGTCCGGGCCAGGCGGCGGGGTGCTCCTCGCGCTCGACGCGTCGACCGGCAAGGAGCTGTGGAGCTTCAACACGGTGGTCGGTCCTGAGCCGGGCGCGAGCGCGCTCGGGCTCGGCTCCGGCGGGGCGTGGGAGACGCCGCTGGTCGGGACGGACGGGTCGGTGACCTTCGGGACGGGGAACCCGTACCAGTCGATCGGCGACGCGATCAGCCACCCGGCGGCTGATTTGTACACCAACAGCGAGGTCAACCTTGACGCGGCGACCGGGAAGCTGCGCTGGTACTACCAGGCCGTGCCGAACGACTTCAAGGACTGGGACATGCAGCTCTCACCGATCGCGGCGACGGTGGGCGGCGTGCCCGCGATCATCGGCGGCGGGAAGATGGGCGACGTTTACGCGATGAACGCGTCGACGGGGGCCTTGCTGTGGAAGACGCCGGTCGGCGCGCACAACGGGACCGACAACGACTCGCGGCTCCTGCTTGAGCACAAGCTCACGATCACGGTGCCCTACACGTACGAGCCCGGGTCGCTTGGCGGCGTGCTCTCCAACATAGCCACCGCGGACGGGTCGGTGTACGTGGCCACGCTCGACGTGCCGCTCATCGATAAAACCCTCAACTCGGCCGATGGCGATGCTGCCCCGCCGGGCACCACCGCCGCCGGGGAGATCGAGGCGCTGAGCCTGGCCACCGGCAAGGTCGAGTGGGACACCAAGGTGTCGAGCCTGCCGCTCGGGGCGGCCACCGTGTCGAACGACCTGGTCCTCACCACGCTCGATAACGGCGAGCTAATCGCGCTGAACCGGTCGACCGGGGCGGTCGTCTACCGGCAGAAGCTGCCGACGACGACGAACTCCCCCATCGCCATCGCCGGCAACTCGGTCCTCGTCCCCGCGGGCGCACCTGGGGCATCGGCCAAGGGCGGCGCCGGCAACCCGCAACTGGTCGCCTACACGGTCTCTGGATAGACGCAACCGGCCTCGACCGCGAAGCTAACGGTTCGCGGTCGAGGCCTGCATCTGTGCGGCGACTTCTTCCGTGACCGCGTAGACCGCCTGGTCAAGCGCGTCACCGCCCGCCATCCGCGCGGTGGTCTCCGCTACGAGGAATGACAGGAACTCGCTTGAGGTAAGAAGGTCGGCGACCAGGGAGTCGACGACCTCGCCGAAGGCCGACCGGCCGCCAGAGACCTGCTCCTGGGCGTCGGCCAGCGACCCCGTCCACCACTCGGGATGGATCACGCTACGTGCTGATCTGCTCACTCTGCGAATCTCGCACAAAACATCGCCGCGGGTCATGCGGACGGCAAATCACCCGGGAATGCTTGTTTCGCCGAAATAACGGGTCACTGTCCAGCACATTTCGGATTCCGTCGGCGGCCGGGCACTGGCCGGGCTTGATGACGCGGCCCGCGGGAGCTAAGAAACCGCAGGTTAACAGGTGGGGCGGGCTGGGGCTCCGATCGGGCCCGCACGTGCCTGTTCTGTCCGGGTTTGTCCCGGCGGCACCGCGGCCCGGACCATGATCATGTGGACTTTCGCAGCTTATTCGATGCGGAATCCACATGAAAAGGAAAATCCTCCACGATTACGCCGAGCCCCGCGCGGGCGCCTCGTACCAGGACGCGCACGGTCCTCACGCACCACGTAAGTTAACGGCATTGCGACAGACCCTGGCGGTCCGGATCGGTTCACGGATCAACGGGACACTGGGCATCAAGTCCAGGTGGGGCGGGTGGTGTCTGGGCGGGTGGGGCTCGAACCCACGACCGGCAGATTATGAGAAGCACGCCACGGGGCGACGAGGAACGTCCCCGCGGGTCAGGACCAACGCCTGTGCCGCGGGCAAGGGGGGCGCGCAAGACTGATGACCATGATGGCGCGCAAACGCAGCATGGCGAACTACCCTGGCGTGCGCCAGTTCTGCCTGGAGTCCAACCCCACACGCCTGTGCGGCGAGCTGTCGCTGGGCTCGGCGATCGTCGCCGGAGAGTGGGTCGGCGCCCACGAGCGGCTCGGCCGCAACCGGCCTGCGTTACGCGGCTTCAACAGCGAAAAGGAGGCGTCATGGACAGGTTGAAGACACTGGATGCCGTGTTCATCGACGCGGAGGACGAGGACCGGCACACTACGATGGCGATCGCGTCAACCGCGATATTCGAGGGGCCGGTACCGTCCCAGAAGGAGTTCCTGGCCTACATCGCCGGGCGCCTGCCGCGGGCGCCGCTCTACCGCAGGAAACTCCGCACGGTACCGTTCCGCCTTGGCCGGCCGGTCTGGGTGGAAGACCCGAACTTCGACCTCGGCTATCACGTCCGGCGGACCGCCCTGCCGGAACCCGGCGGCGACAAGCAGCTCGCCGACCTGATGGCGCGGGTGATGTCGCAGCGGCTCGACCGCGATCACCCGTTGTGGGAGTACTGGGTGGTAGAAGGGCTCGCCGGGGGGCGCTGGGGGCTGATCTCCAAGGTGCACCACTCCATGGTCGACGGGGTCTCCTCCACCGATCTGTACCGCGTGATCTTCGAGCTCACGCCTGAGACCTTCCCGCTGCCCGCCCCCGACGACCGGACGGTCGGCGCCGAACCGTCATCTGTCTCGCTCGCCGCTCAGGCCGTTGTGGACATGGCCATACTGCCGGCGCGGCAGGCTCTCGCGCTTGGCCGCGCCGCGGCCGCTCCCGGCCGCTCGCTCAAGCAGGCGGCCGGCACGGCGCGGGCCATCGCGAAGATGGCGCCGGCGGTCCGGCCAGCGGCCAGGTCCTCCCTGAGCGGGCAGATCGGCGGGCAACGGCGGTACGCCTGGGCTCGCGCGTCCCTGGCGGACATCAAGACGGTCAAAGGCGGGTTCGGCGGCACGGTGAATGACGTCGTCCTGGCCGCGATCAGCGGCGGGCTTCGTGCGCTTCTGCTCGCCCGGGGCGAAGATCCCAAACTGCATGAGGTGCCGTCCCTGGTTCCCGTCTCCCTGCGGGCCCCGGGCGAAGAGAGCATTTACGAGAACCGCGTGTCGGCGATGGTCGCTGACCTTCCGGTTCATATCGCCGACCCGGTGGAACGGCTCACGGCCGTCCGCGCCGAGCTGGAGGACCTGAAGGAGAGCAGGGAAGCGCTCGCGGGCGAGGCGCTGGTCACCCTGGGCGGCTACACTCCGTACCCCCTGGCGTCCTGGTGGGTCAGGCTGGTGCTCGGGCTGCCCCAGCGGGAGATCGTCACGGTCACCACGAACGTGCCGGGTCCTCAGCAGCCGTTGTACGGGATGGGGCGGCGCCTCGTGGAGATCATCCCCTACGTTCCCATCGCCACCACGGTGCGCATCGGCATTGCGATCTTCTCGTACTGCGGAAACGTGACGTTCGGCCTCACTGGCGACTTCGCCGCGAATCCCGACCTCGACGTGCTTGCCAAGGGCATCGAGGACGGCATAGCCGAGCTAGTGGCCGCCGCCGGCGAGCACTCAGCCCAGAAAAAGCGCGTCCGAAAAAGCGCTCAGTCCAGAAGTGACGGCGGCGGCTCCACCGGTTCGCCGTCCGCCCAGACGCGGTCGAGGAAGTCGCCGATCTCGCCGGTCAGCCGGGCAGGCCGCACCCACAGCTCCGCGAAGGTGCGCGTCCGGATCAGCCTGGCGTCAGGAAGCTGTTGCGTGAGCCGTTCCGCGTCCTTGAAGGAGTGGATGAGGTCGATCCCATGGCCAAGGACTAGCGCCGGCGCCTTGATCGTCCGGCGCTGGTCGACCGTCGGCGCCACGGGCCCGAGCAGGATGCCGTGCAGCACGGAGGCGATTACCTCCGGATCGTTAGAAGCGGCGTTGAAGACCGAGTCGATCGCGTCGATCCCGAAGCGGGGGAGCATGGACACGGCCCGCGTCGCCAGCCGCATGACAGGACGCGTGTAGTACGTTCCCAGCAGCAACGGGACGAACGTCAGCGCCGCCGCCGGGGCCGCCCGCTCGAGCACGGGCATCTCCAGGACCAGGCCGCGGACCCGTTCCGGTGCCCGCGCCGCGGTCAGCAGGCTCACGTTGGCGCCGAGCGAGACCCCGCCGAGCACCACCTGATCGGCGCCGAGCTCGTCGAGCAGGCAGAGCACCTGCTCGGCGTAGAGATCCATCCGGTTCGGGGCGACGTGCCGTGGCTTGTCGCTGCGGCCATGGCCCAGCAGGTCGAGCAGCACGACCCGGTTGCCGCGGGCGGCCAGCCTGCGGGCCAGGCCGCGGCCGAGGGCGGCGTCGAACAGCAGCGCGTGCAGCCACACGAGCACTCTGTCGCCCGAGCCGTAGACCTCGTAGGAGAGCTGGTACTGACCATAGGCAAGCGTGTGCTGCCTGCCTTCGAGACCCGGCTCCAGATCTGCCGGGGCCCCACGAGCGCCGGGCTGGGTGAGCCAGACTGGAGTATTCATACGGCATTCACCCCCACTGGCGTGTTTTATTTGGGCCAGCACCGTAAGTATATGAAATTTTACGGTCAGGGGCCGATAGGCGGACTGGAGCGGCCAGGAACCTTGTGCTTGGCGAACCTTCGGTCCTGGTCGCCTGGCTCCATCGCCGCTAGCTTGCGAACAAGCGTAAGAGGAGGCTGGACCTGGCTGTGGGGGCCGCGATGCAGGGATTCTCTGTGCCCGTGGTATGAAACCGCAGGTGGGGCGGGTGGGGCTCGAACCCACGACCGGCAGATTATGAGTCCGCTGCTCTGACCTGCTGAGCTACCGCCCCTTGCCAGGCGCAAGAGTACCGCAACGGGCGGGGCAGGTGCCTTCCGGGGACGGACCCCGTGCCGCCGCGGCGCGCCTGATCGCGGTAACCGTGTCTCGGGGCGCGCGGAGCGGGGCCTGGCAGAGCCCCGCCCGCTAGTACCTTCCAGCCGTCTGCATCGACATCGCGTGCTCGACCAGGGTCACAAGCGTGGCCTTGGTCGACTCGCGGTTGCGCGCGTCGCACGGGATGATCGGCACGGTCGACGGGACCGCGAGCGCCTCGCGCACGTCGTTGGAGCGGTGCGGGAACTGCCCGTGGAACCCGTTGATGCCGATGACGAACGGCAGCCCGCTCGCCTCGAAGTAGTCAACCGCCGGGAACGAGTCGGCGAGCCGCCTCGTGTCGACGAGGACCACGGCACCGATCGCGCCCTGGATCAGGTCGTCCCACATGAACCAGAACCGGTGCTGTCCGGGCGTGCCGAACATGTAGAGCACCAGGTCCTTCTCCAGCGTGATCCGGCCGAAGTCCATGGCGACCGTCGTGGTGTTCTTGTCTGGAACGTGTGACAGGTCATCGACGTCGGTAGACGCCACGGTCATGACCGCCTCGGTGGTCAGCGGGGTAATCTCCGACACCGAACCGACGAAGGTGGTCTTACCCACGCCAAAGCCGCCGGCGACGACGATCTTCACGGAAGTCATCGCCGACGCGTCGCCGCCTCCGTGCGGCCGGGCGACGCTAGATCTTACGGAGTCCACTAAGCACCCTTTCGAGCAGGTTAAGGTCGGGTCGGCCCTCGGAGTCGTCACGCTGGTGAATGCGGACTAGGCCGTCTGCGCTCATGTCCGCGACCAGAATCCGCGCAACGCCGAGCGGCATCCGCAGCACCGCGGAGATCTCGGCGACGGAGCGCCAGTCAAGGCAGAACTGCAGGATCGCCTGGCACTCGGGTGCCAGCACGGACAGATCGCGTGGCTCGTAGACGGTCGCGCTCACCAAGGCCTCGAGCGCGAGCTTGTACCTCGGCTGCGTCCGGCCGCCGGTCACGGTGTAAGGCCGGACTAGCCGGGTCGAGCCGGTCTCCTCTTCGGCGGCAAACTGCTGCTGCTGCTGCTGCGCCGGAGGATACGGTTGCCGCTGCGGCTGCGGCTCGTCCCATGGCCCGGTCCTCGTCGGACCCTGCCATGCGGGCGAACCGCGGTCGTCACCGGTGCGGCCGAGCCCCGACACCACGTCCCCCAGAGATGGAACCACCTGCGCTCATCATCGCCTTCCGTCTCCCGGTATCGCGCCTTGCATGACACCGCCACGTGCAGCGGGCGTAAGCACGCGGCCCGCGCGCTCGACCAGCAGGGTCATCTCGTACGCGACCAGCCCGAGATCGCAGGTGGAGGCCGCGAGCACGGCGAGGCTGGCACCATTGCTAATCGCCATGATGACCAGCACGCCACGCTGCATCTCCACCACGGTCTGGACAACCGCGCCGCCTTCAAAAACCCGGGAAGCACCCTGGGTAAGGCTGGTCAGGCCCGATGTGACCGCAGCGAGCTGATCCGCGCGCTCCTGAGGGAATCCCGCGGAGAACGCGAGCGGCAGTCCGTCCGAGGACACGACGACCGCATGGGCCACATCAGGGACCCGCTCCACGAAGTTCGTGATCAGCCAGCTGAGGTCCTGGACCGGGCGTCCTGGCGTGCTCACGCGCGCTCCTCTCCTCGCCCGTACATACAGGCTCCTCCTCTAGTTCCGATGGCTCTATCCGTGGGTCTCATGCGTTCTATTGCTCCTCGTCCTGGGGTGCGGCGGCGCGGGCCTCGCGAACGCCGCGCTGGAAGCTCGACATCCGGTTGCGGATGGTCTCCGCCGACCGAGCCGGTGGCGCGCCCTCCGTCTCCTCGCCGCCGCCGACCGAGCCGGGCACGAGGTTTGCCCGAGGTACGCGCTTTGGCAGTCCGGCGGTGGTGGTCTCTCCCGCTTCCGGTGATGCCACGATACGCGCGGCACGGTACCCCTCGTCCGCCGGCGAGTTCCAGGCCTGTCCCGCGGCCGTCGCCGCGGCCGAACTGAGCGGCTTGCCGCTTCGCCGGAACCAGTCAGACTCAAGGGAGTCGAAGATCGGCAGCCGCTGGTCGGTCGCGGCGCCGACCGTCGGCGGTATCGTCACCTGGCTGCCGTCGGAGCCGCCAATGCCGTTGCCTGGACCCGCCGGGGAGGTCGACGGCACCGGGCCACCGGTACCTACCGACCCTCCGTCGCCGCCAAGCGCCGGCATCCGGGTGGTGGCGAAGTCACCGTCGGCGAAGTTGTCACCGCCGAAGGCACCGCCGCCGCCGTTCGCGGGCGCGCCCGGTCCTAGCGGGTGGTTGCCAGGCGAGCGCACGGGCAGCGGGCCGCCGGGCGCGTCGATCGTGGCGCCAGGCCCGTTGGCGCCGTTCGGCGCGGCCGGAGCGGCGGGGGCGTTCTTAAGCGAGCCGCCGTTGGTACCGAAGGCACTGAAGCCGCCGCTGCCGTTGCCATTTCCGTTGCCGCCGTTCCGCCTGCCGGGCCGCCACCGCCAAGGCGCGGGATCCTGGCCGCGGTCGCCGCCGCGCCGCTGAAGCCGCCGCTCCCGCCTGCCGCTGGCCGCCGCCGGCCACTGGCCCGCCGGTCAGGGTCGCCGGGCCGCCGCCGAGGCCGCCGGCCGCGGCGCCCGCGGTCGGGGCGCCCGCGGTGGGGGCGGACAGGGACGGCGCGGGACCGTAATCGTCGGCCTCGAACTTCCGCAGCCGGCCGAGCGGCTGCCCGCCCTCCGGAGCGGCGACCGACTCGGGCAGCCAGATCAGCGCGGTGAGCCCGCCGGACTGCGCGTGCCGCAGCCGGACCCGGACACCGTGCCTGGCCGCCAGGCGGCCGACCACGAACAGGCCCATGCGGCGGGACACCGCGACGTCCACGACCGGCGGGTTGTCGAGGCGCCAGTTCGCGTGCGCCATCTCCTGCTCGGAGATGCCCACGCCGTTGTCGGTGATGTCGAGCAGCACGCCACCGCTGGTCAGCGGCTGGCCGGTCACGTACACCTGCGTGTCCTCAGGGGAGAACGTGGTCGCGTTCTCCACGATCTCCGCCACGAGGTGGACGACGTCGTTCACGGCCTGGCCGATGACCTGGATGCCCGGCTGCACGTTGAGCACGACGCGCTCGTACTGCTCGATTTCCGAGATCGCGGCGCGCAGCACGTCGACGAGCGGAACCGGCTGGCTCCACCGCCGGCTCGCGGCCTCGTGGCCCGCGAGGACCAGGAGGTTTTCCGAGTTGCGGCGCATGCGAGTCGCGAGGTGGTCGAGGCGGAACAGGCTCGACAGCCGGTCGGCGTCCTGCTCCGTCTGCTCAAGGTTGTCGATCAGGGACAGCTGGCGCTCGATGAGCGACTGGCTGCGGCGTGACAGGTTGACGAACATCGCGTTCAGGTTGCCGCGCAGCATGGCTTCGTCGGCGGCCAGCCGGACCGCTTCCCTGTGTACCTGGTCGAAGGCCCGCGCCACTTCACCGATCTCGTCGGTGGAGGTGACGCCGATCGGCTCGATCTCGGCGGAGGCGTCGCCGCCCTCGCTCTCGCTCAGCCTGCGCACCATCTCAGGCAGCTTGCTGCCCGCGACCTCGAGCGCGTCGGAGCGCAGCTTGCGCAGCGGGCGGATCATGGACCGCGCCACGAACGTCGTGATGAGCAGGACGAGGATCAGCAGGAGCAGCGTCGCGACGGAGACGAGGATCGCGTTGTGCAGCGAGTTCGACTCCAGCGAGTTGGCCTGCGCCGTGACGTCGTTGACCAGGCCATTACTGACCTGACGCATCTGCGTGATCTGCGTGCTCTGCGTATCACGCCAGCAGGCCGCCGAACTCTCGTTCCCACAGGTCTGCGGCTTGCCGATGTTCAGCGGCTGACCCGCGTTGGCGGTGGCGACGGCGAGCTTCTCCGCGCTCTTCGCCTCGTCGACCTGCGGCCCGGCGACCGTGTTGTTCAGCGTCTGCTGCTCGGCGACCGTGGCCGACTGGTCGAAGGCGTTGGTGTCCGCTTGCTGCTGCTCGGTCGCCTGGTTGAGGTCCTGCAGGGCACTCGGCGTGAGGGCCGGCTGCGGGCTGGCGAGCGCCTGGTACAGGTAGGCGCGCTGCAACGATGCGTCGTCTTCCATCCGCAGCAGCGCGTTGAGCACCGAGACGTCGGACTGGAGGGTCGCGTTGCCTGTGCCGGCCGCGATGTCGTTGCTGAACGTGACGAACGCCTGGATCACGCGGTCATAGTTCGTGATCACCGACAGCGCGGGTGACTTCGTCGTCAGCGCCGCCTGGCGGATGAACGTCAGGTCGGTGATGTTGGCGAGCACGCCGTTGCTGAGGTCAAGTACCGTCTGGGGGCGGTAGCCGCTGCCGTTGACGACCGCCGGGGCCTGCGCGCTGATCTGCTGCACGACCTGGTCGGTCGCCGTCTGGTCGCTGGTTACCTTCGCCTTGAGCGACGCGGCCGCCGCGCTGCCCGACTGGCCGCCCGCGGCTACGTAGCCGGCGGTGGCGTCGCGCTCGTCGGCGAGCAGCCCCGCCGCGTTGACCACGAGCGAGTTCAGGTTCGCCAGGTCCTGCACGCGCTTGAACGACGAGTAGTTGTTCACCGAGCCGACGATCTGGATCACGCCGAGGATCAGGGCGGTGACGGTCGGCACGGTGATGATCGCGATAAGCCGCCAGCGCACGCGCCAGTTGCTGATCGAGAACGGTGAGCCCTTGCGCGGGGCCGGGCCTGCGGCGGGGACCGGGACACCGCCCGCGGGGCGGTGAAGCGGGAACAGGCAGGTTCGCCTGGCCCGGGGGCCCGCCAAAGGGGGCAGCACCCGGGCCAACGGCCAACGATCCGCCCTGGGGCGTGCTCCCGCTTCCGTTTACCGGAAGGCCAGAAGCCGGCGTCGGCGGGCCGCCGTTTCCGTTGGTCATCGAACGTCTACGCACTGCGCTTCACACCTCGCAGCTTCAAGGGCCACCTGGACCAGCACAGAGCAACACTTCCAGCTAGCGCTACAAAACGGGTAGGGACATATAATCATCAATCGTCAGCCCTCGACCCGGCATTCACCGGGAATCACCCTTAACTTTGACGGTACCCACCCCGGCCGCCACAGTTGAGCTAGGTCGTTATGACCCAAGAGACTCATGGAAGGCTACCCCGCCGGGGAGGGTGTGACATAAGAAACTCGTAAGAACGAGAGTCACCCAGCGAGCCTTTGGCCGCCCTAGTCCCTCGCCTCGGAAGACTACTGCGCAGGACGCCCATCGGCGGTATGGTAGCTGGCAACGGCTTACCGCCTGAGGACGAGGAGATGGCCATCCTGACCTGCCCAAACTGTGGAATCCAGGTGCAGCCGGAGGACCTGATCTGCTTCCGGTGTGGTGCCAACCTGCCGCACGCCCCGTACCCGGAGGACGACATCCCGTCGCCGACGGTGTCGCAGCAGTACATCCAGCGGGAGAACAGCAGGCCGATCTGCCCGCACTGCGGCACGCCTGTCCAGGATCCCGCCGACGTTGTCTGCATGCAGTGCCGGCAGCCGCTGCCAGGCGCGCGCCGCCGTCCGTCCCTGGTCGTGCTGCGGATCTCATTCCCCACCGGGAATGTCGACGTCCCGTCAGGCACCTCCGTGATCCTCGGCAGGGACCCGGCCCAGTCTCTCGTGGCCGCCGCCTTCGGCCAGTACGACAACGTGTCAAGGCGGCACGCCACGGTCATGGTCGACGACGGTGGCCGTGCCACGATCCGCGACGAGGGGTCCACCAACGGGACCTTCGTCAACGGTGAGCGGGTGCACCCAGGCACCGAGGTCAGACTCGTGGACGGCGACCAGATCCGGCTCGCCGCGGACGTGACCGGTGACGTCTCCCTCCCCCGGGGTGAGCCGGACCCGGCCAGCCTTAGCCGCAACGGCTTCGTCTGACGTCCGGTCCGATACCCCGATATCATCGCATTCCATCGGGCTGGTTCCCTGGGCACGGGGGTCGTCCCAGGGACTAGGAACGGATTAGCCATGTCGCCTGCTTCAGAGCCGCCGTATCCGCCAGGAGGGCAAGCTCCGCCTGCCGCGTTGCCTGGACGCCGGGCTCGCGCGCTACCCGCCGCGCCGCTCCCCGACGGGGCGGGCGGCGACGAGGTGGACGATGCCACGATCCCGAGGTCGGCGACCCAGCGGTCGGGCGGCGGGTACCAGGGACCGGGAAATGGCCCGGGCGGGCCACAGGACCCGGGCGACTGGTTCGGCAGGACTACCGCGCCGCAATCAAGCGAGCAGGGCCAGCCCAGGCAGGACTTCACCGGCCAGGGCGGGCCAGGCCAGGCGGCCGGCTTCCGCCAGGACGGCTACGGCCCCGGCGCGGCCATGCCTGGCGGTTACCCAGGCGCCGGGCCCGGCTACCAGGGGCGGCAGCCGGGCCATCAGGGACAGCAGTCCGGCGGTCCAGGTGGCGCGGCGGGCTTCGATCCCGCGGGCAACACCGTAGGTCTGCCGCAATGGCAGCAGGGCGGCTACGCCGGGCAGCGTCCCCCCGGGGATCAGCCGGGTACTCCCGCGGCCCAAGCTGGCCCGGGGTACGGCGGTCAAGGAGGCTGCGCAGGCTACCCGCAGCAGGACGGCTACCAGGCGCAGCGCGGCTTCACCGGGCAGCCTGGCTTCAACGCGCAGCCCGGCTTTGGCCCGCCGCCGGGATTCGCGGCTCAGTCGGGGCAGTCTCCGCAGCCAGGGCCCGTTCCGCAGGGCAGCCCGGCCCCGGTCCCGCAGCCCGGGTACGGCGCTGACGGGTTCGGGCCGCCTGGCGGCTATCCGCCCGGCGGCTTCGGCCCGCAGGGCGGGTACGCGGCGCCGCAGCAGCCCGGGTTCGGGCCGCCTGGCTATCCGCAGAACGGCACCGCGCCGCACGGCGGATACGGGCCGCCGCCTGGTCAAGGCCCGCAGGGCGGCTTCGGACCGCACGGCGGCCCCGCGCCGCAGGGCGGGTTCGGCCAGCAGGACGGGTTCGGACCGCAGGGCGGATACGGACCGGGCGGGAACGCGCCGCAGAACGGCTTCGGCCCGGACAACGGGTTCGGCCCGCAGGGCGGATACGGACCGGGCGGGAACGCGCCGCAGAACGGATTCGGACCGCAGAACGGGTTCGGCCCGCAGGACGGGTTCGGACCGCAGGAACGGGACCCAGCGGGAACGGACCGTTCCAGGGCCAGGGCCAGCCGGGGGCGTTCCCGCAGCCTGCCGGGTTCCCAGGCGCGCAGCCGCCGCAGGACCAGTTCCCGCCGCCCGGCCAGGCGTCCGCGTACGGGGACGCCACCCAGTTCATGCCGCCGGCGCAGTTCCCGGGAGCCTCACCAGTCACGGGCACGCCGCAGTTCCCTGGCGGGCCTCAGGCACCCGGAGGATCACCGTTCCCTGAAGGACCCCAGTTCGCCGGCGGACCGCAGTATCAGGGAGCGGCGCCGCCGACCGGACAGCCGCAGCCGGGCTTCGACCAGCGCTTCGGACCTGGCGGTCCCGGCGGACCTGGCGGCCCCGGCGGACCGTTCCGACCGGCGGACCGCCCCGGCGGCCCCGGCGGCCCCGCCATGCGCCGCCGGATCACGGACGCGTGGGCCAAGCTCGGCACGCTGACCCCGGCCGCGGGCTGGGGCGCCATCAGGCGGCCAGGCGGCCCCGGCCCCGGCCCGGCGGCGCCGGCCCCGCCGGGAGCGGGGACGCGGACCCGGCCGCGAAGCCTTCCGCCAAGCCGTCATCGAACAGGAACAAGGCGCTCGTGGCGGGCGCGGGCGTGCTCGCCCTGGTCGCGGTGGGCGGCGTGGTCGTCGCGCCGAAGCTGCTCGGCGGCGGTTCTTCCGACCCCGGCTGCACGGCGTACTCGGGCAGCGCGCTCACCGCCTACAACAAGACGATCGACGACCTGAACGCGCAGGCCTCGCAGTCGGTCCTGTCGGCGGACATGTCGGCGGCGACCACCGACCTGAACGCCGCGATCTCCCAGGCAAAGAGCGCTTCCGTCAAGTCGGCGCTGAACGGCCTGCTGACGCAGCTCAACACGGTCAAGACCGACGTCAAGTCGGGCTCGGTCCCCACGAGCACCGTCAACGCGCTGAACGCCGCCTCCACCGCGGCGGACAACGCCTGCCCTAGGCCCGCATATACCGAAATTTCCGTGCATGTCGCGGCGCGCCAGCGCCCGACATTCCGGAAGCATGCGCCTTCGTTCCGCCGCTCGCCCGCCCGCGGCAGAGAAATTGACGGCGCTTAAAAGACGGAACCACGCACCCGTTCGGAATTACTGATTTTTTCAAGTAACTACGAGGGACGGAAACATGTCGGAAACCTCAGCCCTAGACGATCGCCTCGTTAGTGGCTTTAGTTGATCTAACTACGACGAAAGCGGTCACCAGTGGCAGTTGACACGACGGCGGCAGGGGCGGCGACGGGCCTGCGGGCGAACGCCATCGGATTGCGCGAAGTTCTCTTCCAGTCGATTACCGGCATGGCGCCGGGGGCCGCGGTGGCGGCCTCGATCCCCGCGGGGGCCGGGTACGCGGGCGGGTCGCTGCCCCTAGCCGTGGTGTTCGCGCTGATCGCCTGCCTGCTCTCGGCGTCCTCGATCGGGCTGCTCGCGAGGGAGATGCCCGCGGCCGGGTCGCTGGCGACCTACGCGGCGCGCGGCGTGCACCCGGCGGCCGGGTTCCTCACCGCGTGGGGGTACGTGCTCGTCTCGATCCTGATACCGCCGCTCGTGCTGTTCCAGCTCGGGTTCACCGTCGCCGGGACCATCAACAGCGAGTGGTCGAGTTACCCGGCCACCCTGTGGTGGCCGTGGGCGATCCTGGGCGCGCTGATCGTGCTCGCCGCCGGGTTCTACGGCATCCGCACGTCGGCGCGGATGGGCACCATCCTCGGCGTCTCCGAGATCGCGGTGTTCCTCGTGCTCGCGGTGTTCTTCGTCGTGCACGCCGGCGGGCACAACACGCTCAGCGTGTTCGGCACCGGGCACACGCCGAGCGGCTACAAGGGCATCACCGGGGTGATCGCCGGGTCGGTGTACACGGTGCTCGCGTTCGGCGGGTTCGAGGGCGCGGCGCCGCTCGCCGAGGAGAGCAGGAACCCGAAGCGGACCGTGCAGAAGGCCGTGCTGTTCTCGACCCTGGGCATCGGGATCTTCTACGTGTTCACCACCTACGCGGCGGACGTCGCCTTCGGGCCAGCCGGGTTCTCCACCTTCACGTCGTCAGGCGCCGCGTCCTGGGAGGGCATGGCGCGCTCGCTGTACGGGCTGTTCTGGTTCTTCGTCTTCCTCGCGATCGTCAACTCCACGATCGGCAACGCCAACGCGGGGGTGAACATCGCGTCGCGGATGTCGTTCGCGATGGGGCGGATCGGCGCGTTCCCCGCGGCGCTCGCCCGCGTCCATCCAAAGCACCGCTCCCCCGTGCTCGCGATCGTCTTGTCGTTCGTGCTCACCGTCGCGGTGCTGCTCGGGCTCGGGCTGCCGTACAACCCGGTGAACGGGTTCGCGATGACCGGCACCGGCATCGTGATCGTGCTCGTGGCGATCTACATCCTGATGAACGTCGCGTGCATCGGGTACTTCGCGCGTGCCGCCAACCGGGGCGGCCGCCGGTGGAACGTGTTCCTGCACCTCATCGTGCCTGTGCTGGGCATCGTCGTGTTCGTGCCCGCCTGGCTGACCGCCGCGGGCATCAAGGTGTTCTCCTTCGTCGTGCCGCTGCCGCGCCGTCGTCGTACATGGGGCCTGGTGTGGCTGGCTTCATGGTGCTGGGCATCATCTACCTCGGGTATCTGTACGCGAAGCACCCGCGGACGGTCACCGAGGTGGGCCTCGTCCACCTCGACGAGCCGGCCTCGGGCGTGATGACGGAGGGCGGACCTGCCGATGAGCGACCTTAAGACGATCACGTACCGGCCGGGGGCAGGCGAGTACGCCTGGACCTTCGGCGGCGCGGCCCCGGTCATGCGGCTGCGCACGCCGTGCGTGCTCGACCTGTACACCGAGGACTGCTTCGCCGGCCGGGTCCAGGTCCGCCGACGATCTCGTCAGCAAGCTGAACATCACCGGGCTCAACCCGCAGACCGGCCCCTTCTGGATCGAGGGGGCCGAGCCTGGCGACACGGTGGCGGTGCACTTCGTGTCCATGACCCCCGCGCGGGACTGGGCGGCGTCGACCACGGTGCCGCTGTTCGGCGCGCTGACCGGGACGCACCTGACCGCGCTGCTGCATGAGCCGCTGGAAGAGCTCATGTGGATATGGCAGCTCGACCGCGACAAGGGGCTGTGCCGGTTCACCGCGAAGAAGTCTTCCTTTACCGCCGATCTGCCGATGGACCCCATGCACGGCACGGTCGGCGTCGCGCCGGCCGGCGGCGAGGTGCGCTCCGCGCTGGTGCCCGACGCGTTCGGCGGGAACATGGACACGCCGGAGATGCGCGCGGGGACCACGTGCTACCTCGGCGTCAACGTGCCGGGCGCGCTGCTGTCGCTCGGCGACGGGCACGCGCGCCAGGGCGAGGGCGAGACCTGCGGTGTCGCGGTCGAGTGCGCGATGAACACGGTGCTCATCGTGGACCTGATCAAGGGTCAGGGCTCGGGGCTCCCGGCGACGCCGTGGCCGCGCCTTGAGAGCGATTCGTACATTATGTCCGCCGGGTCCGCCCGGCCGCTTGAAGACGCGTTCCGCATCGCGCAGCACGACATGGTGACCTGGGTGGCGGCGCTGTGCGGGCTCGACCCGCTCGACGCCTACCAGTTCGTCACGCAGGCCGTCGAATCGCCGCTCGCCAACGTGTGTGACACCAACTACACGTCGATCGCCAAGATGCCCAAGCGCTACCTGCCAAAGCCCGCCTACGACGGGATACACGCCCACCTCAGGGAGCTGGCCGCATCTCTTTAGGCGCAAAATGTTGTTGGCCGGTCCGTGCCCAGTCGCGTACCGGGGATCGTAGTGTGGAGGGGTCGCTCTCAACTCCCCGGAACGGACGCATGGAACCTGAACCGCTACTGGACAGCCTGCGTAACGCGGTGAACGCGATGCCCGACGACGTGCCGCTGCGCCTCCACCTCGCGACGATGCTGCTGCGCGCCGGACAGCGCGACGAGGCGGTGCGGCACCTCGGTGCCGTGCTGCAGCGCGACCCGGGGAACGCCGAGGCGATGAGAATGCTCACGTCACCGGCCGAGGTCTCCGGTCCGCCGGCGTCCCCGCCGGCCGATGTCGACAGTTCATCCGAACGGGTGCGTGGCTCCGCCTCTCCCGCCACCGGACCCCTCCGGTGCAGGACGGCCCGGGCGACGCCGCCGAGACCGGTGATGCTCCAGCGGTGCCGGTGGTGCCAGCGGTGCCGACGAGGCCGGTGCGCGAGCGCCGGCGAGGGCGCGGACGGAAGGCTACGACTGGTCGCAGGCCGAGGACGAGCTGCGCGACGTGCTGCCCGCGATGTTCGTCGGCGAGGCGGGGTCCGTCTCCGCCGGGCTCGATGAGGCCCGCGCCTACGACGCCGAGCACACCGGCCTCACGCTGGCCGACGTGGCCGGGCTCGACGAGGTCAAGAAGCGGCTTGAGGCGGCGTTCCTCGCCCCGATGCGCAACCCGGAGCTCCGCAAGCTCTACGGCAAGTCCCTGCGCGGCGGGCTGCTGCTCTACGGGCCGCCCGGGTGCGGTAAGACGTTCATCGCCCGCGCGGTCGCCGGCGAGCTTGGCGCGCGGTTCATCACGGTGTCGTTCGCCGACCTGATCGACATGTTCGTCGGCCGCTCCGAGCGGAACATCCACGAGCTCTTCGAGGTCGCCCGGCGGAACGCGCCCTGCGTGGTGTTCCTCGACGAGGTCGACGCCATCGGGCAGAAGCGGTCCCAGCTGCGCAACACGCCGATGCGCTCGGCCGTCAACCAGCTGCTGCTCGAGCTCGACGACGTGGCGTCCGACAACACCGGGGTGTTCCTGCTCGCGGCGACCAACCACCCGTGGGACGTTGACTCCGCCCTGCGGCGTCCCGGGCGCTTCGACCGCACGCTGCTCGTGCTGCCGCCCGACGGCCCGGCGCGCGAGGGCGTGTTCCGCTACCACCTGCGGGACCGGCCGGTCGCCGGGATCGACCTGGCCAAGCTGTCGCGGCTCACCGACGGGTACTCGGGCGCGGACATCGCGCACATCTGCGAGACCGCCGCCGAGCAGGCGCTGCTCGACTCGGTGCGGCGCGGCGAGCCCCGGCTGATCGGCCAGGCCGACCTGGAGGCCGCCGTCGGCGAGGTCCGGCCGTCGCTCGGCACCTGGTTCGAGACCGCGCGGAACGTGGCGCTGTTCGCCAACGAGGGCGGCGCATACGATGATCTGGTGGCATACCTGCGCAAGCGGCGACTGATCTGACGTGACCGCGGTGACTTGACGGAGATCAGGGAGGAGCTGGCGCGGGCCGCCACGATGCTCGACCTCGGGCGTTACGACGAGGCGTCGACCCTGCTCGCCCGGCTGGTCTCCGCCGAGCCGGGCAGCGGCCGGGCCTGGTGCCTGTTCGCCCGCGCGCACCTGGGTGCCGACCGGTTCGCCGAGGCGGTCGAGGCCGCCAACCGGGCCGCGGCCATCGAGCCGACCGAGGAGTGGCCGCACCGGCTGGCCTCCAACGCGCTCATGCACCTGGGCAACCACGGCGAGGCGCTGCGCGCGGCGGCGGAGTCACGGCGGCTCGCCCCCGCCTACTGGCAGACCCACGTGTGCGTCGCGCAGGCGGCGCTCGCGGCTGGCCAGCCCGCCATCGCCGCCGCGGCGGCGGCCGAGGCGACGGAAGCTCGCGCCGAACGAGCCGGACGTGCACTTCCTGTCGGGCAAGGTGGCCCTCGCGCGCGGCGACCTGGACGGGGCGCGGGCCCACCAGGAGCGCGCCCTGGCCCTCGACCCGACGCACAGCGGCGCGATGAACGAACTCGGCCGGATCCGGCTGCGGCGGCACGACACGGCCGGCGCGATCAGGCACTTCATCAGCGCCGCGCGGACCACGCCGGGTGAGCACATCTACAGCAGGAACATCGACGTGGTCATCGTGCGGTCGGTGTCGCGGATGATCTACGTCTTCGTGCTGGTCGCGATGATCTTGCTCTGGATCCCCGCGGTGACGCACACCGGGCGGCTGCCGCTCGCCGCCGGGTTCGGCACGCTCGCGCTCGCCACCCTGGTCGTGCTTCGCGGTCATGGTGACCCGGCTGCCGCGCGAGGCGCGGCACATGGCCCGCCGGACGGTGCTCAGCCGCCGGGTGCTCGCCGCCCTGGCCGTCGCCTTCGGCGGCGTGGCGGCCGCGTTCGCCGTCGTCGCGTTCGTGCCGTCCGCCGCGCTGCCGCAGACGCTGCCGATCGCGATCATCATCACGATCGTGGCCCGGGTCGTCGCCACCGCCCGGCTCCGCGCCCCGCTCGGCCCGAACCCGCCGGGCAACCGGACGAGCCCCACTCAGCCCCTCCCGCCCACCCGGCGAGGCTGACCGGGCGTTCTTGCTTCCGCTCGGCTACGCTCTCCGCCTTGCGCTTACAGCGCATGCCGCATTGCCGTGCGACGGGCGCTCTCGTGCCCGGCTGGTAGAGGGAGGATGGTTGTGCGCGGCTCACTTTTGGGTGCGGAAAGGCTCTCGCTGGGAGCGACGGCAAGCGCTCACCGGACCGGGCGCGGCGCCGCGAGCAGGACACTCGCCGGAAATGCGGTCTTTGTCGCGTGCGTCGGGCGGCGACGAGCGGGAAAGTTGCGTATAGCAGGTAGGTTTTTTTTAATAGGTAAGAAAAGTGTTTTTGATGAACGTTTTTCTTACTTGAAAAGATTTATTTACATGACGATCGCGGCTCAGCGGTTAACGCCGGTGCGCCGATATGTAGCTATGTCGGGTATGTCCGGCTGGCTGGTTAGGTCGGGGAGTTGGCGGCGGCGCCGGTCTTCTGGTGCGGGTCCCAGTGGGAGAGCGTGCGGTCCCAGTCCAGGGGGACGGTGTACCCGCCGTCCTGCGCCATCTCGGCGTCCCAGTCCTCGACCGGGACGCGCCACAGGACCTCGAACTCGATGCCGCTCGGGTCCTTGGCGTACAGGGACTTCGACACGCGGTGGTCGCTCTCGCCGACCAGGGCGCCGGCGTCGAGCAGCTTCTGCCTGGTCTCGACGAGCTCAGCGAGGGTGCCGACCTCCCAGGCCAGGTGGTACAGGCCGACCTTGGGGCGGCCGTCGGCGTGGCCCGTGCCGATGTCGAACAGGCCCAGGTCGTGGTCGTTGGCCGAGCCCGGGGAGCGGAGGAAGGCCGCCCGGCCAGGTACTTCCATGCGGACCTCGAAACCGAGCGTCTTGGTGTAGAACTCGACCTCGCGCGCGAGGCCGTTGACGTACAGCACCGCGTGGTTGAGTCGGCGCACTGCCATGGGGGGCTCCTGCCGGGCTAGTGGGACCTGACCGGTCGCTGAAGGATAATGACCCTGTGAAGGTCTTTATTTCTTCGACATGGAAGGTGTCGCGGGGAGTCGGGCATCAACGCGCTTGTCGCGCTCGGGCACGGGGTGCCGGTGGCGCTGATCACCGGGGACCAGGTACGGTGGCGGAGGCCGAGCCGTTCATCAAGCGGGCCGAGCAGGTGATCGTGAAGGGGTCGATCACCCGGTTCGCGGCCGCGCAGGTCCACCCGGAAGAGGCGCGTGAGATGATCTACGCCGGGGCGGAAGCGGCCGTGCGGCGGCTCGGCGATGTCCCGCTGCCGGACATCGAGTTGCCTGCGCGGCTCGACGTCGAGTTCCAGACCGCGGACATGGCCGACGTCGCGAGCTGGGTGAAGGGCGCCGAACGGAGCGGCACGCGGTCGGTGCGGATCGAGGGGGACGATCCGCTTGAGGTCTACCGGTCCTTCGTCGGGATCACCTACATCACGCGGGTGTCCGAGGGCCGGTAGCCGATACCCCGGCCGGCCGGCACCTGGCGGGCCTGCTGGCCGGGGTTATCGGTTGAGCGTTACTGCCGCTGGCGGGCGCGGATCGCCCTGAGGCGGCGGCGCTGCGACTTGTCGAGCGCGAGGTAGCCGCCGACCGGGATCGCCGCGGCGATGATGATGATCCCGACCGCGGCCCACCACGGGAGGACGGCCAGCAGGATCAGCCCGAGAACGATCCCGGCGATCCCGACCTTGATGCTCGGTGTCATGATGACTCCATCCATCCGGACCCACCGGGGCCCTCTTAGCCCGTGGGTCCAGCTTATCCGTTAACCCTGGAGGACCGCTGTGCCGATCTCGCTGCCAGTTGACGATGAGGCCAACGAACTGCTGACGCGCGAACGCGCTCGCGCTGCTAATCGCGATGCTACTCGATCAGCAGGTCCCTTGGAACGGGCATTTTCCGCGCCGCGTGATCTTGTGCGAGCGGCTGGGGCACGAGCCGACCGCCGAGGAGCTGGCCGGGTTCGACCCGGAGGCGCTGGCGGCGGTGTTCTCCGAGCGGCCGGCGCTGCACCGCTTCCCCAAGGCGATGGCGGCGCGGACGCAGGACCTGGCCCGGCTGATCGTCGCCGAGTACGACGGGGACGCCGCGGCGCTGTGGACGACCGCGCCATCCGGCGCCGAGCTGCTCACGCGGGTGTCGGCGCTGCCCGGGTTCGGCGAGGTGAAGGCGAAGATCTTCGTGGCGCTGCTCGGCAAGCAGCTCGGCGTGCGGCCCGCCGGGTGGCGCGAGGCGGCCGGGTCCTTCGGCGACGAGGGGTCGTACGTGTCGGTCGCGGACATCATCGACGACGAGTCCCTGGGCAAGGTCCGCTCCTACAAGCAGGCGATGAAGGCGGCCGCGAAGGCCGCCAAGGCGTGACACCCGAGGTCGCCGAGCCGCGGCGTCAGAAGGCGATGGAGCCAGGGTCGTAGGCACTGCCGATCGAGACGATGGGCAGCGACGTGAACTTGCCCGGGGTCATGAGGCCAATCCGGTTCTCCTTCGCGGAGCCGACGAAGACCGCGGCGACCGCGGCCTGGCCCGACCCGGCCCATATGACTTGCACGCTGCCGCCGGGCCGGCAACCGCCCCGGTACAGGTACAGGACGCGTTCCAGCTTGCCGGTCGCCACGGAGTAGGCGGTCACGTCCATCTTCCCCTTGGCGCACGGTCTCGGGCCAGCCACGTAGCCACCGCCGCACACGGCCACCTTGCCGTCCGCGGTCAAGAGCAGAGAACCGCAGGCCCCGTTGGCAGCCGGTGGGGAAAACACCGGCCGGCTGTCGGCGGCCAGATTCGCGCCGGGGCTGGCCGTGTTCAGGAACCGGATCTCAAGGGGCGCGGTCCGGGTCGCGGCGGCGAACGCGAGCGTCCGGCCGTCTCGCAGCCAGGACACGTTGAAGGTACCGGGCCCGGTGACCGACAAGGCGCGGGCCGGGTCGCTCCAGGTACGCAGCGCCTGCCCCGTGGCCAGCGAGTAGGTACGCACCATGAGGTCGTCGGTGACTACCCTCTTGGCGCCGACGTGGCTGATGAACAAGAGAGCCGCGAGTGTGCGGCCGTCAGGCGACACGGCAAGGCCGCTGACCCCCGTGTCCGTGGCGAGCGCGGCGATCGGGACGCGGGTTAGCTTGGCCCGCTGGGGGGCGCCGGGTGACAGGTGGAGCACGTACCAGATCTCTGACGGCACTCCCGCTTTCTGCCCCTTCGGGCCAAGCGGGACGGCGAGCAGGACAAATGTCGCGTCGTCGGCTGCCGCCGCGGTGTAGGAGAAGAACATGTTCGCCGGCGGGCTGAAGGTAGCCAGTTGCTTGCCGGTGCTTACGTCCGCTAGGGCCGCGTTCTGCGTCGGCGCGCCGTTGCGGCCCATGAGGCCGAGTGCGACGTAGTAGCGGGGAACGCCGCTGGAGAGTGGCGACGCGGGCGCGGGTGGCGATCCCGGCCCGGCGGCGGAGAGGCTCCGGACCGCCACCAGCGTCGCGGCGACGGCGATGACCGCCATGGCCGCCGCGAGCGGGATCAGCCAGCCCGACCAGCGGACCGGCCGGCGAGGCCGACGGTACTTGGCGGGCGCCGGGTCGGCAGCGGCGCTGGACCGGAGGTCAAGGGGACGGACCGGGTGCATGGCCGCGGTGACGGCCTCGGTGGTCGCGCGCAGGCGGTCTTCGATGGTCACGGTGCCTCCTTCAGGATGCGGGCGAGGGCGGCGAGCCCGCGGTGCGCGGACGACTTGACGGTGCCCCGGCTGACCCCCATCGCCTGGGCTACCTCGTCTTCCGGCAGGCCCAGGCAGTGCCGGAGGACGACCGCCTCCCGTTGCCGGCCGGGGAGGCGGCGCAATGCGGCGAGGACCTCGCGGTGCTCCTCGGCCAGCAGGACGTGCGCCTCGGCCGAGGCCGCGTTCGGTTCAAGCAACGCGGCGGGAACCTTCCGGGACCGTCTGCGCAGGACGTCCCGGCAGCCGTTGAGCACGCTGGAGCGCGTGTAGGCGATCGCGCGGGCCGGGTCGTTGAGCCCGTTCCAGCGGCGGTAGAGGCCGAGGAAGGCGTCCTGGACCACGTCCTCGGCCGCGGGCTGGTCGCCGAGCATGAGCATCGCGAGCCGGACCAGGCCGGTCGCGTGCGCCTGGTAGAGCGCGGTCACCTGGCCCTCGGGCCCGGCGGGCGGCGCGGGCGTCTCCGTCACTGAATCCACGTATCAGAGACGTAACCCATGTCCCGAAGTTTGCCTGCGCGGGCCGCCCGGTTTCCCCGAACGCCGCTAGCCGCTCCGGTTAGAAGGCCGTCTCGCTGACCAGCAGCGTGCTGGCGGCGGTTCCCGCTGAAAGTTGCCTGTTCGAGGCAAAGGTAAATCTAACTTTCTGATGTCAGAAATCTCAGCGTAAGTCAGCCGCGCTGTTAGCGTTCGAGTATGGGCTCACTCCAAGCGTTCGTATCCGCCCTGCCGAAGGTAGAACTTCACGTTCATTTGGTCGGTTCGGCGCCGGTGGAGACCGTGCTGTCGCTGGCCCGGCGGCATCCGGAGGGCGGGGTGCCCACCAGCGAGGAAGCGTTGCGGGAGTTCTATGAGTTCCGCGACTTCCCGCACTTCATCGACGTGTACCAGGCGGTCAGCCGGCTGATCACCGAGCCGGAGGACATCTCCGAGCTGGTTCGCGGGGTGGCGGCTAACCTCGCGGCGCAGCACGTGCGGTACGCCGAGTTCCAGTTCGGGCCGTACGCGTTCCAGCGCACGGGGATGCCGGACGCGGTGATCACCGAGGCCCTCGACATCGGGGCGCGGTCCGCGCTGGCCGAGTACGGGGTGCGGGCCGGTGGATCATCGAGTTTCCCGGGCAGGACGCGGGCGACTACGCGCGGGCCGCGCTGCGGCTCGCGCTGGAAAATCCGCCGGAGGCGCTCGTCGGGTTCGGTATCGGCGGGATCGAGGCCGGGCGGGCGGCCCACACCGGCTTGATCAGGGACGTGTTCCTGGCGGCGCACGCCGCCGGGCTGCCGAGCGTGCCGCACGCCGGGGAAACCACCGGGGCCGAGACCGTGTGGGAGGCGGTCAGGTTCCTGCGCGCGGAGCGGATCGGGCACGGGATCAGGTCGCTCGACGACCCGGCGCTCGTGGACTACCTCGCCGAGCGGCAGCTGCCCGTGGACGTGTCGCCCACCTCCAACGTGTGCACCCGGTGCGTGCCGTCGATCAGCCGAGCACCCCCTGCGGCACATGATCGAGGCCGGCCTGTTCGTGACGCTCAACAGCGACGACCCGCCGATGTTCGGCACCTCGCTGAGCAACGAGTACCTGGTCGCCGGCCGCGACCTCGGCTTCTCCCCCGCCGAACTGAAGCAACTGGCCGCCAACGGAGTACGCGCCTCCTTCCTCGACCGAGGCGGCAAAGACGCGCTGCTCACGGAGATCGCCGCCGTCCCGTTGCCGGAGTCGGCGGGTCAGGCGGGCGGGTGCCACACCTGAACCGTGAGTTCACTGCCCCGGCGTACCGTCGCTCCCGGCCTGGGAGACTGATCGACGACAAGGCCGTCAACCGGCAGGGGACGCCCGGTAAGCCTGACCGGGATGAGGCGAAAACCCAGCTTGCCCGTGATCCCGAGGCACACGCTGTAGAACAGCCCCCGGACGTCCGGTACCCCGACCCGGCTCGGCGCGCGCGAAGGCCGCGTCGACCAGTCAACCAGCATCAAAAGGGCACCAAGCACTTCCAGTCCGCCGTCGCCCATATCCGGCTGCTCCACTCCGGGCAGGGAGGGGAAGCTCCCTGGCGGTCTCAGGCCTCCGCCGCGGCGGCGAAGGCCGGCCGTTTCGTCGTAGCGGGCACGATTCGCCGGATCGGTGAGCATGCGCCGTGCCTCGCCGAGAATCTCGCGTGCGCGCGAGGCGGCCGCGACAACAGGCGACGGCGCGCCCGCGATCAGTTCCGGCCGCAGCAGCCCCACCTTGGCGTCGTACTGGTCCTGGACCTGCTTGGCGGTGGCGCCCGGCAGCACCCCGAGAACGTCGTACCAGGTAATGCCGGGTTCCTGGTCTCGCTTACCCACGAACCGGCTCCCTTCAGGCGACCAGAGCTAGAGAAATGGTCGCATATACGGCAGGAGCGGCCGGGTTGAGCCGTATGTCAAGGCGCGGGGCGGGCCGGCTGGGTCTCCCCGTGTGCCGTTGGGCAGGCTACTCGCCGGCCCAACGGCACACGGGGAGAACGGCGACCGGCCGAGGGCTAGAAGGCCAGGCCGCCCTGGTTGAGAACGTTGTTCGTGATGCCGGTCACCAGTTTCGGCAGCGCCGTGAAGCGGCCGTTGGCGACGAGGCCCCACTCGTCGGTCAGCGATGTCTTCACGCCCTTCTCCGACAGGAGCAGGAAGGCGATGACGTGGCGACCGCCGGCATCGGTCCACGCCGGCATGGCCTGCGCCTCCAGGCACTGGCCGTGCCACTGGTAGAGGACCTTGAGCCGCTTCCCGCTGACTGCCGAGTAGGTGACGAACGACGGGGGCACCGTCGAGCAGACCTCCTGGAAGGAAACGTCGCTGAAGCTGACCGTCCCGCAGGCGATGGTCCCGTCGTTGGCGGTGACCGAGGTGCCGCAGGGTTCGGAGAAAATGCTCTTAGTCGGCGTGGCAACGGGCGGGATGCGCACGGCGACCCGGCTGTCGGCCAGCAGGTCGCCGCCGGGCGCGCTCACGTCGACCCTGCGTATTGTCTGCGTAGAGCTCCGGTGCGGCGGACGCGTGATCACGGTCCAGCCGAAGTCGACGCTCTGGTCGCCGTTGACCCAGGCCAGGCCCTCCCCGTTGCCTCCCCCGGCGATCGCGTTGACGTTGTCGCCCTTGGTGATCCAGGTGTCCAGCGCGGCGCCGGACGCCATCGAGTAGACCACCAGGTAGGTCACCGCGTTGGTCCGGGTGGTGGCGGTCCGCCACATGACGGCCAGCTCCCGGCCGTCCGGGGACAGCGCCAGGCCGGCCACGTGGGCCACGACCGGCTTGATGGGGAGCTTCGTCAGCTGGGTGGGACGGGCGGTGCCGGGAGCGATGCGGAGCAGGTACCAGGTCGTCTGCTGCGTGGCGGCCGCGTAGTTCATCACCACGAACGTCCGGTCGTCGGCCGCGGCCGTCACGCCGTAGAAGTTCTGGCTGGCCGACGGGTTGAGCACCGCGACCGTGCGGCCGGTCTGGTCGTCGCCGACCACCGCCTTCAGCTGCGAGTTGGCGCCGAAGGCGTCGGCCAGGGCCACGTAGTACCGGGGGATCGACGCCGCGGCGGACGGGCCGGCCGCGGGCGTGACGGGGCTGGACTGCGGGCCGTCGGCCTGGCGGAGCAGGACCAGGATCAAGGCCAGGGCCGTGACCAGCGCCGCGGCCGCGATGGGAGCGCCCCAGTTGAGCCAGCGGCGGGAGCGGTCCCGGCCGGGCACCGGCGCGGGCGCCTGCGCCGGGAACTCCAGCGGGCGGACGCTGCGGACCAGGTCGGTGCGGGCCCGGGTGGCGGCGCGGACGCGGTCTTCGATGCTCACTGGCGTCCTCTCCTTGAGCATGCGGGCGAGGGCGGCCAGGCCGCGGAGCGTGGCGGACTTGACGGTGCCCCGGCTGACGCCCATCGCCTGGGCGGCCTGGTCCCCGGTCATGTCCAGGTAGTAGCGGAGCACGACGGCCTCGCGCTGGCGGGGCGGCAGGCGGCGCAGCGCGGCGATCACCTCGCGGTGCGCCTCGCCGAGCAGGCCTCCGCCTCGGCCGAGCCGACGGGCCCGGGCGGGTCGAGGGTGATGCCCTGGCGGCGGAACCGGACGCGGTGCACCGACCGGCAGCCGTTGAGCACGCTGGAGCGGAGGTAGCCGAGGGCCTTGTCGGCGTCGTGCAGGGCCTGCCAGCGCCGGTACAGGCCGAGGAAGGCGTCCTGGACCACATCCTCGGCGGTTGGCTGGTCGCCGGTCATCAGGACGGCGAGCTTCACCAGGGCCAGGGCGTGCGCCTGGTACAGCGCCGAGACGTGCTGCCTGGCCTCCAGGGCGGTGGTAAGCGTTTCCGTGGGAGAGTCCACGCCCTTACAGATGCTCGGCGGGCCGGAAGGTTGCCGCCCGCGGCCGCGGATTTTCAGGCTGGGCAGGACCAGGGCCGTGGCGGCGATGACCGCGGCGGCCGCGATCACGCGGAGGATCGCCGAGCCCGCGCCCGGGGCCGTGGCCGGGATCATCGCGAAGCCGGCCGCCAGGGCGAGCAGGCAGGCGCCCGCGACGAGGAGCCGTCCGTGGCGGCGGAGCAGCGGGGCCGGCGTCCGCGCCCGACTCGGCGATGTGCGTGGCCAGCAGGTAGGCCAACAGGCCGGCGCCGAGGGCCGCGGTGTGCCAGGGGCGGAGCGGGTGCTGTATCTCCAGCCAGAGGATCGCGACCACGGCCGTCTCCTCCCAGGCCAGCGTGCGCAGCAGCTGCAGGAACGTCAGCCAGGTGCGCAGGTAGCCGGGGAGGAAGTACTGGTCCTCGGGCTGCGGTATGTCGGCGAAGGCGAGCCGCAGGGCGCCGGCCACCACCGCGACGATCGCGACGGTCAGGGCGAGTCTTGGCCAGGCCGGTGTGCAGCACCGGGGTCGCGGTCCAGGCGACGCACGCCGCGCCGAGCAGCATCGCGGCCAGGCGGGTGCCGGCCGCCGAGGCGATGCCCGCGCGCGGGCAGGACCGCGGCTTGGCCGCCGAGGCTCGCCGTTCGCAGGCGTCGCTCGGGGAGTGTCATCGCCCGGGGTCATCGCGTCATCGGCGGGTCACCAGCGGGACGGCGGGTATAGGGCGCGAGCGGCAGGTCGAGCGGGGTGACCCCGTCCCAGGGGAGGACGGGGACGCCGAGCTCGCGGAGCGAGAAGCGGATCGCCTGCTGCTCCATGCGCCAGATCCGCCGGGCGGCGACGTCGGCGAACAGGCGGCGGACCGGCGGCTCGGCGTTGAGCACGTCGACCACGATCAGGGCGAAGCCGCGCTCGCGCATGTCCCGCAGCGCCTCGACGAAGCGGCCGTCGAGCAGCGGGGAGAAGGCGACGACCAGGGACCCGGGTGGCAGGGCGGCGCGGGGCAGCCGGCTGAACACCGCGCCGCGCGCGTAGCCGGTGTCCGCCGTGAGCAGCACGTCGATGATCTTGTAGACCTGGCGGCGGCCGAGCGAGGGGGCCAGCCAGTGCGCGCCGCCCCACTGGTAGGTGATCACGCCGACCCGGTCCCGGCCGTCCAGGTACGCGCGGGCCGCGCCGGCCGCGCCGCGCAGCCCGAGGTCGAGCGCGGACTCGCCGGGCGGGCCGACGTCCGAGGTCGCGTCGACGAGCAGCACGACGTCCTGGGAGCGCTCGGCGGCGAACGTGTTTACCTGAAGGCGGCCGCGGCGGGTGGAGGCCGGCCAGTTGATCGCGCGCTGCCGGTCGCCGGGCACGAACTCGCGGATGCCGTTGAACTCCGTGCCGTCGCCCGGCACCCTGGCGCGGTGCTCGCCGAGGCGGTTCGGCAGCCGGGACAGCACGACCTCGGTGCGCTGCACGGCCGGGGACGGGTAGCAGTCAACGGACGGGAGGGTGACGGTGACGCGGCCTTCGGCCAGCCGCCAGCGGTCATAGCAGCGCCAGGGTGACCGCGCCGACCCCGCGCTTGCCCCAGCGCGGCACCTCGAACGTGAACCGGGCCGCGGGGCCGTTGACGGCGACGGCGCTGCCCGGCTCGATGCCCCGGCCCGGCTCGAACGTCCAGCGCGCGTCGTGCTGCTCGTCGGCCACCGACACGTCGACCGCCGCCGGCTCGCCCTCGTACATGCGGGTGGAGGTCAGGCCGACGCGCACTGCGAGCCGGTCGGGCCGGCCGCTGCTCGCCGGCCTCGAGCCCGGGCCATGCCGAGCAGCAGCAGCGGCGGGGCGGCCACGCCGGCCAGGGCCGGGTTCCTGGTGAGCAGCGCCATGCAGCAGGGCGGCCACGGCGAGCGTGAGCAGGCGGCGGGCGTGCCGGGACGGACGCCAGGAGACCCGCGCCTCGTCGGCCCGCACCGGGGAGGACGCGCCGAGAGGCGCCGCGGCCGGCGCCGCGGCCGCGGCGGTCGGGCCGGCCCGCGCGCCCGGCTCAGCAAGCCGTTCACCGGGCTCCCTTGCGTGGCCGTGGACCCGGCGCCGGGGGGTCATGGCGGCGCGGTGGGAGCAGGCCGCGGTCGTTCGGGCTAATCATGGTGATGCTCAGCCCGTGACCTGGCGCGCGCCGCCGCTCGCCGCGGCGGAGCGCTGGTCGGCGCGGGGGTCGGTTCTCGGCGTGGGGACGCCCGCCAGCAGGCGGGACACGATGTCGTCGGCGGCGACCTGGCGGACCCACAGCTCGGGGCGGAGGGTGATCCGGTGGGCCAGGGCCGGGACCGCGACCTGCTTGATGTCGTCGGGGACCACGTAGTCGCGCTGGTGCAGCAGGGCCTGGCCGCGGGCCAGCTGGACCAGGGCGAGGCCGCCGCGCGGCGAGGCGCCGACCTGGATCTGCGGGTCCGTGCGGGTCGCGGTCACGATCTTGATCACGTAGTCGAGCAGGTCGTCGCTGATCTCGATGCGCTCGAGCGACTCGCGCATGGCGAGCAGGCCCTGGGCGTCGGTGACCGGGGCCAGCGCGACGTAGCTCGGTGGCCCGGTCGACCCGCCTGCGCAGCATGTCCGTCTCGTCGCTCGCGGTGAGGTAGCCGAGGCGCAGGCGCATCAGGAAGCGGTCGAGCTGGGCCTCGGGGAGCTCGTAGGTGCCCTCGTACTCGATCGGGTTGTCGGTCGCGAGGACGATGAACGGCTGCGGGAGCCTGCGCGACTCGCCGTCCACGCTGACCTGGCTCTCGCCCATGGCCTCGAGGAGGGCGGCCTGGGTCTTCGGCGGCGTGCGGTTGATCTCGTCGGCCAGGAGCAGCTGGGTGAAGACCGGGCCCGGGCGGAAGACCATCTCGCGCGTTGCGCTGGTCATACAGCGGCGCGCCGACCACGTCGCTCGGCAGCAGGTCGGGCGTGAACTGGATGCGCGCGAAGTCGAGGCCGAGAACCTGGGCGAACGACCGGGCGATGAGCGTCTTGCCGAGGCCGGGCAGGTCCTCGAGCAGGACGTGGCCGCCGGCCAGGATGCCGATGAGGACCAGCTCGAGGCTGCGCCTTCGGCCGACGACCGCCTGCCTCGAGCTCGTCAAGGACGGCGTTCGCTTTCCGCGCGGTCTCTTCCGGGGTCACAGCTGCTCCAATCGGGTGATCAGCCGGGAGAGGGTCCGGCCGGGAATGCCGTGCGACTGGCTCGCGCGCTCGTCGGCGTCGAGGGCCTGCGCTGGGTCGATCCAGGGCCACAGGCCCGCGTCGCGCCCGCGTGCGGCAGAACGCCTGCCTTGCCTTGTCCGGCTCGGTGTACAGGTTGACGGCGTGGTTTCCGCCAGCCGGGCGGCGAGGATGTGCTCAAGGACGGGCCGCAGGTCCGACTCGTACATCGGGCGGCTGTGAGGCTGGTGACGACGACGAACCTGCGCTGCGCGTAGCCGTGGATGTGCCGTGCGCGCTGCTTGTCCTGCTTGCCGGCGCAGCGTCTGGGCGGCCGACCTGGGGATGAGCCGCGCAGCAGGAGCAGGGCGATGACGGTCGGTCGCGGCGGCGACCGATGACGACGCCGGGCCAGCCCGCCACGGCGGCGGCGGCCAGGGTGGCGGCGGCGACCGTGACGGCGGCGATGACCAGCTCGGGGAGCGGCGGGGCGCCAGTTCATACCCAGCCACCGCCCGGCCTCGGCGCGGCCTGATGCGCCTGGCCTGCCGCCGCCTGCCCGGCTGCCTGCCTGGCCGCTTCCGGCGGCCGGCTGCCGGCTTGGCCGCCAGCTCGGCGGCGAGCTCGTCGAGCGCCGCGCTCGCGGCGTCCCGCTGGCCGGCGCCGAGCGGGTGGGTGGAGAAGCGGGCCTCGTAGAACAGCGCGGTGAGGCGGCCCGCCGCGCCGCCGCGGACGACGCCGGCGGCGACCGCCCGGGCGAGGAGCTCGTCGGGCGTGTCGGCCGCGCCGCGCGCGGTTCCCCGGTCGGCGAGGCGGCGTTCCATCGCCACGTAGCAGGCGATGATCGCCGCCCGGGCGTCGTCGATCCCGGCGAGCGCGGCCCGGCCCTCGTCGACCGCCTCGCGCAGCTCCTCGGTGCTCACGTCCTCGATGACCAGCGGCGCCGCCGGGCGGCGCAGCCGCGTCGACCACCAGATGCTGACCACGACCGCCGCCACGATCGCGACGATGAGCAGCGCGTAGAGGATCGGGCCGAGCGGGATGTGCAGGCTGCCGCCGCCGCCGGCGCAGCCGCGGCGGCGGCGACAGCTTGAGCTTGGGCGTCGCGCGGCGGCAGCGACCCGCGGCTTGCCGAAGAAGTGCAGGTGCAGGTTCGCGACCAGGACGACCGCGATGCCGAGCATGCACAGGGTGAGCACGTACTTGAGCGTGAACCGCAGCGCCTGCGGCGGCTCGATGTCCGCGCGCCGCCGCGTTGTAGGGCCGGCGACGGGCCGCGCGCCGTGCCGCCGCGTCCCTGGCGCGGACCACGAGCAGCAGCGCGCCGAAGACCACCTCAAGCGCGATGCCGATCGCGACGCCGTAGGCCTTGAGCGGCCCGTCCCAGCGCGGGCGCGGGCACCACGCCGCGCAGCCCGGCGATCACGAGCACGACCAGCAGCACCAGCGGGAGCAGGCGCGCGATCTGCTGCCGGGCGGTCATCGTGGGCTGCTCCTCGCCGGGGGGTTTCTTGCGACATGAACGATACCCCGGACGTGGCGCGCGCCGCATGGCCCGCCGGCCCGTTCGCCGGCCCCGTTAGGGGATGAGGACGATCTTGCCGCGCACGTGGCCCTTGGCCAGCTGGGTGTAGGCGGCGCGGACCTCGCTCAGCGGGAACGTCTGCGCCAGCGGGATCTCCAGTTCCTTGGCCGCGGCGAGGGCGGCGAGCTCGCTCAGCGTCGCGGCGCTCGCGCCGGCGGCGTTGCCCGTCCGCCTTGACGCCGTACTTCGCCGCGGCGTCGAAGCGGACGATGGTGTCGACGCGCTCCGGGCTCACCTTGAGGTCGTTCAGCGCCAGTTCCACGTAGTCGCCGCCGTACGTGTCGAGGAACGCGTCGATTGCGTCCGCGTTCGCGTCGGCGGCGTCGCGGATGCGCTCGGCCACGCCGTCACCGTAGGCCACGGGTATCACGCCATGCCGGCCGAGCCAGTCATGGTTGGACGGGCCCGCCAGGCCGATCACCGTCGCGCCCGTCCGCCTGGCGAGCTGGACGGCGATCGAGCCGACGCCGCCCGCGGCCCCGGAGACGACGACGGTGTCGCCCGGCTTGAGGTCGACCGCGCGGACCATGGCCCACGCGGTGAAGCCGGCGACCGGGATCGCCCCGGCGACCTCCCAGGGCAGGCCGGCCGGCTTGCGCGCCAGGTTCGCCGCCTCCGCCACCACGTACTCCGCCTGGCTCGACCGGGTATCGACCCAGCCGATCACCTCGTCGCCCGGCGCGAACGTCGTGACGTCAGGGCCGAGCCTGTCGACGACGCCGGCGAAGTCGCTGCCCTGCCCGGAGGGGAACGTGGCCGGCCAGCGCTCGTGCAGCGCTCCCTCGCGGATCTTCGCCTCGCCCGGGTTGATGCCCGCCGCCTTGACCCTGACCAGGACCTCGCCCTGGTCCCGGCTCCGGCACCGGGACGTCGCGCACGTCCAGCACCGTCACCGGGCCGTATTCGTCGAACCGTACCGCCTTCATCGTCGCCTCCGGTTATCGCTTCGGCCGCCGCTCCGGTCGTGTCCCGCGCGGCCGCCCGGCCTTTGCCCCCAACTCCAGCCTGGCACTGGATATGCCCAGCCGGACGCAGTCGCCATGCCGCGGTGAACCCGCCGGGGCCGCGAGCACTCGGCGGCCCAGCTGCCCGGCGGCGCGGGCCGGTTCGGCGGTCTTGCCCTTGGCCGCTGACCGGCCTTATGGCCGCCTGACAAATCCTACTAAATTGGTCGTAATTATTGACAAGGCTGCAATGCCGGTGCCAGTCTGGACATGCGGCCCGGCGCCGACCGTACGGGCCGCACCAAGAGCTGGACCGGGAGGGCGGCACGGTCCCGACAGGACGCGGCGACCTCCAGGGAAATATCATCACGTAGGGATTTTTATGCTGCAAGCCGTGTTTCCCGTTACCGATGGACAGTCGTAGATCATGACCGCTGTAGACGACGCTGCCTGCGAGGTCCCTGACGGGGCCCGGCGGGGGTCTCCCCCGCCGGCTGCGCGAGGCGATGGGCCACTTCGCCACCGGGGTCACGGTGGTCACCTCGGTCGGGGCGGACGGCGAGCCGGTCGGGACAACCGCGAACGCGGTCACGTCGCTGTCGCTTGAGCCGCCGCTCGTGCTTGTCTGCTTCGACCTGCAGAGCGCGACGCTCGCGGCCATCCGCGGCCACGGCGCGTTCGCGGTCAACGTGCTCGGCCAGCGGCAGCACCACCTGTCCGCCAACTTCGCCCGCCGGGGGCTGGCGGCCGTCTGGGACGAGGTCCGCCACCAGCGCGGGCCAACCGGCTCGCCCCGGCTCGCGGACGTGATCGCGATCATCGAGTGCACCGTCGAGCACTCCCTGCCAGGCGGCGACCACGAGATCATCGTCGGCCGCGTGCGGCACGTGGAGACGAACGGCGAGGGAGCGAAGCCGCTCCTGTTCTGGCGCGGCAAGTACGACGTCCATCCGCCGCGTAAGGGCCGCGTGGTCAGGCCGCGCCCGCGGCAGACCGCGCCGCGCGTGAACCTTCCCCTTAACGCAGCTGAGGCCGTGATCAGGGGAAGCGCCGTCGCCGCCCACTTCCCCACGGCCGCGGGCAGGTCCGCGAGCTCGGGTTCGGTGACGTACAGGCCGCGGGCCGGGACCGTGGCGCCGAGTTCCACGAGGACCGGGCGGAGGTGGACCTCGACGGCCAGCAGGTGGCCGGGCCAGCCGCCGGTCATGACCGGGACCGCGGTGACGCCGGCCAGGCCGTTGTTGCCGTAGCGGTCGAGGAACGCCTTGAGCAGGCCGGTGTAGGTGGCCTTGTAGGTGGGCGACGCGAAGACCGCGACGTCGGCGGCGGCGACCTGGGCGGTCAGTCCGGCCAGCTCCTCGTCCGCCCAGTCGAACAGGCGGGGCGCGTAGCCCGCCAGGTCGATGACGGGGTCCGTCTCGGCGCCTGGGAGCTCCTTGGCCAGGGCGTCGGCGACGGCGAGGGCGACGGAGTGGGTCCGCGAGTCCGGCTTGGGGTTGCCGGTGACGACTGCGATCTTGGTCATGATGCCGCGGCCTTCCCTGCATAAGTCTACTTTTTCGATAGGTTTAATGTACATCATGTCCGGTTCGGCGGCGAGGGCGCACGGGACATCCGGGTGTTGGCAGCGGGGCACAGGCGGCCGGTGCTCCTGTTGGGCGTCGGCGATCTTCGCAAACCGGGCGCTGCGGCGTATCGTCGCCAGCATGAAGGTGCGGGAGATGCGCAAGCTCGTCCAACTGCGGGGGGTGACGCTCGACGCGACGGCGCGGCGGCTCGGCGCCTGCTACGACGTCGCCGACCTGCGGCTGGCCGCCAAGCGGCGCATTCCCCGGCCGGTGTTCGACTACGTGGACGGTGCCGCGGACGAGGAGATCGCGGTCGCCGCGAACATGGCGGCCTTCCGGTCCTGGCGGTTCCTGCCCCGGGTGCTCGCGGGCGTGGCGTCGGCGGACACGTCGGCCGCGGTGCTTGGCGCGACACTGCCGGTGCCGCTGCTGCTCGGGCCCGCCGGGTACACGCGGATGCTGCACCCGGACGGTGAGATCGGCGCGGCCCGGTCGGCGCTGCGGCACGGGCTGCCGTACACGCTGTCCACGATGGCGTCGACCGGGATCGAGGAGCTGCGGGCCGGGGCGTCGGGCAGCCGGCGGCGACCTGTGGTTTCAGCTCTACCTGACCAGGAACCGGGCCCAGGCCGTCGACCTGGTCTCCCGGGCCGCGGACAACGGGTTCTCGACGCTCGTGGTGACGGTGGACACGATCGTGGCGGGCAATCGGGTGCGGGACCTGCGCAACGGGCTGTCCATTCCGCCCGCGCTGACCTTGTCCACCGTCGCGTCGGTGGCGCTGAAGCCGTCCTACTGGTACCACTTGCTCGCCGGGCCGGCGCTCGACTACGCCAACTTCGCCGGGCGGGCGCCGACAACGGTGATGAAGACGGCGGACTTCTTCGACGCCCGACCTGAACTGGTCCGATATTTCGGACTTGCGGTCCCGGTGGGCGGGGAAGCTGCTGCTCAAGGGACCGGTCGGGCCCGCGGACGCGCGGCGGGCGCTTGAGCTTGGCGTGGACGGCGTGCAGCTGTCCAACCACGGGGGACGGCAGCTGGACCGTACCGTGGCGCCCGTTGACCTGATCGCGCCGGTGCGGGAGGCCGTGGGGCCGTCGTTCACGGTACTGGTCGATTCCGGTGTGCGCCACGGGGCGGACGTGGCGATCGCGCTTGCCCTGGGCGCCGACGCGGCGGTGCTCGGGCGGGCCTACGTGTACGGGCTGATGGCTGGCGGCGAGGCCGGCGTGGACCGCGCGCTCGACCTGCTCACCCGGCAGTTCAAGTCCACGATGCAGTTCCTCGGGGTGACTTCGGTCGCCGAGTTGCGCAAGCACGGCCGCGACCTGCTCACCCGCGCGGCGGGCTAACGCCCGCCGTCGGGTCTCCCCCGGGTCGCCTCACGAGCGGGGCGGAAGGGGCGGGCGGCGCTTGGCCGGGCCGGTGGACGGGTCGGGGAGCGGTGGCCTCGGGTTCTCCTCGAGCAGCGCAAGGGCCCGGTCGACGGCCACCTCAAGCTGGGGGTCGTGGCCGGCGGCCCAGTCGTCCGGGGTGATCAGTACCTCCGTGTCCGGGTCGACGCCGTAGTTCTCCACGGACCAGCCGAACTCGGTGAACCAGGACGCGTAGCGCGGAATCGTGATCCTGGTGCCGTCGACGAGGCCGTGCCCGGCCCCGTCGATGCCGACCACGCCGCCCCAGGTGCGGGTGCCGATCACCGGGCCAAGGCCGAGTGACTTGATCGCGGCGGTCACGATGTCGCCGTCGGAGCCGGCGAACTCGTCGGTGAGCGCGACGAGCGGGCCGCGCCGCGCCTCCTGCGGGTAGCTGTAGGGGCGCAGGTGACGCGGGATCTTCCAGCCGATGATCCGGCGGGCGAGCTTCTCGACGATTAGCTGCGAGGTATGCCCGCCCCGGTTGCCGCGCACGTCGACGATCAGGGCGTCGCGGCCCATCTCGGCCCGCAGGTCGCGGTGCAGGTGCGCCCACCCCTCGCCCATCATGTCCGGCACGTGCAGGTAGCCGACCCGGCCGTCGGACCTCAGCCGGACGAACTGGCGGCGGCCGGCCACCCAGTCCTGGTAGCGGAGGCGGCGGTCGTCGTACAGCGGGACGATCACCACCCGGCGCGTCTCGGGGAACTCGAGCGCGGGGGCCTCGGCCGCCTCGGCCGTCGCCTCGGCGTCGCTTGGCGCCTCAGCGTCCGTGCCGACGGCCACGCCGACCGGGGCCGCGGGCTTCGCCGGGTCCATCGCCTGCTCGGCCGCCTCCTTCGCGTCCCTGGCCGCCTCCTTGGCCGCTTCGGCGGCCTCCTTGGCGTCCGCGGCCGCGCCCTTCGCTGCTTCTGCCGCCTCCTTGGCGTCCTCGGCCGCCTCCTTGGCGTCCGCGGATTCCTCGTCAGCGTCTTCTTCCGGTTCGGCTGGCGGGCGCGGGACCAGGGACGGGTCCGCGGGCTTGATCGTCAGCTCGACCGGCTTGCCGTGGGTGCCCGCGAGGGCCGGCCACGGGCCGTGCACCGGGTCAAGCGGGCGGCCGTCGACCGCGAGGATCTCATCGCCCTCCCTGACGACCACGCCAGGGGCGGCGAACGGCGAACGGGCCCGCGGGTCGGACGACTCCCCTGGCAGCACCCGCTCCACGATCCAGCGCCCGTCCGGTGCGCGGGCCACGTCGGCGCCGAGCTGCGCGGCGGGCTGGCCGCGCAGCGCCGACTTGGCCGAGAACGTGCCTGACGGCATGACGTAGGCGTGCGACGTGCCAAGCTCGCCTGCCACCTCCCAGAGCAGGTCGCCGAACTCGGCCGAGGTCCTGACGCGGTCGAGCAGGAAGCGGTAGTCCTCGAGCACGCCGTCCCAGTCCACGTCGGACATGGTCGGCGTCCAGAAGTCGCGGCGCAGCAGCCGCCCGAACTCCGCGTACGCGTGCCGCCACAGCGCCGCGGGGTCGGCCTGGAACCGCGCGCGGGTCAGGTCCACGTTGACCACGTCGTCGGACGAGCCGTTGTCGGCCTTGCGGTCGGAAGGGACGACGCGCACGTCGCCGCGGTCACCGATCACCAGCCGGGCGCCGTCGCCGCTGACCGCGAACCAGCTCACCTCGCCCGCGAGCACGCTCGCCTCGCGCTTGCGCAGGTCGAACCGCTCAAGCGCGGGCCTCGGGTGCGCGTCCTCCGGGTCCGCGATGCCCTCGCCGAGCACGCCCGACAGGGGGTAGCGCAGCCAGAGCAGGCCTCCCTTGGCCGCGGCGAGGCTGTAGTACCGCGCCTCGTCCACCGGGACGGCGACCACGCGGGAGGAGATGCCGTCGGTGTCGACAGTCAGCCGCACTCGTTCGGAAGAATCCTTCGAGTTCTCGCCGTTGCCGACCGGGCGGCCGCCGGGAAGCGGGCCGAACGGTGACAGCGTGTGGGCGGCGAGCGGCACCAGGTACGGGCGGGCGCCGAACGGGAACGACAAGTCGAACGAGTGCGCGTCGTAAATCGGGTCGAAGGTGCGACGGGACAGGAACGCCAGGTACAGCCCGTCGACGCTGAACACCGGGTCGCTGTCGACGAACCGGCCGTCGGTCACGTCGACCGTGAACCCGTCCTCGACCCGCGCGAGCCGGATCCTGGCGAGCGGCTGCGGCCCGGGCTGCGCCCAGGCGAGCCACGCCGAGTCGGGCGACCAGGACACGTCCTCGATGTCGCCGTCGTCGTTCGCCGCCAGCTCGGTGACCTCGCCCGACTCGACGTCGACGAGCAGCAGCCGCCCGTCGTGCGACGCGGCGGCGAGCTTCTCGCCGTCCGGCGATGCCACGAGCCGCGTCACGTTGCCAAGGTCAGCAGAAGTGATCGTCGCAACGGTGGCGGCTGACTCCGGTTCGATCTCGGCGATTTGTATCGCGTCGCCGCCGCCCGCGTCGGTGATCCACGCGACCTTGCCCGTCGTGCCAAGGATGCGGGGCAGCCGGGCGCGGGCGTTCTGGTTGACCGACAGCGCGCGGCCCGGGCCGTCGGCGTGCGTCAGCCAGTGCACGGTGCCGCGCACCTCGACCACGCTGGCCTGGCCGGACTCGTCGCAGTCGAGCTCGCCGAGGTGGTCGGCGGCGCTGATCACCCGGGGCACGCGGGCGGCGGGCGGCGCGGTGAGCTGGATGTCCAGCTTGCGCGGCCGCGCGTCGGCGGCCAGGCTGTCGAGACGCCAGATGTCGCCCGCCACGTGGTAGACGATGCTGTTGCCGTCGGTCGCCGGGTTGCGTGCGTAGAAGCCGTCATGGTCGGTGTGCCTGCGCAGGTCGCCGCCGTCGAGGGTGGCGGAGTAGAGGTTGCCCGTGCCCTCGTGGTCGGAGAGGAAGACGATGCGGTCATCGACGATCATGGGGGCGGCGAGCTGGCCGTTGAGATTGCTGAGCACCCGGGTGAACAGCGGGTCTTCCGCGCTCGCGACCCACAGCCGGCCGGCGGTGCCGCCGCGGTAGCGCTTCCAGTACGACGGGTCGCCGCGCTGCGCGGTCAGCAGGACGGTCGCGGTGGCGGTCAGCGCGAGGTCGTTGACCTGGCCGAACGGCAGGCGGCGGGCCGGCGCGTCGAGCGGCACCGCGTAGGCCATCGTGCGCTGGGCGGACGGCTGGTCGGCGGCGGTGATCGCCAGCACCTCGTCGTTGCTGGTCCAGCCGGTGACGCGGGTGCGCGTGTCGCCCCAGAAGGTGCGCCTGATCGCGGTGCCGCCGTCGGTGTCGGCGGTGTAGACCTCGGGGATGCCGCCGTCGCGCCAGCTCGTCCAGGCGATCGTGGCGCCATCCGGCGAGAACCTAGGGTGACTGGCCTGGCCGCCGTCGGAGGTCAGCCGCCAGGCGCGGCCGCCGTCCGCGGGGGCGAGCCAGACGTCGTCTTCCGCGACGAAGGCGAGCAGGTCATCATGAACGTGAGGAAAGCGGAGATAACCGGGGGTTGCCACGCGGTTCATCTTATGGCGGGGCGGATTATGGCTTGGCAGGCCGTCACGACACGGGCTGTCACAACCAGCCGCGGGCGTGGGCTATCCGGATGGCCTCGGCGCGGTTGCGCGCGCCGGTCTTCTGGATGCAGGACGACAGGTAGTTGCGGACCGTGCCTTCCGACAGGTAGAGGGCGGCGGCGATCTGCGCGAGCGTCGCGCCCTCTTCCCGTGCCGCCGCGGCTAGCACGTCCCGCTCGCGGGGGGTGAGCGGGCTGGCCCCTTCGGCGAGGGCGGCGGCGGCCAGGTCGGGGTCGATGACGCGCTGGCCGGCCAGCACGTCGCGGATGGTCCTGACGAGCTTGTCCGCCGGCGAATCTTTCACGATAAATCCGGACGCGCCCGATTCCATGGCCCGGCGCAGGTAGCCGGGGCGGCCGAACGTCGTGAGGATGATGATCTTGATGCCCGGGCACTCCCGGCGCAGCGCCGCGGCGGCGGTGAGGCCGTCCGCGCCTGGCATCTCGATGTCGAGCAGCGCGACGTCGGGCTTCGCGTCCTTCGCGGCGCTCGTCACCTCATCGCCGCGCCCCACCTTGGCGACGACCTCGATGTCGTCCTCGAAGGACAGCAGCGCGGCGAGCGCCTCGCGGATCATCGCCTGGTCCTCGGCCAGCAAAACCCTGATCACGCGCTCGATGATGTCACCTGAGCCGGGCTGGCTGGGGCAATCGGGGTCGCAGGGACGGCGGCGATCAGGCTGAAGCCGGGGCGCAGGTCCGGGCGCAGTTCCAGCGTGCCGCCGACCGCGCTCAGCCGCTCGGACATGCCGTGCAGCCCCGACCCCGTCCGTTCCCGCGGGGACGCGGTGCCCGCCAGGCCCGTCCCGTCGTCGCGGACCGTCAGTGACATGGTGCCGGAGCGGCGGGTGAGGCTGATCCAGCAGTTCTCCGCGCCAGAGTGGCGGACGACGTTGGTGACCGCCTCGCGCAGGCACCAGGCCAGGGCCGCCTCCGCGTCCGGGTCGAACGTGCCGGAAAGCACCATGAGGTCCGCCTCGTCGCGGGCGGCGATGCCCGCGCTCGCCAGGGCGGTGCGCGCGGTGATGACCTCGACCGCGAGTGTCGGCCTGCGGTAGCCGCTGATGGCCTCGCGGATGTCACGCAGCGTCTGCCTGCTGACTGCCGCGACCTGCTCGATCTCGTCCTGGACGCGGTCCCGTTCCGCGCTGCCTGGCAGGCGGCCGAGCAACCGGGCGGCGAGCTCCGACTTGAGCGTGATGATCGACAGCGACTGCCCGGTCAGGTCGTGCATGTCACGGGCGAGACGCAGCCGCTCCTCGCTGGCCGCGAGCTGGGCCACCTCCTCGCGCGCGCTGGCCAGCTCGGCCACCAGCTGGAACTGCCTGCGCAGCCCGATCATGGCGAGCCCGATGAATACCACCGGCAGCAGGTTGCTGAGGAAGTCCGTCCTGTCGACGTGGCCAGTCTGGCTGAAGATCACGTAGCAGGTGACACAGCCGAGCACGGCCCACACGGCCCAGCGCCGGCTCGGCACCAGCAGGCCGGAGGCGGACGACATGAAGATCCACAGCGTGACCGCGCCCGTCCCCCCGTAGAACACGCAGGCGGTGCCGGCCAGCAGGGCAAGGACGGCGAGCCCGGACAGCGTGTACCGGTAGGGCTTTGGCCAGTTGGGCACCAGGATCACGTAGATGGTGGAGAACACCACGATGATCGCCAGCCCGCCCCAGCGGTACAGCGCGCTGTAGTGGCCAGTGAACAGGTCCACCACCGGCCCGATGAGGTAAACCAGCCATACCGCCGTGAAAAAGGTTCCGGCGATCTTCGCCGGCCGGTTTTGATAGCCGGGCGACGTATCTCGGGTGGGCGTCTGTCCAGTTCATCTCTACCTTCCTACCCGTCCTGCCCGGGCGGTGCCAGTCACGGCCCCCGTGCGTGGCTGGCACCGCCCCGCCGCTGGCGCCGCCCGCTTTGCGGCAGCGGGCGGCGCCAGCGGCGCGGTCAGACCGTCTCCGCCATAGATCGCACCGACAGTACGGCGAGGGCAGCGAAGATCGCCAGCCAGGCCAGCAGGCCGATCGCCAGGTAAGCCGGCACCGACTTGTTGCTGATCACGTCGGTGGCGATGCTGATCGCCTCGAAGGTGGGCGTGCCCTTGCTGACGTTGCCGAGGAAGCCGGTGAACGGGAACCAGATACCGCCGAGGACGCTGAACACCAGGTAGAGCGCCAGCGTGATCGGCTGGGCTTGGTCCGGCGGGTAGCGGTAGCCGACCGCGACCGCGAGCGCGGCGAAGATCGTCGAGCCGAGCCAGATGACGACCGCGATCACGAACCACTGCCAGAGGGGCAGGTGCACGCCCCCCTCGAACCGGCCGAGCAGCAGCACGATGACGATCGACGGGACGGTGGTCACCATCGAGGTGAGGATCTTGGCGATCACGTAGGCGCTGGCGGGCAGCGGCGTGAGCCGAAGCTGCCTGATCCAGCCGACCTTGCGCTCCTCCGAGATCCTGATGGCGTTGCCGTTGAGCGTGCCAGCGAACGCGCCGAACGTCGCCATCGCGACCATGTAGTAGGCCGCGAAATCGATGCCGTACACGGTTTTCCCCGCCTTGGAGAAGATCAGGTAGAGGACCACCGGCAGGCCCACGGTGAAGATCAGGTACCTTCTGTTGCGGCGCAGCCGGTTGATCTCGGCCTGCGTCAGCATCAGTATGCCGCGCATTGTTTCTCGTCTCCCTTGCTGAAGGTGCGCTTACGGTGCCGGGACCGGCTCGTGGCCGTTGGCCTGGTCGTCTTCCGCGGTGATGGCGAGGAACGCCTGCTCGAGGCCGAGGCTGCCGACCTCGATCTCGCTCGGCCGGTAGCCGGCGTCGAGCAGCCCGTACAGCGTGCCGTCCGAGTCGTCGGTCTGGATGTGCACCAGGTCGTGCCTGGTCTCCAGGCTGACCACGCCGGGCAGGCCGAGCAGGAAGGGCTCGGACGCGTCGGCGAGCCGGAACGACATCCGCTTGGCGCCCGCCCGCTTCTTGATGTCCTCTGGCGTGCCGTCGGCGAGCAGCCGGCCGCGGTTGATCACCAGGATGCGGTCGGCGGCCTGGTCGGCCTCTTCCAGGTAGTGCGTGGCGAAGAGCAGCGTCTTGCCCTCCGCGACCTCTTCCTTCATGGTCGCCCAGAACCGCTGCCTGGTCTCCACGTCCATCGCGGTCGTCGGCTCGTCGAGCACGATCAGGTCGCACTCGCCGGCGATCGCGAGCGCGAACCGCACCCGCTGCGTCTGGCCGCCGGACAGCCGGTCGACGCGCTGGTCGGCGACGGACTCGATGCCGGCCGCGCGGAGCGTCTTGTTAACCGGCACCGGCCTCGGGTGCAGGCCGGCGACCAGCGTGACCAGCTCGCGGACGGTTACCTCGGGCATCAGCCCGCCCGACTGGAGCATGGCGCCGACCTGGCCGGACTTGATCGCGTGGTACGGGTCGCTGCCGAACATCCTGATCGTCCCCGCGGTCGGCTTGCGCAGCGCGAGGAGCATGTCGAGTGAGGTTGACTTGCCCGCGCCGTTCGGGCCGAGTAGGGCGACGGTCTCGCCGCGGCGGAGCTCGAGGCTCAGCCCGTCGACCGCCTTCAGGCTGCCGTAATGCTTGCTGACGTTGTCGAACGAGACGACCGGTCCCGTTCCGGTGTGGCTCATTTAGCTGCTCCCTAGCAGGGGGTGGCTCAGTGGGCTTGCACATGGCTGATTTCGCGTACTGACGCAATATGACCACTCGGCGACGGCCCCCGGTAGTGCGCCCGCTCAGTCATCGCCCATGACAAGTGTCATGTGCTTTAGCTGACGGCCTGAGTGCCTCTTTGTCCCTCGCCGGCGCGGGTCCGGTATGGTCCCGGTACGCACGGAAGGTCCGCGCGCGAGGGGAGGACCACATGCCAGAGGTCGATGACCTGGAGCCCGTTGACGAGACGCTGGTGGTCATCGTCGCGGAGGACGACGGCGACTTTTTCTGCCTCGTGGACGATGACGGAGCGCCGGCGGTGTTCAAGAGCGGTGACCCGGAGGTCGAGGAGCGGATCAAGGAAGCCAGGGAGATCTACGGCGCGACGGCCCGGGCGCTGTCCGTCGAAGAGTTCAAGGCGCTACCGGAGGACGCGGACTGAGCGGCAGGGGCTAACGGCCGACCGCGTAGCCCTGCATGCCGCGGGCGTTGGCGGCGGCGTGGAGCAGGCCGCCGCGGCGGGCGACCGCGCTGATCCGGCCGAGCGACCACGGCGGCTGGACGTGCACCTCGTGGCCGCGGCGGCGCAACTCTTCCACCACGGCGTCGCCGACCCTTGACTCCACGTCGAGCCGGCCAGGGTAGGCGTGGCGCGGGTAGAACGATGACGGCATGTGGGCGGAGTGGAACGCCGGGAAGTCGATCGCTTGCTGCAGGTTCATCCCGAAGTTCACGTGGTTCATGAAGAACGCGAGCGTCCACTGGTCCTGCTGGTCGCCGCCGGGGGTGCCGAACGCCAGGTACGGCTCGCCGTCGCGCAGCGCAAGCGTCGGCGTCAGCGTGGTACGCGGCCGCTTGCCAGGCGCGATCGTCGCCGGCAGGCCAGGGGTGAGGGTGAACATCTGCCCCCTGGTCCCCAGGCAGAAGCCGAGGGACGGGATGACCGGCGAGGACTGCAGCCAGCCGCCGCTCGGCGTCGCGGTGACCACGTTCCCCCACCGGTCGGCGACGTCGAGGTGGCAGGTGTCGCCGCGCCGCGGATGCATGCCCGATACACTCGGTGACTGCGCGTGCGTTGCACGCCCCAGGGGCTCGCCGGTGGCGGGGTCGATCCCCGGGTCGCCGCTCCCCCGCCGGATGTGGTCTGGGGAATCAAGATCGGTCATCCCGAACGAGTGCGTGGCGAAGCCCGGCAGCTTCGGTTCCCGTCCGGCGGGGCGGCCCGGCCGCAGCTCCATGCTGGCGGTGTCGCCGATGAGCTTGCGCCGCTCGTCGTTGTAGGCGACGGACAGCAGGTCGTCGACGGGTACGTCGGTGAACGCGGGGTCGCCGTACCAGGCCTCCCGGTCGGCGAAGGCGAGCTTGCCCGCTTCGGTGATGAGGTGGATGTACTCGGCGCCGCCTGGCTCCATGGCCGCCAGGTCGTAGCCGCTGAGCAGCGCGAGCTGCTGGAGGAAGACCGGTCCCTGGCCCCAGGGGCCGGTCTTGCCACGGTGAGGCCGTTGTATTCGTACGTGACCGGGGCTTCCAGGCGGGCGTGCCAGGTGGCCAGGTCGTGGCCGGTGAGCAGGCCCCGGTGGCGTTCCCCGGTCACGTCCATGACCTCGGTGGTGGCGAACTTGGCGATCTCCTCGGCGACGAAGCCGTCGTACCAGGCTTCGCGGGCGGCCTCGATCTGGGCGTCGCGGTCGTCGCTCGCCGCTTCCGCCTCGGCGAGGATGCGCTGGTAAGTGGCGGCGAGAGCGCGGTTCGCGAACAGTGAGCCCGGCGCGGGCACGCCACCGTCCGGCAGGTAGACCTCCGCGGAAGTGTGCCAGTGCTCGCGGAACAGGTCCGCGACGCTGGCGATCGACCAGCTGATCGCGGGCACGAGCGGGTACCCGGACTGTGCGTAGCCGATCGCGTAGCCGAGGACGTCGCGCAGCCTGAGGGTGCCGTACTCGCGCAGCAGGAGCAGCCAGCCGCCGAACGCGCCGGGCACGGTGGCGGCGAGCAGGCCGCTGCCGGGAACCAGGTCAAGGCCGAGGTCCGCGTAGGCCTCGACGGTCGCCGCGGCCGGGGCGGTGCCCTGGCCGCACACCACGAACGTCTCGCCCCGCCGCGCGTCGTGGCCGATCACCGGCACCTCGCCGCCTGGGCCGTTAAGGTGCGGCTCGACAACCTGGAGGGTGAACCCGGCGGCGACCGCGGCGTCGAACGCGTTGCCGCCCTTCTCAAGCACGGCCATGCCCGCCGCCGAGGCAAGCCAGTGGGTAGATGCCACCATCCCGAAGGTCCCCGCAAGCTCCGGCCGCGTTGTGAACTCAGGGATGTCCGTCATGTGCGCCACTCCATCCGTGCTCAGTTGCCCCCACCATCCAACAGCACGCGGATCGTCGAGGCCAGCGCTCCGCGCCTCTTGCTGTTATCCGTCGTGGCATGCCTGCTTGAGGATCGGGCGAAATTTCCGGCGCGGGGTGGGTGAGGCCTGGTGGGGAAGCGGCGGGCGGACGGGGCTGGGGACACGGTAGCGTTTGGTCGCATGGATGAGCTGGAGCCTCGGGTGCGGGCGGTCTGCGATCTCAACGTCGCGGAGGCCCGGGAGTACGGCGGGCGGCACGAGTACGACGGCGTGCCGCAGGACCTGTCGCAGGACGGCGTGACGGCCGGACTGGCGCGGCTCGCGGCGGCGCGGGAGCATCGTCCGGCGGTTGACGATGCCCACGACGAGGCGCACCTGCGGGCGTTCGAGGACCTGCAGCGGGTTGTCTACGCCGACCTTGAGCTGCACCGGCGCAACCCGCTCTACCACGTCAGCGAGCTTGACCTCGCCTGTTATGACAAGGACTACGCGCCGGCGGCGGAGCGGGACGCGGCACGCGCCGCGCACCTGGCCGCCTGGCCCGCGGTGATCGACGCGGCGGTCGGCGTGCTCGACTCGGTGCCCTCGCCCGTCGCGGCCTCGCTGCTCGGCGCCCTCAGGGGGCTGGCCGCCGGCATCCCGGCGGACGCGGCACCGCCGGCGCGCGACGCGGCGCTTGCCGCGCACCGGCGGCTGGTCACGCACGTGGAACAGGCCGCGCTCAACGGGCCGCCTGACGCCGCGCTCGGCCCGGCCGCGCTGGCCGCGCTGCTCGGCACCGCGGAAGCGCTGGAGGTCGACCTCGGCGGGCTTGCCGCCAGGGCCGACGCCGAGCGGGACAGGCTCCGCGCGCGGCTTGACGAGTCGGCCGCGCTGATCGACCCCAAGCGGCCGGCCATTGACGTGGCCAGGGAACTGGTGAAGGACCACCCGGACCGGGCGGGCGTGATCGACTCGGCCAGGTACTGGACGGAGCGGACGATCTCGTTCACGCGGGAACGCGACCTGATGCCGGTGAACGACGGCGTCTGCCTCGTCGGCGAGGCGCCGGAGTCGCGGCGCTGGTCGACGGCGATGATCTCGACGAACCCGCCAGCCGAGCGCGACGCGCCGTCCTGGTACTGGATCACCCCGCCGGACGAGGCCTGGCCGGCGGAGGAGATCGAGGCGTGGCTTGAGGTGTTCAGCGCGAGCACGCTGCCCGCGATCACGGTGCACGAAGTCGCCCCCGGGCACTTCTCGCATCACCAGGCGCTGCGCGAGGCGCGCGGCGACGTGCGGCGCACGCTGTTCTCCAGCGCCTTCGTGGAAGGCTGGGCGCACTACGCCGAGGAACTGTGCGTCGAGGAGGGGTTCCTCAGCGACGACCCTCGCTTCGCGGTCGGGGTATGGCTTGAGGCCCTCGTCCGGGTGACCCGGCTGGCGTGCGCGCTCGGCGTGCACACGGCAGGGTGGACAGTCCAGGAGGCGACCGCGCGGTTCGAGGCGGACACCCACCTGGCGGGTTCCGCGGCGGCCTCCGAGGCGCGGCGCGCCACGTTCGATCCCACCTACGGCAGGTATACCTGGGGCAAGCTGGAGATCGTGGCGCTACGCGAGCGGGCCCGTGCGGACTGGGGCGCGGGCTTCAGTCTCAAGCGCTTCCACACGGCCCTGATGGAACTCGGAGCACCGCCACTTGGCCTGATCTCAACCGCGCTTGACCGCGGCTAGGCCGCTACGGTCCTCGCCGCGCCTGCCTACGCCGGTCACCGGGTCTTAGGGAGGACTGCGGGGCGAAGCCCCTCCGTGACCGGGGGTGCTCCGTGACTGGGGGGTGCAGGGGCCCCCGGGGCCCCCGCGGGCAGCACTGCGCCGTTCCCCGCGGGGCTATGGGGCAATGCCGTTGTCTCTGGTGCTCCGCTTTCGCGCTGGGTCCGGGCCCGCGCCCGTTGCCCGCCCGGTTTGTCCGGGTTGTCCCGGCGGCACCGCGGCCAGGCCCATGATCATGTGGATTCCGCAGCTTATTTGATGCGGAATCCACATGAAAAGCGAAATCCCTGTCGATCAGGCCGCGCCGTGCGCGCGGGTGCGGGCCGCGCGCGGGTGCGCGGGCGCCGCGCCGCGCGCGGGTGCCGCGCCGTGCCGCGGGGGCCGCGCCGTGCGCGCGGGGGCCGCGCCGTGCCCGCGGGGGCCGCGCCGTGCGCGGGCGGGTGCCGCGCGCCAGCCCGCGCACCGGTCTCACGGTCACCACGCACCACTCAGTCAACGGCATTGGGCTTCTCCTTGACACGGCTGCTAAGTACAAAGCTATAGTGCTCGTCGCGCAGCCAATTGCCCCCGCAGCGGAAATTGTTATAGGAGAAGTCCCACTAAGGCCGGAAGTTCCTACGTTAGCTATCGGTATGCCTGTTGGCAGGTCGCCCGTAGCAATTGCTCGAAAAGCAGGCGCGGTAGCCGTAGCGAAAAAAGCGTGCGTCGTTGTAGTATCCGCTGCTGTTGCAACGGGCGCTCCTCCCGCGCCGCCTCCGTACACGACCCCATAATGGGTTAGCGCACCAGAACTTGCCCATGAGCTACTGCTAGAAAAATACGGAATACCCCCGCTTGTGCCGGAAATCGTGAGTGTTACCGCCCCGGTAGAGGAACTGTTTGTGATAATAGTTCCATCCCCAGAGACGGAAGACACACCGGCGCTAGGGCAACTTTGAAAACTAGGCGTCGTAGTCGCATAACTACTAGCGGCGCTCATAAAACATTGAGCGTTCGCCGTAGGCGTTGCCCAACTCGGGTTCGTAGCACCGGAAACCTTCACACTATAGGCCGTAGTCGCTAATTCAGCTACGGCGCTGCTAGTAATATAAAGCTCCGCGCCAGCTGTCGTGCCAGTTAGGTCGGTATCGGCAGGTTGCGTCTGCGTGAACAGCCCTGTGGACAGTGTATAAGAGTTGAGCCACTTATGGCTTACGTTTGCCAAGGACGCTGGAATCGGGCCACCAGCATCCGTCAAGGTGCAAGTCGTACTCGACGTCACGCATTCAATCAAGTGAAGCGTCGTAGGGGCCGAGGCAAATCCCAAAATTGTATTGCTGGCGGTCGCCGCGCTTCCCCACGTAGTAGTAAAATTCCCGCTCGCAGGGAACATCGCAAGAGTCCCCTGGGTTCCCGAAACTCCGAGAGTTGGTGTATATGTGAACGCCGGAGTAGCCCCTGCCAGAATCTCTCCTGCGGCACCTGCAACTGAAATCACACCAGCGGCGTTAATAGAGATAGGTGATGCCCCGCTCAGACCCGAGCTTCCGACAGAACTAATGGGCAATTGGCCGGTGACCATCGAAGACAAGTTTACTGCGCCCCAGGAAAGGTTTCCGCTGGCGTTCCCGATTAACAGCGTAGTCGTCGTACCTTGATTGGCGAATTGTGCGCTTGCAAGCGTAGCGGTCGTACAGGTTCCAACACCGCCAGAACTAATTGCCGTAAGAAATTGATTCGTGCATGTTGTTGTCGTGATATTCAAACCGGCGCTTGTAAGTTGCGCGTAAGAAGGATTCGCGGATGCACCGCCGGACACTAAAGGGTAAGCCGTAGTGCCTGGCCCAACTCCTGTAATCGTCGTGCTACTGGCCCATACAGCAGTTTGATATTGAGCTGGAGAACCGCTCGTGGAGACATTGCCTCCGCCGCCGGGCGTAGTCCAGGAAGGGACACCGACGCTTGTTTCTTGCAGCCATTCCGTTCCGGAAGCATTCCCGGCTAAGACAACCCATGTGGAACCAGTCCAATAACAAATAGAACCAGCAGTAGACGTAGTGCACCCCGTCAACCCCCCCGCTGTTCCTATCGTATTTTGGTTAAACGTCGGAAAATTCGTCATGTTCGCGGCGCTAATTATGGGCGCGGTCTGATAGCTTGGCGCACCCGCACCGCCTGATGCGGGGCCAGCTAACACGGAGTTTTGTGCCGCGTTGCTTAGAGTGAAAGTGAGCGCCGGAGTGGTCGTAGCGGTCGATACGCTAGTCGTGAACAAGGGGGACAGATTACCGGCGCTAAAGGATGAAACTGTCGCGTTAGACGTGTTACAGGTAGAGCATGTTAGCGTAAGCGAGTTTCCTAAGGAGACGGACCCGCCTCCGCCGAGCGGCGAGCTGGTACTGACCGTAACGGACGAATTCGTAAGCGCCGCATTCGGGACCGTTCCCCAAGAAGGGGATGTTCCATTGGAAATTAGAACAGTATTGTTTACCCCTACAGCTAGACGCACCAAAGCGGGCGTAGAATTGACGGTCAACAAATCGCCCTGGGTAGTTAATACTGTCTGCCCGAGAGTAATCGAACCGGAAAGATTTGAGAATCCGGGTTGGGTACAAGTCGGCGCAGCATTCCTTATAAGGGCACTCGCCCATTGGTTTGACCCGCAAGTCCCAATACCCGAATAGGCTGAGGTCAATCCAGCATCTGTCAATGTCCCAGAAATGGCAAATGACACATTATTGCCGGATGGGTTGGATACATTGATTGTAATTCCCGTAACAGCTGAACCACTCTCAAAGTTGGCGGGACTCCCTAAAGCACTTCCCCCATTCACAGTGATGCTGCTTCCCCCGCTCGTACATCCAACCGTAGTAGCCCCTCCACTTGAGTCAGTACAAAGAGATGCCCCCGTGCCGCTGATCGTCCCGGAAGACAGCAACTTATTGTCTGTTCCTTGTATAGCGATTGCGATGGTATCAATATAGGGATTACCGGAAGTTCCGTTGCCAGACTGCGTGAGGCCAATAGCAGACGATGACGAGGTAGTCAACTGAATATAATTTCCCGTCCCTGTGATTGCCGTATTACCGCCGAATTGGAACTGCGTGAATATGGAAGGGCTTCCGCCCCCACCACCAGCCGAGCGAGCAACCTCCCACCAAGAAGAGTTCACGTACATCAAGGTTAGGGATTTGGATGTAGAGGAGCAAGACCAAGTGGATGTTACGTTGATGGACGCCGAACTAGCAACCGCCGTATAGGTGTCACCCAATCCACATAGTAGTTGGATTCTCTGCCCAGAGTATGCCCCTGTGAAATTCGTGATCGTAGTCGTAGAAGTATTTGCCGTAACCCAAATCGGAGAATCAGGAACTGCGGGAGTTGTTCCAATAGGAAGAGTTTGAAAGCCGCCAATAACAGCATCCAACAAAGTCAGATTAGAGTCCATCTGCACTTGCCAATTGACTGCGCGGAACGCTGGGATTTCTAAGCCAATATTTTGGGTCGTACTTTGTGTACTAGAAGGGGGGCTATAGAATAAGACAGCGCACAAAAGAGTCAACAATAGATAAAATTTTCTCATAGTCTGTTTATACCTTAAGTTACTTTTTCCAATCTCCCCCGCTAGTTCACTCTACACGCGCTCGGGTAAATCGTTACTTGGTGTGTTGAACTCGTTGATGCCGACTGCACTTGTACCGTTCCCGCGTTCACCCCATTATTAAGCATCATACTTAGCGTAGCGAGACAAGGCGCGGTATAAGAACGTGCAAGCTAAAACAGTCGGTGTAGATTGCGTCTGTACTTGGAAGGGTGTTGAAAATATAGTTGTAATACTATTCCCAAAAGCAAGCGTGCTGGTTTCGGCGGTACCTAGTTGCTCCCCATGAAGGTTGATTTGCAGTGATGTTGGAGAGGCTGGGCCGGTAATTTGTAACTCAAATGTGCCAGACGTAGCCTCAAGATAGCTAAACGAGCACGTCATAAAATACGGAGTGCTAGCTGCTACGGAGAAAGAGGGCCATACGTTCGTGAATGACGTAGTAGAATTTGTATAGTTGCTACTAATAGATAGGATTGTTGACGTATAGCAAGGCGTTCCAGCATCAATAAGAGTAACAGATCCGGTCCCGACTACTCCAAACTTTACGCAGTCATTGTTCGTATGCGTGCCAGATACAGGTGATGTGGGCAAGATGCCATCTGCCCCATTTTGATAGGCTTTGAGATTGTTGAAATAGGTATCATATCCGATCTGCCCGGTCGCAAAGGTTAGGTAGTCTAATCCGCCCGCGCTTACAGGCACCTTAATAGTCAACGCCCCAGAGTAATCGTAATTATGCGCGCCAAATGTAGTATTCTGGTCCGTGAAAACGGCTGTTGCTGGCAAATTAGATTCCAATAGAGTTGGAATGTCTGCCGTCGTAAGAGCGTGATAGCCAGGGGCGGCGGTTGATCCGGTATAATTTCCCCACCACGTATGAGCGCCTGCCGTATGGAGAGCCAGGGTAACGGCCCCTGTAGAGCTGGAGTTCGTGGCGAAGTTTCCATCTCCAGTCCAAGAAGAAACTCCCGCCGCTGCGTTTCCTCCAGACCTGCCAACTTCCGTCCATACCGTTCCAACCAACTCTAGCGTGAGAGATAGAAAATTAGGGCATGACCAGCTTCCACCTACGGCTATGTTCGTAGAATTGGCAATCACAGTAAATGTATCACTTGCGCCGCAGAATATCCTTATCGTTTGCCCTGACAATCCGTTCGTAAAATTCGTGATCGTAGTAGATGCCGTGTTAGCCGTTGTCCAATTAGCGAATTGTGTGATCTGCGGAGTCGGCCCAGTAGGAAGTATCTGTGCCCCGGCAAGGATTGAGTCCAGAAGATTCAGGTCGTAGTTGTATGGGACTTGCCAATTTGTCTGGTTATACGCGGGAATTTGGAGACGAATGTTCTGAGTAAGTGTAGACTGCCCACGGGCAAGCGCGGCAAAAACCGAAATAAGTGCAAGCAAAAATAGCAGATGTCTACGCATCAGATTTCTCTCCTAGAAACTCTGTAGCACTTCCGCCTGCATCAAACTTGGAACCGAAACCCCTCCCGTCGGGCTTGGGCATGGGGAAGCTGCGCCGTAACTTGATGTACATACTGTGTTACCTGAAGAGTTTCCGCCAATGACTATCACAGAAATCGACTGACCAGCGCCGCTTGAATACTGAGTAGGAGTCAGAAACGCAATAGTACAGCTTGCCAAGTTCGAGACACTTCCTGATGTGGGGGATACGACGGAGGGGAACCAATTGTTTGTTCCGTCCGTAGCGTAGCAATAGCCCGATGCATTTGTTTTGATAAAGTAGGAGGCATAAATGCGAATTCGGCATTGATTCGAGCCACAGTTAGCGAACTTCGACATCGGTATAACTATAGTGTCAATCGTTTGCGGACTTTCTGTAAAACTTACGTTGGCTGCTAGATTCTGGCTTGTAAAGGCGAGGTTCAACCCAGCGGAACAATTTGTGTTACTTACCAAAACCCCGCCAGTATTTCCAACACAGCCTGTTGATAGGGCAGTATCCGTGACTCCCGTAAACGCCCCCGTAGAGGGCGTCGTTGCCCCTACCGGGGAGTTATCTAGGGTAGAATTGATGATAGTAGCGTTCCTGAATTTTGTATTTGCCCCCCACATAGCCAGCGGGCATATAACCATTAACGTTAGCAAAAGTCGTAGTGCTACGCTATTTTTCATAATCTCTCTCCTACTAGGATACTGTCAATTCCGTCAACGGGTGGAGCACGCCAGCATTGTCTACTCCGAATGTTTGAGAACTTGTACCGCTAGCTGTTGGGTCTATTGTCGCACCGGGTACGTTTGAGGGCCATGTAAAAGTACGACCTCCTACTCCGTCTTGATGAATGTAGAATGTAATAATTTGACCGGGGGCCGTCCCTGTCAACGTAGAGCTTATCACGTTTCCCGTAAGTATAATGTCAAAGGCAGCCTGTCTCTGAGAAACTACAGATATCGCAAAGACAGGCGTGCTGCTAAAGGCTATACTGGTCATCATCGGGCCAATATCATAATTGGTTATGATGTTAGCGAGAACGGTCTCCAACACCGAAAGGCTCGCATCACTAGGAGAGTAACCCTTAGCAACGAGCATCCCCGCCAAGGCTGTCACCACGGTCGACAATTGGTAGAACAGTTTGTTAGCCAGGGCGCTGTAGAAAATTTCCGGGTCAACGGCACCGCCGCTGCGAACGGCGTCAGCTAGGTAAGAAGCGTCGCTCTCCTGGTTCGCTTGCGTGGGGTTCCACTGGATTATATTGGTAACACCAGGCATAAGTTAGGCTCCCTTAAGCAAAATGACCAAGCCCCCATCCAGCGATGTAGGCATTGTCTACGCCAAACCCAAACACGGGCTCTGTAGAGAAAATGTAGTTATACAGAACGGCCTGCGGCCTCGGTACGATGTAGCCATTTGAAATCAGGTCTTGCAGAATAGATGTAAACGCCCCGCTAATGTAGATATTCACAGTCATATTCTGGAGGTCGCCAATGACGATTCGACCGCCAGGGAACAGTGTCTGCCAGATGGCCTGCATTCCATCAATCGTGCCGTCCCACTGGTTCTGCGCCACTTGCGCTTTGATAAGGATGCGGTATGTGTTGTCGTCTAGGATTGGGCTTACGCCGCCTGATGGTTGAAAGCCTACTGTCCGACCCACTCCTACACAAGCGCCGAGAGCGTCTAATTGGACGCCGATTGCGTTGTCAATATCGAAGGTGACATCTAGCGCCATCTGGCACTGAGAAATGTCATCTAACTTTTGAAGGAGTGCTGTTAGGAAGGCGAGAAACTTAGGGCTGTTCCTATATTCTGAAGTTACGAGTGCGAGATAATAATTTAGTCCGAGTGACTCCAGTGGAGACGCGCCATAAAGCCCTGAACCATATCCTTGTAAGCTATACGGATTTTGCGGGCTTGAACTCATGCTAATTTCTTCAACTTTTCTAGTCTCTCTACGTCTACGTGTAACCCAACGTATTTGAAACCGTTTGTAGAGTCTGTCGCACAGTAGATTACAAATAGAATCCTAGGAAATCGAAGAGGGCGCGGATACCGTTGAACTCCCGAAAATTTTTGTATGCTTGTTTTCATACTGAGTTCACTATGACATTAGCTAAGATACCGGAAGAGACTTGGTAGAAAAGGATAGGAAGATCCACCGTACCGCTTGGTGAAGGGGCAACCCCAGAAAATATGGAATGGATAGAGAAAATTGGTATATCCGGATTAGAGCGTGCTGTTAAGGCAGCACCCCAAAGCTCAGAAAAAATTACTGCCTCCCCTATTTGTAATGAATTGAGATAGTTCGTAACCGCCGTCTGAATAGCCGCTAAAGTCGCGCTCGTCCCTCCCGGCAGCAGGTGGACATTCAAGATAACGAAAATCGGAACATAGGCTGGCGGATTGATAAATTCCATTACCATCGTATTGCCCGTATTCGGGTCTGTCACTGTCACGTCTACGGTTTGAGAAATAGGGGAGCCGCTTACCTTTCCATTCGTAAGACAACCAATTCCCCGGTTATTGTAGATTGTAGTGGCAATTCCCAATTGTGTCCCACCCTCTACGACGCAGGTCAAAGAGTGTGGGGGGTTGCCATATGAATCTGTCGAATTAGTAGGGTTCTCCAATACATTCAGACGCGTCACACCTAGCAAAGCCGAGAGGTCCGCTATTGTCCCCGCGAGACGCGTCTCCGAGGGAAGGGCTACGGAGATAGCCTGACGAGCGCGCAGCTGAGAATCCGTCTCAATCGGATTTCCAGGTACGGCAGGGTTGGCATTATTGACACTCGTCCATCCGCCTACGGGAGTCGCTATGCTGTCGATAGCCCCTGCTCCCGCCGTTATGTTGCCAGCCGTAACGCAAGTGGCCGTGACGTTGATTGTCCCCCCACCGGGAATCGTCATCGGAGAGGGAAGCAGCCATGTGTTGCCGTTCGTGTCCTGCGCCGCCCCGTTCGTAATAACGGTGCCCGCCGTGCCGTTAACTGTTAGAAGCGCGGTAGAGTAGGTGTAGGGCTTACGGGCGATTCCGTTTAGCTTAACGATACGATCGAGACCGGCACCCACGGCGGTTGTAGGAGTAGCTTGATTATAAGCGTATTGGAGCGCCGCCATGCAATCGGACATCTTCAGGGAAAGGATTGATATAAATTGATACAGAGCGCTATCCACTCCGACGTACATGTTCGCTCCGAATATTCTCAATGTTTGAGAAATATTATCTTGAAGGATATCCTCATAGGACGGAATCGTTAGACCGCTAGGGCCTATACTCGGCGGCGCGTATGCCATCTAGACTGCCCTCTCAGGGCTATTTCCCGGCGTCTGCAAGCCCGGACAGCCATTTCAACCCGGAATAGAGGTTTACCCCATTCATTACCCGTTCACCCCCGCTAACTGGCCCGGTGTAAGAGTTATAGTCGTCACTCCGAAAGCTGTCTGCACTGTGGCGCTATATGTGAATAATCGAGTCTCCGGGTTAAACGTCACGGTCACATTCTGTACGGCGGTAACGTAAGGTGTTCCTGCGATTCTAGCGGATAAAGCAAGGGCCATAATCTGCTGGCCCTTCGGCGTAGCACGCGCCCCGAGAATCTGTTGGAACATTGGCGTGCCTTCATTCAGATTCTCCCACCATTCCCCTTGCAGCAGGAAGATGCGTGTTTTGATAGCCTGTACGACAGCAGCCAGGTCCGTCAGCGCGGACGCTGGGTCGAATACAGGATCGTAACTCGCATCGAGCCGCAGATATGAAATAACGGAACTAGCCATTAAACAACATTCCCCGTATTACCGCCGCCCGTGGTAACTCCCGAATGCTTGTGCGTCAGGAATACGCGCCCATCAATCTCCGTATCGTTTCCGGTGGAATCTAGGATAATCTGGGAACCTTTGATGTTAATAACTCCCCCCGCTGCAATTTCGATATATGCCGTACCGTCATCACTTCGCAATTGCATCGAGTTCGTAGAATAGTTTGTCAAAACACGCTTCTGATTCCACATTCCGGGTATGAAGCCACAGTCAGTAAGGTCATGGCGACGGCGCTCGAAGTTGGGCTGTATTAACGGCGTAGGCGGCTTTGGTGGAGGAGGAGACGGTGGTGGCTGCTGGCCTCCTTCCTGCCACCAAAGGTCTATACACTGGTCGCAGAATACAAGCAGTCCCTCGTCCCCTACCGCAATAGGCAGCGTTAGGCAGAATCCCCCGGCGCGAGGGAGAACAATCGGCACATTATAGATAGGGGGAATTGCAGTCCAAACTGGGCCTTTTAGCTTCCGTACTAATTCACTTATTGCAATCTGCACAGTAACAACCTGCTTCACCGGGTCAAATGCTGTCACGATAGCGGGAGTTGATACACGAAGGTCAATTAGAGCGTGCTTTAAGAGGCTCTTAAATCGGGCAGTCTCCGACTTATTCAGCATCTCGTGCGTCAATTGCTGGTAGGAAGCCCCCGTAGGACTCACTAAGACCCTCCCGATTGCTGTGCTGCAAATGTCCCGGTTAGAAGACCCTGCGCCCATCCCGGTCTTTTCCCATTCACAGTGGTATACCAGTCATTCCCCCGCGTATCCCCCCGATGTTTCACTTGGCCAACGAATACCAAACCGTCACTATCCAAAGGGACGATTGGTTCTCCAAGTTGTGCTTTCAACTGCCGAATCACAGTCTGGTCTATCTTTGCTAATAGTACGGGAAGACCCACTTTGAGCCTTGGGTCTAATAGTACGGTAAAATCAGTACCGAAAGGGCTTTGTTGTGGGACTCCGATTATACTTTGTGTTACATTTCCCGTAAGTTGTGGAGGCGTTTGACCCGGGGCGGGCGGGGCACTATAGACAAGGTCTGGAG